>NZ_JARKMV010000001.1:720000-1905757 GCF_037626195.1 Brevundimonas sp. BR2-1 | reverse complement strand
TTCCGCTAAAACCGGAAGGCCGATCGGCCAGCCTTCGGCCTCAAGCAGGCCGAAGGCCGGCAGGCCAGACAAAAAGCAGCCCCCGGTCCTCGAAAGAGGGCCGGGGGTTCTTGCTTTGTGGGGTCTTGAAACCTCGCGTCGCGAGGGATCGTATATCCAGGCGGACGCCCGATGCGTCCGCCGGAGATCGTCCCATGTCGCGCCGCGCCCTCGCCAGCCTGATCCTGCTCGCCATCGCGGCCTGTTCGCCCGGCGACCCCGCCGAAAGCGCGCCCTCCCCCCCGGCGGCCGCCCCCCAGGTCCGCGACAGCGGCCGGCGCGAGGTCGCCGTCTTTGCGGGGGGCTGTTTCTGGTCCACGGAGGCCAATTTCGAACACATGCCCGGGGTCGTCTCGGCCGTGTCAGGCTTCGCCGGAGGCGCCGGATCGGCCCCGACCTATGCGCAGGTGGTGCGCGGCGGAACCGGACATCTGGAGGCGGTCCAGGTCACTTTCGATCCGGCCCGCATCACCTATCGCCAACTGGTCGACCGGTTCTGGCTGACCATCGACCCGACCGACCCCGACGGCCAGTTCTGCGATCAGGGCCCCTCCTACGCCACCGCGGTCTTCGCCACCGCGGCGCAGAAGCCGGCGGCCGAAGCATCGCGCCGTGCGGCGGCGGCGCGGATCGGAGCGGCCCGCTTCGTAACGCCGGTGCGCGACGCCGCCCGGTTCTGGCCGGCGGAGGCTTATCATCAGGACTTTGCCCGGCTGAACCCCGAACGCTATGCCGGCTACACGCGGTTCTGCGGCCGGGCGGCGCGTCTGCGCGCGGTCTGGGGCGCCGCTTCGACGTGAGGCGCAACCGCGCCCCCTTCCCCGCGTTTACCGCCAAGGTTCACCGCTGAAGGGGATTCCCATGCGCATCCAGACCATCACGCTCGCCGCCCTCGCCGCCCTGTCGCTGGCCGCCTGCAGCCAGGCCGAGCAGGACAACGCCCAGGCCGACGCCAATGAAGCCGCCGCCGACACCGGACAGGCCGCCGAGGAGGCGGGGTCCGCGCTGAAGGAGGAAGCCGCCCAGGTCGGCTCGGCCATCGCGGCCGGCGCCAGCGAGGTTGCGCAGGAGGTCGATGAGGCCACCGACAAGCTGGAGGAAAAGGCGGACGATCAGAAGGCCGAGACCGCGACCGACACCCGGGGGAACTAGGAGTCCGCGCCCGGGACGGCCGCGACCGCCTCGCGGCCGTCAGCGCCCTTCAGCAAGGAGGGCGTCGATCAGTTCGCGGACCTCGGGGCTGGCCCAGTCGGCCTCGCCCGAGAAATGCGCCCGAATCCGGCCCTGCCGGTCCAGCAGCACGGTCTGGGGCATCTTGCCCTTGCCCGGCAATTCGAACGGCAGCTGGAATTTCGGATCACTGTACAGCGGCAGCGGCTCGTGCACGTCGATGAAGCTCTTGGCGTCGGCGATCTTGTCCGCGTCATTGTCGACATTGATCGGCAGAACGACCAGGTCCCCGCCTTCATAGGCCTCGGCCAGACGGGCCAGGGTCGGCATTTCGGTGCGGCAGGGCAGGCACCACATGGCCCAGACGTTGACCACCACCACCTTGCCGCGGAAGTCCGCCAGCCGGGTGTCGGCGCCGTCACGCGTCTTGAACACATAGGCGGGCGCCGGCTCCAGCGCGGCGGGGGTTTCCAGCGAGGCGATCGAGCCGCGGGCGAACCGCGCCAGCTCGCTTTTCGCGGCGGCCGGCGGCGGCGCTTTGTCGATCGCGCCGGGTTTGGCGTATAGCAGCGCGGCGCCGCCGATCACGCCGATCAGCAGCACGCCCGCCGCAACGCCCAAAACCGCTTTCGAGACCTTCATGTCCGATCCAACGCCGCCCGCCCCGACCAAAGCCGATCCGAATGCGGAAGGTCAAGACATGTGGGGCGGACGCTTCTCGGCGCGCCCCGCCGACATCATGCAGGCGATCAACGTCTCGATCGGCGTCGACCGCCGCCTGTGGGCCCAGGATCTGGCCGGATCGCGGGCCCACTGCCGCATGCTGGCGGCGCGCGGCATTGTGACCCGGGACGACGCGGACGCCATTCTGAACGGGCTGGACGCCATCGAGGGCGAGATCCGCGACGGCTCCTTCCCGTTCCGCGACCAGTTCGAGGACATCCATATGAATGTCGAGGCGCGGCTGGCCGAACTTGTCGGCGAGCCGTCGGGCCGACTGCATACGGCGCGCAGCCGCAACGACCAGGTGGCGACCGATTTCCGCCTGTGGGTCCGGGACGCCTGCGACCGGGCGATCGAGCAGTTCAAGGGGTTGCAGTCCGCCCTGCTGGTCCGCGCCGAACAGCACGCCGGCGACCTGATGCCCGGCTTCACCCATCTGCAGACCGCCCAGCCGGTCACCCTGGGCCACCATCTGATGGCCTATGTCGAGATGTTCGGCCGCGACGCCGGACGTTTCGCCGACGCCCGCAGGCGGATGAACGAGAACCCGCTGGGCGCCGCCGCCCTGGCCGGCTCGCCCTTTCCCATCGACCGGCACATGACGGCCTCGGAGCTGGGCTTCGACCGGCCGATGGCCAATTCGCTGGACGCCGTCTCGGACCGCGATTTCGCGCTGGAGAGCCTCGCCGCCGCCTCGATCGCCGCCGGCCATCTGTCGCGGCTGGCCGAGGAGATCGTGATCTGGATGACGCCGATGTTCGGCTTCGCCAGCCTGCCCGACGACCTGACCACCGGCTCCTCGATCATGCCGCAGAAGCGCAACCCCGACGCCGCCGAACTGGTGCGGGCCAAGACGGGCCGCATCATGGGCTCGCTGGTCGCCCTGTCGATGGTGATGAAGGGCTTGCCGCTGGCCTATTCCAAGGACATGCAGGAGGACAAGCCGCCCGTGTTCGAGGCCTTCGACGCCCTGACCCTGGCGCTCGGCGCCATGACGGCCATGGTCGCGGCCCTGCGGCCCGATACGGAGCGGATGCGAGCCGCCGCCGGTTCGGGCTTCTCGACCGCCACCGATCTGGCCGACTGGCTGGTGCGCGAATTGAACCTGCCGTTCCGCAAGGCGCACCACGTCACGGGCGCGGCGGTGAAGCGGGCCGAGGCCCTGGGCGTGGATTTGTCGCAACTTCCTCTCGCCGAACTGCAATCGCTTGAAGCGGGCGTGACGGAAGCGGTTTACAAGGTGCTGACCCCTGAGGCCTCCTGCGCCAGCCGCCAGAGCTTCGGGGGCACGGCGCCGGAACAGGTCCGCGCGCGCATCGCCGAATGGAAGACGCGTCTCGCGTAGGGGATTGGGATGAAATCGATCGTCAGCCTGGGCGTCCTCGCCCTGTTCGCCCTGTCCGCCGCCGGCTGCGGCCGCATGGCCGATCTCGAGGCTCCGCCCGCGAAGAAGACCGAGCGCAGCCAGCGCGACGCCCGTGCGCCCGGCCTGCCCGAGCCCGCCACCGTCTATCGTCCGCCCAGCACCGCGCCGATCGAAGGGGGGCCGACCAGCCCCTACAACGGCCCGGGCGCCCAGCCGAACCGCTAGGCCTTGCACCATTTCGACCGGATCGACGGCGCGCTTCACGCCGAGGGCGTGCCGCTGGAATCGCTCGCCGAGGCCGTGGGCACGCCGGCCTATGTCTATTCGACCGCGACCCTGACGCGGCACTACGGCCTGCTGCGCGAGGCCGTCGACGCGCATCGGGACGCGCTGGGAGACGCCCTGATCGCCTTTGCGGTCAAGGCCAACTCCAACCTGTCGGTGCTGGCCACCCTCGCGCGGCTGGGCTGCGGCGCCGATACGGTGTCCGAGGGCGAGATCCGGCGGGCTCTGGCCGCTGGCGTTCCGGGCGACCGGATCATCTTCTCGGGCGTGGGCAAGACCGACGCCGAACTGGCCTTCGCCATCGACGCCGGCGTGCGCCAGATCAATGTCGAGAGCGGCGCCGAGCTGGACCGGCTGATCGCCGTGGCTTCTTCAAGGGGCAAGGCCCCGGCCATCGCCATCCGCGTCAATCCGAAGATCGGGGCCGGCGGCCATGCGAAGATCACCACCGGCGGGGCGACCGACAAGTTCGGGGTGCCCGTGGAGGAAGCCATCGACCTCTACGCCCGCGCCTCGGCCTCGCCGCATCTGACGCCGGTCGGTCTGGCCTGCCACATCGGCAGCCAGATCACTTCACTGGAGCCCATGGAGGCCGCCTTCCGCACCCTGCGCGAGGTGGTCCTGACCCTGCGCGCCAACGGCCATTCAGTCAGCCGCCTCGACCTCGGCGGCGGGCTGGGCGTACCCTATCACGGCCAGACCGACACCCCCTCGATCGCCGACTACGCCGCCATGTGCGCGCGGGTGCTGGAGGGACTGGGCGTCGAGGCCGCCTTCGAGCCGGGCCGGCTGCTGGCCGCCAACGCCGGCCTGCTGCTGAGCCGCGTCATCCAGATCAACCAGCGCGCCGGTTCTGCTGGAGAGGACGGCCGCCGTTTCCTCGTGCTGGACGCGGGCATGAACGACCTGATGCGCCCCGCCCTGTACGACGCCTTCCACGACCTGGCGCCGGTGCGTCCGCGCGAGGGTGAGCGTCTGGCCTATGATCTGGTCGGGCCGATCTGCGAATCCACCGACATCTTCGCCCGCGACCGGATGCTGCCGCCGCTTCAGGCCGGCGACCTCGTCGCCTTCATGAGCGCGGGCGCCTATGGGGCGGTGCTGGCCAGCGAATATAATTCGCGGCCTCTGGTCCCGGAAGTGCTGGTGGATGGCGCCCGCTGGGCCGTGGTCCGGTCGCGGCCGTCCTACGATGAGATGTTCGAGCGGGAGCCCCGCGCCGACTGGCTCTAGTCCAGGGCGCAGACGTCCGGCAGGCCGCGCAGGGCCCCGGCGTGGTCGAGGCCGTATCCCACCAGGAACCGGTTCGGCGCCTCCCAGCCGACGAAGTCCGGCTCGGGCGCCCGCGGCAGGGGCCACGGTTTTTTGGCGAAGACCACCGTCAGCACCTCGGACGCGCCCGCCTCGGTGGCGATCCGCACCGCCTCGGCCAGCGACAGGCCGGTGTCGAAGACGTCGTCGATGATCAGGACCCGGCGGCCCGCGATCGGCCGCTGGAAAGGCGCATAGACGTCGATCCGGCCCCGGCTTTCCTTCTCGTCGCCGTATGAGGCCAGCCACAGGGCGTCGAAGCGGACATTGCGGCCCAGACGCGACAGGGCGCGGGTCAGGTCGGCCGCGAACCACAGACCGCCGGTCAGCAGGACGGCGGCGACGGTCTCGTCATCGATGACGGGGGCGATCCGCGCCGCCAGTTCGGCGACGACGCGCTGAACCTCGGCTTCGGGCAGGAGAACGGTCGGCGGGGAGGTCTCAGCCATTCGAGGCGGATAGCGCCTCGACGGCATGCGTGTCCACCACCGGAACGGCGTCGATCGGCTGCATGTCCAACGGGGCGGACGAACCCGACGACAGGGCGGGGCGCAGACCGGCGCCGCCGGTCTCGTGCAGCGGCGCGGAACTGGGCTCATGGACAGCGGGCGGCGCGGCGCGGCGAGTGTCGGCCCGGACCGGCGCGGGTGCGCGCGGTTCGGCGGGATGGGCGGGCGGAGCGTCGAGCACAAAGTCGACGCCGATGCCCTGACCGCGCGCGCCCGGGTCAGCGATCACGGCGGCGAAGCCCTGGACCTTGCCCGGCAACACGGGGGCGGCGTCGATGCGGACCACGGCGTGGCCGATCTCGGCCCCCTGCGCGTCCAGCAGGGCCACGCGCACCGGCGGAGCGGTCCGTTCATTGTCGCGCACGTTCCTGAGCGCGCCCGAGACCAGCACCTTGCCTGGATCGCTTGGCAGGGGTTTGGCGGTGATGGCCTCGAAATCAAGACCCGTCGGGTTCACGGTCAGGCCGACGGCGGCGTAGGCCTGGGCCGCGCGCGGGGCCATTTCGACCACTTCGACCCGGAACAGCCAGGCGCTGGCCAGCAGGGCGGCGAAGCCCGAGGCGATGCCGGCCCAGACAACGCCATGGGTCGCGGCGCGGCGCAGGCGGCGCTGTTGCTCGGCGCGGGCGCGGAAGGCGCGGGGCAGTTCGGGCGCCGGCGTCTCGGCCAGCGATTCGGGCTCGACCTCTTCGCGCGAGGCGAAACTGGCGGCCTCCGCCGCGGCGGTCGAGACCGACAGCTCCAGCGGCTCGTCGAGGGTGGCGCGCCAGGTGTGTTTGCAGTCCTTGCAGCGCACGGTGCGGCCGCCGGGCCCGATCGCCTCATCGGGGGTGAAATAGCTGGTGGCGCAGGACGGGCAGGTCAGTATCATGTCGGCTGACTGCGAGGCTCTTCGCCCCCTCCCGTCGCGGTGCGAACCGCGTCCTGACCCAAAATCGATGTCCGTCCAGCCCCGCCGCGCCACACGATCCGCCGCCTCGACCGACACCGTCCGCCTGTCCGGCGTGGGGTTCGGCTATGGGGCGACGCACCGCGCGCTGCGGGACGTTAACCTCACCTTGCCATCGGGCTCTTTCCACTTCCTTACCGGGCCCTCCGGAGCGGGGAAGTCGACCCTGCTGAAACTGCTGACCTTGCAGGCCCGTCCCGACGCGGGGACGCTGCACCTGTTCGGCGAGGACGCCACAGCGGCGCCGCGCAAGGCCCTGCCCGATTTCCGCCGGCGTATAGGCGTGGTGTTCCAGGATTTCCGCCTGCTCGACCATCTGTCGGTGTTCGAGAATGTCGCCCTGCCCCTGCGGCTCGCGGGAGGGCGCCAGGCCGACTACGCCGCCGACGTCGGGGAGATGCTGGACTGGGTTGGTCTGGGCGACCGGATGGACGACCTGCCGCCGTCGCTATCAGGGGGAGAACAGCAGCGGCTGGCCATCGCCCGCGCCGTGGTGGCTGGTCCAGACCTGATCGTGGCCGACGAACCGACCGGCAGCGTCGATGCGAAGATGGGCGAGCGGCTGCTGAAACTGTTCCAGTCGTTGAACAAACTGGGCGCCACAGTGCTGATCGCCAGCCATGACGAGGCCCTGGCCGAACGGTCGGGCGCGACGATCCTGCGCCTCGACGGCGGCCGGCTGAGCGGAGGAGGGGCGTGATCCGCCGTCTGTTCTCCCGCCGCGCCTCCCTGCTGCCGCGCGATGCGGGCGGCGAGCGCTGGCTGGCGTCGCTGATCGCCGTCCTGTGTTTCCTCGCCTGCCTGTCGGCCGTGGGCGCCGTCTCGGCTGACCGCGCCGCCCACGGCTGGGCCCGTCAGCTGCGCTCGGAAGCCACTGTTCAGGTCCGGCCCCGCGTCGGCGAAACGGGAGCCGAGGCCGCCGCCCGCGCCGCCGAGACCCTGGCCGGGGTCCCCGGCGTGACCGAGGCCGAGGCCATGGACCGCAAGACCGCCGAGGCCCTGCTACGGCCCTGGCTGGGCGACGCCGTCCTGCCCGACCTGCCCATCCCCCATCTGGTCACCGTGCGGCTGGACCGCTCTGCGCCCGCCAGCGCCGTCAGCCTGAGCCGGGCGCTGTCGAGCGCCGGCCTCGACGCCACCGTCGACGACCACAGCCTGTGGCGCGGCGAGGTCGAGCGGTCGGCCGCCCTGATCACCGTGCTGGCGCTTGCGGCCTTCCTGCTGACGGCCGGAGCGGCGGGCGCCGCCGTGGCGTACGCCACCCGCGCCGGCATGGCCGCCCAGAACGGGTTGATCGACACCCTGAGCCTCAACGGCGCCTCGGACAGCGCCATCGCCGGCCTCTATCAGGTCCGCTACGGCCTGGTGGCGGCGGTCGCGGGCGGGATCGGCGCCCTGACCGCCATGATCCTGGTCGCGGGCCTGCGGTTTCTCGGCGGGTCTGAAGGCGTCACCCCGGCCCTGCCGCTGATGTGGAGCGATGTCCTGATCCTCTCGCCATGCCCGCTGCTGGCCGCTACGGTGGCGCTTGCAGCGGCACGCTTCACGGCGCTGGCGCGATTGAAGGGGCGTCACTAGGTTAACCGCATGAAGTTCCTGACTTTCATTGCGATTCTGGCGCTCATCTGGGCGATCGGCCTGTTCGCGTTCGCCGACCGGGTGCGCGGATACACGCCTGCGCCCGAGCCCGAGCGGGCCGACGCCATCGTCGCCCTGACCGGCCCGTCGGCCGAGCGCGTCAACGCCGCCATCCGCCTGCTGGAGCAGGACAAGGGCGAGCGCGTCCTGATCTCGGGCGTCAACCGCGAGGTCCGCCGTCAGGAGCTGCGCGCCCTCACCCCGGGTTCGAACAAGCTGTTCAACTGCTGCGTCGACCTCGGCTTCGAGGCCGAGGACACCCTGGGCAACGCCCAGGAAATCGCCGCCTGGGCCGCCGCCAAGGATTATGACAGCCTGATCGTGGTCACCTCGGACTATCACATGCCCCGCGCCCTGACCGAGATTCGCGCCGCCGCCCCGGGGGTTCGCCTGACCCCCTATGCGGTCGAGACGCCGTCACTGGACAATTCGCGCTGGTGGAAGGCCGCGGTCACCGCCCGGCGGATGACGCTGGAATACATGAAATACCTCGCCGCCCTCGGCCGGGCTGCGATCGGCGGCGGCCGCCCCTCCGCGGAGGCGCCCGCGAACGACACACCCGCCGACGCCCCCGTGGAAAAGGCCGCCTGACGTGACCACCATCCGGTCGCTGCTGTTCGTCGTCTGGCTGTATCTGTCGATGGCCCTGTTCGCCGTCGGCCTGTCGCCGGCCCTGCTGATGCCCTACCGGCAGGCCATGTGGGTGATCCGCGGCTGGGCGAAATTCTGCCTGTTCGGCCTGCGCTGGATCGCGGGGGTCAAGGTCGAGTTCCGCGGGCTCGAGCACCGCCCCGCCGGCGCCGCCCTGATCGCCGGCAAACACCAGTCGATGCTGGACGTGATCGCCCCCTTCGCCGTCCTGCCCGACAACTGTTTCATCATGAAGCAGGAGCTGAAGCCCCTGCCCTTCTTCGGCTGGTTCGCGACGAAGACGAAAATGATCGCCGTCGACCGCTCGGCCCACGCCAAGGCGCTGAAGGACATGGTCCGCCAGGCCCGCGAGCGCCACGCCGAGGGCCGCCAGATCCTGATCTTCCCGGAGGGCACCCGCGCCGGGGTCGGCGCCCCCGCCGACTACAAGCCCGGCATCGCCGCCCTGTACCGCGACCTCGAGGCCGACTGCACCCCCATGGCCACCAACTCCGGCGTCCACTGGCCCGCGCACGGTTTCCGGCGCTATCCGGGCACGATCGTCTACGAATTCCTGCCGGCGATCCCGGCGGGGCTGAAGCGGGCGGAGTTCATGGCGGTTCTGGAGGAGCGGCTGGAGGGGGCGTCGAACGCGCTGCTGATCTGAAGCGACCCGGTAGCCGTCAGTACACCCGGTCGAAGCGCCAACCCGTCATCCCGATCATCGTGAGCCCCAACTCACGGATGGCGCCATCCTGTGGCGTAAAGCGCTGGGCAAACCGGTATCCGCCGTCTTCGGTGGATTCGACGATCCACCGAGCTCCGTCGAGCCCTCCTCCACAGACCTGGGCGGGTGCGGCGAGGGCGGCGCGTCTAACCTCTTCGAGTCGCGTTATCTCAGCGGCCTTCAGGGTTCGCGAAACCTCGCATCCCTCTCCCTGCAAGCTGCAACCGCCTTCCCCCGCCAACCGCTTCGCATTGAGGCGGACGCTGCCGTCTGGAAGGCGATCGGCGCGAACGACGACAGGCGCGTGGAAGCTGCGCAACCATGTGAAGCGAAGCGTGTCGGATTTGGCGTCGAGAACAGGATGAAGGGGCTTCTCGCGCAGCCCCCTCAGTTCTCCCGCAAACCATTCCGCCTCGAAATCATCCAAGACACTGACCTCGTAGTCCGCAAACTGCGGACCTTCCGAGCATTTGAGAATCTGACCTTGGAGAGATGAGGGAAAGAAGGGGACAGAGGCTTCGACGTACCAGGCGACGAACAGCCCCGCCGTGGCGACCAGAAAGGTGAGCGGGATGACGATTGGCCGGAGCATCGGATCAGCCTCCTCGCCAGAATGCTCTCATGCCGAAGGCATCGCGGCAACCAGCTAGCGCAGCGTGTCCCACGCCAGAGCATGCACGCGCTCCCGCCCCAGAGCCGCGGCCATGGGCGGCTCCGCGAACAGCCCCGCGATCGCCGGGTCGCGCACGTCCAGCCCGCCCGTGAACGCCCCGAACGCCGGCAGAACGGCCCGTCTCCCGTCCGTTACGAAACACGGCCGCCGCACGCCGCGTCCATAGGCCGCCACGCGCGCCGCCGGATGCAGGTGGCCCGCGATCTCGCCCGGCCGGACGCCCGCCTGCGGTTCGTGGATCAGCCGCAGGGAGCCGAGGTCCATCGTCTCGACCACCTCGCCGACCAGATCGTTCATGGCTCCGGCCAAAGAGGACCTGAGCGCGGCGATGTCGTGGTTGCCTTCGAGCCAGACCCAGTCGCGGCCCGCAGCCAGCCGGTCCAACCGCGCCCGGTCGTCGGCCGCCATCCGGTCCATCGACTTCGCATCGTGGAAGCTGTCGCCCAGCAGGACCACCGCCGCCGGCTGCAGGGCGTCGATCTCGGCTTCCAGCCGGTCCAGCGTCGCCCGGCTGTCGTAGGGCGGCAGCATCTGGCCGCGCGCGGCGAAGGCCGAGCCCTTCTCCAGATGCAGGTCCGCCGCGATCAGGGTGCGATGGTTCAGCACCCACAGCGCCCCCGAGCAGCGCAGCACGCAGGGCTCGCCCTCGATATGGACGCGCAGCCCGCCGCACGGATGCCGCGCCGGCGACAGCGCTTGTCTGAGGGCCGCGTTCACGACGCCGCCCCCGCCGGCTCGGGCGGCGCGTCCGCCATGACTTCCGCGATCAGATCGGCCTCGTCGAACCCGTAGGCGCTGGCGTCCAGGATCATCTCCGCCGCCTGTCCGCCGCCGACCCGCTCGCGTCCGATCTGCACCAGCACGGGCACGCAGAAGGGCGAGGGCCGGTCCAGCTTCACATGCCGGATCCGGCCCTGGATCCGCGCCAGCATCTGCCCCAGCCGCGCCACATCCAGCAGGCCAGCCGCCGCATCGGCGCGGGCGGTCTTGAGCAGCAGATGATCGGGTTGATGGCGGCGCAGCACGTCGTAGATCAGGTCCGTCGAGAAGGTCACCTGCCGCCCCGTCTTCTCGGTCCCCGGCTGGCGCCGCTCGATCAAGCCCGAGATCAGGGCGCAATTGCGGAAGGTGCGCTTCATCATGAAGCTCTCCTCCAGCCAGCTCTCCAGATCGTCGCCCAGCATGTCGGGCTCGAACAAGCGGTCGAGGTCCAGATCGTCCATCGGCCGGATCGACCAGATGGCCAGCGAATAGTCGGTGACCACGAACCCCAACGGCCCGATCCCCAGCCGGTCCAGCCGCCGCGTCAGCAGCATGCACAGCGTCCCGTGCGCCAGCCCGCCCTCGAACGGATAGGCGACGAGGAAATGCCGGCTGCCCCTCGGAAACGTCTCGACCAGCATGGTCTTCGCGTCCGGAATGACCGACCGCTCCTCCTGCAGCTCCAGCCACTCCTGCACGTCGGGCGGCAGGACGCGCCAGTGGTCGCGGTCCTGGATCATGGCCCGCACCCGGTCGGCCAGCGAGGTCGACATGGGGAATTTGGACCCGCCCCATGAGGGAATCTTGGGGTCCCTGTCCTGGGCGTGGGTGACCAGGGCGTCCATGCCGTTGATGCCCTGGAAGGCCCAGACCTGGCCGGCGAAGACGAAGGTGTCGCCCGGCGTCATCTGTTCGAAATAGCTTTCCTCGGCCTCGCCCACCTTGCGCCCGCCGATCAGCTGTCTGGCCGCCCCGCCGCGCCGCGAGGCGATACGCACGTTCAGCGTCGCCGCCGCCACGATGGCCCCGACGTTCATCCGGTGGCGCTGCGCCGTCTGGGCGTTGCGCACCTTCCATCTACCGTCCCGTGTCCGCACGATCCGCGCGAACCGCTCATAGGTGCGCAGGGCGTAGCCGCCGGTGGCCACCAGATCGACCACCTCCTCGAACTGCTCGTACGTCAACCCGCGATAGGGGCCGCAGCCGATAATCTCCGTATACAGATCATCCATCAGGAACGGTTCGGAACAGGCGCAGCCCATGACGTGCTGGGCCAGGGTGTCCAGCGTCCCCGTATGCACCGGCTCCCAGTCGAAGGCGTTCTCGGCCACCGCCTCGCGCGCGGCCTGGCATTCCAGCATCTCGAACCGGCTGGCCGGGACCATCAGCGCCCGCGACGGCTCGTCCAGCCGGTGGTTGGCCCGGCCGATCCGCTGCACCAGCCGCGAAGCCCCCTTGGGCGCCGCCAGCTGGATGACCAGATCGACGTCGCCCCAGTCGATGCCCAGGTCCAGCGTCGAGGTGCAGACCACGGCGCGCAGCTCGCCCCGCGCCATCGCCGCCTCGACCTTGCGCCGCTGCTCCGCCGCCAGCGAACCGTGGTGCAATCCGATGGGCAGGCTGTCGTCATTGATCGACCACAGCTGCTGGAACACGAACTCCGCCTGCCAGCGCGTGTTGACGAAGATCAGGCTCATCCCCGACCGCTTGATCGCCTCATAGACCTCGGGGATGGCGTGCTGGCCGGTGTGTCCCGCCCACGGCACCTTGCCCTCGCTGACCAGCACGTCCACCACCGGCGGCGCCCCGGGGTCGCCGCGGACGATGGTGACCTGATCTCCCCCCATCGGGAGAGGATTTCCCGGCTTCAGCCAGTCCGCGATCATCTCCGGATCGTCCACCGTCGCCGACAGCGCCACCCGCCGCATCCCCGGCGCGAACCGCTGCAGCCGCCCCAGCCCCAGCGACAGCAGATCCCCCCGCTTGCCGCTCCAGATCGCATGCACCTCGTCCAGCACGACGCATTTCAGGTCGGCGAAATAGGCCCGCGCCCCGTCCCAGGCGCAGAACAGGGCCAGCTGTTCGGGCGTGGTCAGCAGGATGTCGGGCGGAAACTCCCGCTGCCGCGCCTTCTTCGACTGTTTGGTGTCGCCCGTGCGGCTCTCGACATGGATGTTCAGCCCGATCTCGCGGATCGGCGTCATCAGGTTGCGCTCGACGTCCGTGGTCAGGGCTTTCAGCGGCGACAGATACAGGGTGTGGATTCCGCTGCCCGGCCCGATAGCCGGCCTCGGCCCGCGCTCGGCCAGTTCGACCAGCGACGGCAGGAACCCGGCCAGCGTCTTTCCCCCGCCCGTCGGCGCGACCAGCAGGGCGTGCGACCCGGCTGCGGCCGCGGCGATCATCTCCAGCTGATGCCGCCTCGGCGACCAGCCGCGCCGCGCGAACCAGTCGGCGAACAGAGGCGCCAGACCTTGGGGCGAAAGCGTTGCTTGAGCGGGCGGCGGCGTCACATCGCGCCTATAGCATGTTCCCGTTCCGTTTCACCTCACGAACGGCTATCTATCGGTCGTGTCCATCAACTCCCTGACATCCTCCGCCGCCCTGACCGGCGCCGAGCCGTGGTTGGTCCTGCCGCCGGCGCTCGCCATCCCGCCCGGGTCCGGCGCGATCTGCGACGCCGACGGGCCGAGAAGGATCGGGCGCGGCGCGGCCGAGGGGGCCTTCACCACCGCCCCCGTCATGGTGGCGCACGCCAGCCTGACCGCGCGCCGCCTCGGCATCGCGCCGCCGCCGCGCTCGGCCGATCTGCTGGACGTGCTGGAGCTGTTCGCCTTCGTCCGCCCCGCCCGCTTCTGCGCCCCCTCGCCCAGCGGCCTGGCGCTGGCCATGGGGATGAGCGAGCCCAAGGGGGCCGAGGCGCAGGCCCAGGCCTTGACGGACGCAGCCGCGGGCCTGCTGAAGGAACTGGCCGACCCCGCCTATCCGGGACGCGAGGACGCCTTCACGCTCGCCGAGACCCTCGGCCGCGCCGGCTGGCCGTGGGCGTGGCGGGTCTCAGGCGCCCTGCAACATCATCCGGTCCGCGAACGCCAGCATCGCGGCAGCGGCCTCGACGCCTGGTCCCGCCTGCCCGAATGGGAGGACGAGGCTCCGCGCGGCGAAGCCGGCTCGGCCCCGGTCGACAGCGAGTCCGCCCGCATCCGCCTCGAGAAACTGCTTCAGGCCTCGGGCCTTGACGAGACCCGCCCGACCCAGTCCGACTACGCCGCCGAGGCCGCCTTCGCCTTCTCGCCGCGCAATGAGGAGGGCCGCCCCCGCTTCCTGCTGGCCGAGGCCGGCACGGGCACGGGCAAGACCCTCGGCTATCTCGCTCCCGCCAGCCTGTGGGCCGAGCGCAATCAGGGCGCTGCCTGGGTCTCGACCTACACCCGCGCCCTGCAGCGCCAGATCGATCGTGAAAGCGCCGCCCTGTGGCCCGACCCGGTCGAGCGCAAGAAGAAGACCGTCGTCCGCAAGGGGCGCGAGAACTATCTGTGCCTGCTGAACCTGCAGGAGATGGTGCAGGCGGCCCAGCTGGGGAACGGCGATCTGATCGGCATGGCGCTGGCCAGCCGCTGGGCCATGCATTCCCGCGACGGCGACATGACCGGCGGCGACTATCCCGGCTGGCTGCCCGGCCTGTTCGCGACGGGACCGAGCCATCAGGCCAGCGCCGCCAATCTGGTCGACCGGCGCGGGGAATGCGTCCACGCCGCCTGCCCCCACTACCGCAGCTGTTTCGTCGAGAAGACCATTCGGGCCAGCCGTCGGGCGGACCTCGTTGTGGCCAACCATGCCCTCGTCATGACCCAGGCCGCCTTCGACGGCGCCCGCTCGGCGCGCGGCCTGAAACAGGACGGCGAGACGGCCGCGCTGAAGCGCATCGTCTTCGACGAAGGCCACCATCTGTTCGACGCCGCCGACAGCGCCTTCTCGGCCTGCCTGTCGGGTCAGGAGGCCGCCGAGCTGCGCCGCTGGCTGCGGGGGCCCGAGGGCCGCGGCCGGCGCGGCCGCGGTCTGGAACAGCGGCTCGGCGACCTGTGCGCCGACAACGAGGCGGCGACCAAGGCGCTTCAGGACGCCGTCCGCGCCGCCGCCCAGCTTCCGGGCGAGGGCGTCTCCGGCCGCATCGCCCCGGCCTCGGGCGAGGTCAATCCGGTTGGCCCGATCGAACGCTTCCTGCTGGCCGCCCTGGAACAGCTCCGGGCCCGGACCAGCGAGAATGCGTCCGGCAGCGGCGCCGAGTTCGGCATGGAATGTTCACTGCGCCCGGTCACCGAGCCTGTGCTGGAGGCGGCCCGCGAGGCGGCCCAGGCCCTGGCCGCCGTCGAGGCGCCGCTGCTGGCCCTGGCGCGGCATCTGGAGGACATCCTCGACGACGAGGCGTCCGAGCTGGACGGCGCCAGTCGCGCCCGCATCGAGGGCGCCCTGCGCGGCCTCGACCGCCGCGCCCGCATGACCCTGCCCGGCTGGCGCTCGATGCTGGCCGCGCTGGAGGTCTCATCCGACGAGCCAGATCCCGACTTCCTCGACTGGCTGTCGGCCGAGGCCGCCTTCGGCCGCATCATGGACGTGGCCCTGCGTCGGCACTGGATCGATCCGACCGTGCCGCTGGAGGCCGCGGTCATCATGCCGGCCCACGGCGTGCTGGTGACCAGCGCCACCCTGTCCGATCCGAACTCGGACGATCCGTTCGACATGGCGCGCCTGCGAACCGGCTCGGCCCGGCTGATCGAACCGGCGCGGACGCTGAAGGTCGAAAGCCCGTTCGACTACGCCGCCAACAGCCGGGTCATCGTGGTCAACGATCTGATCAAGGACGATACCCGCCAGACGGCGGCGGCGATGCGCGAGCTGTTCCTGGCCGCGGGCGGCGGAGGTCTCGGCCTGTTCACCGCCATCCGCCGGCTGAAGGCGGTCTATGAGCGGCTGGGGCCGGATCTGGCCAAACAGGGCATCCCCCTGTACGCCCAACACGTCGATCCGCTGGAGGTGGGAGCGCTTGTCGACGTGTTCCGCGCCGAACAGGACTCCTGCCTTCTGGGCACCGACGCGGTCAGGGACGGCGTCGACGTCCCGGGCCGGTCGCTGCGCATCCTCGCCTTCGACCGCGTGCCCTGGCCACGCCCCGACCTGCTGCACAAGGCGCGCCGCCTGCGCTTCGGCGGCGAGGGGGCGGGGGGCCGCAATTTCGACGACGCCCTCGCCCGCGCCCGCATGGCGCAGGCGTTCGGCCGGCTGATCCGCCGCGCCGACGACAAGGGCGTCTTCGTCATGCTGGACGCCGCCGCCCCTACGCGCCTGTTCGCCAGCCTGCCCCCGGGCACGGAGGTACAGCGCATGGGCCTGGCCGAGGCGGTAGAGACGGTGGGCAGCTTCCTCAGCTGACTTTCGTCACTGCTCGAACGTGATCTCCACGCTCTTCGCCGAGCGCTCCGCCTCGCCGTGGAACACCGCCTCGATATTGTTTCCGTCCGGATCCAGCAGGAAGGCGGCGTAATAGCCGGGGTGGTAGGGCCGCTCGCCCGGCGCCCCGTTGTCCCTGCCCCCCGCCGCACAGCCCGCCTTGTGGAACGCGTCGACCATGGCCCGGTCCTGCGCCTGGAAGGCGAGGTGGTGCCGTCCCGTCAGCTTGCCTGCCGCCGCCTCGCTGTCGGCGGTCGAGATGAACAGTTCGTCGGCCCAAAAATAGTTGTCGCCTTCGCCCGCCAGCGGCACGCCCAGCGTTTCGAAAACAGCCTCATAGAACCGGCGCGTGGCGGGCAGGTCTCTCACCACCAACTGAATGTGGTCGATCAGCCGACCGCGATACAGGGTCTGGGTTTCCATCTCGGGCTCCCGTTTGTGAATCCGGATCGAACGGTTTGTCCCCCTACGCCGTTCCCTTCCGGGCTTGCCGGACCGCGGCGGCTTCACCATATCGTGGGCCCGCGAGACAGGCCCGATCCGGACTATCCGGACGATCCGGACGGTCTTTTTCTCGGCCCGGTTTCGGGTTTCAGACGTTCAGACCGATCAACCCGTTTTCGCCGGAGCCTCGATGACCACGCCCCCCCGCCACAGCCGCCGCGGCCTGCTGGTCCCCTTCGTGATCGCCGGGGTGCTGCTGGCCGCCTGGACGGGCTGGTGGTTCTATCTGACGCAACAGATCGAGACCCGGCTGGACACCCAGGTCGCGGCCATGCGGCAGGACGGCTGGCGCATCAGCTACGCCTCGCGCACCACCACCGGCTGGCCGTTCCGGGCGCGGGTGTCGATCCCCCACGCCGATATCACAGCCCCCTCCGGCCACGGGATCACCGCGCCGGAACTGGTCGCCGAGACCAACGCCTACAACCCGGACCGGTGGGTGGTCATCGCCCCTGACGGCCTGACCCTGAGCCGCGCCGACAAGGGCAAGGTGGGGATCGCCGGCGATGGCCTGCGTCTCAGCGTCAGCCATCTGCGCGAACGCTTCCCGGACCTGCGCGTCGAGATGATCCGCCCGACCTTCACCGCCCATCAGGACGCCGAGCCCTTCCCCATCGCCTCGGCCGAACGGATCCTGCTCAACGTCCGGCCGCATCTGACGGACGGCCGCGCGGTGACCGACGAGATGGACGTGGCCTTCAACCTGATCGACGCCCGCGGCCGTCCCGGCGGCCCCGTCGAGGGCGCGACGCGGCAGGGCCGCCTGACCGCGCGGATAGAGGGCACCGTCGTCAACGCCAGCAAGCTCAGCGGCATGGACAGCGCCGGGGTCTTCGCCGCCTGGACCGCCTCGGGCGGCCGTTTCACCGCCATCAAGGGCGAGCTGGAGGCCGGCGACAGCCGCGCCCGCATTGACAGCGCCGGCCTGTCCGCCGACGCCGACGGCCGGCTGCAAGGCGAGGTCGCCCTGCGCGCCGAACAGCCCGGGGCCGCCATCGCAGGTCTGGCCCGGTCGCAGTCCGGCGCGGTGAACCGCCTCGGCGCCGCCGGGGCGGCGGCGGCCACCGCCGTCTCGGGAGACCGCGGCGTCGATCTGGTCATCCGCTTCCGCGACGGCCGCACCTGGCTGGGGCCGTTCGCCCTCGCCCCGGCGCCGAAGCTGTTCTGATGCTGACCGAGCCCGAAGAGGACGCCGAACGGCTGGCCCTCGACCGGGCCCTGGCCAACGCCGTCCGCGCCCGTCTGGCCGCCGGCCCGCGCAGGCGGCCCGACGCCGACGCCATCGCCCTGCGCCAGACCCTGGCCGGCGAACCCCCCGCCGGAGCCGCCGTCCTGCGCGCCGTTCTGGGCCGCATGGACGCTGCCGCCGGCGCGCCTCTGGTGGTCTGGGGTTCGGCGAGCCAGACGCTCGCCGCCGACCGCTACGGCCTGACCGCCCGCACGGCCGCCGACCCGGATCAGGCCCTCGCCGTCGTCC
Organism: Brevundimonas sp. BR2-1; assembly: GCF_037626195.1. NCBI lineage: Bacteria > Pseudomonadati > Pseudomonadota > Alphaproteobacteria > Caulobacterales > Caulobacteraceae > Brevundimonas > Brevundimonas sp. BR2-1. The sequence continues at coordinate 1,887,546 of NZ_JARKMV010000001.1, read as the reverse complement.
GCGAGGGGGCCCGCGCCCTGATGGACCTGACGCCCGCGTCGGCCTGGTGGGGTCGGCTGCTGGCCGAGCCCGCCCTGCGCGTCGTGGCCGCCCTGCCCGATGACCGCCATGGCGTCCCCCGCGCCCTTCTCGTCCAGCAGGCCGAGCCGGGTCCGACCGGCGACGACCGCACCTTCTGGACCACCGACAGCGCCGCTCCGGCCGCCGCCATCGTCGATGCCCTCGCGGCCGCCGGCCTCGCCGCCAGCCCGCTGATCGCGGCGGGCGGCTTGAAGCTGTTCACGCTGGCGGGCTATGTGCAGGCCGAGGACGGGCGGCTCGCATCCGCGCCCGGCGGCCTCAGCGGCGTCATCGGCGCCGCCCCCCTGTTCTGAAAGCGCCCATGACCGACGTCCCGACTCCCAAGCCCGGCATTCTCGACATCGCCCCCTATGTCGGCGGCAAATCCCGCATCGAGGGTGTGGCTGCGCCCATGAAGCTGTCGTCGAACGAGAACGCCCTGGGCGCCGGCGAGAAGGCGCGCGCCGCCTATGAGGCCTCCGTCGCCAATATCCACATGTACCCCGACGGCCGCGCGACAAAGCTGCGCGACGCGGTCGCCGAGCACCACGGACTGGAGCCCGAGCGGCTGATCTTCGGCAATGGTTCGGACGAGGTCTTCGCCCTGCTGAACCAGACCTATCTGACTCCCGGCGACAACATCGTCACGGGTCAGTACGGCTTCCTCGCCTACCGCATCTCGGCCAAGGCCAATCAGGCCGAGGTCAAACTGGCCCCCGAGCCCGGCTTCAAGGCCGAGGTCGACGCCCTGCTGGCCCAGGTCGATGAGCGGACGAAGATCGTCTACATCTCCAGCCCGTCCAACCCGACCGGCAGCTACAACACCGCCGAGGAAACCCGCCGCCTGCACGCGGCCCTGCCGCCGCATATCCTGCTGGTCATCGACGAAGCCTATGCCGAATTCGTCTCCGCGCCCGACTGGGAAACCAGCTTCCCCCTGGCCCGCGACAGCGACAACATCGTCGTCACCCGCACCTTCTCCAAGATCCACGGTCTGGGCGGTCTGCGCATCGGCTTCGGCTATGCGCCGCTGAAGGTGGCCGAGGCGGTCGACCGTATACGCCTGCCCTTCAACGTCTCCGTTCCCGGCCTCGAGGCCGCCGTCGCAGCCCTGGGCGACGAGGCGCATCAGAAGGCCTCGCGCGACCTGGTCGAGGCCTGGCGCCCGCGCCTGACCCAGGCCATCAAGGGCTTCGGCTTCGACGTCTTCCCGTCGGCGGGCAATTTCGTTCTGGTCCGCTTCCCGGATGAGGCCCGCAACGCCGCCGCCGCCAACGACTATCTGAACTCGAAGGGCATCATCGTCCGCCCCGTCGGCGGCTACGGCCTGCCCGACTGCCTGCGCATCACGGTGGGAACCGAGGACCAGAACCGGGCGGTGATCGACGCGCTCAGCGAGTTCGCGGCGCGCTGACTACTGCCGCCGGAACACTCGGCTCGCCGCCCAGCCGGTGAAGGCCGCCAGCAGGACGCAGAGCAGGCCGTAGGTCCACGGCCGGCGATGCGCGAACTCGAAGATGTCGCGCTCGATGCCGACCTTTTCGACCGTCAGGGTCAGGTTGCTGACTGAGACCGGCTCGCCGTCCTGGAACAGCCAGACCTCGGCGAAATACCGGCCCGTCGGCGCGACGGCGGGTAGTTTGACCTCGGCGCGGAACAGGCCGCGGTCGACGAACTCCACCCCCTCGGGATCGGTATTGTACAGGGCCGCCGCCTCCCGCAGCCGGATCACCGCGCGGCGGAAGTCCAGATAGTCCTCGCCCAGCCGGCTGACGACCACGTCGCGCACGCCATAGCGGGTGACGGTGCGGCTCTCCTCCGGGGCGTTGATCCTCAGGTGATCGACGCCGACGCCCAGCCGGCGCAGCTGGCCGAAGTCGGCGATGTCCGACAGGGGTCGCGTCGAGGCGGTCATGTAGAAGCCGGGCGCCCCTTCGAACAGCACCGGCCGGCTGTTCAGCCAGACGCCGGTGTTCCGGGTCTTCTTGACCAGACGCACAGGCCCGTCCGGCCCGCGCACCACGACCACCACGTCGGCGGGCTGGTCGCCCGGGTTGAAGACCGCGCCGTACAGGACGATCGACGCGCCGCGGAAACTGGAATCGACCCTTACCCGGGCGTCGGTCAGGGCGGCGGCGACGCGCACCTGGTCGATCGTGCCGATCGAACGTTCCGGCGCGGGAGCGGAGACGGCCGGCGGTGGCGGCGGAAGCGCGGCGATCATTGGGCGACCCCCGGCGCAAAAGCGAACAGGTCCGACGGCCGCACGAACAGCTCCAGCCCCATGTAGATGCCGACGCCGAGGACGATCAGGCCCAGCAGCAGCCGCAACTCCTCGGCCCGGAACCGGCCGGACAACTTGGCCCCGTACTGGGCGCCGACCACCCCGCCCAGCAGCAACAGGGTCGACAGCACAATGTCGACGGTCTGGTTGCGTCCGGCCTGGAGGATGGTGGTCATGGCGGTGACGATGATGATCTGGAACAGACTGGTGCCCACCACCACCCCGGCCCGCATGCGCAGAACATACAGCATGACGGGAACGAGGATGAAGCCGCCGCCTACCCCCATGATGGCCGACAACACGCCGACGAAGCCGCCAAGGGCGAAGGGCGGAACAGCGCTGATGTAGAGGCCCGAGCGCGGAAAACGCATTTTCAGCGGCAGGCCGTACAGCCACAGCGGGCGCCGCCGCTCCTTGTGCGGAGCGACCTCTCCCCGGACCCTGCGCATGATCTGACCCAAGCTCTCATACAGCATCATCGACCCGATCGAGCCGAGCAGCAGCAGATATGACAGGGCCACCACCAGATCGGCCTGACCCAGCAGGCGCAGGTAGCGGAACAGTTCGACGCCGAGCAGCGCGCCCAGCACCCCGCCCGCCGCCATCAGGGTTCCGATCTTGTAGTCGACCGCCTTCTGGCTGCTGTAGCTGATCACGCCCGAGGTCGAGGAGGCGACGACGTGGCTGGCCTGGCTGGCGACCGCGACCGCTGGCGGAATGCCGAGAAAGATCAGAAACGGGGCCATCAGGAAGCCCCCGCCGATGCCGAACAGACCGGACACGAATCCGACCACCGCGCCCAGCAGAACCAGGAGCGGCCAGTTCACCGAAACCTCGGCGATTGGCAGATAGATATCCAAAGGACGCGCCTTCGGCTGGAACTGAAGTCAGGCGCCGGATAGGCGACGATGGAAGTCTGTCTGTCCTAGACCCACCCGACGGCTCCCGCCACCGGATGCGCCTGAAAAGCCTGGCCGTCCCGTATCAGGCGAGCGGTTCGACCTGGAATTGTTCGGCCTCGGCGCGGACCTGGGTCCGGGTCGCCGCCGCGATCGTCTTGTCCAGCCGTTCGACCGCCGCCTGGGCGTCGCCGTCGCCGGCGCGCGCCGCGATCAGATACCATTTGTAGGCTTGGGCCGCGTCGGCCTGGATGGCCTCGTCGCCGGTCTCGTAGAGCTTGGCGACGTTGTACTGGCTGTCGACCAGACCGCGCTCGGCCGCCTTCTTGAGCCAGACCAGGGCCTCGGCCTGATCACGGGCGCCGCCGACGCCCTCGAACAGATACATGCCGTAGGCGTGCATGCCCTTGGCGTCGCCGCCATCGGCCGCGCGGCGGGCCCAGACCCGAGCCTCGCGCAGGTTCACGGCCACGCCCTTGGCGCCGTCCTGATAAAGGCTGGCGAGGTGCAGCTGGGCCGGGGTGTAGCCGGTCGCGGCCGCGCGCCTCAGCGTATCGACGCCGCTGGGAGCGTCCGCGTCCAGCAGTTCGATCGCCTGCTGGTACAGGTCGGCGCCACGCTCCAGGTCGCCTTCGGTCGGCGCGGTCGGCAGGACGGCCAGAGCCGCGGTGGGCTGCGCCTCCGGCGCCGCCGTCAGGCCGGGGATGTTCAGGCCCGAGCCGGTCAGCTGGCCCGTGGCGTACGCGCCGCCGCCCGTCAGCAGGACGGCGATCGCCGATGCGCCCAGCGCCTTGCGCACCGTCCCGCCGCCGCGCGAGGCCTGTTTGTCGAGGCGTTCCTGCAGCTTGGACTTGCCGCCCTTCTTGAGGCCAAAGCCGGTGCGGGCGGGCGCCTCGGCGGCCTCGGGCGATGCCATGGCCGCGCGGGCCGCATCGATGGCCTGACGGGTCGAAGAGGCGCGGCCCTGCGCCGCCGCGGCGCGCAGGGCGCGTGGATCGACGAAATCGGTCTCGCCGGCGAAGTCCTCCGGGCCGGCGTCAAACGCGGTCGGGGACGTGGCCTGAAGCGCGTCCGAAACATCGGCGCCGCCGAAGCCCTGGCCGAAGGCAGCCGGTTGCGGCGTCGGCGCCATGGGCGCCGGTTCGACGGTCTGGGCGAAGGCGGGTTCGATCGGGCCCTCGAACGCCGACGGCGCGGGACGGCTGCCAAACGGGGTGGCGTCTGCAGGAGCCTCGACCTCGGTCCGGGGACCGCGCATGACGGCGTCGAAGATGGAGTCTGCGCTCAGCGCCTCCTCGCGGGCCGCTGCGGGCCGGGATTCCGGCTCGGGCGGGGCGAGATCGGCGGACCACGCCTGTTGTTCGGCATAGACGGGATCCTCAAAGGCGGTCTCCCCGAACTCCGTATCCGGGAAGGCCGCGTCGGGGAAGGCGGCCGCGCGCCAGTCGGGCTCGGTCGGGGCGGGCCGCGCGGGCTCGGCGCGGCGCTCGATATTGCCGCGCGCCTCGGCGATCAGGGCGGCGGTGCGCTCTTCGGACAGACGCATGCGCTCGGCCAGTTCGCCCGATGCGCGGTCATAGCCCTGTTCGATCTTGCTGGAGCTGTCAGCCAGCCGTCGGCCGATGTCTTCCAGCGCCTGCTGCGAGCGGCGCTCGGACTGGGCGATCCGTTCGCTGAGGCGGTCGGAGATGCGGGTGATCTCGCCGCCCAGCTTCTCCAGCGCCAGGGCGTGGCGGTCGTCGGCGGCGGTCAGCCGCTGCTCCAGTCCCTGGGCCAGCCGGCCCATGTCGCTTTCGACCTTGCGGCTGACGGCGTCCAGTTGCAGCGGGGCCGCACTCTCGATGGCCTGGACCCGGCCGTTCAGATTCTGGGCGATGCGCAGGACTTCGCGGCCCATGGCCTCGACGGCCTTGGCCGAACGCTCTTCGGACGATTTGACCTGTTCGCCGATGGACAGGACGGCGCGTTCGATGCGGTCCATCCGGCCTTCGGTCTCGGCGGTGTCGAGTCGCCGCATCATCTCGGCGCGGTTGCCCTCGACCTGACGGCTCAGGGTCTCGGCCAGCTTTTCGAAGCGGGCGGCCTCGCGGGCGCTCTCGGGCTCGACCCGGCTCTCCGTGGCGCGCAGGCGCTGGTCCAGTCCGGCGAATGAACGCTCCAGCCCGCGCAGGGCCTCGGTGGTGCGGGTCTGGGCCTGATCCAGGCGCTGGCCGACCTGGGCCAGCAGATCGGCGCCGACGCCGGGACCGGCGGCTTTCTCGACCGCGTCCATGCGCTGGCGCAGTTCGTTGGCGCCCGTCCGCTGCCGTTCCTCGATGTCGTAGAGGCGGCCGGCCAGTGCGCCCAGGGTCGTCTCGACCTTGCTGAAGGTCTCGGCGGTCTGCGGCCCGACCTCCTGCTCGAAGCGGCGCAGGCGACGGTGGCCTTCGCGCAGTTCCTCGGCGATGTCGTCGATGCGGCGGACGTGGGCCTTGTCGCTCTGATCCTGATTGTCCAGCCGGCGGACAAGCCCCGAGACAGCCTGGTCGACGCCCTGGATGGCGATGGTCGAACGGCGCTCGGCGGCTTCCAGCCGGGCGGCGATGGCGTCGATCGAGGCGCCCAGACGATCCAGCTGATTGTCGGCGCCGCCGTAGGCGTCGTCCATCCGCCGGCTGCGGCCGCGGCGCTCATAACTTTCGGCGGCGTGCGGACGGCGCGACAGCGGAACGACGCCCTCGTCATCGTCGCCGTCTTCCATGATGATGGTGTTCAGCCACTCGCCCAGCGTCATGCCGGAGCGACGGGCGAGGTCCTTGGCGATCTCGCGCGCCTTGGGCTCGATGCCCTTCACGCTCCACGGCGCGGCTGCGCTCACTGATTCGCCTCCCGACCTACTTGCCGAACGCTAGACGCCAAGATGATGCGTGTAAACGTGTGGTTAACCCCAAGATATGGTGGGGCCTCCATCTTCCTGTGGAAAGCGCCGACCACGGGAAGATTCTCGCCCCCGGGAGGTTAACGACCGGTGAAGATTAACCTGTTGGAAAGGTCTCCCGACTTGCGCAAACCGCCTGTCCGCGCCACTTCGCGCCGATGGACATGACCTTGACCCTCGCCCTCACGGGCGCCGCCATCGCCCTTGCGATCTTCGCCGGCTGGCGGGGCGCGCGGCCCTGGGATCCGAGAGGCGGGGTGCGGATGATGCCCTGGCGGCTGATCATGCTTCTGGCCGGGGCGGGCGTGTTCATTCTGGTGATCCATCTGGGCACCCTGCTGGGCGCGCCGCAGAGACCGTACTGAGGCGTCTCGCGTTCGCTGTGGCCGAATGTCAGGGCCGGGAACCCCGCCACCTCCCGGTCATTCCTGATCGAACCCGATGATCAAGGAGACCCGCCATGGGCGACAGGACCCTCACCGCCGCCGAGGCCGAGAAGGAATTCTGGGACCAGCTCAAGAAATCCAACACCGGCATGCTGGGTCTGGACCAGCCCGGCTATCACGCCCAGCCGATGACCGCCTTCCGCGAGGAGGAGACCGGCACGATCTGGTTCTTCACCCGCGACGACACCGATCTGGCGAAGGACGCCGCGGTCGGCGGCGGTCAGAGCGCCATGTTCCACTACGGTTCGAAGGACCAGAACGTCTGGGCCTGCATCCATGGCCAGCTGTCCGTGCATGGTCAGGACCGCGAGATCATCGACCGCTACTGGAATCCGATCCTCGCCGCCTGGTATCCCGAGGGCAAGGACGACCCCCACCTGACCATCCTGCAGTTCGACGCCGACGACGGCCGCATCTGGGTCAATGAGGGCGGCTTCCTCAAATTCTTCTACGAGGTCGCCAAGGCCAATGTGACGAAGACGCTGCCGGACGCGGGCGGGGTCGTGGACGTCAATTTGCAGTAATCGTCACCCGGCCCCGAAGCACCAGGCCAGCACGGCCTTCTGGGCGTGGATGCGGTTCTCGGCCTCGTCCCAGACCAGCGACCTCGGACCGTCGATGACCGCGTCCGTCACCTCCTCGCCCCGGTGGGCGGGGAGGCAGTGGAGGAAGACGGCGTCGCCGGCGGCGACGTCCATCAAGGCGTTGTCCACGCCATAGCCCTCGAAGGCCTCCAGACGGGCCTCATAGTCGCCGTCGCCCATCGACACCCAGGTGTCGGTCACGACCACGTCGGCGCCGGCCACAGCCTCTCGCGGGTCGCTGGTCAGGGTGACGTGATTGCCGCCCCGCGCCAGGTCGTGAAGGTCGGGGTGGTAGTCAGCGGGACAGGCGACGTTGAAATGGAAGCCCAGTTTCGGCGCCGCGTGCATGAAGCTGTGGCAGACGTTGTTGCCGTCTCCGACCCAGGCGATCGTCTTGCCGGCGATCGGGCCGCGATGCTCCTCGATCGTCATCAGATCGGCGAGGATCTGGCACGGGTGAGAGCGGTCGGTCAGGCCGTTGATCACCGGCACGGTCGCGACGCGGGCGAAGCGTTCGACGTCCTCGTGGCTGTTGGCGCGGATCATCACGGCGTCGACCATGCGCGACAGGACGCGGGCCGTGTCCTCGACCGGCTCGCCGCGCCCCAGCTGCATGTCGCCGGCGTTGGCGATGATCGAGGCCCCGCCCAGCTGGCGGATGGCGGCGTCGAAGCTGAAGCGCGTGCGGGTCGAATTCTTCTCGAACACCATGGCCAGGACGCGCTCCTTCGCCGGAGCGTCCGCGTCGACGCGGCCCTTGGGCCAGCCCTTGCGCGCCGCCTTGCGGGCGTGGGCGTCGTCGAGGATGGCGCGCAACTCCTCGGCCTCAAGCCTGTAGATGTCGAGGAAATGGCGGACCATGGTCAGGCCGCCATCTTCGAGCGGGCGAATTCGCAGGTGCGTTCGAAGCGTTCGACCGCCTCGCGCGCCTCCTCCAGCGTCAGGTTCAGCGGCGGCAGGATGCGGCAGCAGTTGTCGCCGCCGCCGGCCACCAGCAGATGCTGTTCGTCGCGCGCCCAGCCCATGAATTCGCGATTGTTGGGGACCAGTTTGACGCCCAGCAGCAGGCCCTTGCCGCGCACGTCGACGATCACGTCGGGATAGCGCTGGGCCAGGCCGTGCAGCTGCTGTTTCAGATAGCCGGCGGTCTCGTTGACGTGGGCCAGGGTTTCCGGCTTCGAGATCTCGGCGAAGGCGGCCTGGCCGACGGCCATGGCCAGCGGATTGCCGCCGAAGGTCGAGCCGTGGACGCCGACCGTCATCCCCCTGGCCGCCTCGGCCGTGGCCAGACAGGCGCCGATGGGGAAGCCGCCGCCCAGGGCCTTGGCGATGGCCATGATGTCGGGCGTCATGCCGGCCCATTCGTGGGCCCACAGCTTGCCGGTCCGGCCCATGCCGCACTGGACCTCGTCGAAGATGATCAGGACGCCGTTCTCGTCGGCCATCTGCCGCATCCAGCGCAGGTCCTCGTCCGGCGTGGCGCGGCAGCCGCCCTCGCCCTGCACGGGCTCGAGGATGACGGCGCAGGTCGTCGGATTGCGGAACGCGGCCTCGAGAGCCTCCCTGTCGCCCCAGACCAGCTGATGGAAGCCCTCCATCTTCGGCCCGAACCCCTCGGTGTAGCTGGGGTTGGCGGCGGCGTTGATGGCGCCATAGGTGCGCCCGTGGAACGAGCCGTCGAAGCCGTAGATGTCGATCCGCTCGGGCTGGCCGTTGGCCGAGTGATATTTGCGCGCCGTCTTGAGGGCGCACTCGACGGCCTCGGTGCCGGAGTTGGTGAAGAAGACGACGTCGGCGAAGGACTTTTCGCACAGGGCGTCGGCCAGAGCCTCCTGTCCCGGAATCTTGAAGATGTTGGAGACGTGCCAGAGCTTTTCGGCCTGGTCCTTGACCGCCTGAACGAGGATCGGGTTGGCGTGGCCCAGGGCGTTGGTCGAAATGCCCATGACGCAGTCGAGGTATTCGGTCCCGTCCCGGCCCCACAGACGCGCGCCCTGTCCGCGATCCACCTCCAGCGGCGCGCGGTTGTAGACACCCATCAGATGTTCAGTGGACACGGGGCAGGCCTCCAAAAGCGAGACGGCCCCGGCGCCGGATAGCGTCGGGACCGCTTGAAAAAGGGTCAGGCCTTGTCGGACGCAGGGCGGTGTTAGTCAACACCGGCCAGATCGGCGTCCAGCCTTTGGACCACCGCCGCATAGGTGTCTCCGACAAGCCGGATCGTGGCCGGATCGACGTGGGCGATGACGTCGTCGTTCGAATGGATCCGCTGGAACACTTGCGGCACGAAGCCCTCGGTCAGGCCGTTGGCCTCGCCGCCGTTGAAGGCCAGCCACATCTGGTGGGCGCCGACCTGGTCCTGGAAGCCCAGAGAAACCACCGGCGCGCCGGCGGCCGAGAAGGCGCGGTCGTCGGACGGCGGATAGGCGGGATAGCCGACGCACTGCAGGGCCCGCTCCGAGCAGACCGCCTGCACCGCCCGGGTCACGGCGGCCGACTGGGCGCCGTTGTTCTGGCCGTACATCATCGTGTCGCCATAGGCGGCGACGTCCGAGTTCACGACGGCGGCCACATTTGTCAGGCCGTGCGCCTCGATCCATTTCTTCGCGCCGATCAGGCCCAGCTCCTCCTGGTCGAACAGGATGACGCGGACCCGGTGGTTCAGGGTCTTCGTCCGCAGGATCTTCGCCGCCTCGATGACGCCGACCACCGAGGCCGCATTGTCGACCACGCCGTGCGACATCGTTCCGTCGCGCAGCTTCACCGCGTCATAGTGGGCGGTCAGAAGGATTTCGCGTTCACCCTCGCCGATCGTGAAGACCACGTTGCGCCCCTCCATCGGCCCGCTCCGCTCCGTGCCGCCGGCAAAGGCCTCGACGGCCGGCGTGAAACCGGCGGCGCGGATCTGGGCCACGACGACATCGGTGCGGGCTGCGTTGGTGGGCTGGATGAAGGCCGCGACCTGGGCGCGCAGGTCCAGGTCCTGCGCCGCGACGGGCGTGCAGACGGCGAGAAGGGCCGCGGCGGCGGCGAGCGAACGGAACAGCATGGAACCCCCCTTGAGACGAGGCGCCATGGCTAGCGCGGTCAGGCGGACCGCGCACCTTACTTCTGAGTCAGCTCTTGAGCCGCCAGCCCGACCGGAACACCACCCAGCAGGCCCAGGCCATGACCACGGTCAGCAGACCGCTCATGACCGCGCCGATCAGCAGATTCCCCTCGGCGTTCTGAACCCCGATGAAGCCGGCCCGGAAGCCGTCGATCAGATAGAAGAAGGGGTTGAAATGGCTGATGGTCGCGAACGGCTGGGGCAGGTTCTCGACCAGATAGAAGGTGCCGCTCAGAAAGGTCATCGGCATGATGACGAAATTCTGCACCGCGGCCAGCTGGTCGAATTTCTGCGCCCACAGGCCGGCGAAGACGCCCAGCATCCCCATGATCAGACAGGCCAGCAGGCCGAACCACAGGATCAGGCCCAGGTTGGCGACCTCCAGCCGGGCGAACGGCATGACGCAGATCGCGGTCACGATCCCGACCACCAGACCGCGCGTCGCAGCCCCCAGCGAAAAGCCGATGGTCAGCTCCAGCGGGCTGAGCGGCGGGGTCAGGAAGTCGGTCGCCGTATTCATCACCTTGGCCTGGATCAGGCTGGACGAGGCGTTGGCGAAGGCGTTGTTCAGCATCGCCATCATGATCAGGCCCGGGGCCACGAACTCGGCGAAGGGCGTGCCGTGCAAGGGCGGCCGCGTGCCGCGCAGGGCGACCACGAAGACCAGCATGTACAGCAGGGTGGTGACGACCGGCCCGGCCACCGTCTGGGCCCCGACCTTCCAGAACCGCCGCACCTCGCGCAGGTACAGGGTCCTGACCCCGATCCAGTTGACGCCGTTGTAGCTGCGGGGCTCCGGCAGGCCGGCGGGACGGGTGGAGGTCAGATCGGTCATGGGTGGGGAGATGCGGCGGGCGACGGTGGGATGCAAGTGGCTAGCGGCTAGCGGCTGGCCGCCGGCTGCGCGGCGGTACGGACGGCGTCGCCCTTCCGCCGCCGACCAGGCGACAATCACCAGCCACCAGCCACCAGCCACCAGCCACCAGCCACTGGCCACTAGCCACTAGCCACTAGCCACTAGCCACCGGCGATATCAGCCAGCGAAGCCGCCGCTGTTAACCATCTCTACATCTGGTTCCTGTGGACGGACTGATTCGCACATCTTGCGTCTGTTAGGGGGTCGTTTACGATTAGTGGTAGGTCGAGACCCCGGGAGGGACGTCTGGACCCCATATATTGAATCCGACACCCGGAGGGTTGGCTATGACCGCAGGCTGGACAGAAGACCGCGTCGGCGCGCTGAAGAAACTCTGGCTGGAAGGCCAGTCGGCCAGCCAGATCGCCAAACAGCTGGGCGGCGGCGTCACCCGCAACGCCGTCATCGGCAAGGTGCACCGCCTGGGCCTGTCGGGCCGGGCCGCTCCGTCGCAGCCGGCGCGCGCCACCTTCCGCCCGTCGCGTCCCCGCCCCGCCCAGCCGACCCAGGCGCCGTCGGCCCCGCGCCGCATCGAGGCGGTCCAGCCGCGCGCCGTCGCGGCGGCGCCGTCGGTTCCGGCCCCCATGCCCGACCTGCCCGGCACCGCCACCGTGATGACCCTGGGCGCCCATATGTGCAAATGGCCGATCGGCGACCCGTCCTCGAACGAGTTCAGCTTCTGCGGCCGCCGTTCCTCGGAAGGCGTCTATTGCGTCGAACACGCCCGCGTCGCCTATCAGCCGCAGGTCAAGCGCGGCGGAGCGACCGATCTGGCCCGCAGCCTGCGGCGCTACATTTAACCCCTTTCAGCCACACGGCTGTCACTGAAGGCTCCTAGAGAGCCGCCCTCCGCCTCATGGCCGCACCCGCATGCGGCCATGAACGCTGGGGCGGGGCTGCGCTTTTCCGGGTTGACGCAGCCCCTCACCCCGCCCGCTCCGCTACGCGGAGCTCGGTGGCTAGTGGCTAGTGGCTAGTGGCTAGTGGCTAGTGATTGTCGCACGAATGGCGGCGGAAGGGCGGCGCGACGGCGCTGTCGCACAGGCGTTGGCCAGCCACCAGCCACTCAGTTCAGCACCCGGCGGTCGCCCGGCACGTCGAGGCTGAAGGCCGGGATGGCGACCTCGAACATCCGCCCCGCATCGTCGGTCATGGAATAGCCGCCCATCATCGAGCCCGAGGCCGTGCCCAGCGGACAGCCTGAGGCGTAGGAATAGCTGTCGCCCGGCTGGATCGTCGGCTGTTCGCCGACCACCCCGGCGCCGCGCACCTCCTCGACATGGCCGAGCGCGTCGGTGATGACCCAGCGCCGCGCCACAAGCTGAACCGGAACGCCGCTCAGGTTCACGATCTCGACCTGATAGGCCCACACCCAGCGCCCGCCCTCGGGATCGGACTGGCCGGCCAGGTAGCTGGGCCGGACGCGGACCACGATCCCGTCGGTTTCGGCTTCATAGGCGCGTGCGTCATGCATTCCGCAATGGTCGTGCAACCCTCGCTCGCGTCAAGCGGCGCCGTGTATCGCTCGGGAGGGGAGACGCGGCGAAAAATCGTGTAAGCCGAAGGCATGCAGACCTTCGAATCCACGACCCCCGGCATCCTGCCCTGCCAGTCCATCGAGGCCCTGATCGCCGGCGGGGCGATCGCTTCGGACACTCCTTTCGACGCCGATCAGGTGCAGCCGGCCAGTCTGGACCTGCGGCTGTCCGACGAGGCGTGGCGGGTGCGCGCCTCCTTCCTGCCCGGCCAGCGCACGGTCGAGGACCGGATCGCCGACGTGGCCATGCACCGGATCGACCTGTCGGCGGGCGTGGTGCTGGAGCGCGGCTGCGTCTACATCGCCCGGCTTCAGGAGCGGCTCAGCCTGCCGAAAGGCCTGATCGCACGCGCCAATCCCAAGAGCTCGACCGGCCGGGTCGACGTCTTCGTCCGCCTTCTGACGGACCGCGGCGTCAGCTTCGACGACGTGGCCGAGGGCTATGAGGGCGCCCTGTATCTGGAGATCTCGCCCCAGACCTTCCCCATTCTCGTCCGTCCGGGCACCCGGCTGAACCAGCTGCGCCTCAAGGCCGGCGAGCCGCCCAAGCTGGAGACCCGCAGCGTCGGCGTCGAACTCCAGGGCGGCGACGGGGCCGTGGTCGGCTTCCGCGGCCGGCGCCATGCGGGCGTGATCGATCTCGACAACATCGACGGCCACGATCCGCGCGACTTCTGGGAGCCCCTGACCCTGCGCCGCGGCGAACTGCTGCTGGATCCGGGCGAGTTCTACATCCTGGCGTCAAGCGACGACGTCGAGATCCCGGTCGACCAGGCCGCCGAGATGACGCCCATCGATCCGTCGGTTGGCGAGTTCCGGGTGCACTACGCCGGCTTCTTCGATCCGGGCTTCGGCACCGACGAGGCGCACGGCGCCGGGTCCAAGGGCGTGCTCGAGGTGCGGACCCACGACACCCCCTTCCTGCTGGAGCATGGGCAGATCGTCGCGCGGCTGGTCTATGAGCCGCTGACGGAGCGCCCGACCCGCCTCTATGGCGAGGGCGGCAGCCACTACCAGCGGCAGGGGCTGAAGCTGTCGAAACATTTCCGGCCGTGGGGCTGAGGCCCTAGTCCAGCCGGTCTGCCTTTCGCAGGTCGGGGAACCACCGCGCCCAGAGGCCGGTCGCCGTCAGCGCCCCGATCCCGCCGAACACCGCCGCATAGATCGGGCCGAGCAAACGCACCGCCACCCCCGACCAGGCCTCGCCCAGTTCGTTCGAGGCGCCGATGAACAGCATGGACACCGAGCTGACCCGGCCGCGCATATGGTCGGGCGTCGACAGCTGGATCAGGGTCTGGCGGATGTTGACGCTGATCATGTCGGCCGCCCCGCCGATGAACAGGGCCGCGCCGGACAGCCAGACCGCCTTCGACAGGCCGAAGGTCAGGGTGCACAGGCCGAACACGGCGACGGCGGCGAACATCCACCGGCCGCCGTGTTTCACGATGGGGAAGCGGCTCAGATACAGGGCCATCAGCAGCGCCCCCGCGCCGAACGACGCCCGCAGCAGGCCGAAGCCCTCGGGTCCCACATGCAGGATGTCGCGCGCGAAGATCGGCGTCAGCAGGGCGACCCCGGCCAGCAGCACCACGATCAGGTCCAGCGAGATGGCGCCCAGAACGATCTTCGTGTTCCAGACATAGGCCAGCCCCTCCTTCACCTGGGCGACGGCCGATATCCGGGTCGGCGACGGGGCCGGTTTTCCGCTGGTGCGGATCAGCAGCAGGCTGCCGATGCCGACGGCGAACATCGCCAGCGCCGAGGCATAGGCGTACGGCACCGATATGCCGACGATGACCCCGCCCAGCGCCGGGCCCGCGATGGCTCCCGTCTGGAAGGCGATCGACTGGGCCGCGATGGCCGGCGGCAGGGCGCGGCGGCCGACCACCATCGGCAGGAAGGCCTGGCTGGCCGGGGCGAGGAAGGCGCGCGCGGCGCCGAAGACGGCGGCCACCGCCAGCAGGCCCCAGAGCGGCGGATGGCCGTGGACGGCCATGGCGAGGAAGGCCATGGCGCAGCCTGCCTCGACGATGACCGAGATGGTGACGGTGTTCTTGCGGTCGCGCCGGTCGGCCATGGCCCCGGCCGGCAGGGTCAGGGCCAACAGCGGCAGGAACTGGCACAGGCCGACCAGTCCCAGATACAGGCTGGCCTCGGCGATCGGATGGTCCCGGCGCGCGATCTCATAGACCTGCCACAGCAGGGCGGAGGACTGGATCTGGATGCCGAGCACCGCCGCCACCCTTCCGACCCACAGCAGGCGGAAGTCGCGGACGGCCCAGGGACTGGACGGCTCTCCGGGCGGCGGCGTGGGCTGGACCGGTTCGGTCGTCTCGATGGTTTCGGTCACGTGCGCCGATCTTGTTTGGGGTAGGGCGCGCCGTCGCGGTGAAAATAGCCGCCGCCGCGGAAGACCATGTCGATGTCGGAATAGGCGCCGGCGTCCCCGCCCGGCGTGCGCGTCCCGACCTCGAGCAACACCGCCTCGGCGCCGGAGCGGTTCTGCAGCATATGGCCGTTCGGCACGCCGGCCTTCCAGCCCGCGCAGTCGCCGGCGCGCAGCACTGTCTCGCCGTCATCCTCGACCAGCACCACCTCGCCTTCCAGCACCCAGACGAACTCATCCTCGCCCTCGTGCCAGTGCCGCTGGCTGGACCAGGCGCCCGCCGGAAGGCGCAGCAGATTGACGCCGAACTGATCCAGGCCGACCGCATCGCCCAGCCGCCAGCGGCGGCGCGGCTTGCACGGGCCCGCGAATTCCTCGGGATAGGCCGTGCCGTGTCCCGTCGGCGCACTGTCGATGTCGATCTTCGGCATGGGGAGAAGCCTTCTCGCAATCGTTGGAACCCCGTAAAGCACAGCCTTATGAGCGTCGCATCAACTCCCGTTATCGATCCTGTCGACCTGACCCGCGACCTGATCCGCCGACCGTCGGTCACGCCCGCGGACGAGGGCGCGATGGACGTGCTTGAGCGCGCCCTGACCGGTCTCGGCTTCCACTGCCGCCGGATGAAATTCGAGAATATCGAGAATCTGTACGCCCGGCGGGGGACCGTTTCGCCCAACCTCTGCTTCGCCGGCCATACCGATGTGGTGCCGACCGGATCGGAACAGGCGTGGTCCTCCGGCCCGTTCGAGGCCGAGGTGAAGGACGGCGTCCTCTACGGCCGCGGCGCGGTCGACATGAAGGGCGGCATCGCGGCCTGGGTCGCGGCGGTGTCGCGGATTCTGGCCGAGGGCGAGGTCGCCGGCAGTCTGTCCTTCCTGATCACCGGCGACGAGGAAGGCCCGGCCCTGCACGGCACGAAACGGGTGGTCGAAACCCTGATGGCCGAGGGCGAGGTCATCGACGCCTGCGTCGTCGGCGAGCCGTCCTCGCAGCACGCGCTGGGCGACATGATCAAGATCGGGCGGCGCGGCTCGCTGAACAGCTGGATCACCGTCCACGGCAAACAGGGGCACGTCGCCTATCCCGGCCGGGCCGCCAATCCGGCGCCGGTCATGGCGCGGCTGCTGGCCCGGCTGGCCGACCACCGGCTGGATGACGGCTACGAGGGGTTCCAGCCCTCGAACCTCGAGATCACCACCATCGACATCGGCAATCCGGCGACCAACATCATTCCGGCCGAGGCGAAGGCGCGGCTGAATATCCGTTTCAACCCGACCCACACCGGCGACGACCTGATCGCCTGGCTGAACGCCATGGCGGGCGAGGCCCAGGCGGCGTCCGGCCTGCGCATCGAGCTGGAGCATCTGTGCTCGGGCAACGCCTTCCTGACCGAACGGGGCCGCTTCGTCGACGGGGTGCAGGATGCGGTCGAGGCGGCGACCGGACGGCGGCCCGAGGCCTCAACCACCGGCGGCACCTCGGACGCCCGTTTCATCCGGGCCATGTGCCCCGTTCTGGAGCTGGGCCTGGTCGGCCAGACCATGCACCAGATCGACGAACGCGCGCCCGTCGCCGAGATCGAGGCGCTGGCCGAAGTCTACCGCCGCGTGATCGGGACGTTTTTCGAGCGGGCCTAGATCAGCAGGTCCAGCCCCAGCAGGGCGGCGCCGAACATGGCCCCGAAGGCGACCAGAAAGTAGAAGATTTCCCGCAGCGGCCCGCCGCGCCGCTGGAGCCGCATCGGCGGCAGCTGGACCGGCAATTCCCTCACCACAGCCTCCTTGAAGGACGGCGAAGCATGCGCCGTCGTCCTTGCCGGGGGGTTTCGAAACGTGGTTGCCGGTCCGCCCCCCCGGGGGCTCAGGGCGCGGGCCGCTCCAGGAACCGCAGGGCGCTGAGCACATGGGTCTTCACCCCCAGCGGCAGGATCGATTCATTGACGTCGAAACCCGGGGAATGGTTGGGCGGCGAGGTGGTCGGATCGACCCCGTCCTTCGACCCGCCGAGGTGATAGAAGACGCCCGGCACCACCTGCGACAGATAGCTGAAATCCTCGGCCACCGTGGTCGGCGGGCTGGCCGCATTGACGTTGCCCGCGCCGGCCGCCTCGGTCAGCACCGGGGCCAGCCAGGCCGACAGTTCCTCGTTGTTGTAGACCAGGGCCGCGTTCTGGCGGACCGAGAACTCGGCCGTGGCGCCAAAGGTTTCGGCGACATTGTCGATGGCCACGCCGGCGCGCCGGACCAGATCGTCGCGCTGGGCGATGTCGAAGGTGCGCAGGGTGCCCGACAGTTTCGCCTCATCCGGAATGATGTTGTAGCGGACGCCCGCGTCGACCGTCGCGATTGTGAAGACGGTGGGTGTCGTGGTCGGGTCGATGGTGCGCGCCGTCAGAGTGTTGATCGTCTGGACGATCTGGGCCGCCACGGCGATGACGTCGACGCCCTTCCACGGCCAGGCGCCGTGAGTCTGGCGGCCGTGCAGGACGATATCGATCCGGTCCGACGCCGCCATGAATCCCTGCGGCCGGTAGAAGACCGTGCCGGGTCGGCCGGGCACCACATGCAGTCCGAAGATGGCGTCGGGGCGGGGATTCTCCAGCGCCCCGTCCTCGATCATCAGGGCCGCCCCGCCCTTGGGCTCTCCGGGAGGCGCGCCTTCCTCGGCGGGCTGGAAGATGAAGACGACCGTTCCGGCGATGTCGGCCCTCATCCCGGCCAGCACCTCGGCGGCGCCCATCAGCATGGCGATGTGGGCGTCGTGGCCGCAGGCGTGGGCCACTGGCACGGCGGCGCCCATGTAGGTTCCGGTCGCGGTCGAGGCGAACGGAAGCCCCGTCGCCTCCAAGACCGGCAAGGCGTCCATGTCGGTGCGCAGGGCCACCGTGCGGCCCGGCCGCCCGCCCCGCAGCACGCCGACGACCCCGGTCTTGCCGACGCCCGTGCGGACCTCCAGCCCCAGCGCGCGAAGATGTTCGGCGACAAGGGCCGCGGTTCTGGTTTCGGCGAAGCCCAGCTCGGGATGGGCGTGGATGTCGCGCCGCCAGGCCACGACCCGGGGCGTTTCGGCCGCCACCGCCGCCTCGATCCGCCCGAGTGGGATCGGCGCTGTCTGGGCATGGGCCAGTCCGGCGGACAGGACCAGCGCCAGGCTGGAGGCGGCGAACAGGCGGCGGATGGTCATGGGCGTCCCCGATGGCTTGAGCGCCGCAAGGTGCGCAAAGCCGCCGCCCTTGCGCAAGGGCGCGACGCAGGCAAACTGGCGCCATGGCCATCAAGACCGCAAAGACCCAGTGGCGCGACGTGGTGCTGGTCTGCCGCAAATGTTCGAAGCGGCTGAAGGACAAGGGCTTCGGCCCCGACGGCGACAGGACGCTGAAAAAGGCCCTGCGCAAATATCTGAAAGCCGGAAAGGGCAAGAAGGCCGAGCTTATCGTCAAGGAGACCAGCTGTTTCGACGTCTGTCCGAAGAATGCGGTCATCGCCGTCAATGCGGCCAATCCCAAGGCCCTGCTGATCGTGCCGGCGGGCGCCGATCTGTTCGAGGTCAAGGCGCGGCTGGGACTGGACGACGGGCGGCGGCTGAAGCCCTCGCTCAAACTGGTTGAATAGGCCGGCCCGGTGAACCTCCGCTCGCCCGCCTTCGCCATCCTGTTCGCCGTCAGTCTGATCGCGGCGGCGGGCAATATGGCGCTGCAGTCGGTGTTGCCCGCCATCGGACGCGAGTTCCGCCTGTCCGACACCCTGGTCGCCGGGGCCTTCGCCATCTCGGCCCTGATGTGGACCATCGCCTCGCCGTTCTGGGCGCGGCTGTCCGACACCCTGGGCCGCAAGCGGGTCATACTGATCGGACTGGGCGGGTTCGTCGTTTCCATGACCGGCTTCGGCCTGGCCGCCACCTCGGGACTGGAGAAGTGGCTCGGCGCGGGGCTGGCCTTCGCCCTGATGGCGGTTGCGCGCACCATCTATGGCGTGTTCGGCTCGGCCGCGCCGATCGCGTCGCAGGCCTATGTGGCGGACCGCACGACGCCCGAACAGCGCACCCCGGCCATGTCGCTGCTGGCCTCGGCCCAGGGGCTGGGCACGGTGATCGGGCCCGCCCTGGCGCCCTTCTTCGTCCTGCCGCTGGTGGGGCTGGCCGGCCCGATGTACGCCTTCGCCCTCTTCGGCGCGGTCGTGCTGTTCATCGTCTGGCGCCGGCTGCCCAGCGGCGAGGTGGTGCGCGTTCCCTCGCCCAGCGGCCACCGCGACGTCACCGCCAAGGGGCTGTGGCGGGACCGGCGCGTGCGCGACTATCTGCTGTACGGCCTGCTGGTCACCGGGGCCCAGGCGGTGAATATCTCGGTGCTGGGCTTCCACATCATTGACGAGCTGGGCGCGACGGGCATGGCCGCGCGCGCCGCCCAGCCCTTCATCGGCATCGCCATGCTCGCCGGGGCCGCCGCCACCCTCATGGCGCAGTGGGGGCTGATCCCGCTGCTGAAGCTGCAGCCGCGCGACCTGATGCGCTGGGGGGCGGGCATGGCGCTGCTGGGCAATCTGATGAGCATCGCGGCCCCGGGCTACTACGGCGTGGTGGTCGGCTACGCCGTGGTGTCGATGGGCGTGGGCTTCGCCCGGCCGGGCTTCACCGCCGGTTCGTCCCTGTCGGTGCGGCCGCACGAACAGGGCGCGATCGCCGGGCTGATGATGTCGCTGGCGGGCCTCAGCTTCCTCGCGCCGCCGGTGATCGGCGTGGCCCTCTACGAACTGGCGGAGCCCGGGCCCTTCATCGCCAACGCCGTTCTGCTGGCGGCCGCCACGGCCCTGTGCTTCGTCAGCGCCGGGCTGCGCGCCGGACCGCCCGACCTTCCCGACCGCGACGAAACCCCGTCGTCCGACACGCCGCCCGCCTCGCAGCCCGGCCCCGAGGGCAACCGCTGAAGGCGGCCTTTTCTCCGTCCGAAAGCCGTGGCAGAGCGGGACCATGGAAACCGCCCGTATCGAACGCCGCATCGGCGTGCGCGCCACCCCGGAGCAGATCTGGGCCCTGATCGCCGATCTGTCGTACTGGGACCGCTGGAACCCGATCGAGAAGGGGCTGGAGGGAACCATCGCCTTCGGGGCCGGCGTCTCCCTGACCGAGACGATCGAAGGCCTGCCCGAGCGGCGGGCCGCGGCCCGCGTCAGCGAGTGGGAGCCGTATTCCCAGCTGGTCTGGACCGAGAACCGCGGCCTGTGGTTCCGCTCGACGCGCTATTTCGAGATCCAGCGGCTGGACGAGCCCAACGCGTGCATCGTCTCCAACGGCTTCATCTTCTCGGGCCTGCGCGGCGAGATGTTCTTCGACAAACACCGCGCCCCTCTGCGCCACGCCGTCGACGCCGTCGCCGAGGCCATCAAGGCCGCGGCCGAGGCCTGACGGTCAGCGCCCGATCGTATCCAGGTCCCGCCCCCGGGTCTCGGGCAGCCATAGCAGGCTGACGATCACCGCCACGACGGTGAAGGCGACCGAATACCACAGGCCGGAATAGATGTTCCCCGACGCCGCCACCAGGGCGAAGCTGGCGGCGGGCAGCAGCCCTCCGACCCAGCCTGTGCCGATGTTGTAGGGCAGGCTCATCGCCGTATAGCGCACCCGGGTCGGGAACAGCTCGACCAAGGCCGCCGCCTGCGGCCCGTACAGGGCGGTGGCCGCGACCATGAAGATCATCAGGATGGCGAAGACCAGCGGCAGGTTGATCCGCGCCGGGTCGGCCCCGGCCGGATAGCCGGCCTCGACCAGCGCCGCCCTGATGCGGGTCTCGACGTCGGCGCGGGCCGCCTTCAGCTCGGCCGGCGCCATGCCTCCGCCCTCGACCGAGGCCACCTCGGTCGCGCCGATACGCACCGTGGCGACCGAGCCCGCGATCGCCCCGGCGTTGCCGTAGGACACGCCGGCGTTCGACAGCACGCTCTTGGCGATGTCGCAGGAGCTGGCGAAGGCCGCCTTGCCGATGGGGTCGAACTGCAGGGCGCAGGTCGCCGGGTCCGCGATCACTGTCACCGGGGACGAGGCCTGGGCCTCGGCCAGCGCCGGATTGGCGGCGCGGGTCAGGGCGTGGAAGCCGGGGAAGAAGGCGACCAGGGCCAGGATCATGCCGAACAGCATCACCGGCTTGCGCCCCAGCCGGTCGGACAGCCAGCCGAAGAAGACGTACAGCCCCGCCGAGGCCACGGTCACCGCCAGCACCAGCTGATCGACGGTGTTGGTGTCGACCTTCAGCACCCGCTCCATGAAGAAGCGGGTGTAGAAATAGCCGCAGTACCAGACCGCGCCCTGGGCGATCATGATGCCGAACAGGGCGATCAGGACGAACCGGCCGTTCCTCCACTGGAAGAAGGCTTCCTTGTAGGGGGCGCGGTGATCGGTGTCGGACGCCTCGGCCTCCATGCGCTGGTAGGCGGGGCTCTCGTTCAGCTTCAGCCGGATCCACAGCGACACCGCCAGGAGCAGGGCGGACAGGAGGAAGGGAATACGCCAGCCCCATTCGTCGAACGCCCCGGCGCCGACGATCTGGCGGGTGATCAGGATCACGGACAGCGCCCCGATCAGTCCGAAGGCGGCCGTGGTCTGGATCCAGCCCGTCATCAGACCGCGCTTTTTCGGGGGCGAATGCTCGGCCACATAGATGGCCGCCCCGCCGTACTCGCCGCCCAGGGCGAAGCCCTGCAGCATTCGCATGATCAGCAGCAGGATCGGCGCGGCCAGTCCGATCTGGCCGTAGTCGGGCAGCAGGCCGATGGCCACGGTCGCCAGACCCATCAGGGTGATGGTGACAAGGAAGGTGGTCTTGCGTCCCGTGCGGTCGCCGAACCAGCCGAACACCAGCGCGCCCAGCGGCCGGACCACGAAGCCCAGGCCGAAGGTCAGAAGGGCCATGATGTAGGCGACCGTCTCGCCGGCGTCGGCGAAGAAATGCCGCGCGATGATGGTGGTCAGGGAGCCGAAGACGAAGAAGTCGTACCATTCGAACGCGGTCCCCGCCGCCGAGGCGGTGACCACAGTCTTCAGGCCGGGTCCAGCCCGGGTCTCCGCCGCATCCGTCATCGATCGATCGCTCCCCGCGTGTCGGTCCGGCGTCTCTGCGGACGCCTGCGCCGTGATGCTAGCGGGCGGGACGGGGCCCACACAAGCGAAAGCCCGTCAGCGGGGGGATGCTGACGGGCCTTCTTCAACCGATCCGCGTGTCGGGGGGGAAGCGCGGTCGGGATCGGGGGAAACCCTAGTTCTTGGCGTCTTCCGCGGCCGTGGTCACGGCGTCGCCGGCGGCCGAGGCGTCGCGGCCGACGCCCGAAACGGTGTTGCAGGCCGCGGTCGTCAGGGCGGCGGCGGCGGCGAACAGGACAAACAGTTTGCGCATGGGATGAACTCCGTGAGGCCGGGGAGGCGGCGTCTGCGGGATCAACGTTGCGGGTTGGCCGAGGTTCCAAGATCGGCCGGATCCGTGGGCACGACGGCCTCGGGCGTGGCGAAGGTCAGGCGCGCGATCGTGCCTCCCCCGGGGGCCGGAACCATCTCGACCTCGCCCCTCAGCTGTTTGGCGAAGGCCCCCATCAGGGTGCGCCCCACGCCGGCGCGGAAGGTCTCGCTGACCCCCGGCCCGTCGTCCTGAACCTCGAGCACGCTCTTGTCGCCGCGCACATGGAAGCGGACCCTCAGGTCCCCCCCGCGGCCGGCGAAGGCGTGCTTCTGGGCGTTGGTCACGGCCTCGACCAGCCACAGGGCCAGCGGCGCCAGCTTGTCGGGATCGACCACCAGCGAATCCGCCTCGACCGACGACGTCACCACAATTCCGCGGCCCGCCTCGCTGGCCACCAGCTGGCCGACCAGTTCGGTCAGGAAGATGCGCGCGTCGGCGTAGCGCAGGTCATCGCTCTGGTAGAGGGTGCGGTAGATCAGGGCCAGGGCCGAGATCCGCTGGCGGGTGTCGCCCACGGCCGCCTTGGACGCGGGATCGGTCAGGGCCCGCTGCTGCATCGACAGCAGCGAGGAGATGATCTGCAGATTGTTCTTCACCCGATGATGGATCTCGCGCATCAGCGCGTCCTTCTCCGCCAGCGAGGCGGTCAGGGCGGCGTCGCGGGTGACGATGGATTCGGCCAGTTCGTCCAGGGTCCGGGCCAGAACCCGGATTTCCGCGGGCGCGTTCATCGCCTGCAGCGGACGGATGTTGAACCGCCCCCGGGCGTAGATGGCGGCGATCCGCTCCAGATAGTTCAGCCAGCGGATGACGATCCGCTCGCTGACCAGCATCACGGCGCTGAAGGCGATGAACCAGGCCAGCAGCGGCATGAGCAGGGCCCCGACCGGATTCAGCCGGGCCCAGGACAGCAGCCCGGGCGCCGGCGCGGAGAGCAGGGCGTAGACGTCGCGTCCGGCCAGGGCGGCGCCGGCGTAGACGCGGTGGCGCCCCCGGGCGTCATCCGCCTCGAAGATCGCCGAAGCGCCCGAGCGCGCGCGGCCGACCCAGCCGGTCAGGCTTTGACCCCCGGACAGGACGAAGGCGTCGGCCTCGGTCGCCGTCAGCAGCCGCCCGTCGCCATCGGTCAGCGCCGCCTGCGACCCCTCCGGCAGGGCGGGATCGTCGACGTCGGGCTGGAGGCTGCTCAGGGGCAGCAGCGCCACCATGGCGCCGTCGAAGGCGCCCAGCGGTCGCTCCAGCCGGATGGCGACGATCAGGCCGGGCGAACGTCCGGCGATGGTCGGCGCGCGGGCCAGGACCATGCTCTCGCCGGCCTTCAGCCGCAGGAACCACGGACTGACGGGCGCCTGGGCCAGCCAGACGGGCGAGGCCCGGCTGAGGCCGCGCGAGGCGCAGACCGTCGTCCCGGTGGCGGTCAGCCGCGCCAGTCCGTCCAGATCCTCGAGCCGTTCGACGAGGTCTGTCAGGCGGGGCTCGCAGAACACCTCCAACGCCTCGGGGCGCAGGGCCTGGAGCAGCACGCCGGTGCTGTCGAGATGGGATTTGGCGTTGGCCGCGGTGCGTTCGGCGGCCAGCTGAAGGTCGGATCGCCGCTCGATATCCTGCGCCCGGAAGGCCGACTGGGTCTGGAAGGCGCCCAGCACCAGAATGGGCAGCAGGGCGACCGCCATGGCCCATCCGAGACGGAAGCGGATGCCGTGAAACTGCGGCGGGCCCAGACTCCGGCCTACCCGTTTGGCCAGTCCTTTCCCGATCCGGACCACCCGGTCAGTCCTGCCGGACGCTGCTCAGGCGATCGGCGGCGGCCAGGATGGAGCGCATGGCGTCGCCCGCGGCGCGTCCGTCACGGGCGTAACCACCGCGTTCAAGCGTGGCCTGAAGGGCCTTGCGGGCGCGGGAGACGCGGCTCTTCACCGTGCCGACCGCGCACTGGCAGATTTCGGCCGCCTCTTCATAGGCGAAGCCGCCGGCGCCGACGAGGATCAACGCCTCGCGCTGTTCTTCCGGCAGCGTCGCCAGGGCCAGACGCAGTTCGTCCAGAGCCACCGGCGATTCCGGATCGTCGACGGCGACCAGGGTGCGTTCGGCCGCTTCCTGGTCCAGCTGCGACTGGCGCCACGACCGGCGCTTCTCGGAGTAGAACTGGTTGCGCAGGATCATGAAGGTCCAGGCCTTCATATTGGTGCCCATCTGATAGCTGGCGCGGGCGTCCCACGCCTTCATCATGGCGTCCTGCGCCAGATCGTCGGCGGCGGTCGGATCGCCGGTCAGCGTGCGGGCGAAGGCGCGCAGATGCGGAATCAGCGCGACCAGCTCCCGCTTGAAAGCATCGTCGTCGGCTGAAGGAGGCTTGGGCGGCGGGTTGGTCGCACCGCTCATTTGTTGCTCCCGCCCGACGAACGCTCGTCGGCGCGCCGCAGTATGTCCAGGAACTCGTCCGGAACCTGCTCGTTCACGATCTCATCGAACATGTGGCGCAGCTTGACGCCGATCGCCTGCTGACGAAGTCGAGCTTCCTCCAGACTTGCGCCGCCCTTGGGCGGGCCCTTGCCCGGAGGGTTGGAATTATCTGTCATTGAAAAAACGGCCGCCACCCTGACGAAAGACTTGTTGCAGGCCCAAACGCCACTTCGCGCGCCCGGTTCCTGGGTTACCGAGGATTAATGCTCAAGCTTCTTATCCCGAACTGGAACCGTGGCGTATTTGATACGTTGAGCGAAGCTGTTGAGGGTTCCAGATTGGACGGAACCATTGTCGGGGATTTTTATACGATGAGCCTGCTGGCCCGCCTTGCGCCGCACCTGCCCTATGTCCGCCGCTACGCGCGGGCGCTGACCGGCGATCAGACCACCGGGGACAACTATGTCCGCGTCGCTCTCGAGGCGCTCGCCGCCGGCGAACGCCAGCTGCCCGCCGACATGACCCCGCGTGTCGCCCTGTATCACGTGTTCCACGCCATCTGGACCACCACGGGCGCCCAGCTGGAAGACAAGAGCGGGCTTGAAAGCCGCAACGACGACGCCTCGCGCCGTCTGATGCGCATCGCCCCGCGCTCGCGTCAGGCCTTCCTTTTGACCGCGCTGGAAGGGTTCACCCCCTCCGAAGCCGCCCAGATCCTCGACGCCGACGCCTTCGACGTCGAACGGCTGATCTCGGAAGCCCAGTCGGACATCGACGCCGAACTGGCCACCGACGTCCTGATCATCGAGGACGAGGCCATCATCTCGGCCGATATCGAAAGCCTGGTGAAGGAACTGGGCCACCGCGTCACCGGCACCGCCACCACCCATGACGAGGCCGTCGACGCCGTCGCCCGCCACCGTCCGGGCCTGGTGCTGGCCGACATCCAGCTGGCCGACGGCTCGTCCGGCATCGACGCCGTCAAGGACATCCTCAAGCGGATCGACGTGCCGGTGATCTTCATCACCGCCTTCCCCGAACGTCTGCTGACGGGCGAGCGGCCCGAGCCGACCTTCCTGATCACCAAACCCTTCCAGCCGGAAACGGTGAAGGCGGCCATCAGTCAGGCGCTGTTCTTCCACCCGTCGCGCCAGAAGGCGGCGGCGTAGGCTTCTTCCCCCGACAAAGGAAAAGCCCCGGTCGCAGGACCGGGGCTTTTTTGTCGTCTACCGCTAGTTGGCGGTGGTCGACGGCGCCGTCGGCGCATTGACGTTGGGCGTTTCGCCCGTCGGCGGATTGGTCGGCTGGCCGCCGGCTGCGGTGGGAGCGTCAGCGGTCGGCGGCGTGGCCGCGTCGTCATTGAACGCCTGGACGTCGACCGCCTGCTGGCCGCTGTTGGCGTTGGTGTTGGCGAAACCGCCCTGGCTGACGAACCACATCCCAAGCAAAAGGACGGCGACCGCGGCGAGGGAAACGATCAGCAAGGTCAGGATGCGCACGCCGCCACGGCCGCCGCGTACGTACTGGGCTTCGACCGGACGGCCTTCATGGACGGCGTCGGCGGCCTTGTCGTGGGGGGATTCGTGGGTCATGGCGCGGCTCCGTCGAGGCGTGGGTCAGCCTGAGGAACGCGCCGGCCAGCGTGGCCGTTCCGGACCTCGCCGCTGAGGGGAAAAAATCATCGACCGGCCGGAACCGAAGCGCACAGCCTCCGTTATCAGACTGCGGAGGCGGCGACGCCCCCCCGACTTGAGACTGGCCACAGCCAGTCTGTCGCCTCCGCGCCTCATTCTCGATGATGCGACTTCAGGCGGACCGGAAACGGTCCGCCTTTTTCTTTGCCTGGTTGGGCGGACCGGAAACGATCCGGCTTTTTCTTTGCACCGGCTGGACAGTCGGCCCGGCTTGCTGACTATGCGCGGGTCCAGAAAGAAAACCCGGAGATCGTCATGGCTCGCATCAATCGTCAGTGGGTGCTGCGTCAGCGGCCCAAAGGCCTGATCCAGCCCGGCGATCTGGAGCTGGTCGAGTCGCCGGTCCCGGCGCTGAACGAATCGCAGATCCTGGTCCGCACCGTCTATCTGTCTCTGGACCCGACCAACCGCACCTGGATGAACGACGCCGAGGGCTATCTGCCCCCGGTGCCGATCGGCGGGGTGATGCGCGGCCTGACCCTGGGCGTGGTCGAGGAAAGCCGCTCGAGCCGCTTCCGGGCCGGCGATGTGGTCACGCCGCTGTCGGGCGGCTGGTCCGACTACGCCGTCGTCAACGAGATGGAGCTTCGCCCGGTTCATCGCGCGCCCGGCATGCCCCTGACCGCCAATCTCAGCGTCCTGGGCATGACCGGCATGACCGCCTATTTCGGCGTCACCGACGTGTTGAAGGCCCAGGCCGGCGAGACCCTGGTCATCTCCGCCGCCGCCGGCGCCGTCGGCTCGATCGCGGGCCAGGTGGCGAAGGCGCGCGGCTGCCGCGTCATCGGCATCGCGGGCGGACCCGACAAATGCCGCTGGCTGACCGAAGAGCTCGGGTTCGACGCCGCCGTCGACTACAAGAACGAGGACGTCGGGGAGGCGCTGGACCGCCTGGCCCCGGACGGGATCGACCTGAATTTCGAAAACGTCGGCGGCGACATCATGATCGCGGTCTTCAACCGGCTGAAGACCCACGGCCGGATGGCCGTCTGCGGTCTGATCTCGGCCTATAACGCGACGAAGATGCCGCCCGCGCCGAATTTCGGCCGGATCATCACCCACCGCCTGAACATCCAGGGCTTCCTGGTCCTCGACTACGCCCACCGCGGGCGCGAGATGGTCGCCGAGATGGGTCCGTGGCTGGCCGACGGCACCGTGAAGTGGAAGGTCCACGTCGACGACGGACTGGAGGGCGCGCTGGATTCGCTGAACCGCTTGTTCACCGGCGACCATGACGGCAAGCTGCTGGTTCGCGTATCCGAAGAACCGGCCGGCTGACGGGACCTGACATGACTGAGCCGCTGCACGTCCATTTCGAAGACCTGGGCGTCGGCGAGGTCATCTCCCTGGGCGCCTGCATGGTCGATGCGGCGGCGCTGGATGTCTTCGTCGAACGGTTCTCGCCCGGCTGGGACGTCTCGTACGGGGCGCCCGACGCCATGGTCTACGCCCTGTGGAGCCGCATCTTCGCCGACAAGGCCTCGGGCTGGGCCCAGTCCAAGGTGCTGGCTGTCGACGGCCTGCGTTTCATGCGCAATCCGCCCGCCGGCGAGCTGATGCGCGGCCGCATGACGGTGATGGGCAAGGATCCGGTGGGGGATGAAAAAGGCATCGTCATCGCCCAGCACGATCTGCTCGACGAGGCCGGGCGGCTGGTGTTTTCGTGCCTCACGCGGGCGTTGCTGGCGCGGAGGTAGCGGCTGGTGGCTGGTGGCTGGTGGCTGGTGGCTGGTGGCAAGTGGCTAGTGGCTAGTGGCTAGTGGCTAGTGGCTAGTGGCTGGTGTGGTGCGTCCTGGCGCCGGACGTAAAGAAAAGCCCCGCCTGGACGAACCGGGCGGGGCTTCTTTTTTTCATCTGGAAGCGAGAGGCGCGGGCTTCACTAGCCACTAGCCACTAGCCACCAGCCACTCTCTTACGCGTTTCCGGCGGCGGGCTGGCTCGCGGCGGCCTTCTGGAAGGCCATGGCGATCAGGCGATCCCAGCCCAGCAGCGACACGAGGTGGGCGTAGATCTGGCCCAGGGCGCCGTTGTCGCGCAGCTCGGCCAGCTTCTTGGCCGGCAGGGCCTTCAGCTTGTCTTCCGAGACGGCGAAATATTCGGCGATCTTCTGCGGGGTGGCGGCGGTGCCGTCCGGGTTGCGCGGCGTGAAGATGGCCTCGCGCGTGTCCAGCAGATCCAGGTCCTTCAGCAGGGTCAGGAAGGCCTCGGTGCGCAGACGCTCCTGCTCGAAATTGTTGCAGAACTCCATCGCCTGCTGGGTGTAGGGCGACGGCTGGCCGTCGACGAACAGCGGGGTGGCGCCGCCTTCCTTGATGAACGGCGCGGCGCGGTCGACGCACAGGATCATCCGCTTCTGGACGTCGTCGTTGGCGAAGACGAACGGATAACGACGGACATAGGCCGGGATATAGGCCTCGGTGCGGAACTCTCCGTCGTCGCTGACGAACAGGTTCTCGCCGGCGCGCAGCGCCATCACCGCGACCGGCTGCTTGTTCTCGCCGACGAAGATCACCGGGTAGGACAGGGCCGCGGGGGCGAACTCGGTCACCATCAGCGGCACCAGATTGGTCTGGGCGACGAAGGCGTAGGGCTTCTCGACCGCGTCGACGCCCAGGGCCCCATGGGCTTCGAGCGACAGCGGCTCGGGCTGGGCGTAGAACAGAACATTGCCCGACAGGGGCGAGGCGGCGGTTGTATCGGTCATGAACGCGATCGGGCTCTGAAAAAAGGGAAGCGCGCTTCTAGCGCAGTCGCCACACAGCCGCAAACCGGCTCGCCCCCGGCGCGTCGGACGCGGTTAACCGGCCTCCCCTCAGAACCGGTAGCTGACGCCGACCCTGAGGTTCCGGCCCGGCAGGGGCGCGATATCCTTCAGGAAGCTGACGTGCTCGCGCGCCTCTTCGTCCGTCAGGTTGTGGCCCTCGGCGAACAGGGTGACGGCCCTGTCGGCGAACGGCCGCCACGAGCCGGACAGGTTCACCATCGTATAGCCGTCGGTGCCCAGTTCGCCGGCCGCCAATTCGTCCTGCTCGCCGACATGACGGACTTCCAGCGATGCATCGAACGGCGTCGAGGTCCAGTTCAGCCGGCCGGTGACGCTGTAGGGAGGTATGCGCGCCGCGGGGCCCAGATCGGTCTCGGCGTCGACGAAGTCGGCCGCCCCCTCAAGGCTCAGCGAGCGGTCGCCGCTGGTCCACAGGTCATATTCGCCCTCGGCCTCGAAGCCGCGGAATTCGGCGCCGGTCTGGACGAACTGGAAGATGGGGAAGCTCTCGCCGCCGTCCACGAACACCGCACCCGTGTCGCGCTCGTCGATGAAGCCGTCGTATTTCGAGGCGTAGACGTGCAGGTCGCCCCGGAACCGCCCGGCGGTGTAGTGGAGCGTGCCTTCCAGCGTGTTCACCGTCTCATTGTCCAGCGTGACGTCGCCACGCTCGTAGACGCCGGTGGCGACGTGCAGGCCGTCGGCGAACAGCTCGACCTCGGACGGCGCGCGTTCGTTGTGGGCCAGGCTCAGGCCCAGGAACAGGTTGGACGAGGGCCTGATGAAGGCCGCCGCCGATCCCGACCAGTTGCCGAAGTCGCGCTCGATCTCCGATCCGCCCGAGAGCGGCGTGGCCGTCACCGTACGCCGGTCATAGCGCAGGCCACCCTCCAGGCCCCAGCCGGCGCGGTCGAGCCGCTGGACGGTGTAGATTCCCGCCTCCTCGATGTCGCTGCTGGGTACGAAAGCCTCGGCGCCGATGGCTTCGAACGTCCGCGACAGGGCCTGCACCCCCACGGCGCCGTTCCAGCCGTTCCGGTTCTGCTGCACCAGATCGACCCGCGCCTCCTGGCCGTCGGACTGGAAGACGGTGCCGGGATTGCCGGGGCCCTCGAATTCGGTGTGGGTGTAGTCGGCATGGCCGTACGAGCCCGTCAGCTTCCGGAACGGCCCGCCGTCGAAGCGCAGCTCGCCGCGCACATCCTCGCGGGTCTGCTCCAGCTGGATGAAGACGTCCGGTTCCGCCACCGTGCCATAGGTGCTGGACAGGTCCTTGTACGATGCGCCGAGGAAGCCGCGCGAGCCGATCCACGACGCGCCGACGCCCCAGCTTTCCAGTTCCGAGAAGCTGTTGGGCTGGGTCCCGCCCGGTCCGCGCGCAATGCCTTCGGCATCCGTCAGACGCTGCGAGATGGCGGGCGCGGGAATGTCGTAGTCCTCGGCCTCCTTCTTCACGCCATCGATATTGATCGCGAGGGGGCCGAGGCCGAAGGTCGCCCGGCCGGACGCCGACCAGCCGTCATCGACGCTGGAGGTCTGGGCCGACACCAGGCCATCCACGCCATCGGGCATTTCCGTCGGGATGCGGTTGTCCAGCACGTTGACGACGCCGCCGATGGCGGTGCCGCCATAGGCCAGGGTGGCCGGACCGCGCACGATCTCGATGCGGTTGGCCTCGGCCGGGTCGGTGGCGACCTGGTGGTCGGGCGACACCGAGCTGGCGTCGATCAGGCCGATGCCGTTGGTCAGCACCTGCACGCGCGGCCCTGACAGGCCCCGGATCACCGGCCGGCTGGCGCCGGGCGCGAAATCGGTCGAACGCATGCCCGGCAGGCTGGCGACCAGATCGCCCAGGGAGGCGGCGGGCGCGGTGGCCAGGGTTTCCTCGTCGATCACCGTGGTGGCGATGGTCGTGGCCCGCGCGCTGATCCCGAACGGCGCGCCCGTGACGATGACGTCGTCCAGGGTCGCCGGATCCTGCGGCGCCGCCACGGTCTGGGCGGCGGCGGCGGCGGCCATGACGCCCCAGCCCAGAGGGGCGGCGAGGACGGCGGTCAGGGCGGCGCGGGACACGGGAGACAGGGACATGAAGGCATCCGGAACTGAGAAGCGATGACTTGGTGTTACGAGATAACATCACACGCCGTCAAGCCGCTCCGGTTGCGGCGCACGCACCGAGGGCTTAGCTCTGACGCATGAGCGAGCACTGCCATCACCATCACGCTGACGGACCGCCGGCCGCCGCCGACGTCGCCCGCGCCATGGGCGAGGCCGACCGCCGCCTGACCGCCGAAGGCGAGCGGATGACCCCCGCCCGCCTGCGCGTGCTGGAACTGCTGCTGGCCTCCGGCGAGCCGGTGAAGGCCTATGACCTGATCGCCCGCTTCGGCGACGACGGCCAGCCGGCCAAGCCCCCGACCGTCTATCGCGCGCTGGAGTTCCTCGAACGCAAGGGCCTGGCCCATCGCATCGCCTCGATCAGCGCCTATGTGGCCTGCACCTCGGGCAGCGTCGACCACGCCGCGGCCTTCCTGATCTGCGACTGCTGCGGGGCCACCCAGGAGGTGTCAGCCCCGGTCGCCGGCGATCTGGGCCGCGCCGCGGAGGCCGCCGGCTACGCTATCGCCCGCACCACGATCGAGGCCCACGGCCGCTGTCCGGCCTGCATCGCGGGCTGAAGCCTTACCCCGGGTGAACTGGCGCGGACCTTTGTGATCGCCTATCTGCCCTGAATGGACGCGATCCGGCTCTCCCCGCCCCGTCGCCTGAGCCTTCCGGTGTCGAACCGCTGGGGCGAGGGACGCATGAGCGTGCTGGATTTCGGCGACGCCGAACGGCCGGTCGACATCGTCTTCGTCCACGCCAACGGCTTCAACGCCATGACCTACCGCACCCTGCTGGCGCCCCTGTCGGGCAGCCTGCGCATCCAGGCGCCGGACCTGCGCGGCCATGGCGGGACCTCCCTGCCCACCGAGGTCGCGGGCCGCCGGCACTGGCTCGACCACCGCGACGACCTGATCGCCGTGCTGGACGCCATCGACGGCCCGCCCGTCGTCCTGGCCGGCCATTCCATGGGCGGAACCTCGGCGCTGCTGGCCGCCGCCGAACGCCCGGACCGGGTCGCCGGTCTGGTCCTGTTCGATCCGGTTATCTGGGGCCGATTGACGGTCGCCGCCTTCAAGCTCCCCCTTCTCGACCGCCTCGCCTCCCGCATCCCGCTGGTGCGCAACGCCCTGCGCCGCCGCGCCGTCTTCGACAGCCGCGAACAGGCGCTGACCGCCTATGCCGGTCGCGGCGCCTTCAAGGGCTGGCCCGAGATGATGCTGGCCGACTATCTGGCCGACGGGCTGGTCGAGACGGCGGATGGTTTCACCCTCGCCTGCGACCCGGCGTGGGAAGCCTCCAACTACGCCTCGCAGAGCCACGACCCCTGGCGCGCCCTGAAAACGCTCGACCGGCCCGTCCGCATCCTGAAGGCCGAGCACGGCTCGACCTGCTTCCTGACCGGCGCCCCGCGCGGCCTGCCGCATGTCACCGTCCAGACCGTGCCGGGGGGGACCCATTTCTTCCCCATGCTGCGCGCCGACATCGCCCGCGACGCCCTGTTCGACGCGGCCGTCTAGAGGCGCTGGCGCCCGGGCGGGTCAGGGTCTAAACCGCTGCCCACCCGTACAGACTGTTTCGATTTCCAGGACCGTTCCGACCATGCGCGATATCAACCACTTCATCGACGGCGCCAGCTTCACGGGCGCCTCGGGCCGGTTCTCCGACGTCTTCAATCCCAACACGGGCGAGGTTCAGGCCCGCGTGCAGCTGGCCTCGGTCGCCGAGATGGACCGCGCGGTCCAGGCCGCCCAGCACGCCTTCGACGGCTGGTCCTCGACCAACCCCCAGCGCCGCGCGCGGGTCATGTTCGAGTTCAAGCGGCTGGTCGAGGCGAACATGAATGAGCTGGCCGAGCTGCTCAGCTCGGAGCATGGCAAGGTCATCGCCGACTCGAAGGGCGACATCCAGCGGGGTCTGGAAGTGATCGAGTTCGCCTGCGGCATCCCGCATGCGCTGAAGGGCGAATACACCTGGGGCGCGGGCCCCGGCATCGACGTCTATTCGATGCGTCAGCCGCTGGGCGTGGTGGCGGGCATCACGCCGTTCAACTTCCCGGCCATGATCCCGATGTGGATGTTCGGCGTCGCCATCGCCGTCGGCAACACGTTCATCCTCAAGCCGTCCGAGCGCGATCCCTCCGTGCCGGTGCGTCTGGCCGAGCTGATGATGGAGGCGGGCGCCCCGGCCGGGGTGCTGAATGTCGTGCATGGCGACAAGGCGGCCGTCGACGCCATCCTGACCCATCCGCTGATCCACGCCGTCAGCTTCGTCGGCTCGTCCGACATCGCCCACTATGTCTACCAGACCGGCGCCGCCAACCATAAGCGGGTGCAGGCCATGGGCGGGGCCAAGAACCACGGCATCGTCCTGCCCGACGCCGACATGGACCAGGTGATCAAGGACCTGTCGGGCGCGGCCTACGGCTCGGCCGGCGAACGTTGCATGGCCCTGCCGGTCGTGGTGCCCGTCGGCAAGAAAACCGCCGACGAACTGCGCGAGCGGATGGTCGCCGAAATTCCGACCATGCGGGTCGGCGTCTCGACCGACGCCGGGGCCCACTACGGTCCGGTCGTCACGGCCCAGCACAAGGCCCGCGTCGAGGGCTGGATCGACCAGGGCGTCAAGGACGGCGCCGAACTGGTCGTCGACGGCCGCGGCTTCTCCCTGCAGGGGCACGAGAAGGGCTATTTCATCGGCCCGTCGCTGTTCGACCACGTCACGCCCGGGATGGAGTCCTACAAGGAGGAGATCTTCGGCCCCGTGCTGCAGATCGTCCGCGCCGCCAGCTTCGAGGAGGCGCTGTCCCTGCCCTCGAAACACCAGTACGGCAACGGCGTCGCCATCTTCACCCAGAACGGCCGCGCGGCCCGCGACTTCGCCGCCCGCGTCAATGTCGGCATGGTCGGGATCAACGTCCCGATCCCGGTGCCGGTCGCCTATCACACCTTCGGCGGCTGGAAGCGCTCGGCCTTCGGTGACACCAACCAGCACGGCATGGAAGGCGTGAAATTCTGGACCAAGGTCAAGACCATCACCGCCCGCTGGCCTGACAGCGATCTGGAACACGCCGATTCCAGCTTCGTCATTCCGACGATGGGCTGACCCGCCCGTCCAGCGGCCGGAGGCTCAGCCCTCCGGTTCGTCCGGCAGCGCGGCGAGGAATTCGGCCAGCAGGGCGTTGAACCGCTCCGGCTGATCCACGAACAGGGCGTGTCCCGCGTCCTCCACGATCTCGAAGCGCGCGCCGGGAATCCGCTCGGCCAGCGCCCGCTGCCGCGCCAGTTCCGGCGAACTGTCCGAAGCGACGATCAGGGTCGGACGCCGGATCAGGTCCGCCGCCGCCGAATGGTCGTCCCCGAACAGATCGGCGATCATGATCGCCACCCCGATCGCCGGCGGAGTCTTCATCGCGTCGGCGGCCAGCCGCTCCAGCCGCTCGGGGGGTTGGGGCTGTGTGATGATCGCCTCCAGAAAGCCCTGCACATATTCGGCCTGATACTGCTGATAGATCGCCATCCGGACGAAGGTGACGGTGTTGGCCTCGGCGTTCTCGGGCGTCATCGAGCGCGCGCCGCCCGCGATGGCGGAATCGACCAGCACCAGCCCGGCCAGATCGTCGGTCCCGTACAGGGTCACATAGGCCGCGAGGTCCTGAACCCCCTGCGACCAGCCCACCAGCACCGGCCGCCGCACGCCACGGGCCTCAAGCACGGCGCGCAGGTCGCGCGCCCGGGTGGCGGGCGTGTTGCCGTAGCCCGTCTTGGTGGACTCGCCCTGCGACCGCGGATCGATGGCGATGACCCGGCGGCTTCGGGAGAAGTGGTCGATCTGCGTCCGCCAGACCCCGCTCGCCATGCTCCATCCCGGCACGAGGACGAGGGGCGGTTCCGCCGTCTCCTCGCCCGCCTCGACGATGTTCAGCATGACGCCGGGGGCCACCTCCACCAAGTCCTGCGCCGTGGCGGGACCGCCGAGGATCGCCGCCATCACCAAAGCGCGCGCCAGCATCTTCAGACCTCTCAAGGAAACACCCATCGCCTGCCTGTCCGGATCGGGAACCTCGGATCAGGAACGACCCCTTCCGTCCTCGCAAGCGGCGAGAGGGCCGCCGGGACGCGTCACGCGCGTATCCTGTTCGAAAGCGACGAAATTCGATGATAAGCGTTATCCATAGCGAACAGTGAAGCTGGAGCGTCCGTTCACATGCGTCGATTTTTCGTCTGGTCCGCCCTGGCGGCCGTGATCGGTCTGGCCGTCGCCATCGGCGGCTTCTGGGCCTACCACCACTTCTACGCCCGCTTCCAGCCGGTCACTGTCGAGCGCAATCAGAAGCCGATCCAGGACCTGCTCGAACAGTCGTCGTGGATTTCGGCCGGCGGGGGCGGCGAGCCGCTGTACATCATCGGCTATCGCGACTCGGCGGCCATGCAGCGCTACGAAAGGGAGGAAGTCCCCAAATTGCGCGCGGCGGGAGTCGAGGCCCGGATCATCCTGTTCGCCCGGCCAGACCGCGAGGGCCTGGCGCAATCCACAGCCGCCGAGCGCGCGACCGTGGCCGAGCTGTGGCTGACGCGGGACTGGACCCTTTACCAGCGCTGGACAGCCACCCCGGTGCGCAACTGGACCGCCGCGGGCATTCCCGCCGCCGACGGCAATCTGGCGCGCGGCGCCGTGGTCGAGGCGGGCCGGAACTTCATCGCCAGCCTGTCGGAAAAGCTCAGGGAGGAAGGGCTGCAGACCCGCTATCCGCTGGTCATCTGGCGCGACCGCGAGGGCTTCATGAAGGCCTGCGCCTGTTCGGATTCCCGGTCCTGGGCCTTTATCCGCGACGATCTCGACGCGCCGGACCGGATCGATGCGCCGGAGATCGCGCCGGGCGATCCCGCCGCCCCCGGCGTCTATCCCGGTGACGGCAGTCCCGAGACCCTGCCCTATCCGAACCTGCCCGCGCCGGCTGACGGCTCCCTTCCGGCGCCCGCACCCGGAACCGCTCCGGTCGCCCCGCGTCCCGCGACGCCGCCCGTTCCGCGCAAGGCGCCGGAGCCGAAACAGACCGAGGACACGACCTTCTTCTGAGGCCCTGGCGCCTGTCATCCCGGATCGCCGCTTCGCGGCGTCCGGGATGACAGGGTGTTGGCTTACAGAACCCGCCCGCAGGCGGCGATCAGCCGGTCGACGTCGGCGGCGTCCTGATACAGGCCGAAACCGAAACGGATGACGTCGTCGCGCACGTCGGTGACCACGCCGGCGTCGAGCAGCCGCTCCTTCCAGGCCGGTGCCTTGTGGTGGCGGAAGGCGAGAAAGCGCGCGCGGCCGCCGTCGCCCGTCACCGGATTGATCAGTTCGGCCTCGACCAGCTTGCCGGCCTCGCCCTCGGCGACCGCCGTCTGGAACCGCTGCATCAGCCGATGCGCATGAGCCGAGATGTCCGCGGTCGTCAGCTCCGCCCCGTCCAGTGCGCCCCGCACGGCGTTGAACCGGTACAGGGGCGACACGTCGAAGGTCGCGCCCCAGAACCGGCCGCCGTCGCTGCGGTACTGGACCCCGCCCGGCGGCCCCGACAGATCCCCGAACTCGGCGAACCAGCCGGTGATGACCGGCCGCGGGCAGTAGCCGTCCGGCGCGTGCAGGAAACAGACCCCCTCGCCCGACATGGCGTATTTGTAGCCGCCCGCCAGATAGAAGATCCGGTCGGCTGCCGCGCCCAGATCGGTCGGGGCAGCCATGAAGCCGTGATAGCCGTCGACGACCACCCAAGGTCCGGCAGGGTCCGCCAGGGCGGCCAGCTCGGCGACGCCGCCGAACACCTGACCGGTGCGGAAGAAGACCTGGCTGACGACGATCAGATCGAAACCGCCCGCCCGCGCGGCCGCCACGAACCGCGCATCGAAGGTGTCGAACGGCTCCAGCGGCACGCGGGTGATCAGGGCCTCGCCCGCCTCTTCCCAGCGCTGCCCCTGACGCCGGAACGAGTGGAATTCGCCGTCGGTCGACAGGATGCGGACAGGCTTGCGCTCCAGCCCCGAGAAGACGCGCAACAGCAGATCGTGGGTGTTGGGCGCGAACACCACCGTGTTCGGGTCGGGCAGGTTCAGCTCGCGCGCCACCTCGGCCTGCGCCCTCGGCACGACCTCGCCGAAGATCAGATCCCATTTCCGGTCCGCGAAGCGGTTGGCCTCGACCCAGGCCTGCACCTGGCCGTCGAAACTCGCGTCGGGCCACAGGTGATGGCTGTGCGCCGCGAAATGCAGCCGCTCCGGATCCAGCGACAGGGCGCGGGAGAACAGATCCTTGCGAGCGGCCATTAATCTCTCCCGCTGGTGGCGAACACCCACGGTCGATAGCGGCCCCTCATCCCGCGCTCAAGCAGCGAGCCGCCGCGCGGCGAGCGCCAGCGCCACAAAATGCGCTCAAGCAGTGAGCGACTGCGTCGCGAGCGATAGCGCTCTTAAATGAGACTACCGTGGCAGTGTTTGAACTTGCGGCCCGAGCCGCAGGGGCAGTTCGAGTTGCGCGGCGTACGCTCCCAGCCCGCGGGCAGGACGTCGACCGGCAGGCGGGCGCGGTCGTCGCCTTCCAGCGCGCCTTCCGGCAGCTGGGCTAGCGGATTGGACATCTCGTTCTCGCCGGTGCCGGGGTTCAGGTGGATTTCCTGGAATTCGGGCATTTCCATCGCCGGCGGCTGTTCGAAGCGGAACTCCACCGTCATCAGCCAGCGGGTGACGTTGTGGCGCAGCTCGTACAGCAGCGTTTCGAACAGGTTGAAGGCCTCGGTCTTGTACTCGTTCAGCGGATCGCGCTGGCCATAGCCGCGAAGGCCGATGACGCCGCGCAGGTGGTCCAGGTGGACCAGGTGCTCGCGCCACTGCATGTCGATCATCTGCAGCAGGAACTGCTTCTCCAGACCGCGCGTCTGGTCGGCGCCGATCTGCTCCAGCCGTTCGGCGGCGCGGGCGTCGGCGGCGGCGATGACCCGCTCCTCGATCTCCTCGTTGGAGACGCCTTCCTCGGCGGCCCAGTCGGCCAGCGGCAGCTGCAGGCCCAGGGTCGAACGGACCTTCTCGTCCAGACCCTCGATGTCCCACTGCTCGGCATAGGCCTTGGGCGGCATGTGTTTTTCGATCAGGTCCGAGATCACGTCGTTGCGGAACTCGCCGACCAGTTCGGACAGGTCCTCGGAGTCCATGAACTCCTGACGCTGCTCGAACACGGCCTTGCGCTGGTCGTTCACGACGTCGTCGTACTTCAGCAGGTTCTTGCGGATATCGTAGTTGCGGGTCTCGACGCGCTTCTGGGCGGTCTCGACGGCGCGGTTCAGCCACGGGTGCGAGATGGCCTCGCCCTCGGCGACGCCGAAGCTGCGCATGATGGCGTCCAGACGGTCGCCGGCGAAGATGCGCAGCAGGTCGTCCTCGCACGACAGGAAGAATTTCGAGGTGCCGGGGTCGCCCTGACGGCCGGTCCGGCCGCGCAGCTGGTTGTCGATGCGGCGGCTCTCGTGGCGCTCGGTGCCGAGCACGAACAGGCCGCCGGCGGCCAGCGACTTCTGCTTCTGCACGGCGATGTCGGCCTTCAGCCGGGCCTCCTCGGCCGCTTCCATCTCGGGCGTGACCTCGACCGCCATGTTGCGGTTTTCCTGGCGCCACTTCTGCAGCCGCATTTCCAGGTTGCCGCCCAGCTGGATGTCGGTGCCGCGGCCGGCCATGTTGGTGGCGATGGTCACCGCGCCGGGCAGGCCCGCGTCAGCGACGATATAGGCTTCCTGTTCGTGCTGGCGGGCGTTCAGCACGCTGTGCGGAATGCCCTTGCCGCGCCGGACCTCGATGTCGAAATCCTCGTCCTTCAGCGCCGAATAGGCCTTCTTCGCCTCGCGGCGGACCTTCTCGTCCTCGCTGACGACCATCTCCATCAGATGGGCGTGCTGCGGCTTCAGCGTCTTGAGCGTGACCTCGTACTCATGGGTCTCGAGCAGTTTCGACAGGGTCTCGGACTTCTCGATCGAGACGGTGCCGACCAGGATCGGCTGACCCTTGACGTGGCATTCGGCGATCAGGCCGGCGATGGCCAGGTTCTTCTCGGCCTCGGTGCGGAAGATCTCGTCGTCGTGGTCGATGCGTTTGACGGGCCGGTTGGTCGGCACCTCCAGCACGTCCATCTTGTAGATGTCGAGGAACTCCTGCGCCTCGGTCGCGGCCGTGCCGGTCATGCCCGACAGCTTTTCGTACAGGCGGAAATAGTTCTGGATCGTGACCGAGGCCAGCGTCTGGTTCTCGGGCATGATCTTCACGCCCTCCTTGGCCTCGATGGCCTGGTGCAGGCCTTCGGAGAGGCGGCGCCCCTGCATCATCCGGCCGGTGAACTCATCGATCAGCATGACCTCGCCGGCCTTGATGATGTAGTCCTTGTCCTTCTGGTACAGGGTGTTGGCGCGCAGGGCCTGGTTGATGTGGTGGACCAGGGTGATGTTGGCGGCGTCGTACAGGCCGGTGGTGTCGGCCTCGAACAGGCCGCGCGCCTCCATGATCTCCTCGATCTTCTCGGAGCCCTCCTCGGTCAGCAACGCCTGACGCTGCTTTTCGTCGAGATCGAAGGTCGACTTGTCCTGGATCAGTTCCTTGATGATGCCGTCGACGATCAGATACAGGTCCGACCGGTCCTCGGTCGGGCCCGAGATGATCAGGGGCGTGCGCGCCTCGTCGATCAGGATGGAGTCGACCTCGTCGACGATGGCGAAATGGTGCCCGCGCTGCACCATCTCCCTGCGGTCATAGACCAGATTGTCGCGCAGATAGTCGAAGCCGAACTCGTTGTTGGTGCCGTAGGTGATGTCGGCCGCATAGGCCGCCTGCCGCTGGCCCGACGACAGGCCGTTGACGATCACGCCGACCTCCATGCCCAGGAAGCGGTACACCCGGCCCATCCATTCGGCGTCGCGCCGCGCCAGATAGTCGTTGACGGTGATGACGTGGACGCCCTCGCCCGACAGGGCGTTCAGATACACCGGGGCCACCGCGACCAGGGTCTTGCCTTCGCCGGTCCGCATCTCGGCGATGCCGCCGTCGTGCAGGATCATGCCGCCCGCCAGCTGGACGTCGTACTGGCGCTGGCCCAGCACCCGCTTGGAGGCCTCGCGGGCCACCGCGAAGGCCTCGTTCATGATCTTGTCGAGCGTCTCGCCCGCCGCCAGCCGGTCGCGGAAGGCGTCGGTCATCATCCGCAGCTCGTCGTCGCTGAGGGCCGCGTATTTGGGCTCCAGCGCATTGATCTTCTGGACCCGGCCCATGAAGTCCTTGACCTTGCGGTCATTGGAGGAGCCGAAAATCTTCTTGGCGATGCCGAGCATGAATGTTCCGAAGGCGGGCGAGCGACAGGGGCTCTGGTACTGAAGGGGTCCCGAAGGAGCGGCGACGACTTTGCCGAAGGACCTCCGGCGTCGTCGGCCCGGTGCGCCTGTCACAGGCGCGCGCGAGGGCCGCGCGAACGTTCGAAAACCCCTCGACTTGGGCGCAGGCGGGACTTAAGCACCGACCTTATCCCTGTCAACGCGAGGGCCTTTCCGGCCCCGTGACGGAGCGCGCGCCCGATGAGGCTTTCCACCCCCTTCGCACCCGTCCTGATCGCAGCCTGCATGGCGCTGATCCTGGGGGTGGCGGCCTGCGACCGGGGAGCCGGTTCCGACCGTCCGCCCCAGCCGGGCGACCGCGCCGTGGCCCGGGTTCAGGACCAGACCATCTGGGCCTCTGACGTCAAACGCGAGGCGGTGGCCCAGGGTCTGGTCGGCGAGGGCGAGCCGCTGGACGTCACCTCGGACCTGTTCCGGCGCGTGCTGGACGAGGTCATCGACCAGAAGTTGCTGGCCACCGAGGCCGACCGCCGCGGTCTGGACAACTCCCCCCTCGCCCAGCGCCGGCTGGAGGCGACGCGCGAGCGCATCCTCGGCGACATGCTGGTCGAGACCGTCGTCAACGGCACGATTTCCGACAAGGCCGTCGAGACCATCTATCAGGAGCAGGTCCGGCTGGCGCAGACGTCAGAGGAAATCCGCGTCCGCCTGATCCTGTCGCGCACGCGGCCCGAGGCCGACGCCGTCATCGGAATCCTGGCCCAGGGCGCCGCCTTCGAGGCCGTGGCCGCCGAAAGCTCGATCGACGACGCCACCCGCTATTCGGGCGGCGACCTCGGCTACCGGACGCTGGACGTCATGCCCGAGGCCTACGCCAACGCCCTGCGCGACAAGCCGGCCGGCTCGACCGTCGGCCCGTTCCAGACCGAGGGCGGCTGGGCCGTGCTGCGGGTCGAGGATCGCCGTCGCGAGACCCCGCCGACGCTGGAACAGGCCCGGCCGCAGATCGTGCGATATCTGACCTATGAGGGCGTGCGCCAGCTTCTGGAACAGCTGCGCGGCAAGGCCAGGGTGGACATCCTGCTGGAAGGCGACGCCGCCGGTTCGCAGGAACCGGCCTCGGCCCCCCGTCGGGCCGCGGCCGCGGCCGCGACGCCCGCGCCCGCCACGCCCGCGCCCGTCGCCGCTCCTGTCGCAGCGAAGAAATCATGAGCCGTCCGCCCGAGGGCCGCGCCTCGACCGGCCAGAAGATCGAACAGGCGCTGGAAAAGGCGCTGGACCCGTTGGCCACGGCCTTGAAGCGCGCCACAACGCCCGCGCCCAAGCCGGCCGCTCCCGGCAAGCCCGGTCTGGAAATCTCGCCGCTGGCCGTGCCCTTCCCGACCATTCCGCCCATCGGGGGGGTCGAGATCGCCACCGCCCGGGCCGGCTTCTACAAGCACGAGCGCGACGATCTGGTCGTCTTCCGCTTCGCCCGCGGCACGACCTGCGCCGGCGTCTTCACCCGCCACAAGATCGGCTCGGCCCCCGTGGACTGGTGCAAACGGCATCTGGACGCCAGCGACGGCGGTAACGACGTCCGCGGCCTGGTCATCAACGCCGGCTGCGCCAATGCCTTCACGGGCAAAGCCGGGGCCGACGCCGCGCGCCGCACCGCTTCCGAGACCGCCAAACGGTTTGGTTGCCGCCAGCGCGACGTCATGCTGGCCTCGACCGGCGTGATCGGCGTGGTGCTGGACGACCGCAAGATCACCGCCCGCCTGAACGATATCGAGACCGCGCTGGACGGCGACATGCACCCGACCGACCAGTGGGCGCGCGCCGGCCTGGGCATCATGACCACCGACACCTTCCCCAAGGGGTCGTACGCCGAGTGCAGGATCGACGGGCACACCGTCCGCATCGCCGGCATCGCCAAGGGCTCGGGCATGATCGCCCCCGACATGGCCACCATGCTGGGCTTCATCGTCACCGACGCCGCCATCGCCCCGCCGGTGCTGCGCGCCCTGCTGGGCCTGCACGTCCGCACCACCTTCAACAGCGTCACCGTCGACGGCGACACCTCGACCAACGACACCTGCCTGCTGTTCGCCACCGGCTCGTCGGGGGCGCCGCGCATCGGCCGGGTGGGCGACCGGCGACTGAAGGAGTTCTCGGCCGCCCTCGACAAGGTCATGCTGGACCTCGCCCATCAGCTGGTCCGCGACGGCGAGGGCGCGACCAAATTCGTCCGCGTCAGCGTCGAGGGCGCCGCCTCCCCGGCCTCGGCCCGCAAACTGGCCAAGTCGATCGCCGACAGTCCGCTGGTGAAAACCGCCCTCGCCGGCGAGGACGCCAACTGGGGCCGGGTCGTCATGGCCGTTGGCAAGACGGAAGAGCCCGTGGACCGCGACCGCCTCGCCATCCGCTTCGGCCCGCACGTCGCCGCCGTCGACGGCGCGCCGTCCCCGACCTACGACGAGGCGAAGATGAGCGCCTATATGAAGAACGCCGAGATCGACATCACCGTCGACGTCGGCTCCGGCCGCGCCTCGGCGACCGTCTGGACCTGCGACCTGACCAAACGCTACGTCGAGATCAACGGCGACTATCGCTCGTGAGCCTGGCGCTCCCCACCGTCCTCGTCGTCGCCGCGGCCCTGATCGACGCCGACGGCCGCGTGCTGATCGCCCAGCGGCCCGAAGGCAAACAGCTGGCCGGCCTGTGGGAATTCCCCGGCGGCAAGGTCGAGGCGGGCGAACGGCCCGAGGCGGCCCTGATCCGCGAGCTGAAGGAAGAACTCGGGATTGATGTAAGAGAGGCCTGCCTGGCCCCGTTCGTGTTTACCAGCCACGCTTACGAATCCTTTCACCTGTTGATGCCACTGTACCTCTGCCGACGCTGGTCGGGGCAGGTGCAGAACCGCGAGCACGCGGCGCTGAAATGGGTGAGGCCGAACCAGCTTTCGGACTGGCCCATGCCTCCGGCCGATGAACCTCTGGTCGCCTGGTTGCGCGACCTGCTCTAGCCGCCGGAAGGGGGGCCGATGCTGCGACGCTTCCTTTCCCGCCTCAGGCGCGACGACAGCGGAGCCACGGCCATCGAATACGGCCTGATCATCTCCCTGATCTTCCTCGTCATTCTCGGCGCCCTGCAGGCGTTCGGCGCGACGGGCAGCGGCGTCTTCAACGGCGCCATGGACAAGCTGCGGGCGGCGATGGGCGGCTGATTCTTTCGGCCTGTCGCCTTCGGCTGGTTGAGGCCATTAGTCCTCGCCCGTCTGCTCCCTGACGCCCAGCGCATCCGCCAGCCGCATCTTCGCCGAGCCTCTTGGCAGCGGCTTCTGCTGGCTTTCGTGCGGCGCCCAGCCGGCCAGATGGACGATCTCGAACGTCGCCGGAATCCGCCCGTCGGCCTCGCCGTACCGTTCGGCGTAGAGTTCGGCCGCCCGCCCCGCGATGCCGCGGGTCAGCGGCCGCAGCGGCCCGGCCAGCACGTTCGTCTCGCCCATGGCGCGCAGGTCGCGAACCAGGGCGAACAGGTCGGGATAGCGCACCGTCACCCGGTCCACATCCGCCACCGGCAGGGCGAAGCCGGCCCGCTGCAGCAGGGCCGCGCCGTCGAATCCGTCGGCGAAAGGCGACACCCGCGCCTGCGCTCCGCCGCGCGCCTCCAGCTCGGCCTCGGTCAGCACGCCGCGCAACTCCTTCAGCGTCCCCGCCCCGAGCAACGTCCCCAGGAACAACCCGTCCGGTTTCAGCGCCCGCCGTATCTGCGCCAGCGCCCCGGGCAGGTCATTGGCCCAGTGCAGGCTCATCAGCGAGACGATCAGGTCCTGCGACTGGTCGGGAACCCCCAGCGCCGCCGCGCCCGGCGCCGCCCGCGCCGCGCGGTCGCCCGTTTCAACGACCGGTCCGACCCGCCCCTCGGCCGCACTGCCCTTCAGGGCCTCGGCGAAGGGGCCCGGATGGGCCGACAGGTCCAGCACCGTCGGCCAGTCGCGCATCAGGGCCTCCAGACTGCCCACGGCGTTGTCGGCGGCGCGCG
This sequence comes from Brevundimonas sp. BR2-1, assembly GCF_037626195.1. Lineage (NCBI taxonomy): Bacteria > Pseudomonadati > Pseudomonadota > Alphaproteobacteria > Caulobacterales > Caulobacteraceae > Brevundimonas > Brevundimonas sp. BR2-1. The sequence continues at coordinate 1,842,628 of NZ_JARKMV010000001.1, read as the reverse complement.
CGTGCAGGAAGTCGGCGCGACCGATCGCGGCCTCGCTGCGCGCAAGCCTTGCCGTACGGCGCGGAACGTCGAAGATGCGGGGGGGACCGGAGGAGGCGTTCATGAACCTGCAGGATGGGGGCTGGCGCGACCGATTGAAAGCGGGCGGCGAACAGATCACGCGCGGCGCGCGGTCGCTGGGGCGCGGCCTGACCGACCTTCTGCTGCCGCCGCTGGCGTGGGACAGCCCCGAGTCCGCTGCCTCGGCGGGTCTGACGCCCGACGCCTGGAGCCGCGTCGTCTTCCTGGAAGACCCGGTCTGCGACGGCTGCGGCGCGGGGTTTGAGATGGACGGCGGCGCCTTCGCCTCGCCGCGTTGCGCCGCCTGCCTGGCCCAGCCCTACGCCTTCGACCGGGCCCGGGCGGCCTGCGTCTATGACGCCGCCTCGCGCGGCCTGATCCTGAAGTTCAAACACGGCGACCACCAGCCGTTCGCACCCCTGTTCGCCCGCTGGCTCAGCCGCTCGGCCGCGCCCCTGCTTGAACAGGCCGACGCCGTCGCCCCCGTGCCCCTGCACCGGCTGCGCCTGCTGTCGCGGCGCTTCAACCAGGCCGCCGAGATCGCCCGGCCGCTGGCCCGCGACGCGGGCCTCGACTATCTGCCAGACGCCCTGGTCCGCCAGACCCACACGACCTCGCAGGGCGGCAAGTCCGCGCGCGGCCGCCGGCTGAACGTCGGCAAGGCCTTTTCCGTCAGCGCCGAAGGACGCCGCCGCATCAAGGGCCGCCGCATCCTTCTGGTCGATGACGTGTTGACCACCGGAGCCACCGCCGAGGCCTGCGCTCGCGCCCTGCTCGAGGCCGGGGCGCGCGCCGTCGACCTCGCCGTCGTGGCCCGGGTGCGAACCGCCCGCGAATTGCCTATGTAGGCGGACCGATTTTCAGGAGTGCCCCGTGGCCGACGTCGTCATCTACACCAAGCCCGGCTGCGGCTACTGCCATGCCGCCAAGGACCTGCTGGACCGCAAGGGCGCGGACTACGAAGAGATCGTCGCTTCCAGCGACCCGGCGAAAAAGCAGGAGATGATCCAGCGCTCGGGCGGACGGATGACCTTCCCGCAGATCTTCATCGGCGGAAAGCACATCGGCGGCTCCGACGACCTTCACGCCCTTGACCGCAAGGGCGCGCTGGACGCATTGCTCGAGGCCTGATGGCCCCGCTTCCGATCGCCCCCCTTCCCATCGCCCTGATCCAGACCCGCACGCCGGACTCGGCGGCCGCCTCCTTCGCCCACCTCGCGCCGCTGATCCGCGAGGCGGCGGCGGGCGGGGCGAAGCTGATCCTGACGCCGGAAGCGTCCAATTTCATGATCCGGGACAAGGACCGGCGCCAAGCCGCCCTGACGGACCAGGACCGTGACGAGGCTGTCGTGTCCTTACGCGGTCTGGCCGGCGAACTGGGCGTCTGGCTGCTGATCGGCTCGGCCATCGTCAGCTCGGGCCACGACGGCGACGACCGCGCCGCCAACCGATCCCTGCTGATCGACGACCGGGGCCGGATCGTCTCGAGCTACGACAAGCTGCACGTCTTCGACGTCGACCTGCCCACCGGCGAGCGCTGGCGCGAGAGCGCCACCGTCCGGCCCGGCGACGAAGCGGTCGTGGCCGACACGCCGTGGGGCAAACTGGGCCTGACCATCTGCTACGATATCCGGTTCCCGCACCTGTATCGCGCGCTCGCGAAAGCCGGCGCCGTCATGATCGCCGTGCCCGCCGCCTTCACCGTGCCCACGGGCGAGGCGCACTGGGAGACCCTGCTGCGCGCCCGCGCCATCGAAACCGGCTGCTGGATCCTGGCCCCCGCCCAGGCCGGAACCCACGACGACGGCCGCCGTACCTGGGGCCGTTCGACCGTCATCGCGCCCTGGGGCGAGGTGACGGCGAAACTGGATCACGACCAGCCCGGCGTCCTGTTCGCGACCCTGGATTTCGACGCCGTCGACCGCGCCCGCGCCGCCATTCCCCAGCTGACCCACGACCGCGCGTTCGCGGGGCCCGCCCCGACTGCGTCATGATCCGCTACGCCCTCCAGTGCGAGCACGACCACGGCTTCGAGGCCTGGTTCAGCGCGTCCGCCGATTATGACGACCAGGTCGCGCGCGGCCTGATCGAATGCCCGCACTGCGGCTCGCGCGGCATCTCCAAACAGATCATGTCCCCCGCCGTCGCCGGCACGAAGAAGGCCGTCTTCCAGTCCGAAGCGGCCCGCATGCAGACCCTGATGATGCAGGCCGCGCGCGAGGTGCGCAGCCATGTGGAGGCCAATTTCGACTACGTCGGCGACGCCTTCGCCCGCGAGGCCCGCGACATCCACGAAGGCCGTTCCGAGAGGCGCGAAATCTACGGCGAGGCCACGCCCGCCGAGGTGAAGAAGCTGAAGGAAGACGGCGTCCCCTGCGCGCCCCTGCCCCCGCTGCCGCCCGATCCGGCCAAGGCGCACTGAGTCGTGGACGAGGGGGAACGCTATCAGGAACACGAGCCGCCGGCGGCCCTGCGCCCCTTCGTCCGCACCCTCTGGACCTATGCCGCTCCGGCGCCCGAGCCGACCGTGCAGCGCATCGCCCCGGACGGCTGCCCCGAACTGATCCTCGACATCGGCTCGCCCTATGAGGAGCAGGGCGAGGACGGCGTCTTCCGCCTTCAGCCCCGGGCCCTGTTCGCCGGCCAGATGACGCGGCCCCTGGCCCTGCGCCCCGTCGGCCCGGTCGAACTGGTCGCCGTCCGCTTCGAGCCCGACGGCGCGCGCGACTGGCTGGGCCATGCCGCCTCGGACGCCAAAGACCGCCGCCTCGACATGACAGGGCGGCTGGCGGGCGTCGCGGCTCCGGCCGGCGATCCCGCAGCCCAGGTCGGGATCATGGTCCGGCTGCTGGAGGACCGCCGCCGTCGCGATTCATGGTCGCTGGACCCCGTCGTCCGCGCCGAAATCGAGGCCGCCTTTGCCGACCAGCCTGCGTCCGTCCGGTCCCCGGCGGACCAGCGCGCCCTCCAGCGCCGTTTCGGCGATCGTGTCGGCGTGCCGCCGCGCATGCTGCGTTCGATCCTGCGTTTTCGCCGCGTCTTCGACCACGCCCAGGGGCCCGAGGCTCTCGGCTGGCTGGAGGCCGGTCTGGAGGCGGGGTATTTCGACCAGCCCCAACTGGCCCGGGATTTCCGCCGCTTCCTCGGCTGCACCGCCACCGGATGGGCCCGGGACCAGGTCGGGCTCGCCCGCCGGATCGCGTCGCAATCCTACAAGCCCGGACCGCTGTCGCCGCATTAGGGTCGGCGCTGCAACCGAGGGGATTTTCGATGCTGACCGCACTGCTCGCCGCCGCCCTGATCCAGACCGCGCCCGCCGTAACGACTGGCGCCACGCCCGACATGTCATGGATGGCCGGCTACTGGCTGGACTGTTCCGGCGGCCGCGAGGCCTCCGAGACCTGGAGCGATCCGCGCGGCGGCCTCAGCGTCGGCCACGCCGTCACCATGGAGGACGGCCGCCCGTCGTTCGAGGTCTCGCGCATCGGCCCGACGCCGCAGGGCTTCGCCTATGTCGCCCAGCCGGGCGGCGTCCCGCCCACCGTCTTCGTCCTGGCCCAAAGCGGGCCGGGGCGGGCGGTGTTCGCCAACGCCGAAAACGACTTTCCGACGCGCGTCATCTATGAACGCGACGGCGACGCCCTCAGGGCCCGGATCGAGGGCGAGATCGGCGGCCAGGCGCGGAGCATGGAATGGAATTTCAGGGCGATGCCGTTGAACAGCCGCTGCCCCGCCTGAATTGGCGGGCGATGACGGCCGCCGATCTGGACGCCGTCGCCGACATCGCCGTCCTCGGCTTTCCCGACCATTTCGAGGGCCGCGACTGTTTCGGGAACCGGCTGAGGCTGAACCCGTCCGGCTGTTTCGTCCTCGCGGACGCCGACGACCGGCCGCGCGGTTATCTGGTCGCCTATCCGTGGCGGGCCGAAGCCGCGCCGGCCCTGAACGTCCTGATCGAGGCGATCCCGGCCGACGCCTCGGTCATGTATTTGCACGACCTGGCCCTGCACCCCGATGTGCGCGGCGGCGGCTGGACCCGGACCATGGTCGAACGTCTGGCGGACCAGGCCCGCGACGCCGGCTGGCCCGCGCTGGCGCTCGTTGCGGTCAACGACGCCGCGCCCTTCTGGGAAAGGCGCGGCTTCGCGGTGGTCGAGTCCCCGGCCCTGACGGCCAAACTGGCCAGCTACGGGCCGGACGCCCGCTACATGGTCCGGGACCTGACGGCCTAGCTGCGGGTCCAGCCCTTGGCGGCCATGCAGTCGCGGAAGGCGTCGCTGCGCTGGCCGTGGCTGGTCGAGGCGCGGCATTCGTCTCGCGCGGCGTCGAACGGCTGGGCGTTCTGACCGTGCCAGGCCAGATCGTTGTCGTCGTCCGCGTCGATCACGGTGACGCAGGCCGAGGTCATCAGGGCTGCGGACAGGACGGAAAGGATCAGAAGGCGTTTCATCTTGGGGCTCCGTTTCGGGGATGGCTTTTCATCCCACCGCCAAGCTTCCGTGTCCCGTTACTTCGGCGTCAGGTCCATGAACGCCCGATGAACCGGCTCAGTCCCGCGTGGCGACCATCATGTAGTTGATCCCCGCGTCGTCACTCTCGCTCCATCGGTCCGTGAGCGGATTGTAGACCAGACCCCAGGGCCCGCTGACCGCCACAGGCTCTTCGCTCAACATCAGCCGGATCTCTTCCGGCTTCAGGAACTGGCTCCAGTCGTGCGTCCCCGCGGGCACCCAGCGCAGCACATATTCCGCCGCGACCTTGCCGAGCGCCAGCGACTTCAGCGTCCGGTTCAGTGTGGCCACGATCATCATCCCGCCCGGCTTGACCAGCCGCGAACAGGCGCGGACGAAGGCCTCGGGATCGGTCACGTGCTCGATCACCTCCATGGTCAGGACCACGTCGAACGGTCCCGCTCCCTCAGCCTCCAGCTGTTCGACCGTGGCCGCGCGATAGTCGATATCGAGGCCCTGCTGCGCCGCATGGGCCCGGGCCGTGCCTATGTTTTCCGCCGAGGCGTCGACGGCGGTGACGTCGAACCCCATCCGCCGCATCGGCTCGGCGATCAGCCCGCCGCCGCAGCCGACATCCAGCAGGGTCAGGCCGGCGAACGGCGCGCGCGTCTTCGGATCGCGCCCGAACCGCTCCGCCGCTTTGTCGCGAACGAAGGCCAGTCGCGCCGGATTGAATTTGTGCAGCGGGGCGAAGGGTCCGCGCGCGTCCCACCATTCCGCCGCCTGGGCCGAAAAGCGCGCCACGTCGGCGGGATCGATCGAGGCCCCCTCGGCCTGATCGTTGAATTGCGGGCGGCTTTGGGGTTTGCGCGCCGATACCGTGCCGTTAGAAGCGACCATGGGCCGAGGGATGAACCCGCGCGGCCTTCCACGCAAGACAGGGCGACACGGCACGATGACGCGGCCAAGCACGGCTCACGGCGCCACGCGACTGGTGATGAAGTTCGGCGGCACGTCCATGGGCGACCTCGAACGCATCCGCCGCGCCGCGCGCATTGTCGCCGCCGAGGCCGCTGCGGGCAAACAGGTCGCGGTCGTCGTCTCCGCCATGGCCGGCAAGACCAATGAGCTGGTGGCCTGGACCGATGGCGCCGGCCGACCCGCGAAAGGGATCGAACTGTCCGACGACGAATACGACGTCGTCGTCGCCTCGGGCGAACAGGTTACGGCGGGCCTGCTGGCCCTGACCCTGCGCAACATGGGGCTGAACGCCCGCACCTGGATGGGCTGGCAGATTCCCATCCTCACCGACGACGCCCACGGCCGCGCCCGCATCGACGACGTGCCTGGAGACGTCCTCGGCGCCGCAATGGACAAGGGCGAGATTGCCGTCGTCCCCGGCTTCCAGGGCGTCAGCCGCGCGGGCCGGATCACCACCCTGGGCCGGGGCGGGTCGGACACCTCGGCGGTGGCCGTGGCCGCGGCGCTGAACTGCCCGTGCGACATCTACACCGACGTCGACGGCGTCTACACCACCGACCCCCGCATCGAGAGCCGCGCCCGCCGCCTCGCGAAAATCTCCTATGAGGAGATGCTGGAGATGGCCTCGCTGGGGGCCAAGGTGCTGCAGACGCGCTCGGTCGAACTGGCCATGGCCAAACAGGTGCCGCTGCGCGTGCTATCAAGCTTCATCGAACCCGACGAGAACGGGGCCCTGCCCGCCAACGCCGGCACCCTGATCTGCGACGAGGAGGAAATCGTGGAAAAACGCATCGTGTCCGGCGTCACCATGAGCCGCGACGAGGCCCGTATCACCCTGCTGGGCCTGTCCGACCGGGTCGAGGCGCCGGCCGACGTCTTCACCCGGCTCGCCGACGCCAACGTCAACGTCGACATGATCGTCCAGTCGCAGGCGCGCAGCGAGGGGGCGGTCAATCTGACCTTCACCACGGGCCGCCGTGACGCCGCCCGCGCCGCCGAGCTTATGCGGGCCGCCCAGCACGAGATCGGCTTCGAGGAACTGCGCGTCGACGAGGACGTGGCCAAGGTTTCGGTCGTCGGGGTCGGCATGCGCAGCCACGCGGGCGTCGCCCAGACCATGTTCCGGGCCCTCGCCGACAAGGGGGTCAAGTTCCAGGCCATCTCGACATCCGAGATCAAGATCAGCGTGCTGATCGATGCGGCCTATGCGGAACTGGCTGTCCGCGCCCTGCACGCCGCCTACGGTCTAGAAACCGTCTGATGCTGTACGGGGTCATCAAGGCCCTTCTTTCCGGGCTTCTCGTCGGGCTGGTGTCTGAAACGGCGCGCCGCAACGCCGCGCTCGGCGCCCTGTTCGCCTCGCTGCCCCTCGTCTCGGTCCTCGGGATGATCTGGCTGTGGCGCGATACCCACGATAGCGCCCGCCTGGCCGATCATGCCCAGGCGACCTTCTGGTATGTCATCCCTTCCCTGCCCATGTTCCTCGTTATCCCGATGCTGCTGCGGCGGGGTGTCGGCTTCTGGCCCGCGCTTCTGGCCGGGTGCGCGCTGACGGTAGTTCTGTATGGTGTCACCGTAGCCGTCGCAGCGCGCGCCGGCGTCAGACTGTAGGGCGAGGGCATGCCGGTTGGCGGATTGACGACGAGGGGGCCGCGCAACCTCCTTCGCCAGATCCGCGAGGCCATGGCCGGAGCGGCTCCGGCGCAGGAGCGTCTCGACATGGTCGTGCGCACCATCGCCCAGTCGATGGTCGCCGAGGTCTGCTCCATCTATCTGCGCCGCGCCTCGGGCGAGCTGGAGCTGTTCGCCACCCAGGGTCTGAACCCCGACGCCGTGCACAAGACCCGGCTGCGCCCCGGCGAGGGTCTGGTCGGCGAGGTGGCGCGCAGCGCCGCCCCCATCAGCCTGTCGGACGCCCCGTCCCACCCGAGCTTCGCCTACCGCCCGGAAACCGGCGAAGATCCCTACCACGCCTTCCTCGGCGCGCCCCTGCTGCGCGGCGGCCGGGCCATCGGGGTGCTGGTCGTCCAGAACCGTTCCGAGCGGCGCTATGACGAGGAAGAGGTCGAGGACATCCAGACCATCGCCATGGTGCTGGCCGAAACCGTGGCCTCGGGCGAACTGCTGGCCCAGGACGAACTGCGCGACATCGAGGTCGCCCCGCACCGTCCCGAACGCCTCAAGGGCCAGAGGTTCGCGGAAGGGCTGGCGTACGGCCACGTCGTACTGCACGAGGCGCCCGTGCCGCCGGAAAACCTGCTGGCCGAGAACCAGCAGGTCGAGGAAATCCGCCTGCGCGAGGCCCTGATCGGGCTCAAGGCCAATATCGATTCCATCCTGGACGGCGGTCAGGGCAAGCTGGCGGGGCAGTCCTACGAGGTGCTGGAAACCTACCGCATGTTCGCGGATGACCGCGGCTGGAACCGGTCGCTGGAGGAGGCCGTGCGCACCGGCCTGACCGCCGAGGCCGCCGTGGACCGCGTCCGCAACGAGCACCGCGCCCGCTTCGCCCAGGCCCGCGATCCCTACATCAAGGAACGGCTGCACGACTTCGAGGATCTGGCCAACCGGCTGCTGCGGGTGCTGGCCGGAGACAAGCCGGGCGAGCGCGACCTGCCCGACGACGCCATCCTCGTCGCCCGCAACCTCGGCCCCGCCGACCTGCTGGAATATCCGCGCCACAAGCTGCGCGGCCTGCTGCTGGAGGAGGGCTCGGCCGCCAGCCACGCCGCCATCGTCGCCCGCGCCCTGCAGATTCCCTGCGTCGGCCGCATCATGGGCCTGCGCGACCGGCTGTCCGAGGGCGATCTGGTCATCGTCGACGGCGAGACCGGCGAGACCTATCTGCGCCCCCGTCCCGACATGCTGGCCGCCGTCCAGTCGCGCATGCTGGTGCGCAGCGAACGTCAGGCCCAGTTCGCCAAGCTGCGCGACGTGCCCGCCGTCACCGCCGACGGGATCCGGATCAGCCTGCTGACCAACGCCGGTCTGGCCGTGGACCTCGAGAACCTCGACGCCACCGGGGCCGAGGGCATCGGCCTGTTCCGCACCGAATTCCAGTTCATGGTGTCGGAGGAACTGCCGCGGCTGACCAGCCAGACGGCGCTTTACAGCCTGGTGCTGGACGCCGCCGGCGACCGCCCGGTCACCTTCCGCACCCTCGACATCGGCGGCGACAAGGTCCTGCCGTATCTGGAGACCGAGCGGGAGGAGAACCCGGCGCTGGGCCGCCGCGCCATCCGTCTGGGCCTCGACCGGCCGGGCCTGCTGCGGCTTCAGCTGCGCGCCCTGCTGGCCGCCGCCGCCGGGCGCGAACTGCGCGTCATGTTCCCCATGATCGCCACGGTCGACGAGTTCCGGGCCGCCCGCGAACTGGTCGATGTCGAATGCGAATGGGCCCGCCGCCGCGGCCGTTCCCTGCCGGCCCTGCTGCGCGTCGGGGCGATGATCGAATGCCCCAGCCTGTTGTGGCATCTGGACGCCCTGCTGCCGCTGACGGACTTCGTCTCGATCGGCACCAATGACCTGTTCCAGTACATGTTCGCCGCCGACCGCACGAACCCGCTGGTGTCCGAACGCTACGATCCCCTGTCGCCGCCGGCCCTGCGCGCCCTGGCCGAGATCCAGAAGAAATGCGCCGACACCGGCACGCCCGTCTCCGTCTGCGGCGAGATGGCCGGCAAGCCGCTGGAGGCCTTCGCCCTGCTGACGCTGGGCTACACCCGCCTGTCGGCCCCGGCCGGAGGCGTCGGACCAGTCAAGCGGATGATCCTGTCCGCCGACCTGGGCGCTGCCCGGCGGGGCATGGCCAATCTGCTGGGCTCGTCCGCCGGATCGATCCGCGGCGAGCTGGAATCCCTGGCCCGGAAGTTGAACGTCACGATCTGATCGTCCCGCGCCGAAGCCGGCCGGTACGCCTAACAAATCGTTGATCGGTCAGCTCTAATGGGTTATCCACAAGCCGGAACCGGGTGGTCTGCGGGGGCAGGCCCGAACTGTCATCCCGATATGATACAGGCCCCGAGTTCGAGTACGGCGCCGCATGGGGACACCTCGTGCGCGCCGAGTGTGGGGTCAGACGCCATGGCGTTGGATACAGGCAACGGGTCCGAGGAATTCCGGGCCCATCCTGAATGGAAGGATGTCGTTCCGTCGATCACGGACGCGGCGACGCTGGGCGACGGTCTGCGCGTCGCCCGCGAGCAGTCGGGCCGGTCGCTGGCCGAGCTGTCCGCCGTCACCCGCGTTCCCGCCCGCTATCTGACCGCGCTGGAACAGAACGATTTCTCGACCCTGCCCAACCGCGTCTTCTCCATCGGCTACGTCCGCGCCTACGCCGACGCCCTGGGGCTGGACGAACAGCTGGCCGTCGAACGCTTCAAGCGCGAAACCCCCGATCCCTCGGTGCCGCTTCAGGCGCCGGTCGGCGTCGCCTTCGAGGACGTCCGCCGCTATTCGCCCCGCCTGATCGCCGCCGGCCTGGCCCTGGTCGTCGCCGTGGTCGGCTGGAACGTCTTCCAGCGCGTCAGCCTGATGCGCGCGCCCCAGCCCTCGGACATCGCCTCCGTGCCGGAAAGCTGGACCCTGGGCGAAGTCCCCGGCCAGTCCCTGCGCCTGTCCGCGCCGCAGCCGGCGCCGCCCGACCAGACCATTCCGGCCCTCTATGTCACGCCGGGTCTCGAGGCCGAGCTGACCGGCGTCGACCCGACCTCGCCCGAGGGCCTGGCCGCCGCCGCCTCGTCCGCCTCGCCGGTCCAGCGCGCCTTCAATCCGCGCGGCGCCATCTACGGCGCCTCGGCCAGCGCCTCCCAGGTCGTGATCCAGGCCCGCAAGGCCGCCAGCCTGGTGGTCCGCATGGCCGACGGCCAGGTCCTGTTCGCCCGCCAGCTGGCGCCCGGCGACGCCTGGCGCGCGCCAGTGGGCCTGTCCGCCGTGATCGACGCCTCGTCCGACTTCGCCGATTTCGACGTCTATCTGAACGGCGAGCACGCCGGCTCCCTGACGGCCGAGCAGACGCCGCTCGGCCAGCTGAACGCCCGCGCCCAGACCCTGGCCCGCCAGGCCGCCGCCGAGGCCGCCGCCCGCGTTCACGCCGCCCAGGCCGAGGCCCAGGCCCGCGCCGCCACCGTCCAGCCCGCCATGGTCGTCACCGCCGGCGGCTGAATGCTGCAGCGCGTGTCGTGGCCTTGCCGCATTCGAAAGCCTATGTTGCGCCCGTCATGAGCGCTGACCATTCGCATATCCGTCCCTGGCGTCACATCGAACGCCGCAAGAGCCGCCAGATCATGGTCGGCTCCGTGCCCGTGGGCGGCGATGCGCCGATCAGCGTCCAGTCGATGACCAATACGCCGACCGCGGACGCCGCGGCGACGATCGACCAGATCCGCCAGTTGGAAGAGGCCGGCGCCGACATCGTCCGCGTCTCCTGCCCCGACGAGGACTCCACCGCCGCCTTCCGCCGGATCGTGCGCGAGGCGAAGGTCCCGCTCGTCGCCGACATCCATTTCCACTACCGCCGCGGCATCGAGGCCGCCCAGGCCGGGGCCGCCTGCCTGCGCATCAATCCGGGCAACATCGGCTCGCCCGACCGCGTGCGTGAGGTCATCCAGGCCGCCAAGGACCATGGCTGTTCCATGCGCATCGGCGTCAACGCCGGCTCGCTGGAGCGCGAACTGCTGGAGAAATACGGCGAGCCCTGTCCCGAGGCCATGGTCGAGAGCGCCCTCAGCCACGCCCGCATCCTGCAGGACCACGACTTCCACGAGTTCAAGATCTCGGTGAAGGCGTCCGACCCCTTCCTGACGGTCGCCGCCTATCAGCAGCTGGCCGAGGCCATCGACTGTCCCCTGCACCTGGGCGTCACCGAGGCCGGGCCGTTGCGCTCGGGCACGATCAAGTCCGCCATCGGCATGGGGAACATGCTGTGGGCCGGCATCGGCGACACCATCCGCGTCTCCCTCGCCGCCGATCCGGTCGAGGAGATCAAGGTCGGCTTCGACATCCTCAAGTCGCTGGGTCTGCGCCACCGGGGCGTCAACATCATCGCCTGCCCGTCCTGCGCGCGTCAGGGCTTCAACGTCATCGAGACCGTCGGCATCCTCGAGGAAAAGCTGGCCCATGTGACCACGCCCATGTCGCTGTCGATCATCGGCTGCGTCGTCAACGGACCCGGCGAAGCCCTGTACACGGACGTCGGCTTCACCGGCGGCGGCAAGGGCGCCGGCATGGTCTATCTGAACGGCAAGATGGCCCACAAACAGGCCAATGAGGGCATGATCGACCAGATCGTCCACCTGGTCGAGCAGAAGGCCGCCGAACTGGACGCGGCGAGGGCGCTTCAGGCCCCGGCCCCGGTCCTCGAACCCGCCGAATAGTCCGGCGTCCGCTGGAAAGGCGACCATGAAACTCTACGTCACCGCCCCCTCGCCCTTCGCCCGCAAATGCCGCATCGTCGCGCGTGAGAAGGGGCTGATGGACCGGATCGAGGAGATCATGGTCGATCCCTACGCCAACACGCCCGACCTCGTGGCCTCCAACCCCATCGTCCAGGCCCCGACCCTGATCGCCGAGGACGGCCTTCCGATCACGGACAGTCCGGTCATCTGCGAATATCTGGACGCCATCGGCTCCGGCCCCCGCCTGCTGCCCGCCGAGGGCGCCGACCGTCTGCGGGTGCGGCGCATGGAGACCCTGGCGAACGGGGCGCTCGAAATGGGCGTCAAACTGCTTCTGGAGCTCCGCCGGCCTGAAGACGAGCGTTCGCCGTCCTGGATGGCGCGCTGGACCGACAACATGGCCCGCGCCCTCGACGCGCTCGAGGCCGCCCGCCCGGAGGCCGCCCGGCTGGACATGGGCGTCGTCACCGCCGGCTGCGCCGTGACCTGGATCGGCTTCCGCCATCCCGACTTCGACTGGCGCACGGGACGGCCGCATCTGGTCGCCCTGCACGAGGCGATCGAGACCCGGCCCAGCTTCGCGGAAACCCGGCCCGGTTGAGCTCGCCGATCACGCTCAGGTGATTGACGAGGCCTGACCGCCCTGCCAAACAGGCCCCAGGTCCGCCGGGGGGCGGGCCCGTAATCCTTTGGGGGCTTTCATGATTTCCAACCGTTCCGTGCGCTTCGGCGCGCGTGCGCTCGCGCTTGTCGGCGTGGCGCTTTCGCTTCCCGCCTGCGCCACCATCACGCGCGGCTCCAGCCAGGAATTCACCGTCCAGAGCGAGCCTCCCGGCGCTCGCGTCTCGACCTCCAACGGCTTCCAGTGCGACGCCACGCCCTGCACCTTCCGCATGCCCCGCAAGGACGAGTTCCGCGCGACCGTCTCGATGGACGGCTATGCGACCCAGACGCATGAAATCCAGAGCGGCATCTCGGGCGGCGGCGCCGCCGGTCTCGCCGGCAACGTCATCTTCGGCGGCATCGTCGGCGGCGTGGTGGACGCCTCGTCGGGCGCCCTGAACGACCTGACGCCCAACCCCCTGGTCGTCACCCTGCGTACGCCCGCCGAACAGGCGCGCTGGGACGCCGAACAGGCCGAAGCGTCGCGTCAGGCCGCGGCCGCCGCGGCCGCCACGGGCCGTCCGAACTAGTCTTCGGCGTCACGATACGGGGGCGGGATCGGCGCAGGCCGGTCCCGCCCTTCTCGTATCAGGCCAGCACCCCCGCCAGCTGCAACCCCTGAAACCCGGCCAGCAGCAGCAGCACCGCGCCGACCGCATAGGTCATCGTCTTTCGGGGAACCCGTTTGGTGATCAGCCCGGCGAAGGGGGCGGCCACCAGCCCGCCCGCCACCAGCCCGCCGATCGCCGACGCATGGTGCTCCAGCGCACCGGCCTCGGCCCAGTGGCCGGTCATCAGGGCCCAGACGAAGGTGGCGCTGATCGCCACGGTCAGAAAGAACTCGGCCGTATTGGCCGTGCCGATGGCGCGGCGCGGCTCCTGCCCGGCGCCGACCAGGGTCGAGGACACCGTCGGCCCCCAGCCGCCCCCGCCCACGGCGTCCAGAAACCCGCCGACCAGTCCCAGCGGCCAGGTCACCCATGACGGGATGTGGCGGAGCAGAATGTCATGGCCCGCCCGCCAGAGAATGTAGACGCCCATCGCCGCCAGATAGGCGATAATGAACGGCTTGATGACGTCGCCGTCGATCCCCGTCAGCACATAGGCGCCGACGCAGCCGCCGATCACGCCGGCGATGGCGAGGGGCAGCAGCAGCCGCCAGTCCACGTTCCGATGCGCGATATGGCTGCCGGCCGAGGCGGCGGTGGTGAAGACCTCCGCCCCATGCACGCTGGCCGAGGCCATCGCCGGCGGCACGCCGAAGGCCAGCAGCACCGAGGACGAGATCACCCCATAGGCCATGCCCAGGGCGCCATCGACAGACTGCGCCAGCACCCCGACCACGAAGAACAGCAGAAAGGTTTCCATTCAGTCCGATCGAACAGCCATGACCGTCTCCGCAAAGCTTGGCCGCGTCATTGGTTGCGCGGTCAGGACGCCACCGCTCCCCGGGCGGCCGTGCGGGCGATGGCGTCCAGCACGTCGCGGCCGCCATAGGGTTTCAGCACCAGCGCCGTCGCCAGCCGCGCGTGTCGGGCCGCCGCCTCGACATTGCCGGTCAGGAAAATGACAGGCACGCCCCATGTCTGCGTCAGCGTCCGGGCCAGATCGACCCCATCGTCATCCCCGGCCAGATTGATGTCCAGCAGGGCCAGATCGATTGCGTGCAGGCCCGCGGCCGTCCGCGCCGCGGCCGCCTCCGAGAACGGACCGATCACCCCGTGCCCGGCCCCGACCAGCATTTCTGTCAGGTCGGACGCCATGCCGGGGTCGTCCTCGACAACCATCAGGGTCATTGGCGGCGGGGGCGGAACCTCGTCCCGTCGGGCGTCAGAACCTCCATGGCGCGTCAGCACCGCACGCAGATCGCGCCACACCTCCGCGGGCGATCGCGCGGCGTTGAGATCGAAGATCAGCGCCATGCCGGCCAATTCGGCCAGCGCCTCGTCTCCCGGGTCTGAAGGCGGCTCAGCCAGAAGGCCGTCATACATCGCCCGCAGCCGGTCCAGTTCGGCCCCGTCCCCGATCGTCGCGTTCAGTGTTCCGTCAAACATGCGCCCTCCACTTATCGCCAAGGCACAGCTAGACGCTGCGGCCGCCCGCCGAAACCGCGGCTGACGGGCTTGTGAGGCGGGGTCACAATCACGCCATCGCCGCTTTTCCGTTCCGCCGTCTGTCGGATTCGTACCTGGACTCCCGCGCGGTCCGCGTCCAGCCCGGGGCGGCGGTGCTGGCTGCGGACCAGGCGGCGGTGGGCGCCTGGCCTTCGACGGGCGCGAGGCCGTAGGCATCGGCCAGACCGCGCTCGAAACGACGGCCTGGGCCGGGAAACGGTGCTGGCGCGCCCCGCATCGACAGGAACGCGTCCAGCGGAGTAAAGACCCGCCTCCCCTTCCGAAGAGGCGCTTTTCCCTTGCGACTGCCCCAGGCCCGGCTCGATCAGGTTCTAGACCGCTTCCATCAGGTGGAGGCGCGGATGGGCGCTGCGTCCGACGGAGCCGAGATCGTCCGCCTGTCGAAAGAGCACGCCGAGATGAAGCCCGTGGCCGACGCGGTCATGGCCCTGGCGAAAACCCGCGCCGAAATGGCCGATCTCGAAGCCATGGCCGCCGATCCCGAGATGGCCGAAATGGCCGCCGATGAGCTGGAGACGCTCAAGGAGCGCCTGCCGGAGATGGAGCGGGACGTCGCCCTTCTGCTGGCCCCGCGCGACGCCGACGAGAACGCCTCCGCAGTGCTGGAAGTCCGCGCCGGCACCGGCGGCGACGAGGCCGCCCTGTTCGCGGGCGACCTGTTCCGCATGTACTCCCGGTACGCCGCCAACCGGGGCTGGAAGGTCGAGCTGGACTCGGCCACCGAGGGCGACGCCGGCGGCTACAAGGAGATCATCGCCACCGTCACCGGCGACGGCGTCTTCGGCCGGCTGAAGTTCGAAAGCGGCGTCCACCGGGTGCAGCGCGTGCCCTCGACCGAGGCGCAAGGGCGCATCCACACCTCGGCCGCCACGGTCGCCGTCCTGCCCGAGGTCGAGGACGTAGAGATCGACATCCAGGACAAGGACATCCGCATCGACACCTTCCGCGCCTCGGGCTCGGGCGGCCAGCACGTCAACAAGACCGATTCCGCCGTGCGCATCACCCATTTCCCGTCCGGGATCGTGGTCACCTCGTCGGAGAAGTCGCAGCACGTGAACCGCGACAAGGCGATGAAGAACCTGCGCGTCCGCCTCTACGACATGCAGCGCCAGATGAAGGACAACGCCCGCTCCGACGCCCGCAAGTCGCAGGTCGGCTCGGGCGACCGGTCCGAACGCATCCGCACCTACAACTTCCCGCAGGGGCGGGTGACCGACCACCGCATCGGCCTGACCCTGCACAGCCTGCCGCAGATCCTCGAGGGCGACATCGACCCGCTGCTGAACGCCCTGATCGCCGAGGATCAGGCCGCCCGTCTGGCCGATCTGGAGGCAGAGTTCGGATGACCGCCGCCGACCTCATCGCCCGCGCCGGGGACGTGCGCCGCGAGGGCCGTCCGATGGAGGCCGCCGCGCTGTACGGCCAGGCCGCGGACCTGGCCCGCGCCGCCGCCGATCCCGTCCTGCTCGCCCACGCCCTCAGGCATCAGGGCGAGATCCTCTCCATCGCCGGCGAAACCGCCGCCGCCGAAGCGCCGCTGGCCGAGGCTCTGGAAATCGTCCGCGCGCTTCCGGGGGTGGAGCCGCTCGACCTCGCCAACGCGGTCCGGCCGCTCGGAATTCTCAGGGCGGGGGCCGGTCACGCCAGCGCCGGCGAGCTCCTGACCGAGGCCCGCGGCCTCTATGCGCGCGCCGGCGTCGACGCGGGCGTGGCCGAGATGGACCGCCGGCTCGCGACCCTGGGCTAGAGGTTTTCCGGGTCCTTGCGGGCGCGCCGGCGCAGCAGCCGGTCCGACAGCGCCTCGGCATGCTTCAGCGTGAACGCCAGCGCCGCCGGGGAGCCCCGTTTCGGTCCGACCGTATCGGCCACCACCGCGCCCCGCTCGCCAATGGCGCGCGCTTCCCCCGTGGTGGTGTCCATGGCCGTCTGATGCTCGATCTCGGCGTTCAGCTCGGCTCCCATCAGAATGATCTGCACGCTCAGCCAGGTCCACAACAGGAAGCCCATCATCGCCGCCAGCGGCCCGTAGGAGGCCGTGCGCACGAAGGTCTGCAGATACCAGCTGAAGACCAGGGACAGGATCAGGCTCAGCAGGGCGGCGAAGATCGCCCCCGGCGTCAGCCAGCGCCACCGCGCCTTCTGGCGGCACGGCCCCATACGGTAGATCAGGGTCAGGGCGGCGCCGTACACCAGCAGCAGCACCGGCCAGCGGAACGGCGCCAGATGGCTCCACTCGGCCGCCCAGCCGAACACCCCAAGCACCAGCGGCACGCCCACGATGAGGGCCGCCGTGATCAGGATCGACGCGAGCCCGCCGACGGTGAAGGCCATGCACATCAGGTTGTATTTGACGATGTTGCGCCGCTCGACCTCGTGATAGGCGACGTTCAGCCCGTAGAAGAGCACCTTGATCGCCCCGTTGGCGGTCCACAGGGAGAGGGCCAGGGTCCAGACCAGGGTGAAGGTCAGCTGGGTGTTCGAATTCTCGGCCAGACGCTGCATCTCGCCCGAGAGGAACTGCGCCACGCCCGACGGCATCACCGAATAGAGGAAGGACACCCGCGCCGACGCGTCGGTCGGATCGGCGAACAGGCCGTAGATGGTCACGAAGGCCGCCAGCGTCGGAAACAGCGACAGCATGACGAAGAACGTCACGCCGCCCGCCAGAAAGCCCACCCGGTCGCCGAAATAGGACATGCCAAGCCGCCAGAAGATGTCGACCCAGCCCTTGTGCGGAATATGTTCGGGCCGCTGCGCCAGCCGGCCCCTGCCGGGCTCCCTGGCCTCGAAATCCTCGGGCGCGGGCGCGCGGGGCGGCAGGGGTTCGGGCCGTTTCGCCCTCAGCTCGATCCCGTATTTGTGGCCGCGCGTATAGAGCAGGTGCGCCGCGCCCGCCCCGGCGGCCAGACCGCCCGCTATGGCGCCTATCACGCCCCAGCGGCCCAGGCCGCCCTTCTGTCCCGACCGTCCTTGCATCGTCGCGACAACGGCTCCCGCCGGGATGGTGTTCCGTCCCCCTTCGACTTGAAATCTGCAGGCGTCCGCGTCAAGCGAACAGAATGACCGACGCCGTCGTCGCCGCCCTCTGGCGCCATCCCGTGAAAGGTTTCACGCCCGAGCCCCTGACCGCGGCGCGGCTGCCGACCGGCGGCTGGTTCCCCGGCGACCGGATGTTCGCCGTCGAGGACGGCCCGTCCGGCTTCGACCGCGCCGCGCCCGAACATCTGCCCAAGCAAAGATTCACCGTTCTGATGCGCACCGCCGAGGTGGCGGGCGTCCGCACCCGTTTCGACGACGCCGCCCGCGTGCTCCACGTCAGCGCCGGGGGCCATCGTCCGCTCGCCGTTCATATCGACGACCCCGCCAGCCGCGCGGCGTTCGAAGCCTGGCTGGCCGCAGTGCTGGGCGACGCCGTCGCCGGCCCGTTGAAACTGGTCTCGGCCGAGGGCCTGGACCACCGCTTCATGGATCATCCCCTGGGTCGGCTCTCGATCCTGAACCTCGCCAGCGTCCGCGACTTCGAAGCCCGCGTCGGCCGCCCCGTCGACCCCCTGCGCTTCCGCGCCAATGTCTGGGTCGAGGGCTGGCCGGCCTGGATCGAGAATGACGGCGCCGGGCGCGAACTGATCCTCGGCGGCGCGCGTTTGACCGGGGTGAAGCCCATCGTCCGCTGCGCCGCCACCCATGTGGACCCCGCGACCGCCGAACGTGATTTCGATCTGGTCCCGGCGCTGTTCGAACAGTATGGCCACCGCTGGTGCGGCCTGTACGCGACGATCGCCGATGGCGGTCCGGTGCGGATCGGCGACCGCCTGGAGATGAGATGACCGACCCCGCCAGCCCCACCCCCAATTCCACCCTCGTCACCGCCTGGAAGGCCGCCACCGCGACCCTGAAGGCCGGCCGCATCGACAGCCCCTCGATCGACGCCCGCCTGCTGCTTGAGGTCGCCACCGGCGCGACCCGCACCGACATCCTCGCCGACCCCTATCGCGCCGTGACCGCCGGCCAGCAGGCCGCCCTGGACGCCTATGTCGAGCGCCGCCTGCGCCGCGAACCGGTGTCGCGCATCCTCGGCAGGAAGGGCTTCTGGAAGATCATGCTGAACGTCACCCCCGACGTGCTCAGCCCCCGCCCGGACACCGAGGCCATCCTCGACGTCGTCATGCTGGCCTTCCCGCCCCACCGCGCTTTCGAGATGATCGACCTGGGCACCGGCTCGGGGGCCATCCTGCTGGCCACCCTGGCCGAGCGGGCGGGCGCGCGCGGCGTCGGCACTGACATCTCGTCCGAGGCCCTGGCGGTGGCGAAGGAGAACGCCGCCAACCTCGACCTGGACGACCGTGCGACGTTCCTGCGCACCGAATGGGCCGCGGGCTTCGGCGACGACAGCTTCGACCTCGTGGTGTCCAACCCGCCCTACATCCCCTCGGGCGACATACCGGGCCTCGATCCGGAGGTCCGCGACCATGACCCCCTGCTGGCCCTCGACGGCGGCCCCGACGGCCTGACCGCCTATCGCGAACTGGCCCCCGAAATCCGCCGCATCCTTCGCCCCGACGGTATCTTCGCCGTCGAGATCGGCTGGGACCAGGGCCCGCAGGTCAAGGCCCTGTTCGAGGCGGCCGGTTTCGAAGGCGTCATCGTCGTCAAGGACCTGTCCGACCGCGACCGGGTCGTGACCAACGGCCCCGATCCCCGGACCAATCCCGTTCCGAAGATGTAGGCGGCCGAAAACTTCCCCTTGGAAACCGGCTCCGCCCGCGCTAAGTCTTCGTCTGTCTCCCACCCAAAACGCACGCCTTGGTCCGCTTCTGGCCCATACACGCGCGCATCAGGGCAGTGACGGTCGGGCCAGGTCGCCCGGCGGACCACGGGGAGATACGGATTTCCGATCACATCGTCAGCGGGGATTGGCCCCGGAACGAAGCGGAACGACCAGACGGACAGCGCCGACGGCCATCGCCGCGGACCGTCCCTCATACAAAGCACGGTAGCGTCCGATGAGAGATTTCAAGGGCATGAAGCGTCAGCGCGGACGCAACAGGAAGCCCGGCAGCGGCGGCGGAAACAACAACGCCAACGCCACAAACCCGAACCGGTCCTGGGACTCCCAGGGCCCGGAGAACATCAAGGTCCGCGGCAACGCCCAGACCGTCTACGAACGCTATATGCAGCTGGCGCGCGACGCCTCGGCCGCCGGCGACCGGGTGCTGGCCGAGAACTACACCCAGCACGCCGAACACTATTTCCGCGTCCTGCGCGCGCTTCAGCCCTCGCGTCCCGTCAGTGAAATCGCCCAGCGCGAACTGGCCGGCCAGGGCTTCGACATCGATTTCGAGGACGAGACCGGCGCCCAGGCCGCCGCCATCATGGCCGCCGAAAAGGTCGAGGCCGACCGCCTCGCCCAGATCGAGGCCCGCCAGCGCGAGAACGAGGAGCGCGACCGCTCCAACGATCGGCAGGGAGGCGAACAGCCCCGCCGCGAATGGCGCGACCGGGACGACCAGCCCCGCCCCGACCGTGAGGCGCGCGAGCCCCGCGAACCGCGTCCCGAGGGCGAGGCCGGGACCAACCCCGACGGCAGCCGCCGCGAGACCCGCCGCGAACGCTGGGAGCGCCGCCAGCTGGAACGCAACGCCCGCTTCGACCGCGAAGGCGGGGAACGGCCCGAAGGCGACGCCCCGGCCTCTGACGAAGCGCCCGAAGCCCGCGCCGAATCCATCGAGCCGGCGGATCGTCCCGAGCGGGCCGACCGTCCGGAACGCGCCGCGCGGCCCGAGCGCCGTCCACGCCGCGACGCCGGCGTCGCCGCCGACGACGGGATTGGTTCCGCCCTGCCCGGCTTCCTGACCCGCTCGGCCGCCCCCGCGCCCGTCGAGACCGAAGCGTCCGAAGAGGCGCCCGCGCCCAAACGCCGCGCGCCGCGCCGCAAGGTCGAGGCCGCCCCGGCCGAGGACTGACATCCCGTCCCGCGGCGCCGGCGCGCTTGACGCCGCCGCCGCGGACTGGCCCAAAGATCGCCCGACCCCAAGCGGAGCGCCCATGTCCCGACTGTCGCGATCCCCCGTCCTGATCGCCCTCGCGGCCCTGGCCCTCACGGCCTGCGCCAGCGCCCCGCCGCCCCCGCCGCCGCCGTCCGGGACCGGCGCCGCCCTGCGCGACTGGCGCGGCATCGTCACCTCGACCGACCGCGACCGCTACGTCCGCCGCGACGCCGCCTGGTCCCTGGCCCTGCAGCAGGCGCGCCGCCAGCCCGGCTCGGGCGATCTGCGCGCCCTCGGCGACCTTATCGACCCGGACATTCGCCGCGCCCCCGTCGCCCCGCGCCCCGGCGACTACCGCTGCCGCACCGTCAAACTGGGCTCCCAGGGCGGGGAACAGGGCCTCGGCTATGTCGTCTACGGCTGGTTTGCCTGCCGCATCGAACAGACGCCGCGCGGTCTGAAATTCTCCAAACTGACCGGCAGCCAGCGCCCCTCGGGCCTGCTGTTCCCCGAGAACGACCGTCAGATGGTCATGCTCGGCTCGCTGGCCCTCGCCGAGGAGCCCGCCGCCAACTCCTACGGCCAGCGCCCGGACCGCGACCTGATCGCCGTGCTGGAGCGGATTGGCGACCGCCGCTGGCGCCTGGTCCTGCCCTGGCCGCAGGCGGAATCGAACCTCGACGTGATCGAACTCGTCCCCGCGTGACGAAGGCGCCGGCCCCGAAACCCCGCAAGCCGCGGGCGAAGCCGGCGGCCGTCGAGGCCGACGCCGGGATTCCGAAGACCCGGCGACCGCGCGCCTCCGGAAAGGCGCCGGAAACCCTCGACATCCCGCCGCCGCCGCGCCGGGCCCGCCCCGCCGACATCGCCGTGATCGGCGCCGGCCCCACCGGTCTGGCCGTCGCCCTGATGCTGGTCCGGCAGGGCCGCCGGGTCATGGTCCATGAGCGGTTCGCCACGCCCCGCCCCATCGGCGCCGGCTTCCTGCTTCAGCCCACCGGCCTGCACGTTCTCGACGGGCTGGGCCTGACGCCCCAGGTCGAGGCGGTCGGCCAGCGCATCGACCATATCTTCGGCCGCGAGGCCCGCCGGGGGCGCGTCGTTCTGGACATCCGCTACAGCGACCTGAAACGCCCGCGTCAGGCTATCGGCATCCACCGCGCCGCCATGTTCGACATCCTTTACCGCGCCTGTGTCGAGGCCGGCGTCGACTTCGAAACCGACCGCGAGATCGTCGCCGCCGATGCGGGCCATCTGATCGACAGCGGCGGCCGCCGCAGCGCGGCTCCGTTCAACCTCGTCATTGACGCCTCGGGCGCCCGCTCCGCCATCGCCGCCGGCATGGGCGAGGCGCGGCGCGACCTGGCCTGGGGGGCCCTGTGGACCACCGTCCCCTGGCCCGGCGCCCCCTTCGACCCGACGGCGCTGGAACAGGTCTATCTGGGCGCCAGCCGCATGCTGGGGGTCCTGCCCTGCGGCAGCCTTCCCGGCGATCCGGCTCCGCTGGCCACCTTCTTCTGGAGCCTGAAGACCGAGATCTGGGCCGACTGGCATGCGCTGGGCCTCAACGTTTGGAAGGAACACTGCCTGCGCCTCTGGCCCGAGCTGACGCCGGTCATGGACGCCATCACCGACCGCGAGCAGATGACCCTGGCCTCCTACGGCCACCAGACCCTCGCCCGCCCCGTGGGCGACCGGCTGGCCATACTGGGCGACGCCGCCCATTCGACCAGCCCTCAGCTGGGTCAGGGGGTGAACATGGGCCTGCTGGACGCCCGGGCCCTCGCCGACGCCCTGAAACGGCGCCGCGACCTGCCCACGGCCCTGAACGACTACGCCCGCGCGCGCCGCTGGCATGTGCGGCTGTATCAGGCGCTCAGCCTCGGCTTCACCCCCTTCTATCAGGCCGACGGCCGCCTTCTGCCCTGGGTCCGCGACCATGTGCTGGGCAAGGTCGCGCGCCTGCCGCTCGCTCCGCGCCTGCTGGCCGCCACGGTCGCCGGGGTCCTGCTGGACCCCCGACCGTCGGAAGGCGGCTGAACTCCTCCGGCCCACAACCGTTTGCACGGTTCAGCTCCCAGGGACTCTCCATGCGCAATCCTGTCGTCGCCGCCTCGCTCGCCGTTCTGCTCTCCGCATGCGGAGAAAGCGCCCCGCCCGCCGCCGCTCCTGCGCCCGCCGAGGCGCCCGCCAGCCCGACACCGCCATCCGAAGCACCCGCCGCCCCGGGCCGGACTGCCCCGACCGTCGAGGGCGAGCAGGGAGGAACCGCCGACTGGCGTCAGGTCGTTTCCGCCGCCGACGCCGCCAATCTGGGACGCCTCGACCAGGCTTGGCGCCTGGGCCGCGCCGAGGCCGAGGACAAGGGTTTCGCCGACAAGGTCGAGGCGCTTGGCCCGCTCGTCGACCCCAATGCGGGCCAGACGGGCCGCCTTCAACCCGCGCCGGGCGACTACCGCTGCCGGACCATCAAACTGGGAAGCAATTCTCCGGGCGGTCTCGGCTATCTGGAATATCCGTGGTTCCGCTGCACCGTCGAACTGACCCCCGGCGGCGACCTGATCCTGACCAAGACCACGGGCTCGCAGCGCACCCGCGGGCTGCTTTATCCGGATACGGACAATCGGCTGGTCTTCGTCGGCGCACAGGCGTGGGGCATGGATGAGACGGGTTTCCCCCGCTACGGCCAGCAGCCGATCCGCGATCAGGTCGGCGTCTTCCAGCGCATCGGCTCCGACCGCTGGCGCCTCGTCATTCCCTGGCCGAAGGTCGAGTCCAAGCTGGAGATCCTCGAACTGATCCGCTGACGCCCTTGACCCCCGGACCGCCCGCGACGACTCTCGCCGCGCGGGCATGATCCGCGAAGCTCCGAGGTCCCCAATGCGCGGTTTCAGCATCACCATCGGGGCGGTCGTCGCCGCCGTCATCGTCGCCGCGATCGCCCTCATCGGCCTGCCGACCTACAACGTCTATTCGAAGCAGATGCAGGGCAAGGCGGCCTATGAGCAGGCCGTACAGGACCGCCGCATCCGCGTGCTGGAGGCGCAGGCCGCCCTCGATTCCGCCCAGCTGACGGCCCAGGCCGAGGTGGCCCGCGCCCGCGGCACCAACGAGGCCAACCGCATCATGGCCGAAAGCCTCGGCGGCCCGGACAACTATCTGCGCTGGGCCTATATCGACATGCTCAAGGAAACCGCGGGCAAGTCGGGCCGCGAGACCATCTACATCCCCACCGAGGCCGGCATGCCGGTGCTCGAGGCGGGCCGCGTCTCCGGGCGCCAGACGGCCGAGTGATCAGGCCGGTTCCGCCTCGGCCAGCATGAGCTGATCGACGAAGCTCGCCAGCGCCTCCTGGGTGAAGGGCTTGCCCAGCCGGGGCAGGCCCAGGCTCAGACGGCGTCCCTGATCCGCCAGATCGGCATAGCCGGTGACCATGCCGATGGGCAGGCCGGGCCGGGATTCCAGGATCCGGCCCGCCATCTGCGAACCGCTCATCTTCGGCATGACCTCGTCGGTGATGACCAGATCGATGTCCAGGTCCCGCCGCGCCGCCTCCAGCCCCTCCTTCGCCGACTCCGCGGCGATCACCGAATGGCCGAGGTCCTCGAGCATGGCGACCGTATTGGTCAGCACCAGTCGGTCGTCGTCCACCACCAGTATCCGCAAGCCCCGGCGTCCCGGCGTTCGCGCCGGCGCGTCCGACGCGACGTTCGCCGCCGCCTCCGCGCCGGCTGCCGGCAGCCAGATATGGGCGGTGACGCCTTCGCCCTCGCGGCTGATCAGACCGAAGCGGCCACCCGACTGTTCGGCCAGGCCATGCACCATCGACAGCCCCAGCCCCGTGCCCTTGCCCGCGCCCTTGGTGGTGAAAAAGGGCTCGGTCGCCCGTTTCAGCGTCTCCTCGTCCATTCCCTCGCCCGTGTCCTGAACGCTGATCCGCACGAAGGCGGCCTCGCCGGGGACCGCCGCCGCGAAGTCAGCCCTCGTCTCGGGCTCGGCGGTGATGGTGATCGTCCCGCCTCGCGGCATGGCGTCCCGCGCATTGACCACCAGGTTCAGCAACGCGGCCTCCAGCTGGTAGGGGTCGGTGTGGACCCGGGGCAGGCCGGTCGGAAAGCGCAATGACACCTCGACGTTCGGGCCGATGGTCCGCTCGATGAATTCCGACATCCCCCTGACCAGCATCGGGACATCCACCGCCACGAAGGTCAGTTCCTGCTTGCGGGCAAACGACAGCATGCGCTGCGTCAGAACGGCGCCCCGTTCCGCGCCCTGGATCGCATTGTCGATCAGCGGCGTGATCCGCGGATCATAGTCCAGCCGCTTGCGCACCAGTTCCAGACTGCCCAGCACGGCCATCAGCAGGTTGTTGAAGTCATGGGCGATGCCGCCGGTCAGCTGGCCGATGGCCTCGATCTTCTGCGACTGGAACAGGGCCTCCCGGGCTTCCTCCAGCGCCTGCCGGGCCACGACCCGTTCCGTCACGTCGCGCGTCACCTTGGCGAAGCCCAGAAGCGCGCCGTCGTCGTTGCGGATGGCGTCGATCACGACATGGGCGTGGAAGCTGGCGCCGCCCTTGCGGACCCGCAGGGCCTCGGTTTCGAAACGTCCCTCCCGCGCCGCGATGGCCAGGGCCAGGGCGGGCGCTCCGGCCGCCCGGTCGGCCTCGGTGTAGAAGGTCGAGAAATGCCCGCCGATGATCTCCTCGGGGCGGTAGCCCTTGATCCGCTGGGCGCCGAGGTTCCACGTCGTGACCCGCCCCTCGGGATCGAGCATGTAGATGGCGTAGTCGACGACGCCCTCCACCAGCAGGCGGAATTCCTCCTCGCTCTTGCGCAGGGCCTCGGCCGCCAGTTTTCGCTCGGTCAGGTCGCGGGTTATCTTGGCGAAGCCGATCAGTTCGCCTTCCGGCGACCGGATGGGATCGATGACCACATGGGCCCAGAACCGGCCCCCGTCCTTGCGGACGCGCCACCCTTCCATTTCGAAACGACCCTCGGTCGCGGCCTGGGCCAGCGCCCGGGCCGGCGCGTCGGCGGCCTGGTCCTCGGCCGTATAGAAGCGCGAGAAATGCTGGCCGACGATCTCGGCCGGCGTATAGCCCTTGAACCGCTCGGCCCCGGCGTTCCAGCTGACCACCCGGCCTTCGGGGTCCAGCATATAGATGGCGTAGTCGGTGATGGCGTTGACCAGCAGCCGATAGCGGTCCTCGTCATGGACCGTGTCGTCTCCCGCTGCCTTCGCCATTCACGCCCCTCTCGGCCGCCCCCGCCCCGGGCGTGCGGGGGCAGAACGACGTACGCTGCCGTATGGTTCCCGCGGCGGCTGGCTCAGACCTTCGTCAGCCGCAGGTCCTGATAGTCGTACGAGAAGTCCGCGTCCGGACTGACCGCCTTCATCGTCGCCGAAACGGGCGCGCCGTTCTCGACCTTGAAGGTGATGAAGGCGTCCTCCTCGCGCCGGTCGGTGAACCGGGTCCTCAGGGTGTCGCCGTCATAGGGCTCCAGCGGTCCGTTCAGCGACGGGGTGCGGCTGAACGTCAGCCAGAGCACGACATCGCGGGCCTCGATGACGATGTCGCCATACCATGGATCGCGCCACGTCCCGCGATAGGCCCCCAGCGGCAGCGACGGCGGCGCGCCGGCCGCCTGTTTCGCGTCGATCTCCGCCGCCGCCTCGATCGATTTCGCATCGCCCTCGGTCTTCAGCCGCACGCTGTCGGCGACCCAGTCGAAGTCGGCCTTTCCCATGACGATGTCGGTGATGCCGCTGCGCAGCGCCCGCGTCAGGAAGCCTTCCTCGGCGTTGGTGAAATACGAGAAGCCGGCGTCTCGGCCCGGGATCAGCACCGTGCCCGAGATGAAGCCCGGCGCTCCGCCGCCATGGGTGATCATCCGCTCGCCGCGATAGTCCTGCACCTGCCAGCCCGTCGCATAGGTCGAGGCGATGGCCCGGTTCGGCAGCGCCGCCGTCGGCCCGGCCGAGCTGGAGATCAGGATGTTGGGCCGCCACATCTCGTTGGCGCGGGCTTCCGAATACAGCCGCGTGCCGTCCGGCAACCGGCCGCGCGCCAGCTGCACCGCGATCCATTTGGCCCAGTCGACCGGATTGGTCACGAAGCCGCCGGCCGCCCCCGCCGACGACCAGTTCCACACCTCCTGGATCGACCGGCCGATGGTCTGCATCTCGCCCTGATAGCGCAGCGGCGGCCCGATCCGGCCGTGCGGAAGCGCCGACTTCGCCGGATCCGCCGCCGTCATCAGCGGCAGGGTCTCGGTCATGCCCAGCCGGTCGAGGATCCGCGTCTGGACGAACTGTTCCCACGGCATGCCCGAGGCCGCCGCCACCACCTCCCCGGCGGCCACGAACATCAGGTTGCAGTAGTGGTAGGTGGTGCGGAAACTGTCCTCGATCGGCACATGCGGAATGGCCGCCATGATCTCGGCCCGCGTCCGGTCGCTGTTGGGCCAGAACAGCAGGTCCCCCGCCCCCAGGCCGAAGCCGATCCGGTGGCTGACCAGATCGCGCACCGTCACCATGTCGTTCAGCTCGGGCTTCGACAGGCTGAAGCCGGGCAGATAGGTCCGCACCGGCTCGTCCCATTTCACCTTCCCCTCGTCGATCAGCATGGCCAGGGCGGCGCAGGTCACCGCCTTGGTGTTGGAGGCGATGGCGAACAATGTGTGCTCGTCCACCGCCGCCCCGCCGATCGCCCGCACGCCGTAGCCCCGGGTCAGCACCGGCTGGCCGCCCCTGACCAGCGCCACCGACACGGCCGGCTGATCGGGAAAGGCCGCCATCGCCCGCTTCACAAAGGCGTCCACCTGATCCGCCAGCGCCGCGCTGTCGTTGGCGGGCGCCTGGGCCCAGCCCCGCGACGGCAGGGCGGCCGCTCCGGCCACGGACGAAACCAGCGCCGCGCGGCGGGTGAGACGGATGGACATGCGAAGGGCTCCGGACTGAATTCCGCCCGGACGCTAGCCCGCGCCCCGCCCCCGCGCCAGACCACCCGCCCCCCTTGTGTGGTCCGATCGCCACACCCAGATTTGTGCCATCTCAAGGCGTCGCTTCCTGAAAGGGCGTCGATGAGCGCACACTCCGCCTGATCAGGGGACACGCCGTGAATCTCGACCTCTACTCCGACCGCGCCAAACAGGCCGTCCAGTCCGCCCAGAGCCTCGCGCTGGCCCGCCGCCACCAGCAGTTCGCCCCCGAACACCTGCTCAAGGTCCTGCTGGAAGAGCGCGACGGCCTGGCCCGCAACCTGATCACCGCCGCCGGCGGCGACCCCGCCCGCGCCGAATCCGCGACCGAAACCGCCCTCAAGAAACGGCCGCAGGTCTCGGGCGGCTCGGGCCAGCTCTACCTCGACGGCGACACCGCCCGCGTCTTCTCCTCCGCCGAGGAGGCCTCGAGAAAGGCCGGCGACGCCTTCGTCACCACCGAACGCCTGCTCGGCGCCATCGCCCGCGAGGGCGGGGTCGCGGCCGAGGTGCTGAAATCCGTCGGCGCCACGCCCGAGAAACTCGACGCCGCCATCGCCGACATCCGCAAGGGCAAGACCGCCGACAGCGCCGCCGCCGAAGACGCCTACGACGCCCTCAAACGCTACGCCCGCGACCTGACCCTGGCCGCCCGCGACGGCAAGATCGACCCCGTCATCGGCCGCGACGAGGAGATCCGCCGCACCATCCAGGTCCTCGCCCGCCGCACCAAGAACAACCCCGTCCTGATCGGCGAGCCCGGCGTCGGCAAGACCGCCAT
The DNA here is from genome assembly GCF_037626195.1 of Brevundimonas sp. BR2-1. Lineage (NCBI taxonomy): Bacteria > Pseudomonadati > Pseudomonadota > Alphaproteobacteria > Caulobacterales > Caulobacteraceae > Brevundimonas > Brevundimonas sp. BR2-1. The sequence continues at coordinate 1,814,192 of NZ_JARKMV010000001.1, read as the reverse complement.
CGTCGAGGGACTCGCATTGAGGATCGTCAACGGCGATGTGCCCGAGAGCCTGCGCGACAAGGTCGTCATGGCCCTCGACATGGGTTCCCTGATCGCCGGCGCCAAATACCGCGGCGAGTTCGAGGAGCGGCTGAAAGCCGTGCTGGCCGAGGTCACGGCGGCCGAGGGCGGCATCATCCTGTTCATCGACGAGATGCACACCCTGGTGGGCGCCGGAAAGGGCGACGGCGCCATGGACGCCTCCAACCTGCTGAAACCCGCCCTCGCCCGCGGCGAGCTGCACTGCGTCGGCGCCACCACGCTGGACGAATACCGCAAGCACGTCGAGAAGGACGCCGCCCTCGCCCGCCGCTTCCAGCCCGTCTTCGTGGAAGAGCCCAGCGTCGAGGACACCGTCTCCATCCTGCGCGGCATCAAGGAGAAGTATGAGGTCCACCACGGCGTCCGCATTTCCGACAGCGCCATCGTCGCCGCCGCCACCCTCAGCCACCGCTACATCACCGACCGCTTCCTGCCCGACAAGGCCATCGACCTGATCGACGAGGCCGCGTCGCGCGTGCGCATGGCCGTCGACTCCAAGCCCGAGGCGCTCGACGAGATCGACCGCCGCCTGGTCCAGCTGAAGATCGAGCGCGAGGCCCTGAAGAAGGAGGACGACAACGCGTCGCGCCTGCGCCTCGAAAAGCTCGAGGACGAGATCGCCGACCTCGAGGGCCAGTCCGACGACCTGACCGCCCGCTGGAAGTCCGAGAAGGAAAAGGTCGGCCAGGGCGCCCAGCTGCGCGAAACCCTCGACCGCCTGCGCGCCGAACTGGCCGCCGCCCAGCGCGCCGGCGACCTGGGCCGCGCCTCGGAGATCGCCTACGGCCAGATCCCCCAGATCGAGAAATCGCTCGCCGAGGCCGAGGCCAATGAGGCTGACAAGTCCGGCCCCCTGACCCCCGAGGTGGTCGACGCCGAACAGATCGCCCAGGTCGTCAGCCGCTGGACCGGCGTCCCGGTCGACAAGATGCTGGAGGGCGAGCGCGAAAAGCTGCTCAAGATGGAGGACGCCCTGTCCCGCCGCGTCGTCGGTCAGGACGAGGCCCTGGCCGCCGTCGCCGATGCGGTGCGCCGCGCCCGCGCCGGCCTGAACGACCCGAACCGCCCGCTGGGCAGCTTCCTCTTCCTCGGCCCCACCGGCGTCGGCAAGACCGAGCTGACCAAGGCCCTGGCCGAATTCCTGTTCGACGACGAGGCCGCCATCACCCGCATGGACATGTCGGAGTACATGGAGAAGCACAGCGTCTCCCGCCTGATCGGCGCCCCTCCCGGCTATGTCGGCTACGACGAGGGCGGCGCCCTGACCGAGGCCGTGCGCCGCCGCCCCTATCAGGTCGTCCTGTTCGACGAGGTCGAAAAGGCCCACCCCGACGTCTTCAACGTCCTGCTCCAGGTTCTGGACGACGGCCGCCTGACCGACGGCCAGGGCCGCGTCATCGACTTCAAGAACACCCTGATCATCATGACCAGCAATCTGGGTTCAGAAGCTTTGGCCGGTCAGGGCGAGGGCGACGACGTGGAGACCGTCCGCCCCTATGTCATGGAACAGGTCCGCGCCCATTTCCGCCCCGAGTTCCTGAACCGCATCGACGAGATCATCCTCTTCCGCCGCCTCGGCCGCGGCCAGATGGCGGGGATCGTCCGTATACAGCTTTCCCGCTTCGAGAAGCTGCTGGCCGACCGCCGCCTGACCCTATCCCTCGACGACAGCGCCTACGCCTGGCTGGCCGACAGGGGCTACGACCCGGTCTATGGCGCGCGGCCGCTGAAGCGGGTGATCCAGAAGGAACTGGTCGACCCGATCGCGCGAAAACTGCTGGCAGGCGAGATCGAGGACGGGTCTGTGATCGCCGTGTCAGCGGGCGATGGGGGGCTGGAGATCGGGAAGGCGCGGGTGCATTGAGAAGTCAGCGGTAAGACACGGTTGAATTCCATTCGCCCGCCTTGCTGCTTTACTTACGGTTGCCGAGGCGCGTAGCTTCGCTGCAACGACATGCAGATATTCAACTGGCCCTTCACCCCCGAGAATGCCGCTGCTGTAGCTGGCTGGGGTTTTTGGATCGGCCTACTCGGGCTGCTTGCGTCGGCAATCGGGTTTGCGGTGACCTTTGTGCAGCTCCGGCGCACCCGGACTGCGGCGCAAGAAGCGAAAAGAGCCTCAGAGGAGGCTCGGACCCGCGTTGCTAGCTACGATATGATATTCGAACTGTCCAAGGCTGCTTCCGCGTTGGAAAACACTCAATCCCATATACGTCGTGAAGATTGGGCGGAAGCTTTCCATTCCTACGCTGAAGCTAGAATCGCATTGGTGAAAATTTCTCAACTCCCCTCGAAACTAACCCAGACGACCAAAGATCAAATATCAGCTATCGCCGACCAAATAGAACGAACAGGTAAAAGAATGAGCCTGAATCACACTAAAGGCGTGGACAGGTCAGAACAAATGCGGGCTCTTCAGACCAACACAGATTATCAGGTCGCCTTGACCCGTATAAATGCGAGCTTAGATCGGGTAAATGGATAATGGCCGACACTGTTATTATTGGAAAATATCGTAAGCTTATAGAGTCTCTCTATAAGAAAACTGATTCCGGAAATCTTACTTGGGAACCGTCAGTTCTTTTTGGCGGATTCGAGACACGTGTCGGGGATAAGCTCGTTATATTTGATATGGTCCATACTGGCGCGTCCGTTCCAGACTACGAAATTAAGATCGCCAACGCCGAACTGAAGATCGTCGAATCATTCCGCGATACAGACCTCCACGACGAGGGTGCATCTGATGTTCTTGGATTTCCTACTTATTTCCGCTTGATGGAGGCCATGTACGGCTCGATCCAACGGAAGAATTCTGGTGTCGAAGCCATCCTTGACGACCTAATCGACAACCTCAGCTAGTCCCAGTAGCGGCACCACTCACCCCACCACGCGGGTACGGTGCAGCGCGGATGACCCTCGAACGCCCGCACCCACCGCCTTGTGCTGTGGGACTGGAAGCTGGCGTTGATCGAGACGGCCAATCCCGAATGGCGGGACCTCGCGGCAGACTGGTATTCCGTCAATGATCCCGACTGGAGCCCGTCCCCGGAGGAGGACTGATGCGCCCCCTGTCCAGCCGCCCCATCCTCCGCCACACTCCTTCCATGACCGACGACGCCGCGCCCGCCCCGTCCGCCCTGCAGCGCGCCTCGGACGGCCGGCTGGGCGCCGGGCTGTCGTTCTTCGATCCGCGCCTGTGGCGCGAGGCCGCCACCCTGCAGGCGGCGCCCGCCTATGCGGTGATCGGCGTCTGCATCGTCGGCTCCATCCTCGGCGTCCTGCACGCGATGCGCGGCGGCCCGCCTTGGGACTGGGGCCTGTCGGCGCAGGCCCTGGTCGAGGGACGCTGGTACGCCCTGATCTCTCACATGTTCGAGCACGCCGGCCACTGGCACCTGTTCCTGAACAGCACATTCCTCCTCGGCGTCACCCCCGTAGTCATGGCGCGGTTCGGCGTCGGGCCGGCCGGGTGGCTGCGTTTCGCCCTCCTGTTCCTCGTCTCCGGCCTGCTGGGCGCGGGCCTCTATCTGGCCCTGCATCTGGACAGCGCCGTGCCCATGGTCGGCGCTTCGGGCGCCATCTGCGGCGTCTGGGGCGCCGCCTCGCGGATCGAGCCCGAGGGCGAGATCGTCCCGATCCGCTCGGAACAGGTGTGGGCGCAGGTGAAGGCCTTTGCGAAGATGAACCTCATTCTGTTCGGCCTGCTCTTCGTCCTGGCCCGGATTGCCGGCGGCCCGGGCGGTCTGGCGTGGGAAGCCCACCTCGGCGGCTTCCTGTTCGGCCTGTTCGCCGTTCCGTGGCTGGCGCCGCGAGAGTTTCCCTCTCCCGGTGGGAGAGGGGGCTTGAGCGCACGAACGCGTAGCGGTCGTCCTTGCGCGAAAGGGTGAGGGGCGTCTGTTCAGATGCGGCTTCGCCGCTTCAACCGCCCGACCCTCATCCGGCGCTGCGCGCCACCTTCTCCCAACGGGAGAAGGGACAATGCCTGCAATTCGCCGCCAGCCAGACGACTTCGCGCGCCCAACCCTCTGATCCGTCGCGCGATCTCGCACGCACCAGCGTCATTTCCCCGCCGCAGGAACGGCCCGTGCGACACTCCTGCCCTGACCTTTACCCACGATCTTTGACAATCGAATCCCGCCAGCAACCAGCCGGACCATCCGGACCATCCGGACTGTGTTTTCGGCGCTCCACAGAGTCCGATGTGTCCGCAATGTCCCCTCATTTCCCCGCGGACTCCGGACTCTTCCGCGCAAGAAAAAGGCCCCGGCGTTTCCACCGGGGCCTCCTTCAGTTCAGCTCAGTCGCCGCTTAGCGACGGCTGCGGCCGCGATCACGATCGCCGCCGCCTTCACGCTTCGGACGGCCGCCGGTGTCGTCGGACAGCGGGGGCTCGCCGCGTTCGGCGCGCTCGGCGTTGATCTTGTCGGTGATGTCCTCGCCGGTTTCCTGATCGACGACCTTCATCGACAGCTTGGTCTTGCCGCGGTCGTCCATGCCCAGGAATTTGACCTTCACTTCCTGACCTTCGGTCAGGACGTCGGCCGGGTTGGCGACGCGTTCCAGGCTGATCTGCGACACGTGGACCAGACCGTCCTTGGCGCCGAAGAAGTTCACGAAGGCGCCGAAGTCGACGACCTTCACGACCTTGCCCGAATAGATCATGCCGGGCTCGGGCTCGGACACGATCGACGAGATCCAGTTCTTGGCCGCGTCGATCTTTTCCTGGTCCGAGGCGGCGATCTTCACCGTGCCGTCGTCCTCGATGTTGATCTTGGCGCCGGTCTTTTCGACGATCTCGCGGATGATCTTGCCGCCGGTGCCGATGATGTCGCGGATCTTGTCGGTCGGAACCTTGATCGACTCGATCTTGGGCGCGTACTCGCCCAGCTCGGTGCGGGCGCCGTCGATGGCCTTGTCCATCTCGTCGAGGATGTGCAGGCGGCCGGCCGAGGCCTGGGCGATCGCCTTGCGCATGATCTCTTCGGTGATGCCCGCGACCTTGATGTCCATCTGCAGCGAGGTGATGCCTTCGCGCGTGCCGGCCACCTTGAAGTCCATGTCGCCCAGGTGATCTTCATCGCCCAGGATGTCGGACAGGATGGCGAACTCGCCCGAGGGCTCGAGGATCAGGCCCATGGCGATGCCCGAGACGGGACGCTTCAGCGGCACGCCCGCATCCATCAGCGCCAGCGACGAACCACAGACCGTGGCCATCGAGGACGAACCGTTGGACTCGGTGATCTCCGACACCAGACGGATGGTGTAGGGGAACTCTTCCGAGCTCGGCAGCATCGGACGGATCGCCCGCCACGCCAGCTTGCCGTGACCGATTTCCCGACGGCCCGCGCCGCCCATCCGGCCGGTCTCGCCGACCGAATAGGGAGGGAAGTTGTAGTGGAGAAGGAATTTCTCCTTGTACGTCCCGCTGAGCGCGTCGACGTACTGCTCGTCCTCCCCGGTGCCCAGGGTGGCGACGACGATGGCCTGGGTTTCACCCCGGGTGAACAGGGCCGAGCCGTGGGTGCGCGGGAAGACGCCGACTTCCGAGACGATGTCGCGGACCTTGTCCAGGGCGCGGCCGTCGACGCGGTGGCCGTTGTCGATGATGTCGCGGCGCAGGACGTGGGCTTCGCATTCCTTGAAGGCGACGCCGAATTTGGCGGCGTCGACGCCGTCAGGGTTCTCGTCGGTCTTGACCAGGGCTTCGGCGGCCTTCTTCTTGGCCACGTCGACGCCCGAGCGGCGGTCGTACTTGCCCACGTGGGTGTAGGCGGCCTTGATGTCGTCGCCGACCAGCTTCTGGATCGAGGTCACGATTTCCGACACGTCGTCGGGCTGGAAGTCGAACGGCTCCTTGGCGGCGTGCTCGGCCATTTCGATGATGGCGTCGATCACCGGCTGCATGCCGCGGTGCGCGAACATCAGGGCGTTCAGCATGATCTCTTCCGACAGCTCCTTGGCTTCGGATTCGACCATCATCAGGGCGTCCTGGGTGCCGGCGACGACCAGGTCCAGCTGGCTCTCGGTCAGCTGGTCCAGGGTCGGGTTCAGCACATATTCGCCGTCGATATAGCCGACGCGCGCGGCGCCGATCGGGCCCATGAAGGGCACGCCCGAGATGGTCAGGGCGGCCGAGGCGGCGACCATGCCGACCACGTCCGGGTCGTTCTCCATGTCGTGCTGCAGCACGGTGATGACGACCTGGGTCTCGTTCTTGAAGCCCTTGACGAACAGCGGGCGGATCGGGCGGTCGATCAGGCGGGAGACCAGGGTCTCCTTCTCGGTCGGACGGCCTTCACGCTTGAAATAGCCGCCCGGGATCTTGCCGGCGGCGAAGGTCTTTTCCTGGTAGTTGACGGTCAGCGGGAAGAAATCCAGGCCCGGCTTGGGCGCGCGGCCGTAGACGACGGTGGCGAGGACGACGGTCTCGCCGTAGGTGGCCAGGACGGCGCCGTCGGCCTGACGGGCGATGCGGCCCGTTTCAAGCGTCAGCGGGCGGCCGGCCCAGTCGATCGTCTTGCGTTTGATATCGAACATGTTTCGTCTTTCGTATCCCGCGGGCGGATTCCGCGCGGGGTCCCATCAGTGGGTGGAGCGTCGGGCGTTCAGTCCTTCGGTCCATGGGCGTCCGCGCCATCGCGAACCGCCCGGGAAGAAGAGGACCGGTATGGCCCTCGCGTCATGCGCCCTGGGGTCCCGGGGCGCGCGGGTCGTTCTGGATGCGGAACGAGGCGCGGACATGGCCCGCGCCTCGAAAAACTCTTCCGCTCGTCCCCTTCGCCTTAGCGGCGCAGGTTCAGCTTGCCGATCAGGGCGGCGTAGCGCTCGCGATCGACCTTCGACAGGTGGTCAAGAAGGCGACGGCGCTGCGAGACCATCTTGAGCAGGCCGCGGCGCGAGTGGTTGTCCTTCTTGTGGGTCTTGAAGTGTTCGGTGAGGTTGGCGATGCGTTCCGAGAGGATCGCGACCTGGACCTCGGCCGAGCCGGTGTCGCCGGCGGAGCGGGCGTTATCGGCGATGACTTCGTTCTTGCGTTCGGCAGTAATCGACATCGGGTATCTCCATGTTGGAGCCCCTGCCGGTTCCCTGCTTGAGGGGCGTCAGGGGAGATTAAAAACGCGGTCGGGTTCAAGACGACCGGCCCGCAACTGACCGAGAGCGACGAGGGTCTGTCCGTGAAAGGCTGAAACGGTTCTGGAGCCATCCCGGAGGCGGCTTTTGAGCGTTTCGACCTGTCGGGGGAGCAGAACGATCGGTCGTCCCTGACGAAGCGAGAAGGCGTCCTGGTCCGTCACGGCCAGCTCCGGGATGTCGTCCAGGGCGGTCGCGACGGGAAGCAAGCCTTCCGAGGCGGCGTCCCTATGCACCAGATCGGTCAGGAAATCCAGCGTGACGGCGTTTTCCGTCGAGAACGGCCCGACCCGTTCGCGCCGCAGGGCCGAAACATGCCCCTCGGCGCCCAGCATGACCGCCAGATCGCGGGCCAGGGACCGCACATAGACGCCCTTGCCCGTCCGCATGGTGATCTCGACGTGGTCGGCGTCCGGGGCGCCGGTGACCGCCGCCTCATGGATGGTCACCCGGCGGCTGGCCAGTTCGAACTCGGCCCCGTCGCGGGCCAGGTCATAGGCGCGCTGGCCGTCGACCTTGATGGCGCTGAACTGCGGCGGAACCTGATCGATCTCGCCGACGAAGGCCGGCAGGGCGGCCCGCACCGCCTCCACGTCAGGCCGCACGTCCGACCGGGCCGTGATCTCGCCCTCGCGGTCGAGGCTGTCGGTCGTGACGCCCCAGTTGATGGTGAAGCGATAGACCTTCTGCGCCTCCATCATGAAGGGCACGGTCTTGGTCGCCTCGCCGAGCGCGATGGGCAGGATACCCGAGGCCAGCGGGTCCAGCGTCCCGGCGTGGCCGGCCTTCTGCGCGTCGAACAGGCGGCGAACCTTCGAGACCGCCTCGGTCGAGCCCATGCCGAACGGCTTGTCGAGACAGACCCAGCCGTTGACGACCGCGCCCTTCTTGCGGCGGCCCATCAGCGCCGGTCCAGTATCTGGACGCGAGCGCCCTCTGTCGCCGGACCAAGCCACAACCGGTCGCCCACGCGGCCCGGGGCCCAGTTTCGGCCGGCGGCCAAGGCCAGCAATCGATCACCGGTCCTCAGATCGGACATGCAGCCGGCTTCGATATTTTCGACCCGATAGGTCTGCTGGATCGACGGCGAAGGCGCCCGCCAGGCGTCCGGCGCGCGCTCGCCCGCCCCCCTCACCTTGCCAGCCTGGAATTCACAGTCCGGACTTCGATACCGAAGCCGGTCGCCCGTCAGCCAGACGTCCACCTGCCCCAGTCGGAAATGACCGCCCTCCACAAAGGGATCGCGGCCAGGCAAGACCGTCTGGTCTTCATAGGCTGGCGGCGTCGGATCGCCCTGGCATCCACCCCAGGGACAGCCGTCACCCGTGATCGGCGGCGGAATGAAACAGCCGCCCAGCAGAAGGCCTCCGGCGACAATAAAGGCTGGCGGCCGCATCAGGACTGACCGTCTTCGTCATCCTCGAACGGCGACACATAGACGTCGGCGCGCACCCGCGGGTCGTCCAGCAGGCGGTTCAGACGCTCAGCCGCGGCGAAGCTCTCGTCGTGGCGGAAGCGCAGGTCGGGGGTGAAGCGCATCTCGATATGCCGCCCCAGCGCGCCGCGCAGGAATTTCGCATGAGCGTTCAGCGCCTTGACGATTTCGTCGATATGGCCGGCGACCGGCGCCGTCTCGACGCCCGCGCCCAGCGGCTCCACGAAACAGGTGGCGTGCTTGAGGTCCGGCGACAGCCGCACCTCGGTGACGGTGACGGACACCCCGACCAGGGCCGGGTCGCGGATCTCGTTTTCCCGCATGACCTCGACCAGGGCGTGGCGGATCATTTCGGAGGCGCGCAGCTGGCGTTGGCTGACGGCGCCGGCCTTGGAGGCGGCCTTTTTGGGTTTGCGGTTGCTCATGCTCTGTCCTCGTCGCCTGTCGGGGATCGGACCCGGCCTGAAAAAGCGATGCCGCGTCGGGTCGGAAAGGCGGAGCCTTTCGAACGCGGCGAAATAATGAGCGCGGGGTCTAGTCCCGTGCGGCCCCGGTGTCCAATTGGGCGCGGTCGATCGTGGCCATGACCTCGGCGGACGTGATCGACCGCAGGGGCCGCACAGGCAGGCCCGCCGCGTTCAGAACCCCGGCGCTCCAGTGATTGCACAGGCGCCCGATCGAGAAATGCTCCCGGCTGGCGAAGAAGCGCGCGTCGTCGCCTGCGCGGGCTGCGGCGATCCGCGCATGGCCGTCGCTCAGCTCGAGCGACCCCTGGATGTGGTCCGCCATGGCCTCGAAGCCCGCCGCCGAAAGCCGGAAGGCGCGGCGGCTTTCCGGCGAAAAGGCCGTGCGCGGGTCGCGCTGGGCCGGGTCCAGCATGATGACCGAGGCGTTGCCCGGCTTGAAGAAGGCCCGCAGGCCGTCCGGCAGGCGGCTCTCCATCGGGCTCTGGTCGACGTAGAATTTGGCGTCGCCCCAACCGATCAGGATCCAGTCGCCGGGCGCCAGACCGCGCACGGCGTCCGCCAAGGGTCCTTGCCGCGCCTCGAGGGCTGCGCGCGGAACCGCCAGATCGGTGTGGAAGCCGTTGTCCAGCAGGTGAACCTCAACCCCGGCGTCGTCGGCGCGGGCGGGCCACAGGGCGGGATCGCCCGGCGCCGTCCATGTCCAGACCGCGGCGAGGGCCGCCGCGAGGGCGACGGCCGCAAAACGTTTGAGACCCCAGGATTGCCGACGGCGTTTCATCTCTTGTGGAAGCTCCAGGCGCCGCACACGGCGGCCGGGGGCGCATCAGGTCCGACGATCGTCCGGGCCCGGAACACCAGCATATCCACCCTGTCCCGCCGATGCAGCAGGGCGACCACGCCGGGAACGTCGCCGCCGCACGGGGCCGACGCCGCGACGGGGCGGCTGCGCGTGCCCGGCGCGATCCGGCGGAGCTCGATCTGCGCATCGGCCGGCGCGTCCCATCGTTCGGCGAAGGTCTGGCCCGCGACGAAGGCCTCCCGCCCGGAGGCGATGCGGAGCGGCCGGGTATGGAAGATCTCGCCCGTTTCGAACCGCAGGTCGGCCCCGACAAAGGTCACGGCGCCGACCGCGACGCGGGTCGCCTGGTCGGCCGGGCCGAACTCGCCGCTCAGGACGATGTCGCGCGGATCGGCCGCCACCCGCCGGGGATCCGTGGCGACCGCCGTCTTCAACCCCGTCAGGCCATCGGCCCGACCCGAGGGCAGTCTGGCCGCCCAGTCCGCCACCCGGGCGGCCGCCGGCGCCGCCTCGTCGCGCAGGGCGCGCCAGGCTTCGGTCGCCTGCCGGTTTTCGATGGCCAGCAGGAACAGCACCAGACACAGAAAGGCCAACGCCGCGGCGAGGCGCTTCAGTCCGGTCTGTCGAGAGGCGGCGGCTGGCATCGCCGCAACCTTAGCGAGGCTGTGTGGCGAGGTGAACGCCTATCGCGCGACAGGCGCGTTAGCGTCGTCCGCGGCTCCGCCGGCGGGCGGAAACGCCCACTCTCCGCGCCAGTCGTAGGACAGCTGGACGCAGTGGCGGTAGGTCCCATCCGACCATCGCCCGACCGCATGGACCGTCAGCGGCCGCGCCAGCCGCACCCGCCCCAGCACCATCCAGGCCTCGTCCGACCCCGGGCAGAGGGCCCGCCCCAGCGCCCGGCCACCGCCCTCGGGCGCGATGGAGTAGACCGCCGTCTCCGTCGATCCGGCGGGCAGAACCCGTCGCACCTGATCGGGCCCGCCGCGGCGGATGTCGGCCTGGCCCCGGTTCGAGGTGGAGATGATCCGGCGCACGCTGATCGCGCCGAACAGGCCGCGTTCGGCCTCCAGCGTGACGCCCCGCGTCAGGGCCTGGGTGACCCGGTCCGAGGCGTTGTAGGCGAGATAGCGCGTCTCCGCCGAGGCGGGACCGGCCCGGACAACCTGGGTAAGGACGGACAGGGTCAGGACGGCGATCAGTAAGCTGCGCATGCGGTTTGATCTCCGACAGGTAAGGCGAAAAGGCGGCGCTTGCGCACCGCCTTTCCATTGGTCTCATCGGTGCAGCGCGGACTAGTCCAGCGTGCGCTTGATCTCTTCGACCGTGAAGCACTCGATGTAATCGCCGGCCTTGATGTCCTGGAAGCCCTGGAAATGCATGCCGCACTCCTGGCCCGACGGGACCTCGTTGACCTCGTCCTTGAAGCGCTTGAGCGTCGTGAGGGTGCCCAGTTCCAGAACCACGACGTCGTCGCGGATGATGCGGACCTTGGCGCCCTTGCGGACCACGCCTTCGGACACCCGGCAACCGGCGATCTTCCCGGTCTTGGAGATGTCGAAGACCTGCAGCACGGCGGCGTTGCCCAGGAAGGTTTCCCGTTGCAGCGGCGCCAGCATGCCGGACAGCACGCCCTTCATGTCGTCCAGCAGGTCGTAGATGATCGAATAGTACCGGATCTCCACGCCTTCGCGCTCGGCCAGGTCGCGGGCCTGTTTCGAGGCGCGGACGTTGAAGCCCAGGATCGGCGCGCCGGCCGACTTGGCCAACTGGACGTCGCTCTCTGTGATGCCGCCGGCGCCGGACATGACGGTGCGCGCCCGGACCTCCTCGTTGCCCATCTTCTCGAGCGAGCCGACGATGGCTTCGGCCGAGCCCTGCACGTCGGCCTTGATGACCACCGGCAGTTCCGAGACCTTCTTGGACTGCAGCTTGGACATCATGTCGACCAGGCTGACCTGGTTGATGCCGCCGGTCGCCTTCTCGCGCTTGATGCGGGCGCGGTACTCGGTCAGCTCACGGGCGCGAGCCTCGTTCTCGACCACGGCGAACGGATCGCCGGGGCTCGGCGCCTCGTCCAGACCCAGGATCTCGACCGGCACGGACGGGCCGGCTTCGGTCAGCTGTTCATTGCGCTCGTTCAGCAGGGCGCGAACCTTGCCCCAGGCCGAACCGGCCACGACGATGTCGCCGCGCTTCAGCGTGCCGCGCTTGACCAGAACGGTGGCGACCGGACCGCGGCCCTTGTCCAGCTTGGCCTCGATGACCACGCCTTCCGACGAGCGTTCCGGATCGGCCTTCAGGTCCATGACCTCGGCCTGCAGCAGGATGGCGTCGATCAGACCGTTGAGATTGGTCCGCTCCTTGGCCGACACCTCGATGATCTGGGTGTCGCCGCCCAGGCTCTCGGCGATGACTTCGTACTGCAGCAGTTCGTTGACGACCTTCAGCGGATTGGCGTCCGGCTTGTCGACCTTGTTCACCGCCACGATGATCGGGGCGTTGGCGGCCTTGGCGTGCTGGATGGCCTCGATGGTCTGGGGCATGACGCCGTCGTCGGCGGCCACCACCAGAACCACGATGTCGGTCACATTGGCGCCGCGCGCCCGCATCGCCGAGAAGGCGGCGTGACCCGGGGTGTCCAGGAAGGTGACGCGGTCGCCGCTTTCCAGGCGCACCTGATAGGCGCCGATGTGCTGGGTGATGCCGCCGGCCTCTCCCGAGGCGACATCGGTCGTCCGCAGCGCGTCCAGCAGGCTGGTCTTGCCGTGGTCGACGTGGCCCATGATGGCCACGACCGGCGCGCGCGGCGTGGTCGCCTCGTCGTCGATCGCATCGGACAGGAAGCCCGTCTCGACGTCGGACTCGGACACCCGCTTGACGGTCATGCCGTATTCGTCGGCCACCAGTTCGGCGGTGTCGGTGTCGATGACGTCGTTGATCTTCATCATCAGACCCTGACGCATCAGGAACTTCACGATGTCGACGCCGCGCACGGCCATCCGGTTGGCCAGATCGCCCACGGTGATGACGTCAGGAATGACGACCTCGCGCGGACGGTTCGGCGCATCGGTGGATCCGCCCTTGCGCTTTTCCTTCTCGCGTTCGCGGGCGCGGCGGACCGAGGCCAGCGAGCGCATCCGCTCTGCGGTGTCGCCGTCGCCGGCGACCGACTGGATGGTCAGACGGCCTTCGCGGCGCTTGGGTTCGCCGCGGGTGCGGCTGACGGCCTTGCCCGCATCGGAGAAACGCTTGTCGCGGTCGTCTTCGGGCTTCAGCGGGCGGGCGAAGCCGCCGCCGGGCGCGCGGCTGGGACGGGCCACTTCCGGTGCGACCGGAGGCGCGTTGGGAGCGGCACGGCCGCCCGGGCCGGTGCGCGGACCCGGACGGGCGGCGCCGGGGGCCGGACGCGGGGTCAGCGCCGAATAGCGGACCGGCTCGGCCGGGCGGCCGCCGGTGGGACGGGCAGGCGCCGGACGATCCGAATAGGCGCGTTCACCGCCGCCCATGGCCTCTTCACGGGCCGAACGGCCGCCGAAGGCGGGACCGGCGGGCGCGCGCGAGGGGTTGGGAGCCTTCGGCACCCGCTGGCCGAAATTGACCACCGGGCGCGCAGGCGGAGCCGGACGCGCCGGAGCAGCCGGAGCCGGGGTCGGTGCGGCAGCCTCGACCGGAGCCGGGGTCGGCGCGGCGGGCGCGGCCGGAGCGGGCGTCAGAGCAGCCGGAGCCCGCTTGGCCGGGGCGGCAGGCGCGGCGGCCGTCAGCTTGGCGGCCTCGGCGCGGGCGGCCTCGGCGGCGGCGCGGGCGGCGGCGGCTTCGGCCTGGGCGGCGCTGGCGGCCTGGGCGGTGGCGGCGGCCTGCTCATGCGCGGCCTGGTCGCGGCGCGCCTGTTCGGCGGCGGCGGCCTGGGCGCGCTCGGCCTGGGCCTTGGTGGCCAGTTCGATGGCGCGGCGGCGGGCTTCCTGTTCCTCGTTGGACAGGCGGCCGCCGGCGGGACCGGCGGGCGCAGCCGGACGCGGCGCCTGGGGCGCGGGCGCGTCAGTGCGCGGACGGGCGGCGACGTCGAAACCCTGCGGGCGCTGATGGCCCGGCCCGACGCCGGCGCGGGGGCGTTTGGTCTCGACCACCACGGTCTTGGTGCGGCCGTGGCTGAAGCTCTGGCGCACGGTGCCGGTCGAAACCGATCCCGCCTGCCGGGGCTTCAGGCTCAAGGGCGCACGAGGTCCCGTCGTGGACGGAGTCCCGGTCGGGGCCTGCGGCGCGCCGTCGTTGGTCTTGTCGTTCTCGTCAGTCATCCGGTCGCTTTACTCGGGACAGCGGGAGATCCGCCGTCGTCTCGTTCAAACACAAAAAGCCGCGCGTCGCCCCGCTCCCAAATCAGGGAGCAGAACCCCGCCCGTCCAAAACCTTGTTCGGCATCCCAGCCGCTTCGTCGCCCCACTGCGGAGGCGTCAACGGTCGAAATCCCGCCAGTCGTTCGACCTCTATGGTCCAGCGATCGGCCCGCCCGCCCTCAAGCAGGACGGCGTGTATCGCATTTTCCAGCCCAAGGGCCAAACTCAAATCGTCCGCCGTGAACACGCCGCAGACTTTCGGGCGCGGCGTGATGTGTTGCGCCAGCGAAAGCAGCTTGCCGCGGCCGTCGGCGGAGCCATCCGCCGCCTCGATGATCCACGCGGCCTTGCCCGACCGCACATTGGCCAGGGACTTTTCGAAACCCGAGATAAGCACGCCTTCGCGCCGGGCAAGCCCCAACTGGTCCAGACATCGCCGGATCAGCAGGTTTTCGACCATGTCCGCCAGGTCGACAGCCGGCTTCATCGGCGCCCTGGCGGCCCGCGAGAACAGGTTCTTCTTCACCGCCGTCTCGATCGAGGCGCGGTCGGCTGCGACCCAGAGGCCGCGTCCCGGCAACTTGCGCGCCAGGTCGGGGGCCACCGAACCGTCCGGAGCGGCGACGAAGCGGATCAGACGAGATTCGTCCATGACCTCGTGGGTGACGAGGTCGCGGCGTTCCCTATCGATCGTCGCTTCGCGCAGACTCATGAACGATCCGGTCTCCCATCACGCGTCGGGGGTTTGTTCGGGGTCCCCGGCGAGGACCTCCGCGTCGTCGGCAGTCTCGGCCTCGTCGCCTTCCGGCGCGGCGGCGAAGACGGCGTCGGCGTCGTATTCACCCTCGGCCAGCTCTTCCTCGTATTCCGGCTCGGGCGGCTGCGGCAGTTCCGAGGCGTCGATCCAGCCGGCGGCGACGCGCGCCTGCAGGATCAGCATCTCGGCCTCTTCCTGGGCCAGGTTGAAGCTTTCCAGCACGCCCGGGACCTTGACCCGTTCGCCGTTCTTCACTTCGTAGCCGCCGCGGATTTCGTCCGTGGCCAGATCGGCCAGATCCTCGACGGTCTTCACCCCGCCTTCGCCCAGGGCGACGGCGATGGCGCCGGTCACGCCCGGAACGGCCATGACGCCGTCCTCGACGCCCAGCTCGACGCGTTTCGCATCCAGAATGGCGGCCTGACGGTCGAGGAAGTCGCGGGCGCGGGCCTGCAGTTCCTCGGCGGTCTCCTCGTCGAAGCCTTCGATGTCCGAGATTTCATACGGCTCGACAAAGGCCAGATCCTCGACCGTGGCGAAGCCTTCGGTGACCAGCAGCTGGGCGATGACCTCGTCCACGTCCAGGGCCTCCTGGAACAGGGTAGTGCGCTCGGCGAACTCGCGCTGGCGACGCTCGGAGTCCTGGCTCTCGGTGATGATGTCGATCTGCCAGCCGGTCAGCTGCGAGGCGAGACGGACGTTCTGGCCGCGGCGGCCGATGGCCAGCGACAGCTGCTCGTCCGGCACCACCACCTCGACGCGGTCGGCCTCTTCGTCGAGGACCACCTTGGACACTTCGGCGGGGGCCAGGGCGTTGACGATGAACGTCGGCTCGTCGTTGTTCCACTGGATGATGTCGATCTTCTCGCCCTGCAGTTCGGCGACGACAGCCTGAACCCGCGAGCCGCGCATGCCGACGCAGGCGCCGACCGGATCGATCGAGGAGTCGTTCGACAGCACGGCCATCTTGGCGCGCGAGCCGGCGTCGCGGGCGGCGGCGCGGATCTCGATCACGCCGTCGTAGACCTCGGGCACTTCCTGGGCGAACAGCTTGGCCATGAAGCCGGGGTGCGAGCGCGACAGCATGACCTGCGGGCCCTTGGCCTCGGCGCGGACGTCATAGATGTAGGTGCGGATCCGGTCGCCGATGTTGAACACCTCGCGCGGGATCGAGTCGTTGCGGCGCATGATGCCCTCGCCCCGGCCCAGATCGACGACGGTGTTGCCGTATTCGACGCGCTTGACGGTGCCGTTGACGATCTCGCCGACGCGGTCCTTGAACTCTTCGTACTGGTTGGCGCGCTCGGCCTCTCGGACCTTTCCGGTCACGACCTGGCGGGCCATCTGGGTCTGGACGCGGCCGAACTCGAACGGAGGCAGGGTCTCGACATATTCCTTGCCGACGAAGGCCTCCGGATCGCGCTTGGAGGCGTCGGTCAGGCGGACCATGGCCGAGTCATTGAACTCTTCCAGCTCGTCTTCCGGCTGCCAGTCGTCGGCCACGACGGTGACGTGGCGCGTCAGGGCCAGTTCGCCCGACTTGATGTCGATCCTGGCGCGGATGTCGTGATGGGCGCCGTAACGGGACTTGGCGCCCTTCTGGATCGCCTCCTCGATCGCCTCGACGACGATCTCCTTGTCGATGTTCTTCTCGCGCGCGACCGCGTCAGCGATCTGCAGCAGTTCGAGTCGGTTCGCGGAAACGCCGGCGACAGCCATGGTCTAGTCCTCGGTCTCAGAAGAGTTGTCGTTACGGGCGGCGCGCTTCTCGGCGCCCGCCTTCATCAGTTCGTCGGTCAGCACCAGTTTGGCGTCGACCAGCCATTCGAAGGGAATGAGGGCGGTGTCCTCCTCCCCTTCCAGATCGATGGCGATGTTCTCGCCGTCCGTGCCGGCGATCACGCCCTTGAAGCGCTTGCGGCCCTCGATCATGCGATCGGTTTCCAGCCGCGCCTCATAGCCCTCGAACAGGTCGAAATCCGACTGGCGGGTCAGGGGGCGGTCGACGCCCGGCGACGACACTTCCAGCAGATATTCGCCGTTGATCGGGTCGGCTGCGTCGAACACCTCCGACACGGCGCGGCTCAGGCGGGCGCATTCCTCGACGGCGATGTCGTGGTCGCTCGGACGTTCGGCCATGATCTGCAGCCGCCGGCGCAGGGTGCCGCCCATCAGCCGCACGCGCACAACGTCGAGGCCCAGGCTCTCGGCCACGGGTTCGATGAGCTCCAGCAGAGCGCGGTCTTCGGCGGTCTTGGCCTTCAAAGGCTTTGGTCCAAACAAAAAGCGGCGGGCCATCCGGGCCGCCGCTTCAAACGGCGCCGTTGGACGCCGGTCTAACGATGTGGGAGCGCATATAGCTCCCTTGATCGCCTTTGTCAGCCCCCGTCGTCAGACCAGCGCCAGCTGGCCGAGATAGTCCCGCTTGCCCAGTTCCACCCCCGCATTGCGCAGGATGGCGTAGGCCATGCTGACGTGGAAATAGAAGTTCGGAATGGCGAAGCTGGTCAGATAGCCCGCGCCTTCGAAATTCAGTTCGACGCCGGGGAAGCGCAGCTCGATCCGGCGCGTCTCGCCGCCCTCGAACGCGGCCGGATCCGTCGCCTCGATGAAGGCGATCGACAGGGCGATGGTCGCCTTGAGTTCGGCCAGGGTCGCCTCTGAATCGTCCGTCTTCGGCCACGCCTGACCGGTCAGGCGCGCCACGCAGCTGCGCGCCGAGAACGAAGCCATGCGGATCTGGTCGGGAAACGGCTTCATGTCCGGGGCCAGCCGCGCCTCCATGATCGCCATTTCACCAAGACCGGAGGCCTCGGCCTTGTCGATCAGGCCGGACAGCACACGCAGGCCGCGCAGGAAGATCGGCGCGGAGGCTTCTTTCAGGGTCAGGCTCATGGGCCATTCTCCAATTCATCGTTGATCCGCTCGTGCACCGGTTCCGCCCGGGAATCCAGCGGTGGTCGCCAGCTTGCGCGCCGCAGCGCCGCGTGATCTTGCACCGGCCATGCATCCCGCTCCTGCGCCGCCTCCCGCCCATCCGGTCTCTCCAGCGGTCTGGCTGGCGTCCGTGGCGGGCTTCGCGCTTCTGATGGCCGTCTGCGCCCGGATCGCCATTCCCATGGTCCCCGTTCCGATGACCTTGCAGACCTGGGCCGTGCTGCTGGCGGGAGCGGCGCTGGGGCCCGTTCGAGGCATGGCGGCCGTGTCGCTGTACCTGATCACGGCCATGGCCGGCCTGCCCGTACTCGCCGACGGCGCCTCCGGCCTTGTCGCCTTCAGCGGTCCGACCGCTGGCTATCTGATCGCGTTTGTGCCCGCGGCCGGTCTGGCGGGCGGGGCGTCAGCCCATGGTCGCCTGACGCGGTGCCTGCCGGCCATCGGCTGGATGATCGGCCTGCACCTGCTGATCCTGGCTGTGGGCGCAGCCTGGCTGGCTCTGGACATCGGCGCCGGTCTGGCGCTGGAGCACGGCGTCCTGCCCTTCCTGCCCGGCGTGGTGCTGAAGTCCGTTCTCGTCGTCGCGGCCGTGCAGGCGCTCGCGCGGCTGGCGAGGTTCAGGCGCGCCTGAACTCCATGAACAGCGGCGTCGTGTCGCCCAGCCGCTTTTCCTCGTAGCGGGTCACCACATGGTCCGGCCACGGCGTGGTCCAGTCGTCGCCGGGAGACGAGACGCGCACGAGGTCCGAGGTCTTCCCGAATTTCTCCAGCGCCCATTCGGCGTAATCCGTCCAGTCCGTGACGAACCGCACCACCCCGCCGGGCTTCAGCAGCCGCGCGATCCCGGCCGCCGTCTCCTCCTGGATCAGCCGCCGTTTGTTGTGCCGCGCCTTGTGCCAGGGGTCGGGGAACAGGATCATCACCCGGTCCAGACTGGCGTCCGGCAGGGCCGCCATCACGTCGCGTGCGTCGTCCGCATGCAGGCGGACGTTCTTCAGCCCGCCCTCCTCGATATGGCGCAGGACCGAGGCGACGCCATTGAGGAAGGGCTCGCAGCCGATCATCAGTGTGTCGCGATGGCGCGCCGCCTGTGCGGCCAGATGTTCGCCGCCGCCGAAGCCGATCTCCAGCCAGACTGCCCTCGCCTCCGGCATCAGGGCGGCGGGATCGATCGGTCCGGCCCTGGGGTCCGGCACGGCGATGGACGGCAGCAGTGTGTCGAACAGCGCCGCCTGCCGCGGCTTGATGGCGCGCGACTTGATGCGGCCGAACGAGCGCAGCGGGCGGTGGGCGGTGTCGTCTGAGGAAGCCATGGGCGCGCCTGTTAGACGCGCCCGGTCGATCAGGCCAGCGCCTTCAGCTGGTCGACGAGATCGGTCTTCTCCCAGCTGAACCCGCCATCGGCGTCCGGCGCGCGGCCGAAATGGCCGTAGGCGGCGGTGCGGGCGTAGATGGGCTTGTTCAGACCCAGATGCTCGCGGATGGCGCGGGGCGTGGCGCCGCCGATCAGGTCCAGGATGTTGGCTTCCAGCACCGCCTCATTGATCGGGCCCTTGCCGGTGCCGTGCAGGTCCACGTGGATGGATTGCGGCTTGGCCACGCCGATGGCGTAGCTGATCTGGATCGTGCAGCGCTCGGCCAGGCCCGCGGCCACGACGTTCTTGGCCAGGTAACGGCAGGCGTAGGCGGCCGAGCGGTCGACCTTGGTCGGATCCTTGCCCGAGAAGGCGCCGCCGCCGTGCGGGGCCGCGCCGCCGTAGGTGTCGACGATGATCTTGCGGCCGGTCACGCCGGCGTCGCCGTCGGGCCCGCCGATCTCGAAGATGCCGGTCGGGTTGATGTGCCAGACGGTGTTCTCGTCGGTGAAGCCTTCCGGCAGCACCTCGAGGATGTAGGGCTTCACGATCGCGGCGACGTCGGCGGACGACAGACCGGCGGCATGCTGGGTCGACAGGACGATCGAGGTGGCGCGGACGGGCTTGCCATCCTCGTACTGGATCGTGACCTGGCTCTTGGCGTCGGGCTCGAGCCGCTTGTCGCCGCCGTGGCGCACCTCGGCCAGGCGCTTCAGGATGTTGTGACTGTACTGCAGGGTCGCCGGCATCAGTTCGGGCGTCTCGTTCGAGGCGTAGCCGAACATGATGCCCTGATCGCCCGCGCCCTCGTCCTTGTTGCCGGCGGCGTCGACGCCCACGGCGATGTCGGCCGACTGGCCGTGCAGGCGGTTGATGAATTCGAATTTGTTCCAGTGGAAGCCGGCCTGCTCATAGCCGATGTCGCGGACCGCGGCGCGTACGGCGGCCTCGATCTCGTCCTGCACGCCCGGGGCCCAGTTTCCGTCGGTGTCCATGATGCCCTGGCCGCGGATCTCGCCGGCCAGCACCACCAGATTCGTCGTCGTCAGGGTCTCGCACGCCACCCGCGCATAGGGATCCTTGCTCAGGAACAGGTCCACGACCGTGTCCGAGATGCGGTCCGCGACCTTGTCGGGATGGCCCTCGGAGACGCTTTCAGACGTGAACTGGAACGACGAACGGGACAAGGCGGAGCTCCGGCGGGATGAGAAGGGCGGCAGACATATAAGGATATGTTTATATGTTCAAGGCGCAGCGCCGACACGTCTGCGCCATTACTTCGCCAGCGGGTCGTTCGCCGGCCAGCCAGCGCTCGACGACGCCGGCGAGGAAAAATGCAGTCATGGACCCGGCCTGTCAGGCATCGCCATGCCGACGCGGTCGCTTCCGATCCGGCTGACCGGCGCCTCGCCCGCCATCCAGCGCTCGACCACGCCGGCCAGGACGGCGAGGTTCGCTACGATCCCCAGACCGACCCGCGCCGAAACGGCGGCGCCCCAGGAAATATCGGTGACCATGGTAAGAAGATGGACCAGCACGACCAGCCCCATCGCCGCCGTCGCTGCGAAGGGCCACCAGCGATCTGATCTGAAAGCCATCCAGCCGAAGAAGACCGTCCAGAGAACGTCTTCAATCGCCGAGTCGAGATAGACGTCGCCGATCCGCCATGTGACGAGCGGATTCACGATGACTGGCTGGGTCAGCAGCAGCACAGCCGCGGCGAGCCGCTCCGGATGCCCGCCCCTCAGCCAGCCTGCGACGACCGCCGCGAAGAACGTGGCCGTCAGGACGATCACAAAGGGCGGCGCGCCGGTCAGGTAAGGGGGAATGCGGGTCGCTCCAAAGGCCTGTTCGTCTACCGGTCCGGTCCCGTCCCGTCCGATCGGCCGACCGCGCCCGCCCCTCGCGGCGCGCCCGATCAGCCCTTGCGGCCGCTTTCCACCAGCTCGGGGTTGGTGACGTGTCCGATCTCCTGCGCCTGGCCCGCATAGGCGAGCACCAGGTCCGCCACGGCCTTCATCATCACAGCCGTCACCACGACCAGGACGAGCAGGATCAGGAGCCGGACGACCCAGCTTCGTGGCGGGGGGCGGTAGCCGAGGCGCGGCTCTGGGCTCCCACCTGGGCCATCACCCATCCCGCGCTCAGGACCTGCTGCAGCAGTTCGCGCGGCGTCGCCCGTTGCGCGTCGTCTGTCAGTCCGCGCATGAGATGGGCCCGCACCGGATCGTTCGGCCCCAGCGGGCTGAACCCGTTGAGCGCCGCTTCCAGATCGTCCCACGTCCAGTGGGGAAGCGCCTTGGATTGAGATGCCATCATCAGTCTCCCTGGTAGGGGGGACACTGATGCCGACGGGCGAACCCTTCGCTATGGGGTCTTTCGTAGCCTCTGGTACGTTTCGTTCCAGAATCGCCAGCGCGGCCTTGCGCCGGTTGACCCCCAGACGCCGGCATCCCTCGTGTACGTGTTTCTTGACGGTGGCTTCCGACAGACCGAGACGGGCGGCGATTTCCTTGTCCGTCAGGAAGGCGGTCAGCCGCAGACATTCTTCCTGACGCGCGCTGAGCCGCTGGGACATGATCGCTCCGAGTACCGCGATCTAGCTAGGATGTTCCGGACGGGGCGTCCAGATCATCGTCGTCTGTCAAAGGCCGGAAAAATGGTGCCGCTTAGGTGACTCGAACACCTGACCCCCGCATTACGAATGCGATGCTCTACCAGCTGAGCTAAAGCGGCCCTGGCGCAAGGCCCTGGCCCCGCGCGAGAGGCGCTCTTTATACGCGGGGCGCGGGCTTGCCAAGCGCCTCGATCAGGGCCGACTCCCTGGGCGCGGACGCGACCTGCATTTCCAGACCGGTTCCCCCGCCCAGCGCGCGCGCCACGGCGTCGGACAGGGCCACGGCCCGTCCGCCCGGGAACGGTCCCCGGCCCCGCAAGGCCCGGGCGGCGCGCGCCGACTGGATCAGGACCGCGTCGAACGACGGCGGCGGAGCGACGTCCGTTTCCACAGCTTCATAGATCGGCAGGGCCCGCGCCCGGAGGCGGCCCTCCAGCAGCGCGGCCAGATCCCCCGCCGGCTCCACGGCCCCGGGCGCCAGCAGCAACCCCTCCGTCGGCGCCTCGGCGGCCAACAGCGCCGCCAGATCGGCCAGGGCTCCGTGCGCGGACCGAACCTTCCCGAACCCGCAGAATCTCGCCGCCGCGGCGGTCGCATCGCCGACGGCGAAGACGGGCAGGCCCCGCTCCGGACTCAGGCCTGCGAAGGCTTCGACGCCGTTCCGGCTGGTGAAGGCCAGGGCCGTCACGCCGTCCAGATCGACCCGGGCGGCAAGCGGGCGAATTTCCAGCAGGGGGGCCACCACCGCCTCGAAGCCGAGGGCGGTCAGACGGGCGGCGGTGCGCGTGGCGCCGGGTTCGGCCCGGGTGACCCAGACTGTCCGGATCGGCGTCAGGACAGCGTCCTCTGATCGCCCGCCGCGGCCTGGACCTCGGCCCCCAGCGCCAGCCCGAGGGCCCGCGCCTGCGCCATGGCGTCCGGCCCGTTGATGTCGGCCATCTCCCCGGACCGCCGCCAGCGCGCCGAGCCGTTGGGCGCCAGCATCTCGGTCGTGAGTCGAAGCCGGTCGCCCGCCACATCCGCATAGGCCCCAATGGCTGTGCGGCACGATCCTTCCAGCGCCGTCATCGCCCCGCGCTCGGCCGCCACGGCCAGGGCCGTCATCGGATCGTTCAGCGCCATGACCCATGCCGCGCCCGTATCCTCGACCCGCGTCTGCAGCGCCAGCGCCCCCTGCCCCGGCGCGGGCAGAAAATCGTCAGGCGACAACCGCTCGCGGATCACGCTCTCGAACCCCAGCCGGTTCAGGCCCGAAACGGCCAGCAGGATGGCGTCGAACTCGCCCTCCGCCAGTTTGCGCAGCCGGGTGTCGACGTTTCCGCGCAGCATCTCGATGGTCAGGTCCGGCCGCAGGGCCAGCGCCTGGGCCTGGCGCCGCAGCGAGGCCGTGCCCAGCCGCGCGCCCATCGGCAATTCTGCGAATGAGGCGAAGGTCTCGCTGACGAAGGCGTCGCGGGCGTCCTCGCGCGGCGGCACGGCGGCGATGCACAGGCCGGGCGGTTGCTCGGCCGGGACGTCCTTCATCGAATGGACCGCCACATCGACGCGGCCGTCGGCCAGCGCCTCCTCGATCTCTTTCGTGAACAGCGCCTTGCCCCCGATCTCCATCAGACGGCGGTCCTGCACCCGGTCGCCCGTGGTGACGATCTCGACCAGCGGCACGGCCTCGGCCAGATCGGCGTCCGCGACGCCCAGGGCGTGACCGATGGCGCGCTGCATCATGCCCGACTGGGTCATCGCCAGTTTCGAGCGGCGCGTGCCGATGCGGACGAGGTGAGCCATGAGATACGTTGCGCCGGATGAACGGGGTCGCTACCTCGACCCGATGGACAGGCCCGCCGACTATAGTAGCGAAGGGAGCCGGGCAACCGGCGCGACCCCCGTCCCGCGCGACCTGACGGTGCTCGGCATAGAGACCAGCTGCGACGAAACCGCCGCCTCGGTCGTGCGCCTGAGGCCTGACGGCGAGGCCACGGTCCTGTCGTCCGTTGTGCACAGCCAGATCGACGATCACGCGGCCTTTGGCGGCGTCGTCCCCGAGATCGCGGCCCGCAGCCACGTCGAGATGATCGACGGCGTCGTCCGCCGGGCGATGGATGAGGCCAACCTGAACTACGACGCGCTCGACGGCGTCGCCGCCACGGCCGGGCCCGGTCTGGTCGGCGGCGTCATGGTCGGCCTCAGCTTCGGCAAGGCCGTGGCCCTGGCCCGCGACCTGCCGCTGATCGCCGTCAACCACCTCGAGGGTCACGCGGTTTCGGCCCGGCTGGGCGCCATGGTCGACTACCCTTTCCTGCTGCTTCTGGTTTCCGGCGGCCACTGCCAGCTGCTGGAGGTGCGCGGCGTCGGCGACATGACCCGGCTGGGCACCACCATCGACGACGCGGCCGGCGAGGCCTTCGACAAGATCGCCAAGGCGCTGGGCCTCGGCTATCCGGGCGGCCCGGCCCTCGAAAAGCTGGCCGCGACCGGAGACGGCGCCCGTTTCGACCTGCCGCGCGCCTTGCTGGGCCGCAAGGACTGCGACTTCTCCTTCTCGGGCCTCAAGACCGCCGCCTCGCGCCTCGCCCAGGCCTGCGAGACCGATCAGAACAAGGCCGACCTCGCCGACGCCGTCCAGACCGCCATCGCCCGCCAACTCAGCGACCGGTCGGACCGCGCGCTCAAGGCCTACGCGGAACAACACGATCACAGACTCTTTGTCGTCGCGGGTGGGGTCGCCGCCAATCGGACCGTCCGCGCCACGCTTGAGGCGACCGCCGCGGCCAACGGCTTTTCCTTCCTCGCCCCGCCCATGGCCTACTGCACCGACAACGCCGCCATGATCGCCCTCGCCGGCGCCGAGCGCTTGCAGAAGGGCCTGACCTCGGACATCGATACCGCCGCCCGGCCGCGCTGGCCGCTGGACGAACAGAGCGCGCTCGCCGACCCGGTCCATCCGCCGGGCCGCAAGGGCGCCAAGGCCTAGGGAAGACGCATGCAGTTCAAAACCGCGGGAGTGATCGGCGCCGGCGCCTGGGGCACTGCCCTGGCCCAGGTCGCCGGCTGGGCGGGCCTCCAGGTCCTGCTTCAGGCGCGCGAGCCCGAGGTCGTCGAAAGCATCCGCGCCCGCCGCGTCAATGAAGCCTTCCTGCCCGGGATCACACTGGACGACCACGTCTCGGTCACGTCCGAACTGGCGGATCTGGCCGCCTGTGACGTCATCCTCGCCGTACCGCCGGCCCAGCATATGCGGTCCACCCTGACGGCCTTCGCCGCCCATCACCGGGCTGGCGTGCCCGTCATCCTCTGCTCCAAGGGCATCGAGCGCGGCTCGCTGAAGCTGATGACCGACGTCCTGGCCGAGACCCTGCCGAACGCGCCAGCCGCCGTCCTGTCCGGCCCCAGTTTCGCGGGCGAGGTCGCGCGCGGCCTGCCCAGCGCCGTCACCCTCGCCTGCGCCGACGAGGCCTTGGGCGAGGAGCTGATGTGGACGCTGTCCGCGCCCGGCTTCCGGCCCTATCTGGCCTCCGATCTGATCGGGGCCGAGGTCGGCGGTGCGATCAAGAACGTGCTGGCCATCGCCTGCGGCATGGCCGAGGGCCGCGGTCTGGGCCGCAGCGCCCACGCCGCCCTGATCACCCGCGGTTTCGCCGAGATGACGCGGATGGGCGTCGCTCTCGGCGGCCAGGCCGAGACCGTCGCCGGCCTGTGCGGTCTCGGCGATCTGGTCCTGACCTGCTCCAGCCCCCAGTCCCGCAATATGAGCCTGGGCCTCGCCCTCGGTCAGGGCCAGACGGTCGAACAGGCCCTGGCCGGAAAGCGTTCGGTGGCCGAGGGCTATGAAAGCGCTCCCGCCGTGCGGGAGCTGGCCGCGAAGATGGGCGTCGACATGCCCATCTCCCTCGCCGTCGCCGCCCTGCTGAACGGCGAGACCACGGTCGAGGCCGTGATCGACAACCTGCTGTCGCGGCCGCTCAAGGCCGAGCGGCATTGAGCGCTGCGCCGGCCCCTTCCGAACGCAAACGCGTCTGGGCCACGCCTCCGAACGTGGCCCTGTGCGCCGAGACGGACATCGCCGATCCCGGCTCGCGCGGCTTCGTGCTGCAGATCGGCGAGGCCTTCTTCCACGGCTTCGTCGTGCGCAAGGCAGGTCAGGTCGCCGGCTATGTCGATCGCTGCCCGCATCAGGGTTTTCCGCTGGCGATCGAACTGGACAAATACCTGATCCCGGACGGGTCGCTGATCCTGTGCGGCTGGCATGGGGCGGTGTTCGAACCCCTGTCCGGCGCCTGCGTCGGCGGGCCCTGCGCCGGCGCCCGGCTGACGCCCTGGCCGGTCGAGGCGCGGGACGGAATCATCCGCACCGTCTGAGCCCGTCAGACCCGCTTGCGCAGCAGATACAGGCCGAAGCCGATGTGGCCGCGTCCGTACTCCAGCATGACGCGGACGCGCTCGGCGTTGATCCTGACGGAGGCGGCCTCCGGCGCCGCGGGATTGGCGTCCAGCCATCGCCGCCCCGCAGCCGCCAGACCCTGCGCATAGTCGTCGAACACCGCCTGCGGCGAGATTTCCGCGACAACCACCTCGAAGCCGGCGGTTCGCGCCGCGGCCTGCCATCCCGCGTGATCGGCATAGAGATTGGTCGCCTCGACGATCTGGCGCAGCGGGCCCGGCGGTTCGGCCAACCAGACCAGGTCGCCCCACAACAGCCAGCCGCCCGGCTTGAGAGTCCGGCGCAGCGCACGGAACGACGCCTCCGGCGTCGGTCGGCCTTCGCCAGTGACGTTCGTCGTCCCGAGCGCCGTGATCAGATCGACCGGCGGCGTCCGGGCCAGAACCTCGGCGGAGGCGGCTGCAAGCAGCGCCACCCGATCCTCGGCTCCCGCTGCGGCGATCCGCGACCGCGCCAGCTCCGCCATCCCCGGATCCCGTTCGATCGCGGTGACCCTCATGCCGAAGGCCTTCGCCATCCGGATCGCCACAGCGGCGTTCCCGGCGCCGATATCCAGCGCCTCGGCTCCCGCCGCGAGCCCCGTTTGCGAGACGGCCGCCTCGATCGCGGCCATGGTCACGCCGTTGCAGACCTCGAGCGTTTCATAGGCGATGCGGGAGAAGGTGACGGTCATGGGCGGCCTCCACGCCTGCGTCCAGAACTGACGCATGCGCATGCTTCCATGATCACACCCGTCTGACCCGGTCTTTGACAATCGAATGAAACAGCTGACCCCTCCGGAAGCAGCCCATCCGGACTATCCGGACTGTGTTTTGCGCATCCGGCTAAGATCGCTCAACTTTCGATGAAGTACTTTACATTTTAAAGCTCATGTGGGAGAAGGGGTCGAACAGGGAGATTTCACGCATGTCCGCCGTCACCTTCGATCTCGCCCCCGCCCGCCCTCTGCCCACCGTTTCCGTCTGCGCGGGCCGCGTCCTGGTTCTGGCCGGCGTCACGTTCGGCGCGGCCAACCTGATCCAGTGGGGCGTCATGAGCGGCGCCCTGGGCTGGCATCCCGCGGTGCTGGGCCTCAGTTGGCCGATTGCGGTGGGCGCCTTCCTGACCGGCGTGTTCCGCCTGCGGCGCGCGGGCGGCGAGGCGGCTCGCCGCGTCGGCGGCTGGTCGCGCGTCGCCATCCTGATCCACATCGGCGCGGCCCTGGCCCTGGTCGGCCTGTCGGTCGCCGCCGGCGACTGGGAGCTGATGCGCTGGACCTCGGCCGTCGGCCTGGCGCTCTACGGCCTCGCCTGGACCGTGGCCGCGGCGCGCACGCGGACCGCCAACATGGCGGCCCTGGCCGCGACCGCCTTCGCCGGCGTCGCCGGGATCGCCCTGCGTTTCGGGACCGCGGACCCGTATCTGATCTATGCTTGCGCGCTTGTTCTCGTGGCCCTGATTCCCGGGCTGTGGCTGGCCCTTGGCCGTCGCCTCTAAGGACGAAAGACCGATGATCGACAAGACAGAAGACCCCGCCGCCGACATCGCCTGGATGCGCCGGCTGGCCGAGGAAGGCGCCGAGGCTCCCATGCAGGGCGCGTCCATCCTGATGAGCGCCGGCCTCATCTTTGGCGCAGCGAGCCTGTTCCACTGGGCCCAGATCACGGGTCTTGCGCCATCGTCGGGTCCGATCCAGGGACTGGGCTGGCTCGCTGCGACCGTCCTCTTCCTCCTGGTCCTCGCGGTTCTCATCGCCCGGCTGAAGCGCGCCGGGGGCGTCAGGACCGCCCGAAACCGCGCCACCGATACAGTGTGGAGCGCGCTGGGTTGGGGCATCTTCGCCCTGTTCACCGCCATGATGGCCCTCGGCTGGCGTGTCGGCGACGAGGGCATCGAGGTCGCCTTCGGGCTCATCCCGTCGGTGATCATGGTCTTCTATGGCATCGGCTGGGCCGTCAGCGCCGCCATGTACAAGAGCCGTCCGCTGTGGGGCCTCGCCGTCGGTTCGTTCGCCGCCGCCCCGCTGCTGGCGGCCCTGACCGGAAGCGCGAACCAGTACCTGGCCTATGCCGCCGCCCTGTTCCTGCTGATGGCCCTGCCCGGCTTCCTGCTGATGCGCGGCGCGAGAGGTTGAGCGTGGGCGACGACTTCGACATCAGTCGGCTCGACGAAGTCATCCACGGCCGGGTCAGGCTCGGGATCATGGCGGTGCTGTCCGGCGCCGACAGCGCCGACTTCAACACCCTGAAGGCGCGTCTGCAGACGACTGACGGCAATCTGTCGGTCCATCTGAGAAAGCTGGAGGACGCCGGCTTCGTCGCCGTCAACAAACGGTTCGAGGGCCGCAAGCCCCTGACCGAGGCGTCCATGACCCCCGCCGGCCGCAAGGCCTTCGTCGCCTATCTCGACGCCATGCAGGGTCTGGTCGGCAGGAGTGGTTAGAGGCCCGCGCCTCCGCTAGAAGGCCGCCATGACCGGCCGCATCCTCCGCTTTGACGCCCTCGACAATTTCCGGGATTACGGCGACTACGCCGCCGGCGCGGGCCGCCATGTCGCGCCGGGCCGCCTGTTCCGCTCGGCGCACCAGGCCCGGGCCAGCGCCGCCGACCTGGAACGACTGGACGCCCTGGGCATCGCCGCCATCGTCGATCTGCGCCGCCCCTCCGAGCGGCGCGACCAGCCGTCGAAACGCCCGGCCGGCTTCAGGGGCGCCGTGATCGAAAGCGACCACGACGACGGCGGCGAAGCCCCGCACATCACCTTTCTGAAGACAGCCGACCTGACGCCCGACTCCGGCCGGCGCTTCATGACCGACACCTACCGTCGCCTGCCTTTCGAGCCCTCCCACCTCGACCTGTTCACCCGCTATTTCCGGACCCTGGGCGAGACCGACGGCCCCGTCCTGATCCACTGCGCCGCCGGCAAGGACCGCACCGGCATGCTGGCCGCCCTGACCCACCATCTGCTGGGCGTCCATGCCGACGACATGATCGCCGACTATCTGCTGACCAACACCGCCGTGGATCTGGAGCGCCGCGCCCCGGGCATCGCCCGCCAGCTGGAGGCCATGACCGGGCGGCCCGCCTCGCACGACGCCGTCGTGGCCTTCCTGGGCGTCGAGCCGGTCTATCTGGAGACCGCCCTGACCGAGATCGCCGCCCGGCACGGCTCCGTCGACGCCTATCTGGAACAGGCGCTGGGCGTGGACGCCGCCTTGCGCGACCGCATCGGCGAGCGGCTGGCGGCGTGACCGCTCGCGTCGTTGAAACCCGCAACCGGCCATGGCGCGACCCGCTCGCGGTCGCCGATGGCCTGAAACATCTGGTCGGCCCCCTGGCCCTGCTGTCGGACGGCGGCGCGCTGGGGCGCTGGTCGTTCGTGGCCGCGGAACCGGATCAGGTCCATGTCGGCCCCTTGCCCTCTGACGGCGATCTGCACCGGCTGGGCGCGCCGCCCTTCGAGACCGGCGTGGTCGGCCTGATCGCCTATGACGCCGGCGCCCGCGCGGCGACCGGTCCCCGGCCCGAGGTCTGGCCCGACCTGATGCTGGCCCGCTATCCGGCCATGCTGGCCTTCGACCATCGGAACCGCTCGGTCAGCGTGATCGGGCGGGGCGACGACGCCGCAGCCGCCCGAACGGCCGCCGAACGGGCCGAAGGGTGGCTGACGGCCGCCCGCGATCCGGCTCGGCCCGCGGCCCCCGCCGCATCCTTCGACGCCGAGGCCCCTTCCGGGACCTATACAGACGCCGTGGCCGACGTGGTCGACCGCATCGCCGCCGGCGAGCTGTTCCAGGCCAATATCGCCCGGGCCTGGGCGGGAACCCTGGCTCCCGAGGCCGATCCCTTCGATGTGCTCCTGCGGCTGGCCGACCGGGCCGCCGCCTACGGCGCCTTCTGGCGGCTGGGCGATCTCGCGATCGTTTCCAATTCGCCTGAGCTGTTCCTGACTTTCGACCCGCACACCCGGCGAATCGAGACCCGGCCGATCAAGGGCACACGACCCCGTGACGCCGATCCGGCGCGCGACGCCGCCCTCGCCGTCGAGCTCGAGGCCAGCGCCAAGGACCGGGCCGAAAACCTGATGATCGTCGACCTGATGCGCAACGATCTGGCGCGCGTCGCCCTGCCCGGTTCGGTCGCGGCGGACCGGTTGTTCGAGATCGAAAGCCACCCGACCGTCCATCATCTGGTCTCGACCGTGTCGGGCCTCGCCAAGGAGGGCGCCGGCCCCGCCGATCTGCTGGCCGCGACCTTTCCGCCCGGCTCGATCACCGGCGCGCCCAAGCATCAGGCCATGAAGGTCATCGCCAGCCATGAACCGCCCCGCGGTCCATGGTGCGGCAGCCTGTTTCATATCGAGGACGACGGCCGGATGACGGCCTCGGTCCTGATCCGCACCGCCTCCTTCCGGCGATCCGGCGATGGCTGGCGGTTTCGGGCCCTCGCCGGCGCGGGCATCGTGGCGGATAGCGAGCCCGAGGCCGAACTGGCGGAAACCGACGCCAAGATCCTGGCCCTCCGCGAGGCCCTGAACGGATCCTAGCAGTCCGTGCAGGTCACGTTATCGACGGTGCGGGGGCGCAAATAATAGATGTGCGAGAACCGCGTCACCGCCGGCATCAGATAGTCGACGGGCGAATCGTAGTCGTAGGTGGCTTCTGACACGATGATGCTTTCGCCATCCGAGATCAGTCCGGCCGGCAGGGTGATCGTCTCGTTGACCGCACGCCCGGTCATGCCGCGACCCCGGCTCCAGGTGACCCTGGCGATACCCGCCGTCTGGGTCACGCTGCTGACGCGCTGTTTGAGCGGCGTGGTGGAAAACGGTTTCATGATCAGCCCGCCGATCTGGAAGATGTCATCCAGATTCGTTGTCGCCAAGGTTTCTTCCTGCGCCACCAGGTCCGCCACCATGGCCGAGACGTGGCCCATGCGCTTCTGGGCCATATAGCCCTGACAGAATTCGGCCATGCCGAAATAGAAGGCGATCATGACGGGGGCGATCAGGGCGAATTCGACCGCGGACACGCCCCGCTCGTCGCCTGTCAGGCGGGAGATGAGCCCCCGGCGCCTCATGCCGGCTCATTCCTGAACGCGGTGGTGACGGTCAGCATGGCGGCCCCGTCGTTCATGCGGGACAGCCCTTGCGACAGAAAGGTCGTCACCAGCGGCTGCCGATACCAGACCCGCACCAGGACCAGGTCCCCCGGGTTGCCGTTGGAATAAGTCAGGGAGCCGGCGTCGAACGTACCGCCGGCCATCGGATCCGGCGGTACGACAGCGAACTGTGGGATGACCCGCACATCGACCGAGGCGCGGGCCTCGCAGTCTGACGCGAAGATGCTCATCCGGCCGCACAGGGAGGTCTTGAACTGGGCGGCCGTCATGTTCTGGGCGCTGGCCTGGCCCGTGCGGATCAGCCGTCCCGTCTCGATGGCGGCGTTCTCCAGCACAGAGTCGGTCACGAAGACGAGGCCCAGCTCGAGAATGGCGAACAGCATCAGGCAGAACGGCAGGGCGACCATGCCGAACTCGACCGCGGCCGAACCGTCCCGCGCGGCCAGCAGGCGCGCGGAAAAGCCGCGCCGGATCGCAGGGGGCGTGGATTTGCGGGATCGCATCGGCAACAGCGATCTCTACGGCGTCGGCGGGCCGTCGCTGGTCCCGCGCAACGACGGGGAGCAGGACGCCGCACACGCCATTTCGGTGGCCTGGGCGCCGCGCCAGACGCGGACCCGACCCGCGCCGGAACCGGCCGTGACGATGACTTCGCTCTGGAAGACGGTGCGTCCGATGCTGTCGACGGCGACGATCTCGGTCACGCCATAACCCTTGCCCGTGATATACAGGGTGTTGGCATCCACCACCGTGACGTCAGCGATCAGCGGATTGCCCACGATCACCGAACCGGCGGGGCCCCGCAGTTGCACTCGCGCCGCCTGATCGATCTCGACGCTGAGGCGCGCGGACTGCGCCCCTGCCGCCGCCGGGACGGCCAGGACAGCGAGGGATGCCAGGACGGCGGCCAGCCAGGCGGCGGGTGGAACAGAACGGATCATGACGTCGACTTCCAGTGAACGGGCGCGCGCGTGAGCGTGGTCCGGACACTGCCCCGCAAACCTCAATAAAGTCTGAAATCATGCAACCGCGGGCTCCATCATAGTAAACGCGGCGTCAATAAAGAAATCGAGATTCATCATCGCCGTTTTACTCGTCCTTAATCGGCGACCTGCATGGTGAAGTGGCAAAGGGGGTCAAGCGGGCAAAACCGACGACCCCGGTGGTGTCAACGATTGCTCGCTTAACGCAGAAGGATTTCATCCATGACCAAGTTCGTTTCGAAGTTCATGTCCGACGAGTCGGGCGCCACGGCCATCGAATACGGCCTGATCGCCGCCCTCATCGCGGTCGTCATCATCTCGGCCGTGACGGCCCTGGGTTCGACCATCAAGACCAAGTTCAACGCCGTCGTCACCGGCATGGGCGGCACCGCCGGCACCTGAGGGTTCCGACGAGGTCTGAAAACCGGCGAAGGGCCGGGGCGGAAACGCCCCGGCCCTTCTGCTTTGCGTCAGGCCGCACGGCAGAAATCGGGGTGTGATTATTCAAAGTAAATCGCCGGGTAACTACGCCCGCTGACCCTGTTTTAACCGACATGAGCGACAACGGCCCTGCGTTTGGGGGTCAAGCGGGCTACCGGCTCCCCCCGTCTTGAGTAGCTCGCTTCGCTCCATCCAGAAGGAAATCCAATGACCAAGTTCGTTTCGAAGTTCATGTCCGACGAGTCGGGCGCCACGGCCATCGAGTACGGCCTGATCGCCGCCCTCATCGCGGTCGTCATCATCTCGGCCGTGACGGCCCTGGGTTCGACCATCAAGACCAAGTTCAACGCCGTCGTCACCGGCATGGGCGGCACCGCCGGCACCTGAGGGTTCCGACGAGGTCTGAAAACCGGCGAAGGGCCGGGGCGGAAACGCCCCGGCCCTTCTGCTTTGCGTCACCTCCGACAAGCTTTGCGGTAAACGGTACGGTAATCGACTTTCTGCGGAGTCGCTTAACCTGCCGCTGGCAAACCTTGCCGGTTCCTACTGGCTGCCCGGCGCTTCGCCGGACGGCGGTGGACCCATCGGGAGGCAAGCCATGATCAAATTCGTTTCGCAATTTCTGTCCGACGAGTCGGGCGCCACGGCCATCGAATACGGCCTGATCGCCGCCCTCATCGCGGTCGTCATCATCTCGGCCGTGACGGCCCTGGGTTCGACGATCAAGACCAAGTTCAACGAGGTCGTCACCGGCATGGGCGGCACGGCCGGGACCTGACCCCGGCCAGGTTGGAAACGGCGGAAGGCCGGGACGTTCGTCCCGGCCTTCCTGTTTTCCGGACGCCGTCCGGCAACCCGGTTTTAACCGCGTCCGTGTGAGATGCGGCCATGGACACCCTGACCCTGATCCTTCTCGGCGTGATGCCGGCCCTCGTCATCATCGCGGGGCTGAAGGATCTGACCTCGATGAAGATCCCCAACTGGATCTCAGGCCTGCTGGTGCTCGGCTTCTTTCCCGCCGCCCTGGTCGTGGGTCTGGACCCGATGACGGTCGCGACGAATGCCGGAATCGCCGCCCTGGCGCTGGTGGTGGGCGCAGGCATGTTCGCCCTGCGCTGGATCGGCGGCGGCGACGCCAAGCTGATGGCCGCGGCCTGCCTGTGGCTGGGCCTGGCCGGGTCCGGAATGTTCCTTCTGTGGACCGGGGTGATGGGCGGCGTCTTCTGTCTGGCGTTGCTGTTCGCCCGCTTCCATTCCCGCCCCTACCTGCTCGGCGCCCCGCCGTGGGTCGTGCAGCTGATGGAGCCGCGGGGCGATATTCCCTATGGCGTGGCCATCGCTGCCGGCGCCCTGATGGCCTATCCGGCCTCGCCCCTTCTGGCGACCTTCATCGCCGGGTAACAGCGACTTAGGTCCGCGTTAACCCGCGCCCGGCATGGTCGTTAACGGCAAGGAACCAAAGGACCGACTCAACGGTCCCGACCCGGTCCTGCCGGAGACCGTCGATGAAGCCCGCCCGTATCATCGTGATCTGCGTCGCCGCCGTGGCCGCCATTGGTCTGGCCCTGGTCGTGCGCGCCATGGGATCGCCGTCCAAGACCCCCACCGCCGTCGCCACGGCCGCCGCCGTTCCCGCGCGGCCCATGGCCAAGGTGCTGGTCGCCGCCAAGGATCTGCAGCCCGGACAACGCCTGACCGAAGGCGACCTGGACTGGAAGGACTGGCCTGCCGACGAGGTCAATCCCGCCTTCATCACCGACGGCTCTGTTCCCCTCCCGTCCGCCGAGGCGGCCGCGGACGAGGCTGACAAGCCCGCGGGCGCCGTCGCCTCGGTGACCCGCGCCGCCACGAATCTGGCGACCGGCGGGGCCAAGGCCGACTATGTCGGCTCCGTCGTGCGCGAGCCCATTCTTGCCGGCGAGCCGATCGTCGGACGCAAGATCGTCCGGGCCGGGGACAGCGGCTATATGGCCGCCTATCTGGAGCCGGGCATGCGCGCCATGGCCATCCGCGTCACGGTCGAGACGGCCGCAGGCGGCTTCATCCTGCCCGGCGACCGGGTCGATGTGCTGCTGACCCGCGAAACCAATCTGGCCAACGTCGGCGCCCAGGACTCAGACCGGTCCAAATTCTCTTCGTCCACCGTGATGCAGAACGTGAAGGTGCTGGCGATCGATCAGTCGACGCGCGCCGGCGACGATGAACAGGCTGTGGTCGGCGCGACTGCGACCCTCGAACTGGGGCCCCGCGACGCCGAGGCTCTGGCTCTCGCCAAGTCCGAAGGCGAACTGAGTCTGGTGCTGCGGTCCTACGCCGACACGGGCGGGCCTTCAGGCCGGGTCGCGGTCGCTCGACAATCAACGCCCGTCCGGGTGTTCCGCGGCGGCGCGCCGGAAGTGGTGGTGGTCCAATGAAACGCCCGATGACGCGCCTTGCCGTCCTCGCCCTGGCCGGTCTCACGCTCGCCGCCGCGGCGCCCGTCATGCCTGACGTCGCCCGGGCCCAGTCCCGCGCCGCCCTGCCCATGGGCGCCGGCGCGCAGCTGATCAACCTGCCGCGCGGCTCGTCCATGGCGATCGATCTGCCGTCGGACGCCCGCGACGTCATCGTGCCCAATCCGGTCGTCGCCGAGGCCATGCTGCATTCGCCGCGCCGCATCACCATCATCGGCCTTCAGCCCGGCGAGACCGACGCCGTGGTTCTGGACGCCGCCGGCCGGACCATCCTCTCCCTGCGCGTGCGCGTGGACGCCGGCGTTTCCGCCCTGCAGGACACCCTGAGCCGGGTCATGCCGGGGTCCGAGGTTCGCGCCGAGGCGGTCAACGACAGCATCATTCTGACAGGCCCCGTCAACAGCCCCGGGGAGGCCGACCGCGCCTCCCAGGTCGCCCGGGCCTTCGTCTCGGCCCCGGAAAAGGTCATCAACATGATGACCATCGCCGGTTCGGACCAGGTGATGGTCAAGGCCCGGGTGATCGAGGTGCAGCGCACCGCGATCAAACAGCTGGGCCTCGACGTCGACGCCGTGTTGAACAGCGTCGGCGACGGCCTCTCCTTCGCCCAGCAGGCGACGTTCGCGGTGTCGGGCAGCCAGCTGGGCGGCGGCATCCTCAACTATCTGGACCAGAGCGGCGACGGCAACAGCCTGGACACCAGCATCCGCGCCTTCGAACGCGCCGGACTGGTCCGAATCCTGGCGGAACCCAACCTGACCTCGGTCAACGGCGAGAACGCCGAATTCCTGGCGGGCGGCGAATTCCCCGTTCCGACGGGCCGCGACGTGGACTCCACCACGGGTCAGGTCACGATCGGCATCGAGTTCAAGCCGTTCGGCGTGCGCCTGGCCTTCCGCCCGATCGTCCTGTCGCAGGGCCGCATCTCGCTGCAACTGTCGACCGAGGTTTCCGAGCTGACCCAGGAAGGCGCCTTCACGCTCGGCGGCACCGCCGACGACGCCCTGGTCATTCCCGCCCTGAAGGTGCGCCGCGCCTCTTCCACGGTCGAGCTGCCTTCGGGCGGCTCCATGATGATCGCCGGCCTGTTGCGGGAAGACACCCGCCAGAACATCGACCAGCTGCCGGGCATCGGCAATCTGCCGGTGCTGGGCGCCCTGTTCCGGTCGCGCGACTATCTGTCGGGCGAGACCGAACTGGTGATCATCATCGAAGCCTACATCGTCTCTCCCACCTCGCCCGGGCGGCTGCAAACGCCCGCCGACGGCCTGATCATCGCCAACGACGCCCAGACCCTCCTGTTCGGCCAACTGGACCAGCAGTACCGGCCCGCCGGCGGGGCGGCGGCCGGGACCAACACCGCCTGGACCGGCCCTGTCGGCTATGTGATCGAATGAGGATCCCGTCCATGCGCGCCGCCTCCGCAATGTTCGTCCTGGTTCTCGGCCTTGGAGCTGCAGGCTGCTCCACCATGGCCGGCAGCGATCCGCTTGCGCCCCTCACGCCCCTGTCGCGGTACAGCCTGCAGGTAGAGCCGGGCCTGGACCGGATTGCGCTCGCGGTGCACGACCAGGGCCTTTCCGCCAATCAGCGGGACGCGATCGGCCAGCTGGCTGCGCGTTACGGCGCCGCCGGATACGGAACCGTCATGGTCGAGGCGCCGGCGGGCGAGGACCCCGCCGCGGTCCAGCAGGCCTATGCCGTCCGGGCCGCCCTGCAGGCCGCAGGCGTTCCGGCGGACCGGATCCAGATCGCCGCCTATGCTGCGCCTGATCCGCGCGCGCCGGTGCTGGCGGGGTTCGAGACCGTGCGGGCCGTCGTCCCCAACTGCGCCCTCAGCGCGGGCAACCTGGGTCCACGCTATTCGAACCAGAGCTCGAACGGCTTCGGCTGTTCGGTCAACGCCAACATGGCTGCCCAGATCGCCGACCCGCGCGACATTCTGGGGGCCCGGGCCATGACGCCGGCCGATTCCGGCCGCGCCGCCGTGGTGTTCGACAACTACCGGAAGGGGGAGCCCAGTTCGACGCCGCAGGAGCCCCTCGTGAACGGCCAGATTGCGCGGGCGGTGGACTGACCTGATGAACAACGCCTTCGCCCCTCAGCCGTTTGACGAGTTCGACGACGAGTTCGATGTCGACATGGGCTATGTCACGCCGGAGGCTGCCGCGGCGGGGCCGGTCGTCAATGAACCTGCCGCCTTCCCCGGCGAACCTTCCGCCGACCAGCGTCCGCCCCTGCAGTTCACGCCCCCCGCCGTCGCAGTCCAGCCCGAGGCCGCCCAGCGCGAAACGGACGCCTCGGTTCCCGCGGTGGCCGGGTTCAATCCGGTGGGCGATCTGGTCGCCGGCGCCGCCTCCGCCTTCTCCGCCCCGACGTTCAGCAGCGGCCAGACCGCCGAAGTCTCGGTACCCCGCATCGCCATCCACGTCTTCGCCGAGCGCCAGGACACCCTGGCCGCCGCGGAGCGGGCGGGACAGGACCGCCGCCTGTCGCGCGCCACGACCCAGATCCGCATCGGCGGCGTCGCCGCCGCCGTCGAGGCCTATCAGCACGAGCCGACGCCGCCGCTGATCGTCGTCGAATGCATGAAGGACCCGCAGACCCTGCTGTGGGAAGTCGACCAGCTGGCCGAGGTCTGCGACGCCGGCACCAAGGTCGTCGTCGTGGGCGCCACCAACGACATCCTGCTGTTCCGCGAGCTGATGCGCCGCGGCGTCAGCGAATACCTCGTCGCACCCCTGCAGCCGCTGCAGCTGATCGCCGCCATCGGCGGCCTGTTCGCCGACCCGGCCCAGCCCTTCGTAGGCCGCTCGATCGCCTTCGTCGGCGCGCGGGGCGGCACCGGCGCCAGTTCGGTCGCTCATAACACCGCCTATGCGATGTCCGAGCGGATCGGCGCCAACACCGTCATTGTCGACTACGACCTGCCGTTCGGCACTGCCGGCCTCGACTTCAACCAGGACCCGCTCAGCGGCGTCGCCGACGCGCTCAGCCAGCCTGACCGTCTGGACCCGTTGCTGCTGGACCGGATGATGGTCCGCTGCACCGACAAGCTCAGCCTGTTCGCGGCCCCGGCCACGCTCGACGTGGACTGGGACATCTCGCCCGAGGCCTTCGAGGAGGTCACCACCCAGATCCGCTCGACCGCGCCCTTCGTGGTGCTGGACCTGCCTCATCTGTGGTCGGGCTGGATGCGCCGCACCCTGATCGCGGCCGACGAGGTCGTCATCGTCGCGACGCCGGACCTGGCCTCGCTGCGTAACGCCAAGAACATGATCGACCTGATCAAACAGGGCCGCCCCAATGACGCCCCGCCGCGGCTGGTTCTGAACCAGGTCGGCGTGCCGGGCCGTCCGGAAATCCCGGCCAAGGATTTCGGCGCCGCCCTGGGCGTTCACCCCAGTCTGATCATCCCGTTCGATCCCAAGACCTTCGGCGCGGCCGCCAATAATGGCCAGATGATCCTCGACGCCGGCGCCAAGTCCAAGGCGGCCGAGGCCTTCCAGACCCTGGCCCAGATCGTCTCGCGCCGCGAACTGCCCATGCTCACGGGCCCCAAGACCAAGGCCGAGAGCAAGTCCATGTTCGCCGGCCTCTTCAAGAAGAAGTCGTAACGGGTGTTCGGCAAGCGCACAGGTCAGCCGGGAAATGTCGCAACGGCGCCGCGTCCGGCCGCGCCTGCGCCCCAGCCCGCGCAGCCGCAACAGCCGCCTGCGGGGATCCAGACCGAAGCCTTCGCCTTCGGCGGCGACCAGACCGTCGACCAGGTCCAGGCGGCGGCCCGCAAGGCTGACTCCTATGCCGCCAGGCCCGCCTCTCCGGCCGCCGACCGGCTGGACGCCCTGGCCATGCGCCCCAGGCCGGCGAGCGAGGTGGAGGCGCCCCAGAAGGGTCCCGGCCCCAAGGCCACGCCCGGGTTTGAACAGCTGAAGAAGGCCCAGGCCGTCGCCGAGATCGTCCGCGAACAGTCGGACTATTACCACGCCACCAAGACGACGATCTTCAACGCCCTGATGAACACGATCGATCTGGCCCAGCTGGCCCAGCTCGACACCAAGGCCGCGTCGGAAGAGATCCGCGACATCGTCGCCGAGCTGGTGGCGATCAAGAACGTCTCCATGTCGGTGGCCGAGCAGGAGCACCTGGTCCAGGACATCGTCAACGACGTCCTCGGCTATGGCCCGCTGGAACCGCTGCTGAGCCGCGACGACATCGCGGACATCATGGTCAACGGCGCCGGCCGGGTCTTCATCGAGGTCAACGGCAAGGTCCAGCTGACCAACGTCCGCTTCCGCGACAACGCCCAGCTGATGAACATCTGCCAGCGGATCGTGTCCCAGGTGGGCCGCCGCGTGGACGAGAGCTCCCCGATCTGCGACGCCCGCCTGCCGGACGGCAGCCGCGTCAACGTCATCGCCCCGCCGCTGGCCATCGACGGCCCCACGCTGACGATCCGGAAGTTCAAGAAAGACAAGCTGACGATGAAGAATCTGGTGGAGTACGCCTCCATCAGTCCCGAGGGCGCGCGCGTGCTCGGCGTCATCGGCGCCTCGCGATGCAATCTGGTCATCTCGGGCGGTACGGGCTCCGGCAAGACCACCCTGCTGAACACCCTGACCGCCTTCATCGACCCGACCGAGCGCGTCATCACCTGCGAGGACGCGGCCGAACTGCAGCTCCAGCAGCCGCACGTCGTGCGTCTGGAGACCCGCCCGCCCAACCTTGAGGGCCAGGGCATGATCACCATGCGGGATCTGGTGAAGAACTGCCTGCGGATGCGTCCCGAGCGGATCATCGTCGGCGAGGTTCGCGGACCCGAGGCCTTCGACCTGCTCCAGGCCATGAACACCGGCCACGACGGCTCCATGGGCACGCTGCACGCCAACAGCCCGCGCGAGGCCATCAGCCGGATGGAGTCCATGATCACCATGGGCGGCTACGGCCTGCCGTCCAAGACCATCCGCGAGATGATCGTCGGCTCGGTCGACGTCATCGTCCAGGCCGCGCGCCTGCGCGACGGCTCGCGGCGCATCACTCACATCACCGAGGTGGTCGGGCTGGAAGGCGACGTCATCGTCACCCAGGACCTGTTCGTCTACGAGATCACCGGCGAGGACGAGAACGGCAAGATCATCGGCCGTCACCGTTCGACCGGCATCGCCCGTCCCCGCTTCTGGGACCGCGCCCGCTACTACGGGCTGGAGCGCGAGCTGGCGGAAGCCCTCGACGCGGCGGAGTAGGCCGCCATGCTTCCGATCCTCGCCGCGGTTCTGGCCTTCATCACCATCGGCGGCCTCGGCTGGGCCTTCGTCGGCGGCGGCGATTCCAGCGACGTCGCCCTCAAGCGCGCCGAAGGCTTCGGGGGCCCCAAACAGAACAATGCGGCCTCGAGGAAGGCCGCCGCCGCCAACACCCCCGAGGCGCGCCGCAAACAGATCATGCAGCAGCTCCAGGACTCGGAGCGCGCCGAGCGCAAGGCGCGCATCAGTCTGGCGGCCAAGCTGAAACAGGCCGGACTGAACACCAGGCCGGCGACCTTCTGGATCATCAGCGGCGTGCTGGGCGTATTCGGCTTCCTGCTGCCGCTGCTGTTCGGCCTGAACATCTTCATGGCGCTGGGGCTCGGCTTCGCCGTCGGCCTGGGCCTGCCGCGCTGGTGGGTGGGGATGCTGGGCAAGCGCCGCCGCAAGAAATTCTCGAGCCATTTCGCCGACGCTGTCGACGTCATCGTGCGCGGCATCAAATCGGGCCTGCCGGTCCACGACTGTTTCAAGATCATCGCCCGCGAAAGCCCGCAGCCCCTCGGCGCCGAGTTCCAGAAGCTGGTCGAGGGCCTCGGCGTGGGCCTGACCCTGCAGCAGGCGCTGGACAAGATGTACGAACGGATGCCGACGCCGGAGCTGAAATTCTTCTCCATCGTCATCGGCATCCAGCAGAAGACCGGCGGCAACCTGGCCGAGGCGCTGTCGAACCTCTCGACCGTGCTGCGCGCCCGCAAGATGATGGGCGAGAAGATCAAGGCCCTGTCGTCCGAAGCCACCGCCTCGGCGGGCATCATCGGCTCGCTGCCGCCCGCCGTGATGATCCTCGTCAGCATCACCACCCCGGCCTATATGGCCCGGCTTTTCACCGATCCGCGCGGGCAGTTCATGCTGTTCGTGGCCGTGGCGATGATGGGCTTCGGCATCTTCGTGATGAAGAAGATGATCTCGTTCAAGTTCTAGGAACCGCGCCGTGATTGAGTTCTTCACCAACATCCAGAACCTGCTGAGCATGGGCGTGGGCGTGCTGGTGTTCGCGACCATCGTGACGCTGGCGGGATCGCTCGGCGGCGGGGCGAAGCTGGAGAACCGGATGCAGGCCGTCGCGGTGCGCCGCGAGGAGCTGAAGCGCCGGTCGCGTCAGGCGATCGCCTCCCAGAACGCCGGCCCGCAGGGCCTTCGGCACACCGACGAGGGGTTCAAGAAGCGGGTCGTCGAGCGGCTGAACCTGAACAAGCTGCTGGAAGACCCCAAGGTCGCCGAAAAGATGGCCCAGGCCGGCTATCGCGGACCCAAGCCGCTGACCACCTTCTATTTCTTCCGCTTCTCCATGCCCTTCGTCTTCCTGGGAATCGCGGCCTTCTACCTGTTCGTCTTCAACGATTTCGGCCTGACCTTCATGGTCCGGCTGACCATCACCATGGTCGCCGCCGTGATCGGCTTCTATGCGCCCAACATCTTCCTGGCCAACCGCATCGCCAAGCGCCGCACCTCGATCATGCAGGCCTTTCCCGACGCGCTGGACCTGCTGCTGATCTGCGTCGAGGCCGGCATGTCGATCGAGGCGGCGATCCAGAAGGTCAGTCAGGAGATCGGCGGCTCGTCCATCGACCTGGCCGAGGAGTTGACCCTGCTGTCAGCCGAGCTCAGCTATCTGCCCGACCGGCGCATGGCCTATGAGGGCCTGGCCAAACGCACCAACCATCCAGGCGTCAAATCGGTCGCCACGGCGATGACCCAGGCCGAGACCTACGGCACGCCGCTGGGTTCGGCCCTGCGCACCATGGCCAAGGAAAACCGCGAGATGCGCCTGTCGGCCGCCGAGAAGAAGGCCGCCGCCCTGCCCGCCAAACTGACCGTGCCGATGATCCTGTTCTTCCTGCCGGTTCTGTTCATCGTCATCCTGACGCCGGCGATCATCAGCATCCAGGACACCATGGCCGCCGGGGCCGCGGGCGCCGGCTGACGGCTCAGCTTTCGGGCGTCAGGGGCCACAGCCGGTCGACGGGGCGCTCCAGCACATCAGCCGCCACCGCGTGGAAATGGGCCGGCGCCAGTCGGCCGCGCTGAACCGCATCCGCCAGCCAGGCCTCCAGCGAACCGCCCGTGCGGCTCCAGCGGTCCTGACGCAGCAGGCCGTAGAAGCCCGCCGCGAGCACATGGATGCCGTCATCCGCCATGCGCCAGCGGTCGGCCGGATTGCGCGCCACGCCCAGCGCCTCGCTGACCATCTGGTCCAGCGCCTGGCACAGGTCCTCGTTCAGCATGCCGGGCAGGGTTGTGTAGCCCCAGCGCGGATCATGGTCGGCGACGATCCGGGGGATGAGGGGATCCTTCTCCAGCACCGCCAGCGCCGCAAGGGCCGCGGGCCCGTCCATGGGCACGGGCGGGTGCAGCAGCTCATGCGCGGCGATCCGCACCGTGGTCGCCACGTCGTAGTCGGAAGACTGCAGGAACCGCTGCCCGCGCACCTTGATGCCGTGCGGCTTGACGAAGTGCAGCAGGGTGATGTCGATCGCGGGTTCGAAGGTCCTCCCCGTCAGCTTTTCCTCGACGCGGATGATGTCATAGGTGGCCAGACCGCTGCGCAGGCGTTGCAGTCCCTCCTCCAGCGTCGCCGCGCCCCGCTCCTGCAGGAACTGGCCGAAGCCGGCGGCC
The DNA here is from genome assembly GCF_037626195.1 of Brevundimonas sp. BR2-1. Lineage (NCBI taxonomy): Bacteria > Pseudomonadati > Pseudomonadota > Alphaproteobacteria > Caulobacterales > Caulobacteraceae > Brevundimonas > Brevundimonas sp. BR2-1. The sequence goes on along the minus strand of NZ_JARKMV010000001.1, from coordinate 1,770,946 downwards.
TTCAGGCCCTCGAACACGGCGCGGATGCGCGGCGCCTGGGCCACGAACCAGGTCCAGTCGTGCTCGTTCCAGTACGTCCCCGCCTGGAAGGCCGGACGGATGGTCGCCTCGGGATTCCCGAGCGCGGCCAGCACGTCGTCGAGGGTGGCGTCGGTCTCGGCATGGGAGAGGATCAGCGCCAGATTGGGAGACAGCAGGCCGACCCCGTCCTCCCCGGCCTTCGCCCAGAGGGCGGGCACGTCGGCGCGGACCTCTTCGGTCAGCCTCGGCGCGAACAGGGCGACGTCCGCGGCGTAGAAGCGGGTGTAGAGCTCCCGGCCCGAGAGGGGCCCGAGGAAGGCGATGGCGTCCTGTCCCTCGGAGCCGTGCACCCTCCAGACGGTGCGCATGGGCGGGCGCTCCTGCGCCAGCGCGGGCAGGGTGGCGGCGGCGAGCGGAGCGGCGAGGGCGGCGAGCAGAAGCGAGCGACGGTTCATGCCGCCTGACTAGCCGGAGGCGGCGGGTCCCGGATTGTATCGACTTGACCTCAGCCGGCCCGGCGCGAGGCCCGTCAGGGCCGAGACCGCCCGGGTCATATGGGCCTGATCCACGAACCCCAGATCGGCGGCGAGGGCGGCGAGGGCGTCGGCGCGGATCACCAGAGCCTCGGCCGCCATCAGGGCGCGCTGTTCGGCGCGATACCGGCGCGGGCTGGTCCCGAAGGCCTGGCGGAAACCCCGGCTGACCGTCGCGGGCGCCAGGCCGGCGGCCTCGGCCCAGACCTCCAGCGCGGTGTCGGGGTCGCGGCGCAGCGTTGCGGCCAGAAGGTCGGGCCAGTCGTCGAGGGCGGCGTCCAGCGGCCGCATCGTCTCGCGCAACAGCGCCTCCGCCTCGGCGAGATTCCGCTCGGCCGCCCGCGCCACCGCGTCCGGGTCGGCGACCGCGCCGGCGGCGAAGCCGACCGGACCCGCCAGCGGCAGATTCAGCACGCGGGCCCCGGCGCCCGAGAAGGCGTCCATGTGGGATTCCCATGCGCCATGGATCAGGACCTGGCCCGGCCGGGCGTGGAACCGTCCCCGGTCTCCGGCCTCGACATAGCCGCCGGACAGCACCAGGGCGGCGTAGGCCGCCGCGTGGCGGTGCCGCTCCATACGGCCGCCCGCGATACAGGTCTGGAAGGCGCTCTGCTGCATGGGACCTTCAGTTGGGCCTTGATCTGGCCGAAACCTAGACCGGCAAGGCCCCGCGTTTCACCACCGTTCGCATCGCCACGCTGGACGAGACGCGCGTCACCCCCGGAATCCGCGTCAATTCATGGGAATGCACGCGCTCCAGGTCGTCGACATCGCGCACCACCAGCCGCAGCAGATAGTCCGAGCCGCCCGTCATCAGATAGCATTCCACCACCTCGGGCACGGTGGCGATGGCGGTCTCGAAGGCCGTCAGGGAGGCCTCGGCCTGGGACGACAGGGTCACGGTCACGAAGACGCTGATCGGCAGGCCCACGGCGCGTTCGTTGATGATGGCGGCGTAGCGGCTGATGACCTCCGCCGCCTCCAGCGCTCGCAGGCGGCGCAGGCAGGCGCTCTCGGACAGGTTCACGGTGCGGGCCAGATCGGCGTTGGTCATACGGCCGTCGGCCTGGAGGGCGCGGATCATCTTGCGGTCGGTGTCGTCGAGGGCGACGGCGGAAATCGTCTTCATTGGGCGCCTCGTTCGCAGATTCTGCGAGTGTACAGCGTTCAGTCGCTGAAAAGAACAGGAACCTGCGGCCAAACCGCCGCTAGATTGCCGCGCGAAACGGACTGGCAGAGGAAACGGTCATGCGCGTCGGCGTCCCGAAGGAAATCAAGAAGAACGAACACCGCATCGGCCTGACGCCGACGGCGGTGCGCGAATACGTCGCCCACGGCCACACCGTCTCGATCGAGACGGGCGCGGGCCTCGGCGCGGGCTTCACCGACGCGGACTACAGGAAGGCCGGAGCGAAGATCGTCGCCGATGCGAAGACCGTCTTCGCCGACAACGACATGATCGTGAAGGTCAAGGAGCCGCAGAAGGTCGAGTGGGAAATGCTCCGCGAAGGCCAGATCCTGTTCACCTACCTGCACTTGGCGCCCGATCCCGAGCAGACCAGGGGGCTGCTGGCGTCGAAATGCGCCGCCGTCGCCTATGAGACCGTGACCAACGCGCAAGGCGGCCTGCCGCTGCTGGCGCCGATGTCGGAAGTGGCCGGGCGGATCGCCGTCTTCTCCGCCGCCGAGACCCTGCTGAAGCACAACGGCGGCATGGGTCTGCTGTTCTGCGGCGTTCCGGGCGTGGCCCCGGCCCGCGTGCTGGTGCTGGGCGGCGGCGTCGTCGGCCTGAACGCGGCCCGCATGGCCATGGGTCTGGGCGCCGAGGTCGTGGTGCTGGAGCGCTCGATCCCGCGCATGGCCTATATCGACGAAGTCACCCAGGGCCGGGTCATCACCCGCTATTCGGCCATCGGCGCGATCGAGGAAGAACTGGTCAAGGCCGACGTCATCATCGGCGCCGTCCTGGTCCCGGGCGCGGAAGCTCCGAAGCTGATCAAGCGCGAACACCTCAAGCAGATGAAGCCCGGCTCGGTGCTGGTCGACGTGGCCATCGACCAAGGCGGCTGTTTCGAGACGAGCCACGCCACGACCCACGAAGACCCGACCTATGTCATCGACGGCGTCGTCCACTATTGCGTCGCCAACATGCCGGGCGCCGCCCCGCGCACCTCGTCGGAAGCGCTGAACAACGCCACCCTGCCCTTCGGCCTGGCGCTGGCCAACAAGGGTCTGGACGCGCTGAAGTCCAACCCGCATCTGGCGCGCGGCCTGAATGTGCTGAACGGCGAACTGACCTATCCGGCCGTCGCCGAGGCGCTGGACATGCCGTGGAGCGATCCGTTCGGGGTGTGGGCCGAGGGCTGATTGCAGCACATCAAGAATCTGAAAGGGCGGCTTCGGCCGCCCTTTCTATTTCACCGACCGGGGTCGGATTATCGAGAACGAGCCCTTTGGATAAGGGTCGAAAGCTTGGCAAGAGACCAAGTCTTTAGAGATTTTATCGACCGCATAAATCTATGCCGCCAGCTAAACTCAGTCATCACCAGCTCGGCCTCGCTTTCGAAAATACTCTGAAAGTGCCGAAGATATTTTAGCTGATGGCGTAGGTCTTTTTTGGCTACTACGAAGTCCTCTTTCTCCCAATCCTCCAGCCATTTTGGCATTCGCCGCATCCATGCGCGTACGCTGACAAAAGTCTCAGCCGAGGACGGAGTAGGAATATCGGTTAGTTTCAGCTGATCCAAAACCTCCGAAAAATGCGGAACCATCGCCACTTCGGAAGCGGCGCGAAGCTCAATCTTGTAAGTGTTCGCCGTCATTCTTCGGTACATACCCTCATAGACGCCCAAGACGGTTTCCAACGACGCAGCGAGTCCCAACAGAACCGAATATTCCTTGCGGCGAGCTTCGCGCCTCGATCGGTCAGCCAGTTTGATTGTGGCCATCAACGCAACGAACGACATCACAGCGCTGATTGCCGGCCAAACAAACCACGCGCTCACGTTCGCGATAGGCGCCGTCCAGACGGGCGGTTGATCGAACATCATTCTCCCCCTTTTGACAGTTGCGTAACACGAGTGCCGATCCGTGCGCAGCCATCGCTATCCCCGCCTGTAATTCGCCGCTCTCTTGCGGCATAAGCCCGCGATGAAGTTTCTCGACCAGGCCAAGATCTATATCCGCTCGGGCAACGGCGGGGCGGGCGCCGTCTCGTTCCGGCGCGAAAAATTCATCCCGAACGGGGGACCGGACGGGGGCGACGGGGGCAATGGCGGCAACGTCTGGATCACGGCCGTCGAGGGCCTGAACACCCTGATCGACTATCGCTACCAGCAGCATTTCAAGGCCCAGACCGGCGTCCACGGCATGGGCCGCCAGATGCACGGCGCCAAGGGCGAGGACGTGATCCTGAAGGTGCCGGTGGGCACCCAGGTGCTGGACGACGACAAGGAGACGGTGCTGCTGGACATGGACGTGGCCGGCAAGACCGAGATGCTGCTCAAGGGCGGCAACGGCGGCTGGGGCAATGTCCACTTCAAGGGCCCGCAAAACCAGGCGCCGGCCTATGCGAACCCCGGTCAGGAAGGCCAGGAGCGCTGGATCTGGCTGCGGCTGAAACTGATCGCCGACGTCGGTCTGGCCGGCCTGCCCAATGCGGGCAAGTCGACCTTCCTCGCCGCCGCCAGCGCCGCCCGGCCCAAGATCGCCGACTATCCGTTCACCACGCTCGTGCCCAACCTCGGCGTGGTCGACCTGTCGGCCACCGAGCGGTTCGTCATCGCCGACATTCCCGGCCTGATCGAGGGCGCCTCGGAAGGGGCCGGTCTGGGCACCCGCTTCCTCGGCCACGTTGAACGGTCGGGCTGTCTGATCCATCTGATCGACGGCACCCAGGACGACGTCGCCGGCGCCTACCACACCATCCGCAACGAGCTGGAAGCCTATGGCGCCGGCCTGGCCGACAAGGCCGAGGTCCTCGCCCTGAACAAGGTCGACGCCCTGACCCCCGAGGCGCGCGAGGAGAAGGCCGCCGAGCTGGAAGCCGTCGCCGGCCGCCGTCCCATGCTGGTGTCCGGCGTCTCGGGCGAGGGCGTGACCGAGCTGCTGCGCGCCGCCTGGACCGAGGTCCGCAAGGACCGCGGCGAGATCGCCCCGGCCGAGGAAGACGAGACGGTCATGGAGACGCCGGGCGGCTGGGCGCCGTAGCCCCGCCCGTCCCGGCGTGTTAGCTCACTGCTGAGCATAAGTCCGCCCCCGAGCCCCGCCGCCTTGTCCTTCTTCCACGCCGGTTCCGCGCCGAAAGCCCAGGGGCCCAGACCCGGCGCCCTGCGCGACGGGCTGGATCTTCAGCCGGGCATGGCCGTCGGCCTGTTCGGAGGCTCGTTCAATCCCGCCCATGACGGCCATGCCCATGTGGCCGAGACGGCGATGCGGCGGCTGGGGCTGGATCGCGTCGTCTGGCTGGTGTCGCCGCAGAACCCGCTCAAGGACGCCCGCGACAGCGCGCCCCTGGCCGAGCGCATGGCCTCGGCGCGGGCGGCGGCGAAACTGGCGGCGGACGGGCGGTCCATGGTGGTCTCGGATTTCGAGACCCGCGCCGGCACGCAGTGGACCGTCGACACCCTGCGCGCCCTGACGGCGCGGCATCCGGGCGTGCGTTTCGTCTGGCTGATGGGGTCGGACAATCTGGCCGGCTTCCACAAATGGCGCGGCTGGACCGATATCATGCGGATGATGCCCATGGCCGTGATCGCCCGGCCGGGCAGCGAGCTGGACAGCCGCACCGCTCCGGCCGCGGCCCGCTTCGCGGCGGCGCGCATACCGGCCGGCCGCGCGCGGCTGCTGCCGGACCTCGAAGCGCCCGCCTGGACCTATCTGACGGCGCCGCTGAATCCGCGCTCGTCGACCGCCTTGCGCGCAGCCCGTGACGCCGCCGCGCATTTATGATAGGCTTCCGCTTTAGTAATCTCCCTGGAGCCCTCCGCTGACCCCCTCGCCCGCGCACGATGCGCAAGACGCCGCCGTTTCGAACACGGCGCACGAGATGGACGAATTCGAACCCATCCGCTCCGAAGATGGTCCGCAGGCTCCCCTTCCCGTCGGCTCAACCGCGCTGGAAACGGCGATCCTTGCGCGTCTCGACGACGACAAGGCGCAGGACATCGTCCTGATCGACCTGAAGGGCAAAAGCCCGATGGCCGACACCATGATCATCGCCTCCGGGCGGTCGCACCGTCACGTCGGCGCCCTGGCCGATCACCTGCAGCGCGCGCTGAAGGAACAGGGTCTGGGCAAGGTCAAGGTCTCCGGCCTGCCGCACTGCGACTGGGTGCTGCTGGATGCGGGGGACGTCATCGTCCACCTGTTCCGTCCCGAGGTGCGCGCCTTCTACAACATCGAGAAGATCTGGTCGGTCGAGAGCGGCCACCGCATCGACGCGCGCGCCTGATTTTCTGAACCGATGAAGCTGGCCGTCATCGCCATCGGCAAGCCGGGGCGGGGACCCGAGGCCATGCTGGCGGCCGACTACGCCGAGCGGGCGACCCTGGCCGGCCGGGCTCTGGGCCTCGGCCCGCTGGAGCTGGTCGATCTGGAGCCGCGCAAGCCGGGCAAGGCCCCCGAGGCCGAGCTGATCCTCAAGGCCGCCGAGGGCGCGCATCTGATCGCCTGCGACGAGCGCGGCAAGACCTTCTCCAGCCGCGCCTTCGCCGACCATATCGCCAGCTTGCGCGACCGCGGCGAGCGGCGGCTGGTCTTCGCCATCGGCGGGGCCGACGGGCTGGACGACAGCGTTCGCGCGGCGGCGGGATCGACCCTCGCCTTCGGGCCCCAGACCTGGCCGCACGCCCTGGCGCGGGCGATGCTTGCGGAACAGCTGTATCGCGCCGTGACGATTCTGGCCGGATCGCCCTATCATCGCGACTGATGCGTCCGCTGGTCCTGATCCTCTGTCTGAGCCTGACCGCCCTGCCCGTCGGTGCGGCGCCGACGGTCGATGTCGCTCGGCTGCAGGCCGAGTTTCGGGATGAGCAGGCCCGCGCCCGCCGCCTGCGCGCCGAGGCCGCCGAGGCGGCGGCCGAACTGGCGGGGCTGGAGCGGTCGCTGGACCAGCTGCGCGCGTCGGTCGGCGAGGACGACCGGCTGATCCTCGCCCAGCGGGCGCGCTTGCGGGAACTGGGTGCGCGGGAGGCGGCGCTGGTGGCGCAGCTGTCGCAGGCGCGGGGCCGGCAGGGCCGGCTGCTGTCGGCGCTGCAGATGATGAGCCGTCGCCCGCCGCCGCCGCTGCTGGTTCCGGCCGACAAGGCGGTCGACACGGTGCGCGCCTCCATCCTGATCCGCGCCATGGCGCCGACGCTGCAGGCTCGGGCGCAGGGACTGGCCGACCGGCAGGACGAGATCAACCGTGTGCGCCGCATCGCCGCCCTGAACAGCGAACAGCTGTTCACCACCGAAAGCGCCCGCGGCGACCGGCGGGCGCGGATCGAGGCCCTGAGCGCGCGCAAGACCGCGCTTCAGGCCGTGCTGCGCGCCGAGGCCGCGACTGCGGAACGGGCGACGCGGGCGCTGGAGGCCCGGCTCAAGTCGCTGGGCGCCGCCGTGCCGGTCGCGGACGCGGAGGCCCAGCCCGCCGCCGCCCGCCTGCCCGCCGGACGCAGCAGCCTGACGCCGCCCGTCGACGGCGCGCCGTCACAACGGTTCGGAAGCGGCTCCAGCGGCTGGCGCTGGCGGGCGGATCGCACCGAGGCGCGGTCGCCCGCCTCCGGCCGTGTGGCCTTCGCGGGCCCGCTGAGCGGCTGGGGGCAGGTGGTGATCCTCGATCTCGGCCCCGGCTGGCGCGCCGTGGTGTCGGGACTGGACGAGGCCTCGGTGCAGACCGGAGAGCGGGTGATCGACGGCCAGGTGCTGGGCCGTTCGGGCGCGGACGGCGAGATCGCCTTCGAACTGCGCCGCGACGAGCGCCCGATCGATCCCGCGCCGTGGTTGCGTTGAGGGCGAAACCGCTTCCCAAGCCGCGATGACGCTGATTTTATCGCCAAACCGCCGCTCGGCCACGATTTCGTCGTCTCGCGGTTCATATCTGACTGAAGACGCCGCCTGACCCTCTGAAAGAAACCCTATGCGTAAACTGCTTCTGATTGGCGCCGCCGCCGTGGCCATGGTGGGCGTGGGCGCCGCCACCGCGGCCGGCCAGACGCCGCGCAACGAAGCCTTCCGCATGCTGGGGCTGTTCGGAGACGTGCTGGGCATCGTCGAACAGGCCTATGTCGTGCCGGTCGACGACAAGAAGCTGATCGAGGCGGCGCTGCAGGGCATGATGACGGCCCTGGACCCCCACTCCAACTATCTGCCGCCCGATGGCTATGGCGACCTGCAGGAGCGCACCTCGGGCGCATATTCCGGCGTCGGCCTGACCATCCAGTCCGAGGCCGGGATGGTGAAGGTGATCTCGCCCATGGACGGCGGACCGGCCGCGCGCGCGGGCGTGAACGCCGGCGACGTCATCTCCTCGATCGACGGCCAGAACGCCTCGGGCCTGACGGTCAGCCAGGTGTCCGAGAAACTGCGCGGCGCCGTCGGCACCTCGGTCAAGGTCACCTTCCTGCGCGACGGGGAGGAGCCGAGGGAGGTCGTCCTGACCCGCGAGGTCATCAAGATCGAATCCGTCACCGGCCGGGTCGAGGGCGACTTCGGCTATCTGCGCGTGTCGACCTTCAACGAGAACACCGGCCGGGAGCTGAGCGAGACCATCGCCCGGCTCAAGACCGAGAACCCGGCCATCAAGGGCTATGTCCTGGACCTGCGCAACAACGGCGGCGGCCTGCTGGATGCAGCCATCGCCGTGTCCGACGCCTTCCTGGAGCGGGGCGAGATCGTCAGTCAGCGCGGGCGGAAGGCGGACCAGATCCAGCGCTACGCCGCCCGCCCGGGCGACCAGACCGGCGGCCTGCCGCTGGTGGTGCTGATCAACTATGGATCGGCCTCGGCCTCGGAGATCGTGGCCGGCGCCCTGAAGGATCACCAGCGGGCCACGCTGGTGGGCCTGACCAGCTTCGGCAAGGGTTCGGTCCAGACCGTCATCCCGCTGCGCGGCGGCGCCGACGGCGCCCTGTCGATCACCACGGCGCGCTATTACACGCCGTCCGGCGCCTCGATCCAGAAGATCGGCATCGAGCCGGATCTCGAGGTGTCGCGCTCGGCGGCCGAGGCGCGGATCGTGTCGCGGTCCAACTTCATCTATTCAGAGGCCGCCTACGCCACGGCCCTGGACTCCTCGATCGGCGCCGAGCGCAAGGGGCCGCACACGCCCCGCGAGGCCCCGGGCGAGGCCTATGACGAGGACAAGGACTATCAGCTGGAGCGGGCCTTCGACGTGCTGCGCGCGGGTGGAAACCTGGCCCAGCTGGCCGCCGCGCCGGAAGGCATCGTGGTCGCCGAACCGGGCGCGACCCTGGCCGCGGTCGAGCCGGACCCCGTGCCGGAAAACTGAGGCGGGCGCGGGCGTTAGACGCCTAACGCCGCGTTAGGCTTTCTTAACCGACGCCCGCCAATGTGGCGCCTGAAGGAGTCCGCTTCGCGGACCCCCGCATCAAGCGTCCCGTTCTGCCCATGTTCGCCAAGCGCCAGTCCGTTCTAGCCGCCACCGCCGGTATTCCCCCGGTTCGCCGCTCGATGCGCGAAAGCCTCGCGCCCGTGATCCGCTTCGTCAGCAAGCCCCCCGTGGCCGTCGCCGGGGCCGGGTTGATGCTGCTGGGGGCCGCGGCCCTGTTCATCACCGTACTGGGCGATCCCCGAGCCGGCGCTCCCTCGGCCCGCGCGGCGCTGAAACGCGAAGCCCCCGTCGCCGCCCCGGTCCCGACCGGTCTGGAAGCCTTCTCCATGGGCGCCTACGGCTCGTGGCAGGATCTGGCGGCCGAAGGCGGGGCGATCGATCCCGCTCTGGCCGGCGAGGCGGTCATCACCCTGCCCAACGGCGCCACCGTCTCGGGCGCCGGCGCTCCTGTGACGGCGCCGCGCGTCGAGGCCTCGCCCCTGCCCGTCGCCCCCATCGCCGGACTGAGCCAGCCGGGCCCGAACGGCCCCCTGCCGGTCATCGCCAGCGACGGCCGCGTCCCGGCCCAGGCCTACGCCCGCCCGTTCCGCTCGAACGGCCGCCCGCGCGTGGCCCTGATCGTCGGCGGTCTGGGCCTGAACGCCGTCACCACCCGCGCCGCCATCGAACGCCTGCCCCCCGAAGTGACGCTGAGCTTCGTCCCCTATGCCGAGGGTCTGCAGACCTGGATCGACCTGGCCCGGGCGCAGGGCCATGAGGTCATGCTGGAAATGCCGATGGAGCCCACCGGCTATCCCGACAACGACCCCGGCCCCTACACCCTGCTGGCCTCGGGCTCGCCCGCCGACCTCCAGTCCAAGATGAACTGGCTGCTGGGCCGGGCTGTCGGCTATTTCGGCGTGACCAACTATATGGGCGACCGGTTCGCGACCTCGGACGCCGGCATGAACGCCTTCCTCGGCGTCCTGCGCCAGCGCGGCGTGGCCTTCCTCGACGACGGCTCGATGAGCCGCCGGCCAGGCGCCTGGGCCCGCGCCAGCGCCAACCGGATCATCGACGAGCAACAGACCCCCGCCGCCATCGTCGGCCAGCTGAACGCGCTGGAAGCCCTGGCCAAGGGCCGCGGCCAGGCCCTGGGTACGGGCTTCAGCTATCCCGTCACGGTCGAGGCCGTGGCGCGCTGGACCTCCGAGCTCGACGCGCGAGGCCTGCAGCTGGCTCCGGCTTCCGCGATGACGCAGCGGCCGGGACGGTAGCGCGACCGCATCCTTGCTTGCTAAGGCGGGCGTATGACGGCCCCCGACCTCTCCCGCTACCGCCCCAATGTCGGCGTCGTGCTGTTCCATCCGGACGGCCGGGTCTGGTATGGGCGGCGCGCCGGGACCGAGGGTCCGCATAACTGGCAGTTCCCCCAGGGCGGGGTCGACGACGGCGAGGATCTGGAAACCGCCGCCCGCCGCGAACTGGGCGAGGAGACGGGCGTCACCTCCGCCGAACTGATCGCCTCGACCGAGGACTGGATCGTCTACGACTTCCCCGAGGGCTACGGCGGGACCAAGGCCGCGCGCGGCTGGGCCGGGCAGAAGCAGCGCTGGTTCGCCTTCCGCTTCACCGGCGAAGAGTCCGAGATCGATCTGGAAGCTCACGGTGAGATCGAGTTCGACGCCTGGCGCTGGGGGGCGCTCGCCGACGCCCCGGACCTGATCGTGCCGTTCAAACGGGATGTCTACGAACAGGTCGTGGCCGTGTTCGCGCCGCTGGTGATCTAGGCCGCCGCGCAGCCCTGTGGCTTGCGCACCCGTTTCGTCGAGGCCGGGTATTTCGCCATCAGCGCGGCTGGCCGGATCGGGCGGGCGACGAAGCCGCCGCCGCAGTTGGGACAGACGCCCTTCAGCACCCCCTCCGCGCAGGCGGCGCAGAAGGTGCATTCGAAGGTGCAGATGCGGGCCTCGGCGCTGTCGAACGGCAGGTCGCGGTCGCAGCATTCGCAGTTGGGACGCAGTTCCAGCATGAGCCTTCTCCCTGCCGCGATCCTGAGGCGCCCGGCGCCGCCGCGCAACAGTCAGTGCGTCGCGCCGCCCGGGGCCAGACGGAACATCACCAGTCCGGCGAGGACCAGCACGGCCGCGACGACCCGCATCACGCTGAGATGTTCGCCCAGCAGCACCACGCCCACGATGAAGGCGCCGACCGCGCCGATGCCGGTCCACACCACATAGGCGGTGCCCATGGGCAGATTCCTCATGGCCAGCGACAGCAGGGCGAAGCTGACCGCCATGAAGCCGAGCGTCGCCACGCTGGGCCACAGCCGGGTGAAGCCGTGGGACTGCTTCATGAAATAGGCCCAGACGATCTCGAGCAGGCCGGCGATGAGAAGATAGATCCAGGCCATGGCTGCGGCCCTCCTTGCAAAGGGCCGGGCCGTCCCGGACTTTGCCCGCGACCGAAGCCGCCGGGGCGAGGACGTGGCCTCGTCTTCAGGGGCTATCTAGGACCTGGATCGGACGGGTCAAGGCTCGCCGCATTGTCATCCCGGCCGAGCGAAGCGAAGAGCCGGGACGGCAGGCGCTTCACAAACGAAAACTCCCGGGCAGCTCGCAGAGCTGAACCGGGAGACGTGTGGCGTCAGACCTGCTCCCGGACAGTCGCTGCGCGTCTTCCGGGAGGGAGATTGTCGGGGCAGGCGCGTCCCGGATCGCGGCTTCGCCGCGTCCGGGATGACAAGGGTCCGAAGCCTTAAGCCGCAGTCACTTCCGAGGCCTGTTCGGCCAGGATGGTCAGGCCGGCCGGGGTCACGTCGGCGAAGCCGCCGTGGACCTCGAACTGACGGCGCGAACCGCCGTCGATGACCGTGACCACGCCCTCGCGCAGGGCGGTCATGAAGGGCGCGTGGTCGGCCAGAACGCCGAAGTCGCCTTCGGCGCCGGGCGCATCGACCTGATCGACGAGGCCGTTGAAGACCTCGCGCTCAGGCGCCACCAGCGAGAACTGCAGCTTTCCGGCCATCAGGCTTCGGCCGCCATCTTGCCGGCCTTTTCGACGGCCTCTTCAACCGTGCCGACCATGTAGAAGGCGGCTTCCGGCAGGTGGTCGTATTCACCGGCGACGATGCCCTTGAACGAGCGGATGGTGTCGGCCAGCTCGACGAACTTGCCGGGCGAGTTGGTGAACTGCTCGGCCACGAAGAACGGCTGCGACAGGAAGCGCTGGATCTTGCGGGCGCGCGAGACGACCAGCTTGTCCTCTTCCGACAGCTCGTCCATGCCCAGGATGGCGATGATGTCCTTCAGGGCCTTGTACTGCTGCAGCACTTCCTGGACCGAACGGGCCACGTTGTAGTGCTCCTCGCCGATGACCAGCGGGTCCATGATCCGCGAGGTGGAGTCCAGCGGATCCACGGCCGGGAAGATGGCCTGGGCGGCGATGTCGCGGCTCAGCACGGTCGTCGCGTCCAGGTGGGCGAACGAGGCGGCGGGGGCCGGGTCGGTCAGGTCGTCGGCGGGAACGTAGATGGCCTGGACCGAGGTGATCGAGCCCTTCTTGGTCGAGGTGATGCGCTCCTGCAGGTTGCCCATCTCGGTGGCCAGCGTCGGCTGATAGCCCACGGCGGACGGGATGCGGCCCAGCAGGGCGGACACTTCCGAACCGGCTTGGGTGAAGCGGAAGATGTTGTCGACGAACAGCAGAACGTCCTTGCCTTCCTCGTCGCGGAAATATTCGGCTTGGGCCAGGCCGGTCAGGGCGACGCGGGCGCGGGCGCCGGGAGGCTCGTTCATCTGGCCGTAGACGAGGGCGCATTTCGAGCCTTCGGTCGAGCCGCCGTTCTTGGCCGGGTCCACGTTCACATTGGACTCGATCATCTCGTGATACAGGTCGTTGCCCTCGCGGGTGCGCTCACCCACGCCGGCCAGAACCGAATAACCGCCGTAGGCCTTGGCGATGTTGTTGATCAGCTCCTGCATGGTCACGGTCTTGCCCACGCCGGCGCCGCCGAACAGGCCGATCTTGCCGCCCTTGGTATAGGGGCAGATCAGGTCGATGACCTTGATGCCCGTGACGAGGATTTCCGACGAGGTCGACTGCTCTTCGAACGAAGGCGCCTCGCGGTGGATGGGGCGGTACATCTGGGTCTTGATCGCGCCCTGTTCGTCGATCGGATCGCCGACGACGTTCATGATGCGGCCGAGCGTGCCCGGGCCGACGGGGGCCAGGATGGAGGTGCCGGTGTCGGTCACGGCCTGGCCGCGGGTCAGGCCCTCGGTCGTGTCCATGGCGATGGTGCGGACCATGTTCTCACCCAGGTGCTGGGCGACTTCCAGGACCAGGCGGAACGGCTTGCCGGTCTTCTGGTCGACGTTGGTCGTTTCCAGGGCGTTCAGGATGGCCGGCAGCTGGCCCTCGAACTCGACGTCGACGACGGCGCCGATGACCTGGGCGATCCTGCCCACGCCGGTTCCCGCCGTATAGGCGGCGTTACCGGTGGCGGCGGCGGCGGCTTTCGGAGCCTTGGGAGCGGCCTTGCGGGCGGCGGGCTTCTTGGGGGCGGTGGTGTCGGTCATCGTTGCGTTCCGGTTCGGAATGTCGGTCAGGATCGGATCAGAGGGCTTCGGCGCCGGAGATGATCTCGATCAGCTCCTTGGTGATCTGCGCCTGGCGGGATCGGTTGTAGGTCAGGGTCAGGGCGGAAATCATGTCGCCCGCATTGCGCGTCGCGGAGTCCATGGCGCCCATCTGGGCCCCGTAGAAGCCGGCCTGGTTCTCGTACATCGAGGCCAGGATCTGGGTCGTGATGTTGCGCGGCAGCAGGGTCTCGAGGATTTCCTCCTCGGACGGCTCGTAGTCGTAGACCGCGCCGTTCAGGTTGATGGGAGCGGCGCCCCCCTCGACCACGGCGGGGACCAGCTGTTTGGCGGTCGGGACCTGTGAGATCACCGATTTGAACTGGCTGTAGAACAGGGTGACGACGTCCGCGTTTCCGGCCTCGAACTCACTGGCGACCAGCTCGGCGATCGGCTGGGCGGCGGGCAGGCCCAGCACCTTGTGGTCCGACAGTTCGAAGGTCCTGACGACCTTGTCGCCGAACAGACGGGTCAGGCCGTCGCGGGACTTGCGGCCCACGGCGATGATGCGGACGTCCTTGCTCTCGGCGATCAGGCTGTTGATCCGGTCGCGCGCGGCGCGGACGACGTTCGACGAGAAGCCGCCGGCCAGGCCCTTGTCGGCCGTGGCGACGATGACCAGGTGCTTCCGGTCCGAACCCGTGCCGGCCAGCAGCTTGGGCGCGCCGTCGCCGGACACGCCGGCCGCCAGATTGGCGATGACGGCGGCCATGCGCTGGGCGTAGGGCCGGGCCGCGACGGCCTGGTCCTGGGCGCGTTTCAGCTTGGCCGCGGCGACCATCTGCATGGCTTTCGTGATCTTCTGCGTGGCTTTCACGCTTCCGATCCGATTGCGCATTTCCTTGAGGCTTGCCATCCGGTGCTGCTCTTCTAATCCCTACCGGTCGGTCTTACGCGAAGGTCTTGGCGAAGGCCTCGATGGCGGCCTTCAGCTCGGCTTCCAGCTCCTTGGACAGCGCCTTCTGGGTGCGGATGCCGTCCATGATGGAGCTGTGCTTGGAGTGGATGCGGGCCAGCAGCTCGCTCTCGAAGCGGCCGATGTCGGCCACGGCGATATTGTCCAGATAGCCGCGCGTGCCGGCGTAGACCGAAACCACCTGCTCTTCGACCGTCAGCGGCGAATACTGGGGCTGTTTCAGCAGTTCCGTCAGGCGGGCGCCGCGGGCCAGAAGCTTCTGGGTCGAGGCGTCGAGGTCCGAGCCGAATTTGGCGAAGGCGGCCATCTCGCGATACTGGGCGAGCTCGCCCTTGATGGAGCCGGCGACCTGTTTCATCGCCTTGATCTGGGCCGAGGAGCCCACGCGCGACACCGAGATGCCGACGTTCACGGCGGGGCGGATGCCCTGGTAGAACAGGTCCGATTCCAGGAAGATCTGGCCGTCGGTGATGGAGATGACGTTGGTCGGGATATAGGCCGACACGTCGTTGGCCTGGGTCTCGATCAGCGGCAGGGCGGTCATCGAGCCCGAGCCGTTGTCCTCGTTCAGCTTGGCCGAACGCTCCAGCAGGCGGCTGTGCAGGTAGAAGACGTCGCCCGGATAGGCTTCGCGGCCCGGCGGACGGCGCAGCAGCAGGGACATCTGGCGGTACGCAACAGCCTGCTTGGACAGATCGTCATAGACGATCAGGGCGTGCATGCCGTTGTCGCGGAAGAACTCGCCCATGGCCGTGCCCGAGAACGGGGCCAGGAACTGCAGCGGGGCCGGCTCCGAAGCCGTGGCGGCGACGACGATGGTGTAGTCCAGGGCGCCGCGCTCCTCGAGCGTCTTGACGATCTGGGCCACGGTCGAGCGCTTCTGGCCGATGGCGACGTAGATGCAGTACAGCTTCTCGCCTTCGCTGGTCGCGGCGGCGTTGGTGCTCTTCTGGTTCAGGATGGTGTCGATGGCGACGGCGGTCTTGCCGACCTGACGGTCGCCAATGATCAGCTCGCGCTGGCCGCGGCCGATCGGGATCAGGGTGTCGATCGCCTTCAGGCCGGTCTGCATCGGCTCATGCACCGACTTCCGGGGAATGATGCCCGGGGCCTTCACGTCGACGCGACGGCGCTCGGTGAACTGGATCGGGCCCTTGCCGTCGATCGGCTCGCCCAGCGGGTTGACGACGCGGCCCAGCAGGCCCTTGCCGACCGGAACGTCCACGATCTCGCCCAGGCGGCGAACCTCGTCGCCCTCGGCGATCTGGTTGTCCTGGCCGAAGATCACGGCGCCGACGTTGTCGCGCTCGAGGTTCAGGGCCATGCCCTTCACGCCGGCCTTGGGGAATTCGATCATCTCGCCGGCCTGGACATTGTCCAGACCGTGGATGCGGGCGATGCCGTCGCCGACCGACAGCACCTGGCCGACGTCGGACACGTCGGCTTCAACGCCGAAATTGGCGATCTGCGACTTGAGGATGGCCGAGATTTCGGCGGCGCGGATGTCCATGACAGGCTCTCTGTTATCGTCTTGTCAGCGCGACCCCGTCGGGGCCGCATGCGTGGTTGTTAGGCGCGCTTGAGCGCGAACTTCATCTGGTCGAGCTTGGTCTTCAGGGAGGCGTCGAACAGTTTCGAGCCGACCTTGACCTTCAGGCCGCCCAGGATCGACGGATCGACGCGGGCGGTCATCTCCGGATCCTTGCCCAGCGAGGTGCGGAGCGCGGTCTGGATGGATTTCATCTGGGCGGCGGTCAGGGCCTGGGCCGAAACGACCTCGGCGGCGACGACGCCCGTCTTCCTTGCGTACAGCAGATCGAAGCCCGCGATCACGCCCGGCAGGTCGCGCGAGCGGCCGTTCTGGGCCAGCAGGCCGAGGAAATTCCTCGTCACGCCGTTGAAGCCCGCCCTGGCGGCGATGGCGGTCAGACCCTTCTGCTGGTCCTCGGCGGCCATGACCGGCGAAGTGGCCAGCCGGCGCAGGTCGGCGCTCTCGTTCCACGCGGCCCGCAGGGAGGCCAGGTCGGCGCGCACGGCGTCCAGAACCTTCGTCTCGTCAGCGAGGTCGAACAGCGCCTGTGCGTAGCGCTCGCCGACTTCCGTCGTCCTGTAATCGTCAGCCACTTATAAGGTCCGCGCGGGTTAGCGTTCGGGTTTGCGACCGGCGGCGGGGTGCGCACCGATCAAAGGCCTGAAATGCTTGAAGAAAGCACGCCGGCGACGCGTCTTGCAACGCGCCCTCCGGCTCAGCCGGGCGCCTGATAGCACTCATACCCCCGGGGAGCAACCGAGACAGGCCGCCGCACACGCCGCACGAAAAAGAGCGCCCGGCCTTGCGACCGGGCGCTCCTCAGTCAGCCTTCAGACGTCAGCCGTGGCGGCAATGGTCGGCGCAGGCCTCAAGGCAGTCCGCACACGCCGCACAGCAGGCGGCGCAGGCGTCGTGGCAGGCGCCGGCGAGATCGCAGCAGGCGTGAACCAGCTGGGCGACCGCCGCAGGCTCGGCGGCGAGGGCCACGCCGCCCGAAGCGGCCAAGGCCAGCGCGGCCAGGGTAAGAACGCGTTTCATGTCAGTCTCCAATTTCAGATTTGAATGGTTTGCAATTTTGCAGACGCATTCAGGTCCGGGGCGGAGGCGGTTCCGGTCCGATGAGGCGGCCGGCAAGCCGGTCGTCGACCGGCTTCAGGCCGTGGGTCCGCGCCATGGCCGGGACGGGCGGCGCGACGAGGGCGGGAGCCGGCGGGCAAAGAGGGCGGGACAGGCATATCTGGACGCAGGCCGGGACGGTCTCATCAGGCCCGGACGACCCGCAATCGGCCGGCGGCAGGTGATGGACGGGAGTCGCGAGAGCTGGGGCCGGGGCGCCGAGCGCCGCCATGCCGAGGATAAGAACCACAAGGAGCAGTCGCCGCAGGGTCATGCGAACCTTCAGCCATATTCGACGGCTCAGCTTAGCGCATGCGGGGCGGCAGGGGCGCCCGCGCAGGGTGCGACATCTTCCCCCGTCAGGGCGTCGTGCGGGCTTTCGCGGTCAGTGGGCGGCGCGCCTGCCGCGCGGAATCAAGTGAAGGGTCGCCACGATGATCCCGCCGACCACCAGGCCCACGACCGCTGAGGCTGCGGCTGTCGCCAGCCAGCCCGTCACGGGACCGACGAAGGCAACCTGTCCGGCGGCCCGTCCCAATCCCTCGACCACGCCGGGGATGAGGTCGAGATGGTACTCGTGCAGGCCGTGGACCAGGATCCCGCCGCCGACCCACAGCATGGCCGCGGTGCCGATCGTCGCCAGCCCGGTCAGCACCATCGGCATGGCGTGGACCAGACCGCGGCCCACGGCGCGCTTGGCAGGCGAGCGGCGCTCGGCCAGATGCAGGCCGATGTCGTCCATCTTCACGATGAGCGCCACGGCGCCATAGACGCCCACGGTGATCAGCAGGCCGACCAGGGCGAGGGCGGCGGCCTGGGTCGCCAGCGGGCGTTCGGCCAGGTCGGCCAGGGCGATGGCGGTGATCTCGGCCGAGAGGATCAGGTCGGTGCGGATCGCCGAACCCACCATCTTCTTTTCCAGCTCCCCGGACGACAGGGCCAGCTCGTCGGGCGTGGTCTCGCCATGATCGTGACCCGCCAGCTTCTCCCACAGCTTTTCGGACGCCTCGAAACAGAGATAGGCCCCGCCCGCCATCAGAAGCGGCGTCAGCGCCCACGGCGCGAAGGCGCTGATCAGCAGGGCCCCGGGCAGGAGGATCAGGAATTTGTTCTTCAGCGACCCGATGGCGATCTTGCGGATGATGGGCAACTCGCGCTGGGGCGAAAAGCCCATCGCGTAACCCGGCGTCACCGCGGCGTCGTCGACCACCACCCCGGCAGCCTTCATGCTGGCGCGGCCCGCGGCGGCGGACACGTCGTCGACCGAGGCCGCGGCCATTTTGGCGATGGTGGCGACGTCGTCGAGAAGGGCGGCAAGACCTGAGGGCACGCTTCACCTGACAAGACAAAATGCAGTTCGCTCTTGGCTAGGCGAGCCTGCGAGCCGGGTCCAGAGGGGCCGGCCCGGCGCGGCGCCCTGACGCGCCTGGCTGTGGCGGAAAATTCTGGCGTGGCCGCCCCGCCTCGCCTATCCCGGGTCCATGACCGAAATCACCGCACTCATGTCCGATCCCGCCGCCTGGGCCGCCCTGATCACCCTTGTGGTCATGGAGGTCGTCCTCGGCATCGACAATCTGATCTTCATCTCGATCCTGTCGAACAAGCTGCCTCCTGAACATCGTCAGCGCACGCGCCGGATCGGCATCGGCCTGGCCCTGATCATGCGGCTGGGCCTGCTGGCCGCGATCGGCTGGATCATTGGCCTGACAGCCACGGTCGTCGATCTGGGTCTTGCCGGCGCGGGGTGGGACACGGCCTTCAGCTGGCGCGATCTGATCCTGATCGCCGGCGGCCTGTTCCTGGTCTGGAAGGCGACGACCGAGGTTCACCACGCGGTCGACACCTCGATCAGCGACGACCTGCTGGAGAAGAACAAGACCAGCGCCGTCATCAACAACGTCGGCGCCGCCATCGTCCAGATCATCATGCTGGATCTGGTCTTCTCGATAGACTCCATCCTGACCGCCGTCGGCATGACCGACCATGTGCCGATCATGATGGTGGCCGTGATCATCGCCGTGGCGGCCATGCTGTTCGCCTCGGACCCGCTGGCCGAGTTCATCGACAAGAACCCCACCGTGGTCATGCTGGCCCTCGGCTTCCTGCTGATGATCGGCATGGTGCTGATCGCCGACGGATTCGGCGTCCATGTGCCCAAGGGCTATATCTACGCCGCCATGGCCTTCTCGGCCCTGGTCGAAGGGCTGAACATGATGGGCCGCAAGGCGTCGGCGAAGAAGCAGGCGGCGCTTGAGGCGCGGCAGGCGGCGCTGAACAAGGCCGAGACGGCCGAACCGGGAGTGTGACCATGCGGGCGGCCGTCCTTGTTCTTCTTGCGCTGCTGACGCCCCTGCCGGCGGCGGCGCAGACGACGGCCCCGCCCGTTCCCGCTTCGGCGGCCGCATCGGCCCCGATCCGCATCTATGACTTCGAGGTCGTCCGCCGATATCCGCATGACGCCGGCGCCTTCACCCAGGGACTGGAGTTCCACAACGGCGAACTGCTGGAAAGCACCGGCCGTTCGCCCTCGACCGTGCGGCGGGTCCGGCTGGAGGACGGTTCGGTCATCCGCAAGCGCGAACTGGAGCCGTCGTTGTTCGGCGAGGGGCTGACCGCCTTCGGCGACCGCGTCCTGACCCTGACATGGAAGGGCGGAGAGGGCTTTATCTGGGACCCCGTAACGCTCGAGCCCAGAGGCGAATTCAGATATGCCGGGGAGGGTTGGGGCCTGACCCATGACACGACCCGGCTGATCCTGTCCGACGGCACGGCTGCGCTGCGCTTCTTCGATCCGCAGACCCTCACCGAGACCGGCCGGGTCCCGGTGACGCTCGGCGGGCGCCCGCTTGGCCAGCTGAACGAACTGGAGTGGATCGAGGGCGAGGTCTTCGCCAACGTCTGGCAGACCGACTTCATCGTCCGCATCGATCCCGCCACCGGCGTGGTGACGGGCGTGATCGACCTGGCCTCCCTGATGCCGGACCGGTCCGGGCTCGACCCGACGGACGCGGTCCTGAACGGCATCGCCTGGGACCCGGAAGGGCGGCGGCTGTTCGTCACGGGCAAGAATTGGCCGGCCCTGTTCGAGATCCGGCTGATCGAGCGTCAGGCGAACTAGAGAAAACTGTACGGGTCGACGTCGATCGTCACCCGCACCGAAGCCGGCGCCTTCACCCGCGCCAGCCAGGCCCGCAGGAAGCCCTGAAGGTCGACGTCGCGGTCCGCCCGCACCAGCAGCCGCTTGCGCCGCCGCCCGCGCACCAGAGCCAGCGGCGCGTCGGCGGGGCCGTAGACCTCCAGCCGTTCGGCGTTGGGTATGTTCTCGGCGAGGTCGCGGGCGACCTTCTCGACCGCCATGGCGTTCTCGCTGGACAGGACGATGGCCGCCAGCCGGCCGTGCGGCGGCAGGGAGGCGGCCTCGCGCTCGGCCATCTCGGCCTCGACGAAGGCGTCGCGGTCGCCCGCCGCCAGCGCCATCAGCACCGGATGCTCGGGCGTCCAGGTCTGCAGGATCGCCCGTCCCGGCTTGTCGGCCCTGCCGGCCCGGCCCGTGGCCTGTGTCAGAAGCTGGAAGGTCCGCTCTGCCGCCCGCAGGTCGCCGCCGCGCAGGCCGAGGTCGGCGTCGACCACCCCCACCAGCGTCAGGCGCGGGAAATTGTGACCCTTGGCCGCCGCCTGGGTGGCCACCAGGATGTCGATCTCGCCGTCCGCCATCCGCTGGATCAGGGCCCGGGCCGATTTGGCGTCCGGCGCCGTGTCGCTGCTGAACACCGCCGTCCGCGCCTGCGGGAACAGCTGGCGCACCTCCTCCTCGACGCGTTCGACGCCGGGGCCGACCGAGACCAGCGAATCCTCGGCCCCGCAGGCCGGGCAATGCTTCGGCCGGATCATGGAGAAGCCGGTCAGGTGGCAGATCAGCCGCCCGGTGTAGCGGTGCTCGACCAGCCAGCTGTCGGTGTCGGGCGCCGTCAGCCGATGACCGCAGACCCGGCACAGCACCACGGGGGCGTAGCCGCGCCGGTTGAGGAACAGCAGGGTCTGTTCGCCGCGCTGCAGCGTCTCGCCGATGGCCTCGCGAAGCGGCTGGGACAGCCAGGTCTGGGGGTCGGGCGGGTTCTGGCGCAGGTCCAGCAGGGAAATGTCGGGCAGCACCGCCGCCCCGTGCCGCGCCGCCAGCTTCAGCCAGCCGTAGCGGCCCTGATGCGCGTTCCACAACGTCTCCAGCGACGGCGTGGCCGAGGCCAGGACCACCGTCGCCCCCTCGATCCGCGCCCGCGCCACGGCCAGGTCGCGGCCGTGATAGACCAGCCCCTCCTCCTGTTTGAACGAGCCGTCGTGCTCCTCGTCCACGATCACCAGCCGCAGGTTGGCGTAGGGCAGGAACAGGGCCGAGCGGGCGCCGACCACGATGCTGCAGCGGCCGGCGATGACCGCCTCCCACACCTGACGGCGGCGCGGCGGGGCGACGCCCGAATGCCACTCCGCCGGGGCCGCGCCGAAACGGTCGGTGATGCGGGCGATCAGGGCCTGGGTGAGGGCGATCTCGGGCAGCAGGATCAGGATCTGGGCCGACGGATCGGCCTTCAACGTCCGCGCCGCCGCCTCCAGATAGGCCTCGGTCTTGCCCGATCCGGTGACCCCATCCAGCAGGAAGGGGGCGAAGCCGCCTTTCGCCGTAGCCTCGGCCATCTCATGCGCCGCCGCCGCCTGGTCGGGATTGAGGGTCGCGGGCGCATGGTCCGGGTCCGGCGCGTCGAAGGCCGCGACGGCCTCGATCTCGACCACCTCCAGCACCCCCTCGTCGACCAGCCCCTTCACGACGCCGGACGATACAGCAGCCGCCCGCGCCAGATCGGGGCCCGGCATGGACCGCTGGCCCAGCGCCTCCAGCACCGCCGTCCGCGCCGCCGTGGGCCGGGCGGGAGTATTGTCGCCGACGCGCCGCACCCGCCGCTCGGGGCGCGGCCGGGGCGCGCGCAGACCCTTCAGGGCGGCCGCCGCCATCTCGCCCGGCGCGCTCAGCGTCCAGCGCGCGGCCCATTCGACGAAGTCCACGGTCTTTTCGGGCAGACGCGGATCGTCCAGCACATGGTCGATGGCCTTCAGCCGCCGGTTCGATCCCGTGGTCTCGCGCGCCTCCGAGACGATCCCCCGCATCAGGCGCGGGCCCAGCGGCACGGCGACCTGATCGCCCCGGGCGACGTCCAGCCCCTCGGGAACCTCGTAGTCGAAGGCTTCCGGCACCGGCAGGGGAATGAGGACGCTGGCGACTTTCAAATCCTCCCCCCTCGGGAGAGGTGGCGCGTCGCGCCTTCGCGACGTGACGGAGGGGGCTGACCGCACGCGCCGGCGTCAGGGGCAGGCCCCCTCCACCATGCTGCGCATGGTCCGGTCGTCGGATCGGCTCCGCCGACCCCTCCTCCACCCCCGATGGGGGAGGATTTGGCTCGCGCTTCCGCCAGACGGGCGCTAAACACCGGCCCCATGAAACTCTTCCTCGACACAGCCGACGTCGCCGTCATCAAGGACATGCTCCCCACCGGCATGGTGGACGGCGTCACCACCAATCCCTCGCTGATCGCCAAATCCGGTCGCAACATCGCCGAGGTCATCGCCGAAATCTGCGCCCTGGTCGAGGGGCCGATCTCCGCCGAGGCCGTGGCGACCGATTTCGAGACCATGGTCAAGGAAGGCGACAAGCTGGCCGCCATCGCCCCGAACGTGGTCGTGAAGCTGCCCCTGACCTGGGACGGGCTGCGCGCCGCGCGGGCGTTCGCCGACAAGGGGATCAAGACCAACGTCACCCTGTGCTTCTCGGCCGCCCAGGCCATGCTGGCCGCCAAGGCCGGCGCCACCTTCATCTCGCCCTTCGTGGGCCGGCTGGAAGACCACGGCGCCGACGGCATCGGCCTGCTGGAGGAAATCCGGGTCCTGTACGACGTACACGGCTTCGACACGCAGATTCTGGCCGCCAGCCTGCGCAATCCCGGCCATGTCAGCGCCGCCGCCGTCGCGGGCGCGGACGCCGCGACCATCCCGGCCGACGTTTTCAAGGCCCTGGTCAAACACCCGTTAACCGACAAGGGGCTTGATGCTTTCCTGGCGGACTGGGGCAAGACCGGTCAGTCAATTCTCTAGCTGATGCCTCGAGGAGAGGTTTGTGAGCGTTTCGCCTGACCTCTCTGCCAAGCCGGAAGAGCCTCACTGGCCGGAAATCCGGGCGTGGCTGCAGGCCAACGCCCGGATCCTGCTGGACGACCGCTCCCTGCTGGAAGAGATCGGGCTCAAGCCCCACGGCCGCAATGTCGTGGAGTTCGGCCGCGCCGCCCTGACCCGGCTCGAGGAAGTCGCCGAGCGCGAGGCCGACGCCCGCAAGCGGATCGAGAACATCGCGCGCGCCAATTTCGCCGCCCAGACCCAGACCCATGTCGCCGCCCTGGACCTGATGGAGGCGCGCAACCCCTCCGATCTGGCCCGCCGGCTCGATGCGGTGGCGCAGGGCCGGTTCGGCCTGGCCGGGGCCGCCATAGCGCTGGAGAAGCCCGGCGGCGTGCCGTTCGGCTGGCGCGGGCTCGAGGCGGGCGGCGTCGACGCCCTGCTGGGCGACCACGGCCTGACCTGGCTGGGACCCAATTTCGACGGCCTGAACCTGTTCGGCGCGGCCGAGGCGGAGGTGAAGTCCGTCGCCCTGATCCGCATGGCCCCGCAATTCCCCGGCGCCGAGGTTCCGGCGCGCCACGCCATCTGCGCCTTCGGCTCGCCCGAGCCGGACGGTTTCGCCCCGACCATGGGCTGCGAACTGGTGGCCTTCATCGCCCGGGTGGTGGAACGGACCGCCGAACGATGGCCCATTCTCAGCTGACGGCGGACGAGGCCCTTTCGGCCTGGCTGGAGCATCTGGCCCACGAACGCCGTCTGGCCGCCAATACGCTGGAGGCCTACGGCCGCATCGGCCGGACGTATCTGGCCTTCCTGCAGAACCATCGCGGCGAGCCCCAGCGCCTGTCCGATCTGGGAACCGTCACCGCCGCCGAGGTGCGGGCGCATCTGGCCGAGCGGCGCGGGGGCGACCATCCTCTGGCGGCGCGGTCGATCAGCCAGACCCTGTCGGCCATCCGCGCCTTCCACGCCTTTCTGGACCGCCGCTGCGGCACGCCGGCGCCGCAACTGGCCCTGGTGCGCGGGGCCCGCATCAAGGCCTCTCTGCCCCGCCCCGTCAGCGAGGATCAGGCCCGCGGCCTGATGCAGGAAGCCGCCGCCGATCCCGACGCCGAACCCTGGGAGGCCGCGCGCGACCGCGCCGTCCTGACGCTGCTGTACGGCTGCGGCCTGCGGATTTCCGAAGCCCTGGCCCTGACACTCGCCGACGCGCCCCTGCCCGAAACCCTGCGCATCACCGGCAAGGGCGGCAAGACCCGGCTGGCCCCGGTCCTGCCCGCAGTGCGCACGGCGGTGGACGACTATCTGGCGCTGCAGCCCTTTCCGCCGGAACCGGGCGACGCCCTGTTCCGGGCGCGGCGCGGCGGCCCCCTGACGCCCCGGCACGTTCAGGCCATGGTCCAACGGCTGCGCGGACGGCTGGGCCTGCCCGCCTCGGCCACGCCCCACGCCCTGCGCCACAGCTTCGCCACCCATTTGCTTGGGGCTGGCGCGGACCTGCGCGCCATCCAGGAACTGCTGGGCCACGCCAGCCTGTCGACGACCCAGAAATACACCGCCGTCGACGCAAAACACCTGCTGGAAGCATATTCCGCTGCTCATCCGCGGCGCTGAAGACGACGGGCTGGTCAGGGTCGGTTCCCCCAGCCTACAGTGACGGTCCATCCGCTGGGGAGGCGGCGCGGAGCGTGAACTGCATGACAGCCCTGGACCGACGCGTCTTGTTGGCCGGACTGGGGGCCCTGGGCCTGCCTGCCGGACCCGCCGCCGCACAGGACCCATTGGACGCGCTGGTCGAGGACCGGCCTATCCAGCTTCTGAGCAATCTTTTCACCCGCGTCGGCGCGGCGGTCACCGTCGATGGGCGCGGCCCGTTCACCTTCGTGATCGACACGGGCGCGGGCGCCACCTCCATCGCGGACACCCTGGCGGACCGGCTGCAGCTGCCGCCGCTGCCGTCCGTGATCGTTCACGGGATCACCGAGGCCCGGGTGACGCGCAGCGTGGCGATCAACCGGCTGCAGCTCAGCGGACTGGGGTTCCGCAACCTCGCCTGCCCGGTCTTCCCGCGCGACCAGCTGGGCGCGGACGGCCTGATCGGGCTGGATGTGCTGGACAGCTTCCGGCTGAAGTTCAACGTCATGCGGCGCACGGCCAGCCTGAATGTGCGCGGCGTCTCGATCATCATGGGGGGCGACATGATCACCGGCTCGCGCCTGCGTCGTCAGGGCATGCGGTCGGTCCGCGGCCGCTTCGGCCAGATGATCCTGACCCAGGTCAGCGTCGACGGTCAGCCGACGGCGGCCTTCATCGACAGCGGGGCCCAGTATTCAATCGGCAATATGGCGCTGCGGCAGGCCGCGGCCGCGCGCCGCCGGGACGGCGGCCGCGTGGCGCGCCAGGTGCCGCTCTACGGCGTCACGGGCCAGAGCCTGAGCGCGGACCTGGCCATGGTCGACGATCTGCGGTTCGGACCCCAGCGGCTGGGCCCGACGCCCATGCTGTTCGCCGACCTGCATTGTTTCGACACCCTGGGCCTGTCCGACCGGCCCGCCCTGTTGATCGGTGCGGATCTGCTGGGCCGGTTCCGCGAGGTCACCCTGGATTTCCCGGGCAATCTGGTCGTCTTCGAGGGTCTGCGCCGTCAGACCAATCGCCAGCTCGAAATCCCCGGCGTCTGACGGTCGGCGACCGGCTCAGGCCTGCATCGTCCAGCCTTCGACGCCCATGGCCGCCTGTTTGACGGCTTCCGAGCGGGTCGGGTGCGGATGACAGATGCGGGCGACGTCTTCCGACGATCCGCCGAAGGCCATGGCCACGCAGGCCTCGCCGATCATCTCGCCGGCCTGCGGACCGAGGATGTGGACGCCGAGGATCCTGTCGGTGGCGGCGTCGGCCAGCACCTTCACGAAGCCGTCGGTCTCGTGGTTGATCCTGGCGCGGCTGTTGGCGGTGAAGGGGAATTTCCCGGCCTTGTAGGCGACGCCCCCGGCCTTCAGCTGGTCCTCGGTCTTGCCGACCCAGGCCACCTCCGGAGACGTATAGACCACGCTGGGGACCAGGTCGTAGTCGACGTGGCCGGCCTTGCCTGCGATCAGCTCGATCACGGCCACGGCGTCTTCCTCGGCCTTGTGGGCCAGCATCGGGCCGTGGGTCACGTCGCCCATAACCCAGACGCCGTCGGCGACCTTGAAGTGGTCACCGGTGAGGAAACCGCGCTTGTCCGCCTCGACCCCGATGGTCTCCAGCCCCAGCCCCTCGGTGTACGGGCGGCGGCCGATGGCCACCAGGACCACGTCGCCCTTCAGCGTCTCGGCGGCTCCGCCCGCGGCCGGCTCGACGGTCAGTTCGACGCCGTCCTTGCCGGTCTTCGCCGCCGTCACCTTGGCCCCCAGCCTGAAGGTCATGCCCTGTTTGGTCAGGGCGCGCTGGAAGGCGGTCGCCACATCCTTGTCCATGCCCGGGGTGATGCGGTCGAGGAATTCGACCACCGTCACCTGCGCACCCAGACGACGCCAGACCGAGCCCAGCTCCAGGCCGATGATGCCCGCGCCGACCACGATCAGATGTTTCGGCACCGCCGGCAGCGACAGGGCCCCGGTCGAGTCCACGACCCTGCCCTCCTCGAAGGCCACGCCCGGCAGCGGCGTCGGCTCGGAGCCCGTGGCGATGACGATGTTTGTCGCGGTCAGCGTCGACTTCGATCCGTCGGCGGCCGTCACCTCGACCTGGCCCTTCGCAAGGATGCGGCCGCGGCCCTTGATCCATTCGACCTTGTTCTTCTTGAACAGGAATTCGATGCCCTTGGTCAGGGCCCCGACGCTGTCGGCCTTCTGGCTCATCATCTGGCCGAGGTTCAGCTTCGGCGTTCCGACGTCGATGCCCAGCGTCGGAAACTCCTTCGTCGCCGCCTCGAACAGTTCCGAGGCGTGCAGCAGGGCCTTGGACGGCATGCAGCCGACGTTCAGACAGGTCCCGCCCAGGGTTTCGCGCATCTCGATGCAGGCGGCCTTGAGCCCCAGCTGGCCGGCGCGGATGGCCGCATTATACCCGCCCGGTCCGCCGCCGATGATGACGACGTCATAGGTGCTGGAGGAATCGGCCATGGGGTCTCTCGTCTGTCGTGGGCGCGGGAAGGCGCGCGGAACGTAGCGGCCCGCCCGGGAGCGTCAACCGCAGCGCCGCATATAGGCGCGGCGACGCCCCGTCGACAGTCTCAGAAGTTGAGCTGGCCCGCCGTCCGCTTGCGCCGGATGCGGCGGCTGGCGACGATCACCAGCACGCCCAGCACGAACAGGGCGCCCAGCACCATCCACACCGGCTCGATTGGCAGGCCCTGCACCGCCTCGGGCGCAGCCATGGTCGTGGGTCCGGTGGAGCGGGCGGAAATCTCGCCCTGTCCGTTGATGGCCAGACGCAGGACCACATCGGCGGCGAAGCCGAGGAAGTAGGCGATGGCGGCGCGGGTGTTGCCGGCCCCAAGCATCAGGGCGGCGATGAGATACAGGCCGATCGCGCCGACCCACAGGGCCCAGACCGGCAGAAAGCCGAACGCTTCTCCGGCCGGCAGCGCCTGTCCCGCGCGCGCCGCGGCGGCGGAACCCTCGACCAGCGGAGAGATGAAGGGCCAGGCCAGCCATCCGGCATAGCCGAGGACCGCCAGCATAACGATCAGACGCAAGATCTTCATTTCGAGCCTCCCAACTCCCGTTAACCTTATAACGGTCTGTCGGGACAGGCAAAGAGACGGGGCGTCAGGCCGCGGCTGGCAGGGTGATCGAGACCTCGGCGCCTTCGCCGGGAGCGCTGTCGATCGACAGCACGCCGCCCGACTGGCGCGAGAAGGCATAGGCCTGCGACAGGCCAAGGCCCGCCGCGCCCTCGCGGGTGGTGAAGAAGGGTTCGACCGCCCGGGCGGCCAGATCGCGGTCCATGCCCGGCCCGCTGTCGCGGACGCTCAGACGCACCCCGCCCTCCAGCAGGACCTCCAGCCGCACGGCGACCGAGCCCTGACCATCGACGGCGTCGACGGCGTTGCGCGTCAGGCCGCGGATCGCGCCCTCGAAGGCGACGGGGTCCAGCCGCACCGGGGCCTCGACCGAGGGCCCTTCGATCATCAGGTCCACGCCCGGCCCGGCCATGGCGCGCAGCCGGCCCTCCATGCCGCGCAGCAGCACGCCGGCGTCCATCACGCGCAGCACCGGCTCGTCGTCGCCCTGCGAGAAGGCGGTCAGGCGCCGGGTCAACAGTTCGCCCTTCTGGCCGGCGGACAGGGCCGCCTGGCCGATGCGGCGCACGCGCACGGGGTCGTCGGCCTGGCGCAGCATCATGTCCAGCGCCCCCGTCATGACGCCCAGCAGGGCGTTGAAATCATGCGCCAGCCCGCCGGTCAGGCGGCCGACGTTCTCCATTCGGCGTCCGCCCTGAAGCTGGGCCTCGGCGTCCTGTTCGGCCTTCAAGGCGGCGGCGCGGGCGGCCTGGGCCTCCTCGCGGGCGGCGGCGGCGGCGGCCAGGGCCTCTTCGGCCTGCTGACGGGCGGCGGCGGCCTCGGCGCGCAAGGCGTCGGCCTCGGGCGAGGGTTCGGCGGCCGGGGCGATTTCCACCACCGGCGAATTGGTGTCTTCGGCTCGCGCCGCCGCGCCGCCGCGTTCACCGGCCAGCAGCAGGGCGTCGACCACGCCCCCGGCGTTGGTCAGGGGCAGGATCGACCAGCGCACGCCGTCGGCGCCGCCGGTCCGGGACACGATGGGATCGGCCTCGCCCGCCGGCGCCGACAGGGCGGCGCGCAGCGTCTGCCGGCCCTCGACCCGCTCGTCCTCGGCCAGGAACTGGTCGGCGAAGTCGCCGGCGGCGTCATCGCGGCCCAGCAGCAGCAGGGCGGTGTGGTTGGCCTCGCGCACCTGCCCGTCCCTATCGATGACGACCAGGGCGCTCGAGGCCGCGTCGAACACGCGGCGGGTCAGGCCGTCGTGCGAAACGGCGGCAGGCTCGGGCGGGACGACCTCGGGCGTCTGCAGGCTTTCGCTCTCGACGATGGCGGCGGTCGAGCCGGTGATCTGGCCCAGCTCGTTCTCGATCGGCATGGCCGTGACCGAGACCAGCATCTTGCGGCGCGCGGCGGGGTTGGCCAGCAGATGCTGGAATCCCCGGACCGTCTGGCCGCGCAGCGCGCGGGCGCTGGGCAGCAGGTCGGGCGGCACGGGACGGCCGTCCGGGAAGGTGATGCCCCAGGTCGCCGAGTGGAAACGCAGGCCGATCAGCTCGGCGTCCTTGCGTCCCAGCAGCTGGTGGGCGGCGCGGTTGGCGAAGACGAATTTGCCCTGTTTGTCGGTTTCGACAAGGGCCACCGGAATGGCGTTCAGCGTCTCGAACAGCCGCTTCTGCGAATCCTCGGCGACGCGCTGTATCAGATCGAGCTGGTCGGTGGCGCTGCCGTGCTGGGCGCCCTTGCGCACCGCGAACCACAGCGCCACCAGCGCTATGGCCCAGCCGGCCGCGGCGGCGGCGGCCCAAACCCACATCCAGTTGACCTGGCCTTCGAGAAACATGCGACCCGACTGTCCCGTTCTGGCGCCTCGCGCGCCCGTTCGGGAGATACCTTGCAAACGGCGAACCAGACCGGCCCGCTTTCGCCCCTGAGGCGACCTAGCCGGACGCGGGCCCGCGGTCCAGTGCCGGGATCCCGTGTCGGCCCTCTCGGTTGGTCGGCGTTCGGCCGCAGCGCCGGTCGATCAGGCCGAAGGTGGCGATACCGGTCGGTCGCGCCCCTCAGGCCGGCGCGGCCGCAGCCGCCGCGTTATCGGGCGCCAGCAGGATTCGCCGGACGATGTCCGCGCAGCCCAGCATCGGCAGCGGCTGGCCGAACCTTGCGCGCCACTCGCGGTCCAGTTCCATCTCTTCGGCGGTCATCTGCGGGGAGGTCATGCGGCCGGAAACCGCCACGCATCAATATGTTCCGGAATCCGGAATGTGTTTTGTCCGGAGACGCTCCCGATCCGGAGAATGTGAATGGTTACCAGCGAACGCGCGGCGAAATTGAAAAGGCCCGATCCAGGACCGGGCCTCTTCAAATCGACTGGAGCGGGCGAAGAGATTCGAACTCTCGACCCCAACCTTGGCAAACTCACGCCGCCCGGGGCGCAATTGAAAAAGGCCCGATCAGGGACCGGGCCTCTTCAAATCGACTGGAGCGGGCGAAGAGATTCGAACTCTCGACCCCAACCTTGGCAAGGTTGTGCTCTACCACTGAGCTACGCCCGCACTTCAGTCGGAGGCGGGCGTATACCGAGCGCTCTGGTCCCTCGCAAGTCCCCCAACCCAGAATTCGGCGCTCAAGCAGCGAGCGACCGCGTCGCGAGCGGTAGCGCCTGCGCGAAGCGCACCCGCGCGTCAGCGCGGCGCCAGCCTGATAGCCCCGTCCAGCCGGATGCATTCGCCGTTGATGTAGACGTTCCGCGCCAGTTCCAGCACCAGGGAGGCGTAGTCCGCGGGCGTGCCCAGACGGCTGGGGAAGGGGATGGCGGCGGCGAGGGCGTCCTGAATCTTCTGGTCCATTCCGGCCATCATCGGCGTCCACATGATGCCGGGCAGGATGGTGTTGCAGCGGACGCCTTCCTGGGCGAGATCGCGCGCGACCGGCAGGGTCATGGCGTAGACGCCGCCCTTGGACGCCGAATAGGCCGCCTGGCCGATCTGGCCGTCCTGCGCCGCCACCGAGGCCGTGTTGACGATCAGACCCCGCTCGCCGTCGGCCATGGGCTCCAGCGTGACCATGCCGGCCGCCGACTGCGACAGGACGCGGAAGGTGCCGAACAGATTGACCCGCACGGTGCGTTCGAACTGGGCCATGTCGTGGGCGCGGATCTCGCCGGTGTCCTTCTTGCGCGACACGGTCTTCTGGCCCGTGGCGATGCCGGCGCAGTTGACGGTCAGCCGCTCCTGCCCATGGGCGGCGCGGGCTTTTTCGAAGCCGGCGGCGACCGAGGCGTCGTCCGTGACGTCGACGTGGCAGAAGACGCCGCCGATCTCCTTCGCGATCGCCTCGCCCCGCTCGGCGTTCATGTCGAACAGGGCGACGCGGGCGCCCGTGGCCGCGATGGCCCGCGCCGTGCCCTCGCCAAGGCCCGAAGCGCCGCCCGTCACCACCGCCGCAATCGAACTGTCGAGTTTCATGGCCGCAGCCCCTATGTTGTGTGAACCTTGAGATCGCCGCGGGGTTTAGCCGCCATGTCCGCCAAAGCCAATCACGCGCCCGGGCCGATGAGCCCGGAAGACGCGCTGGACCCGTCCCGCGCCCTCGTGCCGTCGATCCAGCGGGTCAACGAGGTGCGGGTGCAGAAGGGGTTCTGGCCCAAGATCCGGCGCACGGCCTCGCGCATCCCCTTCGCCGGGCAGGCCCTGTCGGTCTGGTTCGCCGCCCGCGACCCGGAGACGCCGACCGCGGCAAAGGGAATCATGGTCGGGGCGCTGGCCTATTTCGTCCTGCCGTTCGACGCCATTCCCGACATCTTCGCCGGCATCGGCTTCACCGACGACGCGGCGGTCATCGCGGCCCTGATCGCCACCCTCGGCGCCAATATCAAACGCCGGCACAAGGACCAGGCCCAGGCCGCGCTGGAGCGCCTGCGCGAGGACTAGTTCTCCACCGTCACCACGACCTTGCCCATCACCGACCGGTCGCCCAGCGCCTTGATGGCCTCGTTGGCGCGTTCCAGCGGGAAGGTCCGGCTGACGCGCGGACGAATCTTGCCGTCCTCCCAGAGGCGCAGCAGATCGGCCATGTTGGCGGCGTGGGCGGCCGGGTCGCGCATCACCGCCGCGCCCCAGAACACCCCGATCACCGACACAGACTTCAACAGGGTCAGGTTCAGCGGCAGCGAGGGAATGCCGGCCGGAAAGCCGACCACCAGATAGCGGCCGTTCCAGTCCATCGACCGGATCGCCGGCTCGCAATAGTCGCCGCCGACGGCGTCATAGACCACGTCCGGCCCGTCGCGGCCCGAGGCCAGCTTCAACTCGCCAGACAGTTCCTTCTGGGCCGCCTTGTCCATCTTGCCCGACGGATAGATCAGGCCGTTGTCGGCCCCCGCCTCGAGGGCGAACTGGACCTTGTCGTTGGTCGAGGCGGCGGCGATGACGTGCGCCCCCATGGCCTTGCCCAGCTCCACCGCCGCGACGCCGACCCCGCCCGCGGCGCCCAGCACCAGCAGGCTCTCGCCCGCCTTCAGCTGCGCCCGGTCCTTGAGGGCGTAGTACGACGTGCCGTAGGTCATCACCAGAGCTGCGGCCGTGTTGAAATCCATGGCGTCGGGGATCTTCATCACCGAGGCGGCGGGAACCGCCAGCCGCTCGACCATGCCGCCCCAGCCGGGCACGGCGATGACGCGGTCGCCCTTGCGGACGTTGGTCACGCCCTCGCCGATCGCCTCGACCACCCCGGCCACCTCGCCGCCGGGCGAGAAGGGGCGGGTCGGCTTGAACTGGTATTTGTCCTCGATGATCAGGGTGTCGGGGAAGTTGACCCCGATGGCCCGCACGTCGATCACCACCTCGCCCTTCATCGGCCGGGGGTCCATGACCTCCTCGACCACCAGGGTTTCGGGGCCGCCGGGAGCCTTGGACAGGACAGCGCGCATGGGGAGATCTTTCGTGAGGGCGTCCCGCCCCGGTGGCGCGCGCGTCGGCTTGAGGCTAATCAGCGCCACGCCCGTTTGAAAGAGGCGATCAGGAGACGACCCCGATATGACGGCCCTCATCCTTCACGGCGGCGCGGGCGCGCGGCGCGAGCGCGAGTACGACCGCGAGATCGCCCACATGCGCGAGGTGGTCGAGGCCATGAAGACGCGGCTGGACGCGGGCACCTCGGCGCTGGACGTGGCGGTCGAGGCGACGGTGCTGCTGGAAGACTCGGGCCTCTATGTCGCGGGCCGCGGCGCCTCGCCCAATCTGGCCGGGGCGTATGAGCTGGACGCCAGCCTGATGGACGGCGCGACGCGCAAGGCCGGCGCCGTCGCCGCCCTGCAGGGCTTCCGCAACCCCGTCGTCGCCGCCCGCGCCGTCATGGACCGCACCCCCCACGTCATGCTGGCCGGCGAGGGCGCGGCCCTGTTCGCCCTCGACCAGGGCCTGGACATGATCACCGACGAGGAGGCCTGGTTCACCCGGGCCGGCCAGGGCGAGGACAATCATCCGCCCGGGACGCTCAGCCACGGCACCGTCGGCTGCTGCGTGCTGGACGATCAGGGGCGGCTGGCGGCCGCCACATCGACCGCCGGCGTCTTCGGCAAGATGCCGGGCCGCGTCGGCGACACCCCCATCCCCGGCGCCGGCAGCTGGGCCGACGGCCGCGTCGCCGTCTCGGGTACGGGACAGGGCGAATATTTCATCCGCGTCGCCGCCTGCGCCCAGGTCAGCTGGCGCGTCGGGGCGGGCCAGACCCTCGCCGAGGCCGGCCGCGCCGTCATCGACGAGATCGGAGCCATGGGGGGCGACGGGGGCCTGATCGCCCTGGACCGGGACGGCAATATCGCCCACCCCTTCAACAGTCAGGGCATGAAGCGCGCCTGGCTGACCAAGGACGGCGAGATCGGCGTCGAGGTGTTCGGCCGCTAGCACCCGCCTTACGCCGATGTAATCTCCCGGCGAACGCGGTTCATCCGGCGTTCACCCACTGCTACGCTAAAGCTTGGGGGCCAATCGGGAGCCTCAAATGAAGTCCGCCGCCGTCCTCGCCGCCGCCATCCTGCTGACCACCGCCGCCTGCGCGCCGGTCGTCCAGGGCGGCCCGCCCGTCGCCCTGCCGATCGGCCTGCAGGAAACCGCACAGGTCGGCAGCATCAGCATGTCCAGCGACTGGCTGAACGCGGAGGACGACTTCTCCGAAACCTTCTCCGACGAGGTCCACAAGGAGCTGCAACGCTGCATGTGGGGGACGGCGCCCATCAACGTCCGCATCCACATCGACCAACTTCATCGCGCCGACCGGCTCGGCGTCCTGCTGAACGGCGACGGCGTCCACACCCTTTCGGGCACGGTCGAGTTCGTCGATCCGTCCCACGGCGACCGCGTCGTCGGCCGCTTCCCCGTCTCCGTGGCGACCAGCGCTCAGGGCCGGGTCGGCGGCCTGCTCGGCGACCGTCAGATGATGGTCTCGGAAGAGTTCGGCCGCGCCATCTGCGACCAGGCCTTCGGCCGCAATCCCCGCGACCGCGGCCCGCACAACGCCACGCGGGGCTAAGGGGCGCCGCCTACAGGCTGGAGGGCGTCCGGCTCCGGCCTGCCCTGTCAGCGACAAGGAAAAGCGCCCCCGAGGCCAGCCAGAGCAACGAAAATACACCGCTGAAAACCAGAACCCTCATGGGTCCGCCCGGCAGACTCGCCGTTGAGGGCGCGGTGGCGGTCAGGAGGCCGAGCGCAGCCTGCATGACGGCCACCCCCGCCATCGTCCGCGCCATGCCCGCGGGCTGGAGCATCGTTGCGAACCCTCCGACGCCCGCTGCCAGGATCAGCATGAAATAGCCCGCGCCGGAGCCGTCATCGCGGACGATGGTGGTCCATACGGTCAGAAACGACGTGACGGCCGCCAGGGCGATCCCCGCCCGAAACGCCCAACTCTTCTCGCCTGATCGGCTCATGTCTTCGCTCCTTCGTCCAGCAACGGACCGCCGCCAGTCTGGCCGACGCCATTCGGGGCGTCATGAGGAAACCCTGAGCAATCGCGAGGGGCCGCGCAGGAAAAAGGGCCGGCGGATCGCTCCGCCGGCCCTCGTCTTTTTTTGCCGTCACCCGGCTCGCGGAGCCTTGTTGCCTGAGCCTACTCCGCCGAACCGCGCGCCAGGTTGCGCAGCACATAGGGCATGACCCCGCCGGCCTTGAAATAATCCAGCTCGGTCTGGTTATCGATGCGGCAGCGGACCGGGAAGCGGGCCATCTTGCCATCCGACGGGCGGAACAGCTCGACCCACAGGTCCTGACGCGGACGCAGGCGGCCGACGTTGGCGTCCGACAGGCCGCGGATGGTGACGATCTCCTCGCCGGTCAGGCCCAGACGCAGCCAGCCCTCGGCCTTGAACTGCAGCGGGACCACGCCCATCCCGACCAGGTTGGAGCGGTGGATGCGCTCGTAGCTCTCGGCGATGACCGCGCGCACGCCCAGCAGGCGGGTGCCCTTGGCCGCCCAGTCGCGCGACGAGCCCGTGCCGTATTCCTTGCCCGCGAACACGACCAGCGGCCGGCCCTCGGACTGGTACCTCATCGCAGCGTCGTAGATCGACATCGTGTCCTGAGACGGGAAGTGGCGCGTGACGCCGCCCTCGATGTCAGGGGTGATCTTGTTGCGGATGCGGATGTTGGCGAAGGTGCCGCGCATCATGACTTCGTGGTGGCCGCGGCGGGCGCCGTAGCTGTTGAAGTCCAGCGCATCGACGCCGCGGTTCGACAGATAGACGCCGGCGGGCGAGGTCTTCTTGATCGAACCGGCCGGGCTGATGTGGTCGGTGGTGATCGAGTCGCCGAAGATGGCCAGAACGCGGGCCTCGACGATGTCGGCGACCGGCGCCGGCTCCATCGACAGGCCTTCGAAATAGGGCGGGTTGGCCACATAGGTCGAGGCCTCGTCCCAGGCGTAGGTCTGGCCGCCCTCGACCTGGATGTTCTGCCAGTGCTGGTCGCCCTTGAAGACGTCGCCATAGCGTTTGGCGAACATGGCCGGGGTGACCGACTTCTTCTGGATGTCGGCGATCTCCTTCGAGGTCGGCCAGATGTCCTTCAGGAAGACGTCCTTGCCCTTCTTGTCCTTGCCGATCGGATCCCTGGAGATGTCGATCCGCATCGAACCGGCCAGGGCGTAGGCCACGACCAGCGGCGGGGAGGCCAGGTAGTTGGCCTGGACGTCGGGGTTCACGCGGCCCTCGAAATTGCGGTTGCCCGACAGCACCGAGGTCGCGACCAGGCCGTTGTCGTTGATCGCCTTCGAGATGGTCTCGGCCAGCGGGCCCGAGTTGCCGATGCAGGTGGTGCAGCCGTAGCCGACCAGGTTGAAGCCCAGCGCGTCCAGATCGGCCTGCAGGCCGGCGGTGGTCAGATAGTCGGTGACCACCTGCGAACCGGGGGCCAGCGAGGTCTTGACCCACGGCTTGACCTTCATGCCCAGCTTGTGGGCCTTGCGCGCCACCAGGCCGGCGGCGATCAGGACCGACGGGTTGGAGGTGTTGGTGCAGCTGGTGATGGCGGCGATGACCACATCGCCATCGCCGAGGTCGAACTTTTCACCCTCGACCGGAACGCGCGGGGCGTCGACCGGGCGGTTGAAGACCTCGCCCAGGGCGGTCTCGAAGGCCGGGGCGGCGACGGTCAGCTCGACCTTGTCCTGCGGACGCTTGGGGCCGGCCAGCGACGGCACGACCGTGCCCATGTCCAGTTCCAGCACGTCGGTGAAGACAGGGTCTTCCGAGGTCTCGTCGATCCACAGGCCCTGGGCCTTGGCGTACGCTTCGACCAGCGCGACGCGCGCCTTGTCGCGGCCCGTGGCGGTCAGATAGTCGATGGTCGCGCGCGACACCGGGAAGAAGCCGCAGGTGGCGCCGTATTCCGGGGCCATGTTGGCGATGGTGGCCTGGTCCTCGATCGTCAGGCTGGTCACGCCGGGTCCGAAGAATTCCACGAATTTGCCGACCACGCCCTTCTTGCGCAGCATCTGGGTGACGGTCAGCACCAGATCGGTGGCCGTCGTGCCCTCGGACATGGCGCCGGTCAGTTTGAAGCCGATCACTTCGGGGATCAGCATCGGGATCGGCTGGCCCAGCATGGCCGCCTCGGCCTCGATGCCGCCGACGCCCCAGCCCAGAACGGCCAGACCGTTGATCATGGTCGTGTGGCTGTCGGTGCCCACCACGGTGTCGGGATAGGCGACGGTCTTCTTGCCCTCTTCCAGCGTCCAGACGGTCTGGGCCAGGTTCTCCAGGTTCACCTGGTGGCAGATGCCCGTGCCGGGAGGCACGACGCGGAAATTATTGAAGGCCGACGAGCCCCAGCGCAGGAACTTGTATCGTTCTATGTTGCGCTCGTATTCGCGCTCGACGTTCTGATTGAAGGCGCCCGGCGTGCCGAAATGGTCGACCATGACCGAGTGGTCGATGACCAGATCGACGGGGTTCAGCGGATTGATCTTCGTCGGAT
The DNA here is from genome assembly GCF_037626195.1 of Brevundimonas sp. BR2-1. Taxonomy (NCBI): domain Bacteria; kingdom Pseudomonadati; phylum Pseudomonadota; class Alphaproteobacteria; order Caulobacterales; family Caulobacteraceae; genus Brevundimonas; species Brevundimonas sp. BR2-1. The sequence goes on along the minus strand of NZ_JARKMV010000001.1, from coordinate 1,733,322 downwards.
CGGCGCCCAGCGCCGACATGGCGTCGCGCATGGCGGCCAGGTCGACCACGGCGGGCACGCCGGTGAAGTCCTGCATCAGGACGCGGGCCGGGCGGAAGGCGATCTCGTGCTCGACCGAGCCCTTGTTCTCGATCCAGGCGGCGACGGCGCGCAGGTCGGCCTCGGTGACCGAAACCCCGTCCTCGTTGCGCAGCAGGTTCTCCAGCAGCACCTTCATCGAGCGCGGCAGACGGGAAATCCCGGCCAGACCGGCTTCCTCGGCGGCCGGAAGGCTGTAATAGGCGTATTTCTTGCGCCCGACGGAAAGGTCCTGACGGGTCTTGAGGCTGTCGTTCGACGGCATGGAGAGGCTTCCTCTGGTCAACGCCGCCCGACAATCCGGTTGCACGAACGCGCGGCTTGCGGCGGGGCGCACAGGTCCCCGTCGCGCGCGACGATCGCCTGCTGCGGCGAGGCCGGATATAACGAGGGTTCCGGGCTCAGTCCATGTACCCGCGTCGTCCGCAAGGGTATTGAGAGAGATTCGCAACTGGAGAGGTCACCGATGCTGACGACCTCCTCCCTGACCGTCTCCCGCGGCGAACGCATCCTGTTCCGCGACCTGTCCCTGTCGCTCGCCTCCGGCGAGGCCCTGGCCCTGACCGGCGCCAATGGCGCGGGCAAGACCAGCCTGCTGCGGACCCTGGCCGGTTTCATCCGCCCCGACGCCGGGGCCATCGCCTTCGCCGAGGTCGAGCCGGCCGAGGCGCGCGCCAGTCACATCCACTGGCTGGGCCATCTGGACGGGCTGAAGACCGGCCGCCGCGCCCGCGACGAGCTGACGTTTCAGGCCCGGTGGTCGGGCGCGACCGCCGACGGGATCGCCGCCGCTGTCGACGTGCTGGCGCTGGAGCCCCTGCTGGATCTGGAGGTGCGCAAACTGTCGGCCGGCCAACGCCGCCGCCTCGCCTTCGCCCGGCTGATCGCCTCGCCGCGCCCGATCTGGCTGCTGGACGAGCCCTTCGCCCCGCTGGACGCCCGCTGGCGCGCCGCGATCGGCCTTTTGATGCAGGCCCATCTGGACAAGGGCGGCGGTCTGATCGCCGCCGTCCACGATCCGTTGCCGTTGCCCGCCCGCTCGCTCGACATAGGGGCGGGTCGATGAGGGCCCTGATGGTCCTGTGGCGGCGCGAGGTCGCCCTCGCCTGGGCCGGCGGCGGCGGCCCCCTGTTGGCCTGCGGCTTCTTCCTGTGCCTGACGGTCCTGGTCCCGCTGGCGGCGGGCGGCGATCCGGCGAGCTTGAAGCCGGTCGCGGGCGGGATCGCCTGGCTGGCCCTGGCCCTGTCGTCGATCCTGTCGCTGGAGCGGCTGTTCGAACGCGACCTCGAGGACGGCGCCCTCGACCTGATCGCGCTCGGCCCCGTCCCGCTGGAACTGGTCGTCCTGACCAAGGCCAAGGCCCAGTGGCTGGCCGTCGGCGCGCCCCTGGCCCTGACAGCCCCCGTCGCCGCCGTCACGCTCGGCCTGCCGCCCGCCCTGGCGCCGCTGGTCGGCCTGTCGGCCCTGATCGGCGCCCTCGGCTTCGCCCTGACCGGCGCCCTCGGCGCGGCCCTCGCCCTCGGCGCCCGCCGCGGCGGCCTGCTGATCGCGGTCGTGGTCCTGCCGCTGTTCATCCCGCCGGTGGTGTTCGGCGCGGGCGCGCTGGAGCGGGCGGCGAACGGTCTGTCGCCCGCCCCGGCCCTCGCCTTCCTTTTCGCCTATGTGCTGTTCGCCGCGGTGGTCACGCCCTTCGCGGCGGCGGCGGCGATCCGCAATGCGCAGGGCTAGCCCCCGCTCAGGCCTTCTTGACGAACTCTGTCCGCAGCACGAGGCCGCGCACCTTTTCGACATTGGCCTCGATCTCGTCGGTGTCGCCGGTCAGCCGGATGTTCTTCACCAGCGTGCCGCGCTTCAGCGTCACCCCGCCCGAGCCCTTGACCTTCAGATCCTTGATCAGGGTCACGCTGTCGCCATCGGCCAGGATGTTGCCGTTGCTGTCTTTTGTCACGTCGTCGGTCATGAATCCGGCCTAACGGCTTGCGGCCGCCTCGTCCAGCTCCGCGAGCCAGGCTTCGATCCCCACGCTGTCTGAAAGATCGCCAGTCCACCTGTGGACCGGAACGAGGGTCTCGTTGTCGCCGCGCGGGCGGCCGCGATAGACCTTCACCGGAATCCGGGCGGTGACGCGACCATCAGGCAGAGGCTCCTCGCGCACCTCCATGTAGACCGTGTCCGCCGAGGTCTCCTGTCCAACATGGGTCGCGCCCAGGGCCTTGAGCAGATCGACGGCGTCGAGGCAGGCCGAGGCGCAGCCGGCGTCGGTCAGGACCCAGGTCCGCGCCTTCATCGGGGTCGGTCCGGCGGGCGGGGCGGGCGGCGCGTCCTCTTCCTCGGGCTCACGCCACAACGGCCGGCCTTCGGCGCGCGCGGCGCGCATGCCGTCGCCGGCCGCGGTCAGCCAGGCCAGGACCTCGGGGTTCGAGCCCATCAGCACCCGGTACTCCTCGATCATGGCGATGTTCTTTTCCGAGGCGCGCCAGTCCACGGCGAGAGACCGGGGCGCCCGGGCCCTGACCTCGGCCTCGCCCCAAAGCGTCCGGGCCAGGGCATTGATCCAGGCCGAGGACCCGCCGCCGTTGCCGCGCAGATCGAATACCACGGCCGACGCGTCGCGAATCTCGTCCGCCCGGGCCTCGACCGCGGCCTGAAGAGTGGTCAGGGCGATGCCGTCGGCGCTGGCCGGATCGCCGTTGAAACCGCCCAGGCCGATCCACTGGCCGCCGCTCCACGTCCGCAATTCGATCGGCGACCTGAAGCGGGGGCTGCGCGCGGCCGCGAAACCCTCGTCGCGGACGGCGTTCGGCAAGTCGCGCCACGTCAGGACGTAGCCGCGCACGTCCGCTCCGACCTGGAACTCGCAGTGTTCGGCGCGCCGCACCCACGGATTGTGCTGATCCACGAACAGGGTGGAGGCGAAGATCGCGCGGCGCGACGCCAGGGACCAGCGGCCGGCGCCCTGGCCGATGATCTCCCCGGCCAGCGCCTCGGCGGGCCGGCCGTCGCAGCCGATCAGGACAGCCCCTTCCGGCGGAGCCGCGGGATCGCGGCTGAACACCACCTCGTGGCGCTCTCCGTCCGGCCCGGAGCGCAGGCCGGTCAGGAAGCCGGGCCAGCCCGCGGTCCAGACATGCCCCATGCCGGCCCAGTCCGACAGTCCCAGATGGCCGTCGTCGAACGAGGCGGCGTAGGCCTGAAGGGCGAAATACCACGCCTCATGGCTGTCCGCCGTCCGCGCCCGGTCCAACGCCGTCGCCAGACCGGCCTCCAGGCGGGCGTTGAAACCGGGGTTCTCGACGTCGACCGGGCCGGGGTGGCTGTCAAGAATGGCGTCGTGGAAGGCCCGGGCGTCCCGCGCCAGGGCCACGCCCCAGTTTTCCGGGGCCGGCGTGGGGCCGGCCGCGGCGTCCTGGGCCAGGACGGGATCGGCGAAGGCGGCGAGTGCGAAAACGGCAGCGGAGGCGGCGGCGAGGTTGCGTGACATCGGGGAGACTGTGCGTGGATGAACGGTGATACGCCTCTACGGCCAGGCTTTCGTCCGCGCCACTTAAGGCTTGGTAATGCAGCCCGCGACCCCGCGCCGCTTGCCGCACGCGCGGCCGACGCGTAATCGGCGCGACATGTTCGGCCTCGCCAATCCCGACCGCTTCCTGCGCTTCACCCGCCCTCTCACGCCGGTTCTGTGGGCGGCGGCCGCCGTGCTGCTGCTGGTCGGGACCTGGCTCGCCTTCGCCGCGCCCGAGGATTACCAGCAGGGCGACACGGCGCGGATCATGTTCGTGCACGTTCCCGCCGCCTCGGTCGGGCTGATGATCTATGCGGCCCTCGGCGTCTCAAGCTTCTTCGCCCTGGTGTTCCGCCATCCTTTGGCCGACGCCGCGGCGCGCGCGGCGGCCCTGCCCGGCGCGGCCTACACCCTGCTGGCCCTGGTCACCGGCAGCCTGTGGGGCAGGCCGATGTGGGGCGCCTGGTGGGCCTGGGGCGACGCGCGGCTGATGTCGGTGCTGATCCTGTTCCTGTTCTACGTCGGCTACATGGCCCTGCGCGCCTCGATCGACGACGAGGCGAAGGCCGCCCGCGCCGCCGCCGTGCTGGGGCTGGTCGGTCTGGTCAATCTGCCGATCGTGAAATTCTCGGTCGACTGGTGGAACACCCTGCACCAGCCCGCGTCGTTGCTGAGAGCGGACGGCCCGTCCATGCCGGCCGTCTTCCTGACCCCCCTGCTGACCATGATGGCGGCCTGGGGCGTCCTCTTCCTCGCCATCTGGATCACCTCGATCCGTACCGAGATCGTCCGGCGCCGGGTGCTGACCCTGCGCGCCCGCCGCGCCATGGACGTCTGAGAAGGGGAGGCCTGAAGATGATCGACCTCGACATGGGCGCCTACGCCGCCTTCGTCTGGCCCGCCTGGGGGATCAGCGCCGCCGTCCTCGCCGGGCTGGCCGTTCGCGCCGTCGTCGCGTCGCGTCGCTGGAACGCCGAACTGAAACAGCTCGACAAGGACGCGCCCGAGGCGCGCGCTCGGACAGCGCCCCAGAAATGAGCCGCTGGCTTTCCGTTATTCCGCTGGTGATCCTCGCCGCCCTGGCCGCCCTGTTCATCGGCTGGTCGCTGAAGCGCGATCCGGCCGTCAAGCCGGACGCCCTCGTCGGCCAGTCGGTCCCCGAGACCGTGCTGCCGATCCTGAACGGCGTCATCCCCGGCCCCGGCCATGTCGATCTCAAGACCGCCGGCGTCGGCAAGCCGATGCTGATCAACGTCTTCGCCAGCTGGTGCCTGCCCTGCCGGGTCGAGCATCCGAAGCTGATGGCGCTGAAGGCGCGCGGCGTCGCCGTCGTCGGCGTGGCCTGGAAGGACGAGCCGGCCGACACCCGCGCCTTCCTCGACGAACTCGGCGATCCCTATTCCATGGTCCTGGTCGACCGCGACGGCCGGGCCGGGCTGGATCTGGGCATCACCGGCGCGCCCGAGACCTTCGCCGTCAACGCCATGGGCCAGGTCGTGGCCAAGTCGTCCGGCCCGCTCGTCGACGACGCCGAGATCGAGCGGATGGTCGCCGCCATCCAGGCCCCGCCTCGCCCCCTGCCCACGGCGACATCCCGCCGATAGGTCCGCGTTAACCCATTTCCGACGGATTTGATTAACCCTGTCGGCATGAGTTCGATTCGTCCCGACCTGCCCTCGACCCTGTTCCCGACCCATCCCGCCGGACAGTCACCGGTGCGCGCCTCGCGCTCGGACTTCTTCAAGGCCGCGCTGGAAAAGGCCGAAGGCCCCGCCGCCGGGCCGAGCTTGGCCACGGCAGCGCCGCAACCGACCCCGGCCGCCTTCGAGGAACGCCCCACCCGTCCGGGCGCCCTGCTCGACATCCGGGTCTAGGGGGCGCGTCTGAGGGTCCCGGCCATTCGGCCTTCACGCGAAAATGAGCGGCGCGTTTTCGCCCGCCGTGATTAACCTCGCCGCCATGACGAGGGGCTGGATCATCCCTGCGGCGGCTTTGGCGGCCGCACTGCTGGCGGCGGGAGCGGGAGCCCAGCCGGCGACGAGGCGCGTCGTCCACCGCGATGCGCCGCGGCCCGAGCCCGTCGTCGTCGAACTGTTCACGGCCCAGGGCTGCGCCGGCTGCCCCGAGGCCAACGCCCGCGTCGAGGCCGTGGCCGACGAGCCCGGCGTCATCGCCCTGACCTACGCCGTCGACTACTGGGACTATCTGGGCTGGCAGGACACCTTCGCCCGGCCCGAGTTCGCCCAGCGTCAGCGCGCCTACCGTCGTTCCCTGCGCCTGCGCGCCGTCTCGACGCCCCAGGTCGTGATCGACGGCCGCCGTCAGGTCGTGGGCGTCGGCGGCGCGGCGCTGCAATCCGCCATCGACGAGGAGGCGGCGCGCCGCATCTTCCCGCCCGAGATCGAATTCCGGGACACCGGCGATCAGGTCGGAGTGGGCTCCGGCCCGGCTCCGGACGGCGGGGCGGAGGTCGTGGCCGTGACCTATACGCCCGGCCCGCAGACGGTGGAGATCGAAGGCGGCGACAACCGCGGCCGCAGCGTGCGCCACACCAATGTCGTGCGTTCGGTCCGGACCCTCGGCGACTGGACCGGCCAGCCGCGCCTCTACGCCCTGCCGGCGACGCGCGAACCCCATCAAGCCGTCGCCATCCTCGTTCAACGCAAGGTCGATCGGCGCATCCTCAACGGCGCCGTCCTGCCGCCGCGCTAGGCTTCAGGCCCCGGCCTTTTTCGCGAAGCTCAACGCCCCTGCCGCCAGCATGGGAACCTGCGCCGCCATGGTGCGCGCGTGTTCGCTGGCGGCGGTGCCGTCGCGCACCCGCCCGGCGATGCCCTGACAGATGGCCGCCAGCCGGAACAGATTGTAGGCGAACAGCCAGTCCAGATTCTGCGGCGCAGCCCCGGTCAGCTGCACATAGCGCCCGACCGTCTGCTCGACCGACGGAATGCCCAGCGCCTCGATATCGGCCCCGGCCAGCCCGTTGCGCGCCGTCGCCGGGATCACCCAGGCGATCAGCAGATAGGAAAAGTCCGCCATCGGATCGCCGAGCGTCGACAGCTCCCAGTCCAGCACCGCCCGCACCTCGGCCGCATCCGGCGCGAGGATCAGATTGTCGAGGCGGAAGTCGCCATGCACGATCCGCGTCGGCCCTTCCGGCGGCAGGGTGGCGGGCAGGAATTCAATCAGCCGGTCCATGGCCGGGATCGGATCGATCTCCGACGCCCGGTACTGTTTCGTCCACCGCCCGACCTGCCGTTCGAAATAGTTGCCGGGCCGGCCATAGTCGCCCAGGCCGATGGCCACGGGGTCGAAGGCGTGCAGCGCCGCCAGCGTATCCACCTGGGCGTCATAGATGGCGCGCCGCTGCGAAGGCTCCATCCCGGGCAGTTTCAGGTCCCACAGCACCCGCCCCTCGACCTTGTCCATGACGTAGAACATCGAGCCGATGACGCCATCATCCGTACACAGAGCATATGGCCGGGCGACCGGATATCCGTGTCTGTGAAGGGCCGAGATGACCGTGAACTCCCGGTCCACCGCATGGGCGCTGGCCAGCAGCGTCCCCGGAGGCTTGCGCCGCAGCACATAGGTCCGGCCCGGCGTCGCCAGCTCATAGGTCGGGTTCGACTGCCCGCCCCTGAACTGCCGTATGGTCAGCGGTCCGGCGTATCCCTCCACGTTCGCCGCCAGCCAGCGGTCCAGCGCCGCCTCGTCCAGCGCATAGCGGGGGTCGACCTCGCGCGTACCGGAGAAGGTCGCCTGGGCGTCGGAAGACGGCGCATCGGAAGACGGGGCGTCGGAAAGGTCTGGTCGGGTCATGCTTCGTCCGGGTTCGCGGCGATGATGGCGGCCCGCACCGCCCCGCGCCAGCCCTTCAGCAGCCGCTCGCGCTCGGCCGCCTCCATGTGCGGCGTCCAGCGCGCGGGCGGATCGACCGGATGATCCTCCAGATCGCCGATCAGGCCGACGCCCAGCGCCGCCAGCTTGGCCGCCCCCAGCGCCGTCATCTCCTGAAACGCCGGCCGCTCGACCACGACGTCGCAGATGTCGGCGACGAACTGCATGGCGAAGGCGTTGGCGGTGACCCCGCCGTCGACCTTCAGCACCTTCAGCGGCGGCGCTCCGTCCTTCGCCAGGGCGTCGAGCAGGTCGCGGGTCTGGTAGGCCAGCGACTCCAGCCCCGCCCGCACGATATGGGCCGGGCCGCTGTCCCGCGTCAGACCGGTGATCGTGCCCCGCGCCTCCGGCTCCCACCACGGCGCGCCCAGTCCCGTGAAACCGGGCACCAGATAGACGCCGCCGTTGTCCTTCAGTCCCTGCGCCATCGCCTCGGACTGGCGCGACTCCGTGATGACCTTCAGCCCGTCGCGCAGCCACTGGATCGCCGACCCGGCCGAGAAGATCGAACCTTCCAGAGCGTATGCGGCGTCCTCCCCGACCGCATAGCCGAGCGTCCCCAGCAGCCGGCTGGTCGAGCCGACCGGCGACGCCCCGACATTGGCGACCAGAAACGCCCCGGTGCCATAGGTGATCTTGGCGTCCCCGGCCTTCAGCGCCCCGTGTCCGACCAGCGCCGCCTGCTGGTCGCCCGCCGCGCCATGGATCGGCAGCACCGCGCCCAGCAGCGACGGCTCGCAATCGCCCATCCTGTCCGCGCAGTTGCGGATTTCCGGCAGGACCGCCATCGGCACATGGAACAGCTCCGCCAGATCGCTTCGCCATTCGCGCGTCGCCAGATCCATCAGCGAGGTGCGGCTGGCGTTCGTCGCATCGGTGACGTGGCTCGTCCCGGCCGTCAGTTTCCAGATCAGCCAGGTCTCGATCGTCCCGACCTTGACCTCGCCCTTCGCCGCCCGGTCCCGCGCGCCCGGGACCGCATCCAGCAACCAGGCGAATTTCGAGGCCGAGAAATAGGGATCGAGGATCAGCCCCGTCGCCGCCTGCACCATCGGCTCATGCCCGGCGGCGGCCAGTTTGCCGGTGGCGGCGGCTGTGCGCCGGTCCTGCCAGACGATGGCGCGGTGCAGCGGCTCGCCGGTCGCCGCATCCCACAGCACCGAGGTCTCGCGCTGGTTGGTGATGCCGATGGCCGCGAACCGCCACACGCCGCCGGCCTTGCGGATGACCTCGCGGCAGGTCTGCAGCGTCGCCGTCCAGATTTCGGCCGCGTCATGCTCGACCCAGCCCGAGTGAGGGAAATGCTGCTCCAGCGCGATCTGGCTGACGGCGACGGGCCTCAGGCCCCCCTCCGGCGCAGCCTCGAACGCGATGGCGCGGGTCGAGGTCGTGCCCTGGTCGATGGCGAGGATGAGAGACTTCATGGGGCGACGTTAGAACGCTCACCCCAAACCTCAAACCGGGGTGATCAAAGCCACGCTTCGCGCTAAACCTCGATGATGCACACCGCCTCCTTCGCCGGCGTTCAGGACGCCGCACGCCAGCTGCTCGGCCACGCCGTCCGCACGCCCCTGATCGAAAGCCCGGCGCTGAACGAACGCCTCGGCGGCCGCGTCCTGATGAAGGCCGAGACGCTGCAGCGCGCCGGCGCCTTCAAATTCCGCGGCGCCTGGAACCGCATCAGCCGGCTGACGCCCGAGGAGCTCAGGCGCGGCGTCGTGGCGTATTCATCGGGCAACCACGCCCAGGCCGTGGCCTGCGCCGCGCGGATGATGGGGACCAGCGCCGTCATCGTCATGCCCGCCGACAGCCCGAAGGTGAAGGTCGACGGCGTCATCGGCTTCGGCGGCGAGGTGCGGATGTACGACCGCTATACCGAAAGCCGCGAGGACATCGGCGAGGAGATCGCCCGCACCCGCGGCTCCATCCTGGTCCGCCCGTTCGACGACCCCTTCGTCATCGAGGGCCAGGGCACCATCGGGCTGGAGATCATGGAACAGGCCGAGGCGCCGCTGGACCAGCTGGTCTGCGGGGCCTCGGGCGGCGGCATGATCGCCGGGATCAACCTGTCCATGGCCGCCCTGTCCCCCAAGACGCCGGTGATCGCGGTCGAGCCGCGCGACTACAACGACATGCAGCTGTCGATCGCCGCGGGCGAACGCCTGACCCACGCCCCGGCGAAGGGCACCATCTGCGACGCCCTGATGACCGACCGGCCGGGCGAGCTGACCTTCCCCATCAACCGCCGCGTCGACCGGGTCGAGACCGTCTCCGACGCCGAGGTGGCCGAGGCCGTCCGCTACGCCTTCCACACGCTGAAACTGGTCGTCGAGCCCGGCGGCGCCGTGTCGCTGGCCGCCGTCCTGTCCGGCAAGGTCGAGGCGAGGGACCGGACCACCGCCGTCATCCTGTCGGGCGGCAATGTCGACCCCGCCCTGTTCGCCGCCATCATCGAAGACCGGTTCACCCCCGTCCCCTGATCCAGATCGCCTGAGGAACCCCAATGAGCCGCACCGAACGCAAGGGTACGCCCACCCCCGTCTCCGACCTGCCCGGCCTGATCGGTCAGGAGATCGGCGTCAGCCGCTGGATCACCGTCGACCAGGCCCGCATCGACGCCTTCGCCGAGGTCACCGAGGACCGTCAGTTCATCCACATCGATCCGGTCGCGGCGGCCCGGACCCCGTTCGGCGGAACCATCGCCCACGGCTTCCTGACGCTCAGCCTGCTGTCGGCCATGACCTATGACGCCGTGCCGCCGCTCGAGGGGGTGGTGATGGGCGTCAACTACGGCTTCGACAAACTGCGCTTCCTCGCGCCGGTGCGGGCGGGCTCGAACGTCCGTGGGCGGTTCAGACTGCTCTCCGCCGAGGACAAGGGCGGCGGTCGCTGGCTGCTCAAGCACGAGGTCACGGTCGAGATCGAGGGCGCGGAAAAGCCGGCCCTGATCGCGGAATGGCTGGGGATGCAGGTGGTGGGGCCAGCTTGAATACAACCCCGATTTGCGCACCTTGAACGGAAACGAGGGGTCCGGTTGCTTCGAACTCGGCGGCGGCTAGCCGAAGGCCGCAAGCCGCTCATCCAGCCGCGCCCGCACGTCCGGCCACTCCTCGGAAAGAATGGAAAAGATCACCGAGCTGCGCACGCGCCCGGTCCAGGTGATCTTGTCGTTGCGCATCACGCCCTCCTCGACCGCGCCCAGCTTTCGCATGGCGGCGCGGCTGCGGGCGTTGATCGCATCGACCTGGAAGGCGACCCGGCCCGCGCCGCAGGCGAAGGCGTGGTCCAGCATCAGCCGCTTCGTCGACGGATTGACGACCCCGCCCCGGGCTTCGGGCCGGTAGTAGGTCGTGCCGATCTCGACCGATGCGTTCTTCGCGTCCGGCGTGATGAAGGTGCTCAGTCCCACGCAGTCGCCGTCGTGGATGATGGCGAACGGAATGCGCCATCCCTTCGCCTGCTGCGTGCGCATGGCCTCCCAGCCGCCGTCGAATTCCTCTCCGCCCAGCGAGTTGTAATAGAGGGCGGCCCACAGATCGGGATCGGCGTCGCAGGCGGCGCGCAACGGCTCCTTGTGACGGTCCTCGAACGGCTCCAGCCGGACGAACCGGTCTTCCAGCACCGCGGGGACCAGCTTCATTCGCCCAGACACCTCAGCGCCACTTCCAGGTTCCGCAGCCCGTCCTCGCCCGTCACCGCCGCCGGTTCGCCGGTGCGGATGGCGTGGGCGAAGGCCTCGAGCTCCTTCTTCAGCGGCTCGGCCGGCCAGCTGTTCACCGCGCGGGTCTGGTACGAGCCGTCCGGCTGCTGGCCGAAATACTCCGTGACCTGACGGGTGATCAGGTCGGCGACGACGAATTTGTTCATCGTGGCCACCTGAAGGGTGCGCACCTTGTAGGGAGTCACCCAGTTGGTCGTGATGTGGGCGATGGTTCCGTTCGCCAGCCGGAACTGCAGCAGGGCCGTGTCCTCGCGCTCGGCGCGGGTGCGGGCCAGCTGGGGCTGGACCTCGACGATCTCCGAATCCGTCAGATGACGGATGATGTCGATGTCATGCACCGCCAGGTCGATGACCACTCCGACCTCGCCCATGCGCGGCGGGAAGGGGCCGACGCGGGTGATCTGGATCGAGATGACCTCGTCGCCGTCGATGGCGCGCTTGACCGCGTCCACCGCCGGATTGAACCGCTCGACCTGGCCGACCATCAGCACCCGGTCGTTCGCCTTCGCCGCATCGATCATCCGCTGGGCGTCGGCGACGGTGGCGGCGATCGGCTTTTCGACCAGGACGTGGACGCCCTTCTCCAGCAGGGCGACGCCCAGTTCGGCGTGGTGCCGGTTGGGCGTGGCGACCACGGCGGCGTCCAGACCCGAGGCGACGAAATCGGCGGCCGTGGTGAAGGCCTGGGCCTCATACAGGGCCGCGATCCCGTCAGCGGTCGCCGCATCGGGATCGAAGACGGCGGTCAGGTCGAAGTCGCGGATGTCCGACAGCACGCGGGCGTGGTTGCGTCCCATGACGCCGACGCCGGCGACGCCGACCTTGAGAGGGGGAAGGTGTTGGGTCATGGGTCTGTCCTAACGGAAGCTGGCGACCGCCGCGATGATCCTGTCCTGCGTCGCCTCGTCGAGGTCGGCGTGCATGGGCAGGCTGATCACCCGCTGCATCAGCCGCTCGGTCACCGGCAGGCCCTGCGGCCCGCGGGGATACATGTCATAGGCCGGCTGCAGGTGCAGCGGGATCGGATAATAGACCGCCGTCGGCACGCCCTGTTCTTTCAGATGGGCGGCCAGACCGTCCCGGTCCTCGTGCTCGATCGTGTACTGGGCCCAGTTGGAGACATTGCCGGCCGGCACGTCCGGCACGGCGGCGACATGGGGACGCAGACCCTCGTTGTAGCGGGCCGCGATCCGGTTGCGCCATTCGATCTCCTCGCCGAACGCCTTCAGCTTCTCGATCAGGACGGCGGCCTGGATGGTGTCCAGACGGCTGTTCAGGCCGATGCGCATGTTCAGATATTTGGGATCGTGGTCGAAGGTCTTGCCCTCCAGATCCCGCACCACGGCCTTGCCGTGCACGCGGATGGAATCGATCAGCTGGGCCAGATCGTCGTCATTGGTCAGCACCGCCCCGCCGTCGCCGTAGCAGCCCAGCGGCTTGGCCGGAAAGAAGCTGGTGGTGGTGATGTCGGCCCACTTCAGCGGATGCTCGCCGTTCAGGGTGCAGCCGAAGCCCTGGGCCGAATCCGCGATCAGCTTCAGGCCATGCCTGTCGCAGATCGCCCTGATGGCCGGATAGTCGGCGGGCTGGCCGAACAGGTCGACGGCGATGACCACGCGCGGCTTCAGCCGGCCTTCCCTGATCGTCGCCTCGATGGCCGCTTCCAGGTGGCCGGGGTCCATGTTGTAGGTCGTCGCGTCCACGTCGATGAAGACCGGCTCGGCGTCAAACCACGGCACGATCTCGGCGGTCGCCGCAAAGGTGAAGCTGGGCACGAAGACGGCGTCCCCGCGCCCGATCCCCCAGGCCATCAGCGGCAGGGCCAGGGCGTCGGTGCCGTTGGCGCAGCCGAGGGCGTGCTTCGCCTGGCCGAAGGCGGCCAGATCGGCCTCGAACTGGCGCACCTGCGGACCCATCACCCAGGCCCCGCCGACGACGGCCTCCTGGACGGCCGCCTCGATCTTTCCGGCCAGACGCAGGCGCTGGGCCTGCAGGTCGATGAAGGGAATGGTCATGAAGGTCTCCGGTCGGTCCGGGCCGCGAACGCGGCGGGACGGCGCTGGCCGAAGCCGCGCCGGGGTGGCGCCTCCTACCAAACGCGGAGCCGCCACGCCAAATCCATAAGGGTCACTTCGCGTGACGGGTTGCAACGGGGGTGTACGGCGGCGTATGCGACCGGACCATGACTACCGGCGTCCCCGCCGTGTTTCTCGATCGCGACGGCGTCCTGATCGAGGACACCGGCTATCCCCATCTGGAAGAACATCTCCGTCTGGTCCCCGGCGCGGCCGAAGCCGTCCGCCGCCTGAACCAGCTCGGCTATCTGTGCGTCATCGTCACCAACCAGTCCGGCGTGGCGCGGGGCCTGTTCACCGAAGACCAGATGAAGGCCTTCAACACCCTGATCGTGCGCCGTCTGGCCGCCCGGGGCGCGATCATCGGCGCCGTCTACGCCTGCCCCTTCCATTCGCACGGCCGGGTCGAGGCCTTCATCCACCCCGACCACCCGGACCGGAAGCCCAATCCCGGCATGCTCCTGCGCGCCATCGCCGACCACCGCATCGACCCGGCCCGAAGCTTCATGATCGGCGACCAGCCGTCGGACATGGAGGCGGCGCGCCGCGCCGGCGTGCCGGGCTTCAAATTCGAGGGCGGCGACCTCGACGCCTTCGTCCGCGACCTGCTGGGGCATTAGGGGAAAGACCGGATGTGGGATTTCCCGCTCCGATGAAATAGGCTGGGGTTCGATCGCCCGGAGCCCTGCATGTCCCAGACCTTCGCCGACCGCCGCTGGACCAGCGCCGACGGCCTCAGCCTCTACGCGCGCGACTACGCAGCGGGCCCCGGCCCGGCGAAGCTGCCGGTCATCGCCATCCACGGCCTGACGCGCAACTCGGCCGATTTCGGCGCCATCGCCCCCCTGATCGCCCGGAACGGCCGCCGGGTGCTGGCCGTCGACATCCGCGGCCGCGGCCAGTCGGACCGCGCTCCCGACCCCATGACCTACCAGCCCGCGACCTACGCCCGGGACGTCCTGGCCCTGCTGAACCAGTCGGGAATCGAGCGCGCCGTCTTCCTGGGCACCTCCATGGGCGGGCTGATCACCATGGCCATCGCCGCCATCCGCTCGAAGGTCATCGCCGGCGCCATCCTCAACGACATCGGCCCGGAGGTGGCGAAGGAGGGGCTGATGCGCATCGCCGCCTATTCCGGCCAGCCCGTCGACACGCCCGGCTGGCCCGAGGCCGCCGCCTATGTGAAGACGCACAACGCCGTCGCCTTCCCCCACTATACGGACGCCGACTGGGACGCCTTCGCCCGCCGCGTCTTCCGCATCGGCACCGAGGGCGCGCCGGTGCTGGACTACGACCCCGACATCGCCGTGCCGATCCGCGCGGCCGGAGCGAAAGCCCTGGTCCCCAATCTGTGGCCCATGTTCACCCGCCTGACGAAGGGCCGCCCGGTCCTGCTGGTGCGCGGCGAGACCTCGGACCTGCTGAGCGCCGACATCGCAGCGAAGATGCGCAAACGCGCCCCGAAGATGGACTATGTCGAGGCCCCCGGCATCGGCCACGCCCCCATGCTGGACGAGCCCGAGGTCAAGGCGGCGATCTTCCCGTTCCTGAACGAGCTGCCGTAGCGAAGTGGCTGGTGGCTGGTGGCTGGTGGCTAGTGGCTGGTGATTGTAGCTTCACTGACGGCGGAAGGGCGACGCGGTCAGCACAGCGACGCAGGCGGTGGCCAGCCACCAGCCACTAGCCACTAGCCACTCTTCAGTCCGGAACGTTCGCGTCCAGCTCATCCAGCCACACCCGCGCCGTGGCGTCCGACGGCGCCCGCCAGTCGCCGCGCGGCGACAGCGAGCCGCCGGTGACCACCTTGGGCCCGTTGGGCAGGGCCGAGCGCTTGAACTGGCTGGTCTGGAAGAAGCGGATCAGGAATTTCCGCAGCCAGGTCTTGATGACCGGCAGGTCGTACGAAATCCGCTCGGCCTCGGGCATGGCGCTGGGCCAGTGGCCGGTCGCCGCGTCCTTCCACGCCTGATGCGCCAGATACGCCACCTTCGACGGCTTCAGCCCGAAGCGGGTGACGTAGAACAGGAAGAAGTCGTTCAGCGCATACGGGCCGACCGTCCCCTCGGTGGACTGGATCTTCCCGTCGGCGCCGGCCGGCACCAGTTCGGGTGAAATCTCCGTATCCAGAATGGCGTTCAGCACCGCCGCCGCCTCGCCCGAATGCTCCTTCGCCGCCACCCAGCGGATCAGGTGCCGGATCAGCGTCTTGGCCACCCCGCCATTGACGTTGTAGTGGCTCATATGGTCGCCGACGCCATAAGTGGCCCAGCCCAGCGCCAGCTCCGACAGATCGCCCGTGCCCAGCACGAAGGCGTGGTGCTGGTTGGCCAGCCGGAACAGATAGTCCGTCCTCAGACCGGCCTGCACATTCTCGAAGGTGATGTCGTGCACCGGCTCGCCCATGGCGAAGGCGTGGCCGATGTCGCCCAGCATCCGGGTCGCCGCGGGACGGATGTCGATCTCGGACCCGGCGACCCCCAGCGCCTCCATCAGCTTCCAGGCGTTTGACTTCGTCCCCTCCGAAGTCGCGAACCCCGGCATGGTGAAGCCCAGGATGTTCGAGCGCGGCAGCTCCAGCCGGTCGAAGGCCCGGCAGGCGACCAGCAGGGCCTGGGTCGAATCCAGCCCGCCCGAGACGCCGATCACGACGCGCTCGCCATTGGTCGCCTTCATCCGGCGCATCAGCCCCTGCACCTGGATGTTGAAGGCCTCGAAACAGTCCTGATCCAGACGGGCGGGATCGTCCGGGACGAAGGGGAAGCGGTCGAGGGGACGGATCAGGTCGCCAGCCGCCCCGCCTTCACGGGCCTCGAACGGAACGACCGTCGCCGGTTCGCCCTCGATCCGCGCGCAGTCGGCGAAGGTGCCGTTGCGCAGCCGGTCCAGACCGATCCGCTCGACGTCGATATCGGCGACGGTGAGGTGGCTCTCCAGCGAGAACCGCTCGCCCTCGGCCAGTTTCGCCCCCAGTTCGTGGATCGTCGCCTGCCCGTCCCAGGCCAGATCGGTGGTGCTTTCGCCCCAGCCGGAGGCGGTGAAGACATAGGCCGCCTGCGCCCGCGTCGACTGGCTGGCGCACAGCAGGGCGCGTTCATCGGCCTTGCCTATGACGATGTTGGACGCCGACAGGTTCAGCAGGATGCGCGCCCCGGCCAGGGCCGCCCGCGTCGAGGGCGGCAAGGGCGCCCAGAAGTCCTCGCAGATCTCGGCGGCGAAGACGAAGCCCGGGCGGTTGGCCGCCTCGAACACCAGTCCGGGTGCGAAATCGATCGTCTCGCCATTGAGGACGATCACGTCCTCGGACCGGCTGGCCGCCGGCGCGAACCAGCGTTTCTCGTAATATTCGCGGTAGTTCGGCAGATAGGTCTTGGGCACGACGCCCAGCACGGACCCCGACCCCAGCACCACGGCGCAGTTGTACAGGGCGTCGCCGTTGCGCAGCGGCGCGCCGATCACCGCGACCACTCCCGCCTCGTCCGCCACTTCGGCAAGTTCGGCGATGCGCCGCTCCACCTCGGCCAGCAGGGCGTCCTGCATCAGCAGGTCGTCGATGGCGTAGCCGCTCAGCGACAGCTCGGGAAAGACGATCAGGTCCACGCCCTGGCCGCCCGCCTGACGGATCAGGGCGGCGTGTTCCTCCGCGTTCGCGGCCGGGTCGGCGATATGCACGACCGGCGTCGCGGCGGCCACGCGGACGAAGCCGTGGGTGCGGGACGAATGGAACGGATGGGTCTTGGGCAAGCGACGGTTCCTGCGGTTCAATGCTCATTTAGAGGCAAAGGCCGGCTCGCGCCACGATTGCCCGTGACCTGTCTCAACGCGCCAGCTAAAGCCAAGGCATGAATGATACGCCGAAAAAGGGCTGGCTCTCGCGGCTGAGCGAGGGGCTTTCCCGGTCCTCGAAACAGATGACCGAGCAGGTCGTCGCCGCCTTCGTCAGGGAACCGCTCAGCGAAGCGGCGCTCGACAAGCTGGAAGAGCACCTGCTGGAAAGCGACCTGGGCCCCGCCGCCACCGACCGCATCGTCGCCCGCTTCCGCGAACTGCGCTTCGGCGTCGGCTCGAACGAGCGCGAGGTCAAGGAGGCCCTGGCCGAGGCCGTCGCCGCCGAACTGGTCAATCACGAGGCCCGCTACGAGCCCCTGGGCGGCCCCCGCCCCTTCGTCACCCTGTTCGTCGGCGTCAACGGCTCGGGCAAGACCACCACCCTGGGCAAGATCGCCGCCGACCTGACCGGACAGGGCGCCAAGGTCATGATCGTGGCCTGCGACACCTTCCGCGCCGCCGCCCGCGAGCAGTTGAAGGTCTGGTCCGAGCGCGCCGGCGCGACCTTCGAAAGCCGGCGCGACGGCGCCGATCCCGCAGGCCTGGCCTTCGACGCCTACACACGGGCGAAGGCCGAGGGTTTTGATGTCGTCCTGATCGACACTGCCGGCCGGCTGCAGAACAAGTCCGCCCTGATGGACGAACTGCTCAAGATCGTGCGCGTGCTGAAGAAGATCGATCCGGAGGCTCCGCACGAGACGCTTCTGGTGCTGGACGCCACCGTCGGCCGCAACGCCCTGGCCCAGGAACAGATTTTCGGCCGCACCGCCTATGTCTCCGGTCTGGTCATGACCAAGCTGGACGGCACCGCGCGCGGCGGGGTTCTGGTCCCCGTCGCCCAGGCCTCGGACGCTCCGATCAAGCTGATCGGCGTCGGCGAGGGCGTCGACGACCTGCAACCCTTCGACGCTCGCGCGTTTTCACGATCTCTGGTGGGGCTCGAGGACTGACATGACCGATACGCCTTCCGAGCCGTCGAAGAACCGCCAGTGGATCCGTCAGGCCGTCGACTTCGGCGCCCTGGTCGCCTTCGCCGGCGCCTATGTCTTCCTGCGCGCCCGCGGCCTCGACGGGCGCGAGGCCATCGTCCAGGCCACCTGGGTTCTGGTCGCCGCCTCGGCCATCGCCCTGGTCGTCGGCTATGCGGTCGAGCGGCGGCTCGCGCCCCTGCCCATGATCATGGGCGGTTTCGCCCTGGTCTTCGGCGGCCTGACCCTGTTCTTCCACGATCCGGCGCTGCTGAAGATCAAGCTCAGCATACAGAACGGCCTGCTGGCCGCCGTGCTTCTGGGCTCGCTGCCGCTGGGCCGATACCCGTTCAAATATCTGCTGGGCGACTCGATCAAGGTCACGGATCACGCGTGGCGCGGCCTGACCCTGCGCTACGGCCTGTATTTCGCGACCGTGGCCATCGCCAACGAGATCGTCTGGCGCACACAGACGGACGACACATGGGTCGCCTTCCGCGGCTTCATCTGGATCGCCGCCTGCGTCTTCGGCCTGCTGCAGATCCCCTACATCCTCAAACACCTGATCAGGGACGAGGAGCCCGGCCCGGTCTCGCCCGACCCCGGCCTCTAGACCGGCCGGGGGCCCGGGCGCATATCGTCCGTCGTCAAACCGTAAAACACGCCTGCTAGCACTGTCGCTGCGTTCAAGGGGGTACGGTCCATGGTCAAGTCCGGAAACAAGGCGAAACGCGCCGGCGGCCTGGGCGCCTCGCCCAGTCACCTGATGCACCGCGTGCTGCAGCTGGCGCTCGACATCTATTCCGAAGAGACGGGCGCGGATGGTCTGACCCAGCGCCAGTTCGCCGTGCTCGAGGCGGTCAGCCACAAGTCGGGCCTGACCCAGACCGATCTGGTCCGCGCCACCGGCATCGACCGCTCCACCCTGGCCGACCTCGTCTCGCGCATGACGACCAAGGGTCTGCTGGACCGCGAAAAGTCCGCCATCGATGCACGGGCCAAGGCCGTTCGCCTGTCGGTCGCCGGCCAGGCGGCGCTGGACGCCGCCCGCCCCAGGGTCGAGGCCGCCGACAAGCGCATCATGGCCCTGCTGCCCAAGGGCAAGCGCGAGGGCTTCCTGGACCTGCTGGCCGAGCTGGCCGGCGAGGCCGACGCCGCCCCCGCCAAGGCCAAGGCCGAGGCCCGCGCCGCCAAAAAGGCCGCCCGGGAGGCGAAGAAGGCCGAGAAACTGGCGAGGAAGGCGGACAAGCCCGCCAAGACTCCGAAGGCCGAAAAGCCCGCCAAGGCCCCCAAGCCCAGGAAGGCGAAAGTGCTGGAGCCGGCCTGAGAGGTGGCTAGTGGCTAGTGGCTAGGGGCTAGTGATTGTAGCTTCGCTGACGGCGGAAGGGCGGCGCGATCCGCGCGACCGCACAGGTGGTGGCCACCCACCAGCCACCAGCCACCAGCCACTTGCATCAACCCCGCCGGCCGGGCGTCCGCTGACAGCAGCCGCCCCTCAATCCATCAGCTGCTGCGCCAGATAGACGTAGTGCCTTGCCCAGCGCCGCGCGTTCGCCACCGGATCGGCGTCGTTGGAATGCCCGCCTGACGTCTCTTCGTAATACAGGTGATCGTGACCCTGCCCGGCCAGCCGCGCGGCGAATTTGCGCGCATGGCCCGGATGCACCCGGTCGTCCCGCGTATTGGTGGTGATGTAGACGCGCGGGTACTCCGTATCCGGACGAAGATGCTGATAGGCTGAATAGCGCGCGATATACGCCGCCTCCTCCGGGATGCGCGGATCGCCGTATTCGCCGATCCACGACGCTCCGGCGGGCAGTTCGTGATAGCGCAGCATGTCGATCAGCGGGCTCTCGATCACCGCCGCATTGATCAGTTCCGGATGCTGGGTCATGGCCACCGAGGTCAGCACTCCGCCGTTCGACCGGCCGTAGATCCCGGTGCGGCGCGGCGAGGTGACGCCACGCGCCTGCAGGTCGCGCGCGACGGCCGCATAGTCGTCGAACGCCAGCTGCCGGTTCTCCTTCAACACCGCCTGGTGCCAGGCCGGACCGAACTCGCCGCCGCCGCGGATGTTGGCGTTGACGTAGACCCCGCCGTTCTCGAGCCAAAGCTTGCCCATCTCGGGGATGTAGATCGGCGGCTTGGACACCTGGAACCCGCCGTAGCCGTAGATGATCGTCGGGGCGCGCCCGTCCATGACCAGATCCTTCGGCCGGACCACGAAATACGGAATCTTCGTCCCGTCCGACGACGTCGCCTCGAACTGTTCGACGACGTGGGTCGAGGCGTCGAACCGGGCGGGGGCCTGACGCAGGACCGCGGTCGTGCCGGCCCGCGTATCCGCAAGGCTGAGAGTCGACGGGGTCAGGAAGCCGTCGACGCTGTAGAAGATGCGGCCGGACGACCGGCTGCGGTCGCCCAGATGCACGGCCACATTGTCCGGAATCGGAATCGCCGACTGATCCCACGTCTTGATGGTCAGCCGGGGACGGTTCGGAACATTGGCCGGACGCTCGCCGGGGACGAACTGCACCAGACGGCCCCGGACGTTGTCATACAGGGTGGCGACGATCCGGTCCTCCAGAACCGCCACCTCTTCCAGCGACTGCCGGTCGCCCGGCTCGAACACGGTCGCCGTTCCGTCAATCAGGAAGGCGTCCGTCCGGTCGCCCAGTTCCGGCAGCCGGTAGGCCAGCAGCGAGCCCGCCTTGTGCATCGGGCGGTCGGGGAACAGTCGCCAGTCCTCGTCGATCGAGAAGATCAGCAGCCCGCCGGTCACGCCCCGGACGTTGACCCGCTCAGGCAGGCGCAGCTTGACGGGCTGGCCGTCCACCAGCTCCCAGGTCTCGCCGCGGAAGGTGTCCAGCGGCCGGCTGATCAGGACGGCCTGCACCGCGCCGGCGCCGTCGCGATAGACCGACGGGCTGACGCCATAGCCGCCGTCGCCGATGTCGCCGCGATAGACTTCGGTCGCCTGCGCCAGCGTCTGGCCGCGCTTCAGCGACTTGACGATGAACGGATAGCCCGACTCCGTCAGCGTGTTCGGCCCGAAGTCCGTGGCCACCAGCAGCGTGTCCCGGTCCAGCCATTCCAGCCGGTGCTTGCCCTCGGGCAGGATGAAGCCGTCCTCGACCCACAGGCCGGTGGAGGTGTCGAACTCGCGCACCACCACCGCGTCCTTGCCGCCGTCGGACAGGCTGACGAGGCAGCGCGTCTCATCGGGCGCCAGGCAGTCCGCGCCCTTCCAGACCCAGTCCTTGCCCTCGGCCCGCGACAGGGCGTCGATGTCCAGCATCGTCTCCCACCGCGGCGTCGCCGAGCGGTAGCTCTCCAGCGTCGTGCGCCGCCACACCCCCTTCGGATTGGCCGCGTCCTGCCAGAAGTTTCCGATCCCTTCGCCGAGGAAGCTCGGCCCCGGAATCCGGTCCGTCGCCGTCAGGATCGCCTCGGCCTGCTGACGGAACGGCTCATAGCGCCGGTCGCCGGTCAGGGCGGCCAGAGACCGCTCGTTCTCTGCGGCCACGAAGGCCATGGCCTCGGCCCCCTCGACCTCCTCCAGCGCCAGATGGTCGTCGGCGGCGCGCACCCCGGCGGGGGACAGGTCCGCCGGCATATGCGGCGGGGGCGCAGCGCGCGCGATCCGCGCCGCTGGCCCCCACTTTACCGGTTCACCGTCCGCGGACCCCGGCGCGGCGGAGGCGCAGGCCGTCAGGGCGAGGGCCGAGGCCGTGATCAGAAGGATGCGCATGTTTTGACTCCGCTCATCCCGGCCGGCCGGGACCCCCGTTGGTTCGGATCTATTGCTGGGCCGGCTGATCCATCAGCCTGCGGCTCAGATAGGTGTATTCCAGCGCCAGACGCCGGGCCGTCTCGCGCAGGTTGGCCCCCGCGGCGTGGCCGCCGTCGGTGTTCTCGTAGAACAGCACCGGATAGCCCAGTTCCTCCAGCCGCGCCGCCGCCTTGCGGGCGTGGCCCGGATGGACGCGGTCGTCCTTGGTCGAGGTGTGGATGAAGACCTCGGGATAGGGCTGGCCCGCCGCCAGACGCTGATAGGGCGAATACTGCTCGATCCACGCCCGCTCTTCCGGAATGTCCGGGTTGCCGTATTCCGCGATCCAGCTGGCGCCCGCCAGCAGCTTGTGGAAGCGCAGCATGTCGAACAGCGGCACCTGGATGACCGCCGCATTGATCAGGTCCGGCCGCTGGGTCAGCATCGCCCCCATGAACAGCCCGCCCTGCGAGCCGCCCATGATCCCCAGCCGCGGCTGGCTGGTGACGCCGCGCGCGATGAGGTCCAGCGCCACGGCCTGATAGTCCTCGTGCGACCGCTGCCGGTTCTCCTGCAGCGCCGCCTGGTGCCAGCGCGGCCCGAACTCGCCGCCGCCGCGCGTATTGGCGATCACATAGACCCCGCCCCGCTCCAGCCACAGCTTGCCGACCGTGGCCGAATAGCCGGGCAACAGCGAGTTCTGGAACCCGCCGTAGCCGTACAGCAGTGTCGGATTGGCCCCGTCCATGGCCATGTCGCCCCTGTGGACGACGAAATAGGGGATCATCGTCCCGTCGGCGCTGCGCGCCTCGAACTGGTCGACCGTCATGCCCGTGGCGTCGAACTTGGCCGGCAGGGATTTGGTCACAGCGGCCGCGCCCGTCGCGGCGTCGGCCAGATACAGGCTGGACGGGTTCAGATAGCCGCTGACGCTGACGAAGACCTGGTCGTCGCGCTCGCTGGCCGAGCCCACGCCGACGCTGACGTTCTGCGGCAGGTCCAGCCGCGTCCGCGACCATTCGCCGGCCGGATTGGGCTCATAGACATAGACCCCGCCGCGCACGTTCTCGTACAGGGCCACGACCAGTTTGTTGCGGGTGGCGGTGATGCCCTCGATGGCCTCGCGCTCGCCCGGGCGGATGACCAGCTGCGCCGGCGTCGCCGGATCGGCCAGCCAGCGGTTCAGGTCCCAGGCGATGACGTCGCCGGTCCTGAATTCCTGCCCCGACGGCGCGGTCCAGTCCTGATCCGTCGTCACCACCAGCTGGCCGCGCACCAGGGCGTTGATGTTCGACTTGGCCGGCAGCTCCAGCTTCGTTGTCGTGCCGTCGGCGTTCAGCCGGTGCGTCTCGCCTTCATAGAAGTTGATCCCGCGGTTGATCAGGGTCGCCTGCACCACGCCGTCGGCGTCGCGCAGCGTATAGCCCGACACCGAAACATCGGTCGGCTGACCGGTGAACACCGTCTGCGCCTGGTCCATGGTCTGGCCGCGTTTGAGCACCTTCAGGATCATCGGATAGCCTGAACTGGTCAGGGTGCCCGGACCGAAATCGCGCGAGATCAGCAGGGTGCTCTCGTCCACCCACGACGCCCCGCCCTTGGACTCGGGCAGGATGAAGCCGTCCGCGACGAAGGTCCGCGTCGCGCGGTCGAACTCGCGCACCGTCACCGCGTCCTTGCCGCCGTCAGACAGCGAGATCAGGCAGCGCGTCTCTTCCGGCGGCAGGCAGGTCGCGCCCTTGTAGACCCAGTTCCTGCCCTCGGCCGCCGACAGGGCGTCGAAGTCCAGGATCGTCTCCCACTGCGGCGTCTCGGTGCGATAGCTGTCCAGCGTCGTGGTCCGCCAGATGCCGCGCACATGCTCCGCATCCTGCCAGAAATTGTCGATCGTGCCGTCGTGGTTGAAGCCCGGCGACGGGATCCGGTCGCGCGACTGGACGATCTCCAGCGCCTGCTGGTGCAGGGTCTCGAAGCGCGGATCGCCGCGCAGCACGCCGAGCGACTTCTCATTGTGTTCCTCGACCCAGGCCATGGCCCGTTCGCCGTCGACCTCTTCCAGCCACAGATACGGATCGGCCGCGTCCGAGGTCGCAAAACCTCCCGAACTCCCGGCGGCGGCCGGTGCGGGAACGGAGGTCTGGGCCATGGCGGCGCTCGTAAGGGCGGTGGAAGCGAGAAGCGCGGCGAGCGCGGCGGTGCGGATCATATGGAAGTCCCCCGATGTTCAGTCGGGCGGCACCTTACCGGTGGGGAGGTCCGCGACAAGCTGGACTGTCCCAAGGTTACGGCTTTGTCATCCGGCCTTTCACGACCCCTCATCCGGGATGCACAGCATCTCTCCGCACGCCTTGCAGTGCACCGCGTCCGGATCGTGCTTCTGCAGGCCGCAGGTCGGGCAGGGATATCTGATCTTGTGCGGCTTGAAGATGGTCTGGGCCAGACGCAGGAACAGGGTGATGCCGGTCAGCATGACCACGATCGACAGCACCCGCCCCCAGTTGCCGGGCAGGGTGATGTCGCCGAACCCCGTCGTCGTCAGCGTCGCCACCGTGAAATACAGCGCGTCCAGATAGCCGCTGATCCCCGGATGGCTGCCGCGGAAGGTCGCATAGACGAAGCCCGTGACCACGAAGACGAAGGTCACCAGACTGGCCAGGGCCCGGGTGATCTCCTCCACCCGCGTATCGTCATACCTGTGGCCCACGGTCCGCCAGAAGAAGTCCGAGTTCAGCAGGGTCCACAGCCTGAGCAGCCGCAGGAAGCCGAAGTTGAACAGCCAGGCGGGGAACAGCAGCGTCGCCAGCACGAACACATCGACCCAGGTCTCCGGCTTCTTCAGCCAGTCCTTCACATCGGTATGGGCGTACGCCCGCGCCGCCATGTCCAGGGCCAGGACCGCCGCGATCAGATAGTCGACGACGTAAAAGACCAGACCCGCCTCATGCAGGATCGGGGCGATCAGGAAGAAGCCGATGATCGCGAAGTCGACGACGATGACGCCGAGCCGGAATCGCACCGCCAGCGGCGACGAGCCGTGGTAGAGATAGCGCAGCCGGGCTCGCAGACGCAGCCCCTCGGCCCTCGGCGGTTCGGACTTCAGCTCGGGCTGCGGCTCGGCTCTGGCTCGACTCATGGCCCAGCTTAACGCCCTTCCGTAGCCGAAGCTCCAGTCCGTCTCTATATCGGAACCGAGATGACCCGTCCCTTCGTCAAGATGAACGGCGCCGGCAACGACTTTGTCGTCGTCAATGCCCTGGAAACGCCGTTCGCCCCGACGGCCGATCAGGCGCGCGCCATCGCCGACCGCGAAACCGGCGAGGGCTGCGACCAGCTGATCGCCATCGAACCTTCCGAAACGGGCGACGCCTTCATGCGGGTCTGGAACACCGACGGCGGTCAGGTCGAGACCTGCGGCAACGCCCTGCGCTGCGTCGGCTGGATGCTGCTGCAGTCGACCAGCAAGGACCAGGTCGTGATCGACACCCTGGGCGGCCCCGCCGCGGCGCGGCGCGAGCCCGACGGCCGGATCACCGTCGACATGGGCGCGCCCCGTCTGGACTGGAAACAGATCCCGCTGGACGAGGCCATGGACACCCGCGGCATCGAGCTTCAGGTCGGGCCCATCGACGATCCCGTCCTGCATACGCCGGGCGCCGTCTCCATGGGCAATCCCCACGTCGTCTTCTTCCTCGACCATGCGCCCAACGACGGCTTCGTGCGCGGCGCCGGTTCGCTGGTCGAGCACCACCCGCGCTTCCCCGAGGGCGTCAACGTCGGCTTCGCCCATGTCACAGCGCCGGACCACATCCGCCTGCGCGTCTGGGAACGCGGCGCGGGTCTCACCAAGGCCTGCGGCACCGGCGCCTGCGCCGCCCTCGTCGCCTCCGCCCGCCGCGGTCTCACCGGCCGCGCCGCCACCGTCGAGGTCGACGGGGGAGAGCTGTTCGTGTCGTGGGACGAGGCCACGGACCATGTTCTGATGACGGGGCCGGTGGTCGTCGAACGGACGGGGACGCTGTCGGTGTGAATTCCCCTCTCCCTGTGGGAGAGGGCTTGAGCGCACGACGGCTTCGCCGTCGTCCTTGCGCGAAAGGGTGAGGGCCGCCTGTCCCGGGGCGGCTTCGCCGCTTCCGCCAGCCGCCCCTCATCCGGCCCTCCGGGCCACCTTCTCCCAACGGGAGAAGGATCAGGGATCGCGTTTGTATAGTCGCATTGGCGGAAAAACATCCCGCCTTTCCAGCCGCTTCTGCTTTTGAGACCCCGTTCTCCTGCGCACCCCCTCCCGGCGCCCGCATAATGGCTGCATCCCGTCGCGGGGGAGGGCGTCTGGCGCCAGGGCCAATCACGTGCGGCGGGGTGCGATCGAGCGGGAAACGTCGTCCCGGAATCGTCGCCCGGACCCTTGCGCGGCTCATACCTGCGGCTTGTGGAATAACGGGGGCGTGGGGGCGGCGGACTGCCCGGGGTGTCGAAACCCCGGGGCCCGGGAGGCCTGGAAGCCTTCCGCCCGTCGCGAGCGTACGACGGACAGGGATGAATGCGGCGAAAAGGCCGGGGTGGGAAAGTCCCGAAAGCCCCGCAGGCCGCCTTGATGAAGCCCGCCCCCGTCGGCTTGCGTGAACCGGTCGCGCGGAGCGAAGGCGGCGACGCCGAAAACTATTCACGGTCCCCGCAAAGCGAAAGCAGGGGACCATCATTCGGTTCCGGGCGAAGCCGCCCGCGCTCCGCCACCTCCCCGACTTTTCCGCGGAAACGCTGAAAAGCGCTTCAGCCTGTCCGGTCTTTGAAAACCGAACCCTGCCCCCTGTCGTCATCCCTCCCCCTCACCGGTTGTCCCCGCCCGCCCGGGCCTTTAGGAACAGTCCATGCCCGACCTGACCGACAAACAGACCTTCTCCGACGAAGACGCGCTGGAGTTCCACCGCAGCCCCACGCCGGGCAAGATCTCCATGGCGCCGACCAAGCCCATGGCGACCCAGCTGGACCTGTCGCTGGCCTATTCGCCGGGCGTCGCCATTCCGGTGCTGGCCATCGCCGCCGATGTGGACAAGGCCTACGACTACACCTCCAAGGGCAATCTGGTCGCCGTCATCTCCAACGGCACGGCCATTCTCGGCCTCGGCAATCTCGGCCACATGGCCTCCAAGCCGGTGATGGAGGGCAAGTCCGTCCTGTTCAAACGTTTCGCCGACGTCGACAGCTTCGACGTCGAGGTCAAGACCACCGATCCGGACGAGTTCATCACCGTCGTCAAGAACATCGGCGACACCTGGGGCGGCATCAACCTGGAGGACATCAAGTCCCCCGAGTGCTTTGAAATCGAGAGCCAGCTGCAGGACCTGCTGGACATCCCGGTCTTCCACGACGACCAGCACGGCACCGCCATCATCTCGACCGCCGGCCTGATCAACGCCGCCCATATCGCCGGCAAGAAGCTGCAGGATCTCAAGGTCGTCCTGTCCGGAGCCGGCGCCGCGGGCCTGTCGTCCATCAGCCTGATGAAGGCCGCCGGCGTCCGCGCCGAGAACACCGTCATCGTCGACCGCGAAGGCGTCGTCTACCGGGGCCGCGCCAACGTCGACCAGTGGAAGGCCGCCCACGCCACCGACACCCCCCACCGCACGCTCGCCGAGGCCATGGTCGGCGCCGATGTCGTGCTGGGCCTGTCGGCCAAGGGCGCCATCACCAAGGAGATGGTGGCCTCCATGGCCCCCAATCCGATCATCTTCGCCATGGCCAATCCGGACCCGGAGATCACCCCCGAGGACGTGCTGTCCGTCCGCACCGACGCCATCATCGCCACCGGCCGCTCCGACTACGTCAACCAGGTCAACAACGTTCTGGCCTTCCCCTATCTGTTCCGCGGCGCGCTCGACGTCCGCGCCCGGCAGATTAACCACGAGATGAAGGTGGCCTGCGCCCAGGCTCTCGCGGCCTTGGCGCGCGAGGACGTGCCGGACGAGGTCGCCGCCGCCTATCGCGGCCGCAAGCTGAAATTCGGCCGCGACTACATCATTCCGACGCCGTTCGACCCGCGCCTGATCTGGTACATCCCGCCCTTCGTCGCCAGGGCGGCGATGGACAGCGGCGTGGCCCGCAAGCCGATCGAGGACATGGACGCCTACCGGATCCAGCTGCGCTCGCGGCTCGATCCGTCCGCCGCCCTGATGCAGAACATCTCGGCCGCGGTGCGCGCCGGCCCCAACAAGCGGGTCGTGTTCGCCGAGGGCGAGGAAACCGCCGTCATCCGCGCCGCCTGGGGCTTCAAACAGGCCGAACTGGGCACGCCGATCCTGATCGGCCGCGAGGAGCTGATCCGCAAGAACGCCGCCGAGGCCGGACTGAATTTCGACGACATGGGCATCCAGATCGTCAACGCCCGGGTCTCGGAACACAACGCCGACTACACCGACTGGCTCTATGAGCGTCTGCAGCGCCGCGGCTATCTGAAGCGCGACGTGCAGCGGATGATCAACCAGGACCGCAACTATTTCGCCGCCGCCATGTGCGCCCGCGGCCAGGCCGACTGCATGGTCACCGGCGTGACCCGCAATTTCAACATGGTGCTGAAGGAGGTCCGGCGCGTCCTCGACGTGAAGAACCGCATGATCGGCATGTCGATCCTGCTGGCCAAGGGGCGCACCCTGTTCGTCGCCGACACCTCGATCCACGAACTTCCGAACGCGGAGGAACTGGCCGAGATCGCCATCCAGGCCGCCGAGACGGTGCGCAAGCTGGGCAAGACCCCGCGCGTCGCCTTCCTGTCCTATTCGACCTTCGGCAACCCTCCGGGCGACCGCGGCGAGAAGGTGCGCGAGGCGATCCGCATCCTCGATCAGCGCGGCTGTGATTTCGAGTATGAGGGCGAGATGCCGCCCGAACTGGCCCTCGATCCGGAGGCGCGCGCCGCCTACCCGTTCATGCGCCTGACCGGCCACGCCAATGTGCTGGTCATGCCGGCGATCCATTCGGCCGCCATCTCGACGCGTCTGGTCCAGCAGCTGGGCGGGGCCACGGTGATCGGTCCCCTGCTGGTCGGGCTCGAGAAGTCGGTCCAGATCGTCTCGCTGGGCGCCTCGGTGTCCGAGATCATCACCGCCGCCACCTTCGCCGCCTATGACGAAGGGGCCGTGGCGGAGGGTTAGGCCGCCCCCATCTCCCGCGCCAGCCGGAGATTCCGGACGTGCAGGAGCCAGCACAGAAGCACCGCCGGGATGCCGACGGCGGCGGTTCCCGCGAAGAACAGGGCGTAGGCGTGCATGAGGTCGCGGCCAGGCTGCAACGCCTCCACGACGGCGCCCGAAAAGCCCTTCAGGAATTTCCCGAGCAGGGCGTAGAACGAACTGAGCAGGGCGTACTGGGTGGCGGTGTAACCGATCGAGGTCAGGCTGCCCATGTAGGCGACCAGGGCCGCGCCCGCGAAACCCTCCGAGAAATTCTCGACGAACAGCACGCCCGCGAAGGCGGGGGTGGACAGTCCGACCACGGCCAGCAGCGTGTAACCGAGGTTGGACATCGGCCCGACCACGGCGCCGATGAGCAGGGTCGGCCCGAACCCGAACCGGATCGCGCTCAGGCCGCCCGCGGCGATGCCCAGCAGGGTGCCCGCCAGTCCGGCGCTGAGCCTCATGGCCCCGATCGCCTCCTTGGTCAGGCCGAGATCGACGTAGAACGGGCCGGTCATCGGTCCCATGACGAAGTCCGGCAGGCGATAGAGGCTGATCGCCGCGAGCATCAGGAAGGCGGCCGTCCGGTGGGTCTTCAGAAAGGCGAGGAACGGGCCGACCACGATGTCGAACAGCCCACGGGGCGTCCACGGCGACTTGCCGCCCAGCGCCGCCGACAGGTCGCGCCGGTCGACCGGCTCCTTCGCGAACAGGGTGGCGGTCACGGCGAGGCCCATGGCCAGACCCCAGACGCCATAGGACGCAGCCCAGCCTATTCCGCCGGCCACGAACAGGATCAGGGCGTTGCCGCCGAGGATGGCGAAGCGGTAGCCCAACTGGAACGCCGAGGTCAGCAGACCCTGATCCTCGTCGTTCTCCGCGGATTCGATGCGCCAGGCGTCCGCGACAATGTCCTGGGTGGCGGCCGAAAAGGCCGTGGCCAGGGCGGCGACGCCGAGCAGGGTCAGGCCGCCGCCGGGACCGATCAGCGCCATGGCGATCAGCGAGGCCCCGACCATGAGCTGGGACAGCAGGAGCCAGCCGCGTCGGCGGCCGAGACGGCCAAGGATCGGCACATCGACGCGGTCAACCAGCGGGGCCCACAGGAATTTGAAGGAATAGGCCAGGCCGACCCAGGAGATGAAGCCGATCGCCGCCAGCTCGACGCCGTCCTCACGCAGCCACAGACCCAGGGTATTGCCGACCAGCATGAACGGCAGGCCCGAGCCCAGGCCGATCAGCAGGGTGATTAGGATGCGCGGACGCGTAAGCGCCCTGAACACGTCGAGCGCGCCGTCCTTGCGCGGCGCGGCTTGCGTGGGGTTGTCGGCCATGGATGCGTCCCTGAAGGCGACGCCCCCGCGCCGCTCTATGCGACGGCGACCTTGGCGCGCTCCGCGCGGTTCGTCCAGCGGGCGAGCGAAGACCGCAGGCTTTCCAGCTCCAGCGGCTTGACCAGATGATCGTCCATCCCCGCCTCCAGACAGGTCCGGCGGTCCTCGGCGAAGGCGTGGGCGGTCAGGGCCACGATCGGCGTCCTGTCGCCCCTGGCGCGAATGGCGCGGGCCGCGCTGGGCCCGTCCATCCCGGGCATCCGCATGTCCATGAAGACCAGGTCGTAGCGGGCCCGTTTCATCGCATCGACGGCCTCGTAGCCGCTGGCCGCCGTCTCGACGGCGCAGCCCTCGCGGCGCAGCAGGGTCGCGGCCAGCAGGGCGCCGACCGGATTGTCCTCGACCAGCAGAACCCGCGTGCCCGAGAACCGGGTCGTCGCCACGCGATCGTCCTCGGGCGGCGGCGGGGGCGGCAGGCCGGGCTGCTGCGGAGCGCGTGTCCCGGCTGCGGCCAGCACCCGTTCGGCCACCGAGGCGCGCCGCAGGGGCTTGATCAGATAGCCGTGGAAGCCGGCGCCCTTGTAGCGGGCGATCAGGTCCCGCTCGGACGGCTTCAGCAGGATGACGCCGCGGCCCTGGGCGGGCCGCGCGGCCATGCCTGATCCGGCGGCGCGGGCCGCATGATCGATCAGGGCCACGTCCGCGTCGGCCTTGAACCGGCCGCCGGACGCCTCGATCTGGGCGATGGCTGCAGACTTCACGAACGGGTCCGGGCTGATCACATTGACCGTACGGCCTTCCAGCGAGCGGGTGCGCACGGCGCCTTTCACGGCGGGGAAGGCGGCCTCGAAGCGGAAGCGCGCGCCGGGGCCGTCGGGCCGGTCGGCGACCGTGACGGTCCCCTTCATCGCCGCCGCCAGTT
The DNA here is from genome assembly GCF_037626195.1 of Brevundimonas sp. BR2-1. Classification (NCBI taxonomy): domain Bacteria; kingdom Pseudomonadati; phylum Pseudomonadota; class Alphaproteobacteria; order Caulobacterales; family Caulobacteraceae; genus Brevundimonas; species Brevundimonas sp. BR2-1. Next base: position 1,702,059 of record NZ_JARKMV010000001.1, on the reverse strand, counting down.
TCGAGACGACGGCCAGACCGAGGCCCGCGCCGCCGAACCGGCTGGCGTCCGAGGCGTCGACGTGGCCGAACTCCTCAAAGATCCGCTTGCGCGCCTCGACCGGCACGCCGGGGCCGGTGTCGTCGATGATGAAGGCCAGTTTCGGCCGCGACGCCACGCCGTTGACCCGCTCGACCGTGATGCGCACGCCGCCGCTCTCGGTGAATTTCACCGCATTGCCGGCCAGGTTGAACAGCACCTGCCGCAGGCGGCCCTCGTCGCCGATGATGTCCACGGCGTCGGCCGCGACCGACCAGACAATCTCCAGCCCCTTGTCGTGGGCCTTCGGGCTCAGCAGTTCGGTGACCCCGCGAACCAGCGCCTCCAGATCGACCGGCGCCGCGTCGAATTCCAGCTTGCCCGCTTCCAGCCGGGCATAGTCCAGCAGGTCGTTGACCAGACCCAGCAGATGTTCGGCCGAAGACCGCGCCGCCTCGGCATAGGCACGCTGCGCGCCGTCCAGCCGCGTGCGTTGCAGGAGGCCCAGCATGCCGATGACGCCGTTCAGGGGCGTCCGCATCTCATGGCTCATCAGGCGGAGGAACTGCTGTTCGGGCGCCTCGCCCTCCACCGGTCTTGCGTCCGCCGGTTCCGTCTTCACTCGCCGCGCCATTCTGGCCTCCAGCCCCACCCAACCCGGCGTAAAACATGCGGCTGCAGGGGTTAACGCCCGCTCAAAAGTCCTTCAGAAAACAGCAGCGTCAGCGTGATGCGGCGTCCGCCGCTCGAAATCGCCCTGCGCCCCGACCGTCGAGCGGCGATAGACCAGGGCCTCGGCGATGTGCCGGCGCAGCACCCCGTCGCAGCCGTCCAGATCGGCGATGGTGCGGGCCAGTCGCAGGGTGCGGGTCCAGCCGCGCGCCGTCAGTCCGCCGGCTTCCCCGGCGCGCATCAGCAGCGCCCGGCCCGGCTCGTCCGGCGTCGCGAACCGGTCCAGAGTCTCGCCCGAGGCCCGGGCGTTGACGGCCTGGTCGCGGGCGGCGGCCGGATCGATCCCGGCGGCGCGCAGCCGGTCCTCCTGCATGGCGCGGGCGGCGGCGACGCGGGCCGCGGCCTCGGCCGTGCCCTCTGCGGGCGGCGGCAGGGCCATGTCGGAGGCCGTGACCGGCGGCGTCTCGACGGTCAGGTCGATGCGGTCGAACATCGGGCCCGAGATGCGGTTCTGGTAGTCGCGCTGACAACGCGGAGCCTTGCCGCACGCCCCCTTGCCCCCGCCTCCGACGCCGCAGCGGCATGCTCGTGTTGCCTTTTTGCTATCTGGCATTTCGCTCCGCCGGACCGCGCCCCGGCCCAAACGGGCTCTGCAGCCAGACGCGAGTTTGGGCGCGCGGCTAGGTTTTCGTCGTCACGCACTGGGGCACCGAATGATCGACGCTGCTCAGATTGTTGGCATCGACCCCAAGACCTGGATGTGGTGGGAGCGAGATGAGCGAGAGCCCTACGTCCATCAGTATCCCGCAATCATCAGGTACCTCGCCTATGAGCCATGGCCAGAGCCGGTCACCTCCGGGGAGCAACTCCTAGCACACCGTCGGCGACACGGTTTGTCGATAAAGCGAGCAGCCGAAATAGCGGGCGTTGACGAAGGCACGTTCGGCCGGTGGGAAAGCGGCGAATGGAAACCCCAGCCACGGTCGTTGCCACTGGTCGCCCGGTTCCTTGATTACTCTGGATGATCTCGGACCCTCCAGGTCCGCTATGTGGCAGAAGCGGGCATCGAGCTGCGACCGATGCGGATATTCGTGTGGGACCAACCTGAAGTCTGCTCCCGACCCAAAGTGGGCCCTATCGTTCAAAATCTGCCGGATACTCGTTGGCCGAAATGACGACCTCTTCCGCTTGACCATCTGCATCGACGAACTGATGCCCGGTTGAGTTCAGGAGGGGACCGATCAGGTCTGCGGTTCGACGTAGAGTGTCTTTGCAACACTCCCAAGAGATGACGGCGTCCGACCTGACATGTGACCTGCCAGCCTCGGCGGAGACCATGATCGTTATCGTGTTCTCCCCATGCCCGACCTGAACGGTATGCCGGTCTTTATCGAGCGAGCGAACCTGATCCAATAAGACAGCCATATCGGCATTGTCTCCCCAGAGCAGCAGGATCGCCGAGCCGTTGAAATCGTCGAACATCCGGGCTTGAAGCATCGGGCACGCTACCGCGCCAAACTTCCGCTAACCACCCTCGGGCGGATGTCGGCTTCCGACCCATAGCGGACGTGGGGAGATTGGGTATTCTCTCGCAAAGGGAGGGCCGCATGTCAGCACCAGACCACGACGATCCAAAGTCCAAACTACGGCTTAAGCTGCGGCCCATGCGGGGGTCAGACGCCGGCTTCGCAATCGCCAGCGGCATAGGCCTGTTGGGAATGTGCCTGTCCCTGCTCGCGCTTCTTATAAGTCTGTGGCCCGGCGGTGCTGTCAGTGGAAATCGCGCTTGGGCGGTAGTTTTCGCATTGGGATTTGGCTTGTCGGCGGTTCTCTTTAACTGGCTGAGGAAGCTGATACGACGCGCCCAGTAAACGTCCGCGTCCCACCCCGAGGTGACGTCCGTTTTCCGACCCATTGCGGACTCCGGTTTCGGAATAGCTCTCAGCGCGCAGCAGCTCGCTCGAAGTCGCCCAGAGCGAAGCGTGGTGTGGCGCAGGCGCTTGTAGACATTCTGTTGCCCTGCCTCTTGGCGAGAACGAGAACATCTCGTGATTGAACGAAGTCTATGCCGCAGGTGGCGCCCCAAGAGCCGGGCGCGTGCGTGATCCGCTGAACGTCGTGGTGAGCTCCCTTCAGTGTGCGAGAGACATTGAACTCTGTCACCACGTAACCGTCGCGCCCCGTTGTAGAGGATATCGCCTGCCCTACGAACGCGACGTCTGCGAAGCCGAGTTGATCCGAGGCACTTCTCCAGTATGGGCAGGAACACGCCCACGCCACTCCGGCGATCAGCGCCAACGCAGTTGCACAGATCAGCGTGGAGATGATGCGCATGTCGGCAAGATAGCAGGGCCACAGCGTTCACCAAAGTCCGCTGTCCACTCCGAGGCGACAGTCTGCTCCGACCCGTTGCGGACATGGGCATGTTAGAAGCTATGATCGCAGGATGCCGGAGATCATCTACGTGAAGCCGGGTGAGGAATTGCCAGACATCGGCGACGATCAATCGTGGCTATTTATCGAGGCAACTGACAACGGACTGTTCTACGGCACGGGCTACTCGTGGAAGGGGGACGGCGAAGGACTGGGCTACTGCTCGTTACCCGAGGATGACGTTTCGCTTGAGGCGGCACTAGCTCCGGCGACGGAATGGGCGACGGAACACGGCGTCCCGACCATCTGGGTCCAAGCCAACCCTTAGGTCTGCTAACCACCCCAGGGCGACGGTCGGCTCCGACCCGTTGCGGACGTTAACGATTGTAGAAGCGAACCACGGCGGGCATCATCGTCTGATGCCCGGAAGATCTCCAAGAACGCCGCAAGACAAGAAGGCGCTCAGCTACGCGAAAGACCGACGCAACACATATGGCGAGAACGATAAGTCGTCTCGCAAGGCGATCCCGGCGCGAAAGGCTGGAGAGAGCAGGAAGGTCCGACGCAAGGCCAATCAGGCGCTCACCGTCGTTGAACGCCTCGACGATGAGGCCGCTAATGTGGTCGAAAGCTCCCTGAAACAAGACATTGAGCGCGTGGGCGGGTGGACCAAAAGCCCGGACGAACCATTGGCCACCTACCTTCAGCTACAGGAGCGTCGTAGGTCTTGGCGTGATCTCGCTCCAAACCGCACGCGGTCGGACGAACCGGACGGCAGCTAACCACCCTCAGGTGACCTTCCGCTCCCGACCCAAGGCGGTCATTGCGAAATGGCTGAGCTTACCTACTTCCTAGCTTCGACGGAGGGTGGATATGACTGAACGCGCCGTCAATATCGACAAGAGTTGGGCGGTCGCGATCATTGCCACGGTCGCCTTCTTCTGTCCGTGGGTCATGCCTTACCAGGTCACGATGCATTATTCGGGCAGGCTGGTCCTTTGGCCCGCATTCGCGATCTATGGCGGGCTGTTGGCTCTGTGGTTGTGGGTTTGGATTGCGTCCATGAAAACGACCCGCGTTCCCGCGCCGTTGGCCCTCGTCAGCTTTTTGATGACTGCCTATCCGCTCTTCATCGCCTCTCAACAGTGGCGGTGCCTGACGGGTGAATGTTTCTGGTAGCCAGCGCCCGCTTCACCCATAGGCAAAGGTCGGCTCCCGACCCATTGCGGACAATCACCCAGACTGACAGCATCCTCGTATGCGCGCTCTCATCCTCTTCGCCTGCCTGGTCGTAACTGGTTGCGGGTCGCAAAGACCGTTTGATCAAGAGCGGTGGCGGAACGCTGACCTAGAGACGCGCGAGCGCGCTCACATGGTCGCCAGCTTTCTTGAGGAGCACCCTCTCAAGGGTATGACCCGCGCTGAAGTGGTTGAACTGCTCGGCCCGCCAACGCCGACCGACAAGTGGGAAGGGACCGAGATGATCTATGTCCTGGGGCCAGATGGAGGCCTCATGGCTATCGACCACGAGTGGCTGTTGATTGAGCTGGATCAGCAAGGTCGAGTTACTACCTTCGAGGTCGTGTCGGACTGACAGTCGCTTCTCGCCTTCGACCGAAGGTCAGCTCTCGACCCATTGCCGGCATTACGTTGCCGGCTACACTGCGATCATGCCTGCTTGGTTAGCCCTACCCCTCACTATGCTCAGCGCGTTCATCACCGTTCTCTCGTTGGTGGACACCAATGAGGCCGCACGGACGGGACGGCTCCGGCTGCGGAGACCTCCAGCAAAGCTAAGCTCCTCGACGCACCCTGTCTGACGGTTACTGGCGACCAGATGCCACCAACATTCCTCTACCTATTGGCGCTCTGCGCATGGCTCTGTCTGGCGTTCTTGGTGTGGCTAGTATCCGTCTGCCTCTTAGTCCTGCCGATGACGAAGCGGTTTGCGGGACCCCTGGCATCCGCCATGGCTTTCACGTTTCCGGCGGTAATCGTTTTCCAACTCGCCGCACTGCCCTTGGCGGCGATCATCATGGGTGTGGCCTTGCTCGCCATGCGCCTTGTAGACCCTACGAGTAGTCCAGAGACCTCTAATCCCACCGTCATCGGGATAGGGTTTATTCTGATATTGGCAGAGTTCGCGATCTTCGGCGGAATGTCGCTTCTCGGGTTTTTCGAAGGTTGGCGCACCGGGTGGTTGGTCGCCAAAGGCCAAGGGCTGCGCGACGTGATTTCGCGAGGATTGTCGGCGCGACTGCTCAACATCTTCAAGCGTCGCCGATAGAACCCAACGTCCGCTTTCCACCCATTGCGGACCTTCAGCAGGTCCGCTTTCGAGAGCATGGCGTCACCTCTCAGCTCTCAACGCAATCTCCGACACGCTCCGCCGGCCGGCTTTACGAGAGAGCTGCACGAACACGTCTATCGTCGAGCGGATGTAGTGGATGACATCCTCCCGGCGAAGCGTGGTCCCGCCCTGCAGGACGAGAAGGGCGATCTGCTCGATCGCCCTTTCCGGACTGTCCGCATGCACGGTCGTCATCGATCCGGGGTGACCGGTATTGACCGCGCGTAGGAAGGTGTACGCCTCCGGCCCGCGCAGTTCGCCCAGGATGATCCGATCGGGCCGCATGCGCAGCGAGGCATTCAACAGATCCTCAGCGGTGACCAGCGCTTCGCCGAGCGCGCTGCGGGGCGCGATGAGGCCGATAGAATTGGCGTGACGCAGGTGAAGTTCGGGCGTGTCTTCGATGAAGATCAGCCGCTCGTCCTGCGGAATCTCCTTGATCAGTGCGTTCAGGAAGGTCGTTTTTCCGGTCGAGGTGCCCCCCGATATCAGGATGTTCCGACGGCCTTTTACGGCCGCGCCCAGCAGGCCGACGACGTCGCCGGTTTGCTGCCGTTCGCGCAGTTCAGCATCCAGGTCGGTCTCGTGCCGTGACCCACCCAGGAGGGCGGACTCAAAGGCGCCCGCGGCGACGTAGTCTTCCAGCCCCAGATCGGAGGAGACGTGCTTGCGGATCGCCAGCACGATGCCGCCCCGCGTGGCCGGAGGGATGATGATCTGCACTCGCTCGCCGCTTGGTAAGGCCGCCGACAAGATCGGGTGTTCGCGATTGATGCCCTGATGGGCGAAGGCCGCGATCTGGCGGGCCAGCCGATCCAAAGCCGCTTTGTTCAGACCGGTGACCGCGTGCCGCTCGATGCGGCCGCCCAAGGTCTCAGCCCAGCATTCCTCCGGCGCGTTGACGTAGATGTCAGTGACATCCGTCCGGGCGAGAATGCCGGCGAAGGGCGCGAGGTAGCTTTGCAGATAGACTTGGCCTTCGGGAAGGACGCCTTTCACTGCCGTGCCTCGCCGGACGAGAACTCCAGATCGCGTGCAACCAGAACTGCGACCCGGGCGCCGGCGTCCACGCGAAGCGTGGGCTGTCCGTTCGATCCTGTTGTCGCGGTGGCCGGCGCTGTCACCGCTCCCGTCGCCGAGACGATCACGGGCGCGTCTCCGCCGATGCTGCGAGTGACCAGGGCGCTTCCGATATTCATCGTCGATTGCAGGAGCGCCGAGCTGAACCTCTCCAGGAAATGACTGTCGACACGTCCCTGAACCCCGGCCCGTCCCTGCATGTCCGCGGCGGGCGAAGCGAGGGCCACGGAAACACCATCAGGCCGCACCAGGCGCGTCCATTGCACCAGGGCGCGGCCCTGCCCCGGCGCCATGTCCGATTGATAGTCCCCGAACAGCCGGGTCCCGCGGGGAATGAGAATCTGACGGCCGTCGAATCCGGTGATGTCGCGGGAGACGATCGCCCTGACGTGCCCCGGTCGCGTCGAGTCCAGCGCGGTCTCCAGGACCGCCGGGATGAGCGTGCCCTGGGGCACCGTCATCGCCTGACGGCGAAGCCGGGTCGTGCGGACCGGATCATTTGCTCCAGCCGCGGCACCCTCGGCCCCGCCCCCCCCTTGGGCAGGCGCTGTCGTATCGACCACCAGGACCACGCCTGTCCCGCCGCCCTGCGCCACAACCGGCACGGGCGCTGGCGCAGGTCCCGGGGGCGCAAAGGCCGGCGCCGGAAAATTGGGCAGAGGCGCTGACGGGGCGGACGCCCTAGGGATCTGCGCGACGACCGCAGGCGGCGGGGTCGCGACCGGAACTTCGGGCGCCGCCGGGAGAGGCGGCGGAGGCGGCGGTTCCGGCGGCAGGTAGAGCGGCGGCAGGTGAGCGGGCATGCTGACCCGATCGACCGACCTGGCCTGGGTGGTCGGCGCCGTGGCGGCCCGCCGCTGGCCGTCGAGGACGGCGAATAGCAAGACGCCCCCGAGGACGACGCCGCCGAACAGCAACCAGGTCGGCGCCGGACCGCGACGCCGGGCGACCATCGGGCGGATGTCCGCCGCGGCCGTGTCCGCGGGACGCGCGCTGTCGGGGCCGAGCGTCACCGGGGAGGCCTGGTGCTGGTGCGTCTGGCCCGCGCGGTCCGCCCGTCCACCCGGAAGAGGAGCGTCCGGTGAACCGCGTCGATCACATACAGGCCGTTGCGCATGTGGCCCTCCACCAGCAGTTCCTCGCCGTCCTCGTCTATAGCGAAGACGGCTGGAATCGCCTGCTGATCGCGCCATTCGATGGAGGTGCGCACGCCGTCGTCGCTGACCGCGACCGGACGGACCGACCGCGCGCCGCTCAGGCGGTATCGTCCGACGCTGAGTTGCGCGCCGGCTTCCGCTGCCGACAGCGCGGCTGCGGGGTAGGCGAAACGCACGGTGAAGGGCGTGTCGGCGCCCGGCGCATAGGCCGACGACAGTTCGAAATTATAGACCCGGGCGTCGGTGATGACCGTCATGTTGGTCGCGCTGTTCTGCCGAAGCGGCTTGATGAAGAGGGCGTCGCCCCGCCCGTTGAGCGTCACCTGCCAACCGTCGCTGTCGCCGATCCCGACATTCTCCACTCGCTCCTGGGGGCTCAGGATGACGGTCGACTGATAGCCGGTCGCGACCCGCAGCCGAAACACCTGGCCGGCGTCGTAGGCGATCGTCCGCAGCCGGGCGTCCACTGGCGCGGGCGGTGTCTGCGCCATGACCGGCGCGGCCAGCAACAGGACCAGAAGAAGGAACCGCTTCACGGCGTTACGCCCGGCCCCGCCAGGGCGGTTTCGGCCTCGATCGGCTCGGCCATGGACAGGTCGGGTGCGAGCGCCGGCTCCACTGCGGGCAGGGCTTCCGGGTCGCGGCGGTATTCGACCACCTGAAAGCCCAGCGGATTGAGGAAGCGGTCCTCGGCGGACATGGGCTCGCCCGAGAACCGGTACTGGACGATGGCCACCCACGGCATCGGCGGCTGATGCTGCCCACCCTCGTCGCGGCGGACGGTTTCGAAGCGCACGAGAGCGGACTGGGCGTCGAGTCGGGACACGCTCTTGACCCGGGTCTCGACGATCGAGCTTCGCGGGTACAGGGTCAACGGCCCGTCAAGGTTCGAGGCCTGCATCAGGTTCAGATAGTCGCTGCGCGCTCGCTCGGCCGACCACAGACCCACCTTCTCGTAGTTGGTCTGCAGGGTGGCGATATCGAAGCTTTCGCGCGCGATGACGTACTGGACGAGCATGGACTGGACCAGGGCCCGGTCCGGGGTGATCTGACCCGGGTCGAGCGGTTTGAGCGCCTGGACGAAGCCCGTGGTGCGGTCCACCATCAGCGTATAAGGCACGACGGTCTTGAGCGGCATCAGCGCGATCAGGGCGATGGCTTCCGACACGGCCACGGCTACAGCGGCGGCCGCGACGAACCAGGCGATCCGGCGCGATTTTCGCAGCGCTTCGATCTGGTCCGTGGCCCAGCTTCCGGCCTCACGATAGTAGGCGTTCAGCGCTTCGCGGCTGGTCTTTTTCATGAACGGCGGTCCCGAAGCGCGGCCCCGAGAGATTTCCGCGGCTGGGTCCGGCGCAGGATCTGACCCATGGCCGGGAGGGTGAAGGCGTCGGCGAAGGCCGAGGCTCGAACGCGGGCGGACGGCGCACGCCCGGACGATCTGGAAGACGCTGACGCCTGGGCCGCCAGCTCGCGGCGCTGGGCGGCGAACAGGGCGTCGGCGACGGCGTGGGCGCGCGGCGCGGGACGCTCGGCCGCTGGCGGCGGCGAGACTGTCAGGACCGGTTCAGGGGCGGCCTGAAACAGCGACGGCGCGACCGCGCCCTGGCGCTGGACGCGCGATAGGTCCAACATGAATGCGAGCCGCAGGACCATCGCCAGAGACCCGGCGAGGGCCAGGGCGAAGCCGAGGCACAGGATCAGCAGTTCGACCGGCGCCGTCGCCGTGATCGTCCTGGCCTGGCGCAGCGCGGTCACCTGCGCCAGCCACGGTTCGAGCAGAGCCAGCTCGACGCCGAGCAGGATCGTCACCACGGTCGAGGCCAGCAGGGCGAAAACCAAAGTCCGCGCCCAGCCGATGACGAGACCGCGCGCCAGGTCGAACAGGAGCAGGCCGGCGAACAGCGGCGCCAGGGCCAGCAGGACGCCGACCGTCAGCCTGACGACGGCGAAGGCCGCCACAGTGCTGGCCAGGAAGACCAGGCGCGCGATCCCGAAGGCCGGGTCGTCCGCGATCGGCGTGCGCCGGGGCGGCTGCCCCGGAACGGCGTCGCCCGGCGGCGTCAGGGCCGTGACGTCGCTTCGGCCCGTGCCGAGGTTGATCAGACGCGTGATCGCGACATCGGCGGCCTGCAGGCGGCCGACCAGATCGCCGTCGGCGCCGGGCAGCCGGGCCGATCCGCCGATGGCCGCGCTCAGCTGCGCCGGGCCGTCGACGACGACGTCATAGACGACGGTGCGATACGCCGGCCAACTGGTCGCGATCGTCAGCACCACGCCGATCTTGACCACCGCCATCACCCCGTCGCGCAAGGCCGGCGTCTCGCCGAGCATCATGCGCAGGCCGAACAGGGCGACGAAGATCGTCAGCAGGGCCGTCAGGACCATCGCAATCGGCGAGCCCGGATCGGCCAGAAGCTGATAGCCGGCCGCACCGAGCGTCTCGCCCTGACAGTCGATGTGGCGCAGCAAGGCCGTGAGGAAGGCGTCGCCGGTGGAGAGGGCCGGGCAGGTCGCCATCACGCGCGCTCCAGCAAGGGCGACATCCAGTCCGCCGGATCGTCACCGACCGCAGCGCGGACCTCGTCAAGCACGCGGACTGTCCGCTCGCGGCCCGACAGGATGGTCAGGACATCGGTCTCGCCCGACAGATCCAGACGGGCGACCACACTCTCGCCGCCGCGCTTGATAAGGAAACAGTGCGCGCTGTCCGGCAGGGTGCGGATCAGATCCAGTTCATGGGGAGTGAGCCCGAAGCCCTGAATATAATCCTCGGCCCGCGCCTTGGCGTTGACCATGAAGATTTGGGTGGCGGCCTGTTCGATGATGGCGCTGGCGATGCGGCTCTCCAGCGCGTCCTGGGCGCTCTGGGTCGCGAAACCCACGATCCCGTTGCGTTTGCGGATGGTCTTTTCCCAGTCCTTGATACGGCGCACGAAGACGTCGTCGTCCAGCGCCTTCCAGCCTTCGTCCACGACGATGATCGCCGGCGAACCGTCCAGCCGTTCCTCCACGCGATGGAAGAGATACATCATCGCCGGGGTGCGGACGGCGGGGTCGTCGAGCAGCACCGTCATGTCGAAGCCGACGGTCTCGACCGACAGGTCGGTCAGGTCTTCGGGGTTGTCGAACAACCAGGCCCGGTCGCCCTTCCCCCACCAGGGGCGCAGGCGCGACCACAGGTCTTCGGCGTGGGGCCGCTGGTCGCCGCGGAACAGCTCGACCAGATGTCTCAAACGACGATGCGCGAGCGGCTGGTCGAAATTGGCGCTGACCGCATCCCGGATCCGCGCCAGGTCATTCACGTCGGCGCCGCCGGCCAGCTGGCTCAGCCAGTCGACCAGGAAACCGCGGTTGGCCGGCGTGTCCTCCAGCTGGAGGGGGTTGAGCCCCGAGGCCTGGCCCGGACGGAGCACGTCGTACCGGCCGCCGATGGCGCGGATGAACAGCTCCGCCCCGCGATCCTTGTCGAAGAAGATGATGCGGGGATTCAGCTTGCGGGCCTGGGCCAGCAGGAAGTTGAGAACCACCGTCTTGCCCGACCCGGACGGGCCGATCACCGTGAAATTGCCGAGATCGCCCTGGTGGAAGTTGAAGAAATAGGGCCCTGCGGCCGTGGTCTCCAGCAGGGTGATGGCGTCGCCCCAATGCGATCCGGTCGCCGCTCCCAGCGGAAAATTGTGCGCGCTCGCGAGGCCGGCGAAATTGTTCGTCGACACCAGTCCGCGCCGGGCGATGTATTTGAAGTTGGCCGGAAACTGGGCCCAGAAGGCCGGCTCCAGGGCGATGTCCTCGCGAACGGCGACAATGCCCATATCCGCCAGACTGGCCGTCACCTCCGCGACCGCCGCGTCGACCGCAGCGGGCGTCGCCCCGCGCACGGCGATGGTCATGTGATGCTCGCCATAGCCCGCCCGCCCGGCCGCGACATCGTCCTTGGCCTGGGCGAGTTCGCCGCGCAGGGAGATCGCCTCGTCCTCGGCCGAACGCATGCGGCGCAGGGCCAGGTTCATCCGCTCCAGCGCGGCGCCTCGCTCCACGAAGGCGAACGACTGGGTGATGGTCAGTTCGAACGGCAGGCGCAGCAGCTCGTCGAACATGCCCGGGGCGCTGAAGGCCGGATAGTCCTTGATCGAGACCAGGCCCAGGAAGCTGCGGGGAACATGTCCGGCCGCCGACAGCTCCACCGCCTCCTGGCCGAAACTGACTCGGCGATACGGCAGATACGCCCCCAGATCCTGATGCGGCAGCAGCACGGGCCGCTGTTCGCCGTTGTAGAGCTCCGACAGGAACTCCAGCGGTTCGGAGCAGACGCCGTCGGGGGTCTCGTAGACCCCCAGAAGGCGGGGCGCATAGTCGCCCAGCGCCGCGATCAGGGCGTCCCGGCCCGCATCCAGCTGCGACAGTTCCCAGGCCTGGGCGGCGCCCGCTTCCTCGCCGGCGCGAACGAACCAGTTGCGCACCTGATCCGCCACACCGATCCGTCCCTGCAGCGGGCGGCGGACCAGCGTCAAATAGAGGTCGTTGACGAACAGCTCTTTCGTGGCGAGCCGGTCGGCCCAGCGGTCCCCGAGCGTCTGCGAAAACCCGTCCGGATAGGCCGCGTGCAGATCGATCTCTGCTCGTCGCCGGACGACGTGGTGATAGAGGGCGAACCGCGAAGAGCCGATGGCGCGCAGCATCGCGTCGCGCAGGGTCTTGCGATAGTTGAGCTCGCTGGTGTCGGCGGTTTCGAACAGCAGGCCCCGCAAACGGATGGTTTGCAGCAGCAAGCCGTCCCGCGTCTCCAGCGTGCAATCGTTGACGTGCCGGGCGTAGGGCAGATGCGCCCCTGCCGGCTGTTCACGCCTTACGGTGCGAGCCCCCTGGCTCAGGGACGGTAGGAGTTGCATCGCCAGATGTGGTGGTTGCGCACGCGGGGGCATCGGCCGATCCGCATCAGCCACAGATCGATCGTCCGGGGCTCGCGCAGGCAGAGCAGTACGCCGGCGCCGTGTATGACCAAGGCGATCGGAAGCACCCAGACCGAGCGGAAGATCAGAAACAGCTCCGCGGCGATCACGGCATTGATGACGAAATAGTTGTACGTGACGCCCGCGAACATCTGCGGCCGGGTCAGGGCTGTGAACAGAGGGGTGCGTTCCAGGTGTTCCAAGGCGTCAGCCCGTGAACGCGGCGGTCGACCGGATGCCGGCCACGATGCTCACCGCGCCGAAGAGGATGAAACAACCCAGGATAACCACGGCTCCGTATCGCCAATTGATACGGCCGGTCAGCATCAGCAGGCCCACACAGGCGACGGCGATCACCGCGAGGACAGTGGCGACGGTGCCCAGCAGGGTGCCCTGAAGCCAATGAACGGCGGAGACGATGGGGCCGGAGCCTTGCGGATCCGCTAGACCGGTCTGCGCGTGAGCCACTGTGGGTTGCGCAGTTACCCATGCTGTCAGGGCGCCCCAGACGGGTGCCCTTGAAAACTTCGTCATGCACGCCCCCCACACAATCCTTACGCGTCATCATAGAGCGGAGAAGTCTCCGCCTGCCAAGCCCGACATTGGGCTAGCTGTGACTTACCTCATCCGCCCTGACCCGCAGTAGGCAGGCAGTCCCAAACGTGACCACATATTTGATTTGGGCTGGAGACTTCGGACGGTCGGCCCAAATCTCAGCGCCTCAAAGGCAATGGATTGCTTGGCGCTTTCGCTCACGCCAACGCCTCACGAAGATCTGGCGGCCGAAACTCCGCTTCCGATCTATAAAATAAGAACATCTACCAGCAACTCGAATTCGTAAATAGCGCGGCTGATTAACTCCTAACCAGTACACTATCCAAAAATGAAATCAGGGAGCGCGGACCATCGATCTGCTTTAAGTATATGGTGGCTGAATTGTTGTTTATCGAACTGATGGTGACCACTCCCCTTGCGTCGTCAATTCGGAACACAACTTTATCCTCTGGTCTGACGTTGAAGGTTTTGTCTGTCCATCCTCTGACAAGGATAGCTTCACCGTCAAATTCTATCGCCGGAATTCTAAATAGCGATCTTATGAAAGCGGGCAGCCGCCATGCTAGGGCGAAAATCAACACCGCCCCACAAGCGTACATTACGTAAATTCCGGGCTCGTGTTTAAGAAATCCGAAGTACGTAGTTGGAAAGGGAGCCCACAATGTGAGCCAAGTTAATATCAGTATTCCAAGATAATTTGGGACTATAAACTGCCATCTGTAGTCGAAACGTTGCCGCGGGATCATTTGCACCCCTGCCCTCTCAGTCCCGCATAGCCTTCGGCCGCGAGCGTACCCACCCCCTCGCCTGTGGAGGCACCAGCGATCATAAGTGCTGCTGCCGTGAATAGCGCCCCCGGTCCTGTCTCAATACCCCCAACCCCGCCGAGAACACCACCTATCCCTGCGCCGAGATAGCCACCCCCTATCGGCGCCAGTGTGTTCATCCACCGCACATCGGCGCTCTGTCCACGCTCAATGCTTTGTTGCATGGTCGCCAACGAATTGGCCGACATGAGCGCCAAACTTAGTGGCAGGAATGCGTTAGCACCGGCGCTTCCTGCGCGTGCTTCCGCCAGGCTGCCCATCGCTCCGTTAATTCCGCCGCCCACTCCGGTTGCATACGCGATTCCACCAGCGCGGTTCCCCGCGGCGCAGTTAACAGGCGCAGCGTTTCCCCCCATCAGACCTGAAATTATCATGTCGCCCCAAAGGTCGAATCCGCCTGAACCGAACGGGTCAAAATCTCCAAACCTTAGAATTTGCATTTGCATGATGATGCCCGTCTCGCATATCAGCTTATTTGTCTCTGGGTCTCGCTCCCCGGTTGGAATACCGCCATCGGCTATGCAGGCGGCTGCATCAGGGTATGTCTTTCTGCCACTGAGGCCCAAGGGATCATTGAAGTTTACGGGATCCCCCCAGACATACCCATACAAGTTCGATCCGGCTGCATACCCGATCGGGTCGGGCTGCAGGAACCGGCCCAACTCGGGCGCGTAGGCCCGGGCACGGTAGTTGTAGAGCCCCGGCGCCATCCAAGCTTGGCCGGTATACTGGAAACGGTTGGCGGCGCGGGGCACGCCATACTCGTCATAACGGTTGATAGTCACCGCTCCGCCGGAGTCCGCCACTCCCAAGACCGAATCACGCTCGTCGGCGATCTGCTGGACCCGCGCACCGCCGAAGTAGCTCGCCACCGGCTTGTCGAGGCCTGGACCAGGCACGTGGCGCGTCGTCATTACGCCGGAGCTGTCGTACTCGCCGACGAGGTGCACGCCGACGTACTGGAAGCGCTGACCGCCGCTGGAGTACAGGCGCCCTCCAGGGTCGTAGCCGAATACGTATCCCGTCCCCCCGATCGTCGCCGTCGTCAGCCGGTTGGCACCGTCATAGGCATAGCTCGCACCCAGGGCGGCGGTGATGTTGTGGTTGCCGTCATAGGTTACGGCGAGCCCGCCCGCCGAGGTCACTTGGTTCAGGCCGTCGTTGTCGTAGCTCGTCAAGCCCGTCGCCGGGGCATAGACATAGGCCGCGTTCGACACGGTGCGGCTGGCGACCTGCCCGGCCGGGTTCCAAGCGTAACCAAACACCACGTCATAGGAGGACCCTGCCATATTGTGGCTCAGCTCCGTCATCCTGCCCGCCGCGTCATAGACGTAAGCCGTGGCCGTCCCATTGCCCCGCGTGATCCCCGTCGGCTGGCCGAGGTTATTGTAGACATAGGTCGCCAACACCCCCGCCCCCGAAGCGGCGCCGTTCTCACGGATCGCCGTCACCGCGCCGGACAGGTCGCGGTCGTATTGGGCATAGAAGGCGTCAGGCCAAGTGATCCGGGTCATCGCGCCATGGGCGTCATACTGGTAGCTCATCGCGCCCCTCGGGCCAGTCTCGGACGCCAGTTGCGACAGCGGATTCCAGACATTAGTCAAGGTCTGGCTGTTTCCGGTCGAGGTCAGCACTCGGCCCAGGTTATCGTAGGTATAGGCCAGATCCATCGTGCTGCCCGGCGCGTCCGCGACTGTAACGCGGCCGAGGTTGTCCAATGTCAGCGTGGTGACCTGCCCCGCTCGGTTGCGGCTGGTCACCATCCGGCCATAGAGGTCGTAGGTTACCGCCTCATAGTCCGTCGTCGAGGTTCCACCGCCCGTGTTGTTCGGATAGCGCAGCGTGCTGGGACGATCGAACCCATCGTAATCTTGGATCGAGACGTTGCCGTTGCCGTCGGTCATCGAGGCGATCTTCCCATTGGCCGTATAGGTCACGCTGGTGGTGGCGGCGCCGACCAGGCCATAAGCCGTGGTTGTGCTCAAGTGCCGCCCCGCGACATCATAGGTCGCCAGCGTGATCCGGTCAGGTCCGTGGCTTCCAGCCGCCGTTGGCGTGCAGGCCGAGGCCGGCAGCGCACCCCAAGCCGAGGGGTTCATGCGCACGGTCGTACATTCCGGCCGTCCAGCGGCGTCGTAGGACACCTGCCGCACCCCGATCGTCGTTCCGGCTCCCGATTGTTGGCTGACCAGCAACTGGCGGCCCCGAGCGTCGTAGACAGCGGCGCTGCGAACCAGCGGGTTGAAGCTGGCCCAGTTCGCGTCCGTATAGCCGGGCGTCGTACCCGTCTCTCTGAGGGTCACCTGACTCCAGTCGTTGTAAGTCAGGCGCTGGGCGCGGTTCAGGCCTGCCCCGCCCCCGTCCGGATCTGGACCGACCACGCCGACAACCCGGCGCCGCCCGTCGTAGCGGTACTTGGTTGTGTCGCCTGAACCAGACACCGGTCCGTCGATCGTCGCAACATCGCCGTCCGGCGTATAGGTCAAGGTCGTGACCGCCATGGCAGGATTGGCGCCGGACCCTTGGCTGATGATGGTCGGCCTCAGGTTGTTGGCCACGCCGGTCGAACCATAGGCTAACGTCGTCCGCACTTCGTTCGCCCCGCCGATGCAACTAGTCCCCGTGGTGCAGGCCGAGACTTGGGTCGGCAAGGTGACCGCCGACGGCGCCGCGACGATCACGCCGCTGCTGTTTTTGTAGTAGGCCGTCTGCGCCGCATAGGTGTAGCGCGTCTGAGGTCGGGCGGCGCCGGAGGTCGGCGCGGGCGCTGTGATCGTCAACGGCCCGCCATGGACGGCGTCCCACGTGTAGTTGGTGACGTAACCCGCCGCGTCCGTGGTCGAGGTCGGCAGATTGCAGGTCACCGGATTGGTGCAAGTCGACGGATAGGCCGCACTGATGACCAGGGCCGCTTCGGTTCCGCCGGTCTTCGGAGCGTGAGTAATCTGGGTGATGTTTCCCCGCACGTCATAGACGTAGCTGGAGGTCTGACCCTCTGGTCCCGTCGCGGTGGCGACCCGCCCGCCCGGGGTGTAGGTCCAGCTATGCGTCTGGCTGGCCGCTGGCGAAACGGACGTCACCTGGGTGGCCGAGCTGGGCCGACCTACCGTGAGGTCGGTTAGGACTGTCAGACTTTGGCCCAGTGGACCGGTGGCGGCCATCGTCCGGATCGCGCCCGCATCAGCGATCGCATAGTTCCACTGCCCCGAGGCGTCGGTCACCGAAAGCGGGTCCGTCCCGAACGGAAATACAACAGTGACCACCGGGTCGGGGTCGGTCCCAAGCAGAACGTCCGTCTGCTGGGCCCCCGATGGCGCTACGGAGGCGCGATAGCGGGTCGCAAAGCCGTTCTGATCCGTGATTATATTATCGGTGACGCCTGCCGCCGGAGCGGCCGTCGAGAACGTCACGCTTGGCCATGTACGGCTGTAGGTGCAGGTCGTCGCCGTCGGCGCGCAATAGTCGACAGCCAGGTTCAGCGCTGTGGCCTTTGTGACCTGTAACCAGCCTTGGTCGTTGGCGGGATCGATATTCGCCGCGTAGTCGTAGTGGACCATGTAGCCGGTGTTGGTCTGGTAGGACTGCAGACGGCCGATCGTCCAGGGGCGGCAGATTGGACGCCCTCCGAGTTCCGGGTCAGGCTCAGAGCAGGTGGTGCCACTTTCCGTGTGATAGTTGTAGGTGGTTTTAAGCCCGTTCGGCGAGGTCCGTTGCGTGACGACGCCGTCCCCGAGCGAAGGGGTGTTTTTACGCTCCATCAGATAGACCGTCCCGTCGCCGCGGGTGTAGGTGAACTGGCCGTTGGAGGAATTGTAGACCAGCGTAGAGCCAGTGTTTTCCTTCGGCGTGAAGACCATTGCGCTGGGCGACGAGAAGACCTCCGCGCCACCGTCTACGGTGACGACGCAATCCACGCCGATCCCGCAGCTCGCGATACCGCCGAAGGCACGATCCCACCAATAGCCGTTGTCGAGCAGAACTCGACTGTAGCTCAGCCCAGTGTCTGCCGGGCCGATGGAAACGCCGCCCGAGATCGGCATCCATTGGCCGCTCACCAAGTCCACGCCCCGCGCGTCGAGCGTATAGTGTTCGGGTGGGATGGGTGTCGTTTGAGCTTGGGCGGCCCCCGCCGCCAAGGCGATGCCGGAGGTGGCGGCGAACAGCCAGGTTTTGAGGGTGACGCGACTCATTGTCCGGCCTCCTGCACGGTCGCATTGATGGATCGCCAGACCTCGTCGCCGGTCTCGTCTAGCAGGGCCAGCCGGCCATCGTCGCGCAGCGAAACCCAAGCGCGGGCCGGAGGGATCGCAGCGGGAAGCGACGGTAGGAATTTCGCTTGGCCATCATCAGTGAGGCTGAAGGCCGCGACGAGAGCCCGGGAGTCGGAGATGGCCAGCGCCTCGCCGGACCAGAGCTCCAGTTGGCCTGACGCCCGCAGCGCGAAGCTGTAGCGGCCATCCGGGGAGACCAGCGCCTCGTCCGGCTGGAGGAACTGATTCGCCGGGAGCCGGGAGATCGCCGCCCAGGCCGTCGTTCCGGTCTGGCTGCGCGAAGTCCGGTTGTTCGCCGCGTCATAGGCGTAGGCCGCCGTATTGGTGCCCGCCGCGCCTGTGGTGACCACGCCGGTCAGGCGACCGTTGGCGTCGTAGCTGTACGACTGCGTGACCTGGGCCAGGCTCGCGCCCGGCATGATGAGGACGGCGGCGCCAAAAACGGGCCCGAGAATTTTCATGGATTGAGCTCCCCCTGCAGTTGCACCGTTCCCGCGCTGGGAGAATGAGTCAATCCACAGTGAAGCTTCGTCACAATTTATTCGCCGAGGCGTATCGACGGTCGAGGCGCGGACTAGGTCTCCGGGGCTTCCGATAGAACGGTCGAGCGTCCCGTGCGCGAAAAGATCGTCTTGGACTTGGTCGACGCGCCCTTGGCGATGACCTCGACGTTGTAGGCGCCTGACGTCTCGGTCGCGCCGACCTCGGCCTGATACGATCCGTCTTCGGCCTGGACGAGGGGGACGTAGGTCGAAGCGTACGGGAAATGCTCGACGCCCGGCGCGGTCTGCTCGAGCACCGCCTTGAGGGCCGCGTGGGGGCTGTGGTCCGGGTTGGCGTCCTGGTGGCGGGCGATGGCCTCGCGATGCCGGGCCAGCATCGCCGGAAGTTCGAACTGCGGCCTGGTGACCCGCGCCGACACCGCCGCGTTCTCGATCGGCGCCCCCGCGTCGGTGAGGTCCGCGCGGATGGTGAATCCGCTGCCCTGGCTCACCATCGTCGGGGTCTTCAGATCCAGGTGCAGCACAGTGTCGTATTCGAAGCCGGCGTGGGTGCCGGTGAGCGGATTGGCAACGGCGTACTGGGTGAGGATCTGCCAGACGCCCGTCTGCGGAGCGTTGAGGGCGAAGATGGCGTAGCCCGGATCAGCGATGACGGGCTGATAGGGCGTCGAGTGGCCCGACGGATCGATGAGGACCAGATTGACGTGATTGGCGTCGGGTTGCCCCGACGTATAGCTGATGCTGGCGTCCGACCAGACGACCGAGAACTGCACCTCGTCGGAGGTGCCGGCGATGGTCACCGGGGTCAGGGAATAGTCGGTGCCGGAATAGGCCTGGATGACGTTCGTCGGGACGGCGGCCTGGGCCGCCAGCCCGCGGATCGAGTTGAACACCTGCATCATCTGATAGGCGTTGGGCGAGGCGATGTAGCGGCTGTTGGCGTTCTTGGACAGCATGCCGGAGACGTAGGACTGGCTCATGCCGCTGCCCAGGCCGCAGATGAAGACCGGCACGTCCGCAGGCATCACGGTATTGGGGTTGGGACCAACATTCCAGTCTCCGTCGCTGAGTAGCATATAGGCCTTTGTGGCGTTGGTCGCGCCGGCCATCATGGCCGCGGCCATGTTCACCGCGTCGCCCATGTCGGTGCTCCCACCGGATGTCAGGGTGGCGATGGCCGCGGCCGCCGCCGCGGTGACCGTCATCTGCCCGTCGACGGTGACGAGCGCCTGGTTGGCCGGATAGACCATCGACGCGTTGCTCTGGAACTTGACCACCGCGATCTGGTCGGCGGGGCGCGCGCTGCGGATGAAGGCCTTGCCGTCGATGATGACCATGGGCATGGCCTGCCACATGCTGCCCGAGACATCGAGCATGGCGACGACGCTGACGGAGACATCGGTCATTCGGGCTTCCTCATTGCACGGTGATGGCGGTGGTGAAGGTGCGGCTGGTCGACCAGGTCAGCGTGCCGGTCAGGGCCACTGACGTGAGGACCTTGCCGTTGACGTCGATCTCGACCCACTCCGGATCCCAGGCCATGTTCCAGACCGAGAAATAGAAGACGCCGTCGCCGAGGATCAGGCTCAGCGCGTTGATGTCGGCGCAGATGGGCGCGACGGGCTTGAGGTTGGGGAACATGGCGAACAGGTCGTAGACGCCGACCGAGCCCGCCTCGAAATCATTCTCGCCCGGCTTGTCGAGCGGACCCCAGACCACCCCCATCAGACCGACGTAGACGTCGTTGTCGGTGCCGGCGCCGAGCTTGTTGGCGGTCTTGATCCGCACCACCAGCTGGGTCACCGGATCGGCCGGATGCAGCTCGGGATTGCTGACATAGGGCTTCAGCTGGACGCAGCCGCCGTAGTAGTTGCTCATCGTGTGCGACCACGGGAAATAGGCGGTCGTGCTCACCGGCACGCTGGTGCCGGCATGGACGAAGGGGGCGAATTTGGTCGGCTCCGGCCCGACCTTGCCGCCGTACCACCAGGTCAGCCAGGCCGGCGTCCAGCCCTGGGTCGGCACGCCCGTGACCCAGTCGTTGCTCTGGTTGATGCGGTAGCATTCGATCGTATTGGCCGCGACGAGATTGGCGAAGGTCTGGTCCCCCGCCAGCGGCGAGGCGAAGGTGTAGAGGCGCGGCTTGGGCACCTTGCTGTCCGTCACGCAGATCGAGGTCGCCAGGTCGAGGGCGCAGATCGAGCCGAGGCCCGCGCCGAGGCTGTGGCCGGTCACATACAGCTTGGTCAGCGCCGGATTGGCGTCGAACAGGGCCTTGACCGTCTGGCGGACCGAGGCCTGGAAGCCGTTGTAGGTGTCGAGGAAATTCTTGTGCAGCCAGGGCGTCGAACCGGCCACCGTCCAGGCTTCGAACGGAAACGAAATGCGCAGATTGCTGTCCGGGCTGACGCCGCCGCCCAGGGCGTCGATGGCGATGTCGCCCAGGGTGTCGGTGCCGCGGAAGGCGACGATCACCGAGTCGGCCGTGCTGGCCACGATCCCGAAATATTTGGCGTCGGGCGTCGTCCCCTGCGGATTGACGATGAGCTGGTAGTTGTTGGCCGTCAGCCAGGCCTGCCGGTCCTGGTTCTGACGCCATAGCCCCGTCAGGCTCTGGTAACCCTGGGCGAAGAAGGCGTCGTCCCGATAGGCGTAATAGGCGTCGTCCGCATAGACGGCCAACTGCAGGGCAAGCACCGGATCATAGGACACGGCGGCCTCCTTGAACTTTGCGTTGCGACCGGCGCAGGCCCATGGCTAGACGCGCCCCAGCAGCGCTTGCGCGTAGAGGCCGACCGAGCCGGGCCCGGCGATACTGGGGAAGCCCTGCCCCAAGGTGAGGGAGCCGGCCGTCTGCACCCAGCCGGCGGCGAGCGAGGTCAGGGTGGTGTCGCCCGCGACCACGACCCGGGCCGACGACGACACGGCGCCGGCGTAGAGGGTGGCGAAGGCGGCGTTCCCCGGCGGGGGCGCGCCGAAGGTCACATTGGTCAGATGCCCGAGCGTGGGCGTGTCCGACTTGGGGATGGCGTAGTCGACGGCCGCGAGGGCCGCCAGCGCCCCGCCCTGGCCCTGGCCCGTGACCATGACGCTGACGCTCGCGCTGGGCGCGACCAGGGCCAGGACCGCCGAACGCATCGTCAGATAGTTGTCGAGCACGCTGTCGGTGACCGTGACGGTCGCCGGGACGGCCGACCCGCCGATGACGGCGGGAAGCGGCGTCAGGGCGGCCGAGGCGGGATCGTAGTTGTTCAGGAAGGGCGTCGACTGGACCCCGAAGGCGACCACCGTCACCAGGCCGTCGTCCGACGGCCGGCGGGCCGTGAACACCAGGGCCGTGGCGTAGGCGAGGGTGTTCGAGGCCGTGGAGACGCCGGCCAGGGTCCAGCCGGGCGGCAAGGGCGGCGCGACCGCCGGCGTCACCCGATTGGCCAGATCGGACGCCTGCAGCAGCATCTGCAGGTCGAGAGGATTGATGTCGCTGCGCAGGCCGAAGGCGGTGGAGACCACCAGGCCGGACGTGGTCGCGGCGTTCACCGCGCCCGAGAAGGCGTTCACAGAGCCCGCGCTGGTCGCCCCGAGATTGACGCAGGCCCAGGTCGGCGGCGTCGCCCCTCCGGTCAGGGTGACCGCGCAGACCTGGCCGACGGTCGTGGTGAAATAGGCGACGCCGTCGCTCACCGCGATGTCTGTGACGACCGGCGCCCCGACGTTGATCGTCCAGGCCTGGGCCCCCGAGACCGCGTCGAAGGCGTAGATCGAGCCGAGGGCGGTGGCGACGATCAGCTGGCCGCCGGAGAGCGCCGGCCGCGACTGGATGATGCCGTCCGTCGCGGCCACCCACAGCTCCGCCCCGGTCGCGGGGTTGAGGGCGACTACGGCCCCCGAGTCATTGCCGAAAAAGATCGCCTGATCGGTCGCCAGGACCACGCCATTGACCTTGTCCCCGGCCGGATAGCTCCAGGCCTGGACGCCGGTGTTGATGTCGACGGCGTAGACCGAGCCGTCCCAGGCGCCGAACACGACCTGGTCGCCGGACAGGGCGGCGGTCGTATAGAGGCCGCCCAGGGCCCCCGAGGCCGGAAAGCGCCACTGCTGGACGCCGGTGTCGGCGGCGAGGGCGTGCAGGACGCCATAGGAGGCCGAGACGAAGATCTGGCCGGCGGCGGCGCGCGGCCGGGCGTAGACGGCGCTCGAGGCGGCGAAGGTCCACAGCGGCTGGGCCGTGTCGACCGACACGGCGTAGACCGTGCTCCCCGCCCCCGCGACGGCCGCCCGGGCGCTCCAGTTGACGACGGCGGGGCTGGTGCCCTGGATCGTGTCGCCATACTCCCACAACAGCCGCCCGGTGAAGGCTTCGAAACAGGTCAGGAACGGCGTCGAGCCGCTGACCACCTGAGAGCCGCCGAAAGTGGCCGGGGCCCCCACGACGGCGGCCCCCATCTGCCGCGACCACAACTGCGATCCGGCCGGCGGATTGATGGCGAGGAGCAGGGACGTCGCCGCGCCCGCGCCGGTCGCGAACTGGTTCTGCGCGGGGGCGTAGACCACGTTGTTGGCCCCCGCCGCGCCGGCGGTCCATTGCAGGCTGAGGATGGCGGAGCGGCGCTGGGACGCCGTGAAGACCGCGCCGGTCGTCGCGGGCGGTCCCAGCACGAGCGCGCCCTGGGCGTCGATGGTCGCCACGCGCCCGGTCCCCACCTCGGTCAGGGTCGCCTGAACGGTGGACGGCGTCGGCACGGAGGAGATGGTGAAGGCGAACTGGGAGGCGGAACCGCGCAAGGCCGCCGTCGAAACATAGGGGGCGCCGGTGGGATCGGCCTGGGTCGAGGCGGAGAGATAGCCGCCGCCGGCGGCCTGCAGATACCAGGGGCCGCGAACCAGAGCATCGCTGAAGGCGCTCATGGGCAGTCTCCCCCCGGGGATCGACGCAGGGTCGCGGCGCTCCACTCGCGTTCAGGTTTAGTGAGTTAATTTTTGCCCGTCAAATTAGCAGTTCGGCGACCGCCGTTCCGTGCGTTCAGACGCATGGAAGCGCACGGCGCGCCGGGGCGCGCCGTCGGGCCGGGTCGCTATGGGGCGGGGACGGCGTGAAAGACGGCCGGCGGGGGGGGGCGGGAGCCTACGCCGGGTCGGGCGAGGCCGAATCCTGCGCGAGCTCCCGAGCCACCTGGATCAGGATCTGGCGGCGGGCCGGCGTCATCGCCGCGAAATAGCTGGTCAGGGCGGCGCCGCCGCGCAGGGCGCCGATCTCGATCCGGCGCGCCGTCGCGTCCGACATCTTCTCGGGCGGAAAGAATTCGGTGACGGACAGGTCGAGCGCCTCGGCGGCCCGCGTCAGCATGGAGGCCGAGACCCGGTTGTCGCCGCGCTCGTATTTCTGGATCTGCTGGAAACTCACATTCAGCGCTTCGCCGAGATCGGTCTGCGACATCTTGCGGGCGAGCCGTTCGGCGCGCAGGCGCTGGCCGATGTAGATGTCGATCGGATCGGCGACGGGGATGGCTCGAGGCATCAGGATCTCCAGCCGCGAATCATGGCCGGATTCTCCCTCGAACGGCAAGGCGTGGAACAGCCGCCGCCGCCGTCGGACCCGATCGCCTCCGGCCTTCACCCGGCCCGCAGCCCCGGGCTGCGAGCCGGCGTCGGCCGCCTAGCGGGCGCCGGCGAGGCTCAGGTCCGACCCGGAGCGGGCCAGCGGTTCGAGCGCGACCAGCCGTCCGACCTCGCGCATCAGCGCCTGGGCGCGGCGCACGACGTCGATGTCCAGCCCGTCGGAGCGGCCGCCGCCGATCATGGCGTCGATCACCACGGACAACTGCATGGCGGCCTCCTCCAGGGTCCGGGCCTCATGGCTGAGCAGCGACTGCTCGGCGGCCTGGAACTGGTCGCCGACGCCCGCGGCCTCGACATCCTTGTTGCTCCAGGCGGTCCAGAAGGCGCTGGCGGTTTCAAACGTCCAGGGGTTGAGGGTGGAATGGTTCATGGGTTCGCCCCTCCCGGGCAAAGCGCCGATCGGCCCAGGCTTCCCAGGCGCCGGCGAAAAAGGTGACGCAGATGAGCAGCCAGACCCCGAGCCGGACCGTGACGGCGGTCCAGATGAAGTGATGCGGCGCCACGAGCGTGGTGACGTGGGTCAGGACCGAAACCAGCTGGAAGCCCGTCAGGGCCGTCAGCCACCAGCGGTCCCGGTGATAGACCAGGGCCCAGACGGCGATCAGAAACAGCAGTTCGAGCCCGGCGACTCCCGCCCGCCAACCGCCGATCTGGATCGGTTCGACCAGGTGAACCAGCACCAGAAGGGCGGCCACCATGGCGCCGACCAGCCGCTCCTCCCAGGCGCCGAAACGCCAGAGCGCGAAGACGCCCAGCAGGGTGAGGCCGATGATCGCGATCGTCGCCGGGGACATGCCTCGATCAGACCGCGGCGAGGCGGCCTGTCGGGGTCGCCGGGGCGGTTTCGTCCCCCTCGGGCTTGGATTCTCCGGGGATCAGCAGGCTGTAGTTGAGGCCCATCCGGCGCGCGTCCCGTTCGGCGTGGCCGTGCGCCTCGACCAGTTCGCCGCGGGCGGCGGTCAGGGTGTGCAGCGCCTTGGCCGCCGCGTTGAAGGCTTTCTGACCCGCGGCCGCGCCGAGGTTGGCGGCGCCGCGGGTGTGGAAGGCGCTGGCCAGCATATCCGCGAGGCGGGCGCTGGCGGCGTCGAGAAGATGTTCAGTCTCCCGGAGATCCAGGGCGACGCCGCTGGCGAATTCATGGGCGGACGAGGTGGGGGCAGGACGCATGGGACTTCCTCGGGTTAAGGGTTCGCTCGCGTCGGCGCGAACCCGTCCGCAACCCCGAACACCATGCCGATCAGCCCGACGACGGTGATCAACACAATGGCCCCGAACGCCATCCATCCAAAAACGGCCAAGGTTCGCACCTTGAACGACCGGGGCGGGGTCCGCCACGCCCCGAGCCGACGGTAAAGCCCGTAGAGGCTTGGGTCGGCCGGGGTCGCGGCGGGAGGTTCAACGGACAGGTCCGCATCGACGCCGCCATCCAAGCGACCGGCCCCCGGTTCGGAAATGGCCCGAGAAGCGTATGGCGGATTCGCCCCCAGGACCCGCAGGGCCTCCTTGCGCCGCGACACGCCCAGGCGGCGCGTGGCCTCCCGGATATGTTTGTCGACGGTGTTGACGGAGATGCCCAACGCCCGCGCGATCTCCTTGTCCGTCATGGTGACGGACAGCCGCAGACACTCTTCCTGGCGCTCTGTGAGCCTGACCGACATGAAGCCTCCCTGAGGCAACTAAGGCCCGAAAGAGCCCGTTCGTCCATTGGTTAACGGCTGCGGGACGGCTTTTCTCTCGTGCGGCTTCTCGCGTGGCGAACCTCGGCCAGGCGCCGCCCTCTCCTGGAAACGGCGGCCGGCGCGGATGGCCCCGCCGCAAAACCCGTTTATGCAGGGACGCCGCGCGCCGAACGGCGGCGGTCCGACAACCTTGGAGCCGTATGTGGACTCGGATCAGGATGACGCCGGATACCGGCTGGGCCTACTCACCGGCCGCGCCGCGGCCCTCGCGGAGATCTCGGCCTTCGTCAAACGCCTCGCTATCGCGGCGCGGGACGCGGCCGACGAGGAAACCCGGCTCAGGGTGTCGGCGGGCAACTGGTTCGAACTGGCCGCGTGGCTGAACCAGGGTGCCCTGGAAGCGGTGGACGAGATGACCGTCTTTCGCCGGGAACTCACAAGTCTGGACGACCGATCCTGACCCGACCGCCGCCCGTTCAGACATCCCGTGAGAGGGAGCGGGCCACGATGCGGGCCACGGCGTCGCGACGCGACTTCGTCTCCTCCGCCGACACGCCCACCCGGCGGACCTTCACGCGGTAGCCGTGGACGATGTTGTCGTCGGCGTCGGGCGCCGCCGCGAGGGCCGCGATATAGTCGGGCAACTCCTCGGGGGTAAGAAACGCCACTCTAGCGCGGTCCTCGACCGGCAGACTCTGCAGCACCGCCTCGCGGAACCGGGGGCCGACGGCGCGCGATTTGGCCGCCACAAGGGCCACCTGTTCGAATCCGGCGTCCAGGCATTTGCGCACATTGGCCTGTTCCTGGCCAGTCGGCGTGGTGACGGAAACCTCGAACGCCACGCGCAGGCCGTCGCGCTCGAGCAGCACATCCACCTGACCGGCGGCGATCTGCGCCTCGACGCTGGCGCGGAACCCCTGCTGCTGACCCAGCTCCTTGATCAGGGCCTGAAGGTAGCGGTGCTGCGCACCCCCCTTGCCCGGTTCGGCGCGCGGCGAAGGCGCCCGCTGCGGCGGCGGCGGCGGCGGCGCGGGAGCCGGGGACGGCTGGTCAGGGGCCGGTCCCGCCGCCTTGGGCGCGACCGGCGGCGGCGGGGCACGGGGAGCCGACGGCGGTTCCGTCCAGTCGTCCGGCCCGGGCGGTTCGAAGGCGGCGGGCGCGCCGGCGTAGCGCGCGCGGTTCTGTTCGAGCAGCCGGGCGAAGGCCTCGCCGTCGGAGGTGGGCTGGCGTTCGAGATAGCCGAGCGGGGTCGTCAGCCGCACGGCCGAGGGCGTCATGTTCTTGAGCCAGGCGGCGAACTCCGTCCGGTCGCGGCGGCGGCGCATGCCCTCGATGAAGCCGCTGGTGGTGTGCAGCTCGTCGGCGAAGGCGCGGGCGTCCCTGGACGAGACGCCGCCGGCGAATTTCAGCGAGGTGTTGGCGTGAAGGGCCGCGCGCAGCCGCGGCGACAACTGGTCGAGGGTCTGGTGCGCGAGGGTCAGGCCGACCCGGTATTTGCGGGCCTGGTTGAGGATGGTTTCGACATCGTCCCCGAAATATTCCTGGGCCTCGTCGACATAGACGAAGGTCGGCGTCCGGTCCTCGGCCGGGATCACCGACCGCTCCAGGGCGGCCTGGGCGATCATGGCGATGAAGAAGCGGCCGAGCAGGGCGCTGCCGTCCTGCTTCAGCAGATCCTTGGCGGTCGAGACGAGGATGATCTTCCCCTCGTTCATGGCGGCGTAGAGATCGAGCTTGTTCTCGGCCTGGGTGAACATCCGCTCGAAGGCCGGCGTCGACAGCACGCCCCACAGGCGGCGCAGGATCTGCTTCTTGGTGGCGGCGAAGGCGGGCGTGAAGAACTCCGTGGCGAAGAAATGCCGCGCCGAGCCCTGGAGCCGGCCCATATGGGGTTTGAACGGCGCGCCGTCCTCCATGATCTGCATCAGGGTGTGGATGGTGGCACCGGGTATGGTGATCATCAGCCGCGCCAGATAGCGGAAGACCACCCCCTGCTTCTGCGTCAGCTCGGCGCCGAGCATGGCTCCGAAGAAGGTCTCGTAGAGTTCGACCACCCCGTTGAGGACCCGCTCCCGGTCGAGGGCGGAATAGGTTTCGGCGCGGTCGAGGTGGGCGTCGAACAGGTTGAGCGCGGCCGGAAACTCGATGTCGGACGGATCGATCAGCACCAGCCGGTCGGCGAGGCTGTTCTCGGCGTCGGGGGAAAACAGCTCCAGCCGCAACAGCTTGTTGATCAGGTCGCCCTGGCTGTCGATCACCACCACGGAGCGGCCATCCTCGACGGCGGCGACCAGGTCGTCGTGAATCAGGCGCTGCAGCAGCTGGGTCTTGCCATGGCCGGTGCCGCCGATGATGTGGCAGTGCTCGAACCGCATCTCCGGGGGGACTCGGAACGGCACCGGCAGCTCGAACAGGTCGGAAAAAGGGGTGAACTCGAGGTAGTCGGTCACCAGTTCGGACGGCGTCCGCCCTTTCAGGCGCGTGGGAATGACGAGCCGGGACGCCACCTCGTGCGGGTCGACATCCGGCGCGAAGCCGGACGCCATCACCATGTTCCGCGTCAGTTGCTGACGGAGCTTGTCGAAGAGATCGAGCCGCAGCGTTTCGTCCGTCGTCGGCAACAGGACGAAATTCTCCACCCACTCGGCCGGCCGCTCCAGAAGCTCGACCAGCGGCACGCCCAGCGCATCGCCCCGTTCGGTGTCCCAGGGCGTGAAGCAGCTCTCGGGCAGAACCCGGAAGAGGGCGACGAAGCCGGTCACCAGCCGGTCGCCCAGGACCCCGAACAGGCGATCGAAATCCGCGGACCATCGGCGGCGGCGGACCAGGAGCTTCCGAACTTCAACGGCGGCCGACATGTCGCCGTCGATGACGGCCCAGTCGGCCTTGAGGGCGGCGACGTCCTCGGCGCGCAGGAGCTGCTCGACCACGTCGGAGCACGCGATGAGGATGGGCAGCGCCGGAAGGCGGTCGCAGGCCTGGAAGACCCGCTTCATGACCTCGATCGACAGGTCGTCGAGCGGGGTGGTGGCGAGGGGGGACCCCCGCCAGAGGGCTTCGACCTCGTTCCACTTGGCCCGGGTTTCGTCGAGCTCGCGACTGCGCGTTCCGCCGCCGAGCCACTGGGTGAAATCCGAGGTGCGAAACACGCGCTAGAGCGCGACGACTTCTTCGCCGCCGAAATGCGACGCCGCGTCGAGCACCTGTTTGAAGGTCGCGGCCGCCTGGCGGATATGCTCTTCGATGGCGAGGAGCTCCACGACGTCCCTGGCCTCGATCCGCTTGCCCGCCTCAAGATCCTTGATCGAGACGGTCAGGGTCAGGGTCTTGTAGGCCAGCCGCGAAGCGACCCCCATCAGGCCGCTCCCGCCGGTGATCTCGTGGCTGGCGTAGAGCTGGGTGTCCGAGAGCTTGTATTTGCGGATGTGTTCCTTTTCCTCGTCGGACAGCTGGGCCCGCACGTCGAGCGTGAAGATCATCTTGCCGAGAAGCCCCGAACGCTGGTCGCGCCGCAACAGCAGTTTCATGTCCGCCCCCCTGTCCGTCCTGATGCGAAGATCATCGCCGACGGATGCGTCTTAAAGTAGCTTGACTATACCTTGGGTTTAGTTTTGGCAACCAACGTTCTCTGGACTCCAGAGCGTCATCCGCCCTGCCGGACATGGGTCGTCACCACCGCGGCGGCGGCGAACAGCGCCCCGCCGGCGTCCTCGCTTTCCCACGGCCGGCGCGGCTTGGGCAGGCGGTGACGGAAGGCCTCCATATGCCGGGCCACGGCCTCGGCGATCTGGCGGCGGGTGACCGCCCGGACCTCGGTGAAGGCGGCCCGGACGTCGGCGCGGCTGTAGACGGCGGTCTCCACCCCGCGCGCGTCGGCCGCTCCGGTAACGGCGGCGCACAGCTGGGCGATGCGGCGCGCCCGCCGGCTGCGTTGGGGATCGGATGCTTCCAGCACCAGGACCTCCGGGCGGAACCGGTCCAGCAGGCGTTCCAGGCGCCGGAGACAGACGGCGTTCTTGTCGCCCTGCGCCGCCGCCAGGCCCCAGTCGACCGGCCGCAGACCGTCCTCGAACACCACCCAGCCGAAGCCGCGGGACGTTGGGTGGATGCCCATGACCAGACCCGGCGGACGAAGGCCCCTCATCGGATGTCGGGGTTAGGCATGCGCCCGACGATCTCGAGCAGCAGCGCGCGTTTGCGGGCGGAACCGGCGTCGGTGCGGCCGCGCAGGCGCC
Source organism: Brevundimonas sp. BR2-1 (assembly GCF_037626195.1). Taxonomy (NCBI): domain Bacteria; kingdom Pseudomonadati; phylum Pseudomonadota; class Alphaproteobacteria; order Caulobacterales; family Caulobacteraceae; genus Brevundimonas; species Brevundimonas sp. BR2-1. Next base: position 1,671,771 of record NZ_JARKMV010000001.1, on the reverse strand, counting down.
GGTCCAGATCCGCCGCCTGCCGCATGACCTGGTCGTGGTTCTCTTCGAACAGCTCGGGAAACAGTTCGGCGACGCGGACGCCGAACACCGCTTCGCAGCGGATCGCGAACGGCAGGCTCGGCCGGCCGAGGCCGAGCTCGAGCCGGGAGACCACGCTGCGCGAGGCCTGGCCGAGCAGCAGGGCCAGTTCGCGCTGGGACAGGGCCCAGCGTTTGCGGTGCAGGCACAGGTAGTTGCGATGAGACATAGGTGGAAGCGGTTAGGGTGTGATCCGCGATCGGATCGTCTCCACAGAATTCCCCGGACGGCGGCGGTCGCGTAGGCGGCCGTTTGCGATCCCCAGAGACCGGCGCGCCCGGAGGCCGCGACCCCGGCGAGGTCGCCGGCGTCAGACGGCGCGGCGGAGCGGGACGCCGTAGCGGCGGGCGAGCGCCTCGACCCTCGCGCGCTCGCTCTGCGGCAGGACGAAGACGCCGTTCGACTTGGTCGTCGTCAGCTTCAGGCGATCGCGCAGCTGGCCGCCGACCCATCGGGCGCTGACCGGCGGAGCGCCCGGGTTGTCCCGGTTGAAGGCCTCGGCCACGGCCGAGACCGCGACGCGGCCCCGTGCAGGGTCGGCGAACAGATCGACGAGGACCTGCACCAGCCCGCCCTCGGGAGAGGCCGCCCGTTCGTCGTTCAGCCGCGCCTGCTCGCGGGCCAGTTCGGCGTGCACCTGTGCGCGCAGCCCTTCGTCCTCCATCAGCGACAACAGCGACAGGGCGGTCTGGTTGAGCCGCGGCTCGACGCCCGGCGCCTGGCGGCTGGGGTCGCTGCGTACCATGGCGCGGCGGGCGAACCGCCAGGCCAGCAGCGAATTGCGCAGCGCCCGGGCCTCGAGATGCAGTTCAGGCGGCAGCTGGATGGGGATGTCGGGGCGCAACGGCCGCTGCCCTGTCTCCTCGGTCAGGAAGCGGCTCTCCAGGGCCCGGTCGCCGAAGCTGTGGCGCATGGCCACCAGCTTGGGACCGAAGACCCGAAAGGCGCGCGGATTGAGCTCCTTGTGCCGGTTGGTCATGGTCCTGAGCACCGGCAAGCCCGCGACATTGCCGTTATTGAGGATCTTGCTCAGCGGCGCGGTGGCGTCGGAGAAGCGGAAGTCGGCCTCGTCGAGCACCAGGGCGCCGCCGAAGGCGTCCAGAACATGGAAGATCGGCGACACGGTCGAGGCGCCGGACGCGAAGAAGGGCTTGTAGCACAGCGACCCGATGGCGATCAGGGCCCGGGTCTTGCCGGTGCCGTAGTCGCCCCTCAGCCGCAGATACGGCAGTTCGCTGAAGGCGTCATGGACCCAACTCAACAGCACATAGTGGGCGGCGATCGCCTCGAACGCCGGCGACAGATCGACATAGCGATGCAGGAAGGCCTGGATGCGGGACACCAGATCCGCCTGAGTCGTGAAGACCCCGACCTCGGACGGCAGCAGGATGCAGCCGGTGGCGATCAGATTGTTGTCGGCCGCATAAGGGATCAGCCGTTCGCCGCCGGCGAGATCGAGGGCGTCGTGCACGGCGCCCGCGCCGTCCGGCCCGCCGACGGCCAGGGCCGTGGCGCGCTTTTCCGGATCATGGAGCAGTTCGACGAGCCGCCCGTCGGGCAGAACGCGCGAGACGGTCGGCGTCGGTCCAGCTGGGTCGCGATCGCTCATGACCTCAAGCCTACGCCCCGCGGGGCGTGCGGAAAGACGTCAGGCGGTCGTCAGGAGAGTCTTTCGGGACAGGCCCAGTTCATCATACGGCCGCAGGGACGGCGGCGTGGCGGGCGGGATGGGGACAGCGCCGTCGCGGCGACTCGTCAGCCCACGCGGCGGAACCGCACCCGGTCCCTGCCTGCAATCAGAAAGGCGTCAAAGCCGGCGGCGCGCCAGGCCTCGCGCTGCACCGGCGACTGATCGGGGTCCGTGATATTGGCCCACCACTGCGGCCGCGCCGCGCTGTTGGGCAGCATGCAGCCGAGCTTTCGTTGATCTCCACGAAGGTGAGCTCGAACTCGTCGCCGCGCTGGCGCCGCAGATGGTCCCGGAGCGGATCGTATTTCCCCATCGGGCAAGGATGGCCCGAAAGTCGCCCGCGAGAAAGTCAGCGCTGCTCCTTGTCCGTGGAGCGGGTTTCCGCCGTGGCTAAAAAGCGGGCGCGATGAATGTCCGCTAAGGGTGGGGACCGGACTTTCACCTGAGGGCGGAAAGTCGCCATCAATCAGTAATGGCGAGCGTGACTGGTGGAGGCGTATCTCGGATGTCTGCGTTCCCACCTTCCTCAGCCTCCGGGAAGTTGGCGGCTATTGCCATGCCACCGAAGAAGGCCACTGGTGTGAGGAGCAATGCGACGCGCGCCACAGCGAAGGCCCGTCGCGCTGGCGGCCGGAACCCTCTCGTCTTCTCCCACAACAGGATAGGCAGCCAGCGGTGTGACGCCAGCGGGTCGAGAAGATCGGGAACAGGGCGGGTGTCGCCGAGGCGTCGCCGCTCGCTCGGCAGCAGCCTAGAGGCCCAATATGTTGCGCCCGCGTAAGTGATAAAGGCCCCCACGAAGGGAAGGACAAACCAGCCGTTCATGACCCACCTTATCAGAGTCGCGGGGCGTCCGCTAAGGGTCGGAATCCGCCCGTTGCCTCGGGGCGGAAAGCAGACATTCATGTTCTTTGGGAGCGAGACCTTTTACCGCGCAAGTCCGAGCGGATCGCGCCGAAAAGGTAGGTGCCCAGGGCGTGGGTCATGCCGATGAAGATCGGTAGACCGAGCAGAAGGCCGATGGTCGCTCTAACCCTCTGGCTTGGGCCGCTCACCGCATCTGCGATGAGCGTGCCGAAGATCATTCCGAGCAATGCCAAAAACCATGGGACGGCGAGCCGCTGCACGTTAGCGTAGTGCGTCGCACTGGGGGCCGTTGCGCCCGCCCGCAAGAGCGAGGCGTGATATCGGGCGAGCCACGTGAACATGACGGCAGCTTATCGACAGTGATGGACGCGCGGAACCCTAAGAGTCCGCTATGGGTGGAAAGCGGACGTTAGGTGGTCCAAGTTCGAGCCAGCGCGGAGGGCCAGCCCATGAGCCGACTTACACAACTCGTTCTCACGGGCGTCATCTCTGCTGAAGTGGCAGGCTGGCTCATGGTCGAAGCTATGTTCCAGTTCTACTCCATGGGCTTTTCATCGCGCTTTGGGGTGTTGGTTCCGATCGGCGTGCTCGCAGTCGTGGGGGCCGGAACCGGCTTCCTGATCTGGGCGATGACGCGTCCGCGCCCGACTCCCGACTAGCCCACACGCAGGAATGAAAAGGTCAGCGAAGGGTCGGGAGCAGTCGGTCGCCTAAGGGTGGTAAGCGGACTCCTGTCTGATACGCTCTGGGCATGGGAAAACTGGAATCGTCACAGGCAAGCATCGGGTTTTATGGCGACGATCTGGACCCGTCAGAGATCACGCTTGCCCTTGGCGAGCCGACTGTTGGCGTCGCGAAGGGCGAACCTTGGGTCAACGAATACGGCACCGAAAGAACGGCCAAGACTGGATCGTGGCGTTTGGTGGCGGAACCACGAGAGCCCGCAGAACTCGACTGGCAGATCAACGATCTACTTTCGCGCCTCAACGACGATCTGGGTGCGTGGAGGTCATTAGCTAGTCGGTATCGGGGGCGGGTCTTCTGCGGCCTGTTCCTTGCCTCGCAGAACGACGGCCTGACCCTTCAACCCGAGACCTTAGTCAGGATCGGTGAGCGCGGCCTCGTGGTTGATCTCGACATCTATGGCCCGACGCAGTCCGACCTGGATGTCTGAAAGGGGTCGGAAGCCGCCCATAGCTTCTCATCGAGAAGCGGACGCTCGACGGCTTGGCAGCTTCGTCCCGCACCAAGGGCAATAGCTGATCTCGATCATGCTGTTTCCGCCGTCATGGATCATGATGCCGTAAGCAGGCGCGGTGGGCCAGAAGTCGATCAGGCAGTCGGGGCAATCGTGGCGATCCGGGTGGCGGTCACAAACGGTCTCCAGGTTCGACCGCATCATTTCGCAGCAGTGGTTCGCCATGCCTTGAATGTCTCACGGTCAGGCGAACGTCCGCAATGGGTCGGGAGCCGACCGTCGCCCTAGGGTGGTTAGCGGACATCAGGAGCCGCCGGTCACGCGCCTGCCGAGCTTCCAGTCGGTTACGTCATCGACTTCGAAAACATCAGCCGTCGCCTTCTGGACAGCGAACCAGCCCATGTTTGTGCTGCCGCACAAATCTTCCGAACACTGGGCGCGAAGAGCAAGGGCATAGTAGCCGGAAGGGGCGTCCGCCTCCGTGATCTGATCGCAGTAGGCTACATGGCTGATCGGCAGACCTCTCTCCGCCGTCACCAACGCTGTCGCCTTTGCGCATGCGTCCTCGGCATCGCGAACCGCGGCGTATCCAGACGGGCCAGTCGGAGCGGGTCGAACCGAGGTGTCGTCCCTGTTGAAACAAATCTCCCGTTCCGTGTCCCAGAGGCCCTGCCGGTAGTCGCATGCGGCTTCTTCCAGGGTTTTTTCGCCGCTCGCCACTTGTTGAGCCAGAATGGCGCGACGCTCCTGATCGTTCATGCGGTCCGCACGCTCGATAGCGGCGGGTTCAGCCTTGGTGCGCTCTCCACACCCAGAGACTGCGCCGGTCAAAACCAAGCAGATGATCAGTGCTTCAACCCTCATCGGGAGAACTTGTCACGGCCTTCGCAATGTCCGCAATGGGTCGGGAGCCGACCATCGCCTGGGTGGAAAGCGGAGGTTTCCTGGAGATCCCGGGCCTGCGTCCGGAGACTGCGGACCTCGGCCTTCCGGCGGCTCAAGCCTTTCAGTGGCTACCTAATCACTGACCCGGACCTCGATCAGATCGGCCTCGTAGTCTTCGTCGGCCTCGGGATCGGAGCTCAAGGCCGCGGCCATGAGAGCTTCGCCCTCGGCTGCTTGCCCGGTGCTTTTCAGTGTTTCCCCCAGACCATATCTGGCGTTCTGATTGGACGGGTCCAGTTGCGTCGCTGTGCGATAAGCCGCGACGGCCTCATTTCCCCGGTTCAGGACATAGAGCAGATATCCCCGCCGGCTGTGGAGTTCGGCGGTGTCTCCATTCCGCTCAATGGCATTGTCGCAAACGTCCAAGGCCGCATCGCGGCTGTACCGGTGAAGAGTCCGGGCGAGGCAGACCTGCGAGGGATCATCAAGCTCGATCCCGGTCAGTTGCTCGAAACGCGCCAGATCGGCTGCGGAGCCCTCGCTGTTGCCCTGCATCTCGCGGATACGCGCGCGGTCGATCAGCAGTGCGGGGAAGTCGGTTTCAACCGTCAGCACGTTGGTCAACACTGCTTCGGCCGCGGCGGGATCCGCCTCCTTCAGGGTGGATGCCAAGGTCTGCGCCAGACTGACGAGTATCTCAGCCTTGGCTCCGGCGTATCCGATTGATTGCGCCATCAAACCCACCTGCTCATAGGCGTCTTCTGTCCGGCCCATTCGAAGCAACTGGGTCGCCAAGGCAGTCTTGGCGCTGTTATCCTGCGGTCGAAGGGTGGCGATACGCTCCAGATCTGCGAGGGCTCGGGCCGACTGGCCCATCCGCTCATAGGCCGCAGCGCGGCGGTAAAGCGCGTGAGTATTCTCGGGCCACGAGCGCAGAGCCCCGGTGAAAGCCAGAACGGCCTCCAGATCATCTTCCTCGATCTCGGCCAGGCGGCCCTTTGCATGAAACAGGATCGTGTCGTCCGGATTGGCGGCTCCGCCTGCGGCGATATCGGCGCGAGCCTTTTCCAGATCGTTCAGCGCGAGATAGGCGATCGCGCGATTGGCGAAGGCATTGGCATGCGGTGAAGGAAATCCCGCGATGGCGATGTCGAACTGGGCAATCGCTCCGGCATAGTCCCCTTCGTTCAGAAGAGCATAGCCGCGACGCAGGGCGGCCTCCGGATTGCCATCGGCGGTTGTGGTCAGGGCTTGACGGTCGGCTGCGGTTAGCGTGTAGCCCCGCCTCACCTGCATGGTGGCTTTCAGGTCCTTGAAGCGGTCCAGCCCCGCCTGTTCCGTCCGGATTTCGGCCGCCGTGGCATAGGGGCGCAGAGCGACCGAACCGCGGTCGGTCTCAAGACGATTGCCGTTGCGCTGGACGGTTCGAAAATAGCGGGTCGCCCCAGCCTCGATTTCGTAAGGCTGGACCGAGATCGTAACGACGTCGTCGCCTTCGGGCAGAATGACGGTGGTGCGAAATGAAGATGAACTGGGGAAGAGCTTGCCATAGTCGGCGTCCCTGAACCTCTCGTCGCTGTGCGGCTCAAAGCCCGCCCACGTGACGTGTGCCAAGGGGATAGCAACCGGCCCGGCACTCCAATCGAACACGATGCGCGCGGTTGCACTGGCGACAAACTCGTGGGTGTCCTCGCGGTATTCCCAGTGGCTCTTCAGGTCAGAAATCTGACCATAACCCTTCAGGAACTCGGTCCAGCGCCCGTCATAAAAGCGGGTCAGCTCGGCGGCGGGGACCTGCGCTACACCGGCCTGCATTTCAGTGGCGCGGTAACCCCGATCGATGTCGACCAACGTAAGGCGCGCCGGGCTGTAGATGCCGTCGGACAGGTCAATCTCGAGATGCATCGTGCCGGTTGGACGGGGCGGTAGTCGGAGCGGAATCCGCTCCAAGGCGGCATGTTCCGCGATGGGCAGGACGTATTCGTGAACCAGCGGGTAGTCCGGCGTCAGGCTTCGATCGCCAATACGCGCCCCGTCCATCAGATACGTTTCGCCGTTGATCCGCGCCTTCACGATCACATGGTCGAACGCGCTGACCATCGGCAGATATTTGTCGAGCGGCAAATTCTGGGAGGACACCAGTACGGGAACAGCGTCGATACCCAACTCCCTCAGCAGGGCGACCAGAAGCACGGTCTTCCCCTTGCAGTCGCCTTGGCGGCTTGCCCAGACTTCGCTGGCCGGGATCGGCAGCCACCCACCCTCGCCGAGTGTGAGGGCCATATAGCGAACCTGATCCTGAACCAGTCGCAGTGCCGCCAAGGCGCGCGCTTCCGGGCTGGCGTGCTCGGACCGGATCCGCGACGCGTGCGCGGCGAGATCTGCGGCAGAGGGGAAGGCGCTGGCTTGATCATAGGCCGGGCGAACGTTGTCCGCGATCGTCCCCCACTGGGGGATGCTGCTGATCTGCCAACCATAATCGGGGAGAGATCGGGGCGCGATGGTGTCCGGGTAGGCGACCCCCTCTGAGTCGGTTATCCGATGGGCGAGGACTTGGAAACCAGCCTCCTGAGTGATCGGCGGCAGGGTGGCGTGCCGCCCGGCGCGGGTCTGCACTCTCATCGACGCAGGCCAGCTGATACTCATTGCACCCAGATCTACAGGGAGCGGCGAGTAGGAATAGGCGAGCATTTCGATTGGGTTGTTGAACACGTCGAATTGGGTGCGGAGAGAATAGGCGAAGTCGATAGTGTCGCCGACCCGGATGTCCGGATTCACCAGAACGCCCGTCAGAACGCCATTGATCTGCAGGGACTGCTCCAGTCCTGCCTCGCGACGGAGGATTGTGAAGTCGGCCTTGTCCAGAATATCGGAAGTTTCGCCGTCGCGGATAATGCGGGCATGGTGGACGGTCGGCGACTGCAGGGCCGGATTCCATTCGAGCGCCAGCTGCGAAGCCTGCTGTAGACCCAGGGGCGACAGCACCCGAATCCTTACGCGGAGATAGGTTTCGGTATGGGTCCCGAAAGCGCGCGAATGCGTTTCAACCACTTCATACCGGACGTGTTGGGAGGGGTTATCCGGCATGTTGGACAGGTGCGGGGCAACCACCGGGATCCAGCCGGGCGCTGGGCCGCGCAAGATCGTTTCACCCGCCAAGGCGGGCGTGCTCAACAGCCAAGCCGAAACGACCAGCATCAGCCAACTTTTCAACGCGATGTTCCCCGCCTGTAATCCCCACGACTTGGGTAACAGACAGGCAGGGCCGGGAACAGGGAGTTCTGAGTCCCGACGCGCCCTGCGGGATCAGACTGTGTCTGCCGAGCTGACGACAACACGGCTAAAATCCCGAAGCAGCTGATCCCCATACCACCCGGCACGGTCGCATGTCGCAAACCGCGGCCGGCTTCGCCCTCCGGGGATCTCTTCCCGGCGCGTCAGCGATGTTCGCTTCTGGCGCAGTGTTGATCTATCGCTGGGCCGACCGGGAGGAGGTCGCCTATGGGTCGGGAGCCGACCTTTGCCTATGGGTGAAGCGGGCGCTGGCTACCAGAAACATTCACCCGTCAGGCACCGCCACTGTTGAGAGGCGATGAAGAGCGGATAGGCAGTCATCAAAAAGCTGACGAGGGCCAACGGCGCGGGAACGCGGGTCGTTTTCATGGACGCAATCCACACCCACAACCACAGAGCCAACAGCCCGCCATAGATTGCGAATGCGGGCCAAAGGACCAGCCTGCCCGAATAATGCATCGTGACCTGGTAAGGCATGACCCACGGACAGAAGAAGGCGACCGTGGCAATGATCGCGACCGCCCAACTCTTGTCGATATTGACGGCGCGTTCAGTCATATCCACCCTCCGTCGAAGCTAGGAAGTAGGTAAGCTCAGCCATTTCGCAATGACCACCTTGGGTCGGGAGCGGACTGTCGGCTAAGGGTGGTTAGCATACGTCTCCAGCGATAGCTTCCGATCCTCGTTGGAGACGCAGTATGGACGACCTTGCCCTTGCCTTTGAAGCTGCAGTCGTTGGACGGTCCTGCCGAGTCGAACGTCGGGAGGCTGACTGGGCATTCGATCTCCTGAACAAGACCGGCCTAGCCGTTGGTTGCCACTGGCGGTTGGTTTCACCCGACGGCATTGTTCTGACCGACGAAGATCACGGCCAGCGATTTGGTTTGCCGGAGCCTGTGGACGCCGAGGCTAAGGCGAACGCCCTGCTTGCCGGGGCGACCGTTTCCTCTGCGGCGGTTGACCGAGCGACTGCTGACCTGTGTCTCCGGTTCTCAAACGACCTGCGTCTCGACCTGGTCAATAACTCCTCGGGCTACGAAGGCTGGCGGGGGAGTTTCGACCACGGCGGCAACGAAGCTTCCATCATCGCGATGGGCGGAGGCGGCCTCGCTTTCTTCTAACGTCCGCAACGGGTCGAGCGGACTGTTGCCTAAGGGTCGGGAGCAGTCAGCTGGCCAGCCCCCTAGCGGTCGCCCGGATCCGCATCGCCCATAACGTGAGGGAAATGCTCCTGGTCCCATTCGTCTGGACGAAACAGCACCTTCCCCCAATGGATCACTTCGTCTCCGTCGCCGTAGGCGCGGCTGCGGGCGGGCAGTTCGGGTTGCATATCTTCCGGCATGATGTGGAAGTGATCGCTGCGCTCGCTCAGTCCCTGAAGTTGGCTGACGAGCAGATCGCGGCCTGCCGGGTTCATCCAGATTTCCAGGGACCCATCCTTGGTCCGGCTGAAGGTGATGCGGGGGCTGCCGCTCATCCTGCCTACTCCATCTTCCACCTTTAGAGCGCGGAGTTAGAACGTCCGCAATGGGTCGGGAGCTGACCGTCGCCTAAGGGTGGTTAGCGGACTAAGGCGTGACCTGAACCCAGATGGTTGGGACGCCATATTTGGTCGCCCAATCCTGTGCCGCAGCGAGTGCGGTTTCGAGCGAAACGTCATCTTCGACCAACGAACAGTAGCCCACCCATTCACCGCTCGCTTTCCACGACGCGCCTGTGCCGAAGAACTGGCCGTCGTTGGATGCTTCGATAGTCAACCAAGGCTGATCGTCACCGACATCGGGCAATTGCTCGCCCGGCGAGAGATATATGACCTTGGTCATCCGACGATCATATCTTCAAGCCCACCGATGTCCGCAATGGGTCGAGAGCAGACTGTCGCCTATGGGTGGAAAGCGGACTCTTCTGCCATCGTTGGGACCCGGCCTTCGCATGACGAGGTTCTGTGGTATCGACCAACATGCATGAAGGCGCGTCTGATCCGATTCGAAAGCCCCAGCGGAAGATGGGGTGCTTTGTGGGCCTCGTTGCGGTTTTGCTACTATGTAGCGCGGGGTGGGCAGGCATCACCGGCTATCTACCGGTTTACTTTTTCGACTCTGCCAGTTGGAAGAATCCGCAATCCGGTTACACGCGCGTCAGGATGGTGAGCGCGCTTCTGCTCACTCATGACCTCAAAGGAATGACCAAAGCCGAAGTGATCGAGCTACTCGGCGAACCGCCACCCAGCAATTATTTTCGAGACTGGGATTTCGTTTATAATCTTGGTCCCGAACGAGGGCTTTTCAGTCTCGACTCTGAATGGCTTGTTCTACGATTTGGACCTGATGGTCGGGTGTCTGAATGGGATATTGTGAGTGATTAAACCCTCCGCTTTGAGGTCGGTAGCTGACGTATCGTGATCGGGCTGATGCCGATTAAAAAGGGGTCGGCTTGGAGACCTTTCACCCGACCGGGTTCTGGTTCACCATCGGTAGATGCAGGAGTTTCTAGGCACCTTCATCGGCGACCCGTATGACTGGGGTGGCATATACATGGCTGTCTATCTTGCCTTCCCGATCCTCGCGACCGCCGGGCTATCATTGCATTGGCGGCATGTGAGAAAGACGATAATTGTCATCCTCGCCACTACGACTTCAGCTACGGTCTTCATCCTTCTTTACTGCGTCGCTTGGGGCGTTCATTCGACCATCGGTATTGGCTTCATGTTTGCCCTGTATGTCTTCTCGCTAGTTAGCGTGGCCACCGTGCTTGCGGTGCGCGCAGCGCAAAGCGTTTGGCCTCCGCGCCCTAGGAGACGACCAGATTAGCTCGTCCCTTTCCGCTCAGAACGCTCAAGGAGCGGTCGGCGACCGACGTCCGCAATGGGTCGGGTGCTGTCATCTGCACCCCGCCTGGAACCGGACCTTCGACCGGCGCACCATCAGCGGACATCCCGAGGTCGGTTAGGTGTGGGAAGCGGTCTTTGACGATCAGCCTTTCCGCCGATCCAAGAAATACCGCCACGCGACTTTCCTATAGTCCGGATCGAGAGTGTCGAACTCAATTTCGTCGAACTTGGTAGGCGACTTTCGCCATCGCTTAGACCATGTGGCGAAACGAACCTCCTGCTCTGGTGACGTGAATATAAGTCCGAAGTTCACCGCCCAGCAAAGCGGAACCATGATAGCGAGCACTGCCGACCATATTCCGTAGTCGCTACCGTGCCGAGACAACGGTAGATGTTGAACGAGGCTCCGCGTGCGGTCGGAGAAGATCAGACTGACAAGCAGCAGCACGGTGAGCAGGGCCGCCATAATCGAAAGCCGAGCAATCGCTTTGATCTTCTGGTCTTGGTAGGTCAATCCGAAGCCCGGCTTGTGCATGACCTGTTATCTTCGCATCCGCCCCGCAATGTCCGCAACGGGTCGGGAGCCGACTGCCGTGGAGAGCGGAATACGGACCTTCGGCTTGTCATCAGGGACTCCGACAGAGAGACTTGACTGCTGGCTAGGTCGCGGAGTGTCGATGTCGAAAGCACGCATCGCTGGTTCGATATTCGCCGCCCTTGCGTTGGGGTGTGCGGGCTTGGCTTGGTCCGGGAGTGAAGTGTTGGTTGCAGAACGATGGGAAGAACCTGAGACACCGGCATTGGCAGTCGCGCTCAGTGGTCGTTGGGCTGACGGAACGCCCGTAAACCTCAATAAGCTTCGACTGAAATGCACCTATTTCACCGGCTCCTCGCTAGACCGAAGGGTCTACAAGGTCGATCATCAGCGGGGCGAGGGAACCTTCAGTTGCCCATCATTCGTTGGCGGCGAGCCGGTCGCCGCCAACGTCCGCTAAGGGTCGAGAGCTGACCGTCGCCTGAGCGTGGAAAGCGGAAGATCAGGACATGCGCCGCACCAGGGTCCTGAGCCAGTTGAAGAGGGCTGCCTGTAGGCCAAACCCAACGGCGAAACTATAGCGAATTTGTATTTGACAAATCTGTCGCTAGGGCTGGGTCAGTTCCAGCGCCCGTAGACATACCGGCGGGCGATTCCGCAGCCCCAGCCGAACGCAACGACTCCGCCAAGAACCCAAAACTCCAGCGGTGTGACCCCGCGTTGTTTGGCCCAGACGAACAACGCGAACAGGCTGAGAGCGCCGACGCCCATGCCCGCCCCCAGCGCCCATTCACCTTTTGGAGCGTCAGCCCCAGCCTGCCCGGAGACGCGAGGGCGGCGGCTTACGGCTACCGTCGCGATGGCCAAGATCGTGACTACGAAGGCGACGATCAACCTTTCCGCCTCCTGAGTCATTCGCTTGCAAAGCCCTGCGCCAGGCGCAGTCGCCGACTGACGCACCCTGTCCTCGAAGGGCGATGGGCGCAATGTCCACTTCGGGTCGTGAGCCGACCGTCGCCTAAGGGTGGGGAGCGGGCCATCCGGCCCGTTAGCTCCCACACCCCCAGCTGGCTTGGAACTGTTCTCGTTGATCCCCCGAGGCCACCGTCACTTGCGCTTCGGAAGCGGTGCCTGCGCGGACGTCGATTGTCAGACCATCGGTCTCGTAGCGGCCTCCCTCCCAGTCGAACCCTGATTGACCTCCGCTGAGCTTCCTGACTATGCCGCCGCTCTTTGCAATCGACCCCTCCCCGAGGATTACGAGCAACAGAAGATGCTCTCCACTGTAAAGACTGCAGCCGATGCCGTCTTTGATATTGGCCTGCAATTCGGTCTCGGACATCGGCTGAAGGAGCTTGACCGGCTCGACCTTTTGCTCGGGAGCGGCCTCGTTTCTGACAACCGGAACGGACGGAGATTCTGAGGTAGAGGAGCGGTCCGGACCACAGGCCCCTACCGTCAGCGAGGCGATCGCAAGAATGAAAAGCCGGGGCGTCATACGGTAGTTTCTCACAGTTCCTCGCTCGGGGCGAGGAACGTCCGCTAAGGGTCGAAGGCGGTCGGTGGTTTAAGGGCGGAAAGCGGACGCCGCTTGTCTTTGCATTTCGGGGATGAAACAGTCGGTCAATACTGAAATACGATAGGGGTTGTCCGCCAATGCGTGGCGTTGCTGTTGCCCTGATTGTTATGACGTTGGGAGCCGCCCTGCTTGCAGGCGCGATGGCCTCCGAACGAAGTGCCCACTTCGATCCCGCATTGTCGCAGCGCGACTACCCCTGCTCCTGGAATTCATCTCAAAAGCCTGAGCCGTTGTGGCCAGATTTCGATAGTTGGTTCGGCGGTGCTCTTCGCGGAGCAAATGAGCCCTCCCTCTATCGCCAAGCCCAAGCCGACCCCTCCAAGGAGACGATTCGCCTTACGTTCCTGCCGTCCTTCACCGATACCCGGGTCCGCCCGGCCAAGGTCGTCCATAGCTCCTTGGCAGATAGCCCGACAGCAATAGGCGAAACCAATGCAGCCCCTGCCCATCCGCGTCCCAAGTCTGACATGTCGGGGGAGAAGGCGAGCACTATCCATGGCGCAGCTGCGGGCACGAACCAGATCGCAGCGCGCTTTGCGTGGTAGGCCGGATTGCGGTGGGCAATGATCAAGCGGTTTTCCCCTCAACGCCGACGATCTTCGCAGGTGCTCAAGAGTCCGCAATGGGTCGGGAGCGGACTGTCATTCTTGGCTGGTGAGCAGAGGTTAGACGCCAAGCCATTCCAGTCCGTGGGGGAGAGCTTCAGCAGCGAAATCGACCTGAAGGACGCGTCTGCTCGTTGGGTCGGTGGCCGCCTCGGACGCATGAAGAATGGGGGTCGCGTAGAGCCATACATCCCCCGCTTCTGCGAGGCAGGTGGCGGTACCGCACTGCTTTACAACTTGATCAACATCCTCGACGGCGATCCGTCCGAATGTATGCGAACCAGGGGCGATCAGCAGGGGTGCGTTGCTGCTGGGCACGTCATCAAGATGCGCCCTCAGGGCACCATTTTCGACAATAGTTCAAATGGCGGCGCGACGTGAAGCATGCCGCCCTTCACCGTCCACGGTCCAAACCCCGGGGCTTCGCGCCTCTCTCTCACGCAGATCGTCCGATCCTGATGCCAGGCCAGCGACCAGTTGGTTTCGGCTGACTTGTTGAACAAGATCGCCCGAACCGGCTTCGCGCCTTGACCCAGCACGCTCGCGGCGACGGCCCCGATACAGCCCTCAGTCGCCAGTAGCGGTGCAAGTGGCTTCAATCCGTGAAGCCGGATCCCGACTTCGTCCGTGCGAAGCGTCGCAAGCGCGGCTTCGAGCAGTGCCATGCATGGCTTCAACGAGCCTTCGAAACGCTGTGCGCCATACGTGGCGAAGTCTGGGTGTGCCGTCAGCATGGAGACCGGTTAAGCCCTAATCTGGCGCCGGCACAACGTCCGCTACGGGTCAGAAGCCGACCGTCGCCGAGGGGTGGAAAGCTGTCGGCTCTGGGCCGGAGCGGTCCGTGTGAAAGCGGCTCCGCTCGACACGGGCCTGCGCAACGATCGCGGCCGCATCGCCCTGGACGCTCGGCGTCCAGCTGGCCAGGAGCCAGGCGCCGGGGTCCAGCGCGGTCGGCGACCGCATCTACCTCGCCCGCGAGGACCGTAAGTCGGCCGCCCTGCCGTCCCCGCCCGAGGGCCGCCTGGCCCGGGACCTTCCGAGACCGCAAGGGCTAGGGGACTCCGTCCCCCGCGCGCGCCAGGGTTCGCGGCTGCGCCGCCGGACCGCGGGGTGTCCCCGGTCTTCCTCCGCTTCGCTCCGTGCAGACCGGGTGATCCCCCTCCCCGCGGTCCGCCCTGGCGCTTGCTACCCCTGGTCTCGCCGACGGGCAGGGGTTCGGGCGGCTTTGCGCCCGCACCCCAAGCCCAAGGAGCGATCCCATGACCATCCACCAAGCCCGGCCCGCCCAATGCGCGGAAGAAGTCTTCATCCCCCTCGACCGGCTGAAGAAGTCGCCGCGCAATGCGCGTAAGACGCCGCACGCGGCGTCGGACGTGGAGGCGCTCGCCGCCTCCATCGCCGTCAAGGGCGTGCTGCAGCCGCCCGTGGTCGAGGCCGAACGCAACGGCGACGGCGCGGAAACCGGCGACTATCTCGTCACCATCGGCGAAGGCCGGCGGCTGGCGTTGCGGCTTCTGGCCAAGCGCAAGAAGCTGTCGAAAACCGAGCCTGTCCGCTGCCTGCTCGACAGCGCCAACGACGCCTTCGAGATCAGCCTCGACGAAAACATGACCCGCTTCGCCATGCATCCGGCGGACCAGTTCGAGGCCTTCCGCGAACTCGCTGAAACCAAGGGCTGGAGCGCCGAGGAGATTGGCGCGCGTTTCGGCGTCTCCCCCACCCTTGTGCGACGGCGACTGCGGCTCGGCGCGGTCAGCCCGGTGTTGATGGCGGCCTACCGCCTCGATGCCCTGACCCTCGACCAGCTGATGGCCTTCGCCGTCAGCGAGGATCACGCCCGCCAGACCCAGGTCTGGGGCGACCTCTCTCACAACCGCTCTCCGGCCTACATTCGCCGGTTGATGACCGAGCACGAGGTCGAGGCCTCCGACCGCCGCGCCCGGTACGTCGGAGCCGAGGCCTATCAGGCGGCGGGCGGGCGCATCCGCGCCGATCTGTTCGGCGAGGATGGTCAGGGCTGGTTCGAGGACGCGGCCCTGCTCGACCGGCTGGCGCTCGAAAAACTGTCGGCCGAGGCCGAGGCGGTGCGCGCCGCCGAAGGTTGGGCGTGGGCCGAGGCCCGGCTGGACTATCCGCACGACCATGGCTGCCGCCGCGTCTATCCGCGCACCGTCGAACCCGACGCCGAAACCCAGGCCCGGCTCGACGCCCTCGCCGAGGAATATGACGCCATCGTCGCCGCCTGCGGCGACGACGTCATTCCCGAAGCCGACGACGCCCGGTTGACCGAGATCGACGCCGAGCTGGCGGCGGCCTGTCCGGACGTTTACGACCCCGACGCCGTGGCGCGCGGCGGGCTGTTCGTCATCCTTGGGCAAGGCGAACCGCGCATCGAGCGCGGTTTCATCCGGCCCGAGGACGAGGCTCCACCCGAGGACGCGTCTGGCGTCGAAGACCCCGATGCGGAAGAACAGGCGGAGGCGGGTCCCAAACCCCTGCCCGAGCGGCTGGCCGCCGACCTCACCGCCCACCGCACGGCGGCGCTGCGCGACGCCATGGCCGAACAGCCGCGCCTCGCCTTTCTCGCGGCCCTGCACGTCCTGACGCTGCAGGCCTTCTATCGCGGGGCCGAAAGCTGTCTCGACCTCAAGGTCACGAGCTCCAGTCTCGAGTCCTGGGCCGAGGGTCTGAACGAGAGCGTCGCGGGCCGGGCCATGGAGACTCGTCACGGGACGTGGGCGGGGCGTCTGCCGGAGGACCCCGAGGCCCTGTTGTCGGCGCTGGCGGACTGGCCCGACGACGACCGGCTGGCCCTGTTCGCCCACTGCGTCTCGCGAGGGGTGAACGCCGTCCGCAAGGTCGGAACCTCGCGCGCCGCCCTGGCCCACGCCGATGTGCTGGCCGGGCTGCTGGCGCTCGACATGGGCCGCTACTGGTCCCCGACGGTCGGAAGCTATTTCGGGCGCATCACCAAGGCGCAGATCGCCGAGGCCGTGGCCGAGGGGGTCTCGCCCGAGGCGGCGGCCCGGCTCTCCGACCTTCGCAAGGAGGCCATGGCCGACAAGGCCGAAATCCTGCTGAACGGAACCGGCTGGCTGCCGCCGTTGCTGCGTCGGTCCGGGCCCGCTCCGGCGTGAGCGGGCGGGGAGGGCCGGAGTTGAGGTCGGCCCTCCCCCTGCTCCGGGCGGCCCCGGCCAAGACGGACGTCCGCCGTGCGCATCGGGCGCGCCCGGGCTCCAATGTCTGGACCGGGCGGCGCGGCTATCCCCCTCCGCACGTCGCGCGAAACGCCCCGGCGCCCTAGAATCCCAATTCGTCCGGCGACGTCTCCCGGCCCTCCCCTGACGGGGAGGTCGGGGACGTCAGGGACATCCCTCTTCCCATGAAATATTTTCTCTACTGCCGGAAATCGACCGAGTCCGAGGACCGTCAGGTCCTGTCCATCGAATCCCAACGCCGCGAAGTCGAGCGGCTGGTGCTGGCCGTGCCCGGAGCCGAGATCGTCGAGATCATCGAGGAGTCGCGCAGCGCCATGACGCCGGGACGCCCCCGGTTCGACGCCATGGTCGCCCGCATCGAAAACGGCGAGGCCGAGGGCATCGCCACCTGGGCCCCGGATCGCCTCGCCCGCAACTCCATCGACGGCGGGCGGCTGATCTACCTGCTCGACCAGGGCGTCCTGACGGACCTCAAGTTCTCCAACTACGGCTTCGAAAACAATTCGCAGGGCAAGTTCATGCTGCAGATCATGTTCGGCCAGTCCAAATACTATTCCGACGCCCTGTCCGAAAACGTCAAACGCGGCATCCGCACGAAGCGCGAGCACGGCTGGCAGGCCGGACGGCCTCCCGTGGGCTATCTCAACGATCCGGTCACCCGCACCATCGTTCCCGACCCCGAGCGTTTCCCGCTCGTGCGCCGCATGTTCGACTTGGCGCTTGCAGGCCAGTCGCCCAAACAGATCGCGGTGATCGCCCGCGACGACTGGGGGCTGACCAGTTCGCCCGGCAAGCGCATGGGTCGGCCCTTGGCCTTGGCCACAGTCTACAAGATCCTCAGCAACCGCTTCTATGTGGGGGAGATCACGCATGCCGGGACGGCCTATCCCGGTCGGCACCGACCGATGATCACCCACGCTGAGTTCGAGAGCGTACAGGCCCGCCTTCGGCGGCCGGATCGCCCCCGTCCCAGCCGTCATCGCTTTGCCTTCACCGGCCTGATCCGTTGCGGCGCCTGCGGCGGAATGGTCACCGCCGAGCACAAGACGAACGCCTACGGCGCGCGGTACGTCTACTACCACTGCGCCAAGCGTCGGCTCGGCCCACGTTGCCCCGAACGCTCGATCGAAGTCCGGGACCTCGAGCGTCAGATCGTCGCCTTCCTCTCCGGGCTGACCGTTCCGGATGGGTTGGCCGATTGGGGGCGGGATCGACTGCGGGTGACCAGCAAGGCGGAGGCCGCGTTTCGGGAGGTCCGCCGGAAAGCCGTCGACAAGGCGTTTGCGGCGACCGAAGCGCAGTTGAGGGAGCTGACAGGGCTGCGGCTCCGGCGAATGATCGACGACGCCGAGTTCGGCGCGGAACGCCAGCGGCTGGACCGCGAACTCGCCGCGCTGCGGCAGGGGCGCACCGACGCCGCGGCAAAACCCTCGGAAGTGATCGAACTTTTCGAAGGCGTTGTTTCGTTCAGCAAACAGGCCGTGGATCGGTTTTCCAGCGGTGATCAGACGACCCGCCGCCGAATCCTCGAATTGGTCGGTTCGAACTTTTCTCTGAGAGGCAAAAAACTCACCATTCAGGCCGCGAACCTGTTCCGCTGGAGGCGTGAAAACCCCAACATTCTCTCTGGGCGGGGGCAGGTAGAGGACGTTCGAACTTTCCGGCCTCGAGGGGAGGCTCAGGTGTGGTTCAAGGAAATGCTAGCACATGCTGACAGCCGCGAATGTGACGAGACGATCAAAGATATCCGATCGCTGATGCCGCCGGCCGAACAGGCTATGGCCGCATAAATGTTAGATAAACATCCCTGACATCCCCAACTCCCCCACCAGCCGTGGAGCCTTGGGAATTGCGGAGCCCTGCCATCAGTCCGGAGAGCAGCGGTTCTTGAAATGCGGCCTGAGAACATCTACCACTTAGGGTGTGTTATTGCGCCCCTAGGTAGATCGCGGGCGCATCGTGGGCGTTCCTTTCCGGTTCTGCGGCTTCCGAGTAATCTAACCGCCGCAGCACGGATCACACCTTCTGGGGGAGAGCTTCTGTGCGCTGGAGAGAACGAGCCATACGGGAGGTGCGGGACGAGCTGGACCGCTTCCTGAACTATCCCATGATCCGAGATATCGCCCTCGGCGATTACGGCACATATGATGGGAAGAAGTGCCGGTTCGAGTGGGACGGCAATGTGTCCGACCTAGGACTGGAGACCGCCTCCTCCGGTTTCCAGCACGAGATGAGCGAGACCTACGCCACCTCGGGAAAGGTCAGCGTGCAAAGCCTTCTGTCGTTCGACGGACAGCACCCTGCCGTCGATGTCAGCTTCTCCAGGACCTCCGCCCTTGCGTTCCGAGGCTGCAAGATCGGCTACAGTCAACTGCAGCTGGATGCCCTGTCCAAAGCCTTTTCCGCCGCGATCCGTGGCGGCTTACGATGGGACAGCAAGAAGGTGATCATCACCCAAGTCTGGCAGGCGAGCGGCTTCACCCACCTGGTAGCTGGCGGGAACAACGCCAAGGTTCAGATCGAAGCGACGGCGCCGAAATCGGTTCCGATGTTCAACTTCGCCGATCCTGAGGCGGGGCTGAACGTCGTGGCGGAACGGTCCATGAGCTACTGCGCTGTCGGGCAAACCGAGGTGAAGCCCTATTTCAGCATTCACAGGCTCCGGGAACATGCGCCGGGCGACTGGATGCTGTATCGCTACGGCTTGAGACGATAGCCGTCCGGCTCTGATCCTGGCAGATAGCATAAAACCGGCCCCCAATAGGAGGCCGGTCGGTAAGTTGTGGTAGAGGCTTAGGCGTAGATGGGGGGCCGGGTGGACCCAAGAGCTCGGACCGTTTCCATCCGCTCGACAGAGCAGACGCTCCACCCACCTTCCTTTTCTGAAAGGATTGCCTTGTCCTTGGTCGGGAGTCTCATTTGATTTCCTCCTCTACCAAGAACAGTGTTTCATATAGTTGTTATTTTTCAACTGGTTGCCTGCCCGGCAGGTATTGGCCGCCCGCCGGCTTTCAAATCAGCCGAGGTCGCAGACGCATCAAAAAGCCCCTAGCAGGCGACAAGCTGTCAAGGGGGCCTTTCTGACATCCCCAAAGTCCACTAGCGGGGGCAGGTAGAGGACGTTCGAACTTTCCGGCCTCCACCGGAGGCCGAGGTGTGGTTCAAGACAATGCTAGCACACGCCGGGACCGGCGAAGCCGCGGAGACGCTCAAGGCGATGCGAGCCGTGGCGGGACCCGTGGATCTGGCCAAGGCGGCATAGTGCGCGATCAACATCCCTGACGTCCCCACGTCCCTCCAGCGGCTGGCAGGCGTTCACGACCCACCTTCGCAAGTCGGGCGTCGTTTCAGACCATCGATATGAAAAGATCGACGGCGAATGCGGGCTGTTTAGGCCGCCTACACGGCAACGCGGTGGAGGGTTTTAAGCGTCCACTCCGCACAGGTCCCGGTGGCGAACGAGCCGGATTGCTGCTCCTAGCAAACGGGCCGTCGCCCGCGCGTCGGCCAGCGCAGTGTGTCGACCCGCCGCCTCGGGCGTGACCTTCAGAAACGCGAAGGCGCCGTCCGAGGTCGTTGCGGCCGCGGGCGCCAAACCACAAAGATGCAAGAAGCGCATGATCGACGCCGTATCCACCGATCGATGGCTGAACCGGCTGTCAAAGGGCACCTCCGCCAAACGATAGAGACGCTTCAGGAAGCCGATGTCGAAGCCGACGTTATGCCCTGCGAGCACCACCTTCTCGCCCGCCGCGACGGCTTCGGCGAAATGCGCGGCCACGAAGCCTTCGATCTGTTCCACGGCCGATTTGGGCGCGACCGCGCTCGCCATGTGGCGACCGATGTCGATCCGATTGACCGCCATGGCCTCCGGCGTCGTGACGAGCGGGTCTTCGGCAACCAGGATCTCCAGCTGCGCGCCGAGGCGGCCGGCGTCCCAGACGACCAACCCCACCGACAAGAGGCTCTGCGTTGCAGGATCGACGCCGCCCGTCTCGGTATCGACGACAAGGAATTTGGTCATGGAGCGCTTTCGGCGTGGGAAGCCATTTTACGAGCGCGGCTGAAACGCGTCATGCCGCTATTTTATCACGGCCCCGGCGGCTCAGTCCTGCCAAATGGGTCGATTGAGGAGAAGCTGGAGTTCCGCTTCATCGATCAAGGTCTCGTCGGGCTGGTCGGGGTCTGCCGTGGCGCGGATCGCTCTCAAGCCATCGACATAGCCGGCGGTGATGCGCTTTTCGGACAGCGCCGGGCTAAAGTCGAGGAAGTCGCCGAGATCGCTCGTCGGGCCGATCTTGACCAGCGGCTTGGTCACCCGCGCCGTTCGGCCGCCCAGTCCGCCGAAGGCCGCCTCCAGCTGGGCCTTGACCTCGTCTCGTGTCTTGGGGAGCAGGGGCGCGGCGTCGAGCCACGCCGCGATCTCATCGATCTTTTTGCGATGGCTTTCGACTTCCCGATTGATCCGGGTCCAGGCGTCAACGATCGGGGCGGTGTGGACATACTGGAAGACGTCGAGCGTCCTCTGGACGATTTCGAGGAGGCCGCGCGGTCCCGCGCCGTGCTGGAAAATGCGCGGCGGATCCTGAGTCACGCAGAAGACCGTGTTCACCGTGCCTTCTCCGAGCTCCTCAAGATACCGGGAAAAATAGGCCGCCTCGCGCGTGGGCGTATTGTTGCCCACCCCGCCGTCGACGAAGGCGCTCGCCTCTGTCACGCCGGCGTGGACGATCTGAATACTGACCGGCGGAAAAAACACCGGGATGGCGGCCGAGGCCAGCAACGCATCGATCAAGATCTCGGTGTTGCCGATCCTGCGCAGGTGTTTCAGACGGCGGGCCCGCTCCGCCGCCTTGGCGTCTTCGGCGACGACCCGGTCGACGATGTCGCCGTGATAGAAGGCCCGCAGTCCGCCGCTGGTGTAGTCCGTGACCGCGACGATCAACGGGCTCTTGAGATCAGCGAGGTCGGCGTTCGTTTCCATGAGCCGCCTCAGGGCGGCGTTGTCGTACATGGAGAAGGGGACATTCCGAAATCCGCAGGACGTGATCCGTCGAATGAGACGCGGCAGACTGGGGGGCTCGTCCGAGCCGAGGATCGCTTTGTTGGAGAGGGTTCTCCAGAAGCGGATGAGTTCGTCGGGCCCCCGCGCTGCGAGCATGTAGGCGTTCAGCGCACCCGCCGAGGTGCCGATGTAGCACAAGGGCCGGTCGACGGCCTTGCGCTGTCGGTAGACCTCAAGCGCCTTGGCGACGCCGGCGCCATACGCGCCATTGGCCCCGCCTCCGCTCAGAACCAGGCAATCGTAGTCTCGTTGCGCGGGCAGATTCGACATCGGGCGAGTGTCTCCGGGCAGAAGAACAACGCGCTTAAGTAGCGCTCCCCAAGCCCCGCTCCAAGCAGGTTGCTCTCGGCGCCGAGGATGAACATGCGTCGGCTTGCGCCGTCGTGCCCGAGACGGACCAGCTGGTGGATAACACAATATTATCCACGTTGCTCGATCATGGCGGACGCAAGCCGCACCCCGGCGGGGGCAGAATCGATTTACGGGTGCGACAGTCTGGGGCCGGGAACCCCGCTTGTGATCTGACGAGGGGTGGGGGTCGACATGGTAGGATTGGCAAGCACCATGCTGCGCCCGCTACCTGCTTTCCCATCCATTTGCATTGAACGCCTCGCTGCCGAACACGTCCTGGAGACGACGGCCTGGGACGTCTCGCGCCTCACGACCCAGCTCTGTGAGAGGACGGTTGAGCTGACCGTCGCGGACCTCCGCCGGATCGCCGACGCGACGGAAGTCCTGGTGGCGATCAGCGACGACGGCGCCTATGCGCACATCGTTGGAATGGTCTGCCTTGTTTGGATGCCGCTGCCGCAGGGGCTTCGGCTTCTGGTCGAGAGCTTCGTGGTTGACGTTGACCATCGAGGGACGGGCATCGCCTCAACGCTGATGGACGCCGTCGCGCGGCGGGCTGAAGCGGAAGGCGTCTCTCACATCAGCCTGACCTGCAATCCCAAGCGGGAGGCGGCCCAGGCGTTTTATCGCACCGCGGGCTTTACGGCCGCTGCGACCGCGGTCCTGCGGAAGCCAGTCCAGGGCCGTTAGACTTCGGCCTCCATCTCACGGATCATTTGCCGGCCGGCCTCGGTGAAGGTGCACGCCTTGCGAACGACCTCCAGGGCGAGTTCGAGGCTGCCGGACAGGGTGCCGCTGTAGGAGGCACCCCGTCTCAGGCCGGCCGCTTGCATCAATGGGTCGCCCGGATGGGTGCGCTCCAGGCGTCGCATGAACGCCAGGGCCACAGCCGCATGAAAGCTCTGGATCGCCGGCCGATCCACCCGGCGGATCTCGGAGTAGACCGGAGCCGCCGGATCCGACGTCAGGATCGGATCGATGCTCTGCCAGGTCATCAGCACCTGATGGCCGACCTCGTGGATGACGTCGATCGCGATGTCGTAGGCGTCGTTGTCTTCAGGCAGGCTTCGGAAAACAGCCCCGCGCGCCAGATGGGTGCTGAAGCCCCTGTTCCGCCCGCCGCCCAAGGGGACGACATAGTCGACCGTCTGGTCATAGAGCCGCCGCGTGAAGGCGTCCGAGCGCTCGATGATGTCTACAGCGCCTCGAAAGACCGCCGCGACATCTGAGGGCCGTGGAAGCCAGGCGGTGTCCTCGCCCGGCAACTCGGCGATGGCGGGCCTTCCGTCTCCAGCCATGAAGTCCGCCATGATGGCAAGGATATCGGGGTCGTCAACCAGATGGCCGCGCCTCGGCGGCCGGAAATAGATCAGCCGGGGATCGATCTCGTCGAGAAGCGGCGCAAAGCACAGCCAGGGGCCGTACTCGGGGACGATGCAGGCCCACTTCCGGCGCGCATATTCCGTGGTGGCGGATTGCAGGCCGTTATGGAGCTCGGTGAAGGCTCCATCGATTTCCGAACCGATGAGTAGCGCCCCCACGGCTCATTCCTTGCCTTAGGCCTGAGCAGACGTCCTGAACTGCATGTCGAGAACATACTGCGGGCGAGCGACGACGGTGCCTTGGCGGATGGCTTTCAGCAGCGGCGCAACCGCGCGGGTTTGGACGGGGATTGAGACTGCGGCCGACATATTCAAACCTCCTCAATGAGGATTAACGATACCACGAAACAGCGGCAAATGGATCCGATTCCGGCGGCCGGGCCAAAGAATTCGCAAGACTTGGACATATGGTGGGCAGCGTTCTCTAAACCACAAGATGCAGCATCCGGCCCCCTTCAAACGAACATGAGCTTCGCGCCCGAGACAATGAGCACGATGCTCAGGGCCCGCAGAATTCCCGACACATGAAACTTCGTTCCCAAGGTGGTGCCGACGAAGGCGCCTGTCAGAGCACTGGCGGCGAACAGCGGAAGACTGTCCGGAAGCGAGCCGACGGCAGAGAAATTTCCCAGGAGCCCGGACGTGGACGCGGCCAGAATGAAGACGGCCGCCACGCCTGAGGTGGTGCGGGCGTCCGACCAGCCCATGAGGAGCAGGAGCGGCGAGAGAAATATTCCCCCGCCCGTTCCGGTCAGTCCCGAGATGAGGCCGATCCCGGCACCGGCGGCAATCCCTGCGATCGGAGGCGGATCATGGAGCTCGCGTTTGGCTGCCTTTTGCGGCCACAGCAACCGGATGGCACCGAGCCACAAGACGACGCCCAGTACCGGCTTGTAGAGATCGCCGGGAAGCTGGATAGCCCCGCCAATAAAGGCGAAGGGCGCCGCGCCGATCAAAAACGGCCAAGCCGTCCTCCAGCGGAACATGCCCGCCCGGATGTAGCGAAACGAAGCAAACGTCGAAACCAGCACGTTTAGGACCAAGGCTGTTGGCCGCATGGTCGCCGCCGGCACCGAGAACAGTGCCATTAAGGCGAGGTAGGCGGTTGCTCCTGCATGGCCGACGGACGTGTACAGAACGGCCGCCAGGAATATGCACGTGGCAAGAAGTAGCTCCATGATCCGGCCCCCGCCCGAAACACCAGCCCAGCGCTGGGACGCTTCCGATAGCGAACAGCATGCTGGTCCGCCCGTCGCTCTTATCTAATGGGCCGCCAGAGCGCACGACACGGCTCAACCCGCCGCTTCCCTTTCGCCAAATGAAGTTGTATCAATATCGTACAAGTTGTGACAGGAGGCGTTTATGCGGCTGTTTGCGTCGCGTTTGTCGATCACGATCATCGCTGCGGCGTCACTGGGCGGCTGCGTCAGCGTCGACTTCAAGGAACCGGTCACCAGCTTCACCAGCACCATGGCGCTCTCGAACGCGACCCTGCTCGGCTACTACTCCGAGCTCAACGCCTTCGAACGGGAGCTCTACCTCCAGCGCGTCGCGGAGAACCCGAACCTCGAGGTCCTCGAGATCGGCGCCGACGGCCAGCGGACCGGACTGATCGCCCAGTTCTCTCCCGAGTCGATCAAGGCCCGGACCGACGCCATTGCCCTGCTCTCCAAATACGGCGAGAAGCTCGCGGCGCTCGCGGGTGCCGACGCGCCGCAGCGGTTCAACGCCGGCGCCCAGACCTTGGGCACCAACCTGGCCACCCTCGACACCACCTTCCGGGCGCTGAAGGACGCGCCGGGATCGAGCGATCCCACCGCCGGCGACTACGCCGGCCCGATCAGCGTCATCATCGGGGTCGTCGGCGAGGCCGTGCTGGACCACCAGCGGGACGCCGCCATCCGGCGCGCGGTCCAGGAAGGCAGCCCGGCCGTGAACACGGTGCTCGATCTGCTGGACCACGACCTGAAGACCATGATCGGCCCGTTGCAGGCCACCGGCCAGGACCAGGCCCTCACCGGGCTTATGGTCGCCTACAACCGCGATCGGCACGGCATGAGCTTCGATCAGCGCCGCGCGGCCCTGGCGCGCATCGACGTCGCGGCGCTCCGCTACGAGACGACCGTCGCCCAGCAGCCCGCCGCGCTCGTCGACGGCATTCGCGACGCCCACGCCGCGCTCGTCGTCTATGCGAACTCGCCCGGCAAGCCGGCCGATCTGGTGTCGCTGACGGCCGCCCTGGAAACCTTCAACAACCGAGTCCGGCCTCTGGCCGATGCGGTCGTGACCCTGCAGGAGCTCGACGATGACTAAACTGCTGGGCGAGCTGCGCGCGGACGAGATCGCAGAGGACCAAACCGTCGACGGCCCCGGTCTGGCCGCCGCAGTGTCGGTCTGCTTCCGCATGGCGCGGGACGGACGCTATTCCTCGGAGGCGCGGACCGCCTTCTACGACAGCGGCGTCATGCTCCGTGACCAGATGAAGATCCTGCTCGCGGAAGTTTTCAACGAGGGAACGGACGATCTGCTCGAGGCCAATGCCCTTATCAAGACCGTCAACGCCGACTTGGCGGCGACCTTGGCCGACGTCAATCGTGCGGCCGACACCATCGAACAGCTCGGGGCGCTCGTCACCCAGCTTACCAAGCTGGTCGAACTGGGGGATGTGCTGATCTAGCTCCGGCCCTATCTCCATATCCGCCAGACACCGGGGGAAGCTCCGTTTGGGCGGGTGGCGCCGGCCTGGACCTTGCTACACTGACCCCATGGCCGGACCGAAAATTACGCTGGATACGAACAGCATCCTGAATGTCGCCGACGACGACCACACCACGGCGACGTCGGTGGGGTCGCTTCAGACGCTGATCAACTACGGGCTTTCCGGAAAGGCGGAGATCGCGGCGACGACGCGCGCCGAGGCCGACATCGCCAGGCGCCGTGTCGGAAATCTGCTCTAGTCGTCCTGCGGCTGCGACCGGGACCGGCGAGCCTCGAGAAGATCATGCGCGGGACGGCCCAACCGGACCGCGACGAGCAAGGCGAACACATAGAGCCAGAGAATGCGGGCGTCGCTCATTTGACCGAGCCGCCTGGCCTCCGGGTTGAGCGCCTGCAGCCTTTCTGTGTTTTCGTTGAGCCAGAGAATTTCTTGGCGAACCTTCTCCCAGCCGACGTCCAGAACGACGCCGTCTTGCCCGGCGGACGCGCTCGTCACGGTCGATGCTACGCCGCCCTCTATTCCCGGTATGCGGCTGACAGTCTGGCGGGCGTCGTAACTGCGCACTGCTTGGGTGAGACGTTCATGGGCTCTCGAATTGAGCTGGCAGAACGCGTCGATGTCGCGGTCAGACACTTCAGCCCTGCGTCTCGAAGGGCCTATGCAGTAGATTTCGAGATTGTCGCTGGCCCTATCCCGCCCCCAGGTCACATGCTGCAGGTAGTTGTTGAGTCCGAGCTGCCCGGGCGCCTGGGACGCGTCGTCGAGAAGCCCGATCCCGATGAAGGCCAAGGTGACGGCGCTTGAGGCCACCCAGACGGCGTCCACCCAAGGCCAACTGATGCGGCCACCCCATCGCTGCACGACCAGAAAGACCACCGCGAACCCCGCCGCCACGATCAGCAGTAGAAGGAACGGCACCCACGCGAGCAGATAGTCCGTCATCAGCTCTTCCCCGTCGCTCAGAACCCCGCGGTTGGATTGGCGGCCTGATAATGCGCGGTAATCAAAACCGGCACCGCGGCAGCTCAACGTCCTGCGCTTGGATCCCCGCTTGAGTGCAACTCAACGTCGTTGCTATCCGCCCTCCGCGTCCGGTACGGCTGGCCGCTCTATTTGATGGGGCGGGTAAGGTGCGATGGGTCCACGAAGGTGAAGACCTGAGCGGCCGACCTACCCGCCGGTTGCGATCAACCCTTTGGTCAAATTGAAAGCTGCTCGAGCCAGCATCCGATCAATCCAAAATGCTGGAGTTATCGCCCGCCGGCTCGGCGACTTTGAGCATTTACTGGGCTCGCCGGCAGGCCGGAGACCCGACACTTCCCTTGGAAGGCATGCGACCGACCAAGCGGGGGTTTTTGACGCAAAGGTGTCTTCACTTGGCAGAATGGGCCGCCGCGCAACGCGGTGTACGATCTATTTAAGGCGTCTGCTTGCGGCCAACAATGTATATGGAGGCAAAAATCAACCTCGCGTTGTCTTTCGGATTTGTCGAACCAGCGTAGCTGATTCATAATGCCCTGAGAGGGGTCAGGCGAATCTCAGTGACGAAAGACAAAGGCAGCCAACGCGGCCGACATTGGCCGACCGTGGTGGATCTCTTCAGTGGATCAGGCGCGGTGACGACTGCGCTGAAGCGCAGCCGCTTCCGAGTGGTCGCCGCGGTCGATAATGACCCTATCGCGTGCGCCACTTATCGGCTCAACCAT
Source organism: Brevundimonas sp. BR2-1 (assembly GCF_037626195.1). Taxonomy (NCBI): domain Bacteria; kingdom Pseudomonadati; phylum Pseudomonadota; class Alphaproteobacteria; order Caulobacterales; family Caulobacteraceae; genus Brevundimonas; species Brevundimonas sp. BR2-1. The sequence continues at coordinate 1,643,769 of NZ_JARKMV010000001.1, read as the reverse complement.
CGTAGTGTCCGGATGTTTCAGCATGACATTCGGAAAGTGGACCCCGCTATAATCCGTAAGTCCTGCCTGAAGGGCGAAGACCTGGACGTGCTCGTGGTTTGCGCGCCTTGTCAGCCATTCAGCAGTCAAAATCGAAAGCGCGGCACTGACCTGCGCTCGACCTTGATCTTGCAGGCTGGCCGGTTCGCCAAGACCCTTCGCCCCCGAATTATATTCTTTGAGAATGTCCCAGGTCTCGCCGCTCGTGACGAGTTATTGGACCAGCTCAAAGAGGAGCTAGGCGAAGATTACATCCTTGGCGATCCAGAGCGGATAGATGCCGCTGACTTCGGCGTGCCGCAGCGTCGCATTCGCTGCATCATGCTTGCGACCCTGAGGGCCACGCCTCCGAAGCTACCCGATCCGATAACTCCAAAGGGCGCGCGCATCGACGTGCGCCAGACCATTGGCCACCTGCGATCACTTAAGGCTGGTGAGGTCGATCTCAAGGACCGACTGCACGCGGCGCGCAAACACCAAGACATTGCTCTTAAGCGCCTTGCGGCAGTCCCGAAGAACGGAGGGAGCCGTTCCTCCCTCCCGCCCGAGTTGGCCTTGGCCTGTCACACCGGACTTGGCACCGGCAAGTTTTCCGACGTCTACGGCCGCATGCGCTGGGACGACGTCGCCCCGACGCTAACCACGGGCTGCACGGATATCACCCGTGGGCGGTTCGCTCATCCCGATGATGACCGAGCAATCACCGCGCGCGAGGCCGCCCTGCTCCAGACTTTCCCCCCCGACTACAAATTCACTGGCAACGGGTCGGAAATCCAAGTGCAGATCGGCAATGCGGTCCCGGTCAAGCTCGTCGAGGCGCTCACTCCCACCTTCCGAAGGGTACTTGCCGAGATTACACGGTGATCACACCCACACCCGCTCAGCAGGAAGCGATCGACCATGTTGGCGGCAATCTGCTAATTGTCGCGTGCGCCGGGAGCGGTAAAACTGAAGCCATTTCTCGCCGGATTGCGCGGATCGTTCGTGACGGAGACGACGGCAAAGCCGATGGGGCGTCAAAAGATGCGATCGTCGCGTTCACTTTCACCGAACACGCTGCTGCGGAGCTGAAAGCCCGTGTTCGGCGCCATCTTGAACTGATCGTCCCCGAAGAACCCTCGCTCGGCGATATGTATGTCGGGACAATTCATTCGTTCTGTCTGCGACTACTCAAGGAGCTTTCGTCCGAATTCCGAAACTGGGAAGTCATGGATGAAGTCCGCCAGGCGGCCCTCATTTCAGCCAACTTCACTCGTTGGGAAGATTCTAATCGTGGCCTCGGCTTGGACCGTCTCCGCGGAGAAACCCGGACGGGAACCTACTGGGAAACCGTTCGACGCTTCACCACCACCCTCAACATCATGCACCAGAAGGGCATAGGGCCCGCCGATCTCGATAACCGTCGGTTAGCCGATGTGGTCGAGCGATATCAGGTTCTGGCCTACGAACGCCCCAACTACTTTGTCGACTTCAACCGAATTATCGATCAACTCATCGAGCGACTGAAGACAAACCCGGCCGATCTCTCGAAGATTCAATCCAAGTTCCGACACATCGTTGTCGATGAATATCAAGACGTCGATGATCGCCAGGAGGAACTGATCCAGCTGCTGTCAGGCTATGGGCGCACGGCAAGCGTCACCGCAGTTGGTGATGACGATCAGGCGCTCTACGGGTTTCGCGGCGCCAGCGTCCACAACATCCTGACCTTCTCGGACCGCTACCCGGATGTCCGCCGTGTCGACCTCGTCGAGAATTTTCGATGCACGCATGCGATCGTTGAAATCGCTGACCAAGCGATCAAGAAAGTGCCCGAGCGCCTAGCCAAGGAGATGTCGGCGCGTCGCCGGAATCCTGCTGGCGAAGTCGTGGAGCGGCTGGCGGATCCTGGCGACATTCAACTGGCCCTGTTGCCCAGCGAAGAGGCCGAAGCGGAATGGGTCGCCGATCGCATCGCAGCGCTGCGTGGAGTCGTCTTCGAAGAGAAAGACGGCACCACGCGGGCCCTCGACTACGCAGATATGGCTATCCTGCTGCGGAGCGTGAAAACTGCTGGCAACACCTTCGCTCGGGTTCTTCGCGACCGCGGGATACCGGTCGTCGTTAGCGGTACTCGAGGCCTCTTCAACAACGACGAAGTTCGACTAATCCAAGCGGCCTTTTGCCTGCTCTCCCGGGCCGATTTCGCCATGCCCGATGATGAAGGCCAGCTCCAGATTCTCAACACTTTGGAAACCCGGGAGTTCGTTCGCGATTGCATAGGGCGACTTCGCCAGCATCAGATGACCACCGCGTCTGCCAGCCATTTCCTTGGCTGGATTGGTTCCAAATTGGAGGAGTTGGATCGTAGGAACCAGAAGCGCGAGGAACGGGGGCGCCTCGCCAAGCGGATTTATCCGCAGGAAATCTTCCAGGAAATGCTGCACGCCTTGGGTAGCCAGGACGGCCCCTGGACGTCTGATGTGATGTTCAACCTAGGCGCCTTCTCCACACTCCTGGCTCAGTTCGAGGCCGTCCATCAGTGGGTGACGCCGTCCAACCTGAAGGGCCTGTGCCTGTTTCTTGGCAACTGGGCCGCCAGCAACGCCGACGAAGGCGGCCTCGATGAAGTCGTTCGTCTCAACTCAGTGCAGATCATGACGGTCCACGCCGCCAAGGGCTTGGAATGGCCGGTCGTGTTTCTGCCCCGCATCTCAAGCTCGAACTTCCCGAGCAGCCGCCGCAATCACGGCCCGGAAACCTTCCTTTCCCCTGGCATTTTCGACCCGTCGGACTATGCGGGCGGCGACGCGGGCGAACGGCGGCTTTGGTACGTAGGTCTGACCCGTTCGGCCAAGTTCCTCAACGTCACCTCGCTCGACCGACCGCGCAAAAAGCCAACCGACTACTACAAGGAAATCCACCACCACATCGTGCGCCGAGACGGAAGCGATCCAACGGTTCGTCAACGCGACGTTCCGCGGCCGCCGGACGACGCCGACATGCTGCCAACGACCTTCTCGGACCTGACCTATTGGTGGCGTTGCCCGCAAGAGTATCAGCTGAGATCACTGATGGGTTTTGGACCCGGCGTCGGCGAGCAGTACGGTTACGGTCAGCAGCTGCACAACATCCTCGCCGAGATTCACGATCTGGCGCGGTCGGGAACGGTTCCGTCCATCGCCGACGTTGAGAAGCTTGTCAGCGACCGGTTTCACCTGCGCTATACGCAAGGCCCGCCGTTGGACGCCCTGAAGGAAGCGGCCCGCAAGGCCTTGGTTCGCTATGTCCAGGAAAATGCCGAGGCACTCAGCCGGACCCATTCCGTCGAGAAGCCCTTCGAGTTCATCGACAAGGAGAGCGGCGCGCTGATCACCGGCGTGGTCGACTTGCTCGAACGGGCCGATCATCTCGCATCCGGCGATAGCCATAGGGAAGCCGTCGGCATCGTCGATTTCAAAGCGCACCGGATTACTTCGCCAGAGCAATTCGATGAGTTGAAACAGCAGGCGGAACGACAGCTGCGCCTCTATGCGCATGCCGTTCAGTACGCCTTTCCCTATCAACCGGCGATCGCGACGGCGCAGCTCATCACGCCGCGTGGGCCCTCCAAGGAGTTGGCCAGTCAGGGCGTTACAGATCGCATCAATGTCGATGTTTCGTCCGACAGTCAGGACGCCGCCTTGGACGAGGTTCGCGCAGCCGTTTCCGGTATTAAGACCAGCCTGAAAACGCAGAACTTCCCTTGTACCGGGCCGATCAACGGCTGGTGCAAGCGCTGCGATTTTAGAACCTTCTGCCCAGGCTTTTCCATCTGGCGCGATCGCAACAAGTCGTCGCCCCCTCCCCCGCCCCCGGCAGAAGAACGGGAGGCCGAGGTCAATGCGGTCATGGAGGAGCAGAATGCCGGGTCTTAGGCTCACTCACGCCGAGCGACGGCTGGGTGAGTTCTGGGACGCGCCTCCCGGAAATTTCCAGCGCCCGTTTCTGCGTCAACTACGGATCGAAGGTGGGCCTGGCCTTCGTGGCATCAATCAAATCGTCGTCTCCTTCCACTATCCGCTGACCGTTGTCTGCGGCCGTAATGGCGTCGGCAAATCCACTGTCTTGGGTCTGGCAGCGTTGTCCGCACGTCCTCCGGCCAACTGGCGGGTCTATTGGGGCAACGCCCGACCCCGCACTCAACCGGATGCCCGAACAAGATACGCGTTCAACGACTTCTTTCATCGCCGACGCGGTGCGCCCCCGATCGAGGGTCTGCGTCTTACATGGGTGTCGATGGACCGAGGCAATGAAGTAGAGATCGTTGAACGTGTCGAGGGCGGTCGCTGGAGGGCGGTCGGGGACGCTGGCCGCCATCGTCGGGCGGGTGATCGTCCAGTTCGCGAGATCGACTTCATCCCCATGGCGCGTGTGTTGCCCGCGATGGAGTATGGCGCGCTGCGAGCTGCATTCAATCGAGCCACAGCGGAGTCAATCGAACCGCTGTCTCCAGATTCTCTCGAGAAGCTCTCCTACATCATGGGCCGGCAGTACACCCAGGCCGAGACCGGTTTCATCCGAGGCTTGGGCTTGGCGTCGGCGACGTCGGGCGCCGCCTATACTGGGTTCGACATGGGCGGCGGTGAAAGCTCGGTCATTGTCCTCTTGTCGCGGCTCCAGGCCATTCCCGTGGGTGGACTGGTCGTGATCGAAGAAATCGAACTCGGCTTGCATGCCGAGGCGCAGATTCGGCTGATCGAAATCCTTCTTGGTTTCTGTGCAGATCGACGGCTGCAGATCATTTGCACGACCCATTCCGAAACGATCATCGACGCTGTTCCCCGCCGTGCACGCATCCTCCTTCGACGAAACGGACAAGAGCACGAGGCGCTCGATAACGTCAGCACCCGGTTCGCTATTCATGAGATGGCCGGCAGGGCCCAACCAGAGCTTCTGGTCTACACAGAGGACACATTTGCCTCGGTGATCGTCGAAGAAGCCATCGCCGGACCCCACCGTACCCGGGTCAGCATCCGGGACGTAGGCAGCAATGCAACCTTGGCCCGGCAATCGATCGCCCACCTTCGCATGAACCCCCAGATCAAGGCTTTAAGCGTCTTTGACGGCGACTGCACCGAGGCCCAGGTCAACGGCTGGCTACGCGACGAACGTGCTGAACGTGAGTTGCACCCTGATTGGCTCATTCTGCCTGGAGATGGGCATCCGCCAGAAGCCTGGCTGGTGGGCGAACTAACCGGCGAGTACCGCGACGCGTTGTGCCGTGAGCTCGCATGCACCGCAGCCATTGCCGACGGCCACATTCAGGCGATGAGCGTCCAGCTGAACCATCACGACAGCGGGTTCGAGCTGGCCCAGCGCACTGGGCAATCTCCGGAAACCGCGCGGCGCATGATTGTTCGCGCCGTTGCTAGGTCTCACCCGGCTCTTCAGCCGCTTCGCGACAAGATCGCGGAAATTCTGGACGGCGCGCGCTAGCTGACAGAGCATCTAGTGGCGTCCGGCCTGCGCCTCGCGATTTACCGCCCAAGACTGGCCATCGCGTGATAAACCGCGCCGAGCTGTAGTCGCTGCCGAAGAGCAGCCTTTCCCAATACCCGCTATGAGTCAAAAGCAGACACCGACCTTCAGCCTCTGCGCGGCTCGCGCCACAACCCGCTCGCCCTTCGCCCTCGCCTCAAGGCGCGAGAGACCGCCCGCCACGCCAACGATGTCCCCTCCCTTGGCGGCGCCATTTCGCGGTCTGTGGTAGAGTCCGAGCATATGAACAAACCATACGAACTATCCGCCCGAGAATGGGCGGAGATTGCAGACCTGCGGGAGGTAGAAGACGCTTGGGGGCTTGAGGACGAAAAGGACCCGGGCAAGTGGCTGTCGGAGGAGGCGTACGGCGTCCGTTTTGACTATCAGACTGACAGTCCCGGATACGTCGGGCCGCTCTATCTGCTGCAAGGCGCAGGAGCGCCAGAGACCAGCCCCATGACTTTTATCCGGACTGAGACGGGGCGTCTGAGGGTGGTCGAGACCGACTAGAAGGCCACCCGTCGATCCAAGCGCTAGGCCTCGGGCTTGTCAGCGAATTTCGCGATCATTTCGTCGAGCATCGTGTGCGGGTCCAGCTCCAGAGCTCGACAAAGCAGGACGAACTCAAGGACGTCGATGCGTCGCTCAACAAGTTCAATTTTGTTCAAGAACGAGACGTGCTTGCCCATGCGGCGCGCTACCTCGCGCTGGGACAAGCCTTTTTCAGTGCGAGCTGTCCGGAGCGTTTCGATAACGGCTCGGTAATTCGGCGAACTGACCCATGACCTCTGCATTCGCCTAACGCCGCTTTCCAACTCAAGCGGTCTTTGGTAAGCGTTCGCATAGAGTGTCCCCATTTTGGGGACACTATCGATTGCCGCGCGGTTTCGCGGCAGGGGGCAGACGATGCGAACATTGACGGTTTTAGGCGCAGCTCTGTTGCTCGCGGGCTGTGCGTCGAGCGGCATGCCCAATATGTCGATCCTGGGCATGCGCGGTCGGCAGGCCCAAGCGCCAACCGAGCACTTCGCGTACCCGCCGGCGTCAAATCGAGATGTGAGCGTGACCGTTGGCGATGTGGTTGGGCATGCCGATCCCGACTTCATTCCCGGCGACCCGAACTGGCTTCAGATCCGGGTGACGATCGCCAACGTGGGCAATCGCACGATCCGGTTCACGGAAGCCAAGGAGCAGCTCGCCGACGGCACCGTCATCGGGTCGGCGCGAACGGCCACCGAACTTCTGAAGCCGCCCAACATGGTGGCGACCACGGCCGGCATCATGGGCGTTGGCGCCGCTGGCATGGTTGTTGGCTCGTTCCTGTTCCCGCCCGCAGCCCTGTTGAGCGGTGCGGCCATCGTCCTCGGCCCCATGTTCATGGCGGACCGCATGGCGAAGACGGTTGAGCGGGTGAACCGCGAAGGCATTCAAGCCGGTCCGATTGCGCCCGGCACGAGCACTTCCGGTCTTCTGTTCGTGCCCGCCGTCACCGGCCAGACCGCCCTACTGGTCTTCTACGAAGTTGGCGGATCGCAGGAATCACTCGTCGTAGAGCGCGCCGCCAACTGATCATTCGACACAGGAGATCCCCATGGGAAAGAGCCTCGGCATCACCGCCTTTGTCCTGCTTCTCATCTCGTTGCCGATCCCGATCTTCGGCAACTACATCAGCCTACTCGCCGTCCTGATCCTCTCCCTCGCGGCGTTCCAGGGTGAGAAGAACTGGGTCGTCATCGTCGACCTCCTCGCCTGGGTGAAGATGTTCCTGCTCTCACCAACTTGGCACGTGATGATGTTCGGCAGCGGCTACATGCGCGGCGTGAACCGGGAGGTGGAGGGGCTCGGCACGGTGGATAGCGCGAGCCGAAGCGTGATGCAGGGCGCGACCAACGATATGGCGGCGCTCAACAACATGATTCTCCTGATCACCGTAGTGATCCTGGCGGCTCCAGTCGGGATCATGGTCTGGCGCTCGCGCGTGCCGACCATTACTGAGCCGGCCGCCGATGCGTAGACCCCTCATGCTCTCCACAAAGCTGGCCGTTGTGGCCGGGGTCTTCTTGATCGGTGCGGCATCGTCCGCGCACGCGCAGGTGACCCGCGGCCCCCATCCCGACACCGTTCTCAGCCGAAACGGCACCCTCATCTGGTACACCGGCCTACTCGACGTCCAAGGGCGCAAATGGCGGGAGATGGACGCAATCTGCCGGGGGGTGCCGGTGCCTCAGATTTCAGGCTGGCGCGCGCCGACCATGGCGGAGCTCCAGACGCTCATGATCGAGGTCCCCCGCGTGAACGCGGTAACGCGCTGGACGGAGCTACATTTCGCCGGAGACGGCGCCATGCTCGCGCCGGCGATCCCGCCGTTTCCGTACGGCGCACGCCAGCACCCGCAGATCTATATCATGTCGCGGGACCTCTTCACCTACGAGGGCCAACCCACCACCCTGGATCGGGTCATTCGCGGGCGGATGTATGTCGTGCACTGGTTCGATCGTTGGACGCACCCATTCCTCAGCCGCGACAGCTCGATCCGGCATGATCCGGGCAACTTCACCTTGGGCAGCCAGGCTCGGCTGCTATGCGTCGCGCCACGGTAGGTCACGGCACCGGTTGAGTTGCGCCCTCGGTTAAGCCGGATTGCCCCCGTTCTCCCCTCCGCCCACATGATAAAATGTGCCGGCGCATGGAGAACTCCTCTGACTACGAACGCCAGAAAACGGCTGCCAAAGATCTTTACAAAAGCACCGGACCGGTTCTTTCGCCCGCCTTGGGCGAGAGAGTTGCGTTCACGGCAGAGGGCTTCAACCATATCCTTTTTCAGGGAAGCCGTAGCGAACGAGAGCGCTCGTCCCAGATCATACGCTTCAAGCTTCTCCCGCGAGCTATTCGGCTCATCGGGCACGCAAACACCTTCCAGGAATTCGAGGAGACGACCCGGGAATACGAGGTGAAGGTCCGAAAGAAGCGGCGGCTGAGAACCAAGCTGGTCCGCTACTGGGGCATCATTGCCATCTTCGAGAAGCGGAAGATCAAGGTCATCCTCCGCAAGATCGGCGACGGCCAGATCCACTTCTGGAGCATCGTGCCGGCCTGGACCACAAACAGGCACCGCGATGTGATGTTCGTCAGCACAATGAAGGGCGATCCGGAGACGGATTGAACGAAAAACACCGCCCGTTTGGGCGGTGTCTATCGTGTGCCTGCCGTCGGCTTAGGATTCAGCCGGAATAGGGCTGACGCCCCACAGGCACGGGTTCAGAGTAGCAAAATTCCGCTGAAACGGCAATGAACCGACGTGGCGGCTGGGGACAGGCCAGGGTGCGAACCGGCTTTCAGCCGGCTCGCACGCCCTAGGGCAACACGAAGACCCGAGGGCTATCCGCGGCAATGGTTGCGCCTGTGGTTCTGCGGCAGGGTGCCGCCACCAAGCTCCTGAAGGACGCGTCCGTTACGTCCCAGAGCGCTGCATCCTCCGCCACACCACTTGACGCGCTGGGAAAGAAATCCGCTCCGGTGAGGCGCTCGACGGCCGCGAGGTTCGTGATGTGGGCGCTCAGGTAATCCACGGCGGCTTGACCATCCACGTCCGTCTGATCGTGCGGCAGGAGAATGGTCAGGGTGTGCAGCCGTTCGTCGCTTCCTTGGCGCGCCAAGATCTTGAAGTAGGCTGACGGCACGGCGACGTTGGTGCGCCCGGACCGAGACCGCATTCTGACGCTGTCGTCGTCTTCGTCCCGCAGCCCGTCCCCGTTCCGATCGAAGACGGCGCCGTTGAAGATATAGACCGGCGTCCCATCCTCGGCCCAATGCCGCTCGAATGTCTCGAGTATCTGCCAGACGCCTCTGTTGAACTGGCAGAACTGCGGCGACATGTTCGACATGATGAAGGTGTTGATGATGGGAATTTGCGCGAACGTCATGTCCGCGTTCGGGACCATGTGCCCTTGGTCGAAGATCGGCTCGTCGTAGTCTGACGGGCGCGAGGCTACCGCTCCGGGGATGCGAGGATCCTGCCTGAAACAGTCGATGCGGCCGCCCTTCAGTTTCTTCAAGCCGAGCACATTGGCTGCCCATATCGGACCCTGCAGGTCATCGTCATATTCGATCACGTAGTCCCGTTGGACCAAGCGCCGTTGGTTTGACGTTTCGGCAGTGACCGGCGCGCCCCACGGAAACACGATTTCGCTCGCAAGATTTCGGTCGCGCTGATTGAGCCAGAGCTGGCGATCCGCCGCCTCGCGCTGTGCGGCGGTGCAATCGGCGGCGTAGCTCACGCTCGGCAGCGCGAAGAGCAGGGCGAGCGCCCCGAAGAACCAGGCAAATCTCGTGGTCGACATGGCGTTCCCCCTGGAAGTCCTGATGGCTGACAACCGTCCTAGTGTGAGCGTCGATAGGCGGTGACCTGCGCTGCGGAGACGTCGCTGGCGAAGCAGAACGGGGCTTCGCCGCCCGGCCGGCTATAGGCGCTGCGACCGCCACAGCGACTGCCGTTGCGCGCAGTGCTGTAGGGGCACGGGCAAGAGCCCGAATAGCTGGCGATCGATTGTCGGATGATCGCCTGTCTGACCTGCGCGTCCGACATGGCCTGCCGGCCCGCTGAAGGCGAGGCGACGGCCAAGACCATCAGAACGGCCAATCCGACGCTCGCTACTGAATGCTTGGTCTTCATGTTCAGCCCCCCTCAAGGCGTCCCCGTGTGTTCGCGTGCCGCTTCATCGCGACGCGGCAATCTCACCTCAGTGTCCCCAGCCCCCTGCGCCGCCCAGCCGTACCGACGACCAGATCACGAACTGCTCCCACTTCCCCACCTTCCGGTCGGCCATGGCCTCCCTCAGGATGTCGTCAGCCTCTTTCCGGGAGTACGGCTTGTCCCGGGTGATGCCGACGTGGTCGTGCCATTCGCCCGTTCCCTTCGTCCAATACAGAAAGTCATGGATGACGGCGGCCTTCGCCCACGGCCCATCCGGCGGATAGAACGTCCAGACCAGCTGCGGCACTGACGCCAGGTCGGTGACGAAGCCCGGAGGGACGACGATCAGCTCCTCGGGATTGTCGCCAACCTGGTATTCAAGGGCCCGCTGAACAGCCCAAAGCGATCTGCCATTGCGGATCGACGGGCCATCCTTGTTGTCGAGTAGAACCAGCACGAGCTTGCCAGCGAAGCGGCCGAAGCGATCAGTTTTGGGTCGTCCTGGAAGCTTGCCTGCCATTAGACGCTCCTCGCTCTTGTAGGCCTAGCCCTTGTGACAGGCAGCGCAGCAGAAGGCGCAGCCGTCCGATGAACGATAGATCGTTTTGGCCTTGGCGACAGCGCCACTGCAGGACGAGTAGTCGCCCAAGTAGGTCTTGCTGGCGATCAGCGGAAACCAGCTGCAGGTCGATACATGGACCTCGTGATCCCCAGACACGGGCTGGGCGTTATCGTTGACGTAATAGGCAGCCATTGGAACCTCCCCCGAGGATGAAACTGCTAGTTTAACGTGTAGTTTTCTCGAACGCTACCGAATTCCCTGGTCGGCGGGGGTGCTCGCGCCGGCGCGTCCTCGGCCAGCGGATCCGCTGAGGCGCGAGGACCGCGGCGCTATTCCCTTGGGTGGGTCTCGGCTTCCGGATTTGGGGGCGGTGTACGCCATGGTGGGTTGGGCGCGCGTGGGAGTTCGTCCGGAGCGGCCGAGCGATCAAGGACGATGCGATACAGCTCCTCCAAACGGTCGGCGAGATCGAGGGCCTCTCCGTCGGAGAGCTTGATATTGAAGGCGTGCTCGTAGCGCTTCTTGAACTCCTCGATCTCATCTGGCGACAGCGGCATGCGACCCATGATCGCCGACGGGAGGCCGTCGAGCACGGCGGCTGTTTGGCGGTGCTGGCGTCGACCTTGGCCGGGCCGCTTTGGCGTCGTGACCGGCGTCTCTCCGCGCGAGAGACTGGCGTCAGATTGCAGCTCCGTTCCCCGGGCGTCCGGGAGCGCCGGAATAGTCCGACGCTCCCCAGCGCCAAGGAGCGAGCAATGCAACCCCCTGTACCTTCGAATGACCGGTTCGACCTGTATCGGACCGTTACCGACAAGATCGTCGCCGCCATCGAGGCCGGCGCCGGCAAGTTCGTCATGCCCTGGCATGTGAGCGCCGCGACCGGCCGGCCGACCAATGCCTTTACCGGGCACGGCTATCGGGGCGTGAACGTCGTGACGCTTTGGGCTGAAGCCGTTGTGTCCGGCTATGGCACCGGATGGTGGGCCAGCTACCGGCAGTGGGAGCGGCTCGGCGCCCAGGTTCGCCGCGGCCAGCGCGGGACGGTGATCGTGTTTTACCGCCACCTGAACACGGCGCCAGCTGAAGAGCTGGATGAGTCAGACCGGTTCCGGCTCATCGCGCGCGCCTCACGGGTCTTCAACCTGGACCAAGTGGCCGGCTGGCAGCCTCCGGACGCTGCTCCGATGGCTACGGTAGACGTCTTGGCCGATGTGGATGCGTTCGTCGCCGCCACCGGGGCGGTGATTGTCCATGGGGGTTCGAGCGCTTGCTATCGACTTGCCCAGGACCGTATCGAGCTTCCTGCTCGCGACCGGTTCAAGGGCTCGCCGACCAGTTCATCGAGCGAAGCCTACTACGGCACCCTGCTCCACGAGCTGACGCACTGGAGCGGTGCGCCCCAACGTCTGAACCGGACCTTTGGCGAACGGTTCGGCGACGATGCCTATGCAGTGGAGGAGCTCGTTGCCGAACTCGGTGCTGCGTTCCTCTGCGCGGACTTGGGGATCGCCAACGAGCCCCGGCCGGATCATGCGGCGTACGTCGCTTCCTGGCTCAAGATTCTGAACGACGACCGCCGCGCCATCTTCACGGCTGCCGCCCGGGCGAACGATGCGGCCATCTACCTGCAGACGTTCAATGATCCGGATACCGACTGACCTGAGGGACCCCGAGATGCTCGGGGTCCTTTCTTAGTGCTTTCGCCGCCAGAAGGGCCGGCTGTAGGTCGTGCGCAGGCCGGTGCTCAGACACACAATAGACGGCGATGACTGACCCTCGCGACCAGCCGTCCTTCTTCGGCGTGTCGAACTTCCACGGGTCGACGAAGCGTGTCGGCATTGCCCAGGCCGATCGCCTGTCGCACCTCTACATCATCGGCAAGACCGGTGTTGGGAAGTCGACCCTGCTCGAGATTTTGCTGCGGCAGGACATAGTCGCCGGTCGCGGTTTTGCGCTGATCGATCCCCATGGCGATCTGGCGGAGCGCGTATGGAAGTGGACGCCCCACGCGCTTCGGGACCGCATCACCTATCTGGACGCACCCAACCCAACACAGCCATTCGGATACAATCCGCTCCGCCGCGTGCGGCCGGAGCGGATTCCCCTCGCGGCTGCCGGCATCTTGGAGACCTTTCGAAAGCAGTGGCCTCAAGCATGGGGCGTGCGCATGGAACATGTGCTCCGGAACGCACTCTACGCGCTCCTGGAGCGCGACGACGCTACCTTGCCGGATATCCTGCGCCTGTTCTCGGACAAGAAGTTCCGGAAAGCTGTGGCGCGAAAGATCGAGAATCCGGTGGTGAAGGAGTTCTGGACGGCGGAATTCGAGAATTATCCCGCCCGTCTACGCGCCGAAGCAGTGGCGCCGATTCAGAACAAGCTCGGCGCTCTCCTAGCCGATCCGACGCTGTTTCGTATCCTCGCAGCTCCGGTGATGGAGGTCCGCCTGCGCGCGCTTATGGATGAGAGTCGCGGGCTGATCGTGAACCTGTCGAAGGGAGAACTCGGGGAAGACGCCTGCATGATCTTGGGCGGCCTCCTCGTCACCACATTAGGGCTGGCAGCATTCAGCCGAGCGAACATCGCCCCCGCCGAACGCCGCCCGTTCTTCATCTACGCCGACGAATTCCAGAACTTCACCACCCTTTCGTTGGTGAACATGATGTCGGAGCTGCGAAAATATGGAGCCGGCCTGACGCTTGCCCATCAACATCTCGGCCAGCTAGATCCAGACCTGCGCAGCGCGGTGTTTGGGAATGCTGGCAGTCTCGTAGTCTTCAGGACCGGCGCGGAAGATGCTCGTTCCCTTGTCCGGGAATTCCAGCCGACCTTCGTGGACCTCGACCTGCTCAATCTGCCTAACCGCACCATCTATTTGAAGCTCATGACGGATGGTGCACCGACCCGGCCCTTCAGCGCGATAGTGAACGGTCTTGGGGCGTGACCCACTGTCCTCGCTGCGCTTGACGGCTTGTCAGCCGCAGGAGTCTACTAGGCCCCAGACCGGTACATTGGCACCAGCGAGGACGGGCCATGAACAAACGCGTCGGTATCTGGCTGAGAGTTTCCACGGAAGATCAGGTGCGCGGCGAAAGTCCGGAGCACCACGAAAAGCGCGCGCGCGGGTACGCAGAAGCGAAAGGCTGGGACGTCGTTGAGGTATTCCGTCTCGACGCCGTCAGCGGCAAATCCGTCATGGCGCACTCGGAGACCCAGCGGATGCTCGGCCTGGTCCGATCACAAGCGATCACCGGCCTAGTATTCTCCAAACTTGCTCGTCTAGCCCGCAATACGCGCGAACTGCTGGAGTTCGCCGAAATCTTCCGCGTCGAAGGTGCCGACCTCGTTTCTCTCCAGGAGTCGATCGATACGAGCTCTCCGGCAGGGCGTCTGTTCTTCACAATGATCGCAGCCATGGCGCAGTGGGAGCGCGAGGAGATCGCAGACCGGGTATCCGCATCCGTGCCGATCCGGGCGAAGCTCGGCAAACCCATCGGCGGCGCTGCGCCCTTCGGCTACCGCTGGCACGAAAAGCGTCTGGTCCCTGATCCAGCCGAGGCTCCGGTGCGCGTTCTCCTTCATGAGCTATTCCGTGAACACCGGCGGAAGAAGGCCGTGGCTCGCATCCTCAACGAGCGGGGCTATCGCACTCGGAACGGTTCGCCCTTCTCCGATACTACCGTCTCCCGGCTCCTTCTCGACCCAACCGCAAAGGGCCTCCATCGCGCGAACTACACGCGCACCGACGATCGTCGGAAAAACTGGAGCCTGAAGCCCGAGAGCGAGTGGGTTTATACGCCCGTAGAAGCCGTCGTCCCGGAGGACCTTTGGGAGGAATGCGCGAGCATCGTGAACGCGGGGAAGGCCGCCGCGAAGCCTGCCACCCGCCGCACCCGACATCTCTTCGCTGGCTTCGCGCACTGCGTCTGTGGAACGAAGATGTACGTTCGATCCGGCTCATCGAAGTACGTCTGTGAGACCTGCCGAACTAAGATCCCCAGCAGCGACCTGGAGGCCATCTATCGCGAACAGCTCCACCACATTCTCGTCTCCCCTGAGGAGGTCGAGGCGCACAATCTGGCCGCGGTCGAGGCCATGCGCGAAAAGCAGCGGCTGATCGAAACAGCCGAAGCCGAACTCAAGCGCATCGCGTCTGACGAACAAGCCCTGTTCGATCTCTACGCTGCCAAGGCGCTTTCAACCGAAGACTTCGGTCGCCGGCATAATCCACTCTCTGCACGCCGCGCCCAGGTGGAGAACGAGTTGCCGCGCCTCCAAGCCGAGCTCGACGTCCTTCGGATCACAGCCGCATCACGCGAAGAAATCCTTGAGGAGGCTCGCGACCTGACCACTCGGTGGGACGACCTTCCTGAGGAAGAGAAACGGCAGATCGTCGAGGCGATCACGGAGCGGATCGTGATCGGCCGTGACGATGTGGAGATCAACCTGCTCCACCTTCCAGAAGCCGGAACACGCGTTGACAAGGCAACACGGCCACAGGGGTTCATGGCGGCCACCAGCTGGAAACGGGCCGGATAGCGGACATGGGCGTTGGCCCGCGCCACAACGATCTCGCCGGTCTCCAGCGGCGCGCGCAGGGAATCCAGCGCCTGGGCCGAATATTCGGGCAGTTCGTCGAGGAACAGCACCCCGTTGTGCGCCAGCGAGGCCTCGCCCGGTTTGGCCTTCAGCCCGCCGCCGGTCAGGGCCGCCATCGAGGCCGAGTGATGCGGCGCGCGGAACGGCCGGGCGCGGGTCAGGGCTCCCCGCTCGATCAGACCGGCCACCGACCAGACCATCGAGGTCTCCAGCAGTTCCTGCGGCGTCAGCGGCGGCAGCAGGCCCGGAAGGCGCGCCGGCATCATCGACTTGCCCGACCCCGGCGGACCGACGAACAGCAGGTTGTGGCCGCCCGCGGCGGCGATCTCCAGCGCCCGCTTGGCGCTCTCCTGACCCTTGACCTCGCGCAGGTCGGGGACCGCCACGCCCGTCCTCACCGGACCAGGTTCGGGCGGCCGCAGCACCTGCGTCCCCTTGAAATGATTGACCAGTCCGATCAGCGACCGCGGGGCGAGGATGTTGACGTCGCCCGCCCACGCCGCCTCGGGTCCGTTGGCCTCCGGACAGATCAGCCCCAGCCCCATGGCCGAGGCCGCCACCGCCGCCGGCAGGGTTCCGCCGACGGGCGCGATCTGTCCGTCCAGATTCAGCTCGCCGACCGCGGCCCATCCGTCGAGGGCATCCGGCGCGATCACCCCCATGGCCGCCAGCAGGGCCAGGGCGATCGGCAGATCGAAATGGCTGCCCTCCTTGGGCAGGTCGGCCGGGGCCAGATTGGCGATGATGCGCCGCGACGGCAGGGCCAGTCCGATGCCGGCGAAGGCGCCGCGCACCCGTTCGCGGCTCTCGGCCACGGCCTTGTCGGGCAGGCCGACGATGGCGAAGACGATCGGCCCGTCGTTGCCGACCAGTTGCACCTCAACGTCGACGCGCCGCGCCTCGACGCCTTCGAATGCGACCGTCACCACCCGAGCCGCCACCGTGTCCTCCCGCTGTCCGGAAGGGAACGAAACACGAACCCGTGTCGGGCGCAACCTTAATTCAAGGCAGCGCTCAACCTGAGATCAGCCGACCCGCTTGCGCTCGATCGCGTCCCACATCAGGGCGGCCGCATCGACGCCCGTGAACCGCTTCAACTGCTGGGCGCCGGTCGGCGAGGTCACATTGATCTCGGTCAGCCAGTCGCCGATCACGTCGATGCCGACGAACAACAGGCCCCGCTCCCGCAGCGTCGGCCCGATGGCGGCGCAGATCTCGCGGTCCCGATCCGTCAGCTCGACCGGCGCGGCCGTGCCGCCGACGCGCAGATTGGAGCGCACCTGATCCTTGGCCGGAATGCGATTGATGGCCCCGACCGGCTCGCCGTCGATCAGGATGATGCGCTTGTCGCCCTTCGAAACCGCCGGGATGAATTTCTGGATCACCAGCGGGTCGCGGCTGCCCGTCATGTGGATCTCGATCAGGGCCTCGAGATTGGGATCGCCGGCCTTCAGCCTGACCACGCCCGAGCCGGCCGCGCCGTGCAGGGGTTTCAGCACCACATCGCCATGACGTTCATGGAAGTCGACCAGCGCCACCGGGTCCGCGCTGATCAGCGTGGGCGGGGTCAGACCGGGGAACCGCGTCACCAGCAGCTTTTCGGGGGCCGAGCGCACCTCGGCCGGATCGTTAACCACCAGGGTCTTCGGGTGGACCGTCTCCAGCAGATAGGTCGCCGTGACATAGGCCATGTCGAACGGCGGGTCCTGGCGCATCAGGATGACGTCGACGTCGGCGCCCAGATCCAGTTTCACCTCTTCGCCGAGGCTGACGTGATCGCCCGCGGACTGGCGCAGGGTCACCGGCCGGGCGCGGCAGAACAGCCGGCCGTCCTCAAGCGCCAGGGTGCGGAAGTCATAAACCCACTGGGCGTGGCCCCGGTCCTGAGCCGTGGTCATCATCAGCCAGGTGGTGTCGGACTCGATGTTGACCGCCTCGATGGGGTCCATCTGGATCGCGACTCTCAACATGCCCTGTCCTTCCAAGCGTCAGGCTTGGCTAATGGGCAGCACGGGGCGGCGGCGCAAGCCTTGGTCCTGCCTCAAGTAGCCCGAAAGGCGGCAGGCCGCTTCAATTAAGCTGAAGCCGCACCCGATCGACCGACATCCGGCGCGTGACCTCCATCGGGTCGTCCAGCGTCCGGGCATGGGACAGGGCATCAAGGGCGCCGGTCAGCGCGCCCTGCTTCTCCCGTGCGGCGGCCACGTCCAGCCACGGGCGATGATCCTCGGGATCCAGCAGGGCGCGGCGCAGGGCCGAGCGTTCGGCGCCCTCGAAATCCTGGGCGCGGATGGCGCGGCTGAACAGCACGTTCTGCATCCGGATCAGGGCCTGGCGCTCGCTGACCGGAGCCATCAGCACGTCCAGCCGGTCGGCGACATGCGGCGTCAGTCCGGCCCGGAGCGCCCGGCGGGTCAATTCCGACGGCAGGACCAGCCGGCCCTGGCTGAAGGGATCCAGCGCCACCGGCCCCTCCGGGGTCTCGACGCGCAGCAGGAAATGGCCGGGGAAGTCGACGCCCTGCGCCTTCACACCCGCCCGCCGCGCGGCGTCGAGATAGAAGACGCCCAGGGTCACCGACAGGCCGCGCCTGCGCTCGGCCACGTCGATGACGTCGGTGTTCGCGGGGTCGTCGTAGTGCAGCAGGTCGCCGTTGAGGCGCAGGTCGGCGGCCATGGTCTCGGCCAGCGCGTCGTCGGGGCTTTCGCCGATAATACGCTCGGTCAGCCGGTCGGCGGCGTGATTGGCCAGGGTCCGAACCGGCTCGGGGTCCCGGAACGGATAGTCGTGGATGGCGCAGGCGATCGCCGCCTCGAGCAGCGGAAAGGCGCCGTCCTCGGCCTGCCCGGCCTCGGTCAGAATGGCGATCGCGTCGTCGCGGGTCATTGGGCGCCCCTCCCGAAGGCGTCAACGCCGCGACGATGGCGCGGAAATCGTCCGGGAGCCAGCGCCACCATATCGATTCTCAGCGAGTGACCGGCCAAGCTGGGTCTTTGACGCAACACCGCCCGGCCCGCCGCCAGCAGGCGATCGAACTGATCCGGGGTCAGGGCGATCAGGGCGGCCTCCAGCGTGGCCCGGCGCTTGACCTCGACCACGGCGAGCGTCCGACCCCGCCGGGCGAGGATATCGATCTCCCCGGCCCGGGTCTTCAGCCGGAAGCCGAGGATCTGATAGCCCTCGAGCATCAGCAGCGCCGCCGCCAGCCATTCCGATCCGTGGCCGGTCCGATGCGCCTTCGATCCCAGACCCACCCGCCAGTCCCGTTTGACGCGCACCATCTTCGGCGCCTTCAGCCGGGTCGCGGGCCCATGGCTGGACCTGGGCGGTTTCACCGGCCCTGCATCTCCAGCGCCCGTTTATAGAGCGGTTTGCGCGGCAGGTTCAGGGCCCGGGACACCTCTGCGGCCGCCTCGCCGGGCGGCAGGCGGGTCATGGCTTCGGCCAGCGCCGCATCGGCGTCGGCCTCGGAAGCGACCTCGGCTTCGCCCGGCCCTACGACCACGACGATCTCGCCCTTGGGCGACCGGCAGCGCGGATCGACGGCCAGTTCAGCCAGCGAACCCCGGACGCATTCCTCGTACAGCTTGGTCAGTTCGCGGGCGACGGCGGCGGGGCGCGGCCCCAGCACGGCGGCCATGTCAGCCAGGCTGTCGGCCAGACGCGGGCCGCTCTCGAAGAAGACCAGCGTCTGGCGCGCGGGCCGCACCTCTTCCAGCATCGTCCGCCGCGCCCCGGATTTCGGCGGCAGGAAGCCGGCGAACAGGACCCGATCGGCGGGCAGGCCGGCGATGCACAAGGCGGCCAGCAGGCTGGACGGACCCGGGATCGGGTGCACCGGCAGCCCCTCGGCGATGACGGCGCGGGCGACGACGAAGCCGGGATCGCTGACCAGCGGCGTGCCCGCATCGGACACCAGGGCGACGACAGCTCCCTCGCGCAGCCGCTCGATGGCCAGGTCGGCGGCCCGCGCCGAGGCGTGGTCGTCACAGCGCTCAAGCCGCACCTTCAGCCCGTAGGCCGACAACAGTTTGGCGGTCACCCGCGTGTCCTCGGCCAGCACCAGATCGGCGGCGGCCAGCACGTCCAGTGCTCGCAGGGTCATGTCCCGCAGGTTCCCGATCGGCGTCGCCACCAGATAGAGGCCCGACGCCACCGTGCGCGGCGGCGGAGCGGTCGGCGGAAACGGCGAAGGATCAGACATCGGCGGGACCGTGCCAGCGGGGGCCGCGCCGCTCAAGGGCGGTCATACCAGCAAGGCCCTGAGCACGGCGTCCAGGACCGGGCGGCCGCGTGGTGTCGCAACAATCCGTTGGCCGCGCCGCGACAGGAAGCCGTCTGCGATCAACCCCGCCAGCGGCTCGGCGTCCGGCGACAGGCCCAGGGCGGCCGGTTCGCCCATCCCGACCCCCTCGACCGTGCGCAGGCCGAGAAGCACCCTCTCCTCCGCCGCCTCGACTGGCGACTGCGTCGCCCGTACCGACCATGGCGCGCCCGCCGCGACTCCGGCGAGGTAGCCCCCGATCCCCTTATGCGCGACTGTAGCCGTCCGCGCTCCGCCCAGCGTCAGCCGCCCATGCGCACCGGGGCCGAGGCCCAGATAATCCCCGCCGCGCCAGACATGCAGATTGTGCGCCGACCGGGCCGCGACGCCGCGGGCGTGGTTGGACACCTCATAGGCTTCGAACCTCGCACCCTCGAGCACGCCCTGCGTGGTCTCGTAGAGGGCGGCGGACAGGTCCTCGTCCGGCGGCGCCCAGGCGTGGCGGGCGACGGCGCGGCCGAAGGCCGTCGCGGGCTCTATGGTCAGCTGATAGGGCGAGACGTGCTCGAACCCCATGGCCAGCGCCTCGGTCAGTTCCGCCTCCCAGCCGTCCACGGTCTGGCCGGGCCGGGCGTAGATCAGGTCGATCGACAGCCGGCCGAAGGCGCGGCCCGCGACCGCCACGGCCCGGCGGGCCTCGTCCGCCGAATGGTTGCGGCCGAGGAAGGCGAGGGCCGCGTCGTCCAGCGCCTGCACCCCCATGGACAGGCGGTTGACCCCGGCGTCGGCCAGGGCGCTGAACCGGCCGGCCTCCGCGTCGGTGGGATTGGCCTCCAGGGTGATCTCGATCGGGCCGCGCGGTTCGAACAGGGCGCAGGCCCGGGCGATCACCGCGCCGACCGCCTCGGGCGCCATCAGCGAGGGCGTGCCGCCGCCGAAGAAGATCGACGCCAGCCGGCGCCGTCCGGTCAGAGCCGCCTGCGCCTCCATGTCCGCCAGGATGGCGCGGACCAGGTCCGCCTGTTCGTCCGTCCGCCCCCGGTCGCGCACGACGTTGAAGTCGCAATAGGGGCAGATCCGTGCGCAGTACGGCCAGTGGACATACAGGGCGACGTCGTCTCCAGGGCCTGGGACCGGATCAGTCAATCAGCGCGGCCTTCAGCTTGGCGAATGCGCGGGCGCGGTGGCTGATCGAATCCTTCAGCGCCGGGTCCAGTTCGCCGAACGTCTCGCCATACCCCTCAGGCAGGAAGATGGGGTCATAGCCGAAGCCCCGGTCGCCGCGGGGCGGGAAGGACAGCGTCCCGTCGACCCGGCCTTCGACGACCACCGCGGGCCCGTCGGGCCAGGCGACGGCGAGAGCGGAGGTGAACCAGGCGCGGCGATCGTCAGACCCGATCTCCTCGAGCCTTTCTTCCACCCGGCGCATGGCGAAGGCGAAATCCTTGTCCGGCCCGGCCCAGCGGGCGGAAAATATGCCCGGCGCCCCGTCCAGCGCCGCCACCGACAGGCCGGAGTCGTCCGCCAGGGCGACCTCGCCGGACAGGTCCGCCGCATGGCGCGCCTTCAGCAAGGCGTTGCCCGCGAACGTGCTCTCGGTCTCGTCAGGCTCGGGAAGGTTAACGGCTGTGGCCGTGACCACCTCGTAATGTCCGCCCAGAAGCGCGTTGATCTCGACCGCCTTGCCGGGGTTATGGGTCGCCACCACCAGACGCATCCCCTTGATAAGCTTGAGTTTCATCCCGATCACGCGCTCCGCAACAATCCATTGCCAAAGTTTAATATCGTTAAACGATATGTAACATGACTTTCTTCAACGCACGTCCTATCTATGTCTTCAAGAACGGACGCCGCGACGTTCCCCGAACAAGCCGAAACCGGCAAGATCGATCCAGCGGAACAACGAACGAGGGGTGAAAACATCCCTCACTCAGGAACTACGGAGAAAGACCATGAACACCATGAACGCTTCCTACTTCATCGAAAAGGTTGGCCACGGCGTCCTGAACGCCATGCTGCTCGCCGCCCTGCCGACCGCCCTGGTCGCCACCCTGATCCAGGCCCTGTGATACTTCCCCGGCCTCATGCAGCCCGCAGGGCGATAGGCCAAACAGAATGTCTCGCAGGAGCTTTGACGATCGGCATGACAATCGCGATGAATAAGCCCGCGTGTGGGTTCGCCGGACCCCGCGCGGCATCCTCGCCCCGACCCCCGGCCTGAACGAGGCCCGCCCATGCGCTTCCCGAAGACGATACCGCTCGGGATTCGCCCGCCCGCCCTTCCGGGAATTGGTCCCGGATCCATGTCCAGCCTTCTCGGCGTCGCCCTCGGGGCCGCCTTCTGGATCCTGGCGCTGCTGACCCTGGCCGCCGCCCTCTTCTTCATCTTCATGGCCTTTGTGCCGATGGGCCCCCTGGGCCTGACCGCCACGTCCGATGACGGCGGCACCAGCGTGCCCGTCCCCCGGGCCTATGTCCTGTTCGGCGTCGGCGCCATCACCGGCTATCTGGGCGGCTTCGCCCTGATCCTGCGCCACCTGCGCCGCATCGTGTACAGCCTTCGCATCGGCGATCCGTTCGAGCCCGCCAACGTCAGCCGGCTGAAGCAGATCGGCCTGACCCTGGCCATCGTCACCGGCGGCGCCTGGATCGGCCAGACGCTGGTGTCGCGGCTGGTGCGCGGCGCGCTTGAGCCGCCCAGCATGTTCGATCTGGTCACCCCCGCCTTTTCCGTCCTCGTCGTCTTCGTTCTCGCCGAGGTGTTTCGCGAGGGTGCGCGTCTGCGCCGCGAATCCGAACTGACCATTTAATGTGGCCGCGCGCTCAAAAGGCTCCGCCCTTTTGGCGCTTCGCGCCGCCCTCCGGGTCGACCCTTCACGCGCCACGAGATAGAGAGCTCCCATGGCCATCCGCGTCCAGCTAGATCGCATCCTCGTCGAACGGCGCATGTCGCTGACCGAGCTGGCCGACCGCGTCGGCGTGACCCTCGCCAACCTGTCGATCCTGAAGACCGGCAAGGCGCGGGCCATCCGGTTCACGACCCTGGACGCCCTGTGCCGGGAGCTGAACTGCCAGCCGGGCGATCTTCTCGCGCAGACGCCGGGGCCGCAGGATCCGGGCTCCGACGAGGACGCCGACGGGACCGCGCCCGGTACGACATGAGCCGCCGGGACGACCTGAGCCCCGACGACCGCCGCATCTGGGCCCGCGTCGCCGGCTCGGTCACCCCCGCGAAACCGAAGAAGCCCCCCCGGATCATTCCCGGAGCCGCCGTCGTCGATCCGCCCGCCGCGCCCCGTCCGAAGGGAGAGGCGAAGGCCCGCGGCGCGCCCGCCCCCTATACGCCGCCGCCTGTTTCCTCCTCCCGCCCGCGCGGCCTGCCCGAGGAACTGGAACCGCGCCGCCAGCGCCGGCTGTCGCGCGAGCGCGATCCGATCGAGGCGAGGATCGATCTGCACGGCTTCGGCCGTTTCCAGGCCCAGGACGCCCTGACCGCCTTCCTGCTGGGCGCGCAGGCGCGGGGCTACCGCTCGGTGCTGGTGATCACCGGGCAGGGCCGCCGGGGCGGGACCGGCGTCATCCGCGCCTCGGTCCATGAGTGGCTCCAGGGTTCAACCTTGCGAGGCGTGGTCTCGGGCTTCGCCTCGGCCGCGCGCCATCACGGCGGCGACGGCGCGCTGTATGTGACGATCCGGAGACTTTGAACCATGGCCCATCTCGTCGCCATCCAGACATCCACCGGCGAATGGCAGGCCTTTGTCGTCGCCCATCCGTCGAACCGCTTCGTCGGCGACATCGACGTGATCGGGCGCGAGGTCCCGTCCTTTTGCCACATGCGGGCATGGGACGGCGTCCCCAAGGCCGAGGCCGAACGTCTGACCCGGAGTCTCAGGGGGGTGCCCAAGGCCGCCCGGCACGCCGCAATCCTGAAGGCGTCTGAAGGCCTGCGCCTGTCAGCCTCGGCGGGGACGCCGGTCTGATCAGCCCAGGATCAGCCCCGCCTCGCGCGCCAGCGCTTCCAGCGACGTCATGGGACGGGGTCCCCAGTGGGCGATGACCTCGGAGGCGGCCAGCGAGCCCAGCTTGCCGGCGTCTTCCAGCGGCAGACCCCGCGCCACGCCCAGCAGGAAGCCGGCGGCGTACTGGTCGCCCGCGCCCGTGGTGTCGATCACCTTGTCGACGGGGAAGGCTGCGACCGCGACGCGTTCGTCGCCCGACAGGACCACCGAGCCGGCCTCGCCGCGGGTGACGGCCGCGACCTCGACCATCGAAGCCAGCCGGGCGGCGCCGGCGTCGAAATCCTCGGTCTCGAACAGGGCCGCCAGCTCGCCCTCATTGGCCAGGACGATATCCGCCGACGCTTCGATGAAGGCCAGCAGTTCGGCGCGCCAGCGGGCGACGACGAAGGTGTCGGACAGGGTGATGGCGACCTTGCGCCCGGCGGCGTGGGCGGCGGCGGCGGCGGCCTCGAAGGCGGCGCGGGCCGGGGCCGGGTCGAACAGATAGCCTTCCAGATAGACGATGGCCGAGGCGCCGATCAGGTCGGCGTCGATGTCCGCGGCTTCCAGCTGGTTGGCGGCGCCCAGGAAGGTGCACATGGTGCGCTGGCCGTCGGGGGTGACATTGATCATGCAGACGCCGGTGGCGCGGCCCGAGACTGCGCCGTCCTTGAGCGGGGGCGTCTCGAAGGCGACGCCGGCGGCGCGGATGTCGTGGCTGAAGACCCCGCCCAGCACGTCGTCGGCCACCTTGCCGATATAGGCCGCGCGGCCGCCGAACGAGCCGACGCCGGCCACGGTGTTTCCGGCCGAGCCGCCCGAGGCCTCCACGCCCGCCGCCATGGCGGCGTAGAGGGCGGCGCTCTGCTGGGCGTCGACCAGCTGCATCGAGCCGGGGGTCAGGCCCTGGGCCGTCAGGAAGGCGGGTTCGCAGGGGGCGAGGACGTCGACGATCGCATTGCCGACGGCGCAGACGTCATAGGTTGGGGGGATCTGGATCATGAGGCGCCCTTTAACGGACCGGAGCCGTCGCGCCACAAAAAAACATATAAGGATATCTTTATATGTTTTTCAGGCTTCGCTATACCCGGGGCATGACACAGATCGCCATCCTCACGCCCGACCCCGCCGACCCCTCCTATGACGGCCAGTGGCAGGGTGTGCTGCAGAGGCTGGCCGAGGCCTTGGCGCCCGCCGGAATCGAGGTCGCGCCCAGCGCCTGGACGGCGCATGTCGAGGACGCTTCCGGCCTGACCGGCTATCCTCTGGTGCTGCCGCTGATCGTCTGGGGCTATCACCGCGACCACGACCGCTGGATGCAGGCCTGCGCGACCTGGGCCGAAGCCGGACTGACGATGCTGAATCCGCCGTCGGTGCTGGGCTGGAATTCGGACAAAAGCTATCTCGGCCGGCTGGCCGACAAGGGGATCGCCATCCCCGATACGATCTGGATCGACAGCCCGACACACGCCGACGTCGACGCCGCCTTCGACCGGTTCGGAACCGACCAGCTGGTGGTCAAGCCGCGGGTCTCGGGCGGGGCGTGGAAGACGCTGCGGCTGTCGCGCGGCGACGCGCTGACCGACGCGCCGCAGGGCCCGGCGATGATCCAGCCCTATCTGCCGACCATCGAGACCGAGGGCGAGACCTCCCTGCTGTTCTTCGGCGGCAAGCTGAGCCACGTCGTCAACAAACGGCCCGCGCCCGGCGAGTTCCGGGTGCAGGTCCAGTATGGCGGCGGCTACACCGCCCTTCCCGAACCGCCTGCGGGCGCCCTGGCGCTGGCGGAGGCGACGCTGGCGGCGATCGACGAGGACCTGCTGTACGCCCGCATCGACATGGCCCCGGACGCCGACGGCGGATGGCTGCTGATGGAGGCCGAGATGATCGAGCCGGACTTCTATCTGGGGTCCGCGCCGGAAGGCGGCCGGAATTTCGCCGAGGCGGTTCGCGCCCGGCTCTGACGGAGATCAGGCCGCCTCGCCCAGCGCCTGAAGCCCCGCCCGCGACGGGCACAGGTCGCTGATCAGGCAGGCGCTGCATTTCGGCCGGCGCGCCGTGCAGGTGTAGCGGCCGTGCAGGATCAGCCAGTGGTGGGCCTTGGGCAGCCACTGCTCCGGCACGACGCGAAATAGCTGGGCCTCGACCTTGTCGGGCGTGGCCGCGTTGGCCAGCCCCAGCCGGTGCGAGACGCGGAAGACATGGGTGTCCACCGCGATGGCCGGCTCGATCCCCAGTTCGTTCAGCACCACGCTGGCCGTCTTGCGCCCCACGCCGGGCAGGGCCTGAAGCTCGGCGCGGTTTAGCGGGACCTCGCCCCCGTGCTGCTCCAGCAGGATCCGGCTCAGGGCGATGACGTTCCTCGCCTTGCCGCGATACAGGCCGATGGAGGCGATGTAGGGAACCAGTCCCGCCTCGCCCAGCGCCAGCATCTTCTCCGGCGTGTCGGCGACCCTGAACAGCCTGTCGGTCGCCTTGTTGACCGAGACGTCGGTGGCCTGGGCCGACAGGGCGACGGCGACGACCAGGGTGTAGGGGCTGGTGAAATTCAGCTCGGTCTTCGGCTCGGGCATAACCCCGGACAGCCGTTCGAAGACGGCCTCGACCCGGTCCTCGTCGGGCGGCCAGCCGAGCGTGGGAATGACCGCGCCGGTCATGACGGCGGGACGTTTCACCACGGCTTTCGGGCGGGCCTTCGGAGGCTTCATGCCCCGTCGTCGCCGGGGCCGCGGCCGGGGTCAAGTCCGAGCGCCGACAGCGCCTGACGCGCCGCCCGCTCTCCCTCCATCCATGCGCCGTGGGCCGTGCCGTAGAAGTCGGGCGAGGTCGCCTCGCCAGCGAGGAACAGCCGGTTCTCGACGGGCGCCGCCAGACGCGCCCGATCGTCCGCATGGCCCGGCAGGGCGTGGGAATAGGCGCCCATCGACCAGGGCTCGGCGCCCCACATGGAGGCGGCCACGGGCGCCAGCCGGCGGCGCATGGCCGAGCCCAGCAGATGAACCAGCTCGTCCGAGGCGAAGGCGAAGAAGGCGGCCTCGCCCTCGGCCTCCAGCGCCCGGGCGATGTCGCCGCCGAACCAGCCCTCGATCATGGGCCGTCCGAAGGGGCGCAGATGGTAGCCGCCCGTGTCCGCCGTATCCGCCCGGCCCCACAACTGGCTGTCCTTCGGGAAATCGTCCGCCCCATCGACCGTCATGTGCAGTTTGGAAGCCAGCCCCAGAGGGAGGCCGGCGGCGGCCTCGACGAGGGTCGGCAGGGGCGGATCGAAGCGCAGGGCCTCGCGGGCGATCAGGTCGGTCGGGACGGTGACGATGACGGCCCGCGCCTCGACCGTTCCACGGGCGGTCAGCAGCTTGAGGATCGGGCCGGAGCGGTCGATGCGGGCGACCGGGCAATCGGAGACGACGGGCGGATCCTCGCCGAGCCGGGCGATCAGACGTCCGTAGCCCTCGGCCACGCGCCAGTTCACGCCGGTGTCCCGGTAGGCGTCGTAGTCGCGGATGGAGACCTCGGCGAACCGGGCCCCGTTCAGGGCGCCGGAGATGGCGTCGATGCGCGGATTCCAGCGGCCGCCCGGTTCGAACATCGTGGAAGCCGGTCCTTCACGGCCGCCGCCCGCCGCCTCGGCGACGCGTTCCTCGAAGGCGGCGAAGGCGGCGCGGAATTCCGCCTGTTCGGCCGCCGACATCTCGTGATTGAAGGCCTGGCTTTCCCACGGCGGCGGGGTGCGGTCGATCGTAAAGCCCTGGGCCTCGGCCATGCCCGCCAGCACATTCTCATCCGCCGAATGCAGCCAGCCGCAGCCCATGTCGAGACCGGTCCCGTTCATGTCGAGGGTGCGCGCCCGGCCGCCGATCCGGTCCCGCGCCTCCAGCACCACCACATCCAGCGGCGCCCGCGCCAGCGCCCGCGCGGCGGCGATGCCGGCGGCCCCGGCCCCGATCACGGCGACATCGACGAAAGAGGGCGGGCGGTCAGCAGGCATCACGAACTCCGGACAGGGCGAAACAAGACGTGTTGCGGCGCCGAAACAAGCGGGATTGAATTCTGGACAGTATCGTCCATTTTATACGCGTCCTCCCCGACATGTCTTTGCCGAGCTCGTCATGGCCCTTTCGCCCGTCCTCAAGAAACGCCTTCCCCTGATCGTCGGCGCCGTCGTCGCCGTGGCCGTCGTCATCGGCGGCGCGGTCTGGTGGCAGGGCAAGCAGCGGTGGGAGGCGACTGACAACGCCTTCGTCGCGGCCGACACTACCGAGGTCAGCCCCCAGATCGAAGGCTATGTCGTCGAGGTGCTGGTGGCCGACAACCAACGGGTCGAACCCGGCCAGATACTGATCCGGCTTGATGACGCCAACGCACGCGCCGCTCTCGCGCAGGCCGAGGCGAATCTGGCCTCCGTTATCGCCGCCGTCGGCAATGTCGACGCCCGCGCGGCCCAGGAACAGGCCCTGATCGCCTCGCGCGCCGCCGGCGTGGCGCAGGCGCAGGCCCAGGCCGATCTGGCCCGCCAGCAGGTCGACCGTTACGGCAGGCTGGCCGAGCAGGGTTGGGTCTCGCAGGCCCGCATCCAGACCGAACAGGCCGGCGCCCGCACGGCCCAGGCCAGCGTCGCCGAGGCGCAGGCCGCCCTGGTCGCCGAACAGCGCACCGCCGGCGTGCTGGGCTCGACCCGCAATCAGAGCGTGGCCGCCGTCGAGGTCGCCCGCGCCCAGGTCGAACAGGCCCGCATCGCCCTGGATCGCACCGTGATCCGCGCGCCGGTCGGCGGCGTCATCGGCGCCCGCGGCGTGCGCGTCGGCCAGTATGTCCGTCCGGGCGGCCAGATCCTGTCGATCGTGCCGCTGGGCGACGCCTATGTGGTCGCCAATTTCAAGGAGACCCAGCTCGACCGCCTGCGCCTCGGCCAGACGGTGGAGATCAGCGCCGACGCCTTTCCCGGACAACACCTGACCGGCCACATCGACAGCTTCGCCCCGGCCACCGGGTCCGAATTCGCCCTGATCCCGATCGAGAACGCGACCGGGAATTTCACCAAGATCACCCAGCGCGTGCCCGTGCGCATCCGCGTCGACCACGCCTCGGCGGCAACCCTGCGACCCGGCCTGTCGGTCGAGGTCAAGGTTGATCTGAAGAGCCGCGGCGGCCTCAGCTTCGCCCAGGCGGCGACCGGAACCGCCGTCGCGGCCGTCGCGAACACGGGCGTCGCGGTCCGGTGACCGCCGCCGCTGCGGCTCCGTCAGCCGACCCGAAGATCAACTGGACCATCCTGCTGCTGGGCTTCGCCGGCATGGTCATCGGCCAGTTCATGGCCATTCTCGACATCCAGATCGTGGCCTCGTCCCTGCCGCAGATCCAGGCCGGCGTCGGCGCCTCGGCCGACGAGATCAGCTGGATCCAGACCGCCTATCTGATCCCCGAGGTCGTGATGATCCCCCTGTCGGGATATCTCTCGCGCCTGTGGGGGACGCAGAAGGTCTTCCTCGTCTCCTGTACGGGCTTCATGCTGATGAGCGTGGCCACGGGCCTGTCTTCGTCGATCGACGCCATGATCTTCTTCCGCGCCCTGCAGGGCTTCGTCGGCGGCGCCATGATCCCGACGGTCTTCGCCGTCGCCTTTACCGCCTTCCCGCCCGACAAGCGCATCACCGCCAGCGTGGTCATGGGTCTGATCGTGACCCTTGCGCCGACCGTCGGCCCGACCCTCGGCGGCCACCTGACCGAATGGCTCAGCTGGCGCTGGCTGTTCTTCATCAATGTGCCGCCGGGCCTGCTGGTGCTGTTCCTCGTCGGCCGCTACGCCAATTTCGACAAGGGCGACCCGTCGCTGACCAGGGGCTTCGACTGGTGGGGTCTGGGCCTGATGGCCGTCTTTCTGATGAGCCTGCAGTTCGTGCTCGAGGAAGGGTCGAAGAACGACTGGTTCGCGGACGACAACATCCTGTGGCTGGCCGTGCTGGCGGCCATCACCGGTCCCGCCTTCGTCTGGCGGTCGCTGACGTATTACAATCCGGTGGTGGAGCTGCGGGCCTTCACCAACCGCAACTTCATGGTCGGGGTTGTGATGACCTTCACCGTCGGGGCGGCCCTGTTCGGGGGCACCTTCCTGCTGCCGCTGTTCCTGTCCCGGGTGCGCGACTATTCGGCGGCCGAGGTGGGCACGACCATGGTCGTCTCCGGCCTGGCCATGTTCGCCACCGCGCCGTTCGCGGGCCGTCTGGTGCGCAAGGTCGACGCCCGCATCCTGATGTTCGGCGGCTTCATGTTTTGCGCCTGGGGCATGTGGGACGCCCACGCCGTGACCAGCGAATGGGGCTTCTGGCAGTTCGCCGGGGTCCAGGCCCTGCGCGGCGCCGGCGTCATGATGGCCATGATCGCAGCCCAGCAGGTGACCATGTCGACCCTGCCGCCGCACATGGTCAAGAACGCCTCGGGGCTGGTGAACCTGTCGCGCAATGTCGGCGGCGCCTTCGGCCTGGCCCTGCTGAACACCTCCCTGACCACCAACACCGCCTCGCACATGAGCGAGCTGACGCAGAACATCTCCGTGACCAACGGCGGCATGCAGGCCATGCTGGCCGGGATGCAGGAGCGGTTCGCGGGCTCGATAGATCCGGCGGGCGCGGCGATGAAGGCGGTCCAGGGCATGTTGAATCTTCAGGCGACGACCCTGGCCTTCGGCGACGCCTTCGCCATGCTGGCCGTCGGCTGCGTCTTCGCCGCCTTCGTGACCCTGCTGTCCCGTCCGGTGAAGGCCGCGACGGGCGGCCCGCCGGTGGACGCGCACTGATGGCCCGGGTCGCCGGACAGATCGACGAGACCAAGACCGAGGCCATTCTGGACGCGGCCCTGGCCCTGTTCTCGGAAAAGGGCGCCCTGGCCTCGATGGACGCCATCGCCCGCAAGGCCGGCGTATCGCGCCAGACCCTCTACAACCGCTTCCCGTCCAAGGTGGAGATCGGCCGCGCCCTCGCCGCCCGCCGCTCGGACGCCATCAGCACGCCTCTGCGGAGCGGCGGCGATCCCGAAACGGTGCTGACCGCGATGGCCGCGGGCATGCTGGAAAAGCTGTGCGGAAAACAGGCGGCCGCCTCGATGCGCGGCGTCGCCCTGATGTCCCCCAGCGATCCGGAACTGGCCCAGGCCATCTATCAGGCCGGCCCCGCCGAGGGCCTGCGCCGGCTTTCCGCCTGGCTGGCCGAACAGGACCGCCTGGGACGGCTGCGCGTCCCCGACCCCGACGCCGCGGCCGAGATGTTCTCGGGCATGGTGCTGGGACACGGCCATCTGCGCGGCGTGCTGGGCGTGGCCCATCCGGCCTTCGACCGCGACGCCCGCGCCGCCGAGGCCGCCCGCCGCTTCCTGCGCGCCTTCGCCGTCTGAGACGGTTGGCCTGCCCGTCCAATCGGCCTAGACCGCGCCGATACCGTTGCGGAGCGTACCCATGCTGATCCACCTCTCCTCATGGCCCGAGATCGATGCGCGGCTGAAGACGACCAGGACCGTGGTCGTGCCCATCGGCTCGAACGAACAGCACGGCCCCACCGGCCTGCTGGGCACCGACTGGCTGTGCCCCGAGATCATCGCCCACGCCGCCGAGAAGCAGGACGAAAGCCTGGTCGTGGCTCCGACTTTCAACATCGGCATGGCCCAGCATCACCTGGCCTTCGCGGGCACCATCTCCCTGCGACCCTCGACCTTCATGGCCGCCATCACCGACTGGGTCTCGTCGCTCAGCCGGCACGGCTTCGAGCGGATCTATTTCCTCAACGGCCACGGCGGCAACGTCGCCACCATCGAGGCCACCTTCGCGGAAATCTACGCCGAATGGTCGTTTGTCGAGGAACAGCCGCCCTTCGTGCTGAAGCTGAAGAACTGGTGGGATCTGCCGGGGGTCCACAGCCTGTGCAACCGCATGTTCCCGACGGGCCACGGCATGCACGCCACCCCGTCCGAGATCGCGGTGACCCAGGCCGCCTATCCGGACCGGATCAAGACGGCCGACTACAGCCCGCAGATCGCGCCCGTGGGGCCGATCCGCGACGCCCTCGACTATCGCGCCCGCTTCCCCGACGGCCGCATCGGCTCGGACCCGGCCCAGGCCAGTCCCGAGAAGGGCCGGACCATCATCGACGCGGCGGTCCCGGCCCTGCTCAAGGATGTGGCCGACTTCTCGGCCGAGGTCTTGCCGGGCGTCTGAAAGAGGTCCAGGCAGGGGTCATGACCCAGTTCGACAAGGCTTTGAAGACCGGCCGCCGCCTGACGCGCCAGGCGACCACCGCCGCCAACGCCGCCCTGTCCGGCGGGGAGATGCTGCAGGCCGCCGGCGACGTGATCAACGCCCGCCTCGGCATCATGGCCGCCGGCCTGGCCGATCCGCGCAAGGCCGACCTGACGGAAATGTCGCTGATGAGCACGGAAAAGGTCGAGGCCCTGTCCGCCTCGGCCTCGGCCATGGTGAAAACCTTTGGCGACATCAGCGGCCGGGTCGGCTCCAGCGCCCTGACGGAAGCGGGACTGGCCTCGAAGGCGGCCGCCTCGATCGCCTCCGCCTCGACCCCGGCGGCGGCCCTGCAGGCCCAGTACAGCTACGCCGTCGGCTGGTGGAGCCGCGCGGCCGGCCAGATGCTGACCCTCAACAGCGAACTGCTGAAGGGTCAGGCCGACGCCCTGCGCCCGATCCACAGGACGGCCGTCGCCAATGCGAAGCGCCTGAAGAAATAGCCTTCGCCTCAAGTAGCGAAGCGGCGGGCGACCTTATCTGAACGGCGGCTCGTCGAAGGCGCGCAGCTTGCGCGAATGCAGCCGGTTGCCCTCGGCGCGCAGCAGATCGATGGCGTGGATGCCGATCTGCAGATGCTCCGAGATCGAGCCTTCGTAGAAGCGGTTGGCCTGACCCGGCAGCTTTATCTCGCCGTGCAGCGGCTTGTCCGAGACGCACAGCAGGGTCCCGTAGGGCACGCGGAAGCGATAGCCCTGGGCCGCGATCGTGGCGCTTTCCATGTCGATGGCGACGGCGCGTGACTGGTTGAAACGCAGCGCTGATTTGGAATAGCGCAGCTCCCAGTTCCGGTCGTCGGTGGTCACCACCGTGCCGGTGCGCAGGCGCCGCTTGACCTCCTCGCCGGGCGCGCCGGAGACGATCTTGGCGGCATCATAGAGGGCCCGCTGGACCTCGGCGATCGAGGGGATCGGGATGTCGGGCGGCAGCACCGCGTCCAGCACATGGTCGTCGCGCAGATAGGCGTGGGCCAGCACATAGTCGCCGATGTTCTGCGAGGGACGCAGGCCGCCGCAGTGGCCGATCATCATCCAGGCGTGCGGACGGGTGACGGCCAGATGGTCACAGATGGTCTTGGCGTTGGACGGGCCGACGCCGATGTTGACCAGGGTGATGCCCTTCCAGCCCGGCGCCGTCAGGTGGTAGGCCGGCATCTGGTGCTTCTTCCAGGCCGCGTCCATGACCGCGGTCTCGGGATTGGGCGTGTCGCGCGTGATCTCGATGCCGCCGGCGCAGACCAGTTTCTCATAGGCGCTGTTCGGGTCCGCGATCTGGGCGCAGGCCCAGCGCACGAACTCGTCGACATAGCGGTTGTAGTTGGTGAACAGGATATAGCTCTGCACATCCTCGACCGGCGTGCCGGTGTAGTGGCGCAGGCGGGCCAGGGAGAAGTCGGTGCGCAGGCCGTCGAACTGGGCCAGCGGGAAGTCCCGCGTCAGGTCGAACATGCCGTCCGAGATCTCGTCGCCGATATGGGCCAGGTCCGTGGTCGGGAAATAGCGGGCCACGGCCGCTGTCTGGCTGCGGTCCAGGGCGACGTCCGAGCCGTCCATCACATAGGGGAAGGGGATCTCCTGATCCGACGGGCGCACCTCGAACGTGGCGCCGTAATCGGCCTCCAGCAGGGTCAGCTGTTCCAGCAGATAGGGGCGGTACAGATCCGGCCGGGTGATGGTGGTCGAATAAACGCCGGGCCGCGACATGCGGGCGAAGGCGCGCTGCTCAAGATTGGCCGGCCGCTCGCCGTACCAGCTGACCCTGAGTTCGGGATAGCAGAACAGGCCCTTGGCCCGGGCCCCGGGATCGGCGCGTTCGCCGGTCCGGAGGAAGGTCCCCACCGCGGTGCGCAGGTTGGAGACGGACTGGTTGTAGAGGTCTTCGAGACGGTCCAGCGCCGCCGTTGGGTTCATCGTTTCTGTCATGGCCTCCTCTAGCGGAAGATCATGACCTTGGCGAGACGGCCAAGCCTGGCGGTCGCGAGAGACATGGGGGAGCTGGTCAGCCCAGCTCGCGGTGCAGGAAGCCCGTCACGTCATCCAGCACCGGCGCCTTGCGGCGGAACAGGGGAGAGAATGTCGCTATCAGGTCGGCGTGGTTCAGGCCGGTATAGAGTTTCGCCTCGCAGCGGCCGCCGACGGCCTTCATCCGGTCGCACAGGATTGTGGTGTCCTCGGCGTGGACGATCACGTCCTCCGTCCCGTGGCCCAGCCACAGCGGCGGGGCGTCGGCGCGGGCGAAGGTGACAGGCTGGGTCAGGGTCGGGTCGGGGACCCGCCTGAAGGCGTTGATCGAGGCCGGCACGTCGAACGGCAGGAAGTCGTAAGGCCCAGCCAGACCGGCGGCCGCCCTGATCAGGTCCGGCGCCCCGGCCGCCAGCATGTAGCGGCGGTCCAGGGCGATCATCATGGCCAGATGGGCGCCGGCGGAATGGCCGAGGACGCCCAGACGCGCCGGGTCCGCGCCGTACTGCCCGGCGACCCGGCCCGCCATGGCTGTGGCCGCCGCCGCGTCCTCGGTGAAGGCGGGAAAATGGACCTGCGGGACCAGCCGGTAGTCGGGCGTCGCCACCACGAATCCGCGCGCCGCCAGCGCCTGCGCGGCCCAGGCGTAGAGCTTCCGCTCGCCGCTGTCCCAGCCGCCGCCGTAGAAGAAGACCAGCATCGGCCACGGACGCGGGCCGGTCTCGACCGGGGCGTGGATATCCATCTTCTGCCTGGGGTCGTCGCCATAGGCGATGTCGCGCGCCACGCGCCGCACCCCCCGGTCGCGCGGACCGAGACTGTTCAGCACGCCCAGCGGCGAACAGGCGGCGGCGATCAGGCCGAGAGCGGGGGCGAACAGGCCTCTGCGGGTCATGCGTTCCCTGGAGTCAGATGAAGACCCGTCCAGATACGCACGGAAGACCGCTCCGGCTCAACCACGCCCGATTTATCGCGCGCCCGAGATCAGGGCGCCGCAGTTGGCGTCCTCGGCCAGACCGGGATCGACGAACGGCAGCAGGGCCACCAGCGGGTTGATCAAGGCGCCCAGGGCGGCGCCCAGCCCGACCTGGCCGGCGACCGAGGCGCTGTCGACGCCGACCTTCGGCGCGGTCAGCGGGCCGCTGATGGTGATCGGCGACCACAGTCGGATCAGACGCGCCTGTTTGGTCTCGCCGTCGATGCGCAGGTTCATGGTCTCGGCGCCGAGGTTGATCGTGCCGCTGCCCTTCGCCAGCACGGGCGTCGTGTCGATGACGAAGGTCCGGGCCGTCGCCGTCCCCCCGCTGACCGTGAAGTCGGCCACGGCGCAGCGGATTTCGGAAACGCCGGTGTCGCCTGACAGCAGCTTGCCGAGCCCGGCGGTGACATTGATGCCCAGCAGTTCGGCGAAGGCGGCCCGCATCTGGCCCTGCGGCACCACAAGGCTCAGCGTGCCCTTCGAACCGGCGGCGAAGTCGTGGATCGAGGCGCCGGACCCCTCCAGTTTCGCCCTTCCGATCGCCCGGCCCGTAACGGTCGGCGCGCCGTTGCGGGCGGGAATGATCGATTCCAGCGGATAGCCCCTCAGGCGGAAATCGACCGCCGAATACGGGACGTCGCGGGTGGCGTTGATGCGGGCCGTCCCGTCCAGCTCGCCGCGGTTGAAGTCGAAGGACACGGGGTCGAGGTTCAGGATTCCGTCCTTGAGCCGGGCCCCCAGATTGACCCGGCGCACATCCAGTTCGTTGCGTTTCACCTGGGCGGCCCGATAGGTCAGCGTCCCGTCCATGACCCGCAGCCGCTCGACGTTCAGCGGGGCGTCCGGCAGCAGTTTGCCGGGCGCGCCGGAGGTCACCACCGTGTCGCCGGAGGCGGTCACGCGCGGCGTTCCGCCCAGCACGGCGGCCAGGTCGTCGATGTCGAGCAGGCGGGAATAGAGCTGCGCCTGGACCCGTCGGCGGTCGCCGACCTTGTCGACCGTCAGGTCGCCCGACAGGTCGGAAGAGCCGACCCGGCCGCTGAAGTCGTTGAAAGTGAAGACGGTGTCGTCGCGCCGCAGCTTGCCGCTCAGCCGATAGGGCGGGGTGTTGGGCGTGGTGATGCCGGTCAGCAGATAGATGTCGGCCAGATCGCGGCCGCGCAGGCTGAGGGTGGCGTTGAACTGGCCCAGATCGAACGGCCGGGTGATCGAGCCGTCCGCGATCAGGGTCGTGCCCACGCCCGAAAGCTCCGCCTTGAAGCCGTATGGCTTGTTGCGCTTGATGTTGATGAAGGGCCCGCCGCGCACCTCCAGCGTCAGCGGCGTGCCGTTGATCGTGCCGCGCCCGTCCAGGTGGAAGCCGGCGTTCCCGTCCGTGCCCTCTCGCGCGTTTATGGTCGCGTTCAGGCGGATGTTGCGGCCCTGTTCGTCCAGAAAGACGGCGCCGTCGCGGATGACCAGCCTGTTGATCGGCGGCAGTTTCATGGGGCCGGTATCGGGCTTGTCCGGGTCAAGAACCCAGCTCTTGCGGCCGTCGGCGGTCGAGATCAGCACGATCTCGGGCCGGGTGATCTCGACCAGCGGCATCTCGACCTGCCCCGACAACAGGGGCAGGAAGCGTACGGAGGCGAGGGCGTCCTCGACGACCAGCGTATCCTTCTCCTTCGCCCAGTCGGGACCGCCGACGCGGACGTCGCGGATGTGGGCCGAGGGGGTCCAGCTGAACAGCTTCACGTCCAGATCGCCCTGCAGCACGATCTCGCGGTCGTATTTCGCCGAGGCCCAGCGGCCGATGGGCCCGCGCAGCCAGTTCCACTCGAACAGCATCAGGAAGACGACGACCAGGGCGATCAGGACCAGGGTGACCGTCGCGGCGATCTGCTCGGGCCGGCCGGGGCGGCGCAAGCTGGTGTAGACGGGGTCGTTGGCCCTGATCCAGTCGCGTCTGTCCCTGGCCCACGCGCCCGCCGGGACCAGGGCGCGATCACGCACCACCAGCCAGTTCGGATGGTCTTTCAAGGGGTTGGGCACACGCGGTACTCCGTCGAACCCTCCACAACGCGCGAAGCGGCGGAAGGCTCAGGCGCGGCGGCGATTGCCGTTGCGGGCGGCAAAAAGGGCGCGCCCGTCGCGGACGCGCCCCTTCTGTCGTTCGACCTGTCTACTCGGCAGGGTGCAGATATTTGTCCAGCCAGCCGAACACCTCATTGTGCCACTGCAGGCTGTTGGCCGGCTTCAGCACCCAGTGGTTCTCGTTCGGGAAGAACAGCAGACGGCTCTCGATTCCCCGCCGCTGCAGGGCGGTGAATGTCGACAGGCCCTGAGAGGTGGGGATGCGGAAGTCGAGGTCGCCCTGAACCACCAGCATCGGGGTCTTCCACTGGTCGACGTGGTGGACCGGGTTGAAGGCCTCATAGCCGCGCGGATTGTCGTAGTGGGTGCCGCCGTATTCCCACTCGGTGAACCACAGCTCCTCGGTGCCGTAGGCCATGCCGCGCACGTCGAAGACGCCGTCGTGGTTGACCAGGCATTTGAACTCGTCGGACCAGCGGCCGGCGATCCAGTTGATCATGTATCCGCCGTACGAGGCGCCGAGGGCGCAGGCGTTGTCGCCGTCGAGGAAGCTGTAGCGCTCCTGGGCCGCGGCCCAGCCCTTCTGCAGGTCTTCCAGCGGGCGGTCGCCCCAGTGCTGGCTGATCGAGTCCGTGAAGGCCTGGCCGTAGCCGGTCGAGCCGTGGAAATCGATCATCACCACCGCATAGCCGGCGCCGGCGTAGGTCGCGGGATTCCAGCGGTACGACCAGCTGTTGCCGAACGAGCCCTGCGGCCCGCCGTGGATCAGGAAGGCGACCGGATATTTCCGGCCCTCGACGTAGTTGGCCGGCTTGATGACGTAGCCATGGACCGTCTCGCCGTTCCAGCCGGCGAAGCTGAACTGCTCGGGCTCGCCGAAGGCCTGATCGTCCAGCTGCGGGTTCACATTGGTGATCCGGCGCGGCATTTCGCGGCCGCGGAAGGTCTTGACGAACAGCTCGCTAGGACGCGTCAGCGTGTCCTGGGCGAAGACGAAGCCCGACGGCGTCTGGGCGAAGGCCGAGACGTGTCCCGGTCCCGTGACCGGCGTGACCACGCCGTTGCGCGCATCGATGGCGAAGATGCGGGTCTGGCCGATGTCGCCGGCGGTCACATAGACGGTGTTTCCGTTGGCCGACCATTGCAGGCTGTCGGCCGAGCGGTCCCAGTCCGCAGCGATCTGACGCGTCTGGCCCGTGGCCACGTCGCGCAGGAAGATGGCGAATTTGTCGGCCTCGAAGCCCGGGCGGGCCATGGCGCGATACGCCATCGTGCGTCCGTCCGGCGAGAACACCGGGCCGGTGTCCCAGGCGTCGTTTGCGTCCGTCAGGTTCTCGAACCTGCCGTCGCCCGACAGGCCGTTGGTGCGCCACAGGTCGAAATTGGTGCTCCACGGCTCGCTCTGCCCGGCGAGGCGGGCCGAGAAGATGATCGACTGGCCGTCCGGGGCAAAGGTGAATTCGCTCTCGTCGCCGAACGGCTTGGAAGGGGTGTCGCCGTCGAAGCCCCGGGTGACGTGGACCGGCGCCCCCGTGGCGCGACCGTCGGCGCCGATCGACTGGACGAAGAGGTGGTTCTGGGTCCCGTCGTTCCAGGTGTCCCAATGGCGCACGAACATCCGGTCATAGACCTGTCCGGTCGAGGGATCGTCGGCCACGGCCTTGGCCCGGTCCACGGTGCAGGCGAGGTCGCCGCAATCGGGGAAGACGGCCAGTGAGACCGCCACCCTGTCCGCGCCCGGGCTCAGCCGGTAGGCGTTGACGTCCAGCGGCAGGTCGGTGACCTGCACGGGATTGGTCCCGTCGGCGTCGGCGCGCCAGACCTGACTGGTCCCCGAACGTCCCGACAGGAAATACAGCCTGCCGTCCGACCCCCAGCGCGCGGTGTTCGCCCCGCCCTCGCTGATGGCCAGCCTGCGGCCGTCCCCGCCGTCGCGCAGGTCCATGACGTACAGGGAGCCCGCGCGCCGGTTGGCGGCGACGTCGGTCGTCGTCACGGCGTAGACGACCCAGCGGCCGTCCGGCGACACCTGCGGATCGGCCAGGCGGTTGGCCGGGATCATGTCCTTGTAGTCGAAGGCGTCGGCCGCCTGGGCCGGCGCGGGCGGCGCCTCGGCGAGGGCGGGAACGGCCGCGAACAGGGCCAGAGCGGCGCTGGCGCCGGCGAGCAGGGAACGGTGACGCATGGACGGTTTCCTCGGCAGCTTTGTCGTCAGTCTCGGCCGCTGGCGTAGCACCGCGCGACAGGAGGCGGAAGCCGCTTGCCGAGCGGGCCGCGAGCGGCGACAACCGGCGGAAATGACCCAGACCGTCGCCTTCACGCCGACCCGCCGGGAACCGCACGTCTGCGACGTGCTGATCGCCGAGCGCGCGCCGCGTCTGACCGGCTCGATCGCCTGGCCCCTGGTCCGGCCCGTTCTGTACAAGCTGCTGAACTACCGCGCCGCGGTCCGCATGGCCGATGCGGTCCGGCCGCTCTCCGGGGCCGGGGCGCTGGACTATATGAGCGACCTGCTGGACCTGAAGGTGGCCGTCATGAACCCCGAGCGGGTTCCGGCGACGGGCCGCTGCATCGTCGTCGCCAACCATCCGACCGGCATCGCCGACGGCATCGCCGTATTCGACGCCATCCGGGCGCGGCGGCCCGACGCCGTCTTCTTCGCCAACGCCGACGCCCTGCGCGTCTCGCCGCGGCTGGGCGAGACGGTCATCCCGGTCGAATGGGTGGTCGACAAACGCACCCGCGAAAAGACCCGCGCCACCCTCCAGGCCGCGAAAGAGGCCTTCGAGGCCGAGCGCTGCGTCGTCATGTTCCCCGCCGGACGGCTGGCGCGGGTGGCGAGGGACGGCTCGGTCACCGACCCGGAGTGGGCCCCCACCGCCGCCTCCCTGGCGCGCAAATACACGGCCCCCATCGTGCCGATCCACGTCGCCGGGCCGACCTCTCGCCTGTTCCACCTCTTCGACCGGATCTCGCCCGAGCTCAGGGACATCACCCTGTTCCACGAACTGTTGAACAAGCGCCGCAAGCCCTTCCAGCTCAAGGTCGGAAAACCCGTCCCGCCGACCCGGCTCGATATCGACGCGGTCAAGGCGACCTACGGCCTCAAGGCCTTCACCGAACGGGTCCTGCCGAGCCAGCCGGACGCCGACTTTGCCTGAGCCGGACGCCATCCGCCCCCCCCTGACTCTGGCCGACGCCGACGCCACCGCCCGTCTCGGCGCCGCCATCGCCCCGCGGCTCGCGCCCGGCGAGACGGTGCTGCTGTACGGGCCGCTGGGCATGGGCAAGTCGACGCTCGCGCGCGGCCTGATCCGCGCCCTGACCAGGCCCGACGAGGACGTGCCCTCGCCGACCTTCACCCTTGTGCAATTCTACGAGGGCGATCCGCCTGTCGCCCATTTCGACCTCTACCGCCTGACCCGGCCGGGGGAGGCGGCCGAGATCGGTCTGGACGAGGCTCTGGACGATGGCTGCGCCATCATCGAATGGCCTGAACGGCTGGGCGAAGATCCGGCCCGCTGGCTGGGTCCCGACATCCTGACCGTCACCCTCGCGGAAATGGGCGAAGGCCGGGTTGCGACCTTGTCGGGCGCGGGCGCATGGGAGACGAAACTGAAGGACCTTCATGTCTGACCGCGAACAGCAGCGTCTCGACTTTCTGAAAACGGCCGGCCTCGCCGACGCCGTCCGCACGCCGCTGGCCGGCGACGCCTCGACGCGCCGCTACGAGCGGCTGACCACTCCGGCGGGCGTCACCCTGATGCTGATGGATCAGCCGCCGGCGACGGAGTCCCAGCCCTGTGACCCGAGCTGGACGCCGGCCCAGCGGCATGCGGCTGGCTGGAACGCCGTGGCCCGGCTGTCGGCCGGCCGGATCGAGGCCTTCGCCGCCGTCGCCGATCATCTGCGGCACGCGGGCCTGTCCACGCCGGACATCATCGCCGTGGACGTCGAGAACGGCATGGCCGTGATCGAGGATTTCGGCGACGACCTGTTCGTTCGCGTCATCGACGAGGGGGAACCGCAGGCCCCGCTCTATATCGCGGCCGTGGACGCTCTGGCGCGGCTGCATCTGGCGGGCCTGCTGCCGGACGTCATGCCCGGTCCAGGCGGCGACTGGCCGCTGCTGACCTATGACGCGGTCGCGCTTCAGGGCGGGGCTGACCTGTTCGTGCAGTGGATGCCCAAACTCCATCCCGAGCTCGATTTCGGTCCGGCGGCGATCGACGAATGGCGGGCCATCTGGGCTCCGGTCACCGCGATGGGCGAGCAAAAGGCCTGGGTGACGGCGCATCGTGACTATCATGCCGAGAACCTGATCTGGCTCCCCGAGCGGCTGCATCAGCGCCGGGTCGGAATGATCGATTTCCAGGACGCGGTCCGGGCCCATCCGGTCTGGGACCTGCATTCGCTGCTGCAGGACGCCCGCCGCGACGTGCCGCCGGAACTGGAGGCGGTCTGCTTCAACCACTATTGCGATGTCATGATGGTGGACCGCGAAGTCTACCGGCGCGACTACGCCGCCCTCGCGACCCTCAATGAGGCGCGGATCCTCGGCGTCTTCGCGCGGCTGATCGCCCGCGACGGCAAGCCGCGCTACGCCGCCTTCATGCCGCGCGTCTGGGCCCATCTGAACTCCAATCTGAAGAAGCCGGGCATGGAGGTGGTCGCCGCCTGGTTCGACCGGCACGTGCCGTCGGAATTGCGGGGATGAGCGCTCCGAAGACCGCCATGGTGCTGGCCGCCGGCCTGGGCACCCGCATGCGACCGCTCACCGACGATCGGCCCAAGGCCCTGGTCGAGGTCGGCGGCCGGGCCTTGATCGATCACGTGCTGGACCGGTTGTACGACGCCGGCGTCGAGCGGGCCGTCGTCAATGTCCACTGGTTCGCCGACCGGCTCGAAAATCATCTCGCCGCGCGCGGCCGCGGCCCGGAGATCTGCATCTCCGACGAACGCGCCGAACTGCTGGAAACGGGGGGCGGACTGAAGAAGGCCTCGGCGCTACTGGGGTCTGACCCCGTCTTCGTGGCCAATATCGACAGCGTCTGGACCGACCCGCGCGGCGATGGGCTGAATCAACTCGCCCGGTTGTGGAATCCGTCAATCATGGACGCCGCGCTTCTTCTCGCGCGACGCGAAGGCTCGATCGGGTTCGAGGGCGACGGCGATTTCTTCCTCGCCGACGACGGAATGCTGACCTTCCGGGGCGACGCCCCTGCCGCGCCCTTCGCCTATATGGGCGTCCACATCTGCCGGCCCGACTATGTCGCCGACGGTCCCGACGGGCCCTTCTCGCTGAGCGGTTTCTGGCGCCGGTCGGCCGCCGCGGGCCGACTCTACGGCTGCGTGCTGGACGGCGACTGGATGCACGTCGGCGACCCGCAGGCCCGCGACGAGGCCGAGGCGAAACTGGCGGGCGGCGGATGATCGCATCGCGCCTCAAGCAGCGAGACGCCGCGCGTCGAGCGGTAGGCGCCACGTGACCCCGCGCTTCGATCCCTTCCTGCCCGCCGGTCCGCGATGGTACGCCATCGAGGCGCGCCGGCCCTTCCTCGAGGATCTGGCCGCCGGCGTGCTGGACTGGCTGGGCGACCATCCGCCCGAGGCCCTGTCCGACGCCGTCATCCTGCTGCCGAATCGCCGCGCCGCCCGCGCCTTCATCGCCGCTCTGTCGAAACAGGCGGGCGGCCGCCCCCTGCTGCTGCCCCAGGTTCGCCCGCTCGGCGATCTGGAGGAGGACGAGCCGCCCTTCGCCCCCGGCGAACTGGGCCTCGACCTGCCGCCCGCCATCGCGCCCCTGACCCGCCGCTTCGAGATGGCGCGGATGATCGTCGAGGATTTCCGCCCCGGCCTGTCGTCACTGCGCGCGCTGGAGATGGCCGACGCGCTGGGCGGCTTCCTCGATTCCTGCCAGCTGGAGGAGATCGGGGACCTGCACCGGGTCGCGACCCTCGTCGAGGGCGATCTGGCCGAACACTGGCGCGAGTCCGCCGAATTCCTCGCCCTCGCCGTCGAGGCCTGGCCGAAAAGGCTGGAAGCGATGGGGCTGGTCGATCCCGCCTGGCGACGCGCGCGCCTGCTGCGGCTGCTGGCCACGAGCTGGACCGAGCGGCCGCCGACCCGGACGGTCATCGCCGCCGGCTCGACCGGCACCGCCCCGGCCGCCGCCGACGTCCTGGCCGCCGTCGCCGCCGCGCCGCGCGGCTGCGTCGTCCTGCCGGGCCTGGACCGCGAGCTGGATTCCGCGGTCTGGGCCACGCTGGGCGATAACGAACAGCATCCGCAGAACGCCCTGTGGCGGTTGCTCGACGGCCGCGTCGAACGCGACGAGGTCCGCCCCTGGTTTCAGCCGGCGGAGCATCCCGTCGCCGGGGCGCGAGGTCGCGCCCGCCAGCGGCTGATCAACGAGGCGTTGCGCCCGGCCGACGCCACCGACGACTGGCGCACGGTCATCGGCGCCCTGCGCGCCGACGCCTTCCGCGAACAGTCCGCCGATCCGATCGCCCGGGGGCTCGAAGGCCTGTCGGTCGTCACGGTCCGCGCCGAGGAGGACGCCGCCGCCGCCCTCGCCCTGATGATGCGCGAGACGCTGGAGACGCCGGGGAAGACCTGCGCCCTCGTCACCCCGGACCTCGCCCTCGGCCGCCGCGTCGCCGCCCGGCTGGAGCGCTGGGGCGTCGCCGCCGACGTCTCCTCGGGCCAGCCCCTGTCGCGCATGCAGGCGGGCCGGCTGGTCGACCTCGCCGTCCGCTTCGTCGCCACGCCGCTCGATCCCCACGCCCTGCTGGGATTGCTGAAGCACCCGCTGGTCGGGCTGGACCTCGGCGGGACCGACTCCGACGCCGCCTTGCGGGCGCTCGAGCATCACGCCCTGCGCGGCCCGCGCCACCGCGACTGGGCCCGCCTGCGCCGCGCCCTGCTCAAGGCCGGCGAAACCCGCGACGACGGCAAGGCCCCGTCCGAGGGGGTCCGCGCCCGGCTGGCCGCCGCGGGGCGTCTGGCCGACCGGCTGGAGGCCCTGTCCGCCGCCGCCCTCGCGCCTTTCGCGCCCGAGGCGCCGCTGGACGACGCCGCCCGCGCCCTGGCCGCGCTGATCGAGACCCTGGCCGGTCAGGACGCCTGGGCCGGACCCGACGGCGAGGCCGCCGCCGCCCTGCTGTCGAGCCTGATCGAGGGCGGGGCGTCGCTGGGCGCCGTGACCCGGGCCGAGTTCGCCGATCTGGTCCGCGGTCTGCTGACCGAGGAGACGGTGCGCACCGGCGGCGCCACCCAGCCGCGCCTGCGCATCCTCGGCGCCATCGAGGCCCGGCTGGTGCGGGCCGACCGCATGATCCTGGCCGGGTTGGAGGAGGGGGTCTGGCCCAACGCCGCCCCGACCGATCCCTTCCTGTCGCGGCCCATGCGCCAGACCCTCGGCCTGCCGCCGC
Source organism: Brevundimonas sp. BR2-1 (assembly GCF_037626195.1). NCBI lineage: Bacteria > Pseudomonadati > Pseudomonadota > Alphaproteobacteria > Caulobacterales > Caulobacteraceae > Brevundimonas > Brevundimonas sp. BR2-1. Next base: position 1,599,385 of record NZ_JARKMV010000001.1, on the reverse strand, counting down.
CCGAACGCCGTCTCGGCCAGACCGCCCAGGACTTCGTCCAGGCCGCCTGCGCCGACGAGGCCATACTGGTCCATTCCGAACGCCGCGGCGGTCAGCCCGCCGTCAAGTCGCGCTGGCTGTGGCGGCTGGAGATGCTGACCCGCGGCGCCCATGCCCCGTCCACTCCCATCGTCCTCGAACGCCCGTCCGCATCGCTCGACGCCGCCCGGGCGCTGGATGTCCCGCCGCCGGGACCGCCGCGCTACGAGCGCCGCCCGGCCCCGACGCCCCCGGTTCATCGCCGTCCGCGCCAGCTGCCGGTCACCGGCGTCGAACGCTGGGTGCGCGACCCCTACGCCGTCTACGCCCAGCGGATTCTCGGGCTTCAGAAGCTCGACCGCCCCGGCGCCTCGGCCGAGGCCATGGCGCGCGGCAACGCCGTCCACCGCGCCATCGAACGCGTGGTGGTCGCCTGGCCCGACGCCCTGCCCGAGGACTGCGCCGACCAGATCGAGACCTTCCTGCGCGAGGAGCTGGACGCCGCCGGCTTCGAGGACCACGCCATGGCCCGCGAGACGCCGCTGGCCCGCAACTGCGCCGTCTGGCTGGCCGGCTGGGAGCGCGAGCGCCGGGCGCGCGGGGCGACCCTGCTGATCGAGCAGACGGGCCAGATGACCTTCAGCGCCCCCTTCGGCCCCTTCACCCTGACCGCCAGGGCCGACCGGATCGAGCTGGACGCCGACGGCGCCGCCATCATCGACTTCAAGACCGGCTCCACCCCCAGCGCGAAACAGGTGGCGCAAGGGTTCGCGCCCCAGCTGACCCTGACCGCCGCCATCCTCGCCGACGGCGGTTTCGCCGACGCCCCGCCGACGCCGGCGTCAGAACTGCTCTACGTCAAGGTCACGGGCCGCAAGACGCCGGGCGAGGCCGTGGACGTCGGCAAGGTCACCCGCAGCCAGCCCCTGACCGCCGCCGAACTCGCCGAGCGCGAACTGGCCCGGCTGATCGACGGCGTCGCCGCCTTCGACGACGAGGCCCGGCCCTATGTCTCCTGGGCCGCGCCGCAGTTCATGGGCAATTTCGGCGGCAACTACGACCATCTGGCCCGCGTCTGGGAATGGCACGTCGTCGGCGGCGAGGACGAGGCGCCCGAATGACCCTCTCCCCCCTCGACCAGGCCCGCGCCCACCAGACCGCCGCCGCCGATCCCGGCCGGTCGGTCTTCGTCACGGCCAACGCCGGCTCGGGCAAGACCACGACGCTGGTGGACCGCGTGGCCCGGCTGCTGCTGCAGAAGGCCCCGCCCGGCGAAATCCTCTGCGTCACCTACACCAAGGCCGCCGCCGCCGAGATGCAGGCCCGGCTGTTCGACAAACTGGGCCGCTGGGCCGTGATGGACGACGCCGAGCTTTCGCGCGACCTGGCCCGCCTCGACGGCCGCAACCCCGCCGCCCTGAACCCCGGCGACCTGCGCGAGGCCCGCCGCCTGTTCGCCCGCGCCCTGGAGACGCCCGGCGGCCTGAAGATCCAGACCATCCACGCCTTCTGCGAGAAACTGCTGCGCCGCTTCCCCATCGAGGCCGGCGTCTCGCCCGCCTTCAAGGTGCTGGAGAACGAGGCCGCCGTCGCCCTGTCCCATCAGGCGCGCGAGGATCTGGCCCGCGAGGCGCTCAAGGATCCTGACGGGGTCGTCGGTCTGGCCTACTCCCATTTCGCGGTCGAGCTGGACTGGAAATCCTTCCACGCCCTTCTGGCCATGATCGAGTCCGAGCGCGGCAAGCTGGCCGGCTATATCGACCGGGTCATGTCGGGCGCCGCCCCCGGCCCGCACATCCTCGCCGGCGTGTCGGAGGACGACACGCCCGCCGCCATCGAGACCGGCTTCCTCAACTGGCTAGACCCCTCCGAATGGCGCGCCGCCGCCGACGGTTTCGCGACCGGCTCGGCCAACGACCAGAAGATCGCGGCCCAGATGCGCGAGGCGGTCCCGCCCCACTCCAGCCTCGCCGCCATGAAGGCGCTCTTCATCGACTCGAAAGGCGAGGCCCGCACGAAGTTCGGCACGAAGAGCGCCCCGCCCGCAGCCGCCGCCTACCTCGACTCGGTCTCGCTCAAATACTGCGCCGTCCTCGACCGCATGCGCGCCGCGAAGGTCGCCGACGATACGGTCAAGGCCTTGACCCTCGCCCGGGCCCACGCCGCCTTCTACGAGACCGCCAAGACGCGGCAGGGCGCGCTCGACTTCTCCGATCTCGTGGTCCGCACGGTCGACCTGCTGACGCAGCGCGCCACCGCCGCCTGGGTCCTGTTCAAGCTGGACGGCGGGATCGAACACGTCCTCGTCGACGAGGCCCAGGACACCGCCCCCGACCAGTGGGCCATCTTCAAGGCCCTGACCGAGGAGTTCTTCTCCGGCGAGGGCGCCACGCGCCGGGGCGACAGTCCGCGCATCCCCCGCACCGTCTTCGCCGTGGGGGACGAGAAACAGTCGATCTACTCCTTCCAGGGCGCGCGTCCCGAGCGGCTGCGGCAGGAGGCCCAGGCCTATGAGGCCCTGGCCCGCGGCGCCGGACGACCGTTCGAGGAGGTGCCGCTGGACACCTCCTTCCGGTCCACGGAAGAGGTGCTGGCCTTCGTCGACGCCGCCTTCGAGGGGCCGGAGCGGACCCGCGCCCTCGTCGGCGTTTCGGGCGACATCCCGACCCACCATCCGGCCCGCGTCGGCCAGCACGGCTCCATCGACCTGTGGCCCCTGTTCCGCGACCCCGCCACGCCCGACCGCGAGGCCTGGAACGCCCCGGTCGACAAGGAGGACGCCCGCAGCGGCCGCAAACAGCTGGCCCAGGCGCTGGCCCGCGACATCCGCAAACAGGTCCAGGCGGGGACCGCCGTTCACGACCGCGAGGCGCCCGGCGGCCTGCGTCCCGCGCGCTGGGGCGACTTCCTTGTGCTGGTCCGCCGCCGCGACGCCCTGTTCGAGGAAATCATCCGCGCCCTCAAGGCCGAGGCCGTGCCCGTCGCCGGCGCCGACCGGCTGAAGCTGAGCAGCCATATCGTTTTCGACGACCTGATCTCCGTCGCCCGTTTCGCCCTCTATCCGGACGACGATCTGAGCCTGGCCGAAGTCCTGCGCAGCCCCTTCTGCGACGTCACCGACTTCGGCGATTCGCACAGCCTGTATCCGCTGGCCGACAAGGAAGGCCGTGAGGGCCGGTCGCTGTGGCGCGAGCTGCGGCTCCGCGCCGACGAACAGCCGCAGTGGCGCCGGGCTCGCGACTTCGTCCAGGCCGCGCTGGACGCCCGCGACCGCGACCCCTTTGCCTTCTTCTCCAGCCTGCTGAACCGGATCGACGAGACCGGCGTCTCGGGCCGCGCCCGCATCCTGACCCGGCTGGGCCGCGAGGCCGAGGAGGCGATCGACGAAACCCTGGCCCAGGTCCTGGCCGCCGAGGACCGCGGCGGCGTCGATCTGGAGACCTGCGTCGCCCTGCTCGAAGCCGCCGACGTCGAGGTCAAACGCGAAATGGAGGGGGCCCGCAACGAGGTGCGGGTCATGACCGTGCACGGCGCCAAGGGCCTGGAGGCGCCCGTTGTCATCCTTCCCGACACCACCTCCCGCGCCAAGCCCCAGGGCCCGACCCTGATGCCCGCGGCGAACGGGGACGGCGAGGAAGGGGAGGGCTGGCTGATGTGCCCCGGCTCGGCGAAGGACGACTGCCCCGCCTCGAAGGCCGCACGCGAGGCCCGCGTGGCCCGCACCGACGCCGAATCCCTGCGTCTGCTCTACGTCGCCCTGACCCGCGCCCGGGACCGGCTGGTGATCATGGGCCGGGCGCTGCGGCGGCCCGAGGAAGGTTTCGAGGCCGGCAGCTGGTGGAGCGTCATCGCCGAAACCTTCCAGCGGCTGGGCGACGACGAGCCGCTGAACGTGCGCGACATCGGCGAAGGCGTGCTGCGCTTCGGGGTCGATCCGGAGACGCTCGCCGCAGCCCCCTCAACCGGGCGCGGCCTGGCGCCCGTTCCGCTCTGGGCCCGGCAGCCGCCGGCGCCGGACGGAGCGGCCCGCTTCGCTTCGCCGTCGAAGATGGAGGAGACGACCCGCATCCCCGCCCCGTCGCCGCTGGCGACCACCGCCGGGCCGGGCGCGCCGCTGGGCCGGTTCCGGCGCGGCGACCTGATCCACCGCCTGCTGGAGCGCCTGCCCGACATCGCGCCGGCCGACCGGGCTGACGCGGCGAGGCGCATCATGTCCCGGGAGCGAGACCTTGACGAGGCCGCCCGCGCCGAAATGATCGGGGCCGCCTTCCGCGTCCTGGATGACATCCGGTTCGCGCCGGTGTTCGGTCCGGGGTCTCGCGCCGAAGTCGCCCTGACCGGCTCGGTCGGGGATATCCCGGTCTCGGGACGCATGGACCGGCTGGTGGTCACCCCCGACCGGGTGCTGGTCGCCGACTACAAGACCAACCGTCCCGCTCCCGACCGGATAGAAGACGCCGATCCGGCCTATGTGCTGCAGATGGCGGTCTACGCCTCCGTCCTGGCCCGGCTCTATCCCGATCGCGCCGTCGAGGCGGCGCTGGTCTGGACCGACGGGCCGCGGCTCATGGCCGTACCCGCCGAACTGATGCAGGCGGCGCTGGCGGGCTGATCCCTGCGACGTTGATTTGCGCCGCGGAACATCCCACATCCTCGGCAACGAGCCGGAATCAGACCAGTCTGACGGCCGATCATTTTCGCGCCGCCCGGGCGGCGCCAGACAGGACTATATCGATATGGCCACCATCAAGGTCACCGACGACAGCTTCGACGCCGACGTTCTGAAGGCGTCCCGTCCCGTGCTGGTCGACTTCTGGGCCGAGTGGTGCGGCCCCTGCAAACAGATCGGGCCCGCCCTGGAGCAGATCGCCGACGATCTGGCCGGTCAGGTGACGATCGCCAAGGTCAATATCGACGACAGCCCCATGATCCCCTCGAAACTGGGCGTGAAGGGAATCCCGACCCTGATGCTGTTCCGGGACGGCCAGATGGCCTCGATGAAGGTCGGCGCCATGCCCAAGGGCAAGATTCTCGAATGGCTGGCCGAATCCGGCATCGGACAGGCCGCCGCCTGATCGGGCCGGGGTCGAACGGCCCCGGATTTGCCCCCGTCGGCGATCGGTGTTCTCCTGCGGTTGCAAAATCGCAGGAGTCTCACGCCATGCTGACCGCCGCACTCATCTCCGCCGCCCTGCTGGCCGGCGGCCAGGTGACCGTCATCGCCACGACCCCGGCCCCCGCCGAGGCCCGTCCGGCCAACGCCCCCGCGGGGCCCGAGGGCGACACCCGCCGCGTCTGCCGGCTTGAGCGCGCCACGGGATCGAACATGCAGCAGCGCGTCTGCCGCAACATCAGTCGCGCCAGCGCCGGCGCCCAGGACCAGCAGACCCGCGAATTCATGCGCAACCTGCAGCGCGTCCGCTTCCCGGACGAGGGCGCCGCCGCCACGCCCGGCGGCCCGAACGGGTGACGAGAATCTGTACGTGGAAGGCGACGCCTGATTGCCTCCGCGACGATGGATGATCTTCTCGATTGAGGTTGAATAACCCCGGAAGGCCAAGCCGATGCTGACTATCGTCCTGATCGCCGCCGCAGCCCTGTCTGTCGACACGGGACAGGCGGTTACCGTCATCGCTCCGACGTCGGGGCCCGCCCAGGCGCGTCAGCCCGCGGATCAGGGCTCGACGCGCCGGGTCTGCCGCCTTCAACGGGCGACCGGGTCCAACCTGCAGCAGCGGGTCTGCCGCGACATACCGATCGCGGGCGTTCAGGATCAGCAAACCCGGGAGTTCCTGCGCAACCTTCAGCGTGTTCGCGTCCCCGACGGAGGTTAGGTCCCTCCCGGGTCCCGGGGGCCTAGTCCGGCCAGGTTTCCCGCGCCGCGCCCAGCACTTCGCCCGCCAGATAGAGCGATCCGCAGATCGCCACCCGGCCCGCGCCCAGCCGCAGGGCCCGTTCCAGCGCCTCATCCACCGAGGTGCACGGCGTCGCGCCCAGGCCGTGGCCGCGCGCCACCGCCGCCAGCGCGTCCGGCTCCGCCGCCGCGCCGTCGAAGCGCACGGTGAAAACGGCCGCTCCCGAATCCTTCAACGCCTCGAAAAAACCGCCCGCGTCCTTGTTGGCCAGCATGCCGACGATCAGGGCCAGCGGCTGCGGCGCCTTCGCCTGGCGTTCGGCCAGGGCGTCGGCCAGCGCCCGCGCCGCGTGTGGATTATGCCCGCCGTCCAGCCAGAGTTCGGCGTCCGCCACCCGGGCAGCCTCGCCGACTGGCCCCGCGGTCAGCCGCTGCAGGCGTGCCGGCCAGCGCACGGCGCGCAATCCCTCCGCTATCGCCGCCTCGGGCAGATCGAGTTCCAGCGCCACGGCGACGGCGAGGCCGGCGTTGGCGATCTGGTGGGCCCCGATGAGCGCCGGCGCCGGCAGATCGAGGAACCGTTCCTGATCCTGAAAGGCCATGCCGCCGCGCTCGGCCCAGGCGTCGAAATCCACGCCCATGACGGTCAGGGGCGCATGGACGGCCTGCGCCGCCTTTTCGATGGCGGCCATCGCCTCTTCTGACTGTCGCGCGACCAGGCCGCGCGCGCCCGATTTCAGAATCCCCGCCTTTTCCGCCGCCACACCGGGCAGCGACGTGCCGAGAAACTCCGCATGGTCCAGATCGACGGGGGTGATGACGCTCAGCAGCGGACGTTCGATCACGTTCGTGGCGTCCAGAACGCCGCCCAGACCGACCTCGACGATGGCCAGATCGGCCGGCGTCTCGCTCATGGCCGTGAAGGCGGCGGCGGTCGTGCTTTCGAACACCGTCGCCTCGACATCCAGCGCCTCGATCCGGTCGAGGATGTCGTTGAGCGCGGCGTCCCCGATCAGCTCGCCGCCCAGACGAATGCGCTCGTTGAACCGAACCAGGTGCGGCGAGGTATAGGCATGGACCTTCAGGCCCGCCGCCTCGGCGATGGCGCGGATGAAGGCGACGGTCGACCCCTTGCCGTTGGTGCCCGCCACATGGATCACGGGCGGCAGGCGCCGCTGGGGATCGCCGAGCGCGGCGCACAGCACCTTCATCCGGTCCAGGGACAGGTCGATTCTCTGCGGGTGGCGCGCCCTCAGCCGTTCGGAGATGGGGTCCACGTCGCGGGCCTCAGCCTGCGGACAGGGGCGTGCTCTGCCCGAACGGAATCACCTTGACGGAGTCCGGCACGGCGCGGGGAGACGGAGGCCGCCCCCGTTCCCGCGTGCGGATCGCTTCCAGGATCCGGAGCATGACCACGCCATCGGGGCGATGGCCGCCGCCCACGATCGCGAAACTGGCGCCGCTCCGCCCGGCCTGACCGGCCAGGGCGTGGAGCGTCTGACCATGCGATAGGGGGACCACATCGTCGGCGAAACCGTGGATCAGGAACCATGGCGCGGTCCCCGTTCGCGCCCGATCCAGATTGCGATAGGCGTCGGGAACCATCGCCCGGGAGAGGCCCGAGACCATGTCCCGCAGACGGGTGAAGGTCCCGATGGTCACCAGGACGTCCGGCGCGTCTCTTTCCGCCAGGGCCATGGCTGCCCCGCCGCCAAGGCTATGGCCGACGATCCACACCTGACGGTCTCCGGCCAGAGCTCTCGCATGGGACAGGAAGGCGTCGGCGTCGGCGGCCAGACCCTGTTCGGACGGCTGGCCGGGGTTGCCGGAATATCCGCGATAATCCGCCGCCACCACGCTGTAGCCGGCGTCGATCGCCGGCGTGAACCAGTCGATCGCGTCCCTGGCGCTGGAGGCGTTTCCATGCAGGACGAGCAGGACAGGCCGATCCGGCAGTCCGGGCGCGACCATGCCGCGCAAATCCAGGCCGTCCCGCGTCCGAACGGAGATCACCTCGGCCGGCACGGTCAGACCGTCCGTGGTCAGCGGCGCCCGGGGCGCGGGATAGATGCGGTCGGTGACCGGGTCCGCCCGGACGGCGCCGGCGTGGATCAGACCGATCGCCAGAAGCAGGACGAACAGGCGGCTCATGGGTTCTGTCCTGTTCATCGGGATCAGGCCGCCCGACGCCGCCCGCCCATCAGCATCGACAGGATCTGGCCCAGCACCTTCGGCAGGTCCTCGCGCGCGACCACCCGGTCGACCATGCCCTTTTCCTGCAGATATTCGGCGCGCTGGAAGCCCGGCGGCAGTTTCTCGCGGATGGTCGCCTCGATGACGCGCGGACCGGCGAAGCCGATCAGGGCCCCCGGTTCGGCCAGATGCACGTCGCCCAGCATGGCGTAGCTGGCGGTCACCCCGCCCGTCGTCGGATCGGTCAGCACCACCACGAAGGGCAGCTGCGCCGCCTTCAGCTCCTGGATGGCCAGGGTGGTGCGCGCCATCTGCATCAGGCTGAGCGCGCCCTCCTGCATCCGGGCCCCGCCGGCGGCGGTGAAACAGACCAGCGGAACGCCCCGCTCGACGGCCGCCCGGGCCGCGGCGATGAAGGCCTCGCCCGCCGCCATGCCCAGCGATCCGCCCATGAAGCTGAAGTCCTGGACGATCACCACCGCGGGCGTGCCGTCCAGTTCGCCGAAGCCGATCGCCATCGTGTCCTTGCGGCCCGCGGCCTTGCGGGCGGCGGCCAGGCGGTCCTTGTAGGGTTTGCCGTCCGAGAATTTCAGCGGATCCTCGAGCACGTCGGGCGTGTCGATGGCCTCGAACGCGCCGTCGTCGAAGGTGTAGCGCAGCCGCTGGTCGGCGTTGATGCGCATGTGCCGGCCCGAGGGCGTCACCCACAGCGAGTTTTCCAGATCCGACCGGTACAGCATCTCGCCGGTGTCGGGGTCCTTGACCCACAGGTTTTCGGGCGTATCGCGCCGGCTGACGATCTTGCGCACGCCGGGGGCGAAGCGGCTCAGCCAGCCGCCGCGTTTTTCCTGGGGAGGTTTGTTCTTGTCGACCATGGCGGCGCTTTAGACGCTTTCTTTCAAGCGCGCACCCCGGACCGCATCGGCGAGGGACCGCACCCTGGCCAGAACGCGCGCCGCGGCGGGTTCGTTCGCCTCAAGCGCGGCCGCGACCTCGTCGACCAGGACCGAGCCGGCCACCACCGCATCGGCCACGCGGGCGATCTCGGCGGCCCGTTCCGGCGTCCTGACCCCGAAACCGACCGCGACCGGCAGGCCCGAGGCCCTGCGCACCCGTTCGACGGCCGGGGCCACCGACAGGGCCTGCGCCTCCTTGACCCCGGTCACGCCGGCGACCGAGACGTAATAGACGAAGCCCGAGGTCCGTTCGGCGATGATCTTCAGCCGCGCGTCGTCCGAGGTCGGGGTGGCCAGCCGGATCAGCGACACCGACGCCGCATCCAGCGCATCCGACAGTGGCCCGGCTTCTTCCGGCGGGCAGTCGACGACGATCAGGCCGTCCACGCCGCTGGCCGCCGCGTCGCGGGCGAAGGCGTCATAGCCATAGCGCTCGATCGGATTGAGATAGCCCATCAGGATCACCGGCGTGTCGGCGTCGCCGGCCCGGAATTCGGCGGCCAGCGCCAGCGTCCCCTTCAAGGTCAGCCCCGCCTTCAGCCCGCGCAGGGCGGCGCGCTGGATCGGCGGCCCCTCGGCCATAGGGTCGGAGAAGGGAAAGCCCAGCTCGATGATGTCGGCGCCCGCGCCCGGCAGACCGCGCAGGATGTCCAGCGCCTGCTCCCGCGTCGGATCCCCGGCCATGACATAGGCGACGAAGCCGGCCCGGCCCTCGGCCTTCAGCGCGGCGAAACGGGCGTCTATACGCGCGGTGGTCATTGCGCGGGCGGAACCGTCGTCGGGCCGGCCGGAGCGGCAGGCGAGGCGGCGCAGACGTCGCCGGGAATCGGGCCGAAGCCGAGATAGCCCAGGGATCCCGGACTGGCCGGGCCCGAGGTGTCGTAGAAGGCCTGCATCTGCAGGCCGTCGCAGCCGCCGGTGTCGCGGCGGCGCACAAAGACCACCCGGTTGTCGTCGCCGCCCGCCGGAAGCCAGCCCTTGGTCCCGAGGTCGGCGATATAGGCCTCGGCGAGGGCGCCGATGCCGGCCAGCGGCGCGCTGACGCAGAAGGCGCGGCCGGCCAGGTTGTACAAGCCGCCGCAATCCGGCGCCAGGGTCGCACCCGGCAGCACCAGGGCGTCCGGCGAGGTCAGGACCGGCGCCGGCGCCGCCGGATCCTGCGCCCAGGCGGGCGCGGCCATGAGAGCCGCCGCGGCGGCCAGTCCTGCGATCTTCATAGTCTACAACTCCACGCCCAGATGTTTCGCCACGGCGAAAATGTCCTTGTCGCCCCGTCCGCACATATTCAGCACGACATCGCCGCCCTTGCCCACTTCCTTCGCGATCTCGCCCACCCGGGCGAGCGCATGGCTGGGCTCCAGCGCGGGGATGATCCCTTCCAGCCGCGAACACAGCTGGAAGGCCTCCAGCGCCTCGGCGTCGGTCGCCGCGCGATACTCGGCCCGGCCGATGTCCTTCAGCCAGGCGTGTTCGGGACCGATGCCCGGATAGTCGAGCCCGGCCGAGATCGAATGGCCCTCCAGGATCTGGCCGTCGTCGTCCTGCAGCAGATAGGTGCGGTTGCCGTGCAGCACGCCGGGCCGTCCGCCCTGCAAACTGGCCGCATGGTCCGGGCCGTCCAGCCCGCGCCCGGCCGCCTCGACCCCGATCAGCCGCACCCCCGCATCCTCGATGAAGGGATGGAACAGGCCGATGGCGTTCGACCCGCCGCCGATCGCCGCCACGCAGGCGTCGGGCAGCTTGTCCTTGCGGGCCAGCATCTGGATCCGGGTCTCCTTGCCGATCACCGACTGGAAGTCGCGCACCATGGCCGGATAGGGATGCGGCCCCGCCGCCGTGCCGATCAGATAATAGGTGTCCTCGACATTGGTGACCCAGTCGCGCATCGCCTCGTTCATGGCGTCCTTGAGCGTCGCCCGTCCCGAGGTCACCGGCACGACCTCGGCTCCCAGCAGCTTCATGCGGAAGACGTTGGGCGACTGCCGCTCCACGTCCGTGGCGCCCATGTAGACGACGCATTTCAGTCCGAAGCGGGCGCAGACAGTCGCCGTCGCCACCCCGTGCTGTCCGGCCCCCGTCTCGGCGATGATCCGCGTCTTGCCCATCCGCATGGCCAGCAAAATCTGGCCCATGCAGTTGTTGATCTTGTGCGCGCCCGTATGGTTGAGCTCGTCGCGCTTGAACCAGATGTTCGCCGTCCCGTAGTGGGCCGTCAGACGCTCGGCCAGATACAGCGGGCTGGGCCGGCCGACATAGTCGGTCAGGAAGCCGTCCAGCTCGGCCTGGAACGTCGGGTCCGCCTTGGCCGCCTCCCAGGCCGCGTTCAGCTCGTGAACCAGCGGCATCAGGGTCTCGGCCACGAACCGTCCGCCATAGGGGCCGAAACGGCCTTCGGCGTCGGGCATGGCGTACTGGTTCGGGATAATGGCGGTCACGTCGGTAGCCTTCGCGCGGGGGAGCGGCGGAAATCAGGCCGACCGCACCGCCTCCAGAAACGCCGCGATCAGGGCCGGGTCCTTAACACCCGGCGCGGTTTCCACGCCAGAGGAGACGTCCATCAGGGGCGCGCCCGAGATCCGGATCGCCTCGCCGACGTTTTCCGGCGTCAGACCGCCCGCCAGGAACCACGGGTGACGGAAGGCCCGGTCCGCCAGCATGACCCAGTCGAACCGCGCCCCGACCCCGCCCGGCAGGTCCGAGCCCTCGGGCGGTTTCGCATCGAACATCAGATGATCGGCGAACGGCTCCCAGTCGTCGGCCGCGGCCAGATCCTCATGCGTCCGGATCGGCAGGGCCTTGATGATCCCGGCTCCGGTCAGCATCCGCACCCGTTCGGCCCGCGCGGGCGTCTCGGACCCGTGCAGCTGGATCAGGTCCGGCTTCAGGATCAGGGCGATTTCGGTCAGCAGGGCGTCGTCGGCGTCGACCGTGACCGCCACGATCCTCGCCTTGCCCGGACCTTGGCCCCGCGCCCGCTCGAACAGGGTGGCGGCGTGCAGCGGCGCGATGTGGCGCGGACTCTTCGGAAACACCACCGCGCCGACGAAGGCCGCGCCGCCCGCCAGGGCCGCGTCCAGCGCATCCGGCGTCGTCAGTCCGCAGATCTTGGCCTGGGTCATGGGGCGAAGATGGCGTCGATCCCGGCGGAGTCCAGCAGCCGCCATTCGCCCGGCGCCAGATCGTCCGGCAGGGCCAGCCCGCCGACCCGTTCGCGGTGCAGCGCCTCGACGTGGTTGCCCACCGCCGCGAACATTCGCCGCACCATGTGATAGCGGCCCTCGGTCACCGTCAGCCGCGCCTCCGTCGGCGACAGCACCTCCAGCACCGCGGGCGACAGCGGCTTGTCCTCGCCCTCCAGCACCAGACCGCCGGCGGCGAAGACGTCGCCCTCGCTCCCGTCCAGCGGCCGCGCCAGGGTCGCGCGATAGACCTTGGCCACATGCCGTTTGGGACTGATCACCCGGTGCAGCAGATCGCCGTCGTCGGTCAGCAGCAGCAGGCCCGTGGTCTGTTTGTCCAGCCGGCCGATGGTCGAGATGGCCGGATCACGCCGCTTCCAGCGCGGCGGCAGGACGTCATAGACTAGGGCCCCGTCCTCCTTGCGCGAACAGGTCATGCCCAGCGGCTTGTTCAGCATCATCACCAGACCCGGAACCGGATCCAGCGGCTCGCCGTCGATCTCCATCCGCGCCGGCAGGTCCGGCGTCACCGCGATCCGCTTCGACACATCGGTCAGATCCGCCCCGTCCAGCACGATCCCGCCGGCCTTGCCCAGCCGCGCCATCTCGGTCCGGGAGCCATAGCCCATCGAGCCCAACAGCCTGTCGACGCGGCTCGTCGGGGTTTTCACTTCACCGCCTCGAACACCTTGTAGCCGCCCGCGTCGGCGGCCATCCGTACGCGCTTGAAGGCCGCGTTCAGCTCGGCCTCATAGGGCAGGTGGCGGTTGGCCACGAGCCACAATACGCCGCCCTTGCCCAGCATCCCCGCCGCCTGCCGGATGAAGGCCTGACCCAGCCGCCTGTCCTCGGCCCCGCCGTCGTGGAACGGAGGATTGGTGACGATGAAGTCCAGATCGCCGGCCGCCTCGACCGTGCGCGCATCGGCCCATTCGAAGGTCGCGCGCGGGTCGGTCACATTCTCCTTCGCCGCCGCGATGGCGCGCCGGTCCAGATCGATCAGCCGCAGCGAGGTCACCGCCGGCGACCGCAACACCACCGTCGCCAGCGCCCCGTAGCCGCAGCCCAGATCGGCCCCCGCCCCCTTCAACGCCGGCGCCGTCTGCGCCAGCAGCAACGACCCCGCGTCGATCCGGTCCCAGGCGAAGACGCCCGGCTGCGACCAGGCCTCCAGCCCCTCGACCAGACGGGGCGCCCCCGCCGCGATGGCCTCGTCGATCCCGGTCAGGGTCTCCGGACGGACGACGACGCAGCGCCGGTGGTGCGCCTTGGCGCTCTCCCCGACCTCGAGGCCGAAGCCTTCCAGCTCCTTCTTCAGCCGCGACCCGCCCTTGTCCTTGGGGGCCATGGCGTCCAGCCGGCCGCCGGGCTTCAGCGCCTTCAGCGCCAGCGCCAGCGTATGCCGCCGCTCCAGCACCCCGGGCGGTGCGTAGATCATGATCTCGTCGGCCGAACCCTCGGCCACGTCCTCGAGCGGCTTCGAGCCGGGAATCAGCGGCGAAACCTGGGTCGCCGCCCCGGGCGGATCGAACACCGCCGGCGGGCGGCCATACAGAAGGGTGGTCATGGCCGGGGCTATAGCGGGAATGTAGGGGCGCAGGAAACGGGGCCGTCTCCACCGCTTCGCTCTCCCTCTCCCATTGGGAGAGGGCTTGAGCGCACGGCGGCGCAGCCGTCGTCCTTGCGCGAAAGGGTGAGGGTCGACTGTGAAGGGCGGCTTCGCCGCTTCGCCCGTCCGACCCTCATCCGGCCCTCCGGGCCACCTTCTCCCGACGGGAGAAGGATCAGGTTATAGATAGTCGCATTGGCGAGAAAACATCTCGCCCGATCAACCCCTTCCGCTTTTCCCAAACTGAATCCTCAGCCCCCCTCCCGGAGCCCTCATAATTCCCCCGTCCCGTCGCGGGGGAGGCGCAGAGGCCTTGCGATCTTTGGCGGCGGGATGTGGAGAAGCGGGGGCCCGGTTCCCGGCTGTTCAAGCAAGACAGCCAACGCCCGGGGCCTGATCGGTCGCACAGTCGCCGGTCAGGTGTCAGGGACGAGGGGGATACTCGTCCGGTCCGGGGACCGTGTCGCAAGCACGGCCCGCCCGCCGGAGGCGCTGCGGTAAGGCGATAAGACCGCCACCGGACGCAAGCTTCCGACCCAATCTCCGCGCGGAGCGTCTGTCTGCGTCGAAACGGTAACCCAAAACGAACTCCGGGCGCAGGCCCGGCGCTCCGCACGCCTTCCCTCAACCGCCTGCTCCACAGGCGGCGTTCCCGTGCGCCCAATTCCCCGCTGACAAACGAGAACAAATGAGGCACAAGCGCACCATGCTCGCGGATACAACCTTAGCGTCAGTCGCCCCGCCGTCGCTCGCCGACGCCCGCGCGACGCTGGAGCGGGTCTGGGGCCACGGCGACTTCCGCGGGCTTCAGGCCGACGTCGTGAGCGAAATCCTCGCCGGACGCGACGTGCTGGCCGTGCTGCCGACCGGCGGCGGCAAGTCGGTCTGCTACCAGATCCCGGCCATGCTGCGCCCGGGCCTCGGCCTGGTCGTCTCGCCCCTGATCGCCCTGATGACCGACCAGGTCGAGGCGCTGAAACAGCAGGGCGTGGCCGCCGCCCGGCTGGACTCCGGCGTCTCCATGGACGACCGCTCGGCCATCTGGCGTCAGGCGCGGGCCGGCGAGCTGGACCTGCTCTATGTCTCGCCCGAGGGCCTCGCCCAGCCGCATCTGATCGACCGGCTGCACGACCTGCCGCTCAGCCTGATCGCCATCGACGAGGCGCACTGCGTCTCCCAGTGGGGCCACGACTTCCGTCCCGACTACCGCACCCTGGGCCGACTGGCCGAACTCTTCCCCGGCGTGCCGCGCATCGCGGTCACCGCCACCGCCGACGCCCGCACACGCGAGGACATCGTCCGCTCGCTGCATCTGGAAGGCGCGAAGGTCGTCGTCGACAGCTTCGCCCGTCCGAACCTGCAGCTGTCGGCGGTGCGCAAGGAGAACGCCTCGCGGGCGAAGACCGACCTGGCCGTCATCGATCTGGTGCGTCAACGGCGCGGCAAGTCCGGCGTCGTCTACTGCGGCTCGCGCGACGGCTGCGAACGCGTGGCGCAGGCCCTCAAGGACGCCGGAACCAACGCCATCGCCTACCACGCCGGCATGGACGCCCGCGACCGCGACCGCCGTCTCGAACGGTTCCTCGCCGAGGACGGGGCCGTCATGGTGGCGACCATCGCCTTCGGCATGGGGGTCGACAAGGCCGACGTCCGTTTCGTGATCCATGCCGATCCGCCCGGCTCGCTGGAAGCCTACTGGCAAGAGATCGGCCGGGCCGGCCGCGACGGCGAGCCCGCCGAGGGCATCACCCTGTACGGCCCCTCCGACATCGCCTGGACCCTGAAACGCCTCGACGGCCGCCCCATGGCCGAAGAGGTCAAGGCCGTGCAGGTCCGGAAAGCCCGACAGCTGTTCGCCATGCTGGATGGCGCGACCTGCCGGCCGCAGACGGTGCGCCGCTATTTCGGCGAGACCCTGGCCCGGCCCTGCGGCGTCTGCGACATCTGCCTCGACCCGCCCGCCGTCTTCGACGCCACCGTCCACGCCCAGAAGGCGCTGGCCGCTGTCCAGAGGCTGGGCGAGCGTTTCGGCAAGACCCGCGTCAGCGACCACCTGCTGGGCAAGACGAAGGATGTCCAGCCGTGGGAGAGCGCCCTGTCGACCTGGGGCATCGGCGCCGACGTCGCGCTGCACACATGGCGCGACGTGGTCGATCACCTGATGTTCGAGGGCCTGCTGCTCGAGGACCCGAACGATGGCAAGCCGCTGGTCCGCATCGGCGAGCCCGAGGCCGTCCGCGCCGTCTATCGCGGCGAGCGCGTCGTCGAGGTCCGCCTGACGCCCGCCCGCGTGGTCGGCTCGAAGGAACGCGTCCGGACCGGACGCAACGCCGCGCTGGAAACCATGGACGCCGACGTCCGCGCCCGCTTCGAGACCCTGCGCGCCTGGCGCCGCGACCGCGCATCCGAACAGCGCGTGCCGCCCTACGTCATCTTCCAGGACAGGACCCTGCTCGAAATCGCCCTCGCCGAGCCCGGAAACCTCGAAACGCTGGGCCATATTTCCGGCGTCGGCCAGACCAAGCTGGACCGCTACGGCAAGGGCGTTCTGGCCGCTCTGGCACAGGCTGTGGATTGAAACCGGCGTTCGCGAGGTAAGGTTCGGTCAAGGTCTTGGAAGGGGCGCCTTAAACTTTCGCCGTCACAGTCCCTCGGTGATCCCGAACCGCGCCCCGATTCCGGTCGACAAACTCGCTCTGGCCGTTGTCCACGCGCCGGACCGCGCCATTCCCGCGCCCGCCGGGGCCCGCGAGGAATCGCTGCGCATCCTGCTTCAGACCGCCGCCGATTCCGGCGTGACCCGCGTCGCCACCCGCCCGGACGGCGACGGCGAACGCTGGCTGGGCCAGTCCTGGCCCTTCCCCTCGCCCTTCCAGGTCTCGGTCCGCACCGTGACGGTCAACGACGGCGTCGACCGCGTCGAGGCCCGCGCCCGCCGCTCGCTGGAGCGTCTCGGCCTGCCGCGCGGCGACGCCCTGCTGATCTCCTCCGCCTCGGATCTCGCGGGCACAGAGGGTCGCGCCCTCTGGGACAGGCTGCTGGCCCTCAAGGACCGCGGCCTGTATCGCCGCATCGGCTTCTGCGCCTCTGTCGAGGACGGCCCCGCCCTGCTGGCCCGCCGCTTCCAGCCCGATATCGTCCAGTTGAAATGCAATCTGCTGGACCAGCGCGCCCAGCACGCCGGCGTCCTGTCCGAACTGGCGTCTCTGGACGTGACCGTCCACGCCTCGTCGATCTTCGCCGATGGCCTGCTGTTCATGAACAGCGAGGCCCTGCCGGTCGAGATGCATCGCCACGCCCCGACCCTGTCGCGAATCCGCCGCCGTCTGGCCGAGGCTCGCGTCGATCCGATGCAGGCGACCCTCGCCTATGCCCTGGGCCTGCCGGAAGTCTCGGCCGTGGTCGCCAGCGTCGCCTCGGCCGCCGAACTGCGCGCCGTGGTCGCCGCCGCCCACGCCCCGACGCCGGCGCTGGACTGGGCCTCAATGCAGCTGGAGCCGGCGACGGCTTCCGCCGCCGGCCCCAATTCTCAAGGACGGGGCCGCATCAGTAGCGCAGCCTGACCCCGACATAGCCCGACCGTCCCGGCTCGCCGTAGCCGAACACCTGCTGATAGCGCTCGTCCGCCAGATTCTCGATCCGCGCCGTCAGCGTGACCTTGTCGGTCAGGGCATACGACCCGTTCAGATTGGCCGTGATGAAGGCCTCGCGCACCCCGCCGGCGTCGTCCTGATCGCCCTCGGCTCGCACGGTCAGGGCGCCCGACAGCCGCTGACCGGTCCAGCCCAGGGTCGCCGACCCCGCCTGCTCCGGCACGCGCAGCAGCCGCGCACCTGTCGTCTCGTCCCGGGCGTCGGTCCAGGCGTATGCCACCGTCAGATCGAACCCGCCGCCCAGCCGGCCGCGTCCCTCGAACTCGACCCCGTCCGTCGCTGTCTCGGCCACATTGACGTAGACGCTGTCGAAAGTGACCGGATCGAAGACGTAGGTGATCTGGTCCTCGACGTTCAGCCGGTACAAAGTCAGACGACCTCCGATCCGACCATCCGCCGATCCCCAACCGATCGCGCCTTCATACCCCTCCGCCGTCTCGGGCCGCAGCACCGGAAACGGCTGTGACGAGAAGCAGAAGTCGCACACCGCCTGGCTGATCGAGGGCGCCTTGAACCCCGTGCCGTACGCCGCCGACAGGATGAAGCCCGCGCCCGCTGCGAACGCGCCGGAAACCCGGCCCGTCGTCTTCGACCCGAAATCATCCGTATCGTCGAACCGCAGGGCCCCGGTCAGGCTGAGCCGCTCCGTCGGATCGATCCGCGCCGTCCCGAACACCGAGGTCGCGCCCAACTCCTCGGTCAGGCCCGTCGACAGGCTGCCCGCGGTGTCCTCGCGCTCGGCCCCGATGACGAAGTCGACGCCCGCCGCCGAGCCGTCGGCCTGCCAGCGGAAGACCTGCCGGTCCGCCTCGAACGCCGAAGGGAAGGCCGAGACGGTCTCGCGCGAGATGTCCGAGGCCGAAACGCTGAACTGATGCGCCAGCCCCAGGGCCTCCAGGCGCAGCCGCCCGAAGCCGGACCATTGCTCGCTGGACTGGGCATCCCGCGTGTCGGCCAGCACGAACGCTGGCGCGGCGTAGCCGTCGAGATCGACGTCGCTGTCGGTCCAGCGGACCGATCCGTCCACGGCGACGTCCGGCCTGAAGGCGTAGCGCCCCCGCGCCCCGATCGTCGTCGAGGTGAAGCCGTCGGCCTCGGTATTGCCGTCGGCCGCGTCGGCGGCGGAGATACCGTCCGTGTCGAAATGCGAAACCCAGGCGCCGAACCCGTAGCGTTCTGCGGAAACACCCGCCGCCAGCCGGCCGCGCAGGGTCTCATACGACCCGGCCTCCAGATCGGCTCCGAAGCCATCCAGTTCGCGTGTCGTGAAGGCGATCACCCCGCCAATGGCGTCGGATCCCCACAGCGACGACTGCGGTCCCGACAACACCTCGATCCGCTCGATATCCGACAGCTCCACGCTGGAAAAGTCGAAGGCTCCGTTCACCTCGGCCGGATCGTTGACCGGCACGCCGTCAATGAGAACCAGCGTCTTGCCGGGCGTCGCGCCGCGCATCCGCACCTGGGCGACGCCGCCGAAGGCGCCGGACCGCACCACCGACACGCCGGGCACGTCATGCAGGATGTCGGCGGCGAACACCGCCCCGCGTTGCTCGATGGCGGCGCGGTCGATGACCCGCGCGCCAGGCGTGTCGGCGACGATGGCCGGCAGGCGGGTGGCGGTGACCACCACCTCGGGCAAGGCCGCATCGGGATCGTCGGCCGATTGGGCGTGGGCGGACAGGGGAAACAGCACGGCGGCTGCCGTGGCGTAGAGGATGGATCGCGTCATGCGCGGGTCTCCGTCTGCCCCGCGCTGGCGCTGCGCGGCGGCGTGTGAAAGCGACCGACCCGTCCCCGACGAAGGGGTACGGCGCTGGGGTCGGGTCGCTTCGACGGAACGGCTTCCGCGCGAGCGGAAGGGTTGGCCCCACGCCTCTGTCTGGTCCCGGACAGCGGACGAGCGACGTCGGCGGCCAGGTCTCCTGGCTTGCGGGTCAAAAAACGGAGGTTCACGCCTTCCCGGTTGCCCAGTGACGCCGAAGCCGAAGCCCCGGAATGATCGTCCGTCTCGCCGCCTACAGTTGCGGGCACAGCCGCGGTTTCTCACCGCGTTCCCTAAACCGCCTGCCGGGCTTGTCGCAGTGCGGCGCAGCTTGCGCAAGACGCTTGAGGCCAAAGGCGCTTGAGACGGGGGCCGCAATCCTTCACCTTGCGCCCCTTCCATGAACGCCCCCCTCGTCCACCCCCCGAAAGCCGACGCGGTCCCGTCCAGCGAGGGGACGACGCCGGTCATGGCGCAATTCCTGGCGGCCAAGGCCAGCCAGCCCGACGCCATCGTCTTCTTCCGCATGGGCGACTTCTACGAGCTGTTCTTCAAGGACGCCGAGATCGCCTCCGCCGCCCTCGGCATCACCCTGACCAAGCGCGGCAAGCACCAGGGCGAGGACATCCCCATGGCCGGGGTGCCGGTGCATGCGCTCGACGGCTATCTGGCGCGGCTGATCCGGCAGGGCTTCAAGGCCGCCATCTGCGAACAGCTGGAAGCCCCCTCCGAGGCCCGCAAGCGCGGCTCCAAGGCCGTGGTCCACCGCGACATCGTCCGCGTTGTCACCCCCGGCACCCTGACCGAGGACAGTCTGCTGGACGCCCGCGGCGCCAACCGTCTGGCCGCCGTCTCGGTGCGCAAGGGCCGCGCCGCCGTGGCCGTGGTCGAACTGTCCTCCGGCTCGGTCGACGCCGTCGCCTGTTCGCTTGAGGATCTGGGCGCCACCCTCGCCTCCTTCCGGCCGTCGGAAGTCCTCGTTCCCGACCGCCTGTTTTCCGACGAAGCCACGAAGGCCGCGCTCGACGGCTCGGGCGGCGTGGTCCAGGCCCTGCCTCAGGCCCTGGCCGAACCGGTCGGCGCCCGGGTTCGGGTCGAGCGGCTGTACGGCGTCGCCTCGCTGGACGGCTTCGGTGCCTTCGAGGAGGCCGAGGTGTCGGCGCTGGGCCTCATCGCCGCCTATCTGGAGACCACCCAGGCCGGGAAGATTCCCGCCCTGTCGCCCCCGCGCCGCTCGGGCGACAGCGGCTTCCTCGCCATCGATCCGGCCACCCGGCTCAGCCTCGAGATCGACCGCACCCAGCGCGGCGAGCGCGAGGGATCGTTGCTGGCCTGCATCGACCGGACCGTGACCTCGGGCGGCGCGCGGGCCCTGGCCGAACGGATCGCCCGACCGCTGCGCGACACCGCCGCCATCAACCATGGACTCGACGCCGTGGAATGGCTGCTGGAGCGCCGCGACCTGCGCCGCGACCTGCGCGACGGCCTGCGCGCCTCGTCCGACGTCGCGCGGGCGACCTCCCGCCTCGTTCTGGGCCGGGGCGGTCCGCGCGACCTCGCCGCCATCCGCACGGGCCTGTCGATCGCCGAGGGACTGGCGGGCCTGTTCCCGCCGGCCCGCGATCCCCTGACCGGTCCGCCCGCCCGCATCGCCGCCGCCCTCGACCGGCTCAGCCTGTCTCCCGGGCTCGGCCGGCTGCTGGTCGATCTGGCCGAGGGTCTGGTCGCCGAACCGCCGCACCTGGCCCGCGACGGCGGCTTCGTCTCGGCCGGCTACCGCCCCGAGCTGGAGGAGGCCCGCCGCCTGCGCGACGACAGCCGTCGCGTCGTCGCCGACCTGGAGGCCCGCGCCGTGGCCGAGGCCGGCGTGCCGTTCAGGATCCGCCACAACGCCGTCCTCGGCTATTTCCTCGAGACCAGCGCCAAGGCGGCCGAACCC
Organism: Brevundimonas sp. BR2-1; assembly: GCF_037626195.1. Classification (NCBI taxonomy): domain Bacteria; kingdom Pseudomonadati; phylum Pseudomonadota; class Alphaproteobacteria; order Caulobacterales; family Caulobacteraceae; genus Brevundimonas; species Brevundimonas sp. BR2-1. Next base: position 1,578,219 of record NZ_JARKMV010000001.1, on the reverse strand, counting down.
CTGCTGCGACCGTCGGGCGAAAGCCCCTTCATCCACCGCCAGACCCTGGCCAACCAGGTCCGCTTCACCACCGTCGAACTGTCCGAGCTCGACGCGAAGATCAGCCAGGCGGGCCACCGCGCCCTCGCCATCGAGGGTGAAACCTTCGAGACGTGGCGGACGACCGTGCAGTCGCTGGCGCAACAGCTTCAGGCCGTGGCCGAGGCCCTCGCCGAACTGGACGCCCATTCCGCCCTCGCCGAATGGGCCGAAGAGGTCGGCGCCGTCCGCCCGACCGTCGACGAAACGACCTGTTTCGAGGTCACGGCCGGCCGCCATCCCGTGGTCGAGGCGGCGGTGAAGGGGCAGGGCGATCCCTATACGCCCAACAACTGCAATCTCGACGGCTCGGGCGCGGCCTGCGCCCGCCTGTCGATCGTCACCGGCCCCAACATGGCCGGCAAGTCGACCTTCCTGCGCCAGAACGCGCTGCTGGTCGTGCTGGCCCAGGCTGGCGCCTTCGTCCCCGCTCGCGCCATGCGGCTGGGCGTCGTCGACCGGCTGTTCAGCCGGGTCGGCGCCGGGGACGATCTGGCCCGCGGACGATCCACCTTCATGACCGAGATGGTCGAGACCGCCGCCATTCTGACCCAGGCGACCGAACGCAGCTTCGTGGTGCTGGACGAGATCGGCCGCGGCACCGCCACCTGGGACGGCCTCGCCATCGCCTGGGCCGTCGCCGAGGCCCTGCACGACCGCAACCGCGCCCGCACCCTGTTCGCCACCCACTACCACGAGTTGGCGGGCCTCGAGACGCGGCTGGCCCACGTCTGCAACCTGTCGATGGTCGCGAAAGAGTGGAACGGCGATCTCGTCTTCCTGCACGAGGCCGCCCCCGGCGCCGCCGACCGCAGTTACGGCGTCCAGGTCGCCAAACTGGCCGGCGTACCCGCCGCCGTCGTCAGCCGCGCCCGCGAGGTGCTGGACCGGCTGGAGGGCGAGAAGAGCGCCGCCGTCAGTCTGGACGACCTGCCGCTCTTCGCCATGGCGGAGCCAGCCCCGCCGCCGCGTTCGTCCGCCGTCGAGGACGCGCTTCAGGCCATCGAGCCCGACGAACTGTCCCCGCGCGAGGCGCTGGAGGCCCTGTACCGGCTCAAGGGTCTGGGCCGCCGGTGAGCCCCGCTCCAGACGACCGGCTGATCGAGGCCGCGTCCGCCCCTGATGTGCGCAAGGCGGTCGCGGCGGTCCTGCGCGAAAGCTTCGAGGCGGCCCGCGCCAGGGCCGCCCGTCGACTGGAAGCCGGCGGCGACGGGGTCGAGGTCGCCCGGCTCTATTCCGCCGCCGCCGATGAGCTGCTGACGGCGCTTTGGGACTTCACCACCGGAACCCTCTATCCCGCCCACAATCCGACCGAGGCCGAACGGCTCAGCCTGATCGCGGTCGGCGGCTACGGCCGGGGCGTGCTGGCGCCTTTCTCGGATCTCGACCTGCTGTTCCTGCGTCCGTGGAAGCCGATCCCGCGCACCGAACAGGTCATCGAATTCATGCTCTACGTCCTGTGGGACCTGGGCGTGAAGGTCGGCCAGTCGGCACGCTCGGTCGACGAATGCCTCTCGCTGGCGAAGTCCGACATGGTCATCCGCACCACCCTGCTGGAGGCGCGGCCGCTGGCGGGCGACGAGCGGCTGGCGGAGGACTTCATTGCCCGCTTCCGCGCCTTCGTGACCCGGGCCGATCCGCGTCCCTTCATCGCCGCCAAACTGACGGAGCGCGACCTTCGTCACCAGAAATCGGGCGCGGTCCGTTATCGCGTCGAGCCCAACCTCAAGGACGGCAAGGGCGGCCTGCGCGACCTCAACACCCTGTTCTGGATTGCCCGTTCCCTGGCCCCTGAAAGCCCGCTCGGCGCTCGCGTGCTCGACGACCTGCTGACGGCGCGCGAGCGGCGGACGTTCGAGGAGGCCTTCGACTTCCTGTGGCGCACCCGGGCGCATCTGCACCTCACCGCCGGCCGGGCCGAGGAAAAGCTGACTTTCGACCTCCAGCCCGAGGTCGCCCGCCGCATGGGCTGGCGCGGGCGCGGCGACGAGCCCGCGGTCGAACGGTTCATGCGCCGCTATTTTCTCGTCGCCCGCGACGTCGGCGCCCTGACCCGCGCCATGTCGGCCAAGCTGGAGGCGCGCCAGCAGAAGCCGACCCTGAGCCTGTCGCGGCTGATCCCCGGCCGCAAACGCAAACTGGGCGTCGACGGCTTCATCGAGGAAGCCGGCCGCCTGTCGGTCAAGGGTCCCGAGGTCTTCGCCGCCGCGCCCGAGAAACTGCTGATGCTGTTCCGCACGGCGGACGAGCACGATCTGGACCTGCACCCCGACGCCTTCTCGGCCGTCAGCCGCTCGCTGTCGCTGGTGACGCCGTCCCTGCGCCGCGATCCGGAAGCGACGCGCGCCTTCCTCGACATCCTCGCCCACGGCCAGCGGCCCTACCGCGTCCTGACGCTGATGAACGAGACGGGCCTGCTGGGCCGGTTCCTGCCCGAATGGGGGCGGATCGTCGGCCAGACCCAGTTCAACATGTATCACGCCTATACGGTCGACGAGCATACCCTGCAGGCCATCGGCATCATCAACGACATCCAGCGTGGCAAGCTGAAGGCCGACCATCCGGCCTCGACCGAAATCGTCCACCGCATCGACGACTTCGAGGCCCTGATGCTGGCCATGCTGCTGCATGATGTCGGCAAGGGCGGAGACCGGGGCCAGCTGGAGGACGGGGCCATCGCCGCGCGCCGCGCCTGCGATCGCCTGGGGCTGGATCCGCGCCGCACCGAATTCGTCGTCTGGCTGGTTCGCAACCATCTGGCCCTCAGCGACTACGCCCAGAAGCGCGACGTCTCGGACCCGGAGACCGTGCGGGCCTTCACCAGACTGGTCGGCGACCCCGAGCGGCTGCGCACCCTGCTCATCCTGACCGTGGCCGACATCCGCGCCGTCGGGCCGGGCGTCTGGAACGCGTGGAAGGGCAACCTCATCCGCGACCTTTACCAGCGCACCGAGGGCGTGTTCCGGGGCGAGGACGTCACCCATGCCGATCCGCTGGACGACTATCCCGAACTGGTCGCCCGCGCCCGCGCCCGGGGGGCCGCCGCCGAGGTCGTGACCGTCGAGGAAAGCGAGGAGGACGAACGCGCCGCCACCCGCGTCGCCGTCGCCGCTCGCGACCGCCCGGGCCTGTTCGTCGACCTGGCCGACGCCCTCGCCGCCGCCGGGGCCGACGTCGTCGGCGCCCGGGTGGCCACCGCCCCGGACGGGACGGCCCTGGACGTGTTCGAGCTTCAGGACGGCGGGGGCGCTCCCTACGGTCAGGCCGAACCGCGCCGCCTGACCCGGATGATCGAAAGGCTGGAGACAGCCGCGCGCGGCGCCGCGCCCGCCGCCCCGCCCCCGACTGCTCCGCCCAATCCGCGCCGCGCCGCTTTCGACGTGCGGCCCACCGCCATGGTCGATCTGGACGAAAGCCCAACGGCCGCCGTGGTCGAGGTCTCGGGCGCCGACCGCCCCGGCCTGCTGGCCGATCTGGCCCGGGCCTTCGCCATTCACCGCCTGTCTATCCGCTCGGCCCATATCGCCGGTTTCGGCGAGCGCGCGGTCGACAGCTTCTACGTCACCGACGCGGCGGGCAAAAAGCCGAAGCCCGGACCGAAGCTGGACGCGCTGCGCGCCGATCTGGAGACCGTGCTCGACTTCACCGAACGCGCCGGCCGCGGCGTCTCGCCCCCGGTCCGGGCCAGCCTGCGCGACGTCTCCGAGGTCGGCCGTCGCCGCCCGGCGCAGGAGCCCGTATCGCGCGCGCCGGAACCACGCTAAGGCGCTGACATGTCCAGAAAGACCGACATCGAGGCCCAACCGGTCGAAGCCGCCCCGCCCGTGCCATCGGCAACCGCGACGACCGATCCTATGATCCAGCCGCCGGCCTCCGGCACGACCTCCCGCAAGGGTGGCGGCATGATGCGCTCGTCGGCGATCTTCAGCGCGCTGACCCTCGTCAGCCGCTTCGTCGGCTTTGCGCGGGACGTCGTCATTTCGGCCGCTCTGGGCGCCTCGGTCGGACCGGCGGCGGACGCCTACAACACGGCCCTGAACTTCCCCAATCTGTTCCGGCGCATCTTCGCCGAAGGGGCCTTCGCCGCCGCCTTCGTGCCCGCCTACGCCAAGACCCTGGAAACCGAGGGCGAAGCCGTCGCTGACAAGGTCGCCACAGACGCCCTTGCCGCCGTGGCCTTCGCCACCATTGCCCTGACCATCGTCGCCCAGCTGGCCATGCCGTGGCTGATGACCGTGATCAACGTCGGCTTCCTGGACGATCCCGCGCGCTTCAAGCTGGCGGTCGTCCTGACCCAGATCACCATGCCCTATCTGCCCTGTATGGCGGTGGCGGCCTTGCTCAGCGGCGTGCTGAACGCGCGCGGCCGGTTCATCGTCTCGGGCGCCTATCCGGTCCTGCTCAATGTCATCATGCTGGTCGCCGTGATACCGGCCCAGGGCGGCCAGATCGGCGCCGCCTACGCCGCCTCCTGGGCCGTGCTGGTCGCGGGGATTTCGCAGGCCGGACTATGCTGGTGGGCCGCCCGCCGGGCCGGCGCCGACATCCGTCCGGCCCTGCCGCGGCTGACCCCGGCGGTCAAGGCCATCATCATCACCGCCATTCCCGCCGCCATCGGCAATTCGGCGACCCAGATCAACGTCTTCATCTCGGGCAACCTGTCCAGCTTCGTGGCCGGCGGACGGACCTGGCTGGCGACGGCCGACCGCCTGTACCAGCTGCCCCTCGGACTGGTCGGCGTCGCCATCGGCATCGCCCTTCTGCCCCGTCTGTCCCGGGCTGTGGCCTCCGAGGATCACGGCCAGCAGCAGGCCTCGATGGACGAGGCCCTGACCCTGTCCATGGCCCTGACCCTGCCGGCCGCGGCGGCCCTGATGGCCATGCCTTATTTCCTGATCGACGCCTTGTTCACCCGCGGCGCCTTCCTGGAGGTCGACGCCGTCAACACCGCGCATGCCCTGTTCCAGTTCGGCTGGGGCGTGCCGGCCTTCGTCCTGATCCGAATCCTCGCCCCGGCCTTCTTCGCCCGCCGCGACACGCGTACGCCGATGGTGTTCGCCCTCGTCTCCGTCGCCGTGAACGCGGCCCTCGCCATCGGCCTGTTCAATCTCGGCTGGGGCATCGCGGGCATAGCGGCCGCCGTTTCCGCGGCGGCCTGGACCAATGTCATCCTGCTGGCCGCGACCCTGTGGCGCCGGGGACTTTACCGGCCCAGCCCGCAAGCCGTGTCCCGCCTGACCCGCATCGGCCTGTCCGCCGCGGGACTGGCCCTGATCGTCGGCCTGGCCGCCGCCAGCCGGTCCCTGATCGAGACGCCGGTGGCCGACGCCCTCGGGATGATCGGCCTGGAGGTCGGCGCCAAGGAGGCCGCGCTGCTGCTGGTCACCGCCGCCGGAGGTCTGGCCTACATCGCCCTGGCCTTCGCCACCCGCGCGATCACCATGGCCGAGGTGAAGGGTCTCTTGCGCCGCGCAGGCAAGTAACGGCTTGCTCCTTCGGCGCCGGTCGGGCATTGCGCCTCGACATGACCGACGCCTCACCCGCCGTTCCCGCCTACCAGGGTCCCCGCCGCGTTCTCAGCGGCATCCAGGCCTCCGGGGCCCTGCATCTGGGCAACTATCTGGGCGCCCTGAAGCGGTTCACCCAGCTTCAGGCTGCGGGCGCGCCCTGCTTCCTGTTCGTCGCCGACCTGCACGCCATCACCGTCTGGCAGGATCCGGACAAGCTGACCGCCCAGACGCGCGAAATCGCCGCCGCCTATCTGGCGTCCGGCCTCGATCCGTCACGCTCGATCATCTGGCCCCAGTCGGCCGTGCGCGGCCATTCCGAACTGGCCTGGATCCTGAACTGCGTCGCCCGCCTCGGCTGGCTGGACCGCATGACCCAGTTCAAGGAGAAGTCTGGCAAGCACAAGGAGCGCTCGTCCGTCGGCCTCTACACCTACCCCGTGCTCCAGGCCGCCGACATCCTGCTCTACAAGGCCACCGAGGTGCCGACCGGCGAGGACCAGAAGCAGCATCTGGAACTGACGCGCGACATCGCCCAGAAGTTCAACACCGACTTCAACGCGCCCGGCTTCTTCCCCCTGCCCGAACCCCTGACCCAGGGCCCGGCGCCGCGGGTCATGAGCCTGCGCGACGGCGCGGCCAAGATGAGCAAGTCCGATCCGTCGGACCAGTCGCGCATCAACCTGACCGACGACGCCGACGCCATCGTCGCCAAGATCCGCAAGGCCCGCACCGATCCCGACGCCCTGCCCGAGACCCTGGAAGGCCTCGAAGGCCGCGCCGAGGCGAAGAACCTCGTCACCATCTACGCTGCGCTGGCCGACATGACCCGCGAGGCCGTGCTGGCCGAGTTCGCGGGTCAGGGCTTCGGCGCCTTCAAGCCGAAGCTGGCCGACCTCGCGGTCGCCTCCATGGCCCCGGTCACCGCCGAGATGCGTCGCCTGATGGCCGACCCGGCCGAGATCGACAGGGTCCTCGCGGACGGCGCCGCCCGCGCCGCCGCCATCGCTGATCCGGTGGTCGACGAGGTCAAGAAAATCGTCGGCTTCTGGCGGGCGTGAAGGCGGGTTTCGGACGCAGCGCTTCACCGCCTCTGGCGAACGGCCCCGCTTGCACTAATTCAGGCGGATGAGCCTCGCCCATCCTCTCGACCGTCCGGTGTGGAGCGCCCTCAACACGCGCCTGGCGCCGCTGGCGATCCGCCGCGAGCAGGGCGAGGGGGCGGCCGTACGGCTGGACCCGGACGTCGGGGTCTTCGTCGCGGCCGCCGACGGCTCGCCGGAGAGCCGCGCCCTGCTGACCGCCCTCAGCCGCGAACACCCCGGCGCCGGCATGGTCGAGCCGGAAGGGACGCCGATCGAGGCGGTGCTGCCCGACACGCCGGTCATTTCCCGCGCGCCCTGCGTGCAGATGACCGCTGCGGTCCTGACCGCCGGACAGGCGGCCGACGTCGACTTCCATACGCTCGGCGAGGCGGACGCCGACGAGATGCTGGCGCTGGCCACCCTGACCCGACCCGGCCCGTTCCGGCGCGGGACCCTGCGGCTGGGAGGCTTCATCGGCGTGCGGCGCGACGGCCGGCTGATCGCCATGGCCGGCGAGCGGATGAAGGTCGAGGGCTACAGCGAGCTGAGCGGCGTCTGCACCCATCCCGACTTCCGCGGCCAGGGTCTGGCCGGAGCGCTCAGCCGCGTGGTCGTCTCGCGCATTCTGGAGCGCGGCGAGAAGGCCTTCCTGCACGCCTATGCCGAACACGCGGCCACGGTCGCCTTCTACGAGAGCCTTGGATTCGCCGTCCGCGCGCGGATGACCTATACGGTCCTGGCCTGAATCCTAGGCCTGGGCGACCCGGTCCAGACGGGCGACGAAGAAACCGTCCACCCCGCCTTTTTCCGCCCACATCGACGGCAGGATGCGCAGCCAGCCCTCGGCCGTCAGCGCCTCGGCCGGCGCGCCGACGGCGGCCGGATCGGCGGGGGCCGTTTTGAACGCGGCGTTGCGGCGCAGGAAGGCGATGATCTGGGTCTCGCCCTCCTCGCGCTCCAGCGAACAGACGCAATAGACCAGCCGACCGCCCGGCTTCACCCGTTCGGCGGCGGCGTCCAGCAGCCTGTGCTGCACATCGGCCAGCTTGGCGACGTCCGCCGGCTTTGTGGCCCGCAGGACCTCCGGATTGCGCCGGAACGTCCCCGTCGCCGTGCAGGGCGCGTCCAGCAGGACGGCGTCGAACATGCGGCCGTCCTCCCAGTCCTCGGCGGGGGTGGCGACCACCTCGGCCCGCAGGCCGGTGCGTTCCAGATTGTCGGTGAGCCGTTTCAGCCGCACCGCCGATCGGTCCAGCGCCACGACGCTGGCCCCCGACGCCGCCAGCTGCAGCGTCTTGCCGCCGGGAGCCGCGCACAGGTCGATGACCGTTTCGCCGGCCCTGGGCGCCAGCAGTCGGCCCGGCACCGCGGCCGCCGCGTCCTGAACCCACCACACGCCGTCCTCGAAGCCGGGCCAGGTGGCGACGTCGCCGCGCCGGCCCGTGCGGATCGAACCGCCCGGCAGGACCTCGCCTTCGACCGCCTCGGCCACCGCCGCCGCATCGACGTCCGGCTTGACGCTGAGGTCCGTCGCCGGCTCCTCGCGCGCGGCCAGCGCCAGTCCGACCAGCGTGGCATCGCCATAGGCGGCGCGCCAGCGGGCGGACAGCCATTCGGGCAGATTGCTCTCGGCCGTGGTCAGACCCGGGCCCTCGCGGTCGATGCCGCGCAGGACGGCGTTGACCAGATTCTTGTAGGGCCGCGTCTTCGGCTCGCGCTCGGCCAGTTTCACCGCCGTCGACACCGCCGCGAAGGCCGGCGTTTCGAGGATCAGCATCTGGGCCAGTGCGACCCTCAGTATGGTGCGCACCGCCAGCGGCGGGCCCTTCTGCAGTTTGCGGTCCAGGATCTGGTCGATCTCGCCCAGCCGGCGCAGCGCGGCCATGGCCACGGCGCGGGCGAAGGCCCGGTCCGGCCCCGGCAGGCTGGAGACCTCACGGAACGACAGGGCGGCGTCCAGCCCGCCCCGACCTTCCAGCGCCGCATTCAGCAGGACGCCCGCCGCGATCCGCGCCTCGACGCCGATGTCGGCGCTGTCGTCACGCACGTCGATCTTCGGCGCGCGCGCGGGCCGGGTTCCGGCGCGCGCCTTGTCGGCCATGCGGCGGCCGCGGGCGGCCGAGCTGCGGCCCTGCTCGGGCGGGCGGCTCACACCGCCACCTGGGCGCCGAGCTCGACCACCCGTCCGGGCGGGATGTGGAAGAAGTCGGTGGGATTGGCCGCGTTGCGGGTCAGGAAGATGAACAGCCTGTCCTGCCACAGCGGCATGCCCTGGGTCGCCGAGGCGATGACCGAGCGGCGGCCGAGGAAGAAGCTGGTCGACATGATGTCGAACTTCAGACCCTGTTTGCGGCACACGCCCAGCGCCTTGGGCACGTTCGGCTGTTCCATGAAGCCGTAGCTGATGGTCAGCTTCTTGAAGTCGTCCGAGATCGGCTCGATCGACACCCTCTGGTTCTCGGGCACGCGAGGCCGGTCCGTGGTGCGCACGGTGAGGATGACGTTCTTCTCGTGCAGCACCTTGTTGTGCTTGAGATTGTGCATCAGGGCGACCGGCGCGACGTCCGGGTCGCTGGTCAGGAAAATGGCTGTGCCGGGGGCGCGGTGCGGCGGACGGGCGCGCAGCATCTCGATCAGATCGGTCAGCGGCAGACTGTCCTTGCGGGTCTTGTCGGACAGGATCTGGGTGCCGCGCACCCAGGTCCACATCAACACGACCAGGGCCGCGCCAAGCACCAGCGGGAACCAGGCGCCCTGCGGAATTTTCAGCATGTTGGATGTCAGGAAGACCAGGTCCAGCGCCACCAGGGGGCTGATGGCGGCCAGCGACAGGGGCATGCTCCATTTCCACAGTCTGCGGACGATGAACCAGGCCAGCAGGCTGTCGACGAACATCGAGCCCGTCACGGCGATACCATAGGCGGCGGCCAGGTTGGTGGAGGTCTGGAAGGTCACCAGCAGGGCCAGCACTCCAACCATAAGCATCATATTGACCGAGGGGACGAAGATCTGTCCCGCCTGGCTTTCAGAGGTGTTCCGGATATCGATACGCGGCAGAAGGCCCAACTGGACCGCCTGCTGGGTGACCGAGAAGGCTCCGGTGATGACCGCCTGCGAAGCGATCACGGTGGCGATCGTGGCCATGATCAGGACCGGCCAGTAGACGATCTCCGGAACCATCATCCAGAACGGATTGGCCGCGGCGGCGCGGTTGTCCAGCACGAGAGCTCCCTGGCCCAGATAGTTCAGGGTCAGACACGGCAGCACGAACCACAGCCAGCCCATGCGGATCGGCGCCTTTCCGAAATGGCCCATGTCCGCATAGAGCGCCTCGGCGCCTGTCACGGCGAGGAAGACGCTGCCGAGAATGACGAAGCCGAGGAAGCCGTTGTCGAACAGGAACAGCACGCCATAGTGCGGCGACAGGGCGCGCAGGATCGAGACGTCATCGAAGATGTGCCAGAGGCCCAGGCCCGCCAGAATCAGGAACCACACGGCGGTCAGGGGGCCGAAGAACCGCGCCACGCTGGCGGTGCCGCGCGACTGGATCATGAACAGGGCGATCAGAATGCCGGCGGCGATGGGTACGACGTACGGACTGAGCGCGTCGCCCATGCCCGGCGCGTCGCGGAGACCTTCCACCGCCGACACGACGGAAATGGCGGGCGTGATCACGCCGTCGCCATAGAACAGGGCGGCGCCGCAGACGCCGAGGATGAAGATCAGACCCGAGCGCCGCCCGATGGCGTGCTGGGCCAGGGCCATCAGCGCGAGGGTTCCGCCTTCGCCCTTGTTGTCGGCCTTCATGAGGAAGACGACGTATTTCAGGGTCACGACCAGCAACAGAGCCCAGAACACCAGGGAAACGACCCCGAGCACCGCCAATTCGGCGGCCCCGCCGCTCCTGGAATGATGCAGGGCCTCGCGCATGGCGTACAGCGGGCTGGTGCCGATGTCGCCGAACACCACGCCGATGGCGCCGATGATCAGGCCCCATTTCCCGGCCTTGACGTGACCGCCTTCGCCGGCCGCCGCGGGATGCGGGTGGGCCGGTGCGACGGACTTGTCGGAGTGGGTCTGGGAGTTTGAGGCGGCGGCGCCGGCGCCGTCTTCACCTTGGGGAGAGGCCCCGGCCATAGAGTTCCTCCGGGACCCCGCACAGCGCGGTTCCCATCAAAAGAGCGGCGAGCCTTTAGGCTCTTTCATTCGGCGGTTCAATCGTGCTGCGGATGCGAAGGTTGCATGACCGCCCGCCCTGAAGTCGACTGGTTTGTGAAAGAGGCTGGCAACGCCTATCTTGGAGGCTGCACCATGTCAGACAGCCAACGTTTCCCCGTCGCCGCCCACACCCTGGCCTATCTGGCCCACAAGGGCGCCTTCTCGCCGGCCGACGCGGCGGCGAGCGCGATTCTGGCCGCCTCCATCCCGACCAATCCCGTCGTCGTGCGGCGCGTGACCGCCCTGTTGGCCAAAGCCGGGCTGATCGCCACCCGTCCCGGCGCCTCCGGCGGGGCCTGGCTGCTGCACCGGCCTGAGGATATCTCGCTGGAAACCGTGCTGCGCGCCGTCAACGGCTGCGCCCACCTCGGCTCTCCCCCCGCTGGCGCCAAGGGCTGCCCGGTCAGCGAACACATCCCCCGTCAGGTGGCCAAGGCCCTGACCGCCGCCGACGAGGCCGCCGGCGCGGCCCTGTCGAAGATCACCATCGCCGACCTGCTGGACCATGACCCGGCCTCGCTGGCGGCCTACGCCCCGCATTCATCCTGCCCGGTCGCCGCCTGAGATGAGTCTGCCGTCACGGCCGCGTCCGGTCGTGCTGGTCACCGGCGCCTCCGCCGGCATTGGCGCTGCCCTGGCCCGGGTCTATGCGGAACATGGCTGGGATCTGGTGCTGACGGCCCGCCGGGAAGCCCCGCTGGAAGCTCTGGCGGAGGAGCTTTCGCACACCAGCGCGGCCTCCACCGTCCTGACCGAAGACCTCGCCGACCCCGCCGCGCCGCGCCGTCTGTTCGGCGCCCTGCAGGACCGCGGCCTGCACATCGACGGCCTGATCAACAACGCCGGCTTCAGCCGAACGGCGGGCTTCCTCAATACCGATCCGGCCGCCCACGCCGCCATGATCCGCGTCATGCTGGCCGCGCCCGTCGAACTGGCCCGGCTGTTCGCCCCGGCCATGGTCGAGCGCGGCTACGGCCGAATCCTGAACGTCGCCTCCCTCGCCGGCCAGATGCCCGCGACCGGCGGCGACACCCTGTACGGCCCGATCAAGAGCTTCCTGATCAAGGCCTCGCAGGGCCTTCATCTGGAGCTGCGCGGGACCGGGGTCCACGTCACCGCCCTGTGCCCCGGCTACACCCTGACCGAGTTCCACGACGCCAACGGCACGCGCGAACAGGTCTCGACCGCCTATCCCGCCTGGATGTGGCAGACCGCTGACCATGTCGCCCGCGTCGGCTACGCCGCCTGCGAGGCCAACCGGCCCAGGGTCACCCCGGGGGCGGTGAACAACCTGCTCGCCGGGCTGGCCAAGCACCTGCCGGACGCCATGGCCCTGAACATGGTCGGCGGACATGCGAAGCGGCTGAAGCGTATCTGAATCCTCGGCTTCTCTCGATCCTTCGAACCGGTCCGATTTCAGTGTCCGCCTTCCGGATACGGCGTCGTCACCGCTCCGGAAATCATGCCCGGAATCGCTTCCGACAGGCCCAGCAGGACGAATTGGATGGCAAGGGCGCACAGGATCAGGCCCAGCACCCGCACGATGATCGACATGCCGATATCGCCGAGGATGCGGCTGATCGGCCCCGTCAGGGCGAAGCACAGGAAGGTGGCGATACAGGCCGCGACGATGGCGACCATGCCGGCGACCTGGCCCTGATAGCCGATCTTCGACGCCTCGCCCGCCTGGATGATGATGGTCGAGATGGCCCCCGGCCCGATCATCAGGGGCATGGCGAAGGGCACCACCAGCCGCTGGAAGCGCCGTCGCGCATAGCCGCGCACGTCCAGCGGATCGCTGTCCGCGTCATTGTCGGCGAAGGATTTCAGGAAGTCCCCGCGCGTCATGTCGAGGCCCAGCAGCAGCAGCAGGATGCCGCCGGCGATCCGGAACGCGGCCAGCGAAATCCCGAAGAACTGCAGCAGCCCCAGGCCGGTGAAGAAGAAGAAGGCCAGGAAGGCCGCGGCGAACAGGCAGATCAGGAATGACACCGACAGCCGCTGACGCACGCTGGCGCCCGCCGTCGCGGCGGCGAAGATCGGGATGTTTCCGATCGGGTCCACCAGGGCGAACAGGGCCACGAACAGGTTGACCCCCAGATCGACCGCGTCCATGTGCTGACCTCGCCCCCAATTGAAACGAACGCATAAGGGCCGACGCGATCGCGCGCGTCCACCCCCCGCGTCGGAACGGAGACGTCATGACGGCTGCGAAGAACGACCCCCGCCTGATCGTCGGCCTGGACCTTCCCTCCGTCGACGCCGCCCGGGCCATGGTCGACCGGCTGGGCGACGGGGTCAGCTTCTACAAGGTCGGCCTGACCCTTCTGGCCCGCCCCGGCGGGGTCGCCTTCGCCCACGCCCTGCGGGCCGGGGGCAAGCAGGTGTTCCAGGACTGGAAGCTGCACGACATCGGGGCCCAGGTCGAAGGGGCGGCCCGCTCCGTGGCCGAGGGCGGCTGCGACCTGCTGACCGTCCACGCCGAACCCCAGGTCATGCGCGGCGCGGTCAAAGGCCGGGACGCGTCCGGCTCGCATACGAAACTGCTGGCCGTCACCGTCCTGACCAGCCTGTCGGACGCTGACCTGGTCGAGCTCGGCTACGGCTTCTCCGCCCCGGATCTGGTCGAACGCCGGGTGCGGCAGGCGCTGGACTGCGGCGTCGACGGCGTGGTCTCCAGCCCGCTGGAAGCCGCCCGCGTGCGCGAGATCGCCGTCGCCGCCGGACGGCCCGACTTCCTGATCGTCACCCCGGGGGTTCGTCCCGCCGGCGCCGACAAGGGCGACCAGCAGCGCGTGGCAGCGCCCGCCGACGCCCTGCGTTCGGGCGCCAGCCATCTGGTCGTCGCCCGGCCCGTGGTCGGGGCCGACGATCCGGTTCAGGCGGCTGCGGCCATCGTCGCCGGGATGAGCGCCGTCTAGCCGCGCTCGCCGGGTTCCTGGCTGTAATACTGCCGGGGCGGAGGCGCTTCACCGCCGATGCCGTAATACTGGTTCGGCGTCATGGGCGCTTCATAGACCGGCGCGGGCGGAGGCTCGGGCGCATGGCCGTAGGGCGCGGGCTCATAAGGTTCGCCGTCATGGCCGTCGGCCCGGCAGTCGCAGTCGCGCCGCCCGTCCATATAGCCGCGGTCGTACTCGCGGGCCCCGTATTCGACGTCGTAGCCGCCCCGATCCTCGTAGCGCTCCTCGCGGCGCCCGTAGTCCGCCTCGCGGTAGACGACGCCGGCTTCGAACGAGCTGTATTCCTCGCGGGATTCGTACCGGCTCGCTTCGTAGCTGTCCCGCCGCTCGCTGTAGCCGTAGCGGCCGCCCCGGTCGGCATCCTCATAGTACCGGGTCCCGCATACGGGGGCGTGGCGCTCGTCCCGTCCGAACCCGCCCAGAACATAGCCGAACGGCGCCGGCGCACAGGCGCGGCCTTCGTAGGGCGCCTCGTTGTAGTAGACAGCCCCGCCGTAATAGCCGCCGACATCCCCGCCATAGCCGCCGCCGACATAGACCGAGCCGCCGCCGACCACGCCATGGGCGCCGCCGACATTGTAGGTGCGGGCGTTCAGGTACGAGCGGGCGGAAGCGCTCGCGGACGCGCTGGCGTTCGCATTGACGTTGACATTGATATTCCGGCTGCCCCCGCCGTGACAGCCTCCGCAGCTCGGCCGTCCGCCACCGGGATGGCCGCCGCCCGTGGGGCCGCCCGCCAGGGCAGGGCCGGCGGCGAGGATCAGGAAGGCGGCTCCGACCGCCAGGTTAAGCATACGCATGAGACAGGCTCCGGTGTTGGAGCCATCCTAAGTCTCTGGAAAGAAAAGGGTTCGGATTACACCGGAGGGGTGAAAGCGAGGCGCGGACTTTCCCCTGACGCCCTTCAATTTAACCCTGTTCCTGTATTTCGGCCCGATCAGCGGTCGTAAAAATAGACATCGGCGCAACCGCAGCCGCGATCATCCCGGTAGCGATAGGTCTGATCGCTCCGTCCTCGCCAGACCGGCGGGCGGTCATCCTGGTAACCCCACTCATCGCGATAGCCGGGCCGGGACGGCGGATCGTAGCGGCGGCTGTCATGGCGGTGGCCGTACCGATGGCCGCCGCCGTATCCGTAGGAGCCGTAGCCCGCCTGGCGATAGCTGGAACCGTAGCTCGCATACGGCCGTCCATATCCGGGCGCGGGGACATAGGCCCGCGGCCGGTCGGAGTAGCCGTCCGCCCGGCGGCCGGTCCCGACATAGGACCGCGTCTCCACCTCCGATAGCGGCGTCCCGCCCACAGGCCGGCCGTACGCATTGAGATAAACCGGCTGGCCGTAGGTCTGGGCCGAGGCCGTTCCGGCGAGGGCAAGCGTAGCGAGGGCCGCGGCGGCGGCGAGGGTGCGAAACATGGGCGGCGTCTCCTGAACGAAAGGGTTAACGCCGTTCGTCCGCCTTCGTTCTGCCGCTCCCGGACGGGTTCAGAAATCGATCGCCAGACCCTTCTTCTCCCAGTCGCCATAGCGGGTCGGCTCGGGCCCGCGCGGGCCGCCATGTTCGGCTGGCGGCTCGGCTTCGATCGCGGCGGCGCGGCGTTGGGCGGCTTCCAGCAGGGCGCGGCGCGCGGCCTCGCTCAGCGGCCGGTCGGGCGTGGCGTGCGGCACGTCCCCGTTGAGGGCCGGCGGGGCCCCCGTTTCGATTACGGCTTCGGGGGTGGGATGATCGGTCACAGCGGCCTCGCCTTGAGCCTGGGCGTTGAACTCCACAAGTTAGGGCTTAGCCCCCGGCGCAGCCAGACGTGATCCAGTAAAACGCATGAACCACCTGAAGACCTTCACCCTGCTGGCGGCCCTGACCGCCCTTTTCGTCGGCATCGGCTATCTGCTCGGCGGAACGACGGGCATGCTGATCGCCTTCGTCGTGGCGGGCGGCATGAATCTGGTCAGCTACTGGAATGCCGACAAGATCGTTTTGAAGATGTACCGGGCCCAGCCGGTCGACGAGCAGCATCCCAACGCCGTGGTCCGCGCCTATGTCGCCGACGTGGTCCAGATGGCGCAGGGCGCCGGCCTGCCCCGGCCCGTCATCGCCATCATCCCCAACGACCAGCCCAACGCCTTCGCCACGGGCCGCAATCCGCAGAACGCCGCCGTCTGCGCCACCACCGGCCTGCTGGACATGCTGACCCGCGACGAGATCCGCGGCGTCATGGCGCACGAGCTGGCCCATGTGAAGAACCGCGACACCCTGACCATGACGGTCACCGCCACCGTCGCCGGCGCCATCGCCGCCCTGGCCAATTTCGCGATGTTCTTCGGCGGCGGGAACGACGACGAGGAGCGGCCCGGCGGCATTTTCGGAACCCTGGCCCTGATGATCCTGGCCCCCATGGCGGCGGGCCTGGTGCAGATGGCCATCAGCCGGGGCCGCGAATACGAAGCCGACCGCGTCGGCGCCGAAATCGCCGGCGACCCCGGGGCCCTGGCCTCGGCGCTCCAGAAGATCGACGCCTCGGCCCGCCGCATCGTCAATCCCACGGCCGAGCGCAATCCGGCCTCGGGCCAGTTGTTCATCATCAATCCGCTGGCGGGACGCGGCGCCGACAACCTGTTCTCGACCCATCCGGCCACCGGCAATCGCGTCCGCGCCTTAATGGAACTCGGCGCGACGATGGGAATCGCGCCGCGCCGCCCGGTCTTCGCCGAGGCCGCGCCGCAACCCGTGACAACTAGTGTCCCCACCACGCCCAAGCTCAAAAGCGGACCGTGGGGATGATGGAGACTTTAAATTAGATTTGGTGTGGCGCTCCGGGGTTCTCTGTTGGGAACTACCGTTCCATCCGGCCCCCATTCGGACCCGTCGGAATTTTCGGCCGCCAGTAAATCTTCTCGCGTGAACTCGAGCTCAGACGGGAAACTGAAACCATCCAAATCGACACCCATGGCAACAAGGAGTTGTCTACACGCCCTAATTTTCGATTTGCATAGATAGTTGTAGAAATATTTTGTGTGCAGATCTGTCACTGTCATTGCCACAAGCTTATCTATTGCTCGATCAATATCTCCGAACATAATATTCATTGAAGACACGCGAAGCATATCTGATGAACTTATGAGATGTTCGTAAGACACATTCGATATAAGTGATTTTGATACCGCCCAGTCGTTTTCATATGCTCTCTTGAAAGCGGCGTATGATCCGATCCTATTCATCGAAGCGAGCGATTTTTCGTAGAAGAGGAAGGCCGCTTTGACCGCGCTAAGAGCAGCGTCCCGTTTGGCTTTCTGAGCGCCCAATTCCTGACGCACTTGGTGTTCGAACACTTCTCGTTGAATGGCGGCCTGCGCCTCCAAGGCCCGTCTCGATCGTCTACCTTCCACACCTGAAATGTAGGCTGTGCTTGCCAGCGCTGCCAAAGCGCCGATCGCCTGTGCCCAACCCGACAGCTCATCGTTTGCAACCAGCCAAGTGGTAATCGGGTCAATCTGAGCTCTGACAATCAACCAAATTAAACCGAGCAGGGGAGCTGAGAAGGCCAGCCATGGAATAAGCGAAAAGGACGGCTCTTTTTGATGCATCGGATTTCTCACCTTCAGGTGGAAATCAATAAACGCATCAGGAGAACAGTCACAATCCCGCCCTTGCATCGCGGGGCGTCTGGTCCTTTAAGCGCGCCCAACGCCGCCGAACGCCTCCCCGCGTTCCACGAAGGATCCCGCATGACCCAAGCCGCGCCCAAGAAGGCCCCGACCAAAGTGGTTCTCGCCTATTCCGGCGGCCTCGACACCTCCATCATTCTGAAATGGTTGCAGACCGAATACGGCGCGGAGGTCGTCACCTTCACCGCCGACCTGGGTCAGGGCGAGGAACTGGCGCCGGCGCGCGAGAAGGCGCTGAAGATGGGCATCAAGCCCGAGAACATCTTCATCGACGACCTGCGCGAGGAGTTCGTGCGCGACTACGTCTTCCCCATGTTCCGGGCCAACGCCCTGTACGAGGGCCAGTATCTGCTCGGCACCTCGATCGCCCGTCCGCTGATCGCCAAACGCCAGATCGAGATCGCCCGTATGGTCGGCGCGGACGCCGTCTGTCACGGCGCCACCGGCAAGGGCAACGACCAGGTCCGGTTCGAGCTGGGCTACTATGCGCTGGAGCCCGACATCCGCGTCATCGCCCCGTGGCGCGAATGGGCGTTCAAGTCGCGCGAGCACCTGCTCGACTTCGCCGAGAAGCACCAGATCCCGATCGCCAAGGACAAGCGGGGCGAGGCTCCGTTCAGCGTTGACGCCAACCTTCTGCACTCGTCCAGCGAGGGCAAGGTGCTGGAGGACCCGTCGGTCGAGGCCCCCGAGTTCGTGCACCAGCGCACCCTGTCGCCCGAGGACGCGCCGGACGTCGCCACCGTCATCACCATCGGCTTCGAAAAGGGCGACCCCGTCTCGATCAACGGCGAGGCGATGTCGCCGGCTGCGCTGCTGACCGCCCTGAACCAGTACGGCCACGACAACGGAATCGGCCGCCTCGACCTGGTCGAGAACCGCTTCGTCGGCATGAAATCGCGCGGCGTCTATGAAACCCCCGGCGGGACCATCCTGCTGGCCGCCCACCGCGGCATCGAGTCGATCACCCTCGACGGCGGCGCCATGCATCTGAAGGACGAGCTGGCGGTCAAATACGCCCATCTCGTCTACAACGGCTTCTGGTTCTCGCCCGAGCGCGAGATGCTGCAGGCGGCCATCGACCATTCGCAGGCGAAGGTCTCGGGCACGGTCCGGGTCAAGCTCTACAAGGGCAACGCCACGGTCATCGGCCGCGAGAGCGCCGAGAGCCTGTACGATCAGGAACTGGTCACCTTCGAGGACGGCGCCGTCGCCTATGACCAGAAGGACGCCGCCGGCTTCATCAAGCTGAACGCCCTGCGTCTGCGTGTTCTGGGCAAGCGGGACGCGCGCGATCGGGACTAGTCGGGCCGGGCTATCCTGAGAATGGCCGCGCTGCGATCGTCCGCGATCCAGATCGAGCCGTCGCGCGCCACCGCGAGGCCGGCCGGGGACCCTTGCGGATGCCGGCCCGGCCGCACGTTCCAGCCCGGAGTCAGGATTTGGGCGCGCGGCGCGGGCGCATCGGCGGGATAGGGGCGGGACCCGCGCGGATAGATGGCGTAGTGCGCGCTGCGGTCGGTCAGCGGGGCGCCTGACGCGTCCGTCTCGATGACTGCGATCCGCCCGGCGGTGCGGCGATAGCCGTGCCAGCTCATCAGCATCCGCCCGCGCAACTCGGGGAACATAGCCCCGTCGTAATAGAGCATGGCCAGCGGCGCGGCGTGCGGCGGCAGCAGCGAGACCGGCGCCGTCCGTTCGCCGCAGCGCGCGGGCCGGGCGGTCCAGCCGGGCAGGGCGGTCGCCATGTCGGTGCAATAGGGCCAGCCGTAGTGGCCTCCCGGCGTCAGCCGGTTGATCTCGTCGAACGGCCGGTCGGGCGTCGTCAGATCGACGGAGTTCTCGGCCTGGAACACCGCGCCCGACGAATGCCGGACCATGGCCACCGAATTGCGCAGGCCGGCGGCGAACACCGTCCAGTCCCGGCTCCATCGGCCGGGCGCCGTGGCGGCGTAGCGCCGCACCATCGCCTGTTCAGCCGTCTCGGCGCACTGCCCGTGCGCTTCCGTGATGGGCGCGCCCGTCGCTGTCAGGCACCGGTCCGAGGGTGCTCCGACATTGACCAGCAGGGCCCCGTCGCCGTCGAACACAAAGCTGGAAAGGGGGTGCCGATTCTCATGCAGCCTGTTGTCCGGCAGGCCTTCGATCACGGCCACAGCCGCGTCCGGCCGGGCCGGGTCGAAGGCGAGGATGCGGCTCATCTCGGCGACATAGATCCGTCCGTCAGGGCCGCGCGCGATCGCGTGGGGCATCGACAGGCCGCGGATCAGTCGGACCCATCGCACGCCGCCGCCGTGCTGCGGCGACATCCGCCACACGGCGCCCCGGCCGGCGTCCCACGATCCCAGGTCGGTGACCAGCCAGTCGCCGCCGGGGAGTTCGAGCAGGCCGCGCGGCATCCGCGGCCCCGCGTCGCCCGCCCGCTGCCAAACCCGGCCCATGCAATAGCCGTCGGCCATCGCGACCAGTGTTCGAGGGCGGCCGCCGCACTCGCCCTGGACCGCATAGGCCCGTCCGGCGCCCTGCCCCGGGCCTTGGCCGGCGGCCGGAGCGGCGAGACCCGCGAGAAACAGTACGGCGAGGACGAGGCGGCGGATCATCGGCGGAACCCTTGAGACCTGACACGCTAGCCCGGACCGGGCTTTCGACAAATTCTCCCGGGCCGGCGCCTGTTGGCGGCGCACTGTGATAAGGAGCAGTCGCCTCTTCCCGCAGCAGGAACCCGTCATGCCTATCCGTTTGGTCCTCGCCGCATCGGCCGCCCTGGCCTTCGCCGCGCCCGCCCTCGCCCAGGTGCCCCCCGGCGCCCCGCCCGCGCCCGCGCCCGAGGCGGCGGCTGCCGAGGCCGAGGCCGCGTTCGAGGCCAAGGGTGAAGCCTTCGAGGCCGCCATCGAGTCCATGACCCGCGAAATGCAGGCCGCCGCGACCGCCGCCGGCGCCGACACGGCGAAGGCCAACGCCGATCTGGACGCCATCGCCGCCCGCTATCAGCCTCAGGCCGACGCCTTCGCGGACGATCTGGAGGCCTTCATCGCCTCGCAGCTGCCCTCGATGCCGGCCGAGGCCCAGGCCCAGATGGCCCAGATGGGTCCGATGCTCCGCGGCCAGATCACGGGCGTCCCCGCCGCCACCAAGGCCAGGGTGCTGCAGGCAGCCGCGAGTGCGGCCGCTCCGGCCACGCCGCAGTAAGTCGTTGAAACGAAAGGCGGCGGGTTCGGACCCGCCGCCTTACCGCGATTTCACTTGAGGCCGGACGGCATTGGGCGGATTTTGAGCTGCACGCCCATGGAGCCACCCGATGATCAAGGCCCTCTCCCTCGCCGCCGCCCTGGCCCTCCTGCCCCTGTCGACCGCCGTCGCCGCTGAAGTGCGCGGCCCGTCCGAAGACGCCCTTGAAGCCGCCGCTGAAGCCTTCGAGGCTCGGATGGAGTCCTTCGGCGAGCGCGCCGAGGCCATCGGCGAGGACAAGAGCCTCACCGAGACCCAGCGCGAGCTACGCATCGCCGCCCTGTGGACCGAGTATCAGCCTGACGTGACCGCGTTCACTGAGGTCGCGGCCCGGCACGCTTCGGCCATCGCCGCCGAGGCCCTGGCCAATATCGACATCGACGCCATTGTCACCGAGGCCCTGACCGAGGTTCAGGCTTCGGGCGCCCTGGCCGCCGCGCAGGGCATCGCCAGCAACGGCGCCTGGGCCTCGAACGACCCGGAACACATGGCCACCTACGGCCTGATGGCGGAATACGCCGTCGGCGAAGCCCTGGACTCCATGGACGAAGTCGAGGTCCACATCGCCGAGGCCAACACCGCGGTCGCCGAGGCCATCGCGGAGGCCAACGCCGAGGCCGCCCAGCCTGAGAAGTCCGACGAGGACTGACCGGGAGGGGCCGGAGCGCCGGCGCAACACCTCTCCCTCGACCCGCGCCCGCCGCGCCGGCCGGGCTTGACCGTGGCCGGCGACTGCCGGACAGGACGGCATGGCCAGCCTGCCCGTTGATCCGCACCTGTATCTGACCTTCCTGGGGGTCATGATGGTGATGGCGATCACCCCGGGGCCCGCCAACGTCTTCTCGGTCGCAAACGGCGTCCAGCGCGGCAAGGCCGGGGCGCTGCTGGGCGTGGTCGGCATGAATGCGGCCACCCTCGTCTGGTTCGGCGCTGCGGCCCTGGGCCTGGGCGCCCTGGTGGTGGCCTTTCCCCAGGTCTTCCGGCTGATCTCGATCGGCGGCGCCCTCTATGTGGCGTGGCTGGGGATCAAGGCCATGCGCGGCGCCTTCCGCACCGCGGCCGATCCCGACGCGCCCACCGTCCAGATGGGACGCAGCGCCCTGGTCGACGGCTTCATGGTCCAGATCGCCAATCCCAAGGCGGTGCTGTTCTTTACCGCCGTCCTGCCGCCCTTCCTCGATGTGAACCGTCCGGCGGCGCCCCAACTGGCCCTGTTCGCCCTCGCCACGATCGGCATGGACGTGCTGACCATGTCCGCCTACGGTCTGGGTGGGGCGGCCCTCGCGCGGCGCATGGGCGAGCCGCGTTTCCGCACGGGGTTCGCGCTCATGACCGGCGTTCTTCTTCTGAGTGCATCGATCCTTATTGTTACGCGTTTATAAGGGCTTGTGTCAGGGCGGAACGACGCTGTTCATGTCCCGTTCAGCAGGCAGGGCGCGTCATGTCGCGTCAAGGAGAGTTCCCATGAGATATCGGTTCCTCAGGCCCGTGCTTCTGGCGGCGACGGCGGCTCTGGCCCTGTCCGCCTGCGCCACGGCCACCCCCTATGGCCCGGCCGGCGAAGGCAGCCGCTACGGCTATTCCGAACAGCGTGTCGACGCCGACCGGTATCGCGTCAGCTTCTCGGGCAATTCCGTGACCTCACGCGAACAGGTCGAGATGGGCCTGTTGCTGCGCGCGGCCGAGGTCACCCGCGAGAACGGCTACGACTGGTTCGCCACCGTCAATCGCGCCGTCGACCGCGACGTGCGTCTGCAAGCCACTCCCGATCCCTTTTATTATGACCGGTACAGCCCCTTCTGGGGTCCGTCGTGGCGCTACTACCGCCGCGGCTACTGGAGCCCGTGGGGCGACCCCTTCTGGGGCAGCCGCGACTTCGACGTGCGCGAGATCGACCGTTTCGAGGCCACGGCCGAGATCGTCATGGGCCGCGGCGCCAAGCCGGCCGGCGATCCGAACGCCTTCGACGCCGGCGAAGTGATCTCCAACCTCGGCCCGCGCGTCACCCGGCCGATGTGATGCCTGACCTCCCCGCGGCGGCGGGGAGGGTTCAGCCCACGCGCGGCGACTTGAGCCGGCGCTTGTTGACGTGGGTCTCGGGCGCCGTGCCGAGATCCTCGGGGATCTCGCCCTTGAAATAGTAGCGCTGCCACGCCTCCTTGGCCGCGTCGGGATCGCCGGAGGCCAGCCGTTTGTTGAAATCGGTGCGGGCCCGGTTCCAGGCCTCGAACTGGCCGTGCATGACCGGATTGGATTCCAGCGAGCGGATCACCGGCTGCATGGTTTCGACCTTGCGGTGCTCGATCGGGGTGATGAAGCAGAAGGGCTCGCCCTTCTCGAACTTCACCCGGCCCGGACGGGTGAACAGCCAGTTCATGGTGAAGGGGAAGGGCAGCCAGTCGGTCTCGATCAGCCCGACCAGAGGCTGGATGCCGTCCTTCATATGGTTGGGCGACCCGCCAGCCAGCAGGCCCCAGCCCGGAGGCGTGCGGAACAGATACTGCGGATGCATGGTCAGAACCCCGCGCGAGAAATGCGAGGTCACGACATGGGTCAGGTCGGCATTGTGTCGTTCAGGCGTGATGACGATGTCCGCCTGACTGGGGCCGCCGTTCCATTCGGCGGTGAAGGTCAGCGGGCACAGGATCTCCCAGCCCGTGGTGTTGGCCATGTTCAGCGGCAGGCAGCGATAGGGATGCCGGCTGGCGAAGGCGTCCATCCAGTTGCGCGACTGCCGGCCGGGCACCAGGTCCGGCGGCGTTTGCGTCATCGGATAGCATTCGAGTTCCACGACGATCTCCGGGCGACTAGGCGGGGCAGATCATCTTCCCTAGCTTCGGCGGATGACCGAAGACAAGCCGACGCCGCCTCCCGCCTTCAACCGCGACCGCCTTCTGGCGTGGATGGCCGACAAGGGCGTTGATCAAACGACCCGGGACCACCCCGCCGTCTTCCGCGTCGAGGAAGGGCTGGAGCTCAAGGCCGCCATGCCCGGCGCCCACACCAAGAACCTGTTTCTCAAGGACAAGAAGGGCCGTCTGTGGCTGATCTCCGCCCGTCAGGACACGGTCGTCGATCTGAAGCGCGCGCCCAGGACCATCGGCTCGGACAAGCTGTCCTTCGGCGCCGAGGCCCTGCTGTACGAGACGCTGGGCGTGCGCGGCGGGTCGGTCACCGCCCTGGGGCTGATCAACGATCCGGACCGGCGGGTGACCTTCGTCCTCGACAAGGCCCTGTGGGACGCCGACATCGTCAACTTCCACCCCCTGACCAATACGGCGACGACAGCGCTGGCGCAGGCGGCGTTCCGGCGGTTCCTGTCGCTGATCGGGCGCGAGCCGATGGTGGTGGATTTCGCCCGGCTGGGCGAATGACCTAGGCCGCCGTTCCCCGGGACCGCAACGACAGGCAGTAGAGGAAGGTCACGGCTATCCCGGCGATCACCGCGCCGCATCCGACAATCAACGCCACCTCAAGCGGGGCGAAGGCCCAGAGCGCCGCATAGATCAGTCCGCTCAGCGCCATCGACCAGCCGGCGACCCGGGTGGCCTGGCGGGCGCGGGCGCTCGGGACGAACGCCTTGGGCATCCGGTTTCCGAACCAGGCGACCATCAGTCCGATGGCGGTCAGGACGATGCGGGTGGTCGTATCGGCGTCGATATAGCCCTGCTGCCGCGCGAAACTCGCGACGAGGCCCAGGCCGATCAGGCCGCCGGCCCAGGCGAGGCTTCCAACCAGATCCTTGTTCATTTCGCAGTCTCCTTTTTGGGCCCAGGCGTTTCCGCGCCGAGGTTGAATGAACCGACGAAGCCCAGCAGCGCCTCTTCCAGCACCGAGAGCTTCAGGTGATAGATGACGGACTTGCCGGCCTTCTCGGCGTGCACCAGATCGGCCTCCTTCAGCACCGCGAAATGCGCCGACATCGTCGGTTTGGAGACGTCGAACTGATCGCTCAGATCTCCTGCGCTCATCGGCCCGTTCTGCAGCAGTTGCAGAACGCGGCGCCGCGTCGGATCGGAAAGGGCCTTGAAAACCTGACTCATGATGAGACAATTAGCTAATCGTCGAAATGAGTCAAGGACGTTCTATCCCGGCGCGACTGATGCTAGAGGCGGCGCGTCTCCCCGACCCCCACGCCAGATACGGACGCCGCCATGCCCGCCGCTCCCGATTTTCCTCCCGCGCCCGACCGCGTGGCGCCGATGCGCGCCCTGATCTCCCTGTCCGACAAGACCGGACTGGAGGAGGCCGCCCGCACCCTGCACGACCTCGGCGTCGAACTGGTCTCGACGGGCGGCACCCGCGCCGCCATCGCCGGCTTCGGCGTGCCGGTGAAGGACGTCGCCGATCTGACCGGCTTCCCCGAGATGATGGACGGCCGGGTCAAGACCCTGCACCCCGTGGTCCACGGCGGCCTGCTGGGCGTGCGCGGCGCGGCCGACCACGCCGAGGCCATGACCACCCACAACATCGGCCCGATCGATATCGTCTGGGTCGACCTCTATCCGTTCGAGGCCACGGTGGCGTCCGGCGGCGGTTTCGACGCCGTGGTCGAGAACATCGACATCGGCGGCCCGGCCATGATCCGTTCCGGCTCCAAGAACCACGGCTATGTCGCCGTCTGCGTCGACCAGACCTCCGTCGCCGAACTGCTGGAGGCGCTGAAGACCGAGGGGGCGACCACGCTTGAGCTTCGCAAACGCCTCGCCGCCCGCGCCTTCGCCCGCACCGCCGCCTATGACGCCGCCGTCTCGGGCTGGTTCGCCGGTCAGGTCGAGGACGCCGCCCCCGCGCGCAAATCCATCGCCGGCTCCCTGGCCCAGACCCTGCGCTACGGCGAGAACCCGCATCAGACCGGCGCCTTCTACCGCACGGGTGATGCGCGCCCCGGCGTCGCCCACGCCCGCCAGCTGCAGGGCAAGGAGCTGGGCTACAACAACATCGCCGACGCCGACGCCGCATACGAACTGGTCGCGGAGTTCGAGGCCCCCGCCTGCGTCATCGTCAAACACGCCAACCCCTGCGGTGTCGCTGTGGGCGCCGACCTGTCGACCGCCTATGCCCGCGCGCTGGAATGCGACGCCGTCTCGGCCTTCGGCGGCGTGGTCGCAGTCAACCGGCCCCTCTCGGGCGCGGATGCGAAACTGATCACCGACATCTTCACCGAGGTGGTCATCGCCCCCGGCGCCGACGAGGAGGCGCAAGCCATCTTCGCCGCCAAGAAGAACCTGCGCCTGCTGCTGACCGACGGCCTGCCCGACCCGCTGGCGGCCGGCGAGGTGTTCCGCTCGGTGGCCGGCGGCTTTCTGGTCCAGTCGCGCGACCGCAGCCGCATCGCCCCCGCCGACCTGAAGATCGTCACCCGCCGCCAGCCGACGCCGCAGGAGATCGAGGACATGCTGTTCGCCTTCACCGTGGCCAAGCACGTCAAGTCGAACGCCATTGTCTATGCGAAGGACGGACAGACCGCCGGCATCGGCGCCGGCCAGATGAATCGCCGCGACTCGGCCCGCATCGCCGCCATCCGCGCCCGCGAAGCCGGCGAGGCCAAGGGCCTGGCCCATTCGCTGGCCCAAGGCAGCGCCTGCGCCTCCGAAGCCTTCTTCCCCTTCGCCGACGGTCTGCTGGAAGCGGTCGCGGCCGGGGCGACGGCGGTGATCCAGCCCGGCGGTTCGATCCGCGACGACGAGGTCATCGCCGCCGCCGACGAGGCCGGCGTGGCCATGGCCTTTACGGGAGTGCGGGTCTTCCGGCACTAACGGGCGGCCGGATACGGATTGCGCCCTGACGGGCTCCTTCCAATCTTGGCCATATGCAGAACCGACCGACCTCCCTTCCGGATCGCGCCCGCAAATGGGTCCGTCGCCAGACCGCCCGGATGCGGCTGGCGAGGCGGGTCAGGGCCCGCTGGCTCGCCCGGGCGGAATACGAGGCGGCAGTCCGCAATAGGCACAGGCCTCCGAGGCGGCGCGACGGTTCGGTGGATTGGGCCGCCATCGACGACTACGTCCTGCTGTCGAACTCGGCGTATTTTGACATGCCGTGGACGCTGAAGGACCTCATGGCCGGGCCGATGGCCCGGTTCATCGAGCTGGGCGAGGACACCTCGGTCAACATCCGCGTCCGCGCCCGGCAGATGGAGTTCGCCCGGGGCGTGGCGGCCGGCTTCAGGCGCCGCCGCGCCCGCTCCGAGGAAAAGAAGCGTCTGGTCGACGCCACGATCATGGCCGAGCTGGAACGCCGCTTCGGGCCGCAAGGGTCTGACGGACGATATCTGATCGATGTCTATCTCGGAAAAAGCGATCACAACGGCTAGGCTGTCCGGCATGGATACTCTCGCCGACCGCTGGGCTCGCCTGGAACCTCATGCCCTCGTGGTCGGCCCGGATGACGACCGGCCGCGTCCGACCGTGATCCTGTTCCACGGCTGCGGGGGTCTGCGCGACCACCTGCCGCGCTATGCCGCGGCGGCCGTCGCAGCTGGCTGGCGGGCGGTCATCGTCGATTCCTACAGGCCGCGCGGCTGGAGCCGCCAGTTCGCCATGGCCATGGTTTGCACCGGTGTCCTGCTGCACGGCTCGCAGCGGGCCGGCGACGTGCTGGCGGCGCTGTACGGCGTGTCCCAACGGCGTGACGTGGACGCCTCGAAGATCGTTCTGGCCGGCTGGAGCCACGGCGGCTGGGGCATCATGGAGGCGATGAGCTCGCCGCGCGGGCGGCGCATGCTCGGCGTCGAGGATCCCGGCGCGGTTTCTCTCGACGGCGTGATCGGCGCCTATCTGGCCTATCCCTACGTCGGCATCGGCGCAGTCAACCGGATGCGGCCGTGGACCCATTGCCCGAAGACCCTGGCCGTCATCTCGCGCACCGACCACCTGACCACGGTCCGCAACGCCGAACGGGTGCATGACATGGTCCGGCGCTGCGGAGCCGATGTCGAGACCTGGATCGCCGACGGCACCCATTCCTTCGACGAGCCCATGACCGCGCCGCCGATGCGCTACCACCCGGACCTTGCCGAGGAGGCGGTGCGGCGGTTCACGGCCCTTCTGAACGACGTCGCCGTGGCGCCGAAGGTCTAGCGCGGCTCGACCGTCACCTCGGCGCGGATCGAATTGGCGATGTAGCAGGCCTCATGCGCCCGGTGATGCAGCACCTCCAGCGCCGCCGCGTCTGGCCGGGTCTCGCCCGAGAAGACGACTGCGGGCCGCAGCGTCACCTCGGTGATCGAGATCTTGCCGCGCTCGTCCTTGCCCAGACGGCCCACGGCGTCGTCGCTGTAGCGGTCGACCACGAAGCCGGCCTTGCCCGCATAGGCGAGGAAAAACAACATGTGGCAGCTGGACACCGCCGCCACCAGCGCCTCTTCGGGGTCCACGGCCGCCGCGTCCGACATCGGCTCCGGCACGCTGGACGGAGCCGAGGAGCCCCGAACCACCGCCCCGCCGTCGAACCGCCAGTCGTGGGCGCGGGAATAGCGGTTGTCGCTGAAGGGCTGGCCGCCCCGGCTCCATTCCACGGTCGCGACATGTTCGCTCATCGGGGGTCTCCATCCTGGCCAATGACTGAACCGTGTAGCTCCCCAGGACCCCGAACCCAAGCCTGCGCCTTGCTCCCGCCCCCGACCCGCCTTATCCCGCTGACATGGCCGCGCCCCTGATCTGCCCCTCGATCCTCGCCAGCGACTTCGCCCGTCTGGGCGAGGAGGTCCGCGCCCTCGACGCCGCCGGCGCCGACTGGATCCACGTCGACGTCATGGACGGGCATTTCGTCCCCAACATCACCATCGGCCCCGATGTGGTGAAGGCCCTGCGGCCGCATACGGCCCTGCCGTTCGATGTCCACCTGATGGTCGCCCCGGTCGATCCCTGGCTGGAGGCCTACCGCGAGGCCGGCGCCGACATCCTGACCGTCCATCCCGAGAGCGGGCCGCACCTGCACCGCACCCTTGGCCGCATCCGCCAGCTGGGCGCGAAAGCCGGCGTGGTCCTGAACCCCGGCACCTCGCTGAGCGTGCTCGACGACGTGGTCGAGCTGGTCGATCTGGTCCTGCTGATGTCGGTCAATCCGGGCTTCGGCGGCCAGTCCTTCATCGACACCACCCTGCGCAAGATCGGAAAGGCCCGCGCCATCCTCGACGCCGCCGGCTCGAAGGCGCACCTGCAGGTCGACGGCGGAGTCACCGCCGCCAACGCCGGCGCCTGCGTCGCCGCCGGGGCCGACGCCCTGGTCGCCGGCACGGCCGTCTTCCGCGGCGGGCCTTCCGCCTATGCCGCCAACATCCAGGCCCTGAAGGCAGCGTGAGCCCTCCCGGACCCTTCGCCCGCCCCGAAGCCGACGGTCCCGCGCCCGGAGAAATCCCCGGTCTGCGCGGGGCCCCGATGCGGACTCCCGTCAAGACCACCGGCGTCTCCAGCGGCCCCGGCCTGTGGCCGGCCGTCATCGGCCGGCTGCTGACCCGCCAGCTGTGGATCGAGCTCTATGGCCTGCCGGGCTACAGCCTGACCCTCAAGGGGCGTCCGGCCCTGGGCTTCGCGGCCACCCCGCGCGACTTCCGCCCCGTCGATCCGGTTCAGGGCAAGACGGTTCTGGGCGGGAAATTCACCCTCGCCGGATCCAGCCTCGAGGCCGGCGCCCCCGAGGATCCGTGGAACCGGCCCAGCCCGACCCGCGCCTTCGCCGTCGAACTGCACAGCTTCGCCTGGCTGCCGTCCCTTATGCTTCAGGGCGAACGCGGCGCGCGCGAGGCCGTGCGCCTGACCCTGGCCTGGGCCGACGCCTTCTCGCGCTGGTCGCCCTTCGCCTGGGGCCCGGACATCCTCGCCCGCCGCGCCATTCATCTGTCCTGCGCCGCCCGCCGCATGGGGCAGGTCGCTACCGAGGCCGAGCGGGTCCGACTGGCCGACATTCTCGGCCGTCAGGGCCGCCAGCTGCTGCGCCCGCCGGGCGGCCTGGCCGGCAAGGCCGAGCGCCTCACCGCCGCCGCCATCGTCGGCTGCACCCTCGCCGGCGCGCCGGGCGTCGCCCTGCGCCGCTCGGCCCTGAACGGCCTGCCCGGCGCCCTCGACCGCACCGTCGGCCCCGACGGCGGCCACGCCACCCGCAGCCCGGAAGCCGGGCTGGAACTCCTGCTCGACCTGCTGACGCTCGACGACGCCCTGTCGCAGGTTTCAGACGCCGCGCCGGACGCCGTTCGCGCCGCCATCCAGCGCCTGACCCGCGCCCTGCGCCTGCAGACCCTGCCCGACGGCCGGCTGATCGCCATGCAGGGCGGCGGTCCCTCGACCGCAGCCCGCGTCGCCGCCGCCCGTGTCCATGACGAAACCCATCCGGACGCCGCGGGCGGAACCGTCGCCGGGATCACCCGCATCCGCAGCCCGCTTCTGACCATCGCCGCCGACGTCGCCGCCCCGGCCCGCGGCGCCTGGTCGGCCGCCGCCTGCGCCCAGCCGATGGCGCTGGAGATCGTCTGCGGCAAGGACCGGCTGGTCACCGGCTGCGGCTGGACCCCGCGCGCCGCCGACCGTCAGGGCCTGCGCCTCGCGCCCGGCCATTCGACCCTGACCCTTGGAGACGGCTCGACCGGAGAGCCCCTCGGCGGCTGGAAAGGGGATCTGCTGGACCACCGTCTGGTGGGCCGGCCGCTGCACGTCGTGGTCGATCAGCGCGACGGCGAGGGCGCGGTCTGGCTGGAGGTCGAGCACGACGGCTGGGTCCACGACTACGGCCTGCTGCACCAGCGCCGCCTGTATCTGGACCAGCGGCTCGACGAATTGCGCGCCGAGGAGCGGCTGCACCCCGCCCCGGGCCAGAAGGACGTCGTCCGCGCCATCGCCGCCCCCTATGCCGTGCGTTTCCAGCTCGAGCCCGGCGTCCAGGCCTCGCTGGCCCGCGACCGCCGCTCCATCCTGCTGCGCGGCCATTCGGGCCGCGGCTGGTGGTTCCGCACCGACGGACCCGACGTGGCCATCGAGCCCTCGGTGCACATCGACGAGGGCCTGACCCGGCGCTCGCTGCAGATCGTGGTGCGCGGCTCGGCCCGCACCGATTCCGAAACCAAGATCCGCTGGAAGTTGAGCCCCGCCGGGGCGGGCGGCGATCCCACCTGACCGCCCTTGAGGCGAAGGGTCGTCGCGACCATCTGTTTGCTGCCGCGTTACGCCTATCCGACCACAGGACAAACCATGAGCCTCGCCGACCCCACCGCCCTGCCTGACGACCTGATCAAGGACGGCTCGGACGCCGGCTTCATGACCGACGTCATCGAGGCGTCGAGGACCCAGCCGGTGCTGGTCGATTTCTGGGCCACATGGTGCGGACCCTGCCGGACCCTGACGCCGATGATCGAAAAGGCCGTCCGCGCCGCCGGCGGGGCGGTGAAACTGGTCAAGATCGATGTCGACAAGAACCCGGCCTATGCGGGCCAGCTGCGCGTCCAGTCGATCCCCACCGTCTACGCCTTCGTCAACGGCCAGCCGGTCGACGGCTTCCAGGGCGCCGTGCCGGACAGCCAGCTCAAGGCCTTCATTGACAAGCTGACGGGGGGCGAAAGCGGCAACTCCGACATCGAACAGCTGCTGTCGCTGGGCGAGGAATCGCTGTCGCTGAACGACCTCGGCGGCGCGGCCCAGGCCTTCGCCCAGTTGCTGACCATCGAGCCCGGCAACGAAAAGGCCATCGCCGGCATGGCCCGCGTCTATCTGGCCGATGGCGACGCCGACCAGGCCCGACAGACCATCGCCATGGCCCCGCAGGACTCGAAGGAGCCCACGGTCCAGAGCGTCCGCGCCCAGCTGGCCCTCGCCTCGGCCGCCCCGACCGGCGCGGCGTCCGAACTGGAAGCCAGGGTCGCCGCCAACCCCGCAGACCATCAGGCCCGCTACGACCTGTCGCTGGCCCAGGCCTCGGCCGGCGATCTGAAGGGCGCGGTCGACAGCCTGCTGGCCATCGTCGCCGCCGACCGCGAATGGAACGACCAGGCCGCCCGCAAACAGCTGCTGGTCGTCTTCGACGCCGCGGGCGGAGCCTCCGACATCGCACGGGATGGCCGCCGCCGCCTGTCCTCCATCCTGTTCGCATAGGAGGTCCCGGATGGCGCAGGGATATGTGAAGGCCGCCGACCTGCCGCAGGTGATCCCCGTCTTCCCGCTCCCGGGCGCCATCCTGCTGCCGCGCGGCCAGCTGCCGCTGAACATCTTCGAACCGCGCTATCTGAACATGGTCGATGACGCGATGGCCGGCGACCGCATCATCGGCATGCTCCAGCCCCAGGCCGGTCCGGCCCGCCTGCCCAATCTGTCGCCCGTCGGCTGCGCCGGGCGGATCACCAGTTTCGCCGAGACCTCGGACGGCCGCTATCTGATCACCCTCACCGGCTGCGCCCGCTTTCGTCTGGCCAGCGAACTGCCGGTCCAGACCCCCTACCGCCAGATCCGCGCCGACTTCGCCCCGTTCGAGGACGATCTGACCGCCCCGCCGGTCGACGACATCGGCCTGGACCGCGACGGTCTGCTGGACGCCCTGCGCGCCTATCTGGAGACGCGCGGCCTCGACATCGACTGGGACACCGCCGAAACCGCTCCGCCCGAGGCCCTGGTCAACAGCCTGTCCATGGCCCTGCCGTTCGAACCGTCCGAGAAACAGGCCCTGCTGGAAGCGCCCGGCCTGATCGACCGCTCGGGCGTGCTGACCGCCCTGCTGACCATCGACGCCGCCAGCGACGGCGAGGGCGACACCCCGCAGATGCAGTGATGGTCGCACCCGAGTAGCGCCGCCCGCGAGCGACCTCTAGAAAGCTTCCATGTCCGATACCTTCCACACCCCCGCCTCGGTCGATCCCCGCCTGCTGGAGGTGCTGGTCTGCCCGGTCACGCGCGGCAGGCTGACCTATGACCGCGAGCGGCAGGAGCTGGTCTCGAAAGGCGCGAAACTGGCCTATCCGATCCGCGACGGCGTGCCGATCATGCTGCCGGAAGAGGCGCGGACGCTGGATTAGACCGCTTCGCCCCTGAGCAGTTTCGGCAAATCTCCCGTCGCCCCGCCGGCCTCGTGCATGAAGGCCCGCCGCAACGGCGCAATCCGGTTGACCGCCGCTATGCCCAGACCGCGCGCCAGCCGCACCGGCGGCGCGTCGTTCGAGAACAGCCGCACGAAGCCGTCGAAACCCGCCGCCAGCGCGGTGTTGTCGAACCGCCGCCAGCGGGCGTAGCGGTCCAGCACCGTCTCCGAGCCGATGTCCTCGCCCAGCCTCATGGCCTCGACCAGCACCTCCGCCAGGGCGGCGGCGTCCTTCAGTCCCATGTT
The DNA here is from genome assembly GCF_037626195.1 of Brevundimonas sp. BR2-1. Classification (NCBI taxonomy): domain Bacteria; kingdom Pseudomonadati; phylum Pseudomonadota; class Alphaproteobacteria; order Caulobacterales; family Caulobacteraceae; genus Brevundimonas; species Brevundimonas sp. BR2-1. The sequence goes on along the minus strand of NZ_JARKMV010000001.1, from coordinate 1,545,176 downwards.
CAGCCCCTGTCCCGCCACCGGATGCACCGCGTGGGCGGCGTCGCCGATCAGGGCGGTGCGGGGTGCGGTCATCGCCTCGGCCAGCTGCAGCGACAGCGGATAGACGAAGCGTGGCCCGACCACCGTCACATCCTCCAGGAAGTCCCCGAACCGCCGCATCAGATGCGACTGGAAGGCGGCGTCCGACGCGGCCTTCAACGCTTCGGCGCGGCGCGTCGTCTCGGTCCACACCAGACTGGCCCGCTGTTCGGTCAGGGGCAGGATGGCGAACGGGCCCGCCGGAAGGAAATACTCATGCGCCACATTGCCGTGGTCCCGGCCCAGGGACACGGTCGCCACGACGCCGCTTTGGCCATAGCCCCAGCCGACCGTGTCGATCCCGGCGGCTTGTCTCACCCGTGAGCCGCGGCCCTCCGCCCCGACCACCAGCGGGGCCTCCAGCCGCGCGCCATCGGCGAGCGTCACCACGGTCCGCGCCGGTCCGGCCTCCACGGCCGCGACCGATGCGGGCGCCCGGACCTCGATCCCGGCGGCCATGACGGCCTCGGCCAGTGCGATCCGGATGCGCCGGTTCTCGACCATATAGCCGAGCGGCTCCCCGTCGGTGCGGTCGCCGATCTCGTCCGCGTCAAAGCGCAGGAAGGCCGAACCCGCCGGCCGCGAGGCCGCCCCCGGCCGCCGCCCGTCGGTGACCAGAATCCGGTCCATCCGGCAGGCGTGCGGACGCAGGGCCGCGCCCACGCCCAGCGCGTCCAGCATGCGGAAGGTCGAAAAGGCGATGGCCGTCGACCGGCCGTCGAACACCGGCGCCAGCTGCAGGGAGAAGGGCTGCGGATCAACCAGCACGACCTTCAGCCCGCCCTGGGCCGCCGCCAGTCCGAAGGTCGCCCCGACCAGCCCCGCGCCGGCGACGATAAGGTCATAGTGTTCTGTATCGGCCATCCTCCCTTGTCGCGCCGTGATTGAGCGAGGTCAAAGCCCCGTCGCGACTGCGGCGCTATGGCTCAGGCTGGAGGCTGGCGATGAAACGGCGGGACTTGCTCCTTGGGGGCGGCGCGATCGCTCTGGCGAGCGGCGCCGGACTCGTCGGTTGGCGCGCCGCGACGGGCTCAGCAGGCGACTACGACCGCTATTCGGACCGGCTGCGCGCGGCCCTGCCGCCCGATCCGGCGACAGCCGATCTGATCCGGTACGCGACCCTGGCCGCGAACGGCCACAACACCCAGCCCTGGCGGTTCCGGATCGAGGGCGGGACGATCGACATCCTGCCCGATCTTTCGCGGCGCACCCCCGTGGTCGACCCGGACGACCATCATCTGTTCGTCAGCCTCGGCTGCGCGGCGGAAAATCTGCGCATCGCCGCGATCGCGACGGGGCGGCCCGGAGCCCTGTCCTCGGACGGATCGGGCGCCCGATTTGTCATGGAGGCTGGGCCGGAGCGAGCCGACCCGTTGTTCGCCGCCATCCCCGCGCGCCGCTGCAGCCGGACGCTGTACGACGGCCGGCCCGTGGCGAATCGCGACCTCGAAACCCTGCGGCGGGCCGCGGACACGCCCGGCGTGCGGATGATCCTGCTGACTGACCGGCCGCGCATCGATCAGGCGCGGGATCTCGTCGTCGCCGGCAATGAGGCGCAGATGACCGATCCGGCCTTCATGGCCGAGCTGAAGCGGTGGCTCCGGTTCAATCCAGCCGACGCCATGCGGACCGGCGACGGCCTGTACTCGGCGTCGAGCGGCAATCCCATCCTGCCTGCCAGCTTGGGCGGAATCGCCTTCGACCGCTTCTTCGGCGCGGCGGCGGAGAACGAGCGCTACGCCCGACAGATCGGGTCCTCGTCCGGTCTGGCGGTGTTTCTGGCGGAGCGCGCGGATCCGGCGCACTGGATGACGGTCGGGCGCGCCTGCCAGCGATTCATGCTGGCCGCCACCGCCCTGGATCTCCGCTGCGCCTTCGTCAACCAGCCGGTCGAGGTGGCCGGGCTGAGGCCGGCGCTCGCGGCGCTTGTCGGGGAGGCCGGGCTGCGGCCTGATCTTGTGCTGCGCTTCGGTTGGGGCCCGGTTCTGCCGTTCTCTCCCCGCAGACCGGTTGCGTCCGTGATCGTGTGACCCCTTCGCAGAGCCCTCTGGTAAATGACCCCTTAACCCTGCCGGGGTGACAACAGCGGGTCTGTTCGACCGTCCGGAGTTTCGTCCCCGCCATGTCCGCCGCCCTCGCCATCGGCCAGCGCGCCTGGTTCGGCGCCCGCATCCTGTGGGGCGCGCCCATCGCGATCAAATTCCGCGGCGTGCTGCAGGCCCTGCTGGCGGCCCTGCTGCTGGCGGCGCTGATCTCGTGGAATCCGGCCGATCCCAGCCTGAACGCCGCCTCGGATCTGGCCCCGACCAACTGGCTGGGCCTGAACGGCGCCCTGTTCGCCGACCTGTTCATGCAGTCGCTGGGCATGGCCGCCTTCCCGGCCGCCCTGTTGCTGATCGCCTTCGGACTGGCCTCCGCCATAGGCGACGTCATCCAGCAAAGATTGAAGCCGACGCCCCTGAAGGCCCTCTCGGCAGCTGGCGGCGTCCTGGCCCTGTCCGCCGCCCTGTCGGCCCTGACCGCGCCGGCCGCATGGCCGCTGGCCGCCGGCCTCGGCGGCCTGTGGGGCGACGCCATCGTGGGACTGATCCGTATGGCGTGCACGGCGCTGCGCATTCCCGGCGCCCCGATCATCGCCGGCGTCATCTTCTTCCCCGTCGCCCTGTGGGCCATCGGCTACGCTATCGGCCTGAGGACGTCCGATCTCGGCGATGCCCTCGTCTGGGCCCGCAGCGGCCGCGCCATGGCCCCGGCCCCGGCGAAAGCCCGCCGCGCCGCCGCCGCCAAGGCCCCGCCCCGTCCGCGTCCGGCCCCCGAACCCGACGACTACGCCCCCTTGAGCCTCGCTCCGGAAGAAGAGTCCCCGCCGTGGGACGCCCCTGTCCCCGCCCGCGGCGCGCCCGAGCCCAAGGTCGCCGCCGCCAAGGCCCCGAAGGCCTCGAAACGCGAGCTCGACGACAACCAGGCCGCCTTCGACTTCGCCCGGCCTTCCGGCGGCTTCGACCTGCCGCCGCTGGGCATGCTGACCAAGCCCGCCAAACGCGTCGCCTCGGTCGACGAGGAGGCGCTGAAACAGAACGCCAAGATGCTGGAAGGCGTGCTGCAGGAGTTCGGCGTGCGCGGCGTCATCGACCAGATCCGCCCCGGCCCCGTCGTCACCCTGTACGAACTGGTCCCGGCGCCCGGCGTGAAGCACGGCCGCGTCGTGGCCCTGTCTGACGACATCGCCCGCTCCATGTCGGCCCGCGCCTGCCGCATCTCGGTCGTGCCGGGCCGCAACGCCATCGGCATCGAACTGCCCAACGCCCGGCGCGAGACCGTCTATCTGCGCGACCTGCTGGCCTCCACCGAATACGACAAGCCCGCCCACCTGCTGCCGCTGGCGCTGGGCGAAACCATCGGCGGCGAGCCCTATGTCGCCGACCTGGCGCGCATGCCCCACCTGCTGATCGCCGGGACCACGGGCTCGGGCAAGTCGGTCGGGGTCAACGCGATGATCCTGTCGATCCTCTACCGGCTGACCCCCGCCGAATGCCGCTTCATCATGATCGACCCCAAGATGCTGGAGCTGTCGGTCTATGACGGCATCCCGCACCTGCTGGCCCCGGTCGTCACCGATCCCAAGAAGGCCGTCGTCGCGCTGAAATGGACCGTGCGCGAGATGGAGGACCGCTATCGCCGCATGTCCAAGCTCGGCGTGCGCAACATCGCCTCCTACAACGAGCGCGCCCGCGAGGCCGTGGCCAAGGGCGAGCATTTCGAACGCACGGTCCAGACCGGCTTCGACGACCAGGGCCGCCCGGTCTACGAATCCGAGAAGATCCGCCCCGAACCCATGCCCTTCCTCGTCGTGGTCATGGACGAGATGGCCGACCTGATGCTGGTCGCCGGCAAGGACGTCGAGGGCGCCGTCCAGCGTCTGGCCCAGATGGCCCGCGCCGCCGGCATCCATCTGATCATGGCCACCCAGCGCCCGTCGGTGGACGTCATCACCGGCACCATCAAGGCCAACTTCCCGACCCGGATCAGCTTCCAGGTCACCTCCAAGATCGACAGCCGCACCATCCTCGGCGAACAGGGCGGCGAGCAGCTGCTGGGGCAGGGCGACATGCTCTACATGGCCGGCGGCGGCCGCATCACCCGCCTGCACGGCCCGTTCGTGACCGATCAGGAGGTCGACGAGGTCTGCAAACACCTGCGCTCCCAGGCCGAGCCCGACTATCTGGACCTGATCACCGACGATCCGGACGGCGACGGCGACAGCGCCTTCGACGACGAGGGCGGCGGGTCAGGAGACGACCTCTACGACCGCGCCGTGGCCGTGGTCACGCGCGACCGCAAGGCCTCGACCAGCTACATCCAGCGCCGCCTGCAAATCGGCTACAACCGCGCCGCCTCGCTGATCGAACGGATGGAGCAGGAAGGCGTCGTCAGCCAGGCCAACCACGCCGGCAAGCGCGACATCCTCGCCGGCCCGCCGCCAATGTAGCGATCGCCGCCAGGCGCCCTCCATGGACGCGATACGATGGCCCTCGCCGGTTGGCGGCGCCGGAGAAGCGATGAAACTGTCCGAATTGTCCGAAGTACCCACGAGTTTTCATCGGACATTTTCGTCGCTCGCCGCAACGGAGAGGCCCTGTCCGCGTTCGTCCGGACCGCCGTCCGCCTGTTGATCCTGAACAGGGCTTCATCGCAGCGCCGGAATATGGTCAGGCTCGGGTCATGCCCCCGCCTTTCGCAGTCCGTATGACGGCATGATCGAAAACCATCCCGAACGGGAGAAGACCCTATGACCGTCTCACGCCGCGCCTTCGCTTTCGGAACCGCCGCCATCACGGCCTTCGCCGCCCTGCCGGCCGCCGCCCAGGCCGGCCTGTCGGCGGAAGACCGCGCCGTCGTGGCCCAGGCGCAGGCGTATCTGCAGGGCCTGACCTCGGCCCAGGGCAATTTCGTCGAGACCTCGGGCGCGCAACGCCGCGAGGGCCGTTTCTGGATCCAGCGCCCCGGGAAGATGCGCTTCGAATACACCAACCCCGCCGGCCTGCTGGTCGTGTCGGACGGCTCGAACGTCAAACGCTACGATCCGCGCCTGAACGTCTTCCGTCAGGTGCCCCTGGGCTCCACGCCCCTGTCGACCTTCCTCGCCCGCACCGTGCGTCTCGACCAGGGCGTGCGCATCGACCGCGTGACCCGCATGGCCTCGGGCGCCTTCGCCATCACCGCCCGCGATAACCGCCGTCCCAACGACGGTTCTGTCATCCTGTCCTTCGCCGGTTCGCCCCTGCGGCTGCACGAGTGGACCATCACGGATGCGCAAGGCGGCCGCACCCGCACCCAGCTGACCTCGCTGCAGCCGGCCCCCGGCCTGGCGGCCAGCCTGTTCCGGCTCGACGATCCGACCCGCCGCCCGCGCCGCGGATAATTCCCGCTCCGGGCGAGTTGACTTTTTTCGTCCGCCGTGGCACTTTCGCAACAGGTCGGCGGGAGCCGACCCGACCGCTATGGATTTCATCCCCTTCCCGGCGGCGAGAGACGAACCTTCCAGCGCCCGATCCCCCCGATCGGGCGCTTTTTTATTGGGCGACAGAGTCGCCCTCGGGGCGCTACCGCTCGCCGCGCGGCGGCTCGCTGCTTGATCGCGGTGTGCAGGACGCTTCGGGCTGCTAGAGCCATCCCATGCTTCGCATCGCCACCTGGAACATCAACTCCGTCCGCCTGCGCATCGATCAGGTCGCCCGCTTCGTCGAGGAGAGCGGAACCGACGTCCTGTGCCTGCAGGAGATCAAATGCCTCGAGGACCAATTCCCGCGCGCCGCCTTCGAGGCCATGGGCATGCCCCATCTGAAGATCGGCGGCCAGAAGGGCTGGCACGGCGTCGCCATCGCCAGCCGCAAGCCAATCGCGGCGGCCCCTGCGCTGGACGTCTGCCGTGAGAAGCACGCCCGCTGCGTCGGGATCGTGGTCGACGACGTCGAGATCCAGAATTTCTACATCCCGGCCGGAGGCGACATCGCCGACCGGGCCGTGAACCCGAAATTCGATCACAAGATGGACTTCTACGAGCGGCTCACCGCCGAGATGGCGGGGCGCGACAGACAGCGCCCGCTGGTGCTGGCGGGCGATTTCAACATCGCGCCGGGCGAGAACGACGTCTGGAACCACCGCTACATGTCGAAGATCGTCAGCCACACCCCGCTGGAGGTGGAGACCCTGCGCCGCCTCCAGGCCGCCGGCGGTTTCGCCGATGTGGTGCGGGACCAGATTCCCGAGCCGCAGAAACTGGCCAGCTGGTGGAGCTATCGCGCCGCCGACTTCCGCAAGTCCAACCGCGGCCTTCGCCTCGACCACATCTGGACCTCGCCCGGCCTGACGCCTGCGGTGACGCCCGGCACGGCCCGGATCCACGACACGGTCCGCGAATGGACCCAGCCCAGCGACCATGCCCCGGTCACCGTGGATCTGGACCTCTAGAAGGGGAAGAAGATCGGGATGGCGACCATGGCCGCCGCCCAGGTGATCAGATTCAGCGGCACGCCCACCCGTACGAAATCCATGTAGCTGTAGGCGCCCATCTGGAAGACCAGCACATTGGTCTGGTACCCGAACGGGGTGGCGAAGGCGGCCGAGGCCGCCATCATCACGCAGACCAGGAAGGGACGGGGATCGACGCCGAGGCTCTCGGCCAGGGCTACGGCGATCGGGGTGATGAGCACCGCCACCGTGGCGTTGGACAGCAGCTCGGTGGCGAACAGGGTCACGCCATAGAGGATGATCAGCGCGACGAGCGGTCCGAACGGACGGATCACCCCGATCAGCATCTCGGCCCCGATGGCCGCCAGGCCAGTGACCTCGATGGCGACACCGACGACCACCATGCCGGCGATCAGCAACAGGATCTCGGGCCGCAGGCCGGCATAGGCCTCTTCCGGAGTGATAACCCTGAGCAGGATCAGGGCGACGGCGCCGGCGAAGGCCGCGGCGGCGATGGGGACCAGGCCGAGCCCGGCGGCGGCCACCACCCCCAGGAACACCCCGAGCGCGATCAGAGCGCGGCGCAGTTCGAACGCCCGGTCTGCGGCTCCGAACAGGGCGACGTCGCCGAGATGGGCGTCGCCGGAGCCGTCGTCGTTGGCGCGCGCCTCGCCGAGGCGCGGAAGGTTGAACGGCAGGATCCGCCGCCGCCGCGCCAGGACCGCCTCGGCCGCCTGGCGCCGCGCCTCTTCCATCTCCGCCAGTCGCGCCTGCTCCGCCTCGTCAGCCTCGACGCTGCGGCCCAGCTGGCGCGCGCCGACGAAATACAGCCACAGCCCGCCGACGACGGCGATGCTCAGGCCTACGGGCGTGATCTCGAACAGGCTGAACACGGGCTGTCCGGCGTTGCGGGCCATGTCGTTGACCAGCAGATTGGTGGAGGTGCCGATCAGCGTCATCAGCCCGCCCAGCACCGAAACGTGGCTGAGCGGCATCAGGAAGCGTTTGGGCGACAGTTTCAGCGATTGGGCGACGTCCCGGATCACCGGCGCCGCCAGCACCACCACCGGCGTGTTGTTGAGAAAGCCGCCGAGGACGCCGCACATGCCGATCACCGCCCAGACCCCGATCGACCCGACCCGCGACGCCAGCTTCGTCGCCTGCCGGATCATCAGGCCCAGCAGGCCGGACAGTTCGATGGCGTAGGCGATCACGAACAGGCCCGCCAGGGCGATGACAGCGGGGCTGGCGAACGCGCCCTGCACCTCGACAGGTCGCACCACGCCCAGCAGCAAAAGGGCCGCAGCCCCCGTCAAGGCCACCACGTCGGCCCTCACCCGGCCGTGCACCAGCACGCCCACCACCGCCGTCAGCACCACCAGGGCCGCGATCTGATCGAAGGTCATGGAACGGCGCGGGCCCCCGGCGGCTTTCTGAAAGGGCCCTGCAGCGCCCCCTGTCCAAGCGGACGATATGCTAGGGTTGTTCCATGGTTTTCGAGGCGATGGTCAACAGCACGCGGCGAACGGCGGCGGGGCTGGTCTTCATGGGATGCGTCGCCGCCGGCTGCGACCGGCCTCCCCGGCCGGCCGAAACGCCCGCGCCTGCGGCCCCCGTTCCGGCCTCTCCCACCCTGGACCGGGCCGCCCTTCTCTCCGCCATCGACGCCGCGGCCTCCGACGCCGCCGCGGGCGTCGCGCGCGCGGGGCCCGACCCGCTGGTCGGCCGCACCTTCACCCTGACGGTGGCGTTCGGCTGTTTCGGCCCGGAGCCGGCCCCGACGGACAAAGCTTCGGCGGGAGACGGCCTGCCGCATGCGACGGTCTCCGCGGACGGGCAGTCGATTCGTCTGAGTCTGTCTCCAGCCGACTGGACCGCGGGCGACGCCTCCGGCCCCGCCCCCGACGGGTTCGAGGGCTTGGCCGGCATCTGGATCAACCAGCCGTGGATGCGCTCGGATGCCTGCCCCGCCTCGCCCGTTCGCGCGCCCGGAGCTCCGGCGACGCCGCCCCCGGCGCGGTCGGCCGGCCTGGTGATGGTGCGCCCGACCGGAGCCTCCCGGTTGGGGCGGTCGGGCGACCGGGACCTGACGCATATGGTGCGCGACGACGACGAACAGCCCGTCGGGTTTCCGGCCCGGGGCTATCGCCTGGTGCTCGAGGGCCGCCTCGCCGGCTGGGCCGTGGGCCGGGTGATCCGCTGCCGGGTCGTCGCCCCGGACCGGCCGCCGGCCTGTATCGTCGGCGCGGCGGTGGACCGCATCGCCTTCGAGGACGGCGATACCGGCGCGGTGCTCAGTGAGTGGAGACCGGGTTAGGGCTGGAGCCGGTAGCCGCCCGCATCGGTCAGCAACAGGCGCGCCTGCCCGGGCTCGGGCTCGATCTTCTGGCGCAGGCGGTAGATGTGGGTTTCCAGCGTATGCGTCGTGACCCCGGCGTTGTAGCCCCAGACCTCGGTCAGCAGCTCCTCGCGCGACACGGCCTTGGCCCCGGCGCGATAGAGGTATTTGAGGATGCTGGTTTCCTTCTCGGTCAGCCGCACCTTGCGGCCCTTGTCGTCGACCAGGACCTTGGCGGCGGGCCGGAACTCATAGGGGCCGATGCGGAAGACGGCGTCCTCGGACTGTTCGTGGCTGCGCAGATGGGCCCGGATGCGGGCCAGCAGGACAGCGAAGCGGAAGGGCTTGGTCACGTAGTCGTTCGCCCCCGACTCCAGCCCCAGCACAGTGTCGGAATCCGACGACTGGCCGGTCAGCATGATGATCGGGGTCGAGACCCCGTCCTTGCGCAGCAGGCGGCAGGCCTCGCGTCCGTCCATGTCGGGCAGGTCGACGTCCAGCAGGATCAGGTCGGCCCGCACCTCGCGCCCCATGCGCACGCCCTCGGCGGCGGTCGAGGCCTGAACCGGCCGGAAGGCCTCATGCAGGGCCAGCTGTTCGGCCAGCGCCTCGCGCAGGTCGTCGTCGTCGTCGATGATCAGTATGGTCTTGGGCGTGGGCATGGGTACCAGAATGGCGAGCGTCGGCGGTTACGCCAAGGGTTTGACCGCAAGCGGAGCGGTTTTCAGTCCATAGAGGGCGTTTGAGGGGTGTTTCGTTCCCCGAACAACGCCGATCCGACCCGAACATGGGTCGCGCCGAGGCCGATCGCGGTCTCGTAATCGCCGCTCATCCCCATCGACAGCACCTTCAGCCCGTTGCGGCGGGCGATCTCGCCCAGCAGGGCGAAATGGCTGTCAGGCGCCGCGCCGGCGGGCGGAATGCACATCAGACCCTCGACCGTCAGCCCCAAAGACCGGGCGTGGACGATCAGGGCGTCGACGTCCTCGGGCAGGACGCCGGCCTTCTGCGGCTCGGCCCCGGTGTTGACCTGGACCAGCAACTGCAAGGGTTTGCCCGCCTTGGCGGCGGCGGCGGCCAGGGCGTCGGCCAGACGGGGCCGGTCCAGGGTCTCGATCACGTCGAACAGGGCGACCGCGTCGGCCGCCTTGTTGGTCTGCAGCGGTCCGATCAGGCGCAGCTCCAGACCGGGGATCGCGCAGCGGCCTTTCCAGCGGCCTTGCGCCTCCTGGACCCGGTTCTCGCCGAACACCCGCTGGCCCGCGGCCAGTATGGCGTCGATCGCCTCGGGCGGCTGGGTCTTGGTCACGGCGGTCAGGACGACCTCGTCCGGGGCCCGTCCGGCGGCGCGGCAGGCCCGGGCGATCCGCGCCCGCACCATCTCGAGGCGGCCCGCGAGGCTGGACGCATTGGCTTGATCGGGGGATGAGGAGGCCATGAACCGCTCGGACGCCGAAACCCTGTGGGAGGTCGCCCGTGTCCTCGCACGCGACGCCGCCAAAGTCAGCGGGGCGCCGACGTCTCCCGTGGCCCTGCCGCCCCTGTTGTTCTTCACCGACCCCGTCCGCACGCCCCGCCCGTGGGAAACGGCGGCCCGCCTGCCGGCCGGGGCGGCCGTGGTGTTCCGTCATTTCGGCCGGCTCAACGCCCGCGAAACCGCCCTGCGCCTGCGCGAGATCACGGCGGCGGGCGGCGTCCGGCTGCTGATCGGCCTCGACGCCGATCTGGCCGAAGCCGTCGGCGCGGATGGAGTGCATCTGCCGGAGCGCGCGCTGGATCAGGCCCGGGCCCTGTCGGAGGCGTATCCGCAGTGGCTGATCACCGGCGCGGCCCACCAGGGCTTTGCACTCGACGCGACCGGCCTGCACGCCCGGGTACTGTCACCGGTCTTCCCGGCGGGCGGCCCGTCCCGGACCACGCCGCCGCTGGGTCTGGGAGCGTTCGGAGCCCTGTCCGCGTCAGCCTCCTGCCCCGTCTACGCCCTGGGCGGCGTAGATGCGAAAAACGCCCGCAGCCTCATTGGCTCGGGCGCTTGCGGGATTGCGGGCGTGTCGGCGGTCCAGGCGGCGTTCGGCGCCTGACCGGCGTCAGAAGCGGAAGATCGATTCCAGCCGGAACCGGGCGGCCTGACGGCGCTCGGTCTGCGGCCCGGTCGCAGGATCGGTGTCGGCCTCGGCCAGACCGGCGGCGGCGCCGACGCGCAGGCGCGGATTGACGCGGTAATAGGCCCCGGCCTCGACGTCGCCGACATTGCTGTCGCGGGCCTCGGGCTGGCTCAGGTTCAGGTCCAGGCCCCAGCGGCCGCGCTCTGTGAAACGCAGGCGCGACGTGCCGGTCGCGGCGCGCGCGGACTGGGCCTCGCTCAGGGATACGGCGGGCGCGCGGGCGCGGGCGGCGGTCTGGGCCGACGCGGCGTCGGCCAATGCGAGGAGCGTAAGCCCCGCGGCCAGTCCAGCTATGACGGCGCTTTTGCTGCGCATGTCCTGCCCTTCACGCCACGACGGGGATCCCGCCGCGATCTCTTGCCAGCAATTAGACACCGCTGGTCAGCCCGGTCAACGAAACGGCGTAGCTGGACCGGAGTTCCGCGCGACTCTGGGGACTCCTGTGGCGCGAGCGTCACGGCTTGCCGGTTCCCGTGCCGCGCGAATGCCCCAATGCGGGACAGATCCTTGCGCCCCCGACACGTCTTCGCCTTGTCATCGCCCCTTTTCGCCGTGTTATAGAGCCTCGCTTCGGCTACGACCCACGTTCGGGCAGGCCAGCGCGTGGGTGGAACCGGTCCGCCGCACGTTTCGACCGAATGGAGTCTCTCTATGGTGCTGGTTCGCGGTGCGACGTTCGCCCTCCTCGCCTCGGGCGTTCTGCTGAGCGGCTGCTCGTCGGACCGTCCGTTCGGGCCCACTGTGGGCGACGTCTTCGGCATGGACAGCGCGACGCGGGCCGCGGCTTCGGCCCAGACCGGCATCGGCGTCAACGCCTTCCTGTGGCGCGCCACGCTCGACACCATGGCCTTCATGCCCCTGGCCAACGCCGATCCCTGGGGCGGCGTCATCAACTACGACTGGTACACCGACCCGGCGAACCCCAACGAGCGGTTCAAGGCCACGGTCTTCATCCTCGACACCCGCCTTCGCGCCGATGCGCTGAACGTGACGGTGACCAAGGAAGTCCGCGACGCCACGGGCGCCTGGGTCGGGGCCCGCGTCGCCGCCCAGACCGAGACCGACCTGGAAAACGCCATCCTGACCAAGGCGCGCCAGCTCAACCTCCAGAACGCCGGCTAACCCTCCCCCGATACCCCACGCCTCCTACTGGCCCCGCCTTCAGGAGCGACCCTGAAGGATTCCCGTGGCCCGATACGAGCCCAAAACCGCCGAACCCCGCCAGCAGGCCCGCTGGGCGGCCGCCGACGCCTTCCGCACCCCCACCGAGGGGACGGGCAAGCCCAAATACTATGTGCTGGAGATGTTCCCCTATCCGTCGGGGGCCATCCACATGGGCCACGCCCGCAACTATGTCATGGGCGACGTGGTGGCGCGCTCCAAACGGGCCCAGGGCTTCGATGTCCTGCATCCCATGGGCTGGGACGCCTTCGGGCTGCCGGCCGAGAATGCGGCCATCGAGCGTGGCGTCCATCCGGGCGACTGGACCTGGTCCAACATCGCCGCCATGCGCGACCAGCTGAAACTGCTGGGCCTGTCACTGGACTGGTCCCGCGAGTTCGCCACCTGCGACCCGGCCTATTACGGCAAGCAGCAGGCGTGGTTCCTGGAGCTGTTCCGGCGGGGCCTCGTCTATCGCAAGGACTCGGTCGTCAACTGGGACCCGGTCGACAACACCGTTCTGGCCAATGAGCAGGTCGTCGACGGTCGCGGCTGGCGTTCCGGCGCGGTGGTCGAGAAGCGCAAGCTGAACCAGTGGTTCCTGCGCATCACCGACTATGCCGACGACCTGATCGAGGGGTTGAAGGAGCTGGAAGGCCGCTGGCCCGACAAGGTCCGCCTGATGCAGGAGAACTGGATCGGCCGGTCGAAGGGCCTGCAGATGACGTGGAAATGGGCCGGAGACCCGCCCGCCGCCGCGCCCGACGGTCTGGAGATCTACACCACCCGCCCCGACACCCTGTTCGGCGCCAGCTTCATGGGCGTGGCCCCCGACCATCCGATCGCCCGCGCCATTGCCGAGACCAACCCCGACGCCGCCGCCTTCGTCGCCGAATGCCGCAAGGGCGGTTCTACCCAGGCGGAGATCGAACAGGCCGAGAAGATCGGGTTCGACACCGGCCTGAAGGTGGTCCATCCGTTCGACGGTCGCGAGGTCAGCGTCTGGATCGCCAACTTCATCCTGTCGGAATACGGCACCGGCGCCATCTTCGGCTGCCCGGCTCACGATCAGCGCGACCTGGACTTCGCCCGCAAATACGGCCTGCCCGTGATCCCGGTCGTGAGACCTGACGGCGCCGGTGACGATTTCGATGTCGATACAGAGGCTTACGTCGGACCTGGCCGCCTGTTCCAGTCCGGCTTCATGGACGGAATGGAGATAGAGCCGGCCAAGGCCGCGGCCATCGCCCGTATCGAGGCGGCCGGCCAGGGCCAGGGCGCGACCATCTATCGCCTGCGCGACTGGGGCGTCAGCCGTCAGCGGTACTGGGGCTGTCCCATCCCCGTGATCCACTGCGCCAAATGCGGCCCGGTGGGGGTCCCAGCCGATCAGCTGCCCGTCGAACTGCCCCGGGACGTGACCTTCGACACGCCCGGCAATCCGCTGGACCGCCACCCGACATGGAAGCACGTCGCCTGCCCGACCTGCGGCGGCGAGGCGGTGCGCGAGACCGACACCCTGGACACCTTCGTGGACTCCAGCTGGTATTTCGCCCGCTTCACCGACCCGACGGCCGCCGAGCCGATCTCGAAGGCCGCCGCCGACAAATGGCTGCCGGTCGATCAGTATATCGGCGGGGTCGAGCACGCCGTGCTGCACCTGCTCTACGCCCGCTTCATCAGCCGCGCCCTGAGCGACGCCGGCCTGATGTCGGTCAAGGAGCCGTTCGCCGGCCTGTTCACCCAAGGGATGGTGGTCCACGAGACCTACCGCCGCGCCGACGGCGCCTGGGTCGAGCCCACCGATGTCGAACTGACCAACGAGGCCGGCAAACGCTCGGCCCGCCAACTGTCGACCGGCGAGGTCCTGACCATCGGCGACATCGAGAAGATGTCGAAGTCGAAGAAGAACGTCGTCGCCCCTCAGGAGATCGTCGAGGGCTATGGCGTCGACGCCGGCCGCCTGTTCGTCCTGTCCGACAGTCCACCCGAGCGCGACGTGCAATGGACCCCCGGCGGGGTCGAGGGCGCAGGCCGGTTCGTCCAGCGCGTCTGGGCCGAGGTCGACGCCTTTGATCCGGACGCAGCGGGCGAACCTGAGGCGGACGCCTTCCTGATCCGCGAGACCCACAAGGCCATCAAGGCGGTATCCGAGGGCGTCAGCGCCTTCCGGTTCAACTCGGCCATCGCCAAGCTGTACGGCTTCATCGCCACCGTGCGCGATACGCAGAAGGCCGGCGGCGCGGCGCGGCGCGAGGCCCTGTCGGCCCTGACCCGGCTGATCGCCCCCTTCACCCCCCACCTGGCGGAGGAGTGCTGGACGCGCCTCGGCGAACAGGGGATGGTGCTGGACGCGCCCTGGCCGGTCTTCGATCCGGCTCTGGCGGCTGACGACGAAGTAGTCCTGCCGATTCAGGTCAACGGCAAGCGCCGCGGCGAGATCCGCGTCGCACGGGGTCTGGAACCGGCCGAGGTCGAAGCGATCGTCATGGCCGACGCCGACGTCCAGGCGCGGCTGGAGGGTCAGACGGTGAGGAAGATCGTGGTGGTCAAGGATCGCATCGTCAATCTGGTGGTCGGCTGATGCGCCGGACCCGCCCGACTCTCGCGCTCGCGCTTGTCTCTCTGGTGGGACTGTCCGCCTGCGGTTTCACGCCCCTGTACGGCGACGCGGGCGTCGGCGGGTCGCTGTCGCGCATCGCGGTGACCACCCAGGACGACCGTCTCGGTTATCGGGTGCGTGAACAGCTGGAAGACGCCCTCGGCCGGGACGGATCGCAGGCGCCGCTGTGGCGGCTGCAGACCGATCTGAACCAGTCGCGACGGTCCTTGGGTCGCCGGATCGACGACACCGCCACCCGCTATGAGCTGACCGTGCGCGGGGCTTGGACCCTGACGCCGACGGGCGGCGGCGAACCGCTCGGCGGAGTCGAGACCGTGACGACCACCTACGCCGCCGCCGACCAGCCCTACGCCGCCATCGCCGCCCAGCAGGACGGCGAGGAACGCGCCGCCGCCGAACTGGCGCGCCTGATCCGGCTGGACATCATGCGGGCGCTATCGGCGCAGCCTTGAGGGTCGTCCGGTGATCCTGACCAAACGGCCCGAGGTCGACCGCTTCCTGTCCTCGCCCGATCGCGGCGTCCGCGCCGCCGTCATCCATGGCAAGGACCGTTCGGGCGTCGGCGAGCGCGCCGAAATCCTGTGCAAGGCGATCACCCCCGATCTCAACGACCCCTTCAACGTCACCGTCCTGACCGACAGCGACATCGACGGCGACGAGGCCCGTCTCGAGGAGGCCCTGACCGCCCTGAGCATGATCGGCGGCCGCCGTCTGGTGCGCGTGCGGCTGGGCTCCGAGAAGGCCGCGATCGACAGGATGCTGGCCGCGGCGGTGAAGAACCACGCCGAGGGCGCCTACAATCCCGACGCCATGCTGGTCATCGAGGCCGGCGCTCTTGGCCGCGACTCCGCCCTGCGCAAGGCCGCCGAGGGGGCGAAGGAGGCCGTCGGCATCGCCTGCTATGAAGATGAGGTCGGGGATGTCGCCCGGATGACGCGCGAGGCCCTGGCCGCCGACAAGGTCGGGCTGACCGGCGACGCGCTCGACCGGTTCGTCAGCCGCCTGCCCCGCGAACGCGGCCTGATGCGGCAGGAGATCGAGCGGCTGGCCCTCTATATCGGGCCCGGTTCGGGCAAGACCATCGATGTCGCCGAGCTGGAGCAGCATCTGGGGGTCGAGGCCGACGCCTCGCTGCAGGACGCCGCGCTTCAGGCCTTCGGCGGCCGCCCCGCCCCGGCCCAGTCCGGCCTGCGCCGCGCCTTCGCCGAGGGCGAATCGCCCGTCATGGCGGTGCGGCAGGCCTCGATCCATCTGGGCCGGCTGCGCCGCATCAACGTGCTTCAGGCCAATGGCTCGGGGGCCAAGGAGGCGGCCAAGGCGGCCGGGGTGTTCTGGAAACAGGAGGCCGAAATGCTGCGGCAGGCGCGCAGCTGGCGGCTGGAGGACCTCGACCGGGTGCTGGACAGCGTCAACGCCGCCGACATCGCCACCAAGACCACGGGTTCCCCCGACCAGCTGATCGCAGAACGGCTGCTGCTGGAGATTTCGGCGCGGGCGAGGCGGCTGGGGCTCTAGGTTCGTATCGCAGACGGCGGCCAATCTTCATCAAGTTTCAGTCCCGCGCTGCTGAAGGCGTCGGAATAGTCTCGAAAGACTGGTCGAAATCACCACGAACTAGCCGCGCTTGGACGCCTTGCGGAAGGCGGGCTTGGCCAGGGCGGCGCTGCGCGCCTGCTGGGCCTTTTCCTCGGCCCGGGCCGCGCCCTGGAGGCCCGTATATCCGGGCCCGCCCCCGGCCTTCTTGGCGGCGAGTGCGCGCTTCATGGCTTCGGCGGTCGGATTGCTGGGCTTGTCGGTCATGACGTCAGCCTAGCACAGGTTCCGGTCAGCCCCGCATCAGGCGGCGGCACAGATCGTCCAGCTGCTCCAGCGAGCCGTAGCGGATGGTGATCTCGCCCTTTCCGCCCCTGTCGGCCAGCTGGACCTTCAGGCCCAGGGCGTCGGCCAGATCCTGCTCCAGCGCCGCGACATCGGCCGCGCCCTCGCCCGACGTCGGTGCGTTCGCCCGCGCCGTGCCGGGCTTGGGCCCGTCAGCGGCGCGGCGCGCCAGCGCCTCGGCCTGACGGACGTTCAGCCCCTCGTCGACGATCTTCTGGGCCAGGGCGGCCGGGTTCGGCGCGGTGATCAGCGCCCGGGCGTGGCCGGCGCTCATCTTGTCATTGCGGACGAACCACAGGACCTCTTCGGGCAGCTGCAGCAGGCGCAGGGTGTTGGCGACATGGCTGCGGCTCTTGCCGACCACGCCGGCGACCGCGTCCTGGGTGCGGCCGAAGCGCTCCATCAGCATGCGGTACGCGTCGGCCTCTTCGAGCGGATTGAGGTCGGCGCGCTGGACGTTCTCGATGATCGCCACCTCGAACACCTCGACGTCGTCCATCTCGCGGACCACGATCGGCACCTCGGCCAGACGGGCCAGCTGGGCGGCGCGCCAGCGGCGCTCGCCGGCGACGATCTGCCAGACGCCGTCCTGCCCCGGCTGCGACCGCACCAGGATCGGCTGCAGCACGCCCTTGTCGCGGATCGAGGCCGACAGTTCGGCCAGATCATCGTTGTTGAAGATCTTGCGGGGCTGTTCCGGGTTGGGCTTCAGGCTCTCGATCGGAGCCATGCGAACACCGGCGGGCGCCGGGGCGCCGTCGACCGGGGCGCTCTCCGCCACCTGTTCTCCAAGAAGGGCGGAGAGGCCCCGTCCAAGACCGCGTTGACGTTCGCTCAAGACACTGATTCCGTTCTTTTATTCATCATCACGCGGCCTGAAGCCGGCGGGATTTCTCGCGCGCCACCACCTCGCGGGCGAGACGCAGATAGGCCTGGCTGCCGGCGCATTTGAGGTCGTAGATCAGGGCCGGCTTGCCGAACGACGGCGCCTCGGCCACCCGGACGTTCCGCGGAATGACCGACTCATAGACCTTGTCGCCGAAGTGATTTCGGACATCGTTGGCCACCTGCCCCGAGAGGGCGCTGCGCCGGTCGTACATGGTCAGGACCAGACCCTGGATCTCCAGCGTGGGGTTCAGGCTCTGACGCACCATCTCGATCGTCTTCATCAGCTGGGTCAGGCCCTCCAGCGCGAAGAATTCGCATTGCAGAGGGACCAGCACGGCGTCGGCCGCGGCCATGGCGTTCAGGGTCAGAAGGTTCAGCGACGGCGGGCAGTCGATGAGCACATAGTCGTACCGGGTCTGACCTTCCGCCCCCTGCCCGGCCAGCGCGTCGCGCAGGCGGAAGGAGCGGCGGTCGGCCTGGCTCAGTTCGATCTCGACGCCGGACATATCCGCGTCGGCGGGGATGATGTGCAGACCGGGCACGGAAGTCTGGACGGCGGAATCATCCACGGAGCGGCCGTCGACGATAACATCATAGATGGTGACCCGCCGTGTTTCACGTGGAACACCCAGACCCGTGGAGGCATTGCCTTGCGGATCCATGTCGACGATCAGCACCTTCTCGCCGATCGCCGCCAGGGCGGTGCCGAGATTGATCGCCGTCGTGGTCTTGCCCACGCCGCCTTTCTGGTTCGATACGGCGAGGACGCGGGTCTTACCGGTTGGGGACACGTCGGAGGCTCCGGACGGAAACGATACGGCCGCGCGGATCGCTGCGCGAGACGGAGAGGTCGCTATCGAACTGCCAGACCTTGCGGGCTTCGATCAACTCAGCCTCGGCCTTTTCCCCCTTGAGAAACAGCCCCTGTGCGCCGCGCTGTAGATAAGGCTGTGCATAGGCCAGAAGCTTCTCCATCGGAGCGACGGCGCGGGCAGTGACGACGTCGACCTTGACCCTCTGCTCCTCGGCCCGGCCGTTGATCACGGTGGCGCGAAGGGACAGGGCGCCGACCACCTCCTGCAGGAAGCGGCAGCGTTTTCCGAGACTGTCGATCAGCCAGACGTGGCTGTCCGGGCGGTCTTTCAGCAGGATGGCGAGGACGACACCGGGAAAGCCGGCGCCGGCGCCGAGATCCGCCCAGGTCTTCGCGTTTGGCCGCATCTCCAGCAGCTGGGCGGAATCCCATATGTGCCGGTTCCAGACGTCGGGCAGGCTGTCCGGGCCGACGAGGTTCATCACGGCGTTCGCCTCGGTCAGGCGGGCGATGAACGATTCGAGATCGGCCATCTGCGCGGGCGTCGCGCCGGTGCGGGCCTGAAACGCGGCCGCGTCGGCGAGGCTCACGCGGCCACCCGTGTCCGTTTGACGTGGGACAGAAGCGCCGTCAGCGCGCCCGGGGTCATACCCTCGATCCGGCCGGCCTGACCCAGGGTGCGCGGTTGCACCAGGGAGAGCTTCTCGCGGACCTCGTTGGACAGACTGCCGATTGCCGCATAGTCGAGGTCAACCGGGAGGGCCAGAGCCTCCTCGCGCCGCAGGGCCTCGGCGTCGGAAGCCTGACGGTCCAGATAGCCGGCGTAGCCCGCGTCGATCTCGATCTGCTGGCGGACCTGATCCGACCAGTCAGCGATCGCTGGCCGGGTCGGGATGAAGGTTTCGAGAGTCACACCGGGGAAGGCCAGAAGATCGCGGATGGAACGGCGCTGGCCGTCGGCGTTGACGTGGATTCCCAAGGCCGCCGCTTCCTTGGGCGTGAACACCGTTTCACGTGAAACAGCCGCCGCCTCGGCAAGCTGGGCGGCCTTCGCCCGGAACGCCCCGGCACGGCGGGGCGAGACGATGCCCGCGTCCATGGCCAGGGGGGTCAGCCTCTGATCGGCATTGTCGGCCCGCAAGGTCAGCCGGTATTCGGCTCGGCTGGTGAACATCCGGTAGGGCTCGGTCACGCCGCGCGTGACCAGATCGTCGATCATGACGCCGATATAGGCCTGGTCCCGGCCGAGAACGATCGGATCCGAGCCGGCGACGGCGCGAGCCGCGTTCAGGCCGGCGATCAGGCCTTGGGCCCCCGCCTCTTCATAGCCCGTGGTGCCGTTGATCTGGCCGGCCAGATACAGGCCTGGCCGCTTCTTGACCTCCAGCGCCGGGGTCAGCTCGCGCGGATCCACATAGTCATACTCGATGGCGTAGCCGAAGCGGAACACCTCGACCGCCTCCAGCCCCGGGATGGTGCGCAGGAAGGCGGACTGGGTCGCGTCGGACACCGAGGTCGAGATGCCGTTGGGATAGACGGTCGGGTCGTCCAGACCCTCGGGCTCGAGGAAGATCTGGTGCGATGTCTTGTCGGCGAAACGGACCACCTTGTCCTCGATCGAGGGGCAGTAGCGCGGGCCGCGGCCCGACAGGTGGCCGCCGTAGACGGCGCTTTCGCCCAGGTTTTCCGCGATGATCCGGTGCGTTTCGGTCGTCGTATGGGTCACGCCGCACGCGATCTGGGGGACGTCGATCCGGGCTGTCAGGAAGCTGAACGGCACGGGCTCGGCGTCAGCCTGCTGCATTTCCAGCCGGTCCCAGGCGATGGTGCGGCCGTCGAGTCGGGCGGGCGTGCCTGTCTTGAGCCGGCCCATCTGCAGGCCGGCGCCGTAGAGGTCAGCGGCCAGACCGGTCGAGGGCGCCTCGCCATGACGGCCGGCGGGGATCCGCTGATCGCCCTTGTGGATCACGCCATTCAGGAAGGTGCCCGTGGTCAGGACCACGGCGCCGGCGCGAACCTCGGCCCCCGCACCCGTGATCACGCCGGCGACTCGGCCGCCGTCAAGGATCAGGCTCTCGGCCGTGCCGGCCATCAGGGTCAGGTTCGGGGTGGCCCCCAGTTCCGCCTGCATGGCCTCGCGGTAGAGGCGGCGGTCGATCTGGCTGCGGGGGCCCTGCACCGCCGCGCCCTTGGAGCGGTTGAGCAGGCGGAATTGGATGCCGGAAACATCGCCCAGCCGGCCCATGACGCCGTCCATGGCGTCGATCTCGCGCACCAGATGACCCTTGCCCAGACCGCCGATAGCCGGGTTGCAGGACATCTCGCCGATGGTCTCGAGCTTCTGGGTCAGAAGCACCGTCCTGGCCCCCGCGCGCGCGGACGCGGCCGCGGCTTCGCAGCCGGCGTGCCCGCCGCCGATGACGATGACGTCGAAGGATTTCATGGCCGGGGACATAGGGGAAAAGCGTCTGAAACGCCACCGGTGACGTGGCGATGTTTCACGTGAAACAGATCACTTGCCGATGCAGAAGGTCGAGAAGACCTCGCCGAGAACGTCTTCGACGCCGATGGCGCCGGTGACCCGGCCAAGGGTCTCGGCGGCGCGGCGCAGATCGTCTCCGGCCATCTCCGGTGTATGGTGGAGCGCCCGGCGGGCGGCCTCGACATCGGTCAGGGCCTCGACGAGGCGGCGGCGGTGACGTTCTCGCGTGACGGCCGGGAAGTCGGCGCCCGACAGATCGCGGCCAAGGCGGGCGGCGATCCAGTCGTGCAGCTCCGCCAGCCCTTCGCCGGTCGCCGTGCTGACCACGAGATTGTCCAGGCCGTCCACGGGATCGGTATGGCCAAGGTCTGACTTGTTGCGGATCAGCAGATCGCCGGGCTGGACGTAGTCAGCGGCGACGCCTGGCGGATCACCCGGGCCACGAACCCAGAGCCGCAGTTCGGCCGCCTCGGCCCTCGCCCGGGCCCGGCGCACGCCCTCGGCCTCGACGACATCCTCGGCCGCCCGCAGGCCTGCCGTATCCGACAGCGTGACGGCGTAGCCGCCGATGATCAGGTCGGCGTCGAGCACGTCGCGGGTCGTCCCGGCGATGGGGGTGACGATGGCGGCTTCGCGCGCGACGAGGGCGTTGAACAGCGACGACTTGCCGGCGTTTGTCTCGCCGATCAGGACGATGCGGTAGCCTTCGCGCACCCGCTCGCCGCGCCGGGCGTCGGCCAGGGCCGCGCGCAGATCGGCGATCAGCCGGTCCAGAACCGGACCGGCGGTGCGAGCCAGATTGTCGGGGATTTCCTCGTCGGGAAAGTCGATCTCGGCCTCGACCAGGGCCATGGCCTTGAGCAGGTCGCGGCGGAAGCCGGCGTAGGTCCGCGACAGGGCGCCGTCCAGCTGGCCCAGCGCCTGCGACGCCTGGGCCGTGGTTTCGGCGTCGATCAGATCGGCGACGGCCTCGGCCTGGGCCAGATCCATGCGGCCGTTCTCGAAGGCGCGGCGGGTGAACTCTCCGGGCTCGGCCGGGCGCAGCCCGAGCGCGATCAGGGCCTGACTGGCGGCCTCGACCACCGCGCGGCCGCCGTGGAGATGAAGCTCGGCGCAGTCCTCGCCCGTGTAGCTGTTCGGAGCGGGGAAGCGCAGGACGAGAGCCTGGTCAATCGGGCGGCCATCGTGGGTCAGATCACGCAGAGAGGCGAGGCGCGGCTTCAGGCCGCCGGCGCCGAGCGCGGCCAGGGCCGCTTCCGTGGCCGGACCGGAAAGGCGGAGGATGGCGATGGCGCCCCGGCCGGGCGGAGTAGCGAGGGCGAAAATGGTGTCGGGATTCATCGTCTCCTCCCCTTCAGGGGGAGGAGGACCATCCGAAGGATGGTGGAGGGGGCGGCCCCCGAACGGCGGCGTATGGGGTCAGCCCCCTCCACCGCTTCGCGGTCCCCCTCCCCCCAAGGGGGAGGAGACACCGTCACGGTTTGACCGCGGCTCCCATCAGCTTGCGGAACTGGTCCTGGGCCTGGAGGCCGAAGCTGGTCCAGGTCTTCATCAGTTCGTCGGGCTGCATGGCGGTGATGTTCTCGTCCATCCGCCGCTTCATCTCGGCGACCAGATGATCGTTCAGCGGCGCGACATCGGGTAGCCCAAGGAAGGCGCGCGCCTCCTCGGGTGTGCAGTCGATCTCGACATTGACCTTCATGCCGCCGCTCCATGTTTCACGTGAAACAGCTGGCGCTGCATCAGGTGTTCATCGACTGGAAGAAGTCCGCATTGTTCTTGGACTGGCGCAGCTTGTCGATCAGGAATTCGATCGCGTCCTGCGGGCCCATCGGGTTCAGGATACGGCGCAGCACATAGGTCTTGGCCAGCTGGTCCTTGGGCGTGGTCAGCTCTTCCTTGCGGGTGCCGGACTTCAGCACGTCGATGGCGGGGAAGATGCGCTTGTCGGCGACCTTGCGGTCCAGGACGATCTCGGAGTTGCCGGTGCCCTTGAACTCTTCGAAGATCACCTCGTCCATCCGCGAGCCGGTGTCGATCAGGGCGGTGGCGATGATGGTCAGCGAGCCCCCCTGCTCCACGTTCCGCGCGGCGCCGAAGAAGCGCTTCGGCCGCTGCAGGGCGTTGGCGTCGACGCCGCCGGTCAGGACCTTGCCCGACGACGGGACGGTGGCGTTGTAGGCGCGCCCCAGGCGGGTGATGGAGTCGAGCAGGATGACGACGTCCTTCTTGTGCTCGACGAGGCGTTTGGCCTTTTCGATCACCATTTCGGCGACGGCGACGTGGCGGGTGGCGGGCTCGTCGAAGGTCGAGGCGATGACCTCGCCCTTCACCGTGCGCTGCATGTCTGTGACTTCCTCGGGCCGCTCGTCGATCAGCAGGACCATCAGGGTCACTTCGGGGTGGTTGCGCTCGATCGACTTGGCGATGTTCTGCAGCATCACCGTCTTGCCGACCCGCGGCGGAGCGACGATCAGGCATCGCTGACCCTTGCCGAGCGGTGCGACGATGTCGATCACCCGGCCCGAGCGGTCCTTCAGAGTCGGGTCCTGGATCTCCATATGCAGCCGCTCTTCGGGATAAAGCGGAGTCAGGTTGTCGAACAGGACCTTGGTCTTGACCGTTTCCGGGTCCTCGAAATTGATCGTGTCGACCTTGAGCAGGGCGAAATAGCGTTCGCCCTCGCGCGGGCCGCGCACGGCGCCGTGGACGGTGTCGCCCGAGCGCAGGCCGAAGCGGCGGATCTGGGAGGGAGACACGTAAACATCGTCCGGACCCGGAAGATAATTGACGTCCGGGCTGCGCAGGAAGCCGAAGCCGTCGGGCAGGATTTCCAGCGTGCCCGAGGCGATGATCTCGACCTCTTCATCGGCCAGGGTCTTCAGGATGGCGAACAGCAGATCCTGTTTGCGCAGGTTGCCGGCGTTCTCGATCTCGAGGCTCTCGGCGAAGGCGACCAGCTCTTCCGGCGTCTTGTCGTTGAGCTCCTGCAGGGTGATGCGGCCGTTGGGGACGATCGGCTCGCCGTCGTCCTCGTCGTCGCTCTGCTCCTGGTCGACCATGGGCAGGTCGGCTGCGGCGATCTCCGTCGACGGCTGTTCGCCCTCGAGGTTCTCGGCTTCGGGAGCGGTGGGATCGGTGTCGCGGACGTCGGTCATGGGAAGCTTCTTGAACATGCGCGGCCGGGCGCTCGCGAAACAGCGAGACCGGGCGGGCTGACGATGTCTGGCCTTGCGGGCCGGCAGGGAGAACGACGGGCTCCGACGGGAGAAATCCGATCGGCGTCGCTGAGAGAGAGGGACCGCCCGGCGCTGCCAGGAACGGTTCGGGATGAGGGGAACCACGCGGGGGCCGTCAGGTCAAGCGGGACCTAGCCGAAGGTCCATTGGGTCGTGACCGAGAGCACCGCCACGATGGCGATCACGAAGGGGATTTCGTTGGTCATCCGCCAGAAGCGGCCCGTGCGGGTCGAGGTGCCGGCTGCGATGCGCTTCAGCTCTTTCGACAGAAAGCCATGCCAGCCGCTGAGGGCCACGACGGCCAGCAGCTTGGTCGCCATCCAGGGCTGGGCCAGAAAGCCCCAGCCCGCGCCGAAGCCATAGACGTGGATCAGGATCATCCAGACCCCGAACACCCAGGCCAGGCTCATCGAGGGATTGATGATGATCTTCAGCAGCCGCCGCTGCCAGATCCGGAGCAGCGATTGCATCTCTGATCGCAGAGGTTCGGCCTTGTCCGCCTGTTCGGCGTCATAGGCATAAAGACGCGGCAGGAAGAGCATGCCGGCCATCCAGGCGATGACGGCCAGAATATGCAGACCCCGGACGATTTCGAATGTCGTGCCATCCAGCATCAGGCCGCCTTCCGTGCGCATTGGGCCGGGCAGGCCTTCCACGCGGCCCGGCAACCGGGACCGTACGGCGCGACGCCCTCGCGCGGCAAGGCCTCAACGACGGCGTCGGACAGGGTCCGGATAAAGGGCGCGGCCACGCCGACAGCCGGGGTCCGCAGATACGGGGCGACCCCCAGTCCGTGCGCCAGTTCGGCGTATTCGATGTCCAGCTCGACGAGGGTCTCGATGTGTTCGGAGACGAAGGCGACGGGGGTCACGACCACGCCCACGCCCTCACTGGCCGCCCGCTGGATCGCTTCGGGCGTCGACGGGCCCAGCCATTTCATTGGTCCGACCCGGCTCTGGTAGCAGATGGTCCAGTCGGCCCCGCGCTCGCCCAGCCCGGCCGCGGCCGCGATGGCGGCGCAGGTCGCCTCGACCTGCTCCTGATAGGGGTCGCCCTTCCTCGCGATCAGGCTTTCCGGGATGCCGTGAGCGGAGAACAGGACTCGCACGGGACGGTGGCCGGCCTCGGCGAGCCTTGCCCGAACCGCCTCGGTCTGGGCGGCGATCCACCCCCGCGCCTGGGGATAGCAGCAGACGGTGCGGCTGACGCCCGGCCCCGCATAGGCCTCGCGCCAGGCCTTGAGCGAGGACTCGGTCGTGGTGGTCGAGAACTGCGGATAGAGGGGCAGCAATACGATCTCGTCCGGCGCGAAGGCCGCGACGTCGGCGGCGGCCTGTTCGGTCAGGGGCGACCAGTAGCGCATGGCGATGAAGGCGCGGACGGTGTCGCCCGGCAGCCGGGACCCCAGCGCCTGCTCCAGCGCCGCCGCCTGTTGGCGGGTCTCGGCCAGCAGGGGCGAGCCGCCGCCCATCAGAGCGTAGTTGGCCTGGGCGCCGGTCTCGCGCCGGCTGGAGATCAGTCCGGCCAGCCAGGTTCGAAACGGATCAGGCAGGCCGATGATGGCCGGATCGCGGAACAGGTTGAACAGGAAGGGCCGCACGCTGGCCTGATCGTCGGGACCGCCGAGATTGAACAGCACCACGGCGATCCGCCGTCCCGCGAGCGCACCCGTCATTGGGCGCCGATCCGCTTCAGCACCTGTTCGACATGGGCGATCGGCACGTCGGGCAGGATGCCGTGGCCGAGGTTGAAGATCCACGGGCCCCGCCCCCAGGCCTCGAGCAGCTGGTCGACGCGGCGATCCAGCATCGGCCCGCCGGCGCGCAGCAGCAGGGGATCCAGCGCGCCCTGGATGGGCTTGATCGCCTGGACGCGGCGGCCGATCTCCAGCGGGCATGCCGTATCCAGCGCCACAGCCTGAACATCGACCTCCGCGGCATACCGTTCCGCCAGCGCCGCCGAGCCTCGCGGGAAGCCGATCAGGGGCGCGGTGACGCCGAGTTCGCGCGTGCGGCGCACCAGCTGCTGATGCGGGCGCAGGACGAGGGTTTCAAACAGGTCTTCCGGCAGGCCCTCGGCCCAGCTCTCGAAGATCTTCAGCACCTGGGCGCCGGCGTCGGCCTGCATCTTCAGATAATGGGCCGTGGCCTCGACCAGCACCTCCAGCAGGGCTGCGACCTTTTCAGGCTCAGCGTAGGCGTAGGTCCGGGCCTGGGCGCGTTCGCCCTTGCCGATCGTCCGCGCCTCGCCGTCCAGCATATAGGTGGCCACCGTCCACGGCGCGCCGGCGAAACCGATAAGCGCGCGTTCGGGCTCAAGCTGGCCCCGAACGATCGACAGGGTCTGGCCGACCTGTTTCAGCGCCTCGCCGGCGCCCGACGTCAGCTCCCGCATGGCCTCGACCGGCGGCAAAGCGCCGAGCCGGGGTCCCTCGCCGGCCTCGAACCAGACCTCCTGGCCCAGGGCCCGGGGGATCAGCAGGATGTCGGCGAAGACGATGGCGGCGTCGAAGCCGAAGCGCCGCATCGGCTGCAGGGTCGCCTCGGCCGCCTTTTCTGGATCAAGGCAGAAGGAGATGAAGTCCGGCGTCGTCGCCCTGAGGGCGCGGTACTCCGGCAGGTAGCGTCCGGCCTGACGCATGAACCAGACCGGCGGACGCGACGGCATCTCTCCGGCGAGAACCTTCAGGAGCAATGGGGTGTGGGGCAAGGCGGTCATCTGACCCCGGTCCTACCGGCGGCCCGGTTCAGGCTCAACCCCGGCCCGTGTCGCACCCCTCCAATCCTTCTCAGGAAAAGATTCGAAGAATGGGAGGTAGAAGGCAGGGCGGGGGATGGCGGGGATAAGCCGTGTCTTTCGGACGCGGACGGACGGGTTTTCCGCAATCGGTCACAGACGGCGCACCGCCGCGCACCGGGCTGGTGAAAGCGGGGATAAATTCCGGAAAGGCCTTGAGGGCGAGCTTTCCGGCCCGGCGGGCGCCGTTGACGCTGGGCGCCGTTAAC
Organism: Brevundimonas sp. BR2-1; assembly: GCF_037626195.1. Classification (NCBI taxonomy): domain Bacteria; kingdom Pseudomonadati; phylum Pseudomonadota; class Alphaproteobacteria; order Caulobacterales; family Caulobacteraceae; genus Brevundimonas; species Brevundimonas sp. BR2-1. Next base: position 1,518,034 of record NZ_JARKMV010000001.1, on the reverse strand, counting down.
GTCTCATTAAGGATCTCCACAGGCGAACGCGAGCCGGACGTCGGGACGGGGATGAACACGACCGGCAGTCCCTGCGCCGTCCACCTCTGTCCCCGCTCGCCGCCCCCGTCCGGCCCGGCTATAGGAAAAGTCCGACAGCCGACGGTCAACGGCGCCCCGCCCGGTCCACAGGAGTCTCGCACATATGGACAGCCGCCGATGACGCCGGGCGCAGCAGGCGCAGGACGCGCGACGGGTCCGTCGCGGCTGGCGACCTATTTTCACGTCCATCTGGTGTCGGATTCCACGGGCGAGACGCTGAACGCCATGGCCAAGGCCGTGGTCGCCCGGTTCGACGGGGTCATTCCGATCGAGCACATCTACGCCCTGGTGCGGAATGACAAACAGATGGAACGGGTGCTGGAGGAGATTGCCTCCTCGCCGGGCGTGGTCTTGCACACCCTGGTCGATCGCGAACTTCGCGAACAGCTGGAGGCGGGCTGCCGCAAGCTGGACATGCCCCAGATCGCGGCCCTGGACCCGCTGGTCGGCGCCCTTTCGCGCTATCTGGGCGCGGCCCTGTCGACCCGGGTCGGGGCCCAGCACGCGCTGGACACCGACTACTTCAACAGGATCGCGGCGCTGGACTTCGCCATGGCCCATGACGACGGCCAGGGCACGACAGCCCAGCTGGAAAGCGCCGATGTGGTGCTGTGCGGGGTAAGCCGGACGTCCAAGACGCCGACCTGCATCTATCTGGCCCACCGCGGCATCCGTGCGGCGAATGTGCCGCTGGTGCCGGGCCAGGAGGACGGGGAGCGGCTGGTCGGCCTGAAAAATCCGTTGATCATCGGCCTGACCGTGTCGCCCGACCGGCTGGTTCAGATCCGCAAGAACCGTCTGGACGGGCTGAACGCGACACGGGCCTCGTCCTATGTCGATCACGATGCGGTGCGCGAGGAGACGGTCAAGGCGAGACGCGCCTTCGAGCGGCGCGGCTGGCCGGTCATCGATGTGACGCGGCGGTCGGTCGAGGAGACGGCGGCGGCGATCATCAATGTGCTGAACGAGCGCCGCACACGGCGGCTGGGGGCTGCGTGGTGAGCATGCCCGGCGCACGATCGCCCTTCGGGCTGAAAGAGGGGGGCGAGCGCCTGATCCTCGCCTCGAAAAGCAGCGCCCGGCGGGCCATGCTGGAGGAGGCCGGCGTGCCGTTCGTGGTGCAGGTCGCCGATGTCGACGAGGACGCGGTCAAGGCGAGCCACGATCCGGCCGATGCGGCGGGGCTGGCGATCGAGCTGGCGCGGGTCAAGGCGCTGGCGGTGTCGCGCCATGACGCGGACGCCTGGGTGCTGGGCGCGGACCAGACCCTGGCCTTCGATGACGGTCTGGTGTCCAAGGCCGGTTCGCTGGAGGCGGCGCGGGAGCGGCTGAAGGCGATGCGCGGCAAGGCGCATCAGCTGCATTCGGGGGCGGCCCTGGCGCGGAACGGACAAGTCGTCTGGTCGGGCCTCGACACCGCCACCATGCGGGTCAGGAATTTCTCTGACGCCTTTCTTGACGCCTATCTGAAGGCCGAGGGCGAGGGACTGCTGGCCTGTGTCGGCTCCTACCGGCTGGAAGGCATGGGCTCGCAGCTGTTCGAGGCGGTGGAGGGCGACTATTTCACCGTCCTGGGCCTGCCGCTGTGGCCGGTGCTGGAAGAGCTGCGGCGCGCCGGGGTGCTGCGGTCATGACGGTGATAGCCGGCGTCGTCGGGCAGCCGATCGCCCATTCGCTGAGCCCTGTCATCCACGGCGCCTGGATCGCGGCTGCGGGACTGGACGCCGTCTATCGGCGCTTCGGTCCCGCGGACGCCGACGGCTTCGCGGAACTGGTCGATCAGGGGCGGCGCGGGGCCCTGCGCGGACTGAATGTGACAGCGCCGTTCAAGGAACAGGCGTTGGCTTTGGCGGATGAGGCGACCGGGACGGCCCGGGCCTGCGGCGCGGCCAATCTGCTGGTGTTCGAGAACGGCCGGGTCCGGGCCGACAGCACCGACGGCCTGGGCCTGATAGCCGCCCTGGCCGGGCAGGCCCCGGCTCTGAATGTCGCGGGCCGGCCGGTGGTGGTGCTGGGCGCGGGCGGCGCGGCGCGGGCTGCGGCGGCGGCCCTGAAGGCGGCGGGGGCCGAGGTCGGGGTGCTGAACCGGACGGTGGAGCGGGCCCGGGCGCTGGCGGACGATCTCGGGGTGGCGGTGGTCGACGCCGCCGCATTGGGCGAGGCGGCGCTGGTGGTCAATGCGCTGAGCGTCCCGCCGGCGATCGATCTGGCCGCCCTGCGGTCGGACGCGGTGCTGATGGACATGACCTACAGGCCGCTCGCTACGCCGTTTCTGGCGGACGGCCGGGCGCGGGGACTGACGACGGTGGACGGCCTGGCCATGTTGATCGGCCAGGCGGAGCCGTCGTTCCGGGCGTTGTTCGGGATCGCGCCGCGGGATGTGGACGTGCGGGCCGTGGCGCTGAAGGCGCTGGGAGAGGCGGCATGATCGTCCTGGGTCTGACCGGTTCCATCGGCATGGGCAAGTCGACCACGGCGGCGATGTTCGCCGAGGCCGGTGCCCTGGTCTGGAATGCGGACGAGGCCGTGCACCAGCTGTACGCCAGGGGCGGGGCCGCGGTTGAGCCGGTGGGCGAGGCCTTTCCGGGCGTTGTGGTGGACGGGGCCGTTGACCGGACGAAACTGGCCGAGGCGCTGGGGCGGGACGATCAGGCCTTCCGCCGGCTGGAGACCATCGTCCATCCGCTGGTGATGGCGCACCGGCTGGAGGATCTGGCGGCGGCCGAGGCGCGGGGCGTCAGGCTGGCGGTGCTGGATATTCCGCTGCTGTTCGAGACGGGAGGCGACGCCGCGGTCGATGCGGTGGTGGTGGCGACAGCCCCGGCCGAGGTGCAGGCGGCGCGGGTTCTGGCCCGGCCCGGCATGACGCGCGAACGGTTCGAGGCCATCCTGACGCGGCAGACGCCGGACGCCGAGAAGCGCCGCCGGGCGGACTTCGTTGTCGACACCGGCGAGGGGCTGGAGGCGGCGCGGGCCCGGGTGAACGAAATCGTGGGGATGGTTCTGGCCGAGGGATGGTCTCCGCCCCGGCGCAGTCTTCCGGAACGGGCCGAACCGCCCCATTAAGGGGGCATGTCCCGCGAAATCGTTCTCGACACCGAAACCACCGGCTTCGACCCCCGCACGGGTGATCGGATGATCGAAGTCGGCTGTATCGAGATCGAGGACCTGCTGCCCACGGGGCGGACGTTTCACCGGCTGATCCATCCCGAGCGGACGATCCCGCCGGACGCGATCCGGGTGCACGGCATCACCGACGATCATGTGAGGGACGCGCCCAAATTCGCCGAGATCGTCATCGACCTGTGCGACTTCATCGGCGACGCGCCGATCATCGCCCATAACGCCCAGTTCGACCGCAGCTTCATCGATCATGAGTTCGGGCGCTGCGGCCGGGCCCTGTTCCCCGAGGACCGCTGGATCGACACGCTGAAGCTGGCCCAGACCCGGTTTCCGGGCATGGCCAATTCGCTGGACGCCCTGTGCAAGCGCTACAAGATCAGCCTGGTCGAGCGCAGCCTGCACGGGGCCCTGATCGACGCCCGCCTGCTGGCCGAGGTCTATCTGGAGCTGAAGGGCGGCAAGGAGCGGCGGCTGGACCTGTCCGCCTCGCGCACCGTCGCGACGGCGGCGGCGGCCCATGCGGCGGCGGGCTATCCGCCCCGCCTCCGTCCGCTGGAACCGCGCGGCAGCGAGGCCGAGCATGCCGCTCACGAGGTCTTCCTGAAATCAGCCCTCAAGGACCTGTCCCTTTGGAAGGGCTATGGCCTGGACGTGGAAAAGGCGCCCGCCGCCTGACGGACGCCCCTTCATTCTTGTTGACCTGTCGCCTGCCGCGCGGCGGCAGGCTGCTTGAGGCTAGGCCTTGCCGGCTTCGGCCGGGCTGCGGGCGATGGATTGCTGGCGGGCGACGTAGATGCCGGCGAAGTCGATCGGGTCCAGCATGAAGGGCGGATAGAAGCCGCCGTCCGAGGTGGCGCGGGCGATGATCTCGCGGGCGAACGGGAAGAGGTAGCGCGGGCATTCGATCAGCAGCAGCGGTTCGATGTCCTGCTCGGGCACGCCCTGCAGGGCGAACAGGCCACCGTACAGCAGTTCCACGTTGAAGACCGTCATGGCCTCCGTAGTCGCCTTGATGGTCAGGCGCAGGTCGACCTCGAACAGGCCGTCGGGGCGGCCCTGGGCGTTCATCTCGACGCCCATGTCGATGGCGGGCTTGCCGTCGACGCGCAGGCTGTCGGGGGCCTTGGGGTTCTCGAAGGACAGGTCCTTGACGTACTGGGCGACGATGCGGAAACCGGGGCCCTGCGGCGCGCCCTGCGGGGCGTTGTCGGCGGGCGCGGCCGTATTGGCGTCGGCGGGAGGGGCGGCGTCGGTCATCGGTCGGGTCTGTCTGAATAGGGTGAACGGCGTCCATTCAGACGCCCCGGAAGGGGCGGCGACTAGCACGCGGCCGGGGGTGCGGCAACGACGCTCGCCCGGCGTGGGCGGCGGTTCATGTTGCGCGGCCCTATATGAGCCCCTAATCGTCAGTCGTCGCGCCCGCCGTTTCGCGGCCGCCAGTCAAGGATTGCCAGTGCCGCCGGTCCAGATTCAGATCGTCATCTTCGCCGTGATCGCCGCTATCGTTCTGTTCCAGCTGTATAATGTGCTGGGCAAGAAGATCGGGCGTCAGCCCGAGGACGATGCGCGCGCCAAGCCGGCCGCCATCCCCGCCGGCGCCAAGGCCGAGCCGGCCGCCGGCCGTCCGGGCGTTCTGGACGCCGTGACCGCGGCCTCGATCGCCGGGCTGAAGGCCCGCGACCCAAATTTCGACCCCGTCCGCTTCCTCGAGGGCGCCCGGCAGGCGCATGAGACCATCGTGCGGGCCTATGCCGCCGGGGACCGCGAGACGCTGAAGCCGCTGCTGACCCCGGCCGTCATGGCCTCGTTCGAGGCCGGCATCGCCGCCCGCGAAGTCCGGGGCGAGACCGAGGCCGCCGAATTCCTGCACCCGGCCCGCGCCGATCTGGAACTGGCCTCGGCCGAGGAGAACCGGGCCACCGCCAAGGTCCGCTTCCTGGCCGAGCTGCGCAATACGGTGACGTCCGCCGACGCCGCCGCCGAGCCGCAGATCGAGGAACGCCGGGTCGCCGAACTGTGGACCTTCGAACGGACCCTGGGCGCCAGCGATCCGAACTGGGTTCTGGCCCGCACAGAACCCGCCGCCGCCTGATGCGGGGCGCAAGGGCCGGGGCGGTCGCGCTGGCGCTGATGCTGCTGGCGGGTTGCGCGACGACGCCCGCCGCCGCGCCGCCGGGGCCGACGCCCCCTTCCCCTGTTCCCGTTTCGCCCCGGCCGGTTCCTCCGCGCCCGGCGCCGACCGCCCCGGCCGGCCTGAACCCTGCGTCCCTGCCCGGCTGGACCGGCGAGGACCATCTGGCGGCCTTCGAGGCTTATGCCGTCGGCTGTACGGCGGCCCGGGACGACGCGGCCCGCGTCCAGTGCGCCCGGGCCATGCAGATCAAACAGACGTCGAAGCCGGTGACGCAGGCGGCGGCGCGGGCGTTTTTCGAAACCGGCTTCACCGTCGTGGAGGCCGGGACGGCCGACGGCCGGCCCGGCCTGCTGACCTCCTATTTCGCGCCGGAATATTCCGCCCGCACCACGCCCGACGCCGAATTCGACGCGCCCGTGCTGGCCCGCCCCGCCGGCTGGACGCGGGGCCAGACCCTGCCCGTCCGGGCGGAGATCGAGGTCGATCCGCAGGCCGTATCCGGCGCGCCGCCGCTGGCCTGGATGCGGGCCGAGGACCTGTTCTTTATGCAGATCCAGGGGTCGGGCTATCTGACGCTGGAGGACGGATCGCGGGTCCGCGCCGCCTATGCCGCCGATAACGGCCACCCGTTCACCGGCATCGCCCGCCCGATGGCGGACCGGGGACTGCTGCCGAGGGACGGGACGTCGGGCGAGGCTATCCGCGCCTGGCTGGCGGCGCATCGCGGGCCGGAGGCGCGCGAGGTCATGGCGCTGAATCCGCGATATATCTTCTTCCAGCTGGACCCCGACGACGGCGGCGATCCGGCCGGGGCGGCGGGGATTCCCCTGCCGGCGCGGCGCGCCATCGCGGTCGATCCGGCCAGTTGGCGCTATGGCGATCTGGTGTGGATCTCGGCCGACGGCGGCAATCTGGCCGGGGCGCGGGGCGGCTATCAGGGTCTGGTCGTGGCGCTGGACACCGGCTCGGCTATCCGCGGCCCTGTCCGCGCCGACCTCTATATGGGCCGGGGCGAGGCCGCCGGCGCCGAGGCGGGGACCGTGCGGCATCCGCTCAGGATGTGGCGGCTGGTTCCGCGCGGGTAGAAATCTACCGCCGCTTCAACCCCCCCAACAGGCCGCGCAGCAGCTCCCGCGTCAGCGTGGAGCCCGCCGTCCTGAGCACCGACTTGGTCGCGGCCTCGATGGGTGTTTCCCGGGTCGAGCGGCGCGGCGCGGCGCGAGGACGGGCCGCTTCCCGGTCGTAGCGGGCCTGTTCGCGGGCCTGCTCCTTCTCGCGGGCGGCGGCCGCCTTTTCGGCGTCTTTCGCGGCGGCGGCTTCGGCCCTGGCGCGGGCTTCGGCCAGTTTCGCGTCGGCGGCGGCCTGATCCTGTTCGCCACGGCGGGCGGCGAGGATTTCCTCGGCGGAGTCGCGGTCGACCACCGTGTCGTACAGACCGCGTACGGGGCTGGCGGCCATGACGGCGGCGCGTTCAGGGTCGGTGGCGGGGCCGAGGCGGCTGTCGGGCGGGCGGATGGCGGTGCGGGCGACGAGGCGGGGGGCGCCCTTTTCGTCCAGGGTCGAGACCAGGGCCTCGCCGACGCCCAAGCCCTGGATGGCCTCGGCGGTGTCGAAGGCGGGGTTGGCGCGGAAGCTTTCCGAGGCCGCCTTCAGGCCGCGCTGTTCGGCCGGGGTGTAGGCGCGCAGGGCATGCTGAATGCGGTTGCCCAGCTGGGCCAGGACGCTGTCCGGGATGTCGGCCGGATTCTGGGTGACGAAATAGACGCCGACGCCCTTGGAGCGGATCAGCCGCACGACCTGTTCGACCTTTTCGCGCAGGGCGTCGGGCGTGTCGTTGAACAGCAGATGGGCCTCGTCGAAAAAGAAGACGAGGCGCGGCTTTTCGGGATCGCCGACCTCGGGCAGCTGTTCGAACAGTTCCGAGAGCAGCCAGAGCAGGAAGGCGGCGTACAGGCGCGGGCTGGCCATCAGTTTGGTGGCGTCCAGCACATTGACCTGTCCCCGGCCGTCCAGACCGGTGCGCATCATGTCCTCCAGCCGCAGGGCCGGCTCGCCGAAGAAGGCCTTGCCCCCCTGCTGCTCGAGCTGAAGGATGGCGCGCTGGATCGAGGCGATGGAGGCGGGGGCGACATTGCCGACCTCGCGCCCGATGCGGTCGGCGTTCTCGCCGACATAGACCAGCATGGCGCGCAGGTCGTCGAGGTCGAGCAGCAGCAGCTTCTCGGTGTCGGCGACGTGGAAGAGGACGGACAGGACGCCTTCCTGCACCTCGTTCAGGTTCAGCATCCGGGCCAGAAGCACCGGGCCGATCTCGCTGACCGTGGTGCGGATCGGATGGCCCTTGAGGCCGTACAGGTCCCAGAAGACCACGGGCGCGGCCTTCGGCTGGAGCGTCAGATTCATGGAGGCGGCGCGGGCCAGCAGTTTTTCATTGGGCGAGCCGGGGACGCAGACGCCCGACAGGTCGCCCTTCACATCGGCGCAGAAGACCGGCACGCCGGCGTCGGAAAAGCCCTGGGCCATGATCTGCAGGGTGACCGTCTTGCCCGTGCCGGTCGCGCCGGCGACGACGCCGTGGCGGTTGGCGCGGTTGAGCAGCAGGGTTTCCGGCAGGCCGCCTCCACCGTCCAGAGATTGGCCGAGGAAGATGCCGGGGGCTTCAGTCATGGAACACTCCTGTGGGCCTCACCCTGTCGCGGCGGGCGGCGGGCTTCAAGCATCTTGTCGAGATCATTGACCGAACCCCCGACGCCGCAGACGATGCCGGCATGAAAGCGCCCATCGCCCTGCCGACCTCCACTGTCGCGCGCAACGCGCTCGTGCTCATCGCCGTGGTGGCGGGGGGAGCGGCCGTCTACTGGCTGCGCGGCATACTGACCCCGCTGGCCATGGCCATCTTCCTGATGATCATGATCGACGGCGTGAAACGGTCGGTCGAGGCCCGTACGCCGATCCCGAGCCGCTGGGCCGGCGCGGCGGCGTTGCTGGTGGTGGTGCTGGGCTTCCTCGCCTCCATCGCCATCATCGTGAACGGCGCGACGGGATTCTTCGACCAGGCCGAGGGCATCACCGGCCGGATCGGCCCGCGGATCGACCAGATCCTGATGGACGGAGGCCGGATGTTCGGCATCCACACAGCTCCGACGGCGGCCGAGCTGCTGAGGGGGCTGGACGTGCGCGGCTATCTGACGGCCGCGGCCATGCAGGCCCAGGGGATTCTGTCGGGCGCCTTCTTCGTCATGGTCTATCTGGCCTTCCTGCTGGCCTCGCAGTCCGGATTCCGGCGCAAGCTGGTGGGCCTGTTCCCCAATCGCGACAACCGGGCCGAGGCGCTGGCGGTCTTCGAAAGGGTCAGGGGCGGGGTCGAGGGCTATCTGTGGGTCCAGACGGTGACCGGGGCCATGATCTGCGCCGCCGCCTGGCTGCTGATGCGGGCCGTGGGGCTGCAGAACGCCGAGTTCTGGACCTTCGTCATCTTCGTGGTCGGCTTCATTCCGGTGCTGGGCGGGGCGGTCGCGGGCCTGGCGCCGCCGCTGTTCGCCCTGGTGCAGTTCGAAAGCTACTGGCCGGCGGTGGTCCTGCTGGTCGGGCTGCAGGCCATATTGTTCATCAGCGGCAACATGATCCAGCCGCGCATGCAGGGCGACAACCAGAACATCGACCCGGTCGTGGTGCTGCTGTCGCTGGCGCTGTGGGGCCAGCTGTGGGGCGTGGTCGGCATGTTCCTGTCCACACCCCTGGCGGTCATGGCCATGGCCGTGCTGGCCGAGTTCAGGGGATCGCGCTGGATGGCCATCCTGCTGTCCGGCGACGGCGAACCCTATGCCGAGGACGAGGAGCCGAAGCCCAAACGGGGTGCGCCGGGCCGCGTCAACCCGCCGCAGTCCGCGGCCGACTGAGGGGCCCCCGCCGCCCTTGATTGGTCACAACCGGCGCCTATCTCCTCCCTGTCGCCGCGGCCCCTCCCCTCCCCCAAGCCGCGGTTGAACAGATCGGCGCCGACCCTCCCCCCTCCCCGGGCGCCGATCCGAAGCAGGCCGCCGAACGCAAGTTCGGCGGCCTTGTCGTATCCGGACCCGGTCTCGCCCGGCGAGCCTCCGTAAAGCGACCCGGGCCATCGTTTTTGGGGGTTCCCCGAACGGTCCGGCTGGCCTAGTCAGGCGGCCATCGGACACCGCCCTTGCCCCTGTGGCGAAGCGGCCTAGTCTGGCCCCCAAATCCGGCGGCTGATGCAAAAGGCCGCGCCTGCAAGAGACCTGCCCATGCCCGGCGAACCGGCTCCGAAGCTTCCTCAGGCGATCACGCTGGAGGCGCTGGAGAAGCGGTTCCGAAAGGCCCTGTCAGGCAAGCCCGACGTCCGCGCCCTGGACTTCCTCGCCCAGGCCTTCGCGGATTATGCCGCGGACGAAGCCCCCGAGCTGGGCGGCGAGGACCTGGCCGTGCTGCTGGCCGGCGTATGGAAGGCGGCCGAGGGCCGGGCTCACGGCGAACCGGCGCGGATCACGGTCTCGCCCGTGACCGGCGCCGACGGGCGGGCGGCGGGCTATGACGTCCTGACCGTCATCCAGGACGACCGGCCCTTCCTGGTCGACAGCGTCATGGGCGAACTGGCCGAGGCCGGGGTGACCGTGCGCTCGCTGTACCACCCCGTCAGCGACGAGGACGGCGGGCGGGAATCGATCATCGTGGTGGTCATCGATCCCCTGCCGCAGGAGCGCCGCGACGCGCTCGGGGAGCAGATGTCCGCGACCCTGGCGGATGTCGCCATGGCGGTGAACGACCACGCGGCGATGGCGGGCCTGATGGCGCGCTCGATCGAACATCTGGAGAGCGGTCCCAAGGGGGTCGCGCCGGAGGTGCTGGCCGAGAACCTGGAATTCCTGCGCTGGCTGCAGCACGACCATTTCGTCTTCCTGGGCGCGCGCGACTACGACTATCCGCGCAACAAGGATGGCGGCTACGAGGCCGAGGCGCCGCTGTCCCTGTCAGGCGCGGGCCTGGGCCTGCTGGCCGATCCGAACCGCACCGTGCTGCGCCGGGCCAACGAGCCGGCGGTCCTGACCCGGTCGATGAAGAAACAGCTGGACCTGTCCGAACCGGTCACCGTGGCCAAGGCCAACGTCCGCTCGCGAGTCCATCGCCGGGCCTATATGGACTATGTCGGGGTCAAGCGGTTCGGCGCCGACGGACGGCCGTCGGGCGAGACGCGGTTCGTCGGCCTGTTCACCGCCGAGGCGTATGACAAGGCCGCCGCCGAGGTGCCGCTGATCCGGCGCAAGGTCCTGGGCGCCCTGGCGCGTGGCGGCAAGATCGAGGGCAGCCACAGCTACAAGCGGCTGAAGAACATCCTAGAAAACTATCCGCGCGACGAACTCTTCCAGATCGGCGAGGACGAACTGCTGGAGATCGCGCTGGGCATCCTGCACCTGCACGACCGGCCGCGGATCAAGATCTTCACGCGCAAGGACCCGTTCGACCGCTTCGTTTCGGTACTGGCCTTCATCCCGCGCGAGCGGTTCGACGCCTCGGTCCGTGAACGGATCGGCAAAATCCTGGCCAAGGCCTGGGGCGGGCGCCTGTCGGCCTGGTATCCGCAGCTGTCGGACCAGCCGCTGGTGCGCATCCACTATATCATCGGCGTCACGCCCGGCGATCATCCGTGCCCGGATCAGGTCGGGCTCGAGGCCGAGGTGGCCGAGGCCGGCCGCAGCTGGATCGACCGGTTCGAGGGCGCCCTGCGCGCCGCCGATGTGGACGACGTCGCCGTCGGTCCGCTCAGCGCGCGCTGGGCCGAGGCCTTCGGCGCCGGCTACCGCGACCGCTACGACGCCGACGAGGCCGTACGCGACCTGATGGCCGTCGACGGCCTGAACGGCAGCGGTCAGAACGACGGCGGCGACCCTGTCTCGGTCCGGGCCTTCCGCACGGAGGCGGACGGGCCGCTGAATTTCCGCTTCAAACTGTATCGTCGGGGCGCGGCCGTGCCGCTGTCGGACGTTCTTCCGGTCCTGGCGGACATGGGGCTGAAGACGCTGGAGGAATGGGGCCACGCCCTGCGTCCCGCCGGCGATCCGGAAATCCACGTCCACGAATTCCTGCTCGAGGACCCGCGCGGCGGCGATCTGAGGTTCGAGGACGTGAAGGGACCGTTCGAGGAAGCCTTCTCGGCCGTCTGGACCGGCCTGACCGAGAGCGACGGCTTCAACCGTCTGGTGCTGGAACTGGGCGTCGACTGGCGCGAGGCGGCGCTGGTGCGGACCCTCGCCCGCTATCGTCAGCAGACCGGTCTCGATCCGTCGCAGGCCGTGCAGGAAGAGGCGCTGCGCGACTATCCGGCCGTGGCGCGCGCCATCCTCGAGCTGTTCGAGACCAAATTCGATCCGGCCCGGGGCGGCGACGGCGCCAGCCGCGAGGCCGCGGTCGAGAAACAGGTCGCCGGGATCAACGCCCTGCTGCAGGACGTGAAGAGTCTGGACCACGACCGGGCGCTGCGCCGGATGGCCCTGCTGGTGCAGGCGATCAAGCGGACCAACTACTACCAGACCGGGGCGGACGGCCGACCCAGGCCGCACATCTCGATCAAGATCGCCTCGCGCGAACTGGCCGACCTCCCCCTGCCCAAACCATTCCGCGAGATCTTCGTCTGGGCTCCGCATATCGAGGGCGTCCACCTGCGCTTCGGCCCCGTGGCGCGGGGTGGCCTGCGCTGGTCCGACCGCCGCGACGATTTCCGCACCGAGGTGCTGGGGCTGGTCAAGGCGCAGCAGGTGAAGAACGCGGTCATCGTGCCGGTCGGCTCCAAGGGCGGCTTCTTCCCCAAACATCTGGCCGCCATCGTGCGCGCCGGCGGGGACCGCGACGCGCAGCAGGCCGAGGCCATCCGCGCCTACAGGACCTTCCTGTCCGGCCTGCTGGACATCACCGACAACATCGACGCGAAGGGCAAGGTCGTTCCACCCCGGAATGTCATCCGCTTCGAGGGCGACGACCCCTATCTGGTCGTGGCCGCCGACAAGGGGACGGCGACCTTCTCCGACATCGCCAATGGCGTGTCGCGCGACTACGGCTTCTGGCTGGACGACGCCTTCGCGTCCGGGGGCTCGGTCGGCTACGACCACAAGGTCATGGGCATTACGGCCCGCGGCGCCTGGGAGGCGGTCAAGCGCCACTTCCGCGAGATGGGCAAGGACATCCAGTCCGAGCCCTTCACCGTCGTCGGCGTCGGCGACATGAGCGGCGACGTGTTCGGCAACGGCATGCTGCTGTCGAAACAGATCCGTCTGGTCGCGGCCTTCGACCATCGCGACATCTTCATTGATCCGAACCCGGATCCGGCGGCGAGCTGGGTCGAGCGCGACCGGATGTTCAAGCTGCCGCGCTCGTCGTGGCAGGACTACGACAAGTCGAAGATCTCGAAGGGCGGCGGCGTCTTCCCGCGCTCGGCCAAGTCGATCGAGCTGAGCCCCGAGATCAAGGCGGCGCTGGATATCCAGGACGACGTTCTGGACCCGGCCGCCCTGATGAAGGCCATCCTCAAGGCGCCCGCCGAACTGCTCTATTTCGGCGGCATCGGCACCTATGTGAAGGCGCCGACCGAGACCGACGCCCAAGTCGGCGACAAGGCCAATGACGCCATCCGCATCGACGGCGGCGAGGTGCGGGCCAGGGTGATCGGCGAGGGCGCAAACCTGGGTCTGACCCAGGCGGGCCGCATCGCCTTTGCGAGAAGCGGCGGCCGGATCAACACCGACGCCATCGACAATTCGGCGGGCGTGGATTCATCCGACCATGAGGTCAACATCAAGATCCTGACCGGGACGGCCATCGCCGCGGGGTCGCTGAAGGCGGACAAGCGGGACGCCCTGCTGGCCTCCATGACCGACGAGGTCGGTCTGAAGGTGCTGGCCCATAACTACGACCAGACGCTGGCGATTTCGCTGCAGGAGGCCGAGGGGCCCGGCGCCCTGGATTCCCAGCAGCGCTTCATGCAGTGGCTCGGCTCGAAAGGTAAGCTGGACCGCAAGGTCGAGGGCCTGCCCGACGATCTCAAACTGGCCGAGATGAAGACGGCGGGACAGGCGCTGACCCGGCCCGAACTGGCCGTGCTGACCGCCTACTCCAAACTGGAGCTGTTCGACGATATCGTCGGCTCGGCGGCGCCCGACGACGCCTTCTTCAAACAGGCCCTGGTCCGCTATTTCCCGGCCCCGCTGGCGAAATACGAGGCCGATATGCAGCGGCACCGGCTGCGGCGCGAAATCGTCTCGACCATCCTGTCGAACGAGATCGTCAACATGGCCGGCCCGACCTTCCCCGAGCGGCTGCGCCAGTCGGCGCGGTGCGACACCGGGGCCATGGTCATCGCCTTCGAGGCCGCGCGTCAGGTCTTCCGCCTCGACGAGGCGTGGGACGCGGTGTCGGCGCTTGACCTGAAGATCCCGGCCGAGGCCCAGACGGCCCTCTATCGCGAGATCGCCACCGTGCTGCGCCGTCAGACCTTCTGGCTGGCCCGCCGGGCGATGCGCAAGGGCTGCACGGTGGACCAGCTGATCGCGGCCTACCGTCCGGCGGCCGACGCCCTGCGCGCCGCCGGCGGGGCCGTGCTGTCGCGGTTCGAACAGGCGCGGCTGGAGGATCGGGTCCAGACCTTCATCGGCCTGGGCGCGTCCGCGGCGATGGCGCGCGACTTCGCCATGCTGAGGCCGCTGGTCGCCACATCGGACATCGGCGACCTGGCCCGCGAGGCGAAATGGCCCGAACCGGCCATGGCCATGTTGTACCACCAGGTCGGCGCGGCCTTCGACTTCGACCGCCTGCGCGCCGCGGCCGGCAATGTGCCGTCGGCGGATCATTTCGACCGGCTGGCGGTGCGCCGTCTGATCGAGGATCTGATGGCCGAACAGATGCTGCTGACCCGGGCCGTGGCCAAGGCCTCCAGGGCGGCGGTCGGGGCCAGCGAGGCGGCCGCCGAGGCGGCGGTCGACGCCTGGATCGGATCGCGTCAGGCGACGGTCGAGGGCGTGCGCGCCTCGGTCGACGAGATCGAGGCCTCGGGCTCGGGCTGGACCTTCGCCAAACTGACCATCGCCAACAGCGCCATTCGTGAGATAGCTTCGTCAGCAGGCTGATACTTTGTTGGGGCGCTAGCGCTCGCCGCGCGGCGGCTCACTGCCTGAGCGCGGTTTTTTGGGCGCTGGCGCTCGCGACGCGGTTGCTCGCTGCCTGAGCGCGGTCGGTGGTGCGGGAGAGGGACTGATGCCGCGCAAATTTCTGGTCGTCGTCGACGACAGTCCGGAGTTCGAGTCCGCCCTGCGCTATGCGGCGCGGCGGGCGCGGTCGACCGGAGGACGGGTGGCCATGCTGCGGGTGATCCCGGCGGCGGCGTCCGACGCCCACTGGGCCGGCGTGCGCGAGGAGATCGAACGCCAGACGCGGCTTGAGGCCGAGACCCTGCTGAACAAATGGGCCGACGAGGCGGCGGAGCGTTCGGGCGCGACGCCGCTGCTGCTGATCGAACGGGGCGAGCCGCAGGACGCCATCCGCAAGGTCGTGGGCGAGGACGCCGAGATCAAGATTCTGGTTCTGGCCGCGGGTCATGGCGGTCGAGGCCCTGGACCGCTGGTGTCGGCGGTCGTCAAACAGGGCGGCGCCTTCACCGGCCGCAAACTGCCGGTGACGATCGTGCCCGGCGAGCTGACCGAGAAGGATATCGAGGATCTGGCCTGATCCTTTCGGGGCGCTATCGCTCGCGACGCGGTCGCTCGCTGCCTGAGCGCCGGTGGCCTCTATCGCACGCGGCGCAGCGGCTCGCGGCTTGAGCGAGGGGGTGCGACCGCGGGGGACTTGAACCGGGGGCGGCCACGGCGCACTTACCCGCCATGTTCATCCAGACCGAACCGACCCCCAATCCGAACGTCCTGAAATTCCTGCCGGGGCGGGACGTTTCGGACTCGCCGACCGATTTCGTCAATGCGGAAGAGGCCGCCGCCTCGCCGCTGGCCGAGGCGCTGTTCGCGCTGGACGGCGTGACCGGCGTCTTCTTCGGCTATGACTATGTCTCGGTGACGCGCGAGGCCCAGGGACCGGAATGGACGACGATGAAGGCCCCCATACTGGCGGCCGTCATGGATCATTTCGTCTCGGGCGCGCCATTGATACGCGGCGCCGCCGCGGCCGCACAGTCCTCCGCCGAGGACACCGAGATCGTGGCCGAGATCAAACAGCTGCTGGACAGCCGCATCCGCCCCGCCGTGGCCCAGGACGGGGGCGACATCCTGTTCGACGCCTTCGACGAGGCGACCGGCGTCCTGACCCTGCGCATGCGCGGCGCCTGCGCCGGCTGTCCGTCGTCCTCGGCGACCCTGAAGGCCGGAGTCGAGCAGATGATGAAACACTATGTTCCGGAAGTGACCCGCGTGGAGCAGGTGCTCTGATTTGAGGGCGCTACCGCTCGCGACGCGGTCGCTCGCTGCTTGAGCGCGGCCTGAAACGAATCCGTCCTCGCTTCCGCGCGCGGACGGCGCCATCATGGATCCATGCCCCGGTTTGAAAGCGATGAGGACGCCCGGCGTCTCGGCGAGGCCCTGGCGGCCCTGCGCCGCGAGGCGGGGCTGAGCCAGGCCGAGGCCGGCCAGCGCGCCGGCATGACCAGCCAGGGCTGGGGCCTGTATGAATCCGGCAAACGCTCGGGTCTGTTCCGCCCCGATGTGCAACGAAGGCTGACGGGCGCGATCGGCGCCACGGTCGAGGCTCTGGCGCTGGTCCGGGGTCCGGCCGGAGAGACGTCTCACCCGGCCGGCGACAAGGCCGGCCTGGCCAGCGCGGGCCGGGGTTTCGCCGCCGCGCCGCCGGGTCCGGTGCGGCGGGTGCAACTGTCCAATGACGATCTGGCGCCCTGGGCCGCCTCGGGCGTGATGCTGGAATATGAGCCCGGCCGCTGGCCGCGGCGGGATCAGGGTTGCGTCATCGAGATGGCCGACGGCGAGACGCGGGTGCGGCTCTACGACCGGGCCGATGCGGACATGCTGGTGGTGCGCGGCGGACCGGGCGGGCTGGCGGCCGAGGAGCGGATCGCGCGCGCCGACACCCGGTCGGTGTCCGCCGTGACGGCGCGGCTGGAACGGTGATGAAACTATTTCATTGCAACGTTTTCGTTTCCATGAAACTCTGGGGAGTGGAAGAGGAGACGAACCGCCATGGCCAGAATCGGCGCTCGCGACGACGTGGATGCCTATGTGGGGGCGCGGATCGGTTTGCGGCGCTCGGCGCTTGGCCTGTCGCAGAGCGCCCTGGCCCAGCAGCTGGGGATCAGCTTCCAGCAGGTGCAGAAATACGAAACGGGTCAGAACCGCATCTCGGCCTCGCGGCTGCATCGCGCGGCGACGGTGCTGGGGACCTCGGTCGAGAGCTTCTTTCCGCCGGTCGAGACGGCGGGCGCGCCGGCCGGCGACGGCTGGGCGGGGCTGCGCTTCATCACCGCCACCACGGACGGCCGGACCGTGGCGACCGGCTTTCCGATGATCGCGGACCGCGAGGTGCGCAAGGCTGTGGCGCGCATCGTTCAGGCCCTGGCGCGGGACGTCTGAACCCGCCCTCCGGAGCGCGGACATGAGGGTGCTGGTCGTCGATACGGCGCTGGGCCTGTGCACCGCGGGGGTGTTCGAGGTCGAGGAGGCTGTCGTGCGCCGGCTGGGCCTGAAGTCCGAGCCGATGGCCAAGGGGCATTCGGAACGTCTGGCCGGGTTTGCGCGGGACGCCATGGCCGAGGCCGGGCTGGCATTCGAGGCGATCGACCGGATCGGGGTGACGGCGGGGCCCGGGTCCTTCACCGGCCTGCGCGTCGGCCTGGCCTTCGCCCAGGGGTTGGGAGCCGCGCTGGACAGGCCCGTGGTCGGGGTGTCCAGCCTCGACGCCCTGGCGGCGTCCGGCGGGGGCGGGGCGGCGGCGGCCCTGATCGACGCCCGGCGGGGCCAAGTCTATGCGCGGTTCTGGACGAACGGTCTGGCCCGGGGCGCCGCCGAGGCCCTGTCGCTGGAGGCGGCGTCGGCGCGGATCGCGGACCTGCCGCCGGGCGCCATGCTGATCGGATCGGGCGCGGCCCTGTTCGCCGAAGCCTTTCCGGGGCTGACGCAGGCCCCCCTGGCGGGACCGGCGCCCGAGGCGCTGGCCCGGCTGGCCGCGGCGGCCGATCCCGCGACGTCCCCGCCGCGGCCTCTGTATCTGCGCGCGCCCGACGCCGCGCCGCCGACCCGCCTGCCGGGTCAGGCCCGGCCGGCGCGGCCGTGAGCGAGGCAGCCGCCCGGCTGGCCGCCCTGCACGCCGAGGCGTTTGACGCGCCCTGGGACGCGGCCGCCTTCGACAGCCTGCTGGGTCAGGTCGGCGTCCATCTGGCCGAGAGTCCCGACGGCTTCATCCTGATGCGGACCGCAGCCGACGAGGCGGAGATCCTGACCCTGGCGGTGCGGCCCGGCGCGCGGCGACGGGGTCTTGGCGCGGAACTGGTCGCCCGGGGCGCGGCCGAGGCGGTGGCGCGCGGGGCCACGCGGCTGTTTCTGGAGGTGGCCGACGACAACGCGGCGGCGCGCGCCCTCTACGCCCGGGCCGGCTTTGCGGAGGCCGGCCGGCGGCCCCGCTATTACGCCCGCCCCGACGGGTCGCGGCGGGACGCCCTGCTGCTGGCTCTCAACCTGGCCTGACGGCTTCCATAACGCTGGCGGCCCGCCTATCCTGCGCCGCATGGACCGGATCGAAAAACTTTGCGCCGAACGCGGCATGCGGATGACCGAACAGCGCCGCGTGATCGCGCGCGTGCTGTCCAGCGCCGAGGATCATCCGGACGTCGAGGAGCTGTACCGCCGCGCCTCGGCCATCGATCCGCATATCTCGATCGCCACCGTCTACCGGACCGTGCGCCTGTTCGAGGAGGCCGGGGTCGTCGAGAAACATGACTTCGGCGATGGACGCAGCCGCTATGAAGAGGCAGGCGACGACCATCACGACCATCTGATCGACACCCGCTCGGGCGAGGTGATCGAATTCTTCGACGCCGAGATCGAACGGCTGAAGACCGAGATCGCCGAACGGCTGGGCTTCGAGCTGATCGGCCACAAGCTGGAACTTTACGGCAAGCCGATCGAGGGGGCCGAGCCGTCCAGCCGCGAAGGCCTGATCTTCAAACGCCACGCCGCGCGGGTCGATCCGGCCGACGCGGGCTGACGCCGGGCCCGCCGGGCGCTAGAAGTCCAGCATGACCGAGACCCTAGTCCCGCCGGCGATGTCGGATGGACAGGCCGCGCCGAAGCGCCTGTTCATCAAGACCTACGGCTGCCAGATGAATGTCTATGACTCCGAGCGCATGGCCGATGTGCTGCGGCCGCTCGGCTATGCGACGACGGATGCGGCTGAAAGCGCGGACTTCGTCATCCTGAACACCTGCCATATCCGCGAGAAGGCGGCGGAGAAGGTCTATTCCGAGCTGGGCAAGCTGCGCGAGTTGCGGGACCTGCGTCTGGCCGCCGGCAAGCCGCGCATGACCATCGCCGTGGCCGGCTGCGTCGCCCAGGCCGAGGGCGAGGAGATCATGCGCCGCCAGCCCGCCGTCGATATCGTGGTCGGACCGCAGGCCTATCATCAGCTGCCCGAACTGCTGACCCGCACGGCGCGGGCGCGCGGCGAGCGGATCGGGGCCGATTTCGCGCCGGTCGACAAGTTCGACGCCCTGCCGCAGGTCAGGGGCGTCGACGGGCCGACGGCCTTTCTGACCGTGCAGGAGGGGTGCGACAAATTCTGCACCTTCTGCGTCGTGCCCTATACGCGCGGCGCCGAATGGTCGCGGCCGGTCGCCGCGGTGCTGGCCGAGGCGCGGCAGCTGGCGGACCGGGGCGTGCGCGAGGTCACCCTGCTGGGCCAGAACGTCAACGCCTATGACGGCGAAGGGACGGACGGCAAGCCGTCGACCCTGGCGCGGCTGGCGTATGCGCTGGCGGACATCCCGGGGATCGACCGCATCCGCTATACGACCAGCCACCCCAACGACATGTCCGACGCTCTGATCGCCGCGCATGGCGAACTGGACGCTCTCATGCCGTGGCTGCATCTGCCCGTGCAGGCGGGCTCGGACCGGGTGCTGCGGCTGATGAACCGCAAGCACGGACGGGCGAAATATCTCGATCTGGTCGAGCGCATCCGCGAAAGCCGGCCCGACATCGCCATGGCCGGGGACTTCATCGTCGGCTTCCCGGGCGAGACGGACCGCGACTTCGGGGAGACGATGGATCTCGTTCGTCAGGTCCGCTACGCCTCGGCCTTCGCCTTCATGTATTCGCCGCGTCCCGGCACGCCGGCGGCGACCATGCCGGGGCAGGTTCCGGCCGAGGTTTCCCGCGAGCGGCTGCACGCGCTGCAGGCCCTGCTGGCCGAGCAGCAACTGGCGTTCAATCAGGACAAGGCGGGCCGGACCTTCGACGTCCTGTTCGCGAAGAAGGGCCGCCACGGGGCCCAGGCCGTTGGACGGTCGCCCTGGCTGCAATCGGTTCACGTCGACGACGCGGATCATCTGATCGGCCGGATCGTTCCGGTGACGATCGAATACGGCCAGCAGAATTCCCTGAAGGGCCGGCTCTTCAACGACGGGGCGACGCTCCGCAAACAGCGAGACCGACAGATTGGCGCGTGAGAGTGAGTTTCTGGCCCTGGGCGACGAAGCCCTTCGCGCCGTCATCGGTCCCGGCAGCCGGCACCTGGCCCTGATCGAGGACCGGTTCAAGGTTCTGGTCGAGACGCCCGGCGGAGGCGTGTCGATCAACGGCTCGTCAAAGGACCGGTCGCAGGCCAGACGCGTGATCGAAACCCTGGCCAACCGCTCGGAGACGGGCGCCGAGATCACCGAGGCCGACGTACGCACGGCGCTGGGCGCCGCGGCGGCCCAGCCGAGGGCAGGGCAGGGGAGTGTGGCCCCCGACGCCATCGCCCTGCCCGTCGGGCGGCGCGGGGCCATCGCGCCCAAGACGGCGGCGCAGGCCAACTATCTGTCGCTGCTGTCGCACTGCGAACTGACCTTCGGCGTCGGCCCGGCGGGCACGGGCAAGACGTTTCTGGCCGCGGCCTACGGCGCCTCCCTGCTGCGGCGGGGCCAGGTCGACCGGCTGGTCATCACCCGGCCCGCGGTCGAGGCGGGCGAGAAGCTGGGCTTCCTGCCCGGGGATCTGAACGAGAAGGTCGATCCCTATCTGGCCCCCATCTGGGAGGCGTTGAACGACATCCTGGGGCCGGACGATGTGCGGCGCCGGCGCGACAAGGGCGAGATCGAGGCGGCGCCGATCGCCTTCATGCGGGGCCGGACCCTGGCCCACGCCTTCATCATCGTGGACGAGGCCCAGAACACCTCGCGGCTGCAGATGAAGATGGTGCTCACCCGCCTTGGCGAGGGGGCGCGCATGGTGGTGACGGGCGACCCGTCGCAGGTCGACCTGCTGAATCCGCGCGATTCCGGACTCAAGCACGCCCTGCGCATCCTCGAGGAGGTGAAGGGGGTGGGCGTGCAGCGCTTCCAGGCCCAGGACGTGGTCCGCCACGCCATGGTCGAGCGGATCGTGCGCGCCTATGACGCGGACGCGGCGGCGCGCCGTCCGGCCGCGGACCTCGAAGATCCCGACGCATGATCGAGGTCGAGATCGAGGACGCGGCCTGGACCGCCGCCCTGCCCGACGCCGAAGCGGTGGCCGCTCGCGCGGCGACGGCGGCGCTGGGCGGGGTTCAGGGCGACGTGGTCGTCCTGCTGACCGACGACGAGGGCGTGCGCGACCTCAACGCCCGTTTTCGCGACCGGGACCGGCCGACCAATGTGCTGTCGTTTCCGGCGGCGGAGAGCGCGGCGCCGCATCTGGGCGATCTGGTGCTGGCCTATGGCGTCTGCGCGGCGGAGGCCGGGGCGCAGGGCAAGACCCTCGCCGACCATCTCAGCCATCTGACGGTCCACGGCGTGCTGCACCTGCTGGGGCGCGATCATGAAGCCGAGGACGAGGCCGAGGCGATGGAGGGCGAGGAGCGATCCATTCTTGCCAGCCTGGGCGTCGCCGACCCATACAGGCGCGATGACCCATCCCACGGCGACGCTTGACGACAACGGCCCCGCTGACGGCCGCCGCTCCCGGCTGATCCTGCGTTTGGGCCGCATCGGCCTGGCGCTGGCGGCGGGGGCGGCCGCGGCCCTGGCCCATCCGCCGTTCGGCGTCCTGCCCGGCCTGCTGGGCTACGCCCTGCTGATGTTCCTCTCCGAGCGGTCTGCCGGCGCGCGCGGGGCCTTCTGGATGGGATGGCTGGCCGGCTTCGCCTATTTCTTCATCAGCTGCTGGTGGGTGGCCGAGGCGTTTCTGGTCAATCCCGCGCAGGCGTGGATGGCGCCCTTCGCGGCCAGTCTGCTGCCGATCGGCTTGGGCCTGTTCTGGGGGACGGCGACGGCCCTGTACCGGCGGTTCATGCCGACGGGCGTGCGGCGGGTACTGGTGTTCGCGGCCCTGTTCTGCCTGCTGGAATGGCTGCGCGGCCATGTGCTGACCGGTTTCCCGTGGAATCCGGCCGGGGCCAGCTGGAGGGCGGGGTCGGCGGGGTCGCAGTTCGCGGCGGTTGCCGGCGTCTATGGTTTGAGCCTCGTCACCGTGGCGGCGGCGGCCGCCTTCGGCCCCCTGCTGGGGGCGGGGCCGCGCAAGGACCGGATCGTCGCGGCGGTTCTGGGCGCCGCGGCGCTGGGCGCCCTGGTGGTCGGCGGAACGATGCGGCTGTCGCAGGCGCGGCTGGAGCTGACCGACACCGTGGTGCGGATCGTTCAGGCGGACGTGCCCCAGGAATCGAAATGGTCGCCCGAGGCCTATCGGGGGATCGTGGACCGCTACGTCAATCTGACCGCCCGCCCCGGCGCGGTGGTTCCGGACCTGATCATCTGGCCCGAGGGGGCGCTGCCCGCCTCGGCCAATCAGGTCTTCGCCCCGGGTTCGCCCGATGCGGAGGCGATCGCCCGCGCGGTTCAGCCGGGCCAGAGCCTGATCATGGGTCTGGGCCGGGGCGTACCCGATCCGACGGCGCCCGAGGGCGGCCGTTACTACAACAGCCTGTTCGTCCTTACCGACGAGGGGGCCGGCGGCCTGCGGATCAGCGCCACCTATGACAAATACCGGCTGGTGCCGTTCGGCGAATATCTGCCGGCGGGCGGCGTGCTGGGCGCACTGGGCGTGCGCAGCCTGACCCATATGCCGACGGACTTCAGCGCCGGACCGCTGCCGGCCCCGATCCGGATCCCGGGCGCGCCGCGGGCCCAGCCGCTGATCTGCTATGAGAGCCTGTATCCCGGCTTCACGCCGGGCGGCGCCGGGCGGCCGGGCTGGATCGTCAACATCTCGAACGACGCCTGGTTCGGGCGCACCTCAGGGCCGCTGCAGCATCTGAATCTGGCCAGTTACCGCGCCATCGAGACGGGTCTGCCGGTGGTCCGCTCCACCCCGACCGGCGTCTCGGCCATGATCGACCCCTGGGGGCGGGTGGTCGGCGACCAGAGGTTGGAGCCCGGCGAAAGCGGCGTCATTGACGCGCGCCTGCCGCGACCCACGGGGTTGACGCCTTACGGACGCTTCGGAGACCTGTTCTTCTGGCTCGCAGTGCTGGCCGGACTGGCTCTGGCGGGCCCGTGGAGCCGGTTGCGCCTGTCCCGCCCCGGGCGAAAAATTCGCCGTTAAGGATAGTTTTCCCGCGACGCGCGAGGCGGGAAACCCTTTACTCAACCAAGGCTGGGCGTGGCGCCGCGCTTTTTGCATTTTTTGATGACAGCAGGCACAGCCGGGCGCATTCAGGCTCGACGGTACCAACCGAAGGACGAGTAACGATGGCGAGAGGCAAGGGCGAGGACGGACCTCATCCCGTGGACCGGCATGTCGGCCGGCGCGTCTGCGAGAAGAGGCTGGCGCTCGGCTACAACCAGAGTGACCTCGGTCGGGCCCTGGGCCTGACCTTCCAGCAGATCCAGAAATATGAAAAGGGGGCCAACCGCGTCTCGGCGTCCAAACTTTGGGACATCGCCCGCTTCTTCAAGGTCGACATCGGCTATTTCTTCGAAGGGCTGAACGGCGCACAGGCGGCGGGCATGGCCGAGGGCGGGGCGGGGTATGAGCACGACTTTCCGGCCACGCGCTACACCATCGAGATCAGCCGCCTGGCGCCCCAGCTGTCCAGCCGGCAGCAAAAGCTGGCGCTGGAGCTGATCCGCGACATGGCCGATCGCAAGGAAACGGACGAGGCCTGACTCTCGCCCGCTAGTCCTGCGCCGCCCGCCGCTGGCCGAAGGTCGGCGCGCGGTCCTTCTGCTCGGCCCAGTACGCCGCCCCCTCGCGCGGCTTGAACATGGTTTTCGGGACGCCGCCGCGCGACACCACGGCGAAGGTGTTGGTCGAGGCCTGATACAGCAGCACATCGCCATTGGGCCGCTCGACGCGGTCCGTGCCGGCCGGCGGACGCGTGGTGAAGGCCTCGACCTTCGCCAGATAGTCCCGGGGCGTGCGGGCCCCGAAATCCGCTCCGTTCCGCTCGAACAGCCGCGCGACCTTGGCGTCCACCGTCTCGCGTCGGTTGGCGGTCAGCACGGGCTTCGGCGCTTCGGCGTCGGGCGAGGTCCCTGCGGCCTGCGCCGGGGCGCCGCCCGCGGCGGCGAGCACCGCCCCGGCCGTCCCCTCCGCCGTCCGCTCCCGGGTCTCGACGGCCGAGCCGCCGTTGCCGCAGGCCGAAACCAGGGCGGCCATCGCGCCCGCGATCCACAGTCTGGAGATCATTCTGTCCTCCCAAAGGTTGAAACTCCCGGCTGACGACATAACCACAGGTCCTTTGTTCTTGCAATGTTCCGTGTCGGACGCCGCGTGGGCGGTCCGGTCCTCGACGGATGGGGCGGGGATGGCTAGATGACCGGCATGACCTCCGCCGCCCTGTCCGGACGCAAGATCCTGCTGATCGTCGGCGGCGGCATCGCCGCCTACAAGGCGCTGGAGCTGACGCGGCTGCTGAAGAAGGCGGGGGCCGAGGTCATGAGCGTGCTGACGGCGGCCGGGGCCGAGTTCGTGACGCCGATGTCGCTGGCCGCCCTGACCGGCCATCCGGTGCGCCAGGCCCTGTTCATGCCCGAGGACGAGACGGCCATGGGCCATATCGAACTGTCGCGCTGGGCCGATCTGGTGGTGGTGGCGCCGGCGACGGCGGGGCTGATCGCCAAGGCGGCCAACGGACTGGCGGACGATCTGGCCTCGACGACGCTTCTGGCCACCGACAAGCGGGTGCTGCTGGCTCCGGCGATGAATGTGCGGATGTGGCTGCACCCGGCGGTTCAGGCCAATCTCGAGCAGCTGAAGGGCTTTGACGGCTTCCATGGCGTCGCCGTGGTCGGCCCCGACGAGGGCGAAATGGCCTGCGGCGAGTTCGGCCCGGGCCGAATGGCCGAGCCGGCGGCGATCGTGGATGCGATCGAGGGGCTGCTGGCCGGGCCGGCCCGTTCTTCGGAATCGGGGCGCCCGCTGGCGGGCCGCAGGGCGGTGGTGACGGCCGGACCGACCTTCGAGCCCATCGATCCGGTGCGGGGGCTGACGAACCGTTCCAGCGGCAAACAAGGATACGCCATCGCCCAGGCGCTGGCGCAGCTGGGGGCGCAGGTGACGCTGGTGTCGGGGCCCGTGGCGCTGGCGGCGCCCGCAGGCGTCGAGCGCGTGTGGGTCGAGACGGCCCGGCAGATGAAGGCGGCGGTGGAGGCGGCCCTGCCTTCCGACATCGCCGTGATGAGCGCCGCCGTGGCGGACTGGCGCGTCGACGGCGTCGCCTCGGGCAAGATCAAGAAGGCCCCCGGCGGCCCGCCCTCGCTGGCCCTGATCGAGAATCCCGACATTCTGGCCAGCGTGTCGGCGCCCGGAAAGACGCGGCCGAAACTGGTCGTGGGCTTCGCGGCCGAGACGGCCGATCTCGAGGCCAACGCCCGGGCCAAGCTGTCGCGCAAGGGCTGCGACTGGATCGTCGGCAATGACGTGTCGGACGACGTCTTCGGCGCGGACGGCAATACGGTGACCCTGTTCACGCGCGACGGTCTGGCGGAAAGCTGGCCGCGTCAGTCCAAGACAGAGGTGGCGAGGAAGCTGGCCGCGAGGATCGCCGATCATTTCGGCTGATCTGTCCACACGTTCTCCACCAGCTTTCCCCTTGTCACCTGTTCCTTCTCCACGGGAGGTTCTCTGACGGTGAACAGGGCGACGCGCCGCGGCGGCTGGCGGCACGGTATGGATCGCAGGGGCAATTCACCGCCTTAGTAGCTCTAATGAAGCCAGCGAACCCATGACGACCGTCCGGATCGAACGCCTGCCGCACGCAGAAGGCCTGCCCCTGCCCGCCTATGAGACTTCGGGCTCCGCCGGAATGGACCTCCGGGCAGCCATTGACGAGAATCTGCCGGTCATGCTGGCGCCCGGAGCGAGGACCCTGGTGCCCACCGGCCTCAGGATCGCACTGGAGCCGGGCTTCGAAGCCCAGGTACGTCCCCGGTCCGGACTGGCGCTGAAGCACGGGATCACCTGCCTGAACTCGCCCGGCACCATCGACAGCGACTATCGCGGGGAGGTCGGGGTGATCCTGATCAACCACGGGCAGGAGCCGTTCGTGATCCGGCGCGGCGAACGCATCGCCCAGATGGTCATCGCCCGCTACGCGCAGGCGGAGATGATGGAGGTCGGCGGACTCGACGAAACCGCCCGGGGAGCCGGCGGCTTCGGCTCGACCGGTCGTTAAGCGGAGCCATTCGGCGGAAACCGCGTTAACCTTGCTTCCGGCCGCGCCGCGGCCGTTTCAAGGAGGTCGGCGTATGGAGTCCCTGTTCGATTCGATCGGCGCGTTTCTGACCGGTATCTTCGGCCTCGCCCAGGGCGGGTTCGACAGCGTCAACCAGATCATGGGCCTGCTGATCGCGGTGATCGCCGCCCTGATGATGACGGCGTGGAGTCGGCTGTGGGCGACGGCGCTCGGCGCGGCCCTGGTGCATATCCTCATAGGGGTGGTGCGGCCGATGCTGGACGGCGGGGCGCTGGTTCTCCCGAACCTGCTGAGCCTGACCTTCTGGATGACCGTTCTGGCCCTGTTCCTGGGCTATGCGATCGTCATCGCGGTCTTCTTCTTCATCAAGTCGCTGTTCGTCGGCCGCGGCCACAGCCGCCACCGCCACGCGCACTGAGGCCCAGGGGCCTCGGCATCCTTGGCGGGCCGTCAGGCCTGCCGAAAACCAAGAACGTCCTGCATGTCGTAGAGACCCGGCTTGCGGCTGCGGACCCACGCCGCCGCCGCGACGGCGCCGCGGGCGAACAGCGACCGGTCGATGGCCGAGTGGCTGAGGGTCAGGGTCTCGTCTTCCGAGGCGAACAGGACCGTGTGCTCGCCGATGATGCCGCCGGCCCGCAGCGAGGCGAAACCGATCTTCCCGCTTTCCCGGGCCCCGGTGATGCCGTCGTATGGCGCACGGCGCACGTCGGCCAGGTCCTCGCCGCGGCCGTTGGCGGCCGCCTCGCCCAGCATCAGGGCGGTGCCCGAGGGGGCGTCCGCCTTCTTGCGATGATGGGCCTCCAGCACCTCGATGTCCCAGTCGCGGGGGTCCAGCCTCTGGGCGGCGTGTTCGACCAGACCGATCAGGATGTTGACGCCCAGCGAGAAATTGCCGCTGCGGACGATGGCGATCTTCTCCGCCGCCCGCAGGATTTCGGCGTCCTGTTCGGGCGACAGGCCGGTGGAGCCGATGACCAGGGCCGGCCCGCCACGCGCGGCGCAGGCCCGCGCCAGCTCGGCCGAGGCGTCGGGGGTCGAAAAGTCGATGATGACGTCGCACAGCGACAGGTCCGGCGTCTCACCGCGATCGAAGCGGGCTGAGACCACGACATCGTCGCGGGCGTCCAGAACGGCCGATACGGCCCGCCCCATGCGGCCCCGGGCCCCGGAGATGCCGGCGTGGAAGATGGCGCTCAATTCGGACCCCTGTCAGTTCGTCTGCATTGTGGAGGGTTTCTTCCGGACCGTCATCCCAAACACCGTCGCTCTCTCACCCCAAACACCGCCGGCGTCATCCTCGGGCTTGACCCGAGGATCAGAGGTTGGGCTGCAGGGTGTCCGGGACGGCCCTCCAACCTCCGGGCCGGCCCAGGGGACGCGCACCGGATGATCTGGCCCTCGGGTCAAGCCCGGGGGTGACGGCGGGGGCTACTGCGGCGCTTCCGAGCCCAGGATGTCGGCCCAGAAGCGTTTGGCCTTGCCGGCGAAGGACGAGTTGCGCGGGGTCTGGCTCTCGCCCAGCGAGGCGGCCAGTTCCTGCAGCAGCTCCTTCTGGTGCGCGGTCAGGTCCGTGGGGGTCTCGACGAACAGCTCGACCACCAGATCGCCGCGGTTCTTGCCGTTCAGATGCGGCATGCCCTTGCCCTTGATGCGCACCGTCTTGCCGGTCTGGGAGCCGGCGGGAACGCTGACGGGCGCGCGGCAGCGGCCGTCGCAGGCCTCGGACGTCAGGCAGGGGGCGTCGATCTCGCCGCCGAGCGCCGCGGTGGTCATGGGCACGGGGACGGTGACCAGAAGGTCGAGATTGTCGCGCTCGAACAGTTCGTGCGGGGTCACCGACAGGAAGACGTACAGGTCGCCGCGCGGACCGCCGCGCGCGCCGGCGTCGCCCTCGCCCGACAGGCGGATGCGCGAACCGTCGTCGACCCCGGCGGGGACCTTGAGCTGGAGTTTGCGGTTCTTGCGCACCTGTCCATGGCCGGCGCAGCTGGCGCAAGGTTCGGCGATCATCTGGCCCTGGCCGCCGCAGCGGGGGCAGGTGCGTTCGACCTGGAAGAAGCCGTTGGCCGAACGGACCCTGCCTGCGCCCTGGCAGGTGGTGCAGGTGGTCGGCTTGGTGCCGGCCTTCGCGCCCGTGCCCTCGCAGGTGTCGCAGGTCGCGGTGGTGGGCACGCTGATTTCGACGTCGGCGCCCTTGTAGGCCTGCTCCAGCGTGATCTCGAGGTCGTAGCGCAGATCCGAGCCGCGGCGCGGACCGTGCTGGCGGGCGCCGCCTCCGGCGCGGCCGCCGAAGACATCGCCGAACGCCTCGCCGAAGACCTGGGAAAAGATGTCGTTGACGTCGGTGAAGCCCTGGCCCTGGCCGAACGGATTTCCGCCGCCGCCATTGACCCCGGCATGGCCGAAACGGTCGTAGGCCGCCCGCTTCTGGTCGTCGGACAGGACGGAATAGGCTTCGGAAATTTCCTTGAAGCGCGCCATGGAGTCGTCGCACCCGCCGTTCCGGTCGGGGTGGTGCTGCATGGCCAGTTTGCGGTAGGCGGCCTTCAGGCCGGCGGCGTCGATCGTCCGCTCGACTCCCAGAACCTCGTAATAGTCACGCGTCGCCATGCGGCGGTCGTCCTCTTACTCTTGCCGACGATCGGCGCCTCTTGGCGGGCGAATGACCGTAACGGCTGACCGGGCTGACATGGTGGCCCGGGAAAATGATGCAAGTTCATGAAACGGCCCCGCCCGTCGTCAGACAAGCGGGGCCGGGTGATTGTTCGCGCGGTGTGGCTTACGCGCTCTTCTTCTCGTCGTCGTCGCCCGAGACTTCCTCGAACTCGGCGTCGACCACGCCGTCGTCGGCGGGGGCTTCAGCCGAGGCACCGTCGCCGGCGCCCTGCTGCGAGGCGTACATGGCCTCGCCCAGCTTCATCGAGGCCTGAACCAGGGTGTTGGTCTTCGTCCGGATGTCTTCCGGATCCGTGCCTTCCTTCGCGGCCTTCAGCTCCTCCAGGGCGGTTTCGATGGCGGTCTTCTCTTCGCCGCCGATCTTGTCGCCATGTTCGGCCATGGCCTTCTCGGTCGAATGGATCAGGCTGTCGGCGGCGTTGACCGCCTCGACCATTTCCTTCCTGGCCTTGTCGGAGGCCGCATTGGCCTCGGCTTCCTTGACCATCTTCTCGATGTCGGCGTCCGACAGGCCGCCGTTGGCCTGGATGCGGATCGACTGTTCCTTGTTGGTCGCCTTGTCCTTGGCGGTCACATGGACGATGCCGTTGGCGTCGATGTCGAAGGCGACCTCGATCTGCGGCATGCCCCGCGGCGCGGGCGGAATGCCCATCAGGTCGAACTGACCCAGCACCTTGTTGTCGGCGGCCATCGGACGCTCGCCCTGGAAGACGCGGATCGTCACGGCCGACTGGTTGTCGTCGGCGGTCGAGAAGACCTGGCTCTTCTTGGTCGGGATGGTCGTGTTGCGTTCAATCAGCGGGGTGAAGACGCCGCCCAGGGTCTCGATGCCCAGCGTCAGCGGGGTCACGTCGAGCAGCAGGACGTCCTTGACGTCGCCTTGCAGGACGCCGGCCTGAACGGCGGCGCCGAGGGCGACGACTTCGTCAGGGTTCACGCCCTTGTGCGGCTCCTTGCCGAAGAAGGCCTTCACGGCCTCCTGCACCTTGGGCATGCGGGTCATGCCGCCGACCAGCACCACTTCGTCGATGTCCGAGGCCTTCATGCCGGCATCGGCGAGGGCCTTCTTGCACGGCTCGATGGTGCGCTGGACCAGGTCCTCGACGAGGGCTTCCAGCTTGGCGCGCGACAGTTTGATGTTCAGGTGAAGCGGGCCTGAGGCGTTCATGGTGATGAACGGCAGGTTGACCTCGTACTGGGTCGTGGAGCTGAGCTCCTTCTTGGCCTTTTCGGCCTCTTCCTTGAGGCGCTGCAGGGCCAGTTTGTCGGAGCGCAGGTCGACGCCCTGCTCCTTCTTGAACTCGTCAGCCAGGTAGTCGACCAGACGCAGGTCGAAGTCCTCGCCGCCCAGGAAGGTGTCGCCGTTGGTCGACTTCACCTCGAAGACGCCATCGCCGATCTCGAGGATCGAGACGTCGAAGGTGCCGCCGCCGAGGTCGTAGACGGCGATCTTCTGGCCATCGTTCTTGTCCAGGCCATAGGCCAGGGCGGCCGCGGTCGGCTCGTTGATGATGCGCAGGACTTCCAGACCGGCGATCTTGCCGGCGTCCTTGGTCGCCTGACGCTGGGCGTCGTTGAAATAGGCGGGCACGGTGATGACGGCCTGGGTGACGGTTTCACCCAGATAGGCCTCCGCGGCCTCCTTCATCTTGCCCAGGGTGTAGGCCGAGACCTGCTGGGGCGAATAGTCCTTGCCGTGGGCCTTCACCCAGGCGTCGCCGTTCGGGCCCTTGACGATCTCATAGGGGACCATCCCCTTGTCCTTGGCCACCACGGGGTCCGTGAAATTGCGGCCGATCAGGCGCTTGATGGCGAAGAAGGTGTTGGTCGGGTTGGTGACCGCCTGGCGCTTGGCCGGCTGGCCCACCAGCACTTCGCCGCTGTCCTGGATAGCGACGACGGAGGGCGTCGTGCGGTTGCCCTCGGCGTTCTCGATGACCTTGGGATTCTTGCCGTCCATGACGGCGACGCACGAGTTCGTGGTGCCCAGGTCGATGCCGATGATCTTGGCCATGTGTAGTCTTTCACTCCATTTCAGCGGGCGATGCGGCGGCCTTTTAAAGCGAAGCGCCGCGCGTGACCGCCCCCGATGTTCAGGGTCTTTGGTCGGTTGGTACGGTTCCGGCCGCAAAGCCCCACGAACTGCGGGGATTTACGGCGGTTGTGGCCGATATGGGAAACACCCCCGGCCCTGCAAGCCCCAAACGCCTTCAGGGGAAGATTCGCTCTTTCATCAGAATGGATGATTTCGACGAACATTGGTGTAGTTAATAGGGGATGTGTCGGCCTGAGGGGGGCTGGCATCCGGGGAGAAACCGAGAATGAACGTCCACAAGACCATCGTCCGCGCCGCCGTCGTCCTGGCCGCGCTGGCTTCCACCGCGGCGGCCGCCGCCCCGACGACGGCGCCCGAGCGGGCCGTCGCCGTCACCACCGCCGCAGCGCCTGCGCCCGTGCAATCGCGCGACGGCCGGAACCGCCGCGTGCGCATCCACAACAACACCGGCTGGACCATGCTGCGCTTCTTTGCGTCGAACACCAGCCGCAGCGACTGGGAAGAGGACATCCTGGGCAACGACGTCCTCGCCAATAACGCCAGCATCGTGATGAACATCGACGACGGCACCGGCGCCTGCCTGTTCGACTTCAAGGCCGAGTTCACCAACGGCCAGAGCCTGATCCGCAACAACGTCAACGTCTGCGAGATCGCGGACTATTACTACACGCGCTGAGGCGCGCAGCGCCTCAGCTTGTTTGTTGGGCCTACCGCCCTTCGGGCTACTTGAGGCCGGGTCGCGCCCCCCTACCTTGATGGGATGTCCGCGCGCCCTGGGATCGATACGGGAATGGAGGGCTTCCGGTTCTGGCCGGGAGCCCTTTCCGCGTCCGAACAGGCCGGTCTGCTGGCCGGGGTGCTGGCGGCCGAGGCGGAGGCGCCCTTCTATCAGCCGGTGACGCCGGGCGGCCGGCCGTTGTCGGTGCGGATGACCAGTCTGGGGCCGCTGGGCTGGGTGTCCGACCGTGCGGGCTACCGCTATCAGGCGACGCATCCGGTCACGGGGGCCGCATGGCCCCCGATTCCGCGCCTGCTTCTGGACCTGTGGCGCGATCTGACCGGAGACGAGACGCCGCCGGACGCCTGTCTGGTCAATCTGTACCAGGACGGGGCCAGGATGGGCCTGCATCAGGACCGCGACGAGGCGGACATGTCGGCGCCGGTGCTGTCGGTCTCGCTGGGCGATGCGGCCATGTTCCGGATCGGGCCCGCGGGCGGCGGGCCGACGAAGGCGATCCGGCTGAACTCGGGCGATGTCTGCGCCCTGACAGGGCCGGCGCGGCTGGCGCGGCATGGCATCGACCGGGTCATCGCCGGCTCCTCGACGCTGATCCCGGGCGGCGGGCGGATCAATCTGACGCTGCGCCGGGCTGCTCCAGCTTCACAGCAAACGTGAATGGACGCCTCGCCGGGGCCGCGCCAAGGTCCCGCTTCCCCAGCCGGAGCCCGTCATGACCAACCTGATCCGCCCCGAGGGCCCCGAGGCCGACGATTTCCGCTTCAGCCGCCGCGCGCTGGCCGTCGGCGCCGTGGGCGGCCTGGCCTTCGCCGGCTACGCCCCCGCGGCTCTTGCGCGTCAGGCCGCGCCGATCACCACCAGCGACGACGACCTGACCATCGAGCAGACCACATACCCGGCGCCCGACGGTTTCGCCCTGCCGGCCTATGTGGCCCGGCCGAACGGCGCAGGGCCCTTCCCGGTCGTGGTGGTGGTGTCCGAGATCTTCGGCGTCCACGAATATATCCGCGACGTCTGCCGCCGGCTGGCCCGGGCGGGCTACGCCGCCATCGCGCCGGCCTTTTTCAACCGGGTCGAGGACCCGGCCCCGCTGACGGACATGCAGCGGGTCCAGGCCATCGTCGCCGCCGCCGGCTATGAGCAGGTCATGGGCGACGTCTCGGCCACCCTGGACTGGGCCAGCCAGCAGCTGTGGGCCAATGGCGACAAGACGGGGATCACCGGCTTCTGCTGGGGCGGCAAGGTGGTGTGGCAGGCTTGCGCCCGGTTCGCGCAGATGGACGCCGGCGCGGCCTGGTACGGCCGGCTGGCCCCGGCGGCGACCGCCACGCCCGAACAGGCCGAGGCCGGCCGGCCGTGGCCCGTCGATCTGGCCGGCGACCTGAAATGCCCGGTCATCGGCCTGTACGGCGGTCAGGACCGGGGCATCCCCGTGGCCAGCGTCGAGGCCATGCGCGCGGCCCTGCAGAGGGCGGGCCAGACGAACAGCACGATCACCGTCTATCCGGACGCGCCCCACGCCTTCCACGCCGACTATCGCGACAGCTACCGCGCCGCCGATGCGGCGGACGGGTGGGGCAGGCTGCTGGCCTTCTTCGAAGCGCGGCTGAAGACCTAGGCCTTGCCGTCGAAATTGCCGCCGGTGGCGCCCGCCGCGACATAGGCGGCGTTGCCGGCCGCGGCGCCGGAGCCCTTGGCGGCGACCACCACCATGGCGGGGCGCACGGTGCGGCCGAACAGGGCGTAGCCGGGCTGCAGCGTCTGGATGACCTGACCGCCCTGAACGCTGTCGGAGACCTGTTCCATCATGGCCTGATGCAGGTGCGGGTCGAAGGCCTCGCCCGGCTCGGGGGCGACGCGTTTCAGATGATTGGCCTCGAAGGCCTGCAGCAGCGACTTCTGGGTCAGCTCAAGGCCGGTGACCAGACCGGCCTCTCCGGCGTCGGCGTTCTTCGGCGCGGCCTGAAGGGCGCGCTCGAGGTTGTCGGCCACGCCCAGCAGGTCGCGGGCGAATTTCTGAATGGCGTAGGCGCGGGCGTCGTTGTTCGACGTTTCCGCGCGTTTCTTCGTGTTCTCGGCCTCGGCGACGGCGCGCAGGGCGCGGTCCTTCCACTGGTCGCGCTCGGCGATCAGGGCGTCGATGGGGCCAAGGCCGTCGTCGAGGCCCGCCTCGGCGTTGGCCTCGGCCTCCGCGATGTCGGCGGCCAGCTCCTCGGAGTTGGGGAAGTCGTCGTGTGTGTCGCTCAAGTCTCTTGTCCGTCCAGCATTCGCCCCAGCACCCGGGCGGTATAGTCCACCAACGGTATGATGCGGGCATAGTTCAGTCGCGCGGGTCCGATCACGCCGATGGCGCCGAGGACCCGCTGTCGGCCCGTCATATAGGGCGCCGCGATCACGGCGGAACCCGAAAGTGAGAACAGACGCGTTTCCGCGCCGATGAAGATGCGCACGCCCTGGGCCGTGGACACCCCGTCCAGCAGGCCGATCAGCTGTTCCTTCTGCTCCAGGTCGTCGAACAGGATGCGGACCTTTTCCAGATCCTCGGCCGTCTCGCGGTCGTGCAGCAGATTGGCCCGGCCGCGCACGATCAGGGACCGTTCGCGCTCCGCCCCGCCCGACCAGGCCGCCAGACCGTCCTCGACCAGTCTTGCGGCGGCGGCGTCCAGTTCGCGGCGGGCGGCGTCCAGTTCGGTGCGCATCTCGGTGCGCGCCTCGTGCAGGGGGCGGCCCTTGAGCCGGGCGTTGAGGAAGTTGGAGGCCTCGGTCAGGGTCGAGGGAGTGACGCCGGCCTTCAGCGGCATCAGCCGGTTCTCGACCGAGCCGTCGTCCCCGACCAGCACGGCCAGGGCCTGATCGTGGCCGAGCGCCACGAATTCGACGTGTTTGACCCCGGCCTCGCGGATCGGGCTGGCGACGATGCTGGCGCCGCCGGCGAGCCCGGACAGCAGGCTGGAGGCCTCGTTCAGCGCCTCGTCGAAGCTGCGGCCCCGTCCCGCGAGGCGGGCGTCGATCTCGCGCCGCTCCTCGGCGCCGATGTCGCCGATCTCCAGCAGGCCGTCGACGAACAGGCGCAGGCCCGCATGGGTCGGGATCCGCCCGGCCGAGGTGTGGGGGGCTCCGAGCAGGCCCGCCATGGTCAGGTCCTGCATGGTGTTGCGGATCGAGGCGGGCGACAGGGCCACGCCGGTCATCGACAGGGTGCGCGAGCCGACGGGATCGCCGGTCTCGAGATACGTCTCGACGATGCGGCGGAAGATGTCGCGGGCCCGCTGGTCCAGACCGGTCAGGCTGCCGGTCTCCATGGCGGTCGAGGTCAGCAGGGGCGGTTTCATGACTGTCGGCCTCGCCACGCCGCGCGCGTCAGCCGGTGAACCAGACAGTCGTCCTCATCGAACAGGCGCCGGCCCTCGGGCTTGAAGCCGAGGCGCTGATAGAAGCGGTGGGCCTCGGTGTTGGAGTTCAGGGGGTCGATGACTATGGCCGTCACCTTCGGATCGGCGAAGGCCTCGTCGATCGCCAGCGTCATCATCTGCGTGCCGTAGCCGCGACCGAGCGCGTCCTTCGGTCCGATCCAGATGTCCATGGCCCGCAGGTTCGGTTCGATCTCGCCCCAGTAATGCGTCGGCTCCCGATGCGGGTCGCAGATCTGCATCACGCCGATGGGCCGGCCTTCAACTTCGGCGATACGGTAGAAGCTGACCTCGGACTGGTCGGCCAGCTCCTCGCGCCATTCGATGCCGCCGAAGGCGACATCGGCCTCGGGATCGTCGGTCGAGCATTCGACGACGTGCGGCTCGCGGTCCCATTCCGCCAACATCGGGACGTCGTCCAGCGTAGCGGGGCGCAGGCGAACCGAAGATGCGGGGGACAGGGTCACGGTTTCAGGATAAGCACCGCCGCTGTCGCTTCCAAGGATTACCGTCATGCGCCCGTCCGACCGCACGCCCGAACAGCTCCGCGCCGTCACCCTGGAGACGGGGGTGAACCGCTATGCCGAGGGCTCGTGCCTGGTCACCTTCGGCCACACCAGGGTTCTGGTGACCGCGACGGTTGAGGAGAACGTCCCCGGCTGGATGCGCAACAAGGGTTCGGGCTGGGTGACGGCGGAATACGGCATGCTGCCCCGCGCGACCCACACGCGCGGCCGACGCGAGGCCGCCAGCGGCAAACAGACGGGCCGGACGCAGGAGATCCAGCGGCTGATCGGCCGCTCGCTGCGCGCCGTTGTCGATCTGAAACTGCTGGGCGAGCGGCAGGTGGTGCTGGACTGCGACGTCATCCAGGCCGACGGCGGCACGCGCACCGCGGCCATCACCGGCGCCTGGGTCGCGATGGCCAGCGCGTTCGACTATCTGCGCGCCGAGGGCGTGCTGAAGACCGATCCCATCCTCGATCAGGTCGCCGCGGTCTCGTGCGGCATCTGCGGCGATCGCCCCGTGCTGGACCTCGACTATGAGGAGGATTCCACCGCCGAGGCCGATTCCAACTTCGTCCTGACCGGCGCCGGCGGGATCGTGGAAATCCAGGCCACCGGCGAAAAGCGCGGCTTCTCGCGCGCCGAATTCGACCGCCTGTTCCAGCTGGCCGAGGGCGGCTGCGCCGAGCTGTTCGCCCTGCAAAGGGCCGCACTGGGCCGGTAGCTTCCGATATCGCCGGTTTCGCGGACGCGCGAAGCATGCCTATCCTGCCCTTTCTCGCGACTGATCGGAGAGCCTGATGCGCCGGACCGTTCTCGCCCTCGCGGCAATCGCCCTTCTGATCGGCGGCTGTCAGCAGCCCGCCTCGACGCCAGAGGCCGAACCGGCCGCAGCGGACGCGGCCCCGCCCGAAATGCCGGCGGACGCCCCGCCGCAGGAAGAGGTCCCGGTCCAGACCGCCGCCACGGGCGAGCCCGGCTCCTGCCTCGCCGAAATCGGCGCCGACGCCTCGGCCCGTCTGGTTCAGCGCTGCATCGCCGTCAGCCCGGCGACCCACCCGCCCTGCAACTCCGCCAATCCCTGCGCCATGATCCAGGGCGAGATCGATCGCGCGTGCGAAATGTATGCGCCGGGCGAGGCGAAACCGGCGGAATGCTCGGCCTGATCTAGCGCAGACGACGATAGACCAGCGCGGGCCCGCCGGCCGCGCGGAACCGCTGCCGGTGCGCCTCGGGCAGGGCGCGCACGGCTTCTTCGGCCATGCCCCGCTCGCAGAATCGTGGATTGGCGGGATGTTCCGGCGTGATCCTTTCGAGATGCAGCGCGCAGAACCGCCGGCTCTGCTCGACCACGCGGTCGGCGAACACGGCTGCGTCACGGGCGTCCGAGAGGTTCAGGCCGGTGGCCGAAACCTGCATGACCGGAGGCTCGCGCAACTCCACGGAGCCGGTGGCCAGAACGGCGGCGATGAGGATTGAAGTGATCATGTCGGCGCATCCTTCTGTTTGAGGTTTTCCAGCCTCCCGAAGGGCCAGAGGCGCGGAGGCCGGCGCGCGGATGCGGATCGGCGGGTGAAATCGCCGTAATGCGGGGCCGGCGGCGCTTAATCGTTTTCCAACGCTGTTCCCGCACCTTGGCGGGCCATGACCCCAATCCAGACGCCCCCCGACCTGCGCGCCCTCACCGGCCTGCGCTTCCTCGCCGCCCTTTGGGTGGTGCTCTATACGGCCTGGCCGCATCTGGATGTGAGCTGGATCCCGGTGGCGGTCACCAGGGGCTATCTCGGCGTCGAGGTCTTCTTCGTCCTGTCGGGCTTCATCCTCAGCCATGTCTATCTCGAGGCGGCGGGGCGGAAGCGGTATTCGTACGGCGGCTTCCTGTGGGCCCGGATCGCGCGGGTCTATCCGCTGCATCTGCTGACCCTGTTCGGCATGGTCGCGCTGGGCGTGGCGGGCACGGCGGCGGGTCTGAGCATCGACGGCAGCCTGACCGACTGGCGCTCCCTGCCGGCCCATCTGACCATGACCCACGCCTGGGGGCTGGCCCCGACCTCGGCGTTCAACCATCCGTCCTGGTCGATCTCGGCCGAATGGTTCGCCTATCTGACCTTCCCGGCCTACGCCTTCGTGGCATGGCGGCTGCGCGAGCGGCCGGTGCTCGCCGTTCTGGGCGCCGTGGCGCTCGCGCTGGCGATCTACGCCGCATTCCAGCCGCTGGCGGGCTTCTCCCTGACCGAGGCCACCTTCCGATGGGGCGCGCTAAGGATCGTGCCGTGTTTCGCCCTCGGCTGCGCCCTCTACCTCGTCTATCGGCGCGGCCCGATCCCGTATGCGGGGCCGGTCGCCGTGATCAGCGCCGTCGCCATGCTGGCCAGCGCCTCGCTCGGTCTGTGGGACCCGATCACTGTGCTGCTGGCTGGCGGCCTGATCCTCGGCCTCGGCTCGCTGGACAACGCCCGCGCCGGCCTGATGGGGTCGAAGGCCGGGGTCTATCTGGGCGAGATCAGCTATTCGATCTACATGGTCTGCGCGCCGGTGATTCTGGTCATGACCAATGTCGCGGCGCGGGCGACCGGAGCAGACGACAAGCGGTTTCACATCATTGTGTGGCTGGCCGTGGTCGCCGCGATTCCGGTGACGGCCATGGCCACCTACCACCTTGTCGAACGCCCGTGCCGCAAGGCTTTGAGGGGTTTCGCGGACCGCCGCCGCGCGCGGCTGACCGCGACAAAACCGCACACGGATTCGCCTGAAAGGGTTCTTCAACCCTCGAAAACTATCGTCTAAGGCTTGGTCTTCGGACGTCGGGAAAACACGCCAGCATGATGAAACGGCTCACAGCCGCCGCAGTTGCGGCGACCTTCGGAATTTTTGTGCTGGGCGCCGCGCCCGTTGCAAAGGCCGACGAGCCGTACTGGCAGTGCGTGACCTTCGCCCGCATGTTTTCGGGCATCAACATCTTCGGCGACGCCCTGACATGGTGGCGGCAGGCCCAGGGCAGGTTCCGCACCGGCGGCCGTCCCGAGACCGGCGCCGTCCTGGCCTTCCAGCCCAGCGGCCGGATGACCCGCGGCCACGTCGCCGTCGTCTCGGACATCCTCACCGACCGCGTCATCCGCGTGACCCACGCCAACTGGGGCGGCAGCCGCGGCAAGGTCGAGGAAAACGTCACCGTGGTCGACGTTTCGCCCTCGGGCGATTGGAGTGCGGTCAAGGTCTGGTACAACCCGATCCATGATCTGGGCACATCCGTCTATCCGACCTACGGCTTCATCTACAAAGCCCCGGCCCCGGCGCCGGGCCGGACGGTCGAGAGCGTTCTCATGGCCTCGGCCGAGGCGCCGTCGGGCCAGCCCTGACCTCAGGACGTCCAATGGGATCCCGGCATGATCCGCGTCTGGTGCGCGGGCCGGTCCGCCTGTGAGCCGCCCGTCGACCCGGCGGTCTGGGTGATGCCGCCCGACGCCGTCTGGATCGATCTGATCCGGCCGACCCGCGAGGAAGAGGCCGCCGTCGAAAAGGCTCTCGACCTGTCGGTCCCGACGCGCGAGGAGATGGCCGAGCTGGAGGCGTCCAGCCGGATCTATCGCGAAAACGGGGCGACCTACGCCACCGCCGACATCGTCACCCATGGGGACGAGGAAATTCCGGGCATTCAGCCGGTGACCTTCGTGGTCACCGCGGGTCCGTTGGTCACCGTTCGCTACGTAGACCCCAAGCCTTTCGCCATGATGGTCGACAAGCTCTCCCGCGAACCGAACCTCTGCGACACGGGCCCGGAGCTGTTCCTGAACCTGATGGAAACCATCATCGACCGGGTCTCCGACATCCTTTCGGGCACGGTGGTGCGGGTCGAGGGCATCGCCAGCCACGTCTTCTCCGGCGGCAAGACGGTCGGGTTCGAAAAACTGATCACCAAACTGGGCCGGGCCCAGATGACCAACGCCCGCATCGAGCAGAGCCTGGCGGGGCTGACGCGCATCTTCGCCTTCGTCGGCATCGACGAGCGGATGGCCACCGAGGAGGCCCGCGCCCATCTGCGCTCGCTGGCCCGCGACGCCGAAAGCCTGTCGGCGCACAACCATTCGGTCGCCGCGTCGATCAATTTCCAGCTGTCCGCGGCGCTGGGCCTGATCAACATCGAACAGTCGTCGATCATCAAGATCTTCTCGGTGGCGGCGGTGGCCTTCCTGCCGCCGACGCTGATCGCCTCGATCTACGGCATGAATTTCCACTTCATGCCCGAGCTGTCGCAGCCGTGGGGCTATCCCCTGGCGGTGGCCGCCATGGTGGTGTCGGCCCTGTTGCCGCTGGCCTGGTTCAAGAAGAAGGGCTGGCTCTGACGACGGGCTTGACCCAACGGGCGCGGTCCGCGTTTCTGTTCGAGACATTCCGGAGCCCGCCATGCGTCTGACCGCCCTCGCCGTATCCGCCCTGATCCTGTCGGCCTGTTCGCAGGCTGAGGAACCCGCGCCTCCTCCTCCGGCCCCGGGACCCGCGCCGGTGCTGGCCGGGGTCGATCTGTCGAAACCCGTGCGGGCGCTGGGCACCGAGCCGTTCTGGGCCGTC
Source organism: Brevundimonas sp. BR2-1 (assembly GCF_037626195.1). Classification (NCBI taxonomy): domain Bacteria; kingdom Pseudomonadati; phylum Pseudomonadota; class Alphaproteobacteria; order Caulobacterales; family Caulobacteraceae; genus Brevundimonas; species Brevundimonas sp. BR2-1. The sequence continues at coordinate 1,477,917 of NZ_JARKMV010000001.1, read as the reverse complement.
GAACTGACCGGGACCGAGATGGTCTATTCCGGTCTGGACCGTCCCGAGCAGCGCGCGCCTCAGCCCAGGGCGGTGGTTCAGGGCACGACGGCGACCTTTGAAGGCGTCACCGGCGCGGGCGCGTCGCTCAGCATCATGCTGGCGGCCACCGAATGCTCGGACGGGATGAGCGACCGGACCTATCCGCTCTCGGCTATCGTCAAGATCGGCGACGAAACCCTGACCGGTTGCGCGGCCTCCTCGGCGGCGATCATGTCCACGGGTGAAAGCGGGCCGGTGGTCGAAAAGGCTCAGCCGGCCGTCTGATCGCGCACCGTCCGCATCGCCCCCAGCCGGGCGAAGGCGATAGTCAGCGCCTTGCGGCGCGCCGGCGCCAGCGGGGCCAGCGGCGCGTCGCGCACCACGGCCCCGCCGAAGCCGTCGGCGACGATCAGGCCCGGATGCTCGGGCAGGATGTCCGACGGAAACTCGGGCGCGACCGCGAAATAGAAGGCGTCGCAGAAGGGTCCGTATTCGCCCCATTTGCGGTCGACCCGGTAGTCCTCGATCCCGGACTTGACCTCGCAGATGACGATGTCGCCGCGCGGTCCGATGGCCATGACGTCGGCGCGCCGGCCGTTGGGCAGACACACTTCCAGCAGGGGGGCGTAGCCCAGGTCGACCATCAGCCGCGCGGCCCCGCGCGTGACCGACAGGGTGGTTTCCGGACGGCTGAAGACGAGGTCGATCTGCAGGAGTTCCGCGGCCATCCCGCTTTATGTTCCGCTTGTGTTCCGGTTTCAAGCCGGGTCGGCGGCTTCCAGACGGGCCTCCCGAACATCGATCAGCACGAAGCCCACGTCGACGCCGCCTCCGAATTCGCCGGGAACGAGCCTGCCCATCGAGAGCCGTTGCGGTCCGAATTCGTCCGTCACCACATAGGTGTGGTGACCTGCCCAGCCCATGACGCCCGTCTGCTGTCCGGCTTCATGCGTGTGCGGGGGCCAGGGCGCGCCCCGGACATGCAGCCGCAGAACCTCCCAGTCGAACTGGTCCCCGTCGACGGGCGCCAGAACATGCAGCTGCCGGCGCGGCTGATGCCCATAACGGAACACCAGCACCCGCCACCCCCTGCCCCAGCCGCCCGGCGGCATGCGCCGGTACCGGATCCGGTGAACGAGGCGCCGCAGCGGCCGCGTGGCGCCGTAGTAGAGCCGGGCGTAACGCCAGGGCAGATGGCGGGTGAGGAAAGCGCCGGGGGACATCTTTGACCCCGCCTACAGAATGAACCGGCTCAGATCCGCGTCGCGCGCCAGCTCGCCGACCAGTTCGCGCACCTTCGGACCGTCGAAGGCGACAGTCTGACCGGTCAGGTCCGAGGCCTTGAAACTGGTCTCTTCCAGCACCCGTTCGATCACCGTCACCAGCCGCCGCGCGCCGATGTTCTCGACCGCGCCATTGGCCGCCACGGCCGCGTCGGCCATGGCCTCGATGGCGTCGGGGGTGAAGGTCAGGGTGACGTTCTCGGTGGCCAGCAGGGCCTGGTTCTGGCGGATCAGATTGGCCTCGGGCTCGGTCAGGATGCGCACGAAATCGTCGCGCGTGAGGGCCTTCAGCTCGACCCGGATCGGCAGCCGGCCCTGCAGCTCGGGCAGCAGATCCGAGGGCTTGGCCACGTGGAAGGCGCCTGAGGCGATGAACAGCACATGATCGGACTTCACCGGCCCGTATCTGGTCGAGACGGTGGTGCCCTCGATCAGGGGCAGCAGGTCGCGTTGCACACCCTCGCGCGATACGTCGCCGCCCGAACGGTCGGAGCGGCCGGCCACCTTGTCGATCTCGTCGATGAAGACGATGCCCTCGTTTTCGGCCAGCAGCAGCGCTTCGGTGGTCAGGCTTTCCTGATCCAGCAGCTTGTCGCTCTCTTCGGTGACCAGGGGCGCGACGGCTTCGCGCACGGTCAGCCTGGCCGTCTTCGTCCGTCCGCCGCCCAGCTTGCCCAGCATTTCGGACAGATTGATCATGCCGACATTGCCGCCGCCGGGCAGGTCCAGCCCCTGCATGGGCGAGCTGGTGTCGGCCAGGGTGATCTCGATCTCCTTGTCGTCCATCTCGCCGGCGCGCAGCTTCCTGCGGAAGCTTTCGCGGGTGGCCGGCTGGGAGCCGGGGCCGACGAGGGCGTCGAGGATGCGTTCCTCGGCCTGGCCCTCGGCTTTGGCCTTGACGCCGGCGCGGCGCTTGTCGCGGACCATCACCAGCGCCGCCTCGACGAGGTCGCGCATGATCTGGTCGACGTCGCGGCCGACATAGCCGACCTCGGTGAATTTGGTCGCCTCGACCTTGAGGAAGGGCGAGCCCGCCAGCCGGGCCAGCCGCCGGGCGATCTCGGTCTTGCCGACGCCGGTGGGGCCGATCATCAGGATGTTCTTGGGCGTCACCTCGTCGCGCAGCTCATCGGGCACGCGCTTTCTGCGCCATCTGTTGCGCAGGGCCACGGCCACGGCGCGCTTGGCGTCCTGCTGGCCGACGATGAAGCGGTCGAGTTCGGAAACGATTTCGCGGGGGGAGAGGTCGGTCATGAATCGCAGATAGGGCGGCTCAGCTCCCGGCGGGAGGGGGCGGGGGCGCCGGCGGGGGAGGCGGGGCGGGAATCAGCTGGGCCAGGACGATCTTCCAGCCGCCTTCCTGTCTCTGCCACATGCGGACGTAGTGGCCCGTCCGCGCCTGTCCATCGGTGGTCCAGTCCGCCGGGCCGTAGGTCCAGACCATGTCGCCGTAGCGCGAGGCGCCGCCGCCCCCGGTCGGGCCGAACCGGAAGGTCGCGGGCCAGTCCGAAAGCGCCTCGGCGAAGGCCGCGCGCCCGATCGCGGGCGGTCTCGGCGCCACATAGAGCCGGCCATTGTCGGCCATGGCGTCGAGGTGGGCCGATCTCTGATCGGTCGCGGCCGCCCGGGCCAGCGCCGCCTCGCGGGCCTCGACCTCCGCCATCGCGTTGCGGGACGCCAGGGCGCTGGAAGCGGGCCGACCTTCGGGGGCGACCTGCAGAAGCTCGGGTCCGAATGGCAGAATCACCGGCTCGCTGTCCGGTCCCGGCACATCCGCGGCGCTCGCGCCCGACCCGCCATCGTAAATCCATTTCCACGAGCCATCGACCTGATGCTTCCAGACGGTGAAATAGTGCCCGGTGCGCCGCCCGCCGACCTGCACCCCGCCGGTCGTGAAGCCCATGTCGCCCGAGCGCGATATGCCGGCGAAATTCGGCCACCATTCCAGCAGGGGCTCGTCCGCCGGCCGGGGGCCGTCGGGATAGGCCTCCCCGATCCGCAGGATCCGTCCGCCGCCGATCAGTATGGCGTCGGGCGTCGACCATTTGTTGAAACTGCCGGCGATGCCCATCGACGGAGCGTCCGCCGCGAAGGCCCGCTCGGCGGCCACGACCGCCGCCGCGTCCGGTCTCTGGGCCACGGCGGGTGAGGCGGCCAGCAGGGCCGCCGCGAAGACGAAAGCGCGCATGGGACATCCTCCGCCCGCCATGGAGCGTCAGAAGCCGCCGTCTGTCCCGTTAAATCGCGGAAAGATCAGTCCAGCGTCTCAACCGTCAGATTGCCGTTGGTGTAGACGCAGATGTCCGCCGCTATGGCCATGGCGCGGCGGGCTATGGCCTCGGCGTCGAGCTCGGTGTGATCCAGCAGGGCCCGGGCGGCGGCGAGGGCGTAGTTGCCGCCCGATCCCACCGCGGCCACGCCGTGCTCGGGCTCCAGCACGTCGCCGACGCCGGTGACGGTGAAGATCGAGCTCCTGTCCGCGACCAGCAGCATGGCCTCCAGCCGGCGCAGGTAGCGGTCGGTGCGCCAGTCCTTGGCCAGGTCGACGCAGGCGCGGGCCAGCTGGTCCGGATACTGTTCCAGCTTGGCCTCCAGCCGTTCGATCAGGGTGAAGGCGTCGGCGGTGGCGCCGGCGAAGCCCGCCAGCACCTTGCCCCCAGCCAGGATGCGGACCTTCCGCGCCGCGCCCTTGACGATGGTCGGGCCCATGGAGACCTGGCCGTCGCCCGCGATGACGGTGCGGCCGTCCTTGCGCACCGCCAGAATGGTGGTGCCGTGCCAGTCGGGAAAGTTGGATGAGTCGTTAGCCATTTGTTTCAGATGGCGACCGAAATGCGGCGCGGCAAGCAGGAAAGCAGGGAAATACAACGGCTACGCTGCGCCATATTGTTACCAATGTAATCCGTTACAACGACAAACTATTCCCCACATTCGGCCATATAAGGGAGACGACGTGCTTCACCGCGTCATCTACGCCAGCGAAGCTGTCGGCGCCACCGGCGTATCGACGCTCTCCATCGCCCAGATTCTGGGCAATGCCGAGCGCAACAACCGGCGCGACCACATCACCAGCTGCGTGATGTTCCACCAGGGGCATATCCTTCAGGCCATCGAAGGATCGCGGTCCGATATCGATCGGCTGATCCGCCGCCTGCTGACCGACGGCCGCCATTCGGGTCTCAGAATTCTGGTCGACACGCCCATCAGCCAGCGGCTGCTGACCGAGCCGATGGGGCTGTGCGCGGATCCCGAACCTCTGCTGCGTCAATTCGGCCTGCCCTGCCTGTCGCTGATGACGGCCCGAGAGGCCGAAGCCATGCTGGCCTTTCGCAAGGCCGCGTGACCCAATCCTGGTGACCTTCGGGCGATCCCGGCCTAACGGAGAGCGGTGAGCTTTTCCGACGACGAAATCGAACGCTATGCCCGCCACCTGGTCCTGTCCGAAGTGGGCGGTCCCGGCCAGCAACGGCTGAAGGCCGCGCGCATCGCCATCGTGGGCATGGGCGGGGTCGGCGGACCTGCGGCCCTGTATCTGGCCGCGGCGGGCGTCGGAACCCTGCGGCTGATCGACGACGATGCGGTCGGCCTGTCCAACCTGCAGCGCCAGATCGCCTTCGCCACGCCAGACCTGGGCCGCGCCAAGGTCGAGGCGGGAGCCGAGGCCCTGACCACCCTCAACCCCCACGTCCATGTCGAGCCGGCGGCCGAACGGCTGACCGGAGACAACGCCGCCCGCCTGATCGAGGGCTGCGACGCGGTCGTCGACGGGACGGACGACTTCACCGCCCGTTTCGCCGTCAACGCCGCCTGCGTCGCAGCGGGGGTTCCGCTGGTGTCCGGGGCCCTCGGCCGCTGGAACGGACAGGTCGGGGTCTTCACCGGCCGCCCCTGCTATCGCTGTCTGATTGCCGAAACGCCGCCGGACGCCGAAACCTGCGCCCGCGTCGGCGTGATCGGCGCCCTGGCGGGCGTGATCGGATCGATGGCCGCGATCGAGGCGATCAAACTGGTCGTCGGCGCCGGCGCGCCGCTGGCGGGGCGGCTGCTGATCTATGACGGCCTGGCCGGGACCGCCCGGACCGTCGCCGTGACGGCCGATCCCGGCTGCCCCGTGTGCGGCTGAGCGCCGTCTTAGCGCGGCGTCACGCGAAGGCCTGACGGAACACGGCGACGTAGCGGGTCATCAGCTCCTGCTCCTTGGCGTCCTCCCAGTCCGCATGCCCCGCGTCCTCGACCTCGATCAGCTCGACGGTCTTGCCGGCGCTGCGCAGGGCGTCGCGCATCCGGCGGGACTGGATCAGCGGCAGGACGGGGTCGTCGACCCCGTGCACGAGCACCACCGGACAGGTGATCTCATTGGCCCGACGGCGGGGGGAACCCGCCTCGAGCGCAGCCCCCATCACCGACCGATCGCCGATGCGTTTGGTCCAGAATTCGTAGATCGGCTGGCCCGGTGTATCGTCCTCGCGGTCCTCCCACGCGAGCACGTCGGGCAGGTCGTAGACGCCGCAGATGCCGATCGCGGCCTTGTACAGGTCCGGCCGTTTCACCGCCCCCATCAGGGCCGCATAGGCGCCGTAGCTGGTGCCCATGATCCCGACCTTCGACGCGTCCAGCCCCTTTGCGGAAACGGCGTGGGCGACGGCGTCCTCGACGTCGTCCTGCATGCGGTCGCCCCAGCGGGTCCAGCCCTGCTGCGCGAAGGTCTGGCCATAGCCGCCCGAGCCGCGGAAATTCGGCCGCAGCACCCACCAGCCCTGCGCGGCCAGCACCTGCACCTGGCGATCCCAGCTCGGCGTGTCGCGCACCTCGGGGCCGCCGTGGGGCAGGACGATCAGGGGGCCCGGAGCCCCGCCGGGAGGCGCGGTCAGATAGGCCTCGATGGTCGCGCCGTCGCGGGTCTGGACCTGCAGCACCTCGCTGGCGCCCAGCCGCGCCGGATCCAGGTCCCGGGCCTGGCCGAGATTGACGATCGCGCGCGCCGCCTTGTCATAGAAGAACCAGCTGCCCGGTTCCTCCGGTCCGTTCACATAGGCGATGAAGCGGTTCCGCGCCTTGTCGACGTCCGTGAAGTGGACATTGCACCTGTTGTCGAAAAAGCGGTTGAGGGCCCGGTGGTGGACCGCCAGCGCGGGATCGGCGAACTCATATTCCAGCCGCTGGCCGTAATAGGCGGCGCCCAGGTAGTTGCCGGCGGAGTCCGGCAGGCCATAGGCGACGTCCCGGCCCGGGCGAGGGTTCAGCGGCGCGCCGAGCGCGGTCGTCGTCAGGTCCATCTCGCGAACGCTCTGAACGTCCTCGTTGTCGAGACGGGCGATGACCAGCACCTTGCCGGGAGTCTCGCCGGCGCCGACCCACAGGAAGTCCGGGGCTTCCCGCACGCGGGTGCGGCGCGCCATCTTCCACTCGGTCTCGCCGGGCGCCCGGACCATGATGGTCTCGACCGTGCCGCGGCTGTTCATGTCGTGACGCAGGACGGGCACGCCGTTGACGGCCCGCCAGTGATAGGTGCCGGACCCGCCGCGTTCCATCCGGGTCGCCGCGCCCGTGTTCACATTCACCCGGTGCAGGCCCATTACCCCGTCGGATTCCCACGCGGCCATCAGCACGTTGTCGGGATCATCGGGCAGCATGTCGATGATGCGGCCCATGTCGAAGGTGCTGCGCATCCGGTTGCGCTGATCGCTGAACAGCACCACGACATCGCCGGTCGTCGCATTCACCGAGACCGTGCGGCGCATATAATATTCGACGCCCTCCACCCTGCGGTTGGAGCCGGCCATCGACCGCGTCGCCGTCCGGGCCTTCAGGATCACGCTCGCCAGAAGGCGCTCGTCATTCGCCCACTCGATGGAGCTCACCCGGACCGCGCCCAGTTCGATCCGGCGACGCTGGCCTTCGGGATCCGCGGCGTCGATGAAGTCGACAGCGCTGCGCGGGTCCTCGTCCGTGCCGAGGCTCTCGGCGACGGCGATCCGGCTTCCGGAAGGCGACAGGGCCGCGCCGCTGCTCATGGTCGGCTTGAAGAATTCGCTCAGCGGATAGGCGCCGACCTGGGCCCGGGCCGCACCAGGCGGCAAGGCCGCCATCGCCGTCAGACCCCCCGCGCCGGCCAGCAGGCCGCGCCTCGACAGGGCGGCCCGCGCCGCCTTGTGCATTCCAGCCATGTCGATACGCCCCCGATACGCTTCCCCGGCGCCTACCAACCCAAGGTTGGCGGCTCCGTCAAGCCGTCCGTGTCAAAGCATCGCCGGAATCACCCGGTCCGCCGGCCGGTGGCCGTTCTGGAAGGTGAGGATGTTGGCGATGACCCGGTCGCCCATGTCCTGACGCGCCTCGAGGGTGGCGGACCCGAGGTGCGGCAGCAGCACGACATTCGCCTGGTTCATCAGGCCCGGATGGATGGCCGGCTCGTGCTCATAGACGTCCAGTCCCACGCCCGCGATCGCGCGGCGCGCCACGGTCTCCGCCAGGGCGGCCTCGTCGATCAGTTCGCCGCGGGCGGTGTTGACCAGGATGGCGTGCGGCTGCAGCCGGGCCAGCCGTTCGGCCGACAGCAGGTGGTGGGTGTCCCTGGTCGCCGGGCAGTTCAGCGAGATCAGGTCCATCCGCGCCAGCATCTGGTCCAGATCGTCCCAGTACGTCGCCCCCAGCTCCTCGGCGATCATGGCCGGGACCGGTTTGCGGTTGTGATAGTGGACCTGCATTCCGAAGGCCTTCGCCCGCCGCGCCAGCGCCTGGCCGATCCGGCCCATGCCGACGATGCCCAGCCGCTTGCCCCACAGCTTGCGGCCGCACATCCAGGTCGGGGTCCAGCCCTCGAACCCGCCCGCGGCCACCACCTGGGCCCCCTCGACGATGCGGCGGCTGACCGCCAGGATCAGGGCCATGGCCAGGTCGGCGGTGTCCTCGGTCAGGACGCCCGGGGTGTTGGTGACGATGATCCCCCGCGCCACGGCGGCGTCGATGTCGATATGGTCCACCCCCGCGCCGAAATTGGCGATCATCTTCAGCTGATCGCCGGCCTTCGAAATCAGGTCGGCGTCGATGATGTCGGTGATGGTCGGAACCAGCACCTCGGCCCGCCGCACCGCCGCCTCCAGCGCCGCCCGGTCCATCGGCCTGTCCGTCAGGTTCAGCTCGGCGTCGAACAGCTCGCGCGTGCGGGTTTCGACCGCGTCCGGCAGGCGTCTGGTTAATACGACCTTAAGCCGGGGGGAGGACATTCGAGGCCTTCGATTTCACGGATCCAGACGGTGTCTAGCAAAGCTCGCTCCCGCCTCCAAAGGCTGGCTGTCATCGCGGCGGTTCTCGGCGCGGGGATCCTGACCGGCGCGGGTCAGACCATGCCCGATGGCCGGCCCACGCCCAGCGGCCAGCCGGTGCCGCGCTGGCTGTCGCTGAAGTCGTCCGAGGTCCGGGCGCGCTACGGCCCCGGCCTGGATTACCGCATCCTGTGGGAATACCGCGCCTCGGGCTTGCCGGTCCAGGTCGTCGCCGAGACCACGGAATGGCGCAAGATCTGCGATCCCGAGGGCGCGGTCGCCTGGGTCCACCGCAGCGTGGTCTCCAGCCGCCGCAGCATTCTGAACGCCTCGGACGCCGAGATTCCGATCCGCGCCGGCCGTTCGGACACGGCGGCGGTGCGGGCCCGGCTCAGCCCCCACGCCCTGGCCTCGATGGACAAGTGCGAGGACGGCTGGTGCGAGATCCGCGTCCGCCGCCTGCGCGGCTGGGTGCGTCAGACGGCGGTGTTCGGGGCGCAGGAGCGTGCCCTGTGCAGCGCCTCGCGGCCGGCGGGGCGAGGCCGCTGACAAGCGCCACAGTCGCGCAACTGTGTTTTGACAAGGCTGCAGGGCAGGCGGCGAATCACGGGGCGGCTGCCGGGCGAAGGCCGCGTGGCGGAGGGTGTTCGGGTGCGCACCTACCAATTCCTTTTCTTCGACCGTCAGGGGCGATCGCCGGCGCTCGACTTCGTCGAATGCGCCGATGACGGCGCGGCGGCTCGCAACGCGGGCCTTCAACTGGGCCTGCATCGCACGTGCAGCGGAGTCGAGGTGTTCGATGGAGACCGCATGGTCATGCGTCTCGAGCGTCCGCCCGGGGCCGGTCGCCGCCCACATAATCCGGTCTGAAGGCGGACGTCTAAAACATTGAGCCTCCGGTTCCCGTCGTGTACCTCCACGGCGATATCCGCCGGAGCGCCGCATTGAGCCAGATCCAATATCCGTCGTCGTTCGACTACGAGGCCCTGCTGGCCGCGGGCCGCGGCGACCTGTTCGGTCCCGGCAACGCCAAGCTGCCGGCCCCGCCGATGCTGATGTTCGACCGGATCACGCAGATCAACGGCGACGGCGGCGCCCACGGCAAGGGCTATGTCGAGGCCGAGCTGGATATCCATCCCGACCTCTGGTTCTTCCAGTGCCATTTCATCGGCGACCCCGTGATGCCGGGCTGCCTCGGCCTGGACGCCATGTGGCAGCTGGTCGGCTTCTATCTCGGCTGGATCGGCGGCCCGGGCCGCGGCCGGGCGCTGGGCGTCGGCGAGGTCAAATTCACCGGCCAGGTGACACCGGACGTCAGGAAGGTCGTTTACAAGATCGACCTGAAACGGGTGATCAATCGCCGTCTGGTCATGGGCATCGCCGACGGGGTTCTCGAAGCCGACGGCGTCCCCATCTATACGGCGACCGACATGCGGGTCGGCCTGTTCGGCGCGGAACCGGTCGGCGGCTGATCCGTCACTTCAAGACCGCGGCCAACGCGGCGAATTGAGTTCAAGAAGGAAACCACATCATGCGGCGTGTCGTCGTCACCGGCCTGGGTATCGTCTCTTCCATCGGCACGGGCCAGGATGAGGTCACCGCGTCCCTGCGCGACGCGAAATCCGGCGTGGTGGCCGCCCCGGATCATATCCAGCACGGCTTCCGTTCGCAGGTATGGGCCCCGCCGTCGTTGGGCGTGACGGCCGAGGACTGGGCCCCGCATGTCGATCGCCGCGCCGCCCGCTTCCTGGCCAACGGCACCGCCTGGGGCCACATCGCTTTCGAGGAGGCGCTGAAGGACAGCGGCATGACCGCTGACGAGATCAAGTCCGACCGCATCGGCGTCATCGTCGGCGAGGGTGGCCCCTCGACACAGGTCATCCTTCAGGCCGCCGAGACGACGAAGGAGAAAGGCTCGCCCAAGCGCATCGGACCGTTCGCCGTTCCCAAGGCCATGGCCTCGGGGCCCTCGGCCGTCCTGGCAACCTGGTTCGAGCTCAAGGGCGTCAACTATTCGATCAGCTCGGCCTGCGCGACCAGCGCCCACTGCATCGGCGCGGCCGCCGAACAGATCGCCTGGGGCAAGCAGGACGTGGTTTTCGCGGGCGGGGTCGAGGACATCGACTGGTCCATGTCCAACATGTTCGACGCCATGGGCGCCATGTCCTCCAACTTCAACGAGACCCCCTCGGTCGCCAGCCGCGCCTATGACGTGGCCCGCGACGGCTTCGTCATCGCCGGCGGCGCGGGCATCGTGGTGCTGGAAGAATATGAGCGGGCCGTGGCGCGTGGCGCGACCATCTACGCCGAGGTCACCGGTTACGGCGCCAATTCCGACGGCTATGACATGGTCGCCCCCTCGGGCGAGGGCGCCGAGCGCTGCATGAAGATCGCCCTCGAAATGGCCGGAAATCCGCGGATCGACTATCTGAACCCGCACGGCACCTCGACCCCGGTGGGCGACTCCAAGGAGATGGGCGCGGTCCGCAACGTCTTCGGCGACGACCTGCCGATGATCAGCTCGACCAAGTCGCTGACGGGCCACTCGCTGGGCGCCGCCGGGGCCCAGGAGGCGATCTACTGCCTGCTGATGATGAAGCACGGCTTCGCCGCCGAGAGCGCCCACATCGAAAACCTCGACCCCGAGTTCGAGGGCATGCCGATCCTGCGCAAACGCCACGACGGCGAACTGAAGCACGTCATGTCCAACAGCTTCGGCTTCGGCGGGACGAACGGGACGCTGATCCTGTCGAAGGTCTGAAACGTCAGTCGCGGTCGGGCTGCCTCAGGCCCGTCCACGGCTCCGACGCCGCCGCGTTGATACAGGCCTCGAGCGCCTCCCTGTCGCGGGTCCAGTCGTTGACGCCATGCATGCGGATCGAGCCGGGCCACAGCCATGTGTCCTGGGCCGTCGGCTCGGCGGGAACCACGCCCCGGCCGTAACAGGTCACGCGCATCTCGCCGCCCTGCCGGTCAGCCGCCCTGGGCGACCGATCGTCGAAGGCCACCACCACCGTCGGCGGCGCGTCGGCCGCCAGTGCGGCCCGCGTCAGATAATAGCGGACGCAGTAGTCCAGGTCGTCGTCGGCCCGGTCCCCCTCGCACGGCCCGAAGTGCTCGGGGGACAGGGTGGAGTCGATGAAGTCGAACCGTCCCCACTCCGGATTCCCCAGGAAGGCGAGCGCCGAACGGCCGTGGCGCTGCTGGATCTGGCGGACCTGATCCAGCGTCACCACCACCACTGACACCTTTGGCCGGGCCCCGGCCGTTTGGGAAAGGGCCGGAGCCGCCAGCCCGCACAGGCTCAGGGTTGCAACAAGGGACGGGAGAAGGCGCATACGGAAGACTCCGCGAGTGTTCCCGGTATCCTGACCCGGCAAGCGTGGCCGTAACAAGTCGGCTATCCCCGACGGCGGCGCCTACCAGCCGCTCTCGGCGCCCGCGCCGGTGATGCAGCCGGCGGCCGCCGCGCGGGTCTCCATGCGTTTCGGAGAGGCGGGGTCGAGCCCGGCGTTCAGGTCGAAGCGGATGAACTGGCGCTCGGGGCCGGTCGGCCGCGGGCCCGTCCCGACGCAGATCCAGCTTGCGCGCTCAGCCTCGCCGCCGGCGAGGACGACGACCGTCGCGCCGGTGACCCCCTGTTCGCTCAACAGCCGGCGGGCGCAGGAGGGGGTGTCTTGCGCCGAGATGGTGCAGCGCTCGAACCCGGCCACGTCCAGCCCGGTGGGCAGCAGTTCGAACCAGCCGCCGGTCGGCCCGCCCGCCGACAGACTCTGCAGCATGGCGTCGTGCCGGGCGCGCACCGCAGCATCCATATAGGGGTCCGAAGCCAGCAAAACCTTGACCCGCAACGGCGGCGGCCCGGCCTGGGCCAGGGCCGGAGCCGCAACCCCGCACAGGGACAAGACCGACAGAAGGGACAGCAGAAGGCGCATCCGGAGGACTCCGCGTGTGTTCCGTCCATCCTGACCCCGGAAGCGAGGCCGCAGCAAGTCTTCGATCTCGAGACCCTTCTATCCGCCGTCACCCTCGGGCGTGACCCGAGGGCCAGACCGTCCGGCGCTCGGTGCGAGCCGGGGGTTCGCAGGCCGCGAAGCCTTCCGCCGGCCGCAAGTTCGCGACAGCGTCTGATCCTCGGGTCAAGCCCGAGGATGACGGCGTGGGAGAGGGAGGGCGACGCCACGGCCCTCGCTTGCCCCTGGGCGCTCAGACGTTCAGAAAGGCCCCACTGAATTGAGGAGACGGACCATGGCGAGCGAGAGCGGCTGGAACATGCCTGCGGGTGAACTCATGAAGGGCAAGAAGGGCCTGATCATGGGTGTGGCGAATTCCAACTCCATCGCCTGGGGCATCGCCTCCCAGCTGGCGGCCCAGGGCGCCGAACTGGCCTTCACCTACCTCGGCGAGGGGCTCGAGCGCCGGGTGCGCCCGCTGGCCGAAAGCGTCGGCGCCAAACTGCTGATCCAGGCCGACGTCACCGACGACGCCTCCATGGACGCCGCCTTCGCCGAGCTGGAAAAGGCCTTCGGGACCATCGACTTCGTCGTCCATTCGGTGGCCTTCGCCAACAAGGACGAGCTCAAGGGCAGCTTCGTCGAAAACACCAGCCGCGACAGCTTCCTTCTGGCCATGAACATCTCGGCCTTCAGCTTCGTCGATGTGGCGAAGCGGGCGTCGAAGCTGATGCCCAACGGCGGCTCGCTGGTGACCATGACCTATCTCGGCTCGGAACGGGCCATCCCCAACTACAACACCATGGGCGTGGCCAAGGCGGCGCTGGAGGCGGCGACCCGCTACATCGCCCGCGACCTGGGGCCGAAGGGAATCCGCGTCAACGCCATTTCGGCCGGGGCCATGCGCACCCTGTCGCTGGCCGGCATCTCGGGCGGCCGCGGCATGATCAGCCAGGGCCGGGCCATGTCGGCGATGAAGGAGGACACCTCGATGGAGGGCGTCGCCGGCTGCGCCCTGTGGCTGTGTTCGGATCTCGGCTTCTCGACCACCGGCGAAGTCATCCACGTCGACGCCGGCTTCCACATGATGGGCATGGCGGCGGACGAGGAAGCCTCCTAGGCCTCTTCTGCGTCCGGGCCGCGATAGCAGGCCTCGATATTGTTGCCGTCGGGGTCCAGCACGAAGGCGCCATAGTATTGCATTGCGCCCTCGCGCGGCCCCGGCGGACCATTGTCCCGTCCGCCGGCCTTGAGCGCGGCGTCGTAGAAGGCCTGCACCATCGCCTTGCTGTCGGCCCGGAAGGCGACGTGCATCTGGTTGATCCCCGGCCGCGACCCCTCGACCCAGTAGGACGGGATCAGCGTCCCGATCCACAGATAGGGGATCGGCTCCTCCCGGCTCTTGCCGAACAGGAAGGCGTCAGGGCCGTTGTCGGCTGTCGCCAGCCCCAGGGCCTCCGCGATCGCGTCATAGAAACGGCGCGCGGCCTTCAGGTCGGTCACGACGATGCCGGTGTGGTCGAGCATGACGTCCGAACGCGCGGCTACCGCCCGATGTTCCTGGCCTGCATCAGGGCGCGGCGATCCGGATCCGCTCGAACGCAAACCGGTCCCGGATGCGGGCGGAGAAGAACCGGCCCTTCGACCCCGCCGCCCTCAGGCCGTCCGGGACCATCGGCGGCACATCGAGATAGTCGTAGACGTCGCCGGACGTGAAGGTGATCCGCAGGCGGCGGCGCGGCTCGTCATAGCTGAACTGGCGGATGACGCTGGAGGGCATGGCGGAGAGAACGCCGGACCCCGCGGTCGGCTCCGATCACGCGCCTGTGTCGGCCAGCGTGCATTTCGCCGTTTGCCCCCGGTCACGGTTGTGACAGCTTGGCCCTTCCCCTGACAGGAGAGTGCGCCATGGCTCACAAGTTCGAAATCGTGAAGAACGACAAGGGCGAGTTCCGCGCCCGCTTCAAATACAACAGCGAAGTCATCTTCTGGACCGAGAACTACGCCTCTAAGGCCGGCGCCCAGAACGCGATCGACTCGATCAAGTCCAATGGCCCGTCGGCGCCGACCGAGGACAACAGCTAGTCCGGTTCGCGCTCGCCGATCTCGACCGGTCTGACGGCCAGCAGCCAGCCGTCGGCGATGTGCAGCTCGGGCACGGCCTCTTTGGTGAACGGCAGATACCAGGTCGGGCCCCCGGCGGCGGGCGAGATCTCGAGGATGTCGTCGGCGCCGAAATTCTGCACCGCGCGGACCGAGCCCAGCACCACGCCCTCCGGGTCGCGCGCCTCCAGCCCGACCAGATCGGCCAGGTAGAATTCGTCCTCGTCCGGCTCGGGCAGGCGGTCGCGGTGGATATAGAGCTTCAGCCCGCGCAGGGCGTCGGCCTGTTCCTTGGTGGCGATCTCCTTCGCGCGGCCGACCACGGCGGTCTTCTCGGGCCGGGCCGAGGTCAGGGTCAGGCCGGGCGTGCCGTCGGCGCGCAGCAGGGTCCCGTATTTCAGCAGGGCCATGGGCTCGGCCGTCCAGGCGGTGACCCGCACCTCGCCCTTGACCCCGAACCCGCCGGCGACCTGGCCGACGAGGATGAGTTTGCTGTTGTCAGTCATTGGTCCTTCTCCCCTCGGGGGAGAAGGTGGACCGCGAAGCGGGACGGATGAGGGGGCTGTTCGATACCGCTCCCCTCATCTGTCCTGCTCCACGTCCGACATCCCCCTCATCCGACCGCCTTCGGCGGCCACCTTCTCCCCCGGGGGGAGAAGGATCACCGGATCAGGCCTCGGTCTTCTCTTCCTCGGTCGCTTCAGCGGCCGGGGCTTCCTCGGCGGCGGTTTCGGCCGGGGCTTCTTCGGTCACGGCTTCAGCGGCCGGAGCCTCTTCAGCAGCGGCTTCGGGCTCGGGGGCCGGAGCGTTCTTGGCGGCTTCAGCAGCGGCCTTGGCCTCTTCCTTCGCCCGGACAGCGGCTTCGGCGGCTTCCACCTTGGCTGCGGCTTCGGCTTCCGCACGGTCGGCTTCGCGCTGGGCGCGCTCGGCGGCGCGTTCCTGGGCCTTCTTGCCCGGCTGCGCCTTGTTCGGATTGTTGCCTTGCGTCCACTTGACCTTGCCGGCCAGGGCTTCGTCCTGGCTCAGGAAGCGGGCCACGCGGTCGGTCGGCTGGGCGCCCTTGGACAGCCATTCCGAGATCCGGTCGGCCTTCAGGGTGACGCGCTTCTGCTCGCCGTCGCGCGGCAGCATCGGGTTGTAGGTGCCGACGCGCTCGATGAATTTGCCGTCGCGGGGCGAGTGGCTGTCGGCGACGACGATGTAATAGTAGGGGCGCTTCTTGGCGCCGCCGCGGGCCAGACGGATCTTCAGCATTTTCAGTCTCTTTCCTTGGTCGTTCTATTTCTTGGGAGGGAAGCCCGGAAGACCCGGAAGGCCTCCCGGAAGTTGTCCGCCGCCCAGGCCCGCGATGCGGTCCTGCAGGGCTTTCAATTCGTCGGCCGAGGGTTCGGGCATGCGGCCGCCCCCCATCGCCTTGAGGCGGGCCATGTCGGGGCCGCCGCCCATTCCACCGCCGAGGCCGCCCATCATGGCGGCCATCTGCTTCATGCCCTTGCCGCCGCCGCGCGACATGGACTTGACCATGTCAGCCATCTGGCGGTGCTGTTTGAGCAGGCGGTTGATCTCCTGGACCTCGACGCCGGCGCCGGCGGCGACGCGCTTCTTGCGGCTGGCGTTCAGAAGGTCGGGCTTCTTGCGTTCCAGCTTGGTCATCGAGGAGATGATGGCTTCCTGACGCGCGATCATGCGGTCGTCGACGCCGCTGTCGGCCATCTGGGCCTTCATCTTCGCGACACCGGGCAGCATGCCCATGATGCCTTGAAGACCGCCCATCTTCTTCATCTGCTGCAGCTGGCCGGCCAGATCGTTCAGGTCGAACTGGCCTTTGGCCAGTTTGCGGGCCATGGCCTCGGCCTTGGACTGGTCCAGCTCCTGCGACGCCTTCTCGACCAGGGCGACGATGTCCCCCTGACCCAGGATGCGGCCGGCGACGCGGCGGGCGTCGAAGACTTCCAGCGCGTCGACCTTCTCGCCCGCGCCGATGTATTTGATCGGCAGGCCGGTGACGGCGCGCATCGACAGCATGGCCCCGCCGCGCCCGTCGCCGTCGGCGCGGGTCAGGACCAGGCCGGTCAGCGGCAGGCGGTCGTGGAAGGCCTTGGCGGTGCGGACCGCGTCCTGACCGGTCAGGCTGTCGGCGACCAACAGGGTCTCGACGGGCTTCGACACGGCGGCGACTTCGGCCACCTCGGCCATCAGGGCCTCGTCGAGCGTGATGCGGCCGGCGGTGTCGAGGATCAGGACGTCATAGCCCTGGAGTTTCGCCGACTGCAGCGCCCGCTTGGTGATCTGGATCGGCGACTCGCCGGCCACGATCGGCAGGGTGGCGACCTCGATCTGTTTGCCGAGGGTGGCCAGCTGTTCCATGGCCGCCGGACGACGCGTGTCCAGCGAGGCCATCATGACCTTCTTGCGGTCGAACTTCGTCAGCCGCAGCGCCAGCTTGGCCGAGGTCGTCGTCTTGCCCGAGCCCTGCAGGCCGGCCATCAGGATGACGGCGGGCGGCGTAGCGTTCAGGTTGATCGGGGTCGGCTCGTCCCCGCCCAGCATCTCGACCAGGCCGTCATAGACGATCTTGACCACCTGATCGGCGGGCTTGACCGAGCGGATGACGTCCTCGCCGGTGGCGCGTTCGGTGGCGAAGGCGATGAAGTCCTTGACGACGGGCAGGGCGACGTCGGCCTCGAGCAGCGCCACGCGAACTTCGCGCATCGCCTCGGAGACGTCCTTTTCGGACAGGGCGCCGCGCCCGGTGATCCGGTCGAAGACGCCTGTCAGCCGCTCGTTCAGAGCCTCGAACATTCACTACCTCGTCAGCCCCTGCGGGCCACCAAACCGACGGGTGAAACGGTCTCCATAGCGAAATGGCCTCCGGCGACGATCACGTCGGCGGAGGGTTCTCGCCGGGCTCGTCCTGTTGAAACAGGGGTCGTCCCGGTGGAGACGCGAGGTTCACTTGCGTCGGAAGCGGCGGCTTATGGCGGAAAAGCGGGGCGAAGACAAGGCGCGGGGCTGTCCGCGCCTGATCGCCGTTCAGGTTTCCGCGAATTCATGCGGCGTCGCTATTTCGCCGCGGAACGCTCACGAGGCTGCAACGGGCCGGGCGCATCAGACGCCCTGTCGCCGCCAAGAGCGACGTTGATCTCCCCAGGAGTTCGTCATGAAAGCTCTCGCTTCTCTCGCCGCCGTCGCGGCTCTCGCCGTCGCCGGCTCCGCTTCGGCCCAGGAGGCGCGGATCGCCTGGGGCGATCTGGACATGTCCAGCGCCGCCGGCGCCGCCGCCTTCGACGCCCGCGTCGAGGCCGCCGCCCGATCCCTGTGCCGGGGGGTCAGAAAGCCCGGCAGCCGCATCAGCGACCGCGCTTTCTGCCGCGCGGCGGTTCAGGCCGAGGCCGTGCGGCTGCTGCCGGGGCCGGTGCAGGTCGACTACGCGCTGAGCCGCCTTCCCCTGGTGGTCTGACGTCAGGCGGGCCGTCCTTAGCGGCGGCCTTGAGTTGACATAAGGCATACTTTTGCCAGCCTTGGCAGTTCTCGGGCTGTAGTGCAGTAATTGTCGCACTTCTGGTCTGGTCACTGTCACGCGAGCCTATCATCTGCCTTGTCGTCGCACTCCCCGCGACAGGAGGATTTCAAGATGATCAAGACCGCCCTCGCCCTCGCCGCCGCGACCCTGCTTCATGCAGCCCCGGCGGCGGCCCAGACCGTCCGCGTGCCGTTCGGCGACCTCAACCTGTCGACCGCCGCGGGCGCCGAAGCCTTCGACGCACGCGCCGCCGCCGCGGCGCGTGCTGCGTGCACCGTCGGTCCGCGCATCGTCAACGACAACTGCGTGCGGCGCGTGCAGCAGGAAGCCGTGCGCGGACTTCCGGCCGCGCGTCAGGACGACTATGTCCGCGCCCGCCGCGGCGACCGCATCCTGGCCATGGTCGTCCCCGCCTGGCCGGCGTGAGCCGCAAGGAAGAAGGGCCGGCGGAGTGATCCGCCGGCCCTTCTCATTCCGAGCCCCGTGTTCCGCGCGCCGCCCTCAGGCAGCGCGCGCGACAGGACCACTCAGGAAGTCGGGAAGCCCCGCACCTTGAGCAGGGCCGTCACGTCCGGGTCGCGGCCGCGGAAGCGGCGATAGGCCTCGGCGCGGTCGGTGGTGTTGCCCTCGGCCAGGATGATGGCCTTGTAACGGGACGCAATGTCCGGATTGAAGACGTCGCCCGACTCCTCGAAATAGGCCCAGGTGTCGGCGTCCATCACCTCTGACCAGAGGTAGCTGTAATAGCCGGCCGAATAGGCGTCCGAGGTGAACAGGTGATTGAACTGCGGCAGGCGGTGCCGCATCACGATCTCCTTCGGCATGCCGTAGCGGGCCAGGCTCTCGCGCTCGAAGGCGTCGATGTCGGTCGGCGGCGTGGTCTGCGTATGCAGGTCCATGTCGACCAGGGCCGAGGACAGATAGCTGACCGTCGCATAGCCCTGGTTGAAGGTCTGGGCCGCCTGGACCTTGTCCACCAGCGCCTGCGGCATGGGTTCGCCGGTCTGGTAGTGTTTCATATAGCCGTCGAGGATCGGCCGGCTCAGCACCCAGTGCTCATGCACCTGCGAGGGATATTCGACGTAGTCGCGCGGCGTGCCGCCGAGGGCCGGATAGGTCACCTTCGACGAATAGGCGTGCAGGGTGTGGCCGAATTCGTGGAACAGGGTCTCGGCGTCGTCCAGCGAGATCAGGATCGGCTCGCCGCCCTCCGCCTTGACGAAATTGTTGTTGTTCGAACCGAGGGTGTTCTTCTCGCCGTCATAGGTCGAATGCGACCGGTAGGTCGTCATCCAGGCTCCCGACCGCTTGCCCGCCCGCGCATAGTCGTCGGCGTAGTACAGACCGATCGGCCGGCCCGCGTCCTTGACCTCATAGACGGTCACGTCCGGATGGAAGACCGGCACGGCGCCGGCGGGCAGTTTGTCGAAGGTGAAGCCGTACAGCCGGCGCGCCATCTCGAACGAGCCGGCGCGGACGTTGTTGAGCTCGAAATACGGCTTCAGCTCGTTCTGATCCAGGTCGTACTTCGCCTTGCGGACCTTTTCCGCGAAATAGAGATAGTCCCACGGCTCGATGTCGTGGCCGGCGATCGCCCGCATGTCGGCGACCTCCTCCGCCACCCGGGCCTTGGCCGGGGCCCAGACGCGGTTCATCAGGTCCATGGCCGCGCGCGGCGTCTTCGCCATCGTGTCCTGCATCCGCCATTCGGCGTGGTTGTCGAAGCCCAGCAGGCGGGCGCGTTCCTGACGCAGCTTCACGATCTCGGCGATGGTCGCATTGGTGTCGTTGCGGTCGCCGTTGTCGCCGCGGTTGACGAATTTGCGCCAGACCACTTCGCGCAGGCCGCGGTCGTCGGCGAAGCTGAGGAAGGGATCCACGCTGGAGCGGGTGTTGACGATGGCCCAGCCCTGGACGTTGCGGCTGCGCGCCGCGGCGGCCGCGGCGGCCTTGTTCGAGGCGGGCAGGCCGGCGACGCCGGCTTCGGTCGGGATGACGGTCCAGGTGTTCTCGTCAGCCACGACCTTCTGGCTGAAGGCGGTGAAGGCGTTGGCCAGGGCGGTGTTGATCCGGCCCAGCTCGGCCTTGCCGGCGGCGTTCAGGGCGGCGCCGTTGCGCACGAAGGCGTCGCGGCTGCGCTCGGCGATGCGCGTCTGCTCGGCGGTCAGGCCCATGGCGCGCGCATTGTCGGCCACGGTCTTGATGCGGGCGAACAGCTTCTCATTGAAGGTGATTTCGTCGCCGGCGGCGGACAGCAGCGGCGACACCTCGGTGTCGACGGCGTTGTAATCGTCCGAGCCGATGTTCGAGGTCATGACGCCGTAGATGGCGCCGGCCCGGTCCAGCGGCTCGCCGGCCATCTGCATGGCGACCATGGTGTTGGCGAAGGTCGGGGGCTCGGGATTGTTGGCGATCGCCTCGATCTCGGCGCGCTGCAGGTCGATGCCTTCCAGCAGGGCGGCGCGCAGTTTCGGGGCCGTCACCTTGTCCCAGGGCGGAACCCCGCCGAAGGGCCCGGTCCACGGCTGCAGCAGCTCGGCGCGCGGCGTCTGCGCCGGCAGGACGGCGCGGGCGGCGGCCGCGTCGGCGGCGAGCGTCGCCGGGGATGTTCCGCCGCCCATGGGCATGCCGTTCGAGGCGCAGGCCGAAAGCGCGAACATGCTGCCCCCGGCGATGAGAAGATGACGTCTGTGCATGAGAAACTCCCTGGGCGGTCTTCGTTCCCCGGACCCTAGGCGCTCGGGCCGCTGACTGTCACATGAACGGGCCGTAATCTTCGCCGGTGGACGGGAAGGAGCGGCAAGTCTAAAGCCCCGGCCATGGCGATTGGCGTATTCGACTCCGGCGTGGGCGGGCTGACGGTCCACCGCGAACTGACGCGGCGGTTCCCCGACCGGGATTTCGTCTATCTGGCCGATCAGGCCAACGCCCCCTATGGCGGACGCGGCGGCGAGGAGATCGTCGAACTGACCCGCGCGGGCTGCGAACGGCTGTTCGAGGCCGGCGCCAATGTCATCGTCCTGGCCTGCAACACCGCCAGCGCCATCGCCCTGCGCCGTCTGCAACAGACCTGGGTGCCCGAGGCGCGCGCCCGCCACGGCCGTCCGATCAATGTGCTTGGCATCATCGTTCCGACCATCGAGGCGGCCACCGGCCTGCCCTGGACCTTCGAGGCGGAGCGGCGCGGAGAGAAGATCGAGGCCATCGACATCACCGGCGTCTTCTGCACGGCGGCCACGGCGATGAGCCGGGTCTATGAGATCGAGATCGACAAGCGGCGCGAGGATCTGGCCGTCTTCTCGGAACCCTGCCCGGGCCTGGCCGGCCTGATCGAACTGGGCGCCCCGGCCGAGGAGCTGAAGGTGGTGGTCGAGGATCATGTCGACTCCCTGCGCCGCCGCATCGGCCGCCATCCGGATCAGGCCATTCTGGGCTGCACCCACTATGAGATCGTCGCCGACCTGTTCGCCGCCGCCCTGCCGGCCGGAACGCCCGTGATCCACCAGCCGACCGCTGTGGCCGATGCCTTGTCGCGCTATTTCGAGCGCCATCCGGAATACGATCTGGGCGGCTCGGGCCGCCGCGACTTCCTGACCAGCGGCAAGGCCGGTCCGCAATCGGATCTGGTCGCCCAGTTCTGGGGCGCGCCCCTGACCTTCACCCCGGCCTGATCCATGAAGGCGCCCGCCGACGCCGCCGACCAGCTCAGGGCCTTCGGCCTGACCTATCCCGAGGTCGCCCTGAAAAGCCCGTGGCCCGGCCACGCCGATCTGGCAGTGCGCGACAAGACGTTCGCCTATCTGAGCGTGGCGGGCGAGCCCTTCAGCCTCTCCTGCAAACTGCCGTTCTCGGGCGAAGAGGCGCGAGACATGCCGTTCGTGAGCCCGACCGGCTATGGCCTCGGCAAAAGCGGCTGGGTGACCGCGTCATGGCCCGACGGCGTCGAGGATCCGATGGCCCTGTTCCGCGGCTGGATCGACGAGAGCTACCGCGCCCAGGCCCCGAAGAAGCTGATCGCTCTCGCCCCGGCCTTCGAGCCCTGACTTGACGCCGCCGCCGTTCCGTCGCCCCTTGGCGGCGGGAGGATTTCGGATGCTCAGACCCCTGCTCGCCGCGGCCGTTCTGGTACTGTCCGCGGCGCCCGCGACCGCGGAGGTCGTGGCGCGCACCGCCGACAGCTTCACCCTGCGCTACGCCGTCGGCGCCGAGGTCGCGCCCGAGGACATCGGACCCTCGCTGACGGACCTGCCGAAATGGTGGGATTCGGCCCACACCTACAGCGGCTCGGCCGCCAACCTCAGCCTCGACCTGACGCCCGGCGGATGCTGGTGCGAGAAGCTCGCCGACGGGACCGAGTTCGACCACGGGCGGACGGTCTCGGTCGCGCCGGACGGCTTCGTCTTCAGCGCTCCCTTCGGCCCCCTGCGCGGGAAGACGACCAAGGCCGAGCTGACCGTCACCTGGCCCGGGGCCAATCGCGGCTGGACCCCGACCTGGACCATGGTCGTCGAAGGACCCGGGACCGGAGCCATGGCCGATGGCGTCGACGCCGTCATGGGCGCCGGCTACCAGCGCTGGCTCCACTATCTGGAGTCTGCGGAAGCGCCGTCCGTCTAATCCGCCAGCGCGGTTTCCGAGGCGATGATGCGGCTGGCGGCGTGGACCACGGCGCCGATGCGCAGGGCGGCCTGGACCTGGGTCGCCGGAACGCCGTGTTTGCGCAGTTCGCTTTCGTGGGCGTCCAGACAGGCGCCGCAGCCATTGATCGCCGACACCGCCGTCGACCACAGCTCGAAGTCCATTTTGTCGACGCCCGGATTGGCGATGACGTTCATGCGCAGACGGGCGGGGATGGTCGTGTATTCCTGGTTCTTCATCAGGTGCAGCGACCGATAGTAGATGTTGTTCATGCCCATGATGGCGGCGGCGGATCTGGCCGCGCTCATGGCCTCGGGCGACAGGACGGCGGCGGCCTGGGCCTCGATCGCCCTGACCACGGGGCCGACCCCGATGGCGTGGGCCGAGGCCAGGAAGGTCCCCCATTTCTGCTGGTCGTTCAGCACCGTTTCCGACGCGAGCGAACCGAGGTTCAGGGAGATGTCCTTGGCGTAGGCCGGAATTAGGTCGCGAAGGGCTTCGATCGACATGGAAAGACTCCGGAAAACGTGCGCTCAAGCCGTGAGCCGCCGCGCGGCGAGCGAAAGCGCACCAAGGCAGAAACAAAACAGGCGGCGGCTCGCGCCGCCGCCTGTCAGGAAGACGCTGACGCTACTTTACGCCGCCAGCGTTTCGCCGCCCACCGGGCGGTTGCAGGCGCACAGCTCGTCGGTCTGCAGGGCGTCGACGACACGCAGGGTGTCGGCGGGAGCGCGGCCCACGTTCAGATTGGTGACATAGACGTGCTGCACGACATTGTGCGGGTCGACCACGAAGGTGGCGCGCAGGGCGACACCCTCGGCCTCGTCGAGAACGCCCAGGTCGCGGGCGAATTTGCCGCCGTTGTCGGCAAACTGCCAGATCGGCAGTTTCGACAGGTCGGCGTGGTCGCGGCGCCAGGCCAGTTTGACGAACTCATTGTCGGTCGAGCCGCCCAGAACCACGGTGTCGCGGTCCTCGAATTCACGCGCCAGCGAGGCGAACTCGGCGATCTCGGTCGGGCAGACGAAGGTGAAGTCCTTCGGATAGAAGAAGATGACCTTCCACTTGCCCTCGAAACTGTCCTGGGTCACCGGCTCGAAAGCCGAGACGCCGTTCTCTTCGTGGCTGTTGAAGCCCGGCTTGACGCCGATGATCTTGAAATCCGGCAGTTTTTGACCGACGCCCAGCATCGCTGTTCTCCTGAAGTCTCTGAGGAAGGAAGTTCCGGAGCGCCGGGGGGAGCGGCGCTGCAGCCGCGAAATGGCTTGTGCAATGCACAAAGTCAATGTGTGGATTTCATATTATTCCATAGATTTTATCTATGGAAGGCATAGGCGTGCGAGACCGTTGGGCGCTTTACGACCGCGCCTCCTCCCGGCAAGGTCGCAGGAATATCAAGAGGAAGAGACACCCCATGCGTCGACTGACCGCCGCCCTGTTGATCGCCGCCAGCGCGGCGCCGCTCCTCGCCGCCCCGGGCCTCGCCGGAGCCCAGACCCCCCCGGCCACTATCGGCGAGCGCTATGTGCCGGCGCCATGGTGGATGCGCGATCCCGTCATCGCCTCGGTCGGCTATGTCCGCACCGAGGTGGCGGCCAATCGGGCCAGCTTCGGCGCGACCTTCCAGTCGATCGACCGCTCGGCCGCCGACGCCTCGCGCAAGGCCGCCGATCAGGTCCGGGCGCTCAGCCAGGCGCTGGCCGCCTATGGCGTCGACAAGGTCCGGGTCGAGACCAGCCTGACCACCCGCCCTCTGTACGACCAGTATCGCGACGAGAACGGCGTCCTGCGCGACAACGCCCGCGCCGACCAGATCGAACGTTATCAGGCCAACGCCAACGTCAGCGTCACCGTCCGGGACATGTCGGTGCTGGAACGGGTCTATGCGACTGTGCTGGCGGCCCAGCCGACATCGACCAGCCCGGTCTCATTCAACCTGGAGCCTGACAATGCCCTAAAGACCTGGCTGCAGGGCGAGGCGGTCAGGGACGCCGCCCGCCGGGCGCGCGAAGCCGCCTCCAATGCCGGCGCCTCCCTGGGGGGCGTGCGGGTCATCGATCCTACCGGCCGGGCCTGCCAGACCGATGTGCTGGCCGGCTGGCCCTCCTATTCTTCGGGCGGCGGGCTGGCGACCGACGTGGACGCGATCGCGGTTAGCGGGTCGCGATCCTTCGCGCCGCCGCCGCCTCCGCCCGCTCCGCCCCCGCCGCCTCCGCCGCCGGGCGCCGCCCCGTCCGAGGCGCAGATCGAAGCCGCGCGGCTTGCGCTGCAGCCGCCGCTACGCGAACTGACCGACCAGGCCTGCGTCGTCTACGGCCTGAACTGACGGCGCATGGGTTCTGCCTTCAAAGCCGACCCCGCCTTCGACGCCGGTTCCGTCGTGGTCTGCGACTGGCCCCTGTGCGAGGTGAGGCTTCAGGACGACGCCCGCTTTCCCTGGCTGATCCTGATTCCACGCCGCGCCGGTCTGCACGAGCTTGAGGACCTGACGGCGAACGAGCGCGCCGCCCTGATGGACGAGGTCGTCCGCGCCGGAGATCTGGTGCGAACCCTCGGCGAGGCCGCGGGGCGGCCGGTGCAGAAACTCAACGTCGGCGCTCTCGGCAATGTCACGGCGCAGCTGCACCTTCACGTCGTCGGCCGCAGGCACGACGACGGCCTGTGGCCCGATCCCGTCTGGGGCCGGGGCGTGGCGCGGCCCTATGGAGCGAACGGGCTCCAGACCGCCGTGTCCCGCGTTCGCCTGCAGGCGCGCGACGTCCCGACGAAATGATGCGAAGCAGCGCTACTTGCCCTCAAGCTTCGTTGACCCCCGCCGCCCCGCTGCTTAAAGCCAGAGCACCGATTTTGAGCGCCTGAATTCGCTCAGGTTTCTGAGAA
This sequence comes from Brevundimonas sp. BR2-1, assembly GCF_037626195.1. NCBI lineage: Bacteria > Pseudomonadati > Pseudomonadota > Alphaproteobacteria > Caulobacterales > Caulobacteraceae > Brevundimonas > Brevundimonas sp. BR2-1. The sequence goes on along the minus strand of NZ_JARKMV010000001.1, from coordinate 1,452,251 downwards.
CCATTCGCAATATGTCGACCTCTCCCTTGCCGGGCGACGCCTCGAACGATCCGACGCCCAGGTCCTCTGGCGACCAGACCGGCCGTTTCGTGGTCCAGCCCAACGGCCGCGTCCGCCCCCTGTCGCCCCACCTCCAGGTCTGGCGCTGGCACGTGACCATGTTCGCCTCGATCCTGAACCGCATGACGGGCGGCGCCCTGTCGGTCGGATCGGTGCTGGTGGCCCTGTGGCTGCTGGCTCTGGCCTTCGGACCCGACGCCTATGCGACCTTCACCGGATGGATGGGTTCGCCCCTGGGCCTGCTGGTCTGGTTCGGCCTGACCCTGGCCCTGTTCCTGCATCTCACGGGCGGCATCCGCCACCTGATCTGGGACGCCGCGGTCGGCCTGTCGCCGAAATCGGCGGACGCCCTGTCCTGGGCCTCGATGATCGCCGGCGTCGTCGGCGCCGTGGCCTTCTGGGCCTTCCTGTTCGCCTCGGGGAGGGTCGTGCTGTGAGCCGCGAAACCAGGGCCTTCATCAAGGGCGTCAAGGTCTCCGAGCGCCACGGCGCCGGCGAATGGACCGCCGAACGCCTGTCTTCCCTGATCCTCGTTCCCCTGACTCTCTGGGGTCTGTGGAGCGGCTTCGTCCTGTCGGGCGGCGGCTATGACGGCGCGCGCGAATGGTTCGCCTCGCCGGTCAACGCCGTGCTTCTGGCGGTGACCCTGCTGATCAGCCTGTGGCACATGAACATGGGCCTGAAGGTCATCGTCGACGACTATATCCACAAGCCCGGCTCGCGCACCGCGCTGCTGGGCCTGATCGGCCTGCTGTGCCTCGTGATCGCGGCGGCGGGCGTCTTCTTTATCGTACGGCTGGCGCTGGGCTCCGCCCCCCTGCCCGCCGGTTTCGGGATCTGACGGCTGATGGCTGCTTATGAATTCGTCGATCACGCCTATGACGTCGTCGTCGTCGGCGCGGGCGGCTCGGGCCTTCGCGCCGCCCTCGGCGCCGCCCAGCAGGGACTGAAGGTCGCCTGCGTCACCAAGGTCTTCCCGACCCGCTCGCACACCGTCGCGGCCCAGGGCGGCATCTCCGCCTCGCTCGGCAACATGGGCGAGGACAGCTGGCAGTGGCACATGTACGACACCGTCAAGGGGTCGGACTGGCTGGGCGATCAGGACGCCATCGAATACCTGGTCCGCAACGCCCCCAAGGCCGTCTACGAGCTCGAGCACTGGGGCGTGCCCTTCAGCCGCACCGAGGAAGGCAAGATCTACCAGCGCGCCTTCGGCGGCATGACGCGCAATTTCGGCGAGGGCCCGGTGCAGCGCACCTGCGCCGCCGCCGACCGCACCGGCCACGCCATCCTGCACACCCTGTACGGCCAGTCGGTCCGGCGCGAGGTCGAGTTCTTCGTCGAATATTTCGCGCTGGACCTGATCATGCAGGACGGCGCCTGCACCGGCGTGACAGCGCTGAAGCTGGACGACGGAACGATGCACCGCTTCCGGGCCAAGATGGTCATCCTGGCCACCGGCGGATACGGCCGCGCCTATTTCTCGGCCACCAGCGCCCACACCTGCACCGGCGACGGCAACGCCATGGTGCTGCGCGCCGGCCTGCCGCTGCAGGACATGGAATTCGTCCAGTTCCACCCGACCGGCATCTATGGCGCCGGCTGCCTGATCACGGAGGGCGCGCGCGGCGAGGGCGGCTATCTGACCAATTCCGAGGGTGAGCGCTTCATGGAGCGCTATGCGCCGACCGTGAAGGACCTGGCCCCGCGCGACATGGTCTCGCGCTCCATGACCATCGAGATCCGCGAAGGCCGCGGCGTGGGTCCGAACAAGGACCACATCAACCTGCACCTCGACCACCTCGATCCGAAGATCCTGCATGAGCGGCTGCCGGGCATTTCCGAGAGCGCCAAGATCTTCGCCGGCGTCGATGTGACGAAACAGCCGATCCCGGTCCTGCCGACCGTCCACTACAATATGGGCGGCATCCCCACCAACTATCATGGCGAGGTCCTGACCAAGGTCGGCGACAATGCCGACACCGTCGTGCCCGGCCTGATGGCGGTGGGCGAGGCGGCCTGCGTTTCTGTGCACGGCGCCAACCGTCTGGGCTCCAACAGCCTGACCGATCTGGTGGTGTTCGGCCGCGCGGCCGGCCTGCGCTGCGGCGAGGCGGTCAGCAGGACGACGAAGGTCCCGGAGGCGCCCGCCTCGGCCACCGACGGCCATGTGGCCCGCCTCGACCGCTTCCGCCACGCCAACGGCTCGACCCCGACGGCGAAACTGCGCATCGACATGCAGCGCGCCATGCAGTCCGACGCCGCCGTCTTCCGCACCGGCAGGACGCTGGAAGAGGGGGTGGCCAAGCTGCGCGCCATCCACGCCGCCGGCGCGGACATCAAGACCACGGACCGCGGTCTGATCTGGAACACCGATCTGGTCGAGACGATGGAATATGACAACCTGATCGATCAGGCGATGGTCACCATCGAGGGCGCCCTGAACCGCACCGAGAGCCGCGGCGCCCACGCCCGCGAAGACTATCCGGACCGCGACGACAAACAGTGGATGAAACACACCCTCGCCTGGAAACGTCCCGGCGAGCAGGTCAGCATCGACTACCGTCCGGTCCACAAGGAACCGATGTCGAAAGACATCGCCTATATCGAGCCCAAGGCGCGGGTTTACTGAACATGGTCCAGCTGACTCTCCCCAAGGGTTCGAAGCCCGTCACCGGCAAGGTCCACAAGGCCCCGGCCGGCGCGAAGAACGTCAAGACCTACAAGGTCTATCGTTACGACCCCGAGGTCGACGCCGACCCGCGCTGGGATGTGTTCGAGATCTCGGCCGACGACCACGGCCCGATGCTGCTGGACGCCCTGATCCACATCAAGAACGAGATCGACCCGACCCTGACCTTCCGCCGCTCGTGCCGCGAGGGCATCTGCGGTTCGTGCTCGATGAACATCGACGGGCGCAACACCCTGGCCTGCACCAAGGGCTGGGAGGAGTGCTCGTCCTCGACCATCTCCATCGCCCCCCTGCCGCACCAGCCGGTGGTCAAGGATCTGGTGACGGACCTGACCCTGTTCTACGCCCAGTACGACTCGATCCAGCCCTACCTCCAGTCCGACGAGCCGGACCCGGAGAAGGAGCGCATCCAGTTGCCCGAGGACCGGGCGAAACTGGACGGCCTGTACGAATGCATCCTGTGCGCCTGCTGTTCGACGTCATGCCCCAGCTACTGGTGGAACCAGACGGAGTATCTGGGCCCCGCGGCCCTGCTGCAGTCGTACCGCTGGATCGCCGACAGCCGCGACGACGCCACGGACAAGCGGCTCGACGACCTCGAGGACCCGTTCAAACTCTACCGCTGCCACACCATCATGAACTGCGCCCAGGTCTGCCCCAAGGGGCTGAATCCGGCCGAGGCGATCGCGAAGACGAAGAAGCTGATGGTGGCGCCGTCGCGGAAGAAGACGGAAGCGGCCGCATAAGGTGGCGAAGATCACCTACATCGAACACGATGGCCGCGAGCATGTGGTCGAGGTGAAGAACGGCCTGTCGGTGATGGAGGGGGCGATCCGCAACAACGTCCCGGGCATCGACGCCGACTGCGGCGGGGCCTGCGCCTGCGCCACCTGCCACGTCTATGTCGACGAAGCCTTCGCCGCCGAGACGGGCCGCGCCTCCGCCATGGAGGAATCGATGCTGGACTTCGCCGAGAACGTCCAGCCCAACAGCCGCCTGTCCTGCCAGATCCGGGTATCCGACGATCTGGACGGGCTGATCGTCCGCCTGCCCGAGAACCAGCACTGACCGGCCCCGCGAGCCGGGCGGACCCGCGGCTCGTCGATCTGATCGGCCGGCTGATTGCGACTGGATCCCGCGCCGGCGTCGGGCCGCCCGTGATCGCCATTGTCGGAGCCCAGGGGTCGGGCAAGACGACCCTGGCCCGCGCCGCCGCCGAAAGGTTCGGCGGGGTGCAGATCTCGATCGACGACGTCTATCTGACCCGCGCCAAACGTGAAGCCATGGCGGAGGAGGTGCACCCGCTGTTCCTGACGCGCGGGCCTCCGGGCACGCACGATCTCAGGATGCTGGGCCGTCTGATCAAGGCCCTGGGCACGGCCCGGCCCGACGACAAGGTTCTCATCCCCGATTTCGACAAGCGCGGGGACGACCGCCGGCCGATCCGCGACTGGCGCGTCTTCGAGGGGCGGCCGAGCGCCATCCTGATCGACGCCTGGTGTCTGGGCGCCATGCCGGAGGAGGAGGCGGATCTCGCTGAGCCGATCAACGCGCTGGAGCGCGACCGGGACCCCGACGGGGCGTGGCGGCGCGCGGTCAACGGGTTCGTCGCCGGCTCCTACGCCGATTTCGCCGCCCGGTTCGACGCCATCGTATTTCTGCAGGCGCCCGGATTCGACGTGGTGCTCGACTGGCGCAGCGAGCAGGAGGCGGATTTGCTGAAAATCCCGCCCGCCCGGCTTCCGCAGGCGGAGCGCCGCCGCCTTGCGGAATTCATCCAGTATTTCGAACGCATCACGCGGCGAATGCTGGATGGGGGCGTTATCGCCCATACGATCGTGCCGCTTGATCGCGAGCGCCGCCCCGGTTCTATACCCCCATGACGCAACAGCCGCCGGATCGCCGCTTTGAGCCTCGACATCCCGCCAATGCGCGCGGGGTCGTGGTCGCGCCCGGGCTGGAGATGCCGTGCCTCATCGTCGACCAGTCCGCCAGCGGACTGCGGATCCGGTTGGAGCGCGGCTTCACCCTGACCGGTACCGTCATCGTCATCGATCTCGCCCGCGGCATGGCCATCGAGGCCGCTGTCGTCTGGAGCAAGGGTCTGGAAGCCGGGCTGAAACACTCCGGTCAGACCTCGCTGAGGGGACTGGTGCCCTCGCGCTTCGCCGCCGCGCGCGAAGCGTTGCGGCGGGCCGGGTGGGGCTAGGGGCCGAAGATCAGGCTTCGGCCGGCGCGCCCGACAGGGATTCTTCCATTTCCAGGAAGGACGGCTGGGCCGAGGACGGGATGTCGCCGCGGCCGATCTCGACCGAGATTTGCGCCGCATTGCCGTGCAGGTGGGCGACCAGAACCGACTGGATGATCTTGTAGAAGGCCGATTCCTCGTCGACGATCGCCTTTAGCCGCGAGGCGATAGGCCCGACCAGGCCATAGGCCAGGAAGACGCCCAGGAAGGTGCCGACCAGCGCGCCGCCGATCATGCCGCCCAGGATTTCCGGCGGCTCCGAGATCGAGCCCATGGTCTTGATCACCCCCAGCACGGCGGCGACGATGCCCAGGGCGGGCAGGGCGTCGGCCAGGGCAGTCAGGGCGTGCGGCGCCTCCAGCGCCTCGTGGTGGTGCTTCTCCAGCTGTTTTTCCATGGCGTCCTCGATCTGGTGCGGATCCTCGAGGTTCATGGTCATCATGCGCAGGGTGTCGCAGATGAAGTCGGTGGCGAAATGGTCCTTCAGCACCTTGGGATACTTCTGGAAGATGGTGCTCTCGGCCGGCTTTTCGATGTGGCTTTCCAGGGCGATGACGCCCTTGGACTTCATCGTCTTGGTCAGCTGGAACAGCAGGGACAGCAGGTCCTTGTAATCCTGCTTCTTCCATTTCGGTCCTGCAAAGGCCTTGCCCAGCCCTCCCAGGGTGGCCTTCATCGTGGTGGTGCTGTTCGAAATCAGGAAGGCGGCCAGACCGGCGCCGCCGATGGCCATCATCTCGTGGGGCAGGGCGTGCAGGATCACCTCGAACTTGCCGCCCGAGATGACGTAGCTGCCGAACACGAGGGCGAACAGCAGCACGATGCCGATAATCTGGAACATGGAGAGCGATGTCGTCCTGCGCGCGAGAGACGCCGACCATCGCCGTTAATGATTAAGAGGCGGTTGCAGACCGCTAACCCTAAAGCCGCGTTTCGCCGTTCACGATCGCCGCTCGCGCCGCTTCGCTGAGTTTCGCATAGCCGTTCTTGCCGCCGCGCACATACAGGGCGCCGTCGACCTTGTCGGGATCGAAGCCGTCGGCCACCAGATCGGTCTTCTTGTATTTGAAGGTGCCGGTGGTGTCCGCCGACTTGATAAGCCGCACAAAGACCGGCCGCGCGTAGGCCGGCAGCTCCTGGTCGACCCAGTCTGCGAAGTCCTTGGGGGCGAATTTGCCGTCGATCACCAGGGCGACCATCCCGGCCTTGCCGTCCTGTCCGGGGATCGGGACTCCGTAGGCGATGACCTCCTTGACCCCGGGCGCGTCGGCCAGCCGCTGCTCGACCTCGGCCGTCGAGACGTTCTCGCCCTTCCAGCGGAAGGTGTCGCCGATCCGGTCGATGAAATAGACATAGCCTTCGCTGTCCTGCCTCATCAGGTCGCCGGTGCGGAACCAGCGGTCGCCGCGCACGAAGACGTCGCGCAGGATCTTCTTCTCGGAGGCCGCCTTGTCGGCATAGCCCGAGAAGGCGTGGCGGATGTCGTCGCCGATCATGCCCAGGGCCTCGCCGACCTCTCCGGGCTTGGCCAGCTGGCACAGGCCGTCGGGTCCGCGCACCGGCTCCTCGGTCTCCATGTCGAACCGGACGAGGCGGAAATTGATCTGCTTTTTCAGGAAGCCCGGCACCCGGCCGATGGCCCCCGGCTTGCCGTCGAAATTGAACACCGAGACATTGCCCTCGGTCGAGCCGTAGAATTCCAGAATGTCGGGAATGGCGAACCGCTTCTGGAAATCGGTCCAGACGTCGGGCCGAAGCCCGTTGCCGAAGGCCAGCCGCAGCTTGTGCGACCGCTCGTCGGGGTGCTCGGGGCAGTTGACCAGATAGCGGCACAGCTCGCCGATATAGACGAACAGGGTCGCGCCCGAGGCCTTGACGTCCGGCCAGAAGCTGGTCGCCGAGAACCGCTTGCGCAGCACCAGCCTGCCGCCGTTCAGCAGGGCGGGGCCGACCCCGACCAGGCCGCCGGTCGAATGGTAGAGCGGCAGGACGTTGAAGGTGACGTCCTTGTCCGTGGCCGCCGTGGCCCCGGCGAAGGCGCGCATATAGGTGCGGGCCCGGGCATGAGTGATCCGCGCCGCCTTGGGCATGCCCGTCGTGCCCGAGGTGTAGATGAACATCGCCGTGTCGCGGTTGGTCAGGCCCGCGCGCGCCGAGCGGGCCGGCCGCACCGACGAGCCGCTGCGGACCGGCTTGTCGAGGCCGCGCCGTTCATCGGCCTCGTCCTCGTCCTTGAGGCCCAGCACCCACAGCATCAGATTGCGCCCCGACAGGGCGCGGGCGTCCTCGACCCGCTTCCAGCAGTCCTCGTCGGTCACCACCTGCGAGGCGTTGGAGATCGACAGGCAGTGGGCCAGGGCGTGGCCGGTCAGATTGGTGTTGATCAGGGCCGTGGCGACCCCGACCTTGGCGAAGCCCAGCCAGGCGGCGATGTATTCGGCGCGGTTCAGCATCACCAGGGCGATGGTGTCGCCGCGCTTCAGCCGACGGCTCTGGGCCCAGTGGCCGAACCGGTTGGCCATGGCGTCCAGCTCGCGATAGGTCACCGTGCGGCGGTCGTCCTCGATCGCGGCGTGGTCGGGGAATTTGTCGACGGCCTCTTCCCAGTCGTCGCAGACCAGGTCGGCGCTATCGAGGGTGATCGGCTTGATGCGATTAAGCAGCCGCCGCAGCCCCTTGGCGAAACGCATGTTGCGCTTGATGTTCGCCACCAGACCCATCGTTATGTCCACTCCGTCGTCCGTCGCCCCCTTGGTGATGGACAAGCCGGGCGCCGGGGTCAACCGGCAGGGGAATCCGAAGGGCGTTTCAGGCCCGCCGGGCGCGGGTTTGCGGACAGGCGTGGCGCCGAAGCGGCGGTGACGCAGGGTCAGCGTTCTGAATTGAGACGCCCGCTTGAAGATTGCCGAAAGCTTGGGCTTAATCGGCGAACAGGGGTTGGCGGCGTGGGGCCGTGGGGGCCCCGGGGGGACTTGAACCATGCGACTTCTCATCGCCGCCACGGCTTGCGCCTTCACTCTGGCCGCGGCCGTCACAGGGGCCGCGTCGGCCCAGGACTACAACGCCGATCCCAACTACGGCGACATCACCCTGGCGCCGGGCTTCACGCCCGATCCGCATCTGGTCAGCCTGCGGGCCGGCGGCAGCGTCAGCGCCACCAATGCCGGCAGCGGCTGCTCGGGCTACATCACCAGCTCCCCCGACTTCCGCCTGAACTGGAACGGCAAGGGGTCGCTGAACATCAAGATTTCGGTCCTGTCGAAGGCCGACACCACCCTGGTGGTCAACGGTCCGAACGGCGAATGGTACTGTGACGACGACACCGGCGAGGACAACAACCCGCTCATCACCCTTGGTTCGATAGCCGGACGGTATGAAATCTGGGTCGGGACCTATTCGAGCGGCGATCCTCAGCCCGCCGTCCTGTCGATTTCAGAACTCAACAACTTCTGACGCTCTGACGCCAAGTAAAGCGCCGACCTGACAGCTTCGCCGTTGTCGCCGTAATTGTGGCGACAACGGTGTTTCTTCGCGGCCGCAACAAGATCGCGGAACCGTGGTCTGACAAGACTGTTCCTTATCCACCTATTTGGAGGAACAGACATGACCGTGACTTATCCTGCCGACCCGTTGAAGCCCTATGGCGACCGCGTCGAGGTAAAGCCGCTGCCGGGCGACCGGATGGACGTGAATCCGCGCCTCGGGACCGCCGAAGAGCCCTTCGTTCCCGTCTACGCCCGCCGCGGCAAGGCGGCGCGCGGCGCCAACAACGGAAAGATCAAGACCTGGATGATCCTGGCGCCTCTTGGCGTGATCGTTCTCGGCGGGATCGTCGCCATGACGATGCTGGACACGGGGGGCGATACGGCCGCGCCGCTCGCCGAACCGGCCGCGACCGCCCCGGTCGTCTCCGCCACGCCCCTCATTGAGGCTGCTCCGGCGACCAGCGCCTCGACGCCGGCTCCGGTGCAGGCCGCCCCGGCCCCGGCCCCCGCTGCGGTCCTGCGTGAGGCGACTCCGGTCCGCAGGGCGGCGACGCCGACGGCTCCGCGCGCCGCGACCACCACAGTCGCCCCGCGTACGGCCACTCCCGCTCCGACCTCGCCCGCGACTTCGACGCTGAACACCGCGCCCACGACGCCGGCTCCGGCCCCGGCGATCACGCCGGCCCAGGAGCCCGCGCCCCCGGCCCCGGTCATCGTGGTCGAACCGCTCAACTGATCGGGCGCGCAGAACCGAAAGCCCCGGCGGAGCGATCCGCCGGGGCTTTTGTCTGTCAGAGGACCGGCTGGGCGGGCGACACCCGCCAGATGACATTGCCCACGTCGTCGGCGACCAGCAGGGCCCCCAGACGGTCGAACTGCACCCCGACCGGCCGGCCCATGGCCTGGTCCTGGTCGTTGAGGAAGCCGGTCAGTATGTCCTGCGGCGGCCCCGCAGGCGCGCCGTTGGCGAACGGCACGAAGATCACGCGATAGCCGTTGCGCGGTTTGCGGTTCCACGATCCGTGCTGGCCCACGAAGGCCCCGTCGCGATACTGCGCCGGGAACAGCGGCCCCTCGCCGAACGTCAACCCCAGCGAGGCGGTGTGTGCGCCCAGCGCATAGTCGGGCTTCAGCGCCCGGGCCACCATGCCGGGGTTGGCCGGTTCGACCCGGGTGTCGACGATCTGGCCATAGTAGCTCCATGGCCAGCCGTAGAAGCCGCCGGGCGTGACCGAGGTCATGTAGTCGGGCACCAGATCGTTGCCGAGCTCGTCCCGTTCATTGACCGAGACCCACAGCTTGCCGCTGTCCGGCTGCCAGGCCATGCCGACCGGATTGCGCAGGCCTGAAGCGTAGATGCGGTGCGTCCCCGTCGCCGGATCGATCTCCCACACCGCCGCACGGCCCTGCTCCTCGTCCAGTCCGTTCTCGCCGATATTGGAGTTGGACCCGACGCCGACGTACAGCCGCGACCCGTCCGCGCTGGCGACCATGCTCTTGGTCCAGTGGTGGTTTCGCTGTGCGGGCAGATCGGCGATCTTGCGCGGCGCGGCGGTGATCTGCGTCTGGCCGGTCTGATAGGGGAAGGCGACCACCGCGTCGGCGTTGGCGACATAGAGGGTGTCGCCGACCAGGGTCATGCCGAAGGGCGACATCAGGTTGGTGAGGAAGGCGGTCTTGGTCTCGGCGGTCCCGTCTCCATCCGCGTCGCGCAGCAGGGTGATGCGGTTGGCGCTGGGGACCCTGGCTCCCGCCTTCTTCATGAACAGGCCCTGGACCCAGCCGCGGAGGCCGCCGCCGGCAGGGGCGTCGAGCCCCTCCGGCTTGGGCGGCGCATTGCTCTCGGCCACCAGGATGTCGCCATTGGGGAGGCGGTACAGCCAGCGCGGATGATCCAGTCCTGTAGCAAAGGCCTGGACCTGGAAGCCCGGCGCGGCGATCGGCGTGCGTCCGGCCGGCCAGCCGACGGCGTCGGCGACGTTGACCGTCGGGAACAACGAACGGCTCGGCGGCGGCAGCGTCGGATCGGGGCCGAAGCCGGCGGAGGGGTCCAGCGCCTCATTGCCCCCGCAGGCGGCGAGGGTCAGGGCGGCGGTTGAGACGGCGAGCAGGGTCAGGCGGGACATGGGACAGCCTTCCGGGTGGAGTCAGGACGCACGGTGCGCGTGGCGAACAGTCTCCGGCAACGGTTGAATAGCCCAGACCGGGCGCGGGTTCCGCGACCCTGTTGGAGATCACGTCGGCGGGGGGCTCAGAGCGACAGGTCGCGGGGCGGTTTGATGCGGCGGAAGCGCGCCTCGATGAAGGAAAAGGCCCCGAAGGCGATGAAGCCCAGCGAGGCCAGCGCCAGGATCCACGGTCCGCCCGGCTGGCGCTCCACCACCTCGAGCGCCGAGCCGAAGGTGGTCACGTCCGACGCCCTGGACCGCAGCCCTGCCAGGATGATCAGCACCGCCAGCGGCACATAGGCCAGGCCGCGCGCCACCACCCCGGTCCGGGCCAGCGGCGCCACGCGGCGGCAGGTCTTCTCCGAGCAGGCCAGATACTCGGTGAAGTCCTCACGCCACGCCCGGCTGACGTTGGCGACGCCGATGCACAGCAGGACCAGACCGGCGCCGGCCAGCAGCCAGTTGCCCCACGGAAGCGCCAGCACCGTTTCCGCCTGATCCCGGCTTCTCGCCACGTCGGCGGCGGCGGGATTCCTCGGTGTGTGCACCAGCAGGGCGAAGGCGCTGAACGCCATCAAGCCGTAGCTCATCCCGCTGAAACCCTGGCTCATCCGGGTCATCAGGCCGTGCCGGCTCGTGCCCTCATGGTCCGCGTCGAACACCGCCTGCAGCACCCGCCACATGACGAAGGCCGACAGGCCCAGACCGACCAGAAGGAGCCACAGCCGTCCGAACGGCCGCAGCGCCATCCAGGCGACGGCGCCCTTGGGCCCGACAGCGTCGCCGATCAGGTCGGCGCTGGCCAGCAGGGTCAGCAGGCCGACCGACAGATAGACGAAGCCCCGCGCGCCGTAGCCGACCCGCGCCGCCAGTTCGAGCAGGTCTTTCATCGGGGGCACGCGGCGCAGCAGCGGCGACTTCTTCCGTCCGAAGTCGCCGGCGCGGGCCAGACGGGATCGGAGGGAGGTCAGAGGGCTGGGCACGGCGACGGTAACTCGCGGCGAGGAATATGGCTCCGCTGGCGCCTGCCGGTCTTGAGGTGCGACGTCCGGACGCATATCTGCGGGCGCCACGGAGGGCGTGCATGCAACCGGTTATCTCGATCCAGGGTCTGACCAAGACCTACAAGTCAGGGCTGCAGGCCCTCAAACCCATCGATCTGACAATCAACAAGGGCGAGATATTCGCCCTTCTGGGTCCCAACGGCGCCGGCAAGACGACCCTGATCTCGGTCGTCTGCGGCATCGTCACGCCCAGCACGGGAACGATCATCGCCGACGGCCACGACATCCAGACGGAGTACCGCGCCGCGCGCTCGAAGATCGGCCTGGTGCCGCAGGAGCTGACCACCGACGCCTTCGAGACCGTGCTGGCGACGGTGTCCTTCAGCCGGGGCCTGTTCGGCAAGGCGCCCAACCCGGCCTTCATCGAACAGGTGCTGCGCGACCTCAGCCTGTGGGACAAGAAGGACGCGAAGATCATGACCCTGTCGGGCGGCATGAAGCGCCGGGTCATGATCGCCAAGGCCCTGAGCCACGAGCCAGACATCCTGTTCCTCGACGAGCCGACGGCCGGTGTGGACGTCGAACTGCGCCGCGACATGTGGAACCTGGTCCGGCGTCTGCGCGAGACCGGCGTCACCATCATCCTGACCACCCACTATATCGAGGAGGCCGAGGAGATGGCCGATCGGGTGGGCGTCATCCTCAAGGGCGAGCTGATCCTGGTCGAGGAGACCTCGGCCCTGATGAAGAAGCTGGGCAAGAAGACCCTGACGTTGAATCTGCAGGAGCCGCTGGCCGCCGTGCCGCCGGAACTGGCCGAATGGTCGCCGTCGCTGAACGACGACGGCAACGAGCTGGAATACGTCTTCGATTCCAATCTCGAGAAGACCGGCGTGCCGTCCCTGCTGCGCAAGCTGTCGGACCTGGGCATCGCCTTCAAGGATCTGCACACGAGCCAGAGCTCGCTGGAGGACATCTTCGTCAGCCTGGTTCACCGCGACAAGGCGGGCGACAAGACGACGGGAGCTGCGGCATGAGCATGACCTTCAACGGCCACGGCGTCTGGGCCATCTACAAATTCGAGATGGCGCGCGCCATCCGCACGGTCTGGCAGTCGGTCGTCACCCCGGTGATCACCACGGCCCTGTATTTCGTCGTCTTCGGCTCGGCCATCGGCAGCCGCATGACCGAGATCGACGGCGTCCCCTACGGCGCCTTCATCGTGCCCGGCCTGATCATGCTGAGCCTGTTCACCCAGTCGATCTTCAACGCCTCGTTCGGCATCTACTTCCCCAAATTCACCGGCACCATCTACGAGCTGCTGTCCGCGCCCGTGTCTCCGCTCGAGATCGTCATCGCCTATGTCGGGGCGGCGGCGACCAAGTCGGCGGTGCTGGGGCTGATCATCCTCGCCACGGCGGCCTTCTTCGTGCCGCTGCAGATCCTGCACCCGATCGAGATGCTGGCCTTCCTGATCCTGATCTCGACGACCTTCAGCGTGTTCGGCTTCATCATCGGCATCTGGGCCAACGGCTTCGAACAGCTGCAGATGATCCCGATGCTGGTGGTCACGCCCCTGACCTTCCTGGGCGGGTCCTTCTATTCGATCGACATGCTGCCGCCGGCCTGGCGGACCGTGACCCTGTTCAATCCGGTGGTCTATCTGATCTCGGGCTTCCGCTGGACCTTCTACGGGTCGGGAGACGTCGGCATCTGGGCCAGTCTGGCGGCGACGCTGGGCTTCCTGGCCGTCTGCCTCGCCATCGTGGGCTGGATGTTCAAAACGGGCTACAGGCTCAAGAACTAGGCCCCGACGCAGCGCGTCACGAAACGGGCCATTTCAGCGGACACCCTGACCGCCGTAAGCGTTTGAAGAAGCGCGCCCGACGGGGCGCGGGAGCCTGAATGTCCACCGAGTCCGACAAGCCCCTGAATGGAACGCCCGAGCCGTTCCGCCGTCCCGTGGTCTGGGGTCGCCCGCCGGCGACCGTGTTCCGCGCCGGCCCCCTGCCGAAGGGCGCCGGCCTGCCGCCGCTGCCGGAGCCCCCGCGCGCGTCGCAGCCCCGTCCCGCTCCCGGCATCTTCAGCGGCTCGATGATCCCCCGCGCCGCGCCCCGGCCCGCTCCCGCCCCCGCCGCGCCGGCGGCGGCGGCGGCGGCGGTCGAGGAAGCTCCCGTTGTCGTCGAGCCCGCCCCCACACCCGCGCCCGACCTTACGGTCCGTCCGCTGCCGCCGGTCGAGCCGGTTGCGGTCCCGCCTGTTCCCGAGCCGCCGCGGACCGCCACTCCCGCAGCCGCGCACACGGTCGCCCCGTCCCCTGTCGCCTTCGAGCCCACGGCTGCCGGCTCGACGCTTCAGCAAGCCAGCGCCTGCGGGAAGTCCTCGGCCCGCACCCTCCTGTACGGCGGCGTCGCGGCCGCCGCGGTCGCGGTCGTCGCCCTGGCCGGCTGGCTGTACACGCGCGCGCCGGCGAACGCGCCGCTCCCCGCCGCCGCGGAGGCGCCGGTCCTCGCCGCCCCGGTCGACGCCGCGCCTGCCTTGCCTGCGGTCGTGACGGCGCCCGCGTCCCCGCCCGAGCCGGTCGCCGCCGCGATCGCGCCGGAAGCTTCGCCTGTCCGGCCTGCGACGCCCGCGCCGACGCCGCCCCGTCCCGCGACCGCCACCCCGCGCCCCGCAGCCACGGCTCCGGCCCGCGCGGCGCCGCCGCCCGCCGCCGCTCCGCCGCCCGCGATCACCACCGCCCCGCTGATCGAGATAGCGCCGGTCGAGCCCGCCGGCCCGCCCCCGACCGAGGCCGAACGGCCGCCGGCCGATCCCGACGCCCCGATCGCGACCCGGCCCCAGCCCGTCGGCTAGGGACCGCGCCTGCGTCGCCGTCCCGCGCTAGCGGATGGCGACGTAGCCGCGCTCGACCATCCGGCGCAGGCCCTCATAGGCCTCGGCCAGTTCCTCATAGGCGATACGCGCCGAGGTCAGGCGGGCGATCTGGTCCGCGGTCGACGGGGCGCCGGATTCCGACTGGCGCAGGCTTTCGGCCACCCATTTGCCCCGCGCCGTCGCCGTCATGATCGCCAGTTTCTGGAAGGTGGGCGCATCCACCTTGGGCAGCATCTGGCCGATGATCTCGCGGTTGGCGATGAAGGCCGAATAGTCGATCTTCTCCAGCAGGCCGCGCACCCGCCGCTGTTCCGCGGGATCGGCGTCCTGGGGCTCGAAATGATCGCGCTGGCGGCGATAGCCGCCGGTCTGGATCGTGGACATGACGCCCTCCGGAAAGGTCTGCAGTCAGCCTGCGCCGCGTCGATTAACGCCCCGTTAGCCCTGTTTCGACCGGCTTGCATCGCCTGCCGGGATTTGATACTTAAGTGAATGCTTCAGCATCAATCCTCGCTCGACATGGCCTTTCAGGCGCTGTCCGACCCCACCCGTCGGGCCATGGTCGAACGCCTGTCGCGGGGCCCGGCCTCGGTCAGCGAACTGGCCGCGCCCTTCCCGATGTCGATGTCGGCCGTGGTGCAGCATCTGAAGATTCTGGAGACGGCCGGCCTGGTCGCTTCCGAGAAGACCGGGCGAGTCCGCACCTGCCGCGTGGACGCCCAGGCCCTCAGCGCCGCCGAACGCTGGATCAACGAACGCCGAAAGTCGGTCGAACGCAGTCTCGATCGGCTCGGCGTCTTTCTGGACGAGACGAAGAACGAAGAGGAGATTCCGAAATGACCGCCGCCGCCCGCCCCTCCGTCGCGCACGGGACCTTCACGATCGAGCGCCGCTACGACGCCTCGCCCGCGCGCGTGTTCCGCGCCCATTCGGACCCCGCCTCCTTCCGCCGCTGGTTCGCCGATGGCGAGGGCTGGACCATTCACGAATGGACCCAGGACTTCCGCGTCGGCGGCGGCCTCACCGGCCGCTTCCGCTTCGGCGACGAGAGCAACGACACCTGGTTCAACGACACCGAATATCTCGACATCGTGCCGGACCAGCGGATCATCCTCTCCTACGTCATGGGCCGTGTGGCGGGCGACGAGAAGCGCCGCGCCTCGGCCTCGCTCGCGACGACCGAGCTGGTCGCCGACGGTTCCGGCACCCGCCTGATCTACACTGAACAGGGGGCATTCCTGGAAGGGGCCGACGACATCGCCGGACGCGAACAGGGCTGCGGCGAGATGCTGGACGCCCTGGGCCGCGAACTGGAGGCGAACGCATGACCGGCAAGGTGCGCGTCGACGCCTATGGCGTCTCGGTCGACGGGTTCGGCGCCGGGCCCGCCCAGAGCCTCGATCATCCTCTCGGCGAGGGGGGCGAGGGCCTGCATCACTGGTTCTACCCGACCGAAACCTTCCGGACGCTCTTCGGCCAGTCCGCCGGCGAGACGGGCGTGGACGACGGTTTCGCGCGCCGCAGCATGGAGGGGATGGGCGCCTGGATCATGGGCCGCAACATGTTCACCCCCGGTCGGGGCGACTGGCCGGACGACGGCTGGAAGGGCTGGTGGGGCCCCAATCCGCCCTATCACGTACCCGTCTTCGTCCTGACCCATCACGCCCGCGACCCGATCGAGATGGAGGGCGGCACGGTTTTCCATTTCGAGACGGGCGGCATAGAGGCGGCGCTGGAGAAGGCGCGAGCCGTGGCGGGCGACAAGGACATCCGCATCGGCGGCGGCGCCGCAACGGTCCGGCAATATCTCAGGGCCGGGCTGATCGACCGGATGCATGTGGCCATTTCCCCCGTGGTTCTGGGCCGGGGCGAGCCGCTGTGGGACGGGCTGGACCTGCCGGCCCTCGGCTATGAGACCGCCTCCAGCACGGCAGGCGAAAGGGCCACCCATCTGATCCTGTCCCGGACGGCGGAGGGGCGGCCATGAGCGAACTGTTCTTCGGCGCCTTCACCGTTGCCCGGCGGTATCCGGCGCGCCCGGCGCGGGTCTTCGCCGCCTTCTCGGATCGCGAGATCAAGCAGCGCTGGATGGGCTGCGAAGAAGTCAGCGCGCCGATGATCGAACGGCTCGACTTCCGTGTCGGCGGCCGCGAGATCAGCCGCGGCGGCGGACAGGACGGCGCCGAACATCTGTTCGAGGGCAGATATCTGGACATCGTCCCCGAGCGCCGGATCGTCGTCGCCTTCGTCATGCACGTCGGCGGCCGCAAGATCTCGGCTTCGCTGGCCACGGTGGAGTTCACACCGGATGGCGCGGGCACGCTTCTGACCTTCAACGAGCAGGGCGTCTATTTCGGCGAGGACGGCTGGGCCGAGCGCGAGGAGGGCACGGCGGCCGGGCTGGATCAACTGGACGCCTGGCTGGCGTCGCAACAAGAGGCTGCCTCCGCATGACCCTGCGTCTCTATTCCCATCCCTACTCCGGCTATGGCCAGAAGGCGGCGACGGCCCTGTACGAACTGGGCCTGCCGTTCGAGCTCAGGCTGATCCAGCACGACGATGAGGCCGTCATGGCCGAATTCCGCGCCGTCTCACCCTTCGCCAAGATGCCGGCGCTGGTCGATACGGAGGCGGACCGGACCCTGTTCGAATCCAGCGTGGTGATCGAATATCTCGACCGGCTGGCAGGCGGCGGTCGATTGATCCCCGTCGACCCGGAGGCGGCGCTGGAGGCGCGCTTCATGGACCGGATCATCGACACCTATGTGGGCGGGCCGATGAACCGGATCGTGCTCAACAAATTCCGCCCCGAGGGTCAGGCCGACGACTACGGCGCGGCGCAGGACGCGGAGGTAGTCGCCACCGCCTGGGATCTGCTGGAAACGCGGCTGGCCGACGGCCGGACCTGGGGCGCGGGCGACAGCTTCACCCTGGCGGACTGCTGCGCGGCGCCGATCCTGACCTACGCCCGGCGGTTGGTCCCGTTCGGCGACCGGCCGCTGCTGAAAGCCTGGCACGGGCGGCTGATGGCGCGGCCGTCGTTCGTCCGGGCGCTGGAAGACGCGGCGCCGTTCGGCGACCTGATGCCTGCGCCGCCCCCCGAGGACTGAGGGTCAGTGCGCCTCGGGCGGCCGGGCGGCGGGGCTGAAGTATTCGTTCTCGGGCTGCGGATGTGCGCTCAGGACGAAGCGGCGGTCGCAATAGGCGCATTCGACGAAGTCTTCGCCGCCCATGTCCATATAGACGAGGGGGTGGCCCAGGGCGCCGCCGCCGCCGTCGCAGGCGACCCGTTTGGTGGGGACCACGATGTCTTCCGGCGGCGGGATGATGGCGTCGGGGTGACGGGGCGGCATGGCGCGATCTCGGAACTGCAGAAGCGGCGGGACCGATTCCCTAGACCATTTTTGCTTCGGATCGAAACGATCCGAATCCAAAAAATGGTCCAGATCAAACTGGAGCGAAATCTGAGCCTTGATGGATGGCGTCCATCAAGGCCGATTTCGCTTCAGCGGACGGGGGTCCGGCGTCAAACCGTCCGGGCGGCTTTGCGGAAGACCCGATCGAACAGCGCCTTGCGCCGTTTGAACAGGGACCAGCCCAGACAGCCTGCGGCGACCCATAGACCGATCTCGCCTGCGACGGCGGCCGGCCCGCCGAAGAGCAGGGTCTCACGCATCTCCAGCTCGCCCATCCGGTTCAGGACGACGATCGCCGTAAAGGCGCCGTAGCCAAGGATACAGACCGCGAAAGCCGTCCAGCCGATCATTTTCGTGCGGGTCATGAAGTTGGTTCCGTCAAGCAAGCTGTTCATAATGACAAGGACACTAGACATTCAAGCACATCGTGTCAAGCGTCATTGACATCAATCGCAGGGACATGGCCCCCGGTCTTGGCGACGGCGGCCGGCGAGCCTACCTAGGCCGGCCAGTCCAACGGAAAGCCTGCATGCCCGAAGCGAACGCCCTGCCCGTCAACGCGATCGAGGTGCGCGGACTGGAAAAGACCTACGCCGGCACGAAGAAGGCTCCGCCGAAGACGGCGCTGCGCGGCGTCGATCTGGTCATTCCCCGCGGTTCGATGTTCGGGCTGCTGGGCCCCAATGGCGCCGGCAAGTCGACCCTGATCAACATCCTCGCGGGAGTGGTGAACAAGACCGGCGGCACGGTCTCGATCTGGGACCGCGATATCGACAAACAGCCGCGCGACGCCCGCGCCGCTCTCGGCGTGGTGCCGCAGGAGATCGTCGCCGACGTCTTCTTCACCCCGCGCGAGGCGCTGGAGGTGCAGGCCGGCTTCTATGGCGTGCCGGCCAACGAGCGACGCTCCGACGAGTTGCTGGCGGCCCTGGGGCTGTCGGACAAGGCGCACGCTTATGTCCGCGCCCTGTCAGGCGGGATGAAGCGGCGTCTGATGGTGGCCAAGGCCCTGGTTCACAATCCGCCGATCCTGATCCTCGACGAGCCGACGGCGGGCGTGGACGTCGAGCTGCGCCGCCAGCTGTGGGACTACGTCCGGCGCATCAACGCCGAGGGCGTAACGGTGCTGCTGACTACCCACTATCTGGAGGAGGCGCAGGAACTCTGCGACACCATCGCCATCATGAACCGCGGCGAGGTGGTGGCCTGCGAGCCGACGCCGCAGCTGCTGCGCCGTCTGGACACCCGCAATGTCGTGGTCACGCCCGAGGGCGAGTTGAACGGCCTGCCCGAGCTCAAGGGGTTCGAGGCCGTGGCGCGCCCGAACGGCGCCTTCGTGGTCACCTACCGCAAGGGCCAGTCGTCGGTGGAACAGGTGCTGGCGGCCGTGCGGGCGGCGGGCGTCACCATCGCCGACATCACCACCGAGGATCCGGATCTGGAGGACGTCTTCCTGGCCCTGACCTATGGTGATGCCAGTCAGGTCAGTCCGACGAAGGACTAGACCACCATCACCGTGCCGATGAGCAGGCGTGCGCCGGCCCGGCCCATGGTGGCGTTGGTCGCCGCCTGAAGCTGGGCGACCAGGCGTTCGACATCGGGCGGGGCGCCGGGCAGCAGCGCCGCGGCTGCCTGCTGCACCACGACGGCGTAGGCGGCGCGCAATCGGGGCGCGGACTGGGCGACGCGGGTTCGCAAGGCGGCGTCGGCGGTGTCGATCCCGGTTTCGACCGTCATCACGCCGCGCCGGCCGCCGGGGCGGATGACGTTGGCGGTGATGGTCGGCAGGCGCAGGTAGCTGGCTTGTGGCGCGCTTGAGCCGCCACTGGTCTTCAGCGTCTGTGACTTCAGTCCGAGGAGGGCGCGGCGTTCCATGCGCCGACCCTGACACAGGCCGCTTAAGGCGTGGTTACGCCGCCTCCACGGCTCTGGGTTCCATCGGCTTCAGGTCCAGCAGGGCGAACAGGGTCGCATCCTCGTCCTGTTCGGGATTGGGCGTGGTCAGGAGCTTGCCGCCGACGAAGATGGAATTGGCTCCTGCGAGGAAGCACAGCGCCTGCATTTCGGCGCTCATCGTCTCGCGGCCCGCGGACAGACGCACCATCGCCCTGGGGCAGACGATGCGCGCCACGGCGACGGTGCGGACGAACTCGATCGGATCGATCTGACCCTCGGCCAGCATCCGCTCGCCCAGCGGCGTGCCCGTCACCGGCACCAGGGCATTGACCGGCAGGCTGTCGGGATGCTCGGGCAGGGTCGCCAGCGCGTGCAGCAGGCTGGCCCGGTCGCGCCGCGCCTCGCCCATGCCGACAATGCCGCCGCAGCAGGTGCTCATGCCCGCGTCCCGGACGTGCTGCAGCGTGTCGAGCCGGTCCTGATAGGTCCGGGTGGTCACGACCTGGGCGTAATACTCCGGACCCGTATCCAGATTGTGATTGTAGAAATCGAGGCCCGCGGCCTTCAGCTGGCGCGCCTGATCCGCGGTCAGCATGCCGAGGGTGGCGCAGGTCTCGAGCCCCAACGCCTTCACCCCCGCGATCATGGTCGCCAGTTTCGGCGTGTCGCGGTCCTTCAGTTCGCGCCAGGCCGCGCCCATGCAGAAACGGCTGGCTCCGCCGGCCCTGGCCGCCATGGCCTCGGCCAGCACGGCGGTCGCGTCCATCAGTTTTTCGGCCTTCAGACCGGTCTGGAAACTGGCCGACTGGGAGCAGTAGCCGCAGTTTTCGGCGCAGCCGCCGGTCTTGATCGACAGCAGTTGGCTCTTCTGCACTTCGGACGGATCGAACCAGCGCCGGTGAACGGTCGCCGCCTCGAACACCAGTTCCATGAAGGGGCGGGCGAACAGGGCCTCGACGTCCTGCAGGGTCCAGTCGTGGCGGGGGATGGCGAGGTCCTGGGTCATGCGAGCCTGCTTAGCCGCGCCCCACGCCCTCGCCAAGCCGCCTTACTCCTCGTCGCGATAGACACGGCCGTCGCGCATGACGAAATCCATCGAGGTCAGGACTGTGACGTCGGTCAGCGGATCGCCGTCAACGGCGATGATGTCGGCCCGCTTGCCCGCCTCCAGGGTGCCAATCTCGGTCGACAGGCCCAGCAGGTCGGCGGCGTTGACGGTGGCGGCCTGGATGGCGCTCATCGGCGTCATGCCATGCTGGACCATCAGGGCGAATTCGTCGGCGTTTCGGCCATGTTTCGACACGCCCGCGTCGGTGCCGAAAGCGATCCTCACACCCGCCGGAACCGCTCTTTGCAGCGACTGGCCGGTGATGGAGATACGCCAGCGGATCTTGGGCAGGACCTCGGGCGAATAGGCGTTCGGATCGGCGGCCAGCCGCTCGATATAGCCGTTCACAGTCGACAGGGTCGGCACATAATAGGCGCCGGACTGCCGGAAGAGGCGGATCGTCTCGTCGTCGAATATGGTGCCGTGCTCGATCGAGTCCGCGCCCATCCGCAGCGCCATGTTGATGCCGTCCGCCCCGTGGGCGTGGACCGCCACCTTGAGGCCGTACAGGTGCGCCGTTTCGACCAGGGCGCGGGCCTCGTCGTCGAACATCTGGGCGCCCAGACCGGCGCCGATGCGGCTGTTCACGCCGCCGGTGGTGGCGATCTTGATGACGTTGGCGCCCCGCCCGACCTGGATGCGCACCGCCTCCCGGCAGCTTTCCGGACCATTGCAGACGTTGTCGTGCGGGATGTCGTCGCGAAGCTCGTCGCTGAAGCCCAGCCGTCCGTCCATGTGGCCCGAAGTGGTCGAGATGCTGTTGCCGGCGTCGATGATGCGCGGGCCGGGCAGGCGATGGGCCGCTGTGGCGTCGCGCAGGGCCAGGGTGACGCCGCCGTCGTCGCCCAGATTCCGCACGGTGGTGAAGCCGGCCATCAGGGTCTTTTCGGCGTTCTCGGCCGCGCGATAGGCATGGGTCGGCAGGTTTTCGGTGATCCCGGACAGGAAGCCCGCCTGGCCGCCGAGGTCCGAGACCAGATGCACATGGCTGTCGATCAGGCCGGGCAGGACGAAACGGTCGCGCTGGTCGATCACCGTGGCGCCGGGGAAGGCCGAGGCGTCGATGAAGCCGTCGCGGATCTCCACGATCCGCCCGTCGCGCACCACCACGGTCGAGGGGCCGCGCGGCGCCTGGCCCGGGCGGTCCAGCAGCCGACCGGCCTGGATCAGGGTGACCGGACCAGCCTGCGCCGAAGCCGCGTCCTGGGCCGCGCCCGCGCCGCCCATCGTCAGCGCCGCGAGGACGCCCGCCATCATCGTCTTCATAAGAACCTCTCCAACACCACCGCCAGATAGACACCAGCCCGGCTCATGGGTCCAGAACCAGCTCGCCTCGCTTCAGGTCGATGATCACGGTCCGGAACAGCCCAAGCAGATCGACCCCCAGAAGGGCGGCCGGCTGATCGGCCAGGCCCCAGATCGCGAAGGTATGGAAATCGCCCACCAGAACGGGAACGCGGGTCAGGCTGACGCCACCCAGCCGAAGCTCGGGCAGCAGCATCGCCTCCGCTACCGCGTCCCGGCCGGTCGGCGACAGGACCCGGCCCAGGGTCGTGCCGTCCGGGAGGGTCAGCGGCTGCGCGCCGGCCTGACGGGCGAGCGCGGTGTTGATGACGGTCATCCTGGCCCCGGTGTCGATGATCACCTTGCAGGGAACCGTCCGGGCCGTGGCGTCGATCATCAACAGGCCATTGAAGCGCTGCTCGCCCGCCGACGCGTTCTGTGCATTCAGCCGCTGGCCGTCGCCGGCATTGTCGCGCCATCGCCGCGGACGCGTAATATCGACCCGGGTCCGCCTCCCGAAATGCAGCACCAGTCTGAGACCGGCCAGCAGGTCCGTGCCCAGCAGGCCATCCAGCCCCAGCAGCCCCTGCCGGCCGGTGACCACCAGCCGGACGTCGCGGGCGTTCAGCGCCCCGGTCCGAACCCGGTCCGCCCGCACGGTCGGCGCGCGTTCGCCGGCGACCAGGGTGTGCATCGTCACTTCTCCCGCGTCGGCCAGCTCCAGGCTGACGGCGAGGTCACGGGCGATGACCGAGGTGTTGGCGGCGCTGTCGATGGCGAAGGCGTAGGGGCCGCGATCGTTGATGGTCACGGGGGCGGTCAGAAGTCCTTGCCGCTGGTCGCTGGTCGAGAAGGACGGTGCGTCCTGCGCCCGCGAAAGTCCCGGGAAGGCCAGACCGAACAGTCCGGCGGCGGCCATCGTGCGGCGGGTCAGCGTCAGGCCAGACATGTTCCGCTCCTTTCCACCGAGGTGGCGCGAAGGGTCCGGCGGACCTTTCACAGGAAACACATAAAGATATCCTTATGTGTTTCTTGCCCCCGGGCCGGGACCGGTCTATAGGCCGCCCAAACAGTCTCCCCGGAAAGCCCTTTCATGACCGACTATATCGTCCGCGACATTTCGCTTGCCCCGTTCGGCAACAAGGAAATCGCCATCGCCGAAACCGAAATGCCCGGCCTGATGGCCCTGCGCGAGGAATTCGGCGGCCAGCAGATCCTGAAGGGCGCCCGCATCGCGGGCAGCCTGCACATGACCATCCAGACCGCCGTGCTGATCCAGACGCTGGAGGCCCTGGGCGCCGAGGTGCGCTGGGCCTCGTGCAATATCTTCTCGACCCAGGATCATGCCGCAGCCGCCATCGCCGCCAACGGCACCCCGGTGTTCGCCACCAAGGGCGAGACGCTGGAGGAGTACTGGGACTACGCCCACAAGATCTTCGAATGGGCCGACGGCGGCTATCCGAACCTGATCCTCGACGACGGCGGCGACGCGACCCTGCTGTGCGTACTCGGCCCCAAGGCCGAGAAGGACCTGTCCCTGCTGGCCAATCCGCAGAACGAGGAAGAGGAGGCCCTCTTCAAGGTCATGAAACGCTACATCGCCGAGAAGCCCGGCTTCTATTCGGCGATCCGCGACGCCATCGGCGGCGTGTCGGAAGAGACGACCACGGGCGTTCACCGCCTGTACGAAATGGCGAAGAAGGGCGATCTGCCGTTCCCCGCCATCAACGTCAACGACAGCGTCACCAAGTCCAAGTTCGACAACCTGTACGGCTGCCGTGAATCGCTGGTCGACGCGATCCGCCGCGGCACCGACGTCATGCTGTCGGGCAAGGTCGCCGTGGTCTGCGGCTATGGCGACGTGGGCAAGGGCTCGGCCGCCTCGCTGCGCCAGGGCGGCGCCCGGGTGAAGGTCACCGAGGTCGATCCGATCTGCGCCCTGCAGGCGGCGATGGAAGGCTATGAGGTCGTGACCGTCGAGGACGTGGCCGGCGAGGCCGACATCTTCGTCACCGCCACGGGCAACAAGGACGTCCTGACGGTCGAGCACATGCGGGCGATGAAGAACAACGCCATCGTCTGCAACATCGGCCACTTCGACTCGGAGATTCAGGTCGCGGGCCTGAAGAACTTCAAGTGGGACGAGATCAAGCCGCAGGTCCACCATGTGGAATTCCCGGACGGCAAGAAGATCATCCTGCTGTCGGAAGGCCGTCTGGTGAACCTGGGCAATGCGACGGGCCACCCCTCGTTCGTGATGTCGGCGTCCTTCACCAACCAGACGCTGGCCCAGATCGAGCTGTGGACCAACGCCAAGTCCTATGAGAACCAAGTCTACACCCTGCCCAAGCATCTCGACGAGAAGGTCGCCATGCTGCACCTGGGCAAGCTGGGCGCGAAGCTGACGACGCTGTCCAAGGAACAGGCCGACTATATCTCGGTCCCGGCCCAAGGCCCGTTCAAGCCGGACCACTACCGCTACTAAAACCGGCAGAATCGAAACACGGGGGCCCGCGCCAACTGGACGCGGGCCCTTTTCGTTGCAGGACGAGCCGGCGCGCTGGCCTCGCCGCCCGGGGTCGCCTAGGTTGCCGCCATGGGCGACGTTCTCAACATCCTGATCCTGCTGGCCATCGCGGCGGTGGCCATCACCCTCGGCTTCGGCATCTATTCGCTGTACCGGGGCGGCGATTTCGCGCGGTCCCATTCCAACAAGCTGATGCGGCTGCGGGTGGCGCTGCAGGCGCTGGCGATCGTGCTGCTGGTCATCGGGATGTGGTGGAAATCCACGCACGGGGCCTAGGCGTCGTGGTCGTCCTGAACCGCATCTATACGAAGACCGGCGACGGCGGCCAGACGCGGCTGGCCTCGGGCGCGACGGTGTCCAAGAGCGATCCGCGGGTCGAGGCCTACGGGGCGGTGGACGAGCTGAACGCCGTCATCGGCGCGGCCCGGCTGCATTCCGGCCAGCACGACCGCATCGACGCCATGCTGGGCCGCATCCAGAACGAGCTGTTCGATCTCGGCGCCGATCTGGCCACGCCGCTGGAGCCGCCGCCCAAATGGGAGGCGCTGCGCATCCTCGACAGCCAGGTCGAGCGGCTGGAGGCCGAGATCGACTGGATGAACGAGAGCCTGAAGCCGCTGGACAGCTTCATCCTGCCGGGCGGATCGCCGCTGTCGGCGCATCTGCATCTGGCCCGCACCGTGGCGCGCCGCGCCGAGCGCGAGGCGGTGCGGCTGGTCGAGGCGGGCGAGACGGTCACGCCGGCCTCGATCCGCTATCTGAACCGGCTGTCCGACCATCTGTTCGTCGCCGCCCGCCGGGCCAACGCCAACGGGGCGGACGACGTGAAGTGGAAGCCCGGCGCGACGCGCTGATTTGCAGTCTTTGCGGCGATGGCGAAAAACACGGTCCGGATAGTCCGGATGGTCCGGATAGCGGGCTCCGACTCCCTGCGATCGCCCCGGAATTCCGGCGGTTGGCCGCGCCCACCTGGCAGTGATTGCCGGATTGGCGGAAAACACCGTCCGGATAGTCCGGATGGTCCGCCTGGAGCGGTTCTGTTTCTTCGTTTTCGATTGTCAAAGACCGGCCTCCCGGAGAGGTCCGGTCAGTAAGGCACGAGCGTGCGTCAGAAACGGACGTAGGCGCCTATTGGGCGGCCAGGGCGGCGCGCTGGCGGTCGGCCTCCGCGTCGCGGGCGTGCTTCTGCGCGGTGAGGGAATCCTCGATCGCCACGAGCTCGCGGTTCTTTGCGTCCGAGGCGGCGGCGCGCTGGCCCGGGAGGGGGCGGCCGGTGATCTCGGCGATGGAGATCGGCTGCGCGCAGGTGCGGCCTTCCGGATCCCACCATTTGCCGCCGGCCTCGCAGCGGTCGCCCGGCGCCACGACCAGGGATTCATAGGCGAACATGCCCGCGATCAGGACGGCGAAGGTCGAGAGAAACAGGATGCTCAGCCGTTTCATGGTCAGGAGGCGGTTCATCTACGGATTCCCGTGGCTTTGAGGTCGACCGATCCCGGTCGTTGACGCGGCGTTACGTTGACAGGCCCGATGCGGCGTACCATTCCCTGACGCAACATTCCGGCGCTTTCGTGGATAGCACAATGAAGGTTCTCGTCCCCGTCAAACGGGTGATCGACTATAACGTCAAGGCTCGCGTCAAGGCGGACCAGACCGGCGTCGATCTGGCCAACGTCAAGATGAGCATGAATCCGTTCGACGAGATCGCCGTCGAGGAAGCCGTCCGCATGAAGGAGGGCAAGGAGCATCACGCCGCCGGGACGGTGAGCGAGATCGTGGTCGTCTCCATCGGCGTCACCCAGGCGCAGGAAACCATCCGCACGGCCCTGGCCATGGGCGCGGACCGGGGCCTGCTGATCCAGTCGGACGCCGATCTGGAGCCGCTGGCCGTGGCCAAGCTGCTGAAGGCGGTGGTTGACGAGGAGAAGCCGGATCTGGTCCTGCTGGGCAAGCAGTCGATCGACGGCGACAACAATGCGGTCGGCCAGATGCTGGCCGCCCTGCTGGACTGGCCCCAGGCCACCTTCGCCGGCAAGATCGTGCTGGCCGACGGCAAGGCGACCGTGACGCGCGAGGTCGACGGCGGCCTGCAGACCCTGTCGGCGACCCTGCCGGCGGTGGTTTCGGTTGACCTGCGCCTGAACACCCCTCGCTACGCCTCCCTGCCCAACATCATGAAGGCCAAGAAGAAGGAGATCGCGGTCAAGGCGGTCGCCGACTACGGCGTCGATACGGCCCCACGCCTGACGGTGAAGAAGGTCACGGCCCCGCCGCAGCGCTCGGCGGGCATCAAGGTGGCCGACGCCGCCGAACTGGTTTCCAAGCTCAAGACCGCGGGGGTCCTGTAATGGCCGTTCTCGTTATCGCCGACCGCGACGGGGATGCCGTCCGCGACACCACCCACAAGACCGTCACCGCCGCCCTGAAGCTGTCGGGCGACGTGGACGTCCTGGTCATCGGCCAGGGCTCGAAGGCCGCGGCCGACGCCGCCGCGAAGATCGCCGGCGTGCGCAAGGTGCTGCTGGCCGAAAGCGCCGGCCTAGGCCACCAGCTGGCCGAGGCCGTCGAGGCGACCGTTCTGGGTCTGGCCGGCGGCTATGACGCCATCCTTTCGCCGGCCACCACCGACGGCAAGAATTTCATGCCGCGCATCGCCGCCAAGCTGGATGTCGCCCCGATCTCGGACATCATCGAGGTCGTGTCGAACGACACCTTCGTGCGCCCGATCTATGCCGGCAATGCGCTGGAGACGATCCAGTCGGGCGACGGCAAGAAGGTCATCACCGTCCGCCCGACCAGCTTCGACGCCGCCGCCGAGGGCGGTTCGGCCAGCGTCGAAACCGTCGCGGGCGCCGACGCCGGCAAGGCGGCCTTCGTCAGCGAGGAGATGGTCAAGTCGGACCGTCCGGAACTGGGCGCGGCGAAGATCGTCGTCTCGGGCGGCCGGGCGCTCGGTTCGGCCGAGGAGTTCCACGCCGTCATGGACCCGCTGGCCGACAAGCTGGGCGCCGCCGTGGGCGCCTCGCGCGCCGCCGTGGACGCCGGCTATGCGCCGAACGACTATCAGGTCGGCCAGACCGGCAAGGTCGTGGCCCCGGCCCTGTACATCGCCATCGGCATCTCGGGCGCCATCCAGCACCTCGCCGGGATGAAAGACTCCAAGGTCATCGTCGCCATCAACAAGGACGCCGACGCGCCGATCTTCCAGGTCGCGGACTACGGCATCGTCGGGGACTACAAGGTGGTGGTGCCGGAGCTGATGAAGGCGCTGGGCTGACGGTTCGCCGATGTTCTGGAGGCCGATGTTCTGGAGACTGGCCGGCGACGTCCGGGCGCGAATTGATCGGGACTTCCGCGATCCGGCCGACCGGAAGGCCGTTCGCGCCCGCCTGGGGTCGTTGTGGGATATGAATCTTACGGTCGGCCCCCAGCAGCTGGCGCGATCGATCCTGATCCTTGCAGAGGGTGACCGGTCCGAGCTGGAGCAGCTGTTCACGAGCGGCTTCCGGGGCGATCCCCGGGATGTGATCATGGCCGCGATGGCGGTCTCGGGGGGGCAGACGGCCTATGGCTCGAAGCCATTCCGGACCCCCTGAGTCCGCCCATCTCCCCGTCCGTCTGACGCCCGGCGCTTCCGCCGACCGCATCGACGGCTGGGACGTGGATTCAGAGGGGCGGCCCGTCCTCAAGGTCCGGGTGCGCGCGCGGCCGGTCGAGGGCGAGGCGAACGAGGCCCTGATCAGGCTGCTGGCGAAGGCGCTGCGCGTGCCGAAATCGGCGGTGTCGATCCCGCGCGGGAGCCAGTCGCGGACCAAGATGATCGATGTCGCCGGCCTGTCGAACGACGAGATGCGAACGCGCCTTACCGGTTTGTAATGTTTCCGGCTTTGACGGATCGCGCCGGAGCCTTTTGTAATCCGCCCCGACGTACGCCCCCGCTTTCGGGTCGGGCGTATCAGGGGAGCGTTCGATGAGACTTCACGCCTTGCGGGGTTCCAGCCTCGCCGTCCTCGCCTGCGTGCTGGCAGGCTCTCTGGCCCTGACGGCCTGCGCCACCACCGGGGGCGACGACACGCCCGCCGCGGACGGTTCGTCCGACGCCGAAGTGCGCGAGCCGTTGGCCCGGGGCCTCGACTATGCGGCCAACCCCGACCCCTTCCCCTCGACCTATCGCGGCCTGCCGCGCGAGAACATGGCCATCGTCGGCGGTACGGTCTTCGACGGCGCGGGGCGCAGGATCGAGAACGGCGTGGTCGTCGTCACCGACGGCAAGGTGGCCGCGGTCGGCGACGCCTCGACCCCGGTCCCCGGCGGTCACCGCGTCGTCGATGCGCGCGGCCGGTTCGTGACCCCGGGCATCATCGACGTGCACAGCCACCTCGGCGTCTATCCCTCGCCCGGCGTGCAGGGGATGAGCGACGGCAATGAGGCGACCAATCCGAACACCGCCCAGGTCTGGGCCGAGCATTCGCTGTGGCCGCAGGACCCCGGTTTCAATCAGGCCCGCGCGGGCGGGGTGACGACGCTCCAGATCCTGCCCGGCTCGGCCAATCTGTTCGGCGGCCGCGGCGTGACGGTGCGCAATGTGCCGTCGGTGACCATGCAGGGCATGAAGATGCCCGGCGCCCCCTACGGCCTGAAG
Organism: Brevundimonas sp. BR2-1; assembly: GCF_037626195.1. Taxonomy (NCBI): domain Bacteria; kingdom Pseudomonadati; phylum Pseudomonadota; class Alphaproteobacteria; order Caulobacterales; family Caulobacteraceae; genus Brevundimonas; species Brevundimonas sp. BR2-1. The sequence continues at coordinate 1,422,844 of NZ_JARKMV010000001.1, read as the reverse complement.
ATGGCCTGCGGCGAGAACCCTTCGCGCGTCTATGGCGGCCGCAACACCTCGCCGGCCACGGGCATGGGCAATGTCGCCGGCTATCGCGCCGCCTTCATCGCGGCCCGCGAATACAAGGCCAAATGGGACAAGTGGCGCGAGGACGGCGAGGGCACGCCCCCGACCCGCAACCTGCAGCTGGAAACCCTGGCCGGGGTGCTGGACGGTTCGGTTCTGGTGCAGAACCACTGCTACCGCGCCGACGAGATGGCGGTGATGATCGATATCGCCAAGGAGTTCGGCTACCGGATCACCGCCTTCCACCATGCCATCGAGGCCTACAAGGTCGCGCCGCTGCTGGCTCGCGAGGGCATCTGCGCCGACATGTGGACCGGCTGGTGGGGCTTCAAGATGGAGGCGCTCGACGCGGTCGAGGCCAACGCCGCCCTGGTCGACGCGCCGCAGGGATCGTGCGCGGTCATCCATTCGGACGACGCCGAACTGACCCAGCGCCTCAATCAGGAAGCCGCCGCGGGTCTGGCCGCCGGCCGCCGCATGGGGATGAACATCTCCGAGGAGCGGGCCATCAGCTGGATCACGCTGAACCCGGCCCGTTCGCTGGGCATCGCCGACCAGACCGGATCGCTGGAGGCCGGCAAGCGCGCCGATGTGGTGATCTGGAGCGCCAATCCGTTCAGCGTCTACGCCCGGGCCGATCAGGTCTTCATCGACGGCGGCCTCAGTTTCGACCGCATGAACCCGGCCTATCAGCCGCTGTCCGACTTCGAGCTGGGCCAGCCCGGCTATGGTCTGTCCGCCGCCAACGTCCCGCAGGGAGCCCGCTGATGCGCCTCAGGAACCTCATCCTCGGCGCCGTCTGCGCCGCAGCCCTGACCACCCCCGCTCTCGCCCAGTCCCTGACCGCCATCACCGGCGGACGGGTGCTGACCGGAACCTCGGTCATCGAGAACGGGACGGTGGTGATCCAGAACGGCCGGGTCGTCTCGGTCGGAACCGGCGCCGCCCCCTCGGGCGCGCGCGTCATCGACGCCCGCGGCAAGGTGGTCGCCCCCGGCTTCGTCGCCGTGGACAGCGGCCTCGGCGCCTCGGAAATCTCGTCGGTCGGAGGGTCGGACGACCAGACCAACGGCGCCAATACGATCAGCGCCTCGTTCGACGTCAGCTACGGCCTCGATCCCTGGTCCTTCACCCTGCCGGTCGCGCGTCTGGGCGGCATCACCCGCGCCATCGTCGTGCCCGGTCATCCGGGCGGCGGCGGCGGCAATCACCGGGACGACGGCGACGCGGACTTCGCCGGCGTGGGCGCGGCGGGCCTGCAGGCGCCCAGCCTGTTCGCCGGACAGGCCGCCGTCATCCATCTGGCGCAGGGGACCGACATCCTGGTCAAGCCGCGGGTGGCCATGGTCGCGCCGTTCGGCGAGGCGGGAGCCGGCGTCGCCGGCGGCGCGCGCGGCGCCGAGTTCACCCAGTTCAAGGAAACCCTCGCCGAGGTGCGTCTGTATGCGCGCAACCGGGCCGCCTACGACCGCGCTGGCCTGCGCGAGCTCAGCCTGTCGCGGGCCGATCTGGAGGCGCTGATCCCGGTCGCGAACGGGACCATGCCGCTGATCGTCACCGTGCACCGCGCGGCCGACATCCAGCAGGTGCTGCGGCTGGCGCGCGAGGAGGGGGTGAAGGTGATCCTCGACGGCGCCGAGGAGGGCTGGCTGGTCGCCGACCAGATCGTGGCGGCGGGCGTGCCCGTGCTGCTGAACCCGATCTCCAACCTGCCGGGCAATCTGGAGACTCGCGCCGTGCGGATGGAGAACGCCGCGGCGCTGGACGCCGCCGGCGTGGTGATCGCCATCAAGGGCAATGAGGGCTCGATCCATCGCGCCCGCGAGACCCGCTACAATGCGGGCAACGCCGTTTCGCATGGCCTGCCTTACGAGGCGGCGATCGAGGCGATCACGGTCAATCCGGCGAAGATCTTCGGCATGGCCGGCCAGATCGGCGAACTGCGCGCGGGCGCGGCGGCCGATGTGGTCGTCTGGTCCGGCGATCCGCTGGAGCCGCTGAGCAACGCCGAGGTCATCTTCATCGGCGGGGCCGAACAGGCGCCGACCAGCCGGCAGTTCCTGCTGCGCGACCGGTATCGCGCGGGCGGCGAAGGGGCGATGCCGCCAGCTTATACGCGCTGAATCTTCCTTCTCCCCTCCGGGGGAGAAGGTGGCTCGCGGAGCGAGACGGATGAGGGGGATGCCGATGGCGTCTCCCTCTCCATCGCATTCCAACCTGACAGCCCCCTCATCCGGCCCTGACGGGCCACCTTCTCCCCCGAGGGGAGAAGGGTAAGATGCCGCCCATGAGTCTTCCCCGCATCTTCATCGACGCCGACGCCTGTCCGGTGAAGGACGAGGTCTATCGCGTGGCGGCGCGGTACGGCCTGCATGTGTTCGTGGTGTCGAACACATGGATCAACACGCCGCGTGAAACCTGGATCGAACAGGTCGTGGTCGACGCGGGGCCCGACATCGCCGACGACTGGATCGCCGAGCGGGCCGGGCCGGGCGACATCGTCATCACCGCCGACATTCCGCTGGCCGACCGCTGTCTGAAGGCGGGGGCGCAGGCGCTGAAGTCCAATGGCCAGCCGTTCACCCCGGACTCGATCGGCTCGGCCCTGGCGGGGCGGATGGTGGGCGAGCACCTGCGTTCGATGGGGGTGGCGACCTCGGGTCCGCCGCCGTTCGGGCCGAAGGACCGGTCGGCCTTCCTGCAGGCGCTGGATCAGGCCGTGGTGCGGGCGAAGCGGGTCATTCTGGCGGGGCCGGGGCGTTGACCGTCATCCCCGAGAGCGAGCTGGAGTTCCGCTTCTTCCGCGCCGGCGGGCCGGGCGGGCAGAACGTCAACAAGGTCTCGACCGCGGTGCAGATGCGGTTCGACGCGCGCAATTCGCCATCGCTGACGGAGCCGGTGCGGGCGCGGCTGATGAAGCTGGCGGGCAGCCGGCTGACGCTGGATGGAGTGATCCTGATCACCGCCGTGCGGTATCGCACCCAGGAGCGGAACCGGGCCGACGCCATGGAACGGCTGCAGGACCTGGTCGACAAGGCCTCGGTGGCTCCGGTCTATCGCGTGCCGACGAAGCCGACGCGCGCCTCGAAGGAGCGGCGGCTGGAGGGCAAGGCCAAACGGTCGACGATCAAGAGCGGGCGCGGACGGCCCGGCGCCGACGACTGAGGTCAGGCGGCCGGGCGGAACAGCAGGGCGGCGACCTTGCCGCCTTCGTCGAAGCCGATGATCCACTGGGTCGCGGCGGTGGCGAAGGTGACGGCGAACAGGTCGGCGCCGTCCTGGCTGCCGACGAAGTCCAGGGCCTGGATCGCGCCGAAGCCTCGCAGAAGGGGCAGGACGGTGGCTTCCTGCGCGCGGACCTTGCCGGCGAGGTCGTCGGTCATCAGGGCATAGGGAAGGGTTCCCGCCTGACCGCCGGCGATGATTTCGCGCAGGACTTCCTCGGAGCGGGGATTGGCGGGCGTGGCCGCCAACGCAGGGGCGGGGGTCGCCACGGCCGCCGGGGCGGGTGCGCGGGTCTGCGCGGTCGGCCGGTCGAAGCTGTTGGGCACGGTAGCGGCGGCGACCTGGGCCAGAGCCGCCGTGGGGGCCGCGACGGGGACGAGCAACAGGGCGGCGGCGATCAGAAGCGGCTTCATGGGGTCGTCTCCAGTGCGGACCTCAGACGATGACGGGCCAAAGCGACAGAACGAGGGCGGCCGCCGAGGCCGCCACGGCCAGGGTCATTCCAACGATCACCCAGCCGGGGGTCCGGGTCTCGCGGACAACCAACGTCTGAGGCTGCGGCGGGTTCTGCGCCAGTCTGGCGAGGGCCTTCAGCGTGTCGCGGAGTTCCTCCAGGGCGTCGCGCACCTGGGCGTGGGGGCCCAGTTCGCGGCGGATCCAGCGTTCGACCACGGGCCGGGCCGCCTCCCACAGGTCGTGGTCGGGATTGAGTCGCCGGGCCACGCCCTCGACCGAGACCATGGTCTTCTGCAGCAGGATCAGTTCGGGCCGCAGATGCATGTCGAACAGGGCGGTGATCTCGAACAGCTGGCCCAGCAGCCGGCCCATCGACACCTGAGACGCCTGTTTGCCGATCACCGGCTCGCCGACGGCGCGCAGGGCCTGGGCGAAGGCCTCCACCGAATGTTCGGGCGGCACGTATCCGGCCTCGAAATGCACCCGGCTGATGCGGTCGTAGTCGCGGCTGAGGAAACCCCAGAGGATTTCCGCCAGATAGCGGCGCTCGCCATGGCCCAGCCGGCCGACGATGCCGAAGTCGATGGCGGTCAGTTCGGCGGGGGCGTGGCAGAACAGATTGCCCTCGTGCAGGTCGGCGTGGAAGGTCCCGTAGTCCAGCGCCTGGGTCAGGAAGGCCCGCACCAGATTGTCGGCCAGTCCGTTGCGGTCCAGTCCCGGCTGCTCCGCCGCCGCCGGATCGGTCATGGCCACGCCGGTCGCCCATTCCAGCGTGAGCACCCGCTTGCCGACCCCGTCCCAGACCACGGCGGGGGCGGACATGTGGCCGCCGCCGCCGTCGCGGACCTTGTCCATGATGTCCTTCAGCTCGGAAGCGGCGGCGGCTTCCAGCCGCATGTCGAGTTCGAGCTGAAGCGCGCGGGCGATGGTCTCGACGAAGGCCGAGGGCTCGAGCCTGCGCGCCGGGGCGACGAAGCGGACGGCCAGCCGGGCGGCCAGCCGCATGGAGTCGAGGCCTTGCGCCACGCGGCGCTCGACGCCGGGCCGCAGCACCTTGACCGCCACCTTGCGGCCGTCGGCCAGCCAGGCCGGATGCGCCTGGGCGAGCGAGGCGGCTGCGACCGGCGGGCCAAAATCGGTGAACAGGCTCTCGACCGGACGGCCCAGCGAGCGTTCGATCTCGCGCCGCGCCTGATCGACGGGGAAGGGTTCCAGCGCATCCTTGAGCCGGCCCAGGTCGCGGGCGAATTCGACGCCGAAGATGTCGGCGCGGGTGGCCAGCACCTGACCCAGTTTGATGGCCACGGGCCCCAGATGTTCGAACGCCTTGCCCAGTCGCTGGCCCGGACGGCCCTCGCGGCCTTCCCGCCCGGCGAAGGCGTGCAGAAGATGGGCCAGCCAGCGGATCCAGACCGGCAGCAGGTGGGTGATCTCGCGCGGCGTCAGGGCGTCGTGACGGATCAGCACCCAGCCCCAGCCCATCAGGCGCAGCCAGGCCTCGACCGGATGGCGCACCGGCACGGTCGCCGGCGGGGGCGGCGGGGTCGCGGGATCGATCCGGCTGGTCAGATCGCCCACCCGTGATGGATGGCGGCCACGCCGCCCGACAGATTGGTGACCGTCACCCGGCTGAAGCCGGCCGCTTCAATCATTGATTTGAAGGTCGCCTGGTCCGGAAAGCGGCGGATGCTCTCGACCAGATACTGGTAGCTGTCGCGGTCGCCCGCGACCCAGCCGCCGATGCGCGGGATGGCGTGGAAGGACCAGGCGTCATAGGCCTTGCGGATCGCCGAGGCGGTCGGCCGTGAGAACTCCAGGCACAGGAAGCGGCCGCCCGGCTTCAGCACCCGCCGGGCCTCGGCGAGGGCGACGGGAATATCGGCCACGTTGCGGATGCCGAAGCTGATCGAATATGCGTCGACCGAAGCGTCCGGCAGCGGCAGGGCCATGGCGTCGCCGACGCTCCACGACATCTCGGGCTCGCCGCCCTTGTGGACCCCGGCCATGATCATTTCGGCGTTGTAGTCGAGGACGATCACCGAGGCGTCCTCGCCCCCTCGCCGCTGCTGCGCCGCCCGCGCCATCTTCGCATAGCGCCGCGCCATGTCTCCGGTGCCGCCCGCGACATCGAGGATGGTCTCGCCCGGACGCGGGTTCAGTTTCGCCGCCGCCGCGTCCTTCCACAGCCGGTGCACGCCCGCGCTCATCAGGTCGTTCATCAGGTCGTAGTTCGACGCCACGCTGTCGAACACGCCGCGCACCATCCGCACCTTCTCCTTCGCGTCGACGTCGCGAAAGCCGAAGGACGAGGTCTTGCCTGAAGGATTGTCGGTGGGCGGGGCCGTATCGGTCATGCTGGCGGTCTAGCGCGTCGCCGCGCCGCCGTCACCGGGCCGCGTGGTCGCGGTGCGGGACGCGCGGCTCAGGCGCCGGCTCCGGCCCGGGGGCGGGGCACGCCGAGGTCCTTCATCAACCCGCGCATGGCGCCGTAGCAACCGCAGGCCGCGCGTTCGAGAGCGGCCCGGTCGGTGACCTCGACCCAGCCCCGGCCGCGCCGGATCAGTCCTTTTTCCTCAAGTTCCGCCCCGACCTCGGACACGGTGGCGCGGCGCACGCCGAGCATGCCGGCGATATCGGCCTGGGTCAGGCCGAAGCGGTCGCTGTCGGCGCGGTCGTGGATGGTCAGCAGCCAGCGGGCCAGCCGCTCGTCGAGCCGGTGCTGGGCGTTGCAGGCGGCGGCCTGCTGGACCTGGGCGAACAGGCTTTCGGTGAATTTGGCCAGGGCCGTGCGCATGGACTCGCTCTTGCCCAGTGCGTCGGCGAAGACCTCGGACGGGCAGCAGGCCGAGACGCCGTCGACCTGGGCGATGGCCCGGCTGGCGGCGCGGGCGTTCAGCGGGCCGCAGGTGACGCCGACCAGCCCCTCGCGCCCGATGGCGGCGGTTTCGATCATGCGGTCGCCGTCGAGGATGGTCATCAGCGAGACCACGCCGCTCATCGGGAACCAGACCTCCTGGACCGCCTCTCCGGCGTCATAAAGCATCTGGCCCTGGGCGAAGGGCCGCTCGTTGAGGTGCGGCTCGATCCGTTTGCGGTCCGCGGGATCCAGCGCGGCGATCCACATATTGTCCATGGCGTGCTCCTGTTCCCTCGAATAGCGACGCTCGGTAACGCCGAAGCTTCGCCGTGTGTTCCGCGCCCTTGTGACAGTCCGTCGGGCGGGATAGGCGAAGAGGACGCGGAGGATGAGATGACCGACCGGATTGACGTTGCGGAAGCCCTGAATGGCCTGCCCCTGTGGCGCGAGGACGTCGGCGACAGGCCCGCGATCACACGCAAGCTGGTCTTCGCCGACTTCAACGCCGCCTTCGGTTTCATGACCCGCGTGGCCCTGAAGGCGGACAAGGTCGACCACCATCCGGAATGGTCGAACGTCTACAATCGCGTGGACATCCTGCTGACGACGCATGATGCGGGCGGGGTGACGAACAAGGACGTCGACATGGCGCGGTTCATCGACGAAGCCGCCGCCGCGATGGGAGGCAAGTGATGGCCGGGCGGGTCGCGGGCAAGAAGGCGCTGATCACGGGCGCGGCCGGGGGGCTGGGCGAGGCCATGGCCTGGATGCTGGCGCGCGAGGGGGCGACGGTCGCGGTCACCGACATCGACGGACCACGCGCGCAGGCGCTGGCCGCCGCCATCAACGCCGACCATCCCGGCGCCGCCTTCGCCTTCTCCCACGACGTGGCCGAAGAGGGGCAATGGGTCTCGGTGATCGAGGCCGCCGTCGCCGCGATGGGCGGCCTGTCCATCCTCGTCAACAACGCCGGCGTCGGCGGGCCGCTGGCCTTTGTCGAGGCCGACACGGTCGAGAACTGGCAGCGTCAGTATGACATCAATCTCAAGTCGGTGATGCTGGGGTGCAAGCACGCCATGCCGCATCTACGCGACGGGGCCGCCAAGGGACCGGGCGGGGCCTCGATCATCAACATCTCCTCGATCGCGGGCTTGGCGGCGGCGCCCGGCATGGGGGCCTATAACGCCACCAAGGCGGCGGTTTGGATGTACACCAAGACCATCGCCCTGGAGGCCGCCAAGCAGGACTGGAACGTGCGCTGCAACTCGGTGCATCCGGTCTTCATCAAGACGCCGATCCTCGATCCCTTCATCGCCATGGCGGGCGGGGACGAGGCCAAGGCGCACGAACGGCTGTCGCGCGGCATCCCGCTGAAGCGGATCGGCGAGCCCGACGACGTGGCGTATTGCGTCCTCTACCTGGCCTCGGACGAGTCGAAATTCATCACCGGGACCGAGTTCAGGATCGACGGCGGCATGACGGCCCAATAGGGCGGGTTCAGTCGGCCTTGTAGGTCGTGTGGCAGGCGTTGCAGCTCTGGCGGACCACGGCCCACTGGGCGGCGAAGGCGGCGGCGTCCTCGCCGGCGGCCAGTTCGGCCAGACGGTCGGCGGCGGCGGCGTAGTCGGCGGCCCGGGCCTCGAAGCCGGCGCGGTCGCTCCAGACCTCGGGTTTGGCCTTGGTCGGGACGCCGGCGTCGCCGCCGGCCGGGAACATGCCCGGGACGGCGTGGGCCCAGCGCGCCAGGGCGCGGGTGTTGAAGCGCTGGGAGGCCGGAGCCTGTCCGGCGTCGATGGAAGCCTTGATCGAGCCCATGGCCACGCCCGACAGCATCATCGCCGCCTGACGGCCCCGAATGACGCCCGCCGCGCCGTCTCCCGATCCCTGACCCCGGGCATTGGCCGCGCCGCCGGCGCACAACAGGCCCAGCACCGCCGCCGTGATCCATTTCCGCATCATGGTCCTCCCGTTGCGGCGAAGCTCCGCCGGACGGGGACGGGTGTCAATGGATCGCGGTCGCCGTCCCGTTCCGCACCACGTCCCCCTCGACGACCGGCGCATTTCCGGCTTAGGTCCCGGCAAAGAGGGAGAGGAACCCCATGACCGACACACCCGCGAGCGCGCCCGTCAGCGGCGGCAAGCGTATCGAGTTGACGCTGCGCGCCCTGGTTCTGGGCTGCGTCCTGGCGGTGATCTTCACCGCCGCGAACACCTATCTGGGCTTGCGGGTCGGTCTGACCTTCGCCTCGGCCATCCCGGCGGCGGTCATCTCCATGGCCATACTGAGGGCGTTCAGGACCTCGACCATCTGGGAGAATATGACCGTCCAGACCGTGGCCTCGGTCGGCGGGGCCATGAGTTCGATCATCTTCGTCCTGCCCGGTCTGGTCATGATCGGCTGGTGGCTGGAGTTTCCGATCTGGGAATCGGTGGCGATCTGCGTCCTGGGCGGCGTGCTGGGGGTGACCTTCTCGATCCCGCTGCGCCGGGCCCTGGTGGTCAATGGCGGGCTGCCCTATCCCGAAGGCGTGGCCGCAGCCGAGGTGCTGAAGGTCGGCTCGCGCGGAGCCGAACAGACCGAGAGCGCGGTCCGCGAGAACAAGTCGGGACTGTGGATCGTGGTCCTGGGCTCGATCGTCTCGGGCGGGTTCGCCTATCTGGCCTCGGCGCGGGTGTTCGCGGGCGAGGCCGCGCGGTTCTTCAAGCTTCCTGTCGCCCTCGGCGGCGGCGCGACGGGCCTGGGCTTCGGCATGCAGTTCGCCCTGCTGGGCGCCGGGCATCTGATCGGCCTGACCGTGGGTCTGGCGCAGCTGTTCGGCCTGCTGGTGGCCTGGTTCATCGCCGTGCCGATCATGACCTCGCCGGAATATGTGACCTGGCTGAACGGTTTCGGCATCGACTCCGTCGCAGCCGCCCTGGGCAGCGCGCCGGCTGAGGAACTGGCGACGACGGTGTGGCGCAACGAGGTCCGCTTCATGGGCGCGGGCGTCATCGGCGTGGCCGCGATCTGGACGCTGATGAAGCTGGCCGGACCGCTGATCGGCGGCCTGACCTCGGCCCTGGCCGCCAACCGCCGCCGCAACGCCGGCGAGGTCATGGCTCTGACCGAGCAGGACATTCCCATCAATCTGGTCGCCGGCCTGTCGGTCGCGGCCCTGGTCGGCATCGCCGGCCTGCTGGCCTGGTTCGCCCAGGCTTCGCCGGCCCTGGCCGGCGCGACGCCGATGCTGGTGGCGGGAGGCCTGATCTATGTCGTCCTGATCGGCTTCGCCGTCGCCGCCGTCTGCGGCTACATGGCCGGGCTGATCGGCTCGTCCAACAGTCCTGTGTCGGGCGTGGGCATTCTGGCCATTGTGGCGGCCTCGCTGCTGATGCTGGGCGTCATGGCCGTGGCGGGGGTCCCGGCGGATCCGTCGATCATCGCCTACGCCCTGATCGTGACCGCGGTGGTGTTCGCCGTCGCGGTGATCGCCAACGACAACCTCCAGGACCTGAAGACCGCCCAGCTGGTCGAGGCCACCCCGTGGCGCCAGCAGGCGGCCCTGATCGTCGGCGTCGTCGCCGGCGCCATCGTCATTCCGTTCGTGCTGAACGCCCTGAACCGCGCCTTCGGCTTCGAGGGCGGCCCTCCGGGCATCGCCGCCGAGCCCCTGGCCGCGCCCCAGGCGACCCTGATCTCGGCGCTGGCGCGGGGCGTCATCGGCGGCGACCTGCGCTGGGACCTGATCGGCCTCGGCGCGGTCATCGGCGCCGTGATCATCGTTCTGGACATCGCGCTCAGCACCGCGACCAGGGGGCGGATCAAGCTGCCGCCGCTGGCGGTGGGCATCGGCTTCTACCTGCCGGCGGCGGTGACGACCATGCTGGTGATCGGCGCCGTCTGCGGCTGGCTGTATGAGCGGGGCCTGAAGAAGACCTCCTTCGCCGACGTCGGCCGCCGCATGGGCGTTCTGCTGGCGTCGGGCCTGATCGTCGGCGAGAGCCTGTTCGGCGTGTTCAACGCCGGCGTCATCGGCGCCACAGAGAACGAGGCGCCGTTCGCCCTGCTGCCCGCAGGCTCGACCTGGCCGGCCATGCTGGCGGGGATCGTGGTCTTCGCCGTGGTCACCTTCGCCCTGTACCAGTGGGTCCGGAGCCGGGCCGCAAGGGTCTAGGACGCGCCCAGCAATCGGGAGGGACCGGGCAGGCGTCGCAGCAGGCCCGGTCGTTCCCAGAAAGCGGCCTCGGCGGGATCGGTCATGGCGATCCGGGCGCGGTAGAAGTCGGCGATGGCCTGTTCATCGCCGCCCATGACGACGTCGCGCGCCTGCAGGTGGAAGGGCCCGATGGCGGCGGCGATGTCGTAGCGGTTCCACCAGCGGTCCGGGAACCGTCCCAGCAGGGCATACTTGGCCCTGAAGGTCTCAAGGCCGCAGCAGGCATAATGAAGAACGACCGCCTCCGTGGTGCGCAGATGGCGGGCGCTTCCGTCTGGCCGGTCGAAATCATGCACGCCAAACGGCTGGAGTCCCGGCGCCGCCAGGCGGACGGCCGACTTGCCGTTGGAATACAGGTTGAAGAAGCCCGCCCCGAACCTCGGAGAGCGTCGCAAGACGTCGGCCAGGGCGGAATCGACGGACGCGATCCGGCGCATGTGCTCGACCGGAACCTTGAACAGGGTGACGGCCGCGAACGGGCGATCGGTCGTCTCATGCTCGGGAACCGCTTCCATATTCGGGAAGGCGATGACCTCCACATCCCGCAACAGCAAGGCGTCGAACAGCGCCCGCGCGTTCCCTCCGGGAGCATGAAACAGCTCGTCGATATCGATGTGCAGCAGCCAGTCGAAACCGTCGCGCCGCGCCATGTCCGCGACCAGACTGGCGTTGAGCAACTGGCGGGCCATGACTTCCATCTCGACCGAGGATCCCAGATCGGGGAAGAGCGGGGAACCCCGCCACCGGGCCCGCCAGTCGTCGTCGCAGGCGATCGCCTCAACTCCCGGCAGGCCGACCGCCCGCCCGCGATCGGGATCATCCGGATCGTCGAACACCAGATAGAGCCGCCCGAAACCCGTGGCCGTGTGCCAGGCGATGAAGTCGTCGAGAAACGACCCGGCGCCGCGCAGGGTGGTGACGATCGCTGGCCCGCCGTTCGGCGGTATCGGTGTCCGGTCTTCCATCAGCGATGCTTGTAGCGGCTGCGGCGGCGGGCCGCACGGGTCTGACCGCCTTCGCGCCGCCGTTTTCCTGAGCGATAGAGCGGCGGTTACGCCGGTGCGTGTTCGTCGCGCACTGGCGTTTCCGCGTGCGCCCCTGTATGAGGCGCGCGCTCCCCGCACCGTCGCCAAAATCCAGCGGCCCGCTCTCGCACGGCCGCCTTGCACGTCTGATAGTCAAATGAATCTGCGCAACGTCGCCATCATCGCCCACGTCGACCACGGCAAGACCACGCTGGTGGACCAGCTTCTGGCCCAGTCGGGCGTGTTCCGAGCCAATGAGGCGACGACCGAGCGCGCCATGGACTCCAACGACCAGGAGCGCGAGCGCGGCATCACCATCCTGGCCAAATGCACCAGCGTGCTGTGGAACGGCAAGGCGGGCGAGACCCGCATCAACATCATCGACACGCCCGGCCACGCCGACTTCGGCGGCGAGGTCGAGCGCATCCTGGGCATGGTGGACGGCTGCGTCCTGCTGGTCGACGCCGAGGAAGGCGTCATGCCCCAGACCAAATTCGTGCTGACCAAGGCGCTGAAGATGGGCCTGCGTCCGATCCTGTGCATCAACAAGGTCGACCGCGCCCACGCCGATCCGGACCGGGTGCACAACGCCGCCTTCGACCTGTTCGCCGCCATCGGCGCGACGGACGAGCAGCTGGACTTCCCGCACATCTACGCCTCGGGCCGGGCCGGCTGGGCGACGCTGGACCTGAACCAGCCGTCCGACAATCTGGGCCCGCTGTTCGACCTGATCGTCGACCATGTGCCGCCGCCGAAACAGGTCGAGGCCGCGGACAAGCCGTTCCAGATCCTGAACGTGCTGATCGAGAGCGACCCCTTCCTCGGCCGCCTGCTGACCGGCCGGATCGAGAGCGGCAAGGCCGTTCCCGGCATGGCCATCAAGGCCCTGTCGCGCGACGGCAAGATCCTCGAACAGGGCCGGATCACCAAGGTGCTGGCCTTCCGCGGCCTGAAGCGCCAGCCGGTCGACAGCGCCGAGGCGGGCGACATCGTCGCCATCGCCGGCATGTCCAAGGCCACCGTCGCCGACACCCTGTGCGCCCTGGAAGTCACCGAGGCCCTGCCGGCCCAACCGATCGACCCGCCGACCATCTCCATGACCGTCTCGGTCAACGACAGCCCCCTGGCCGGCCGCGAAGGCGACAAGGTCCAGTCGCGCGTCATCCGCGACCGCCTGCTCAGGGAGGCCGAGGCCAACGTCGCCATCCGCGTCACCGAGACCGGCGGCAAGGACGCCTTCGAGGTCGCCGGCCGCGGCGAACTGCAGCTGGGCGTGCTGATAGAGAACATGCGCCGCGAGGGCTTCGAGCTGTCGATCTCGCGTCCGCGCGTGGTCTATCAGACCGGTGAGAACGGCGAGCGTCTGGAGCCGATCGAGGACGTCGTCATCGACGTCGACGACGAATACACCGGCGTGGTCATCGAGAAGCTGTCGGCCCGCAAGGCCGAGCTGAAGGACATGGGCCCGTCGGGCGCCGGCAAGACGCGCCTGACGCTGAAGTCGCCGTCGCGCTCGCTGATCGGCTACCAGGGCGAGTTCCTGACCGACACGCGCGGTTCGGGCGTGCTGAACCGCGTGTTCAGCCACTATGAGCCGCACAAGGGCGCCATCGAAGGCCGTCTGAAGGGCGTGCTGGTCTCGAACGGCGACGGCGAAACCGCCGCCTTCGCCTTGTGGAACCTCGAGGACCGCGGCGTCATGTTCGTCGGCGGCGGCGAGAAGACCTATCAGGGCATGATCATCGGCGAGAACGCCCGTTGGGACGACCTGGACGTCAATCCGATGAAGGCCAAGCAGCTGAACAACATCCGCGCCGCCGGCAAGGATGAGGCCGTTCGCCTGACCCCGCCGCGCCGTCCCTCGCTGGAACAGGCCATCGCCTACATCGAGGAAGACGAGCTGGTGGAAGTGACGCCGAAGTCGATCCGGCTGCGCAAGGCCGTGCTGAACCCCTCGTTCCGCAAGAAGCGCGTCCGCGAGGAATAGACCGGGCGGGGCTTTCGCCCCGGCCTTTTCCGCTCAGCCTGCGCCGTCAGACCTCGGGCTGCGGCGGGGCGGTGATGACCTCGACATTGTCGTTCAGCAGATAGGCCAGTTCGTCCAGCGCCACGCGGCGCTCGGCGGGGTTTGCGGCGGCTTCGACGGCCGCGACCTTCTTCGGCATGTCTTCCGAAATGCCGCGCAGGATGCATTTCAGATCGCCGTCGGTGCCGCGTTCCTTGAGGATCAGATGGCCCTGCATGTCGCTGGCTGCCAGATCTGCGGCCTGCGCCTTGAAGCCGGCGAAGGCCGGGCTGGCGGCGAAATCGGCCTGATTCATCACCCCGGCCTCGATCCAGCCCTGGACCACGCTCTTCAGCGCGCCCGAGCGGGCCACGATATCGGCGAACAGGGGCTCTGCGGCGACCGAAACAGGCGCGGCGACGGGCGCCGGCGGCTGGGCCGCGGCCAGGGCCACATTGGGATCGGAGAGCAGCAGGGAAACCGCCAGGGCGACGCCGCAGGACATGGCGAACCTCTTTTATATGGGCCGAATCACGGATTCAGCGTTGAACCGGCTTACGCCACACCCGTAAACGGGGACTTACCCCGCCGCTCAGCGAGTCCCGCCGAATGACCGCCCGCTCCCAGGCCCTGAACATGCTCCGCGCCGTGGCGCGCAAGGACGCGGGCGAACGCATCGTGCACCGGTTCGCCACGGATCCCGGCCGGATGGAGCGGATGGGGGTCGAGGCGGCGGGTCTGTATCTGGATCTGTCCAAACAATCCTGGAGCGCCGAAGGGTTTGAGGCTGCGCTGGACCTGGCGCGGACCTGCGACGTCGAGGGCCGCCGCGACGCCCTGTTCGCCGGCGAGGCGGTCAACAACACCGAGGGCCGCGCGGTGCTGCATCCGGCCCTGCGCGCGTCCGAGGGAGCCGACTTCAAGGCCCTGGGGAAGGCGGTTTCGGCCGAGGTCGATCAGACGCGGCAGGCGATGGCGGAGTTCGCCGGCGACATCCGCTCGGGGGCCGAGACCGGCGGGACCAAACAGCCGTTCACCGCCATCGTCCACATCGGCATCGGCGGCTCTGATCTGGGGCCCCGCCTGCTGTGGGACGCCCTGCGGCCGCTTGAACCAGCCATCGACCTGAGATTCGTCGCCAACATCGATCCGCGCGACATGGCCGAGGCCCTGTCCGGGCTGGAGCCCGAGACGACGCTGGTGGTGGTCGTATCCAAGACCTTCACGACGCAGGAGACGCTGGCCAATGCCGATCTGGCCAAGGCCTGGCTGGCCGAAAGCCTGTCGCCTCGCCGTATGACCGGGCACCTGGTCGGCGTCACGGCGGCGCCGGACAAGGCCGAGGCCTGGGGATGCGGCCGCACCTTCGGCTTCCGTGACTGGGTCGGCGGACGGTATTCGCTGTGGTCGGCGGTCAGCCTGTCGGTCGCCGTGGCGCTGGGCTGGGACGTGTTCGAGCGGGTGCTGGACGGCGCCCGGGCGATGGACGAGCATTTCCGCGAGGCGGCGCTGGAGATGAACGCGCCGATCCTGCTGGCCATGGCCCAGGTGTTCAATGTCGAGGGTCTGGGACGTCCGGCGCGGACGGTCGCCCCCTACGCCCACGGCCTGCGCCGGTTGCCGGCCTTCCTGCAGCAGCTGGAGATGGAGTCGAACGGCAAGCGGGTGAAGCGCGACGGTTCGGCCGTCGATACGGCGACAGGGCCGGTGGTGTTCGGCGAGCCCGGCACCAACGGCCAGCACGCCTTCTTCCAGCAGATCCATCAGGGACCGCAGGTGGTGCCGGCCGAGTTCGTGGTCGTGGGCCATACCTCGCAGGGCGCCATGGATGCGCGCGAGGGCGATGCGCCCCTGTGGTCCAACGCCCTGGCCCAGGCCCAGGCGCTGATGATCGGCAAGACGGAGGCCGAGGCGCGGACGGAGCTGCTGGCGGCCGGCGCGAGCGCCGAGGAGGCTGACCGGCTGGCTCCGCACAAGACCTTCCCCGGCGATCGCCCCTCGACCACCATATTGATGGACGCCCTGACGCCCGAGGCGGTCGGCGCCCTGCTGGCCCTCTATGAGCACAAGACCTTCGTGGAGGGCGTGGTCTGGGACATCAACAGCTTCGACCAGTGGGGCGTGGAGCTGGGCAAGGTGCTGGCCAGGGCGATCCTCAAGGATGTCGCTGATGGCGAGCCGTCGCCGGGGCTGGATCCCTCGACCGCCGAGCTGATGAAGCGGCTGATGGTCTGACGCGAAAAAGGCGGGCGTCGAAACGCCCGCCTTCCTCGCCCTCATCCGGCCTTGCTACGCGTCCGGATGAAACCTTTCACTACCAGCGCCGGTCGTAGCGGTAGTCGCGATCGCGATGGTTCTGGTAGCTGCGCCACTGGCCGTGGTTCCGCCAGAAGCGACCGTCACGGTAGTAGCCGCGACCGGCATAGGTCCGGCCTTCCACCCAGGCGCCGTAGCCGTTGTTGTAGCGGTAGCGATCGGTGCGGCTGTTGATGCCGTGCTCGCGTTCCCAGTGGCCCAGGTTCCGGTAACAGCGACCGTCGCGATAGTACTGGCAGTCGGGGCCGCGATAGGTCCCCCGATCATAGTAGCGGCTGTCCTGGGTCGACACGCCCAGAACCGCGCGCACCGCGGCGTCGATCAGCGGGTCGCCGTACGCCTGGGCCGCGGCGGGGCTGGCCGAAGCGAGGCCCATGGCGAGGGCGGCGGCCGCACCCGCGCCGGCGGTCTTCAGCTCAATGAATTTACGCATCGGATTGCTCCTTGCTGCACGCCGATCGGTCGGCATTGGGGGCATTCTGGCAGCGTGCGCCTGTACGGAGCCGGAGCAGGCTGTTCAGCTTCCAGTCAGGTCCGCGCCACGCGGCGGCCGGAATTGGATCGCACCCCGCTTGACGGAACCTTCGCGCAACCCTACTTGCCGCTCGCGTTAGCACTCGGACGTCATGGCTGCCAAACGGCGCCCGCGTCCGGGGTTCAATCGAAGATGTTGGAGACAATCAGATGGCGTTTCGTCCGCTCGGCGACCGCGTGCTCGTGAAGCGCGTGGAAGAGGAATCCAAGACCAAGGGCGGGATCATCATCCCCGACTCGGCCAAGGAAAAGCCCCAGGAAGGCGAAGTCGTCTCGGTCGGGCCGGGCGCCCGCGATGAAGACGGCAAACACATCGCCATGGACCTGAAGGCCGGCGACCGCATCCTGTTCGGAAAATGGTCAGGAACAGAAGTGAAGATCGACGGTAACGATTTGATTATTATGAAGGAATCGGACGTGCTGGGCGTGCTGTCGTAAGCACCCGCGTCTGAATTCCGTTTCCGAAACATCGTTCAAGGAGCTGCCAGATGGCTGCCAAACAAGTTCAATTTTCTACTGAAGCCCGCGAGAAGATGCTGCGCGGGGTCAATATCCTGGCCAATGCGGTCAAGGTGACCCTGGGTCCCAAGGGCCGCAACGTCGTGATCCAGAAGTCCTTCGGCGCCCCGCGCTCGACCAAGGACGGCGTCTCGGTCGCAAAAGAGATCGAGCTGGAAGACGCCTTCGAGAACATGGGCGCCCAGATGATCCGCGAGGTCGCCTCCAAGACCAATGACAAGGCGGGCGACGGCACCACCACCGCCACCGTCCTGGCCCAGTCGATCGTCCAGGAAGGCCTCAAGGCCGTGGCCGCCGGCATGAACCCGATGGATCTGAAGCGCGGCATCGACAAGGCCGTGACCGCGGTTCTGGCCGACATCAAGGCCTCCAGCCGCAAGGTCAGCGCCAACTCCGAGATCGCCCAGGTCGGCACCATCTCGGCCAACGGCGACAGCGAAGTCGGCGACATGATCGCCAAGGCCATGGAAAAGGTCGGCAACGAAGGCGTCATTACAGTTGAGGAAGCGAAAACCGCTGAGACTGAACTTGACGTTGTCGAAGGCATGCAGTTCGACCGGGGTTACCTGAGCCCTTACTTCATCACCAATGCTGACAAGATGGAGGTCCAGCTCGAAGAGCCCCTCATCATGCTGCACGAGAAGAAACTCTCGTCGCTGCAGTCGATGCTGCCGATCCTGGAAGCCGTGGTCCAGTCGGGCCGCCCGCTGGTCATCATCGCCGAGGACATCGAGGGCGAGGCCCTGGCCACCCTGGTCGTCAACAAGCTGCGCGGCGGCCTGCGCGTCGCCGCCGTCAAGGCCCCGGGCTTCGGCGACCGCCGCAAGGCCATGCTGGAGGACATCGCCGTCCTGACCGGCGGCCAGGTCATCTCGGAAGACCTCGGCATCAAGCTGGAAAACGTCACCCTCGACATGCTGGGCAAGGCCAAGAAGGTCACCATCACCAAGGACGACACCACCATCGTGGACGGCGTCGGTGAGAAGGACGCGATCGAGGCCCGCATCGGCCAGATCAAGAAGCAGATCGAGGACACCACCTCGGACTACGACAAGGAGAAGCTGCAGGAACGTCTGGCCAAGCTGGCCGGCGGCGTCGCGGTCATCCGCGTCGGCGGCTCGACCGAGGTCGAGGTCAAGGAGAAGAAGGACCGCGTCGACGACGCCCTGAACGCCACCCGCGCGGCGGTCGAGGAAGGCATCGTCCCCGGCGGCGGCATCGCCCTGCTGAAGGCGACCAAGGCCCTCGAGGGTCTGAAGGGCGACAACGCCGACCAGACGGCCGGCATCGCCATCATCCGCCGCGCCATCCAGGCCCCGATCCGTCAGATCGTCGAGAACGCGGGCGTCGAAGGCTCCATCGTCGTCGGCAAGGTGCTGGAAAACAAATCCGCCACCTGGGGCTTCAACGCCCAGACGGAAGAGTATGTCGACATGATCCAGGCCGGCGTCATCGACCCCGCCAAGGTCGTGCGCACCGCCCTGCAGGACGCCGCCTCGGTGGCCGGCATCCTGATCACGACGGAAGCGGCCGTGGCCGACGCGCCGAAGAAGGCCTCGGCCGGCGGCGCCGGCGGCGGCATGGGCGGCGGCATGGGCGGCATGGGCGACATGGACTTCTGATCCGGAACGGGGCGGGCGCGAGCCCGCCTCGGGACGGCTCCGGCGCGAGCCGGGGTCCGGTCGCTCGGCGGCTCAGCTGAGACAGAAGAGGGCGGGTCCGGAGACGGGCCCGCCCTTTTTTGTTTAACTACCGCTTCGGCCGGGAACGGCTGTGCTCGCTGCGCCCGCATCGCTCAGGATAGCTTCAGCGATGACGTCATCTGGGTCGCGATGCAGCGGATGGGTGATCACCAACTTCGTCCCCTCATCCTCGATGAACTGGACGGTGACGCCGTCAAGCACAGCGCGACGCGGGCCTTCCGTCAGATCGCCAGACACCTCCGCAAAGCGGGTGCCAAAGACCTTCGTCAGAAGCGCTGTTGATGCGTTGCCCAGTGCCTTGATTGAAGCGTCCGGTGTCTCCTCGTCATCCTTGCGAAGGCGATCTGCATAGAACGACAGGACCAGCTGCGTTGCGATCTCATCCGTGCCTGAGATAGAATAGGAGAGCCCGTCTCCGAGCGAGCTTTTCGTCAGCAGGCGCGATTGCGAAAGCGCTGACCATTCGCCGTAGCTTGGATCGTAGGTTCCAGTCTTCAATCCCTGTCCTGACAGGAATTTCGCGGCGCGATACGGCGACCACCCGAACTCGGGGGGCACGTGCGGTTTCAAGAGTTCCCGGCGTCGCGCCGACTTCATCACCAGGACGGCGCGGCGGACGTCTGCGAGCGTTCCTGTTTCGACCTTGAACAACGTCCGGGCCCAACGGCGCATCAATGAGACGTCCAGACCGAACCACAGAAGGAGCCGTCGCTTAACGGACGCCAAAACCTCCGGGTCCTTGATCGGGAACGCGAGGCGTCGGCTGACCTCGCCATATCCATTCCAGACCCCGACGCCGTACATGAAGGGGATGAACAGCAGCGACAGCAGAGCAGGGACTGCGAATTCACGGCCCGTCTCAGGCGTCGCAAAACCCCTCAGATCGCCGAATAGGCGCCAAACCGCATAGGCCAGCAGGCTCAGGCCAATGATCGAGATCAGAGCGCCGAAGAATTTGGCGACGACCTCGTGGCCCTCACGCCCTTGGGCGAACGTGCCCATCAAGACGATGAAACTGGCCATCGGAACTAGGATCAATTCACCCCAGATGTTGAAGGTGTAGGTCTCCGCAAGGAAGGTGACGACGGTCGTCACGCCGAGGATCTCTCGCGCTGCGGCCTTCGCCATATCGCCCGGATCACCTTCCCAGCGCTTGACGTCGAACATCCAACCCAGCGCGAAGGCGACGAACCATATCAACGTCGTCTTCAAGTTGGCGATGTCCCAAAAACCGAGGCGCGCGAGAACCCAAGCTGAGGCGGCAACCCAAAGCGCCATCAGGCCAACGACTGTCAGGAGGAGCGGTTTGAAGAAGGACCGGAACAGGCCCATCAGCGCGCCCCAAGCCTTAGCCTTCCAGATCAGCCAACCGAAAACAGCGATGAACCAGATCAGGGAGGCCTGCTCGCGGGGGTTCAGAATCTCCATGAGGTCCTACATGGGCGTGCAGCGCAGGTTGTTGTCAGATCAACGCGATTTCCACTGTCGCCGAAGCGGGACAAGAATGTCTTCCACCAAAGCTGATGTGTTCAAGCGGAGGGCCGGTCGTGCTTGGTTTATGACTACCGCAACCCTGGCATCAGACTGCCCCATGTGGACAACGCTCGAACCGGAACCTGAAGCCGCCTCGGCTCTGGTCTTCCAGCCCAAATAGTCACCACCGTCGATCCGAGAAGCGATGGCGACCTGAAGGAGGCGTTGGGTAGGATCAACGCGCTCAAGGGCGACGCCCGCAAAAGACAAGGCCACGCCGATCTGGTGTTGAACGACTTCCTCGACCAACGCGGGAAATCCTCCAAACCGATCTTCTGAGGTGGCGGGGTCGCGGAGCGGCAAGCCCAGCAGTATCGATCCGTCCTCATCGATCTGGAAACGAGCGCCTGAATCCTGCTCCAGTACGAATGCGCCACCACGGATTTCCCGCTTAACGCCCTTCGCCCCATCAAAGATGGGGGCGTCACCAAACAGGCCCGCTTGATGGAGGAACGTGTGCAAGTCACTCGCCTCGATCTGGACCGGGCGTAGAACCTTTTGATGGGGACCCCCGGCCAGTGCTACGAAGAGCATGGGGCCGCTGTTGTATCCGCCGTTCCGTTCGGCGGGCGGAAGAAGCGCCTCAGCGCGAGCCCGCATTTCGGCCAAGTCGACCGGAGCCACGGCGGTTGCAAGTTCGTAGTCATGCAGCGCCCGCGTGACGCTCGCCTGGAAACTGGCTGGGTCGGCGAACGACCCCCGGAACAATCCGCCTTCCCAGCCCTGAACCTCTGAAATGAAGTCGGCTTGAGCGGGTTCCGGCGTAATGCCCTGCTGGACAAAAGCGATGACTGGCTTCTTTCCTCGCGCCTCGCGGTATTCCTCATGCGTCGCCGACAAGCCGGAGCCTGATTGAACAGGCCCGTAGGCGTCACCGAGCGCCAGGATAACCAGATCGGCGTCTCTAAGGCCTTGAAGGCAAGCCACCTGTGGAGATCGCGCCGAGGCGCCGAAGTCTTCGGCCATGATTGGCTCGTGGCGCAACGTCTCCACCGCAGTTCGAGCAGCCGACCGGAACGGCTCAAATCCGTAAATAACCGAGCTGACGAACACTTTCACCGGATCACTCCCAGCCAGACCGAACATCTTGGCGATGGCATTCAGGGCACGCGATTGGGAAGAGGGGCTGACGCCGCCTTTCGGCTTCCCGGCGTTCTTCAGCGCTGAGAACGGTGACCTCGAAGCGGTGGCCACAGTTCCGGCAACGATACTGAGCTACGCTTGGCATAGTCATCTCCGGTGAGAACCGAAGGTGAACATATAGCGATTCCCCAAAGTTGAACTAGGCGACCATTGGGGTGACGTGCAGGGACGGCCTGTCCTTGACCCGCGCCGGGACAGACGACCGGGGGCGGGCGTACCGGGCGCGCGGGCGCGCGCCGATGGAGTGCGGTCTTGGAGGGCTAGTACTCCACCAAGGAATACTTGATCAGGTGAGCTGAGGGCAGGATTGAGCACACGGCCGTTGGATAACCGGAAGCAGCGTTGACCTCAAAGCCGTAGGTGAAGCTGAGCGGGGTTATTTGCTCGAAGCTGACACAATGACTGTATTGAGCCTTGCCGATCGTAAACAAGGCAATGGCTCGCGTGGTCGCCGGATCAAAGCGCCAACCCAAAGCTGCGTCCTCCGGAGAAACCATCAGGGGATATGCGGCCACCGCACGCGTACCCGGCCGAGCGAAGGTGAAAATGCGGGCAGGACAGATTTGATTCAGCGCTGCCGTCCACACCTCGACGTCCCCCACGATAGCGGTCGGCGTGTCATGGCACGCGGGGAACAGCGGGTAGTTCTTGTGAGTTTCTGCAATCCGCAGCCGCGGCGGGATATACGCGTCTGCGCCGCCTTGGTCCGAGCTGATCGTGATCGTCGCGTCTGATCTCGCATCCGCAAGCCGAATCTGGATTGGGCAAGAGACGTTCGTCTCGAATTTGAAGCCGCGACGCGTGCAGCGCGGGCGGCCCAGTATCTCACCCCCGGTCACCAAAACCACCTCGGTCAGTTTGGCTTCGGTCACATTCGTCGCGCCGTTGCGCCAGACAATGGAAATGGTCGCGCTGGTGGCGCTGTCCCGTCGCGCTGTCACGGCGAAGTGGCCAACCTGGCTCGCCGTGCACGCGGACCAGGCGGACAGGATCCCGGGATCGCCTGAGATCGTGGCGAAGTCGGTTTCGCTGCCGGTGGAAACCTGTCCCTCCAGCGTGTGGCGAACCGCAGATTGTCTGGATTCGAACTCAGACCTTGAGTAGTCACCGCGCCCGAAAATCAGTTGGGCGTAGTTCCCTGCGCCGCTAGCGCTGCTCTGGTCCTGGGCCTGCTCCCACGTCATTCTTGAAAACTCGCGGAACACGAAGAGCTTGTAATACTCGGAGCGGTTATAGGTCGTGGTTCTCAGCGTGCCGTCGCGAAGTACGTCGGAACATTCGCTGGCCGAGGAGGGACCTGCGACACAGAAGACGGCCAAGAAGAGCAGGCCGACAAGCACAGCTTCGAACTGTTTCATGACCTTCTCCGGAGCAGTCGAATTTGCTTTGAGGCGCGGCCTCACTGCCAGAACGCCGTTTGCTGAGTGTATCGCAGCGCGACCGAAGACTTGCAAGCAAAACGAGAATCGTTCGCCTGCGCACCCAGAGCTTGGTGAACGGCCGCCGGAGACGGGGCTGACGTCGGTCGAGGCTGGACAGGACCGGGTCCCGGCCTTGGCTGCTGCGCGCCGCCCTTCGCGTCGCCAGGATGAGCGGTCAGGGATTGGGGGGACTGACGAAGCGGGGCCACCCGCCCCGGCGCGCCTCAAGGACGCTGCGCGCCGCTCGCGCGGCAGGCCGGGACGGCCTGTCCTTGACCCGCGCCGGGTCGGGCGACCGGGGCTGGGCGTGTCGGGCGCGCGGCACGCGCCGACTTTATGGAAGAGGGTGGGGCTGTGCGGGCGTTGGCCCCCTCCACCACGCTGCGCGTGGTCCCGTCGTCCGGTCGTCTCCGACGACCGTTCCTCCACCCCCGATGGGGGAGGATTGCGGTCTTCGCCGTCCCGCCCTCTCCCCGAACCGCCGACCGCATGAACCGCAACGGCCCGACCGCACTCCGCGCCGTCGCCGCCGTCCTGGCTGAAATGCTGACAGTTCGCCGCCAGCCAGACGATTGCGGCGGCGCAAGCCGCTGACGGGGAAGGGCTTCCCGGCGCGGGCAGCGTCATTTTCAAGCCGCAGGAGCGGATGGCGCCAGACTCTGGGGTCCATGAAGGGGATCAGGAGCGGCAAGGTGACGGACGAAATCAGGGGCGGGATCGGGAACGGGGCGGACGACGGGGTCGTGCGGCGGCCGCGGCTGCGGGGGCATGTGAAGCTGGGGACGCGGATGTGGGCGCGGATCCAGCGGGAGTTCGCGGCGGGGGCCTCGGTCCCATGGCTGTCGGCGCGGTACGGGGCGGGCGAGCGGACCATCGCCATGCGGGCGAAGACGGAGGGCTGGCGGCGCAAGGACCTGGCCGAGGCGGCCGACGCCGAGCTGGAGGCGGCCGAGGCGCGCGGGGATGCGGACCCGGTCGCGGGGCCGGCGATCGGGGCGGGACTGGGGCTGGACGGCTCGGCGCGGAAGGAGGCCGAGGCGTTCGAGGCGGCGCTGGCCGGGGTGGACCAAGAGGCGCGGGATGGGGCGGCGCGCGAGGCGATGAACCGGGCGGTGGCCTGCATGCGGCGCGAGGATGCGCCGGCGGCGATGGGCTGGGCGAAGCTGGCGGCGGCGCTGGACGGGATGGGGCGGACGGACGGGGCGGCGGACGAGGGCGCGGATGAGGCGATGCAGGATGCGGCGATGGCGGTGCTGTGCGAGCGGCTCGGGCTTTCCCCTTCTCCGTGCACCCCGGCGACTGCCGGGGTCCAGATCACGGGCGCCGATTGATGGGGTCGGGCGCGGGGGAGTCTGATCCGGGCGCCGAGCCATCCCATCTGGATCCCATTCGCCGGGATGCACGGCGGTTGGTGGGGATGCTGGGGCGGGACCGGCGGGCGGCGCTGATGTGGCGGGTCGTGGCGCATGAGGGCCAGCTGCCGGAGACCGACGACTGGCGCACCTGGGTCTTCCTCGGCGGGCGCGGGGCGGGGAAGACGCGGGCGGGGGCCGAATGGGTGTGGGAGACGGCGCAGAGGCTGGGGGCGGGCGGACGCATCGCCCTGGTCGGGCCGACGATCCGGGATGCGCGGACGGTGATGGTAGAGGGGCCGTCAGGGGTGCTGAACCTGCCGTTCCGGACGGGGGCTGCGTTCGCCTCGTCGCTGCGACAGGTGACGTTTCCGGGCGGGGCCGTGGGGCTGCTGTTCTCGGCCGAGGAGCCGGAGCGGCTGCGCGGGCCGCAGTTCCATGCGGCGTGGGGAGATGAGTTCTGCGCCTGGGGGCGGGCGGAAGAGACGCTCGCCATGTTGAGGCTGGGGCTAAGGCTTTCTTGTGGGGCCGCGGTCGTCGGCCCTTCGGGACCTCCCGACCCGACGCGGCCTGGCGCTTCGCGCGACGACTGGACTCCCAAGCTGGTGCTGACCTCGACGCCGAAGCCGGGGCGGGTGTTGCGCGGGGTGCTGGCGGAGGACGGGTGTGAGCGCACGGATGCGCCGACGGCGGCCAATGCGCAGAACCTCGCGCCGGGATTCCTGGCGGCGATGGAGGGGCTGTACGGCGGGACGCGACGGGCGGCGCAGGAGCTGGAAGGACGGGTGCTGGAGGGGGACGGGGCGCTTTTCACTCTCGCGGAGATCGCGAAAGCGAAAAGCTTGTTTGAAGGGCGCTACCGCCCTTCGGGCTACTTGAGCGCGGAGGGGGTGTTGCTGCCTTGGGAAAGGGTCGTCGTCGCCGTCGATCCGCCGGCGGGGACGCTGTCGGGGCGGGCGCGGGATGCGTGCGGGATCGTGGTCGCGGGCCGGCGCGGGGACCGGGTCGCGGTGCTGGCGGACTGGACGGCGAGGGGGCTGTCGCCGGAAGGCTGGGCGGAGCGGGTCAGGCGGGCGGTGGAGGCGTATGGGGCCCAGCGGGTGGTGGTCGAGAGCAACAACGGCGGGGCGATGGCGCAGGCGGTGCTGAAGGCCTCGGGCCTGTCGGTTCCGGTCAGGCGGGTGCACGCCTCGGTCGGCAAGGTCGCGCGGGCGGAGCCGGTGGCGGCGCTGTACGAACAGGGGCGGGTGGCGCACGCGCCGGGGCTGGAGGCGCTGGAGGAGGAGCTGATGGGGCTGGGCGGCGAGGATGCGGGCGGGACCAGCCCGGACCGGGCGGACGCGCTGGTCTGGGCGGTGACGGAGCTGGCGCCGGCGCCGGGGACGCGGGGGCCGCGGGTGACCCGGCTGTGACCCGCCGGCCTCAGTCTTCGAGCGGAGGCAGGCCGGCTTCCTTGCGGGCGGCGGCGGCGGCCTTCTTTTCGGCCTTGGCGGCGGCCTTTTCGGCGGCCTTCTTGGCGTCGGCGCGCTCGCGTTCCTGACGCTCGAAACTGTAGTTGGGCTTACGGGCCATGAGGGGCTTCTTTCTCTTTTCTTGGCGCTATCGCGCTTCGCTCTGCCTGAGCGCAGGAATTGTCAGCGCCGCCTGGGCGCAGAAAGCGCCGCGGGAGCGCCTTGTGTTCCCCAAGGTGGGGCAAGCGGGGGGCCGGGGCAACCGCTGACGGTCAATCGACGGCGACGATCTCCACCGTCTGGCCGGCGACGACGGCCTCGTCGCCGACGGTCTTGCCGATCAGGGCGACGGCGAGCGGCGAGACGTGGCTGACCGAACCGGCGGCGGGATCGGCCTCGTCCTCGCCGGTGATGCGCCAGGTCTGGCGGCGGCCGTCCTCGCGCTCGATGGCGACCGAGCCGCCGAAGCGGACGCGGCCGTCGGCCCCGGTCTCGACCAGCTGGGCGGTGGCCCGGCGGGCGGACCAGTAGCGCAGGTCGCGGGTGGCGCGGGCCATGGCGGTGCGGTCGGCCTCGATGTCGCCCTTCGACTGGGCGGCGGACCAGGCGGCGCGGGCCGAGGCCAGGGCGGCCTCGATCGCGGCCAGGCCGGAGGGCGTGACGAGGTTCGGGTGCGGGGAGATCGGACGGTCGGGAAGATCGGCGGCCGTGGCCTCCAGATCCTCCTCGCGGGTGAAGGCGACGCTCATGGGGGATGAGCGTATGGCGGCTTGCGGCGTTCCGGTCCATCAGGGAGCGATGAGCGACGTGAAGACAGTCCATGTGATCGGGGCCGGACCGGCCGGGCTGACGGCGGCCGAGCGGCTGGCGCAGGCCGGGGTGAAGGTGGTGGTCCATGAGGCCATGCCGTCGGTCGCGCGCAAATTCCTGATGGCCGGGCGCGGCGGGCTGAATCTGACCCATTCGGAGGGGATGGAGGGGTTCGTCGGGCGGTACGGCCCTGCCGGCGCGACGGTCGCGGCCTGGCTGGAGCGGTTCTCGCCGACGCATCTGATCGGCTGGGCCGAGGGGCTGGGACAGGCGACGTTCACGGGGTCGTCGGGGCGGGTGTTCCCGCGGGCGATGAAGGCCTCGCCGCTGCTGCGGGCCTGGCTGGCGCGGCTGAACGACCTCGGGGTCGAGGTGCGGACGCGGTCGCGCTGGGCGGGACGGAAGGACGGGGCCTGGGTGTTCGATACGCCGGAGGGTGAAGTCCTCGAGCGGCCCGATGCGGTGGTGCTGGCCATGGGCGGGGCCAGCTGGCCGCGGCTGGGGTCGGACGGGGCGTGGGCCGGGAAGCTCGAGGGGGTGGAGACGGCGCCGTTCCGGCCTTCGAACGTCGGCTTCGACGTGAGCTGGTCCGGGGTGTTCGCGGAGCGGTTCGCGGGACAGCCGCTCAAGCCGGTGGCCATGACGTTCGATGGCCAGACGGTGCGCGGCGAGGCCATGCTGACCCGCTACGGGATCGAGGGCGGGGCGGTCTATGCGCTGTCGGCGGGGCTGAGGAACGCGATCGGGCGGGACGGGTCGGCGGTGCTGACCGTGGACCTGCGGCCCGATCTGTCGGTCGAGGCGCTGGCGGGGCGGCTGGCCAGACCGCGCGGCAAGGACAGCGTGACGAACTGGCTGCGCAAGGCGGGCGGGCTGTCGGCGCCGGCCGTCGGGCTGTTGCGCGAGATACCGGGCGAGCTGCCGGCGGGGGCGGACAAGCTGGCGAAACGGATCAAGGCGGTGCGGCTGACCCTGACCGGCGTACAGGGACTGGCGCGGGCGATCTCATCCGCGGGCGGAGTGAAGCTGGACCAGCTGGACGAGGGACTGATGCTGAAGGCCATGCCGGGCGTTTTCGCGGCGGGCGAGATGCTGGACTGGGAGGCGCCGACGGGCGGCTATCTGTTGCAGGCGTCGATGGCGTCGGGGGTGGTCGCGGCTGACGGCGTGACGAGGTGGCTGGCGGGGCGGTGAGGCTCGACAGCGGCGGCGGGGCGGGTCGCCCCCGTAGGCGCGTCTCCCAAACCCGCCGTCAGGGCCGTCGTGCGTTGGCCAGCCACCGCCGGTACTCTCCGAGGAATGGCGACCCCGGGTCGATCTGCTCGATGAGCTCCGGCATGGCGGCGAGCGCCCTCGCGTTCGGAGCGTTCAGGAAGATGATGACGCCAGACCGCGAAGGCGTCTCGATGTAGCCAAGGCTGACTTCGGACCAGTCCGCCCCCCCGTGTTCGAGGATCACGGCGTCGCCGAACCTGAGAACGTTGAATCCCAGGCCGTAGCCCTGCTGATCGGGACAGAGGGCGGACGACAGCGAGGCGCAGTCGACGATCGCCTGATCGCCCTTGTCGGTCTGGACCCGATCGCGATCCGCGACCATTGCGGCGCCGTATCCGTCGCCGACAGCCACGGCCCCCAGGAACAAGGCGTAGTCGCGAACCGTGGTGACCATGTCGTCGGCTGCGGCATAGCTATCCTCAGCGCGGCAGCCGCCCCCCTGCTCCGCCGGCCGGCAATAGTATCCGGGAAAGCGGCCGGCCTCATCGACCGGCCGGGCGATGGAAGTCGCAGCTTCTCCGCGTTGGGCGACAAGGCTCGTATCGGTCATCCCGACAGGTCCGAGAACAACCGCCTGGACGAGGTCGGGGAACGGCTGGTCGAGCTTCCGCTCCGCAAACCGCGCCAGATACTCGATGCCCTCACCGGAATAGCTGTAGCGTTCCCCCGGCGCCGACTGGAACGCCAGCCGTCCGCCGGGCAGGAAGAAGCGCCAGTTGGGAAAGCCGGTCGAGTGGTTAAGCGCTGTCCGCGGCGTCAGGGCGAGCCGGCGGGGATCATCGGCGATGTCGGGGTCCAGCCAATGCCCGACCATCGGCTCATCGAGCGACAGCCGCCCCTGGCCGGCCAGCCGCAGAACCGTCTCGGCCGTCACGGTCTTGGTGATGGAGGCTACGTTGAACCGCGTCCCCGGCCCCGCCGCGACCCCGGGGGACTGTTCCCCCAGATAGCGTTCCCAGACCAACTCCCCGTCCCGAATGACGCCGAAGCCCGCCGTGACAACACCGTGCCGTCGAACGATCTCCGCGAGGGCCGCCTCCGCGGCCCGATCGGGAACGTCTGTTCGACTGGCGACCGGCGCCTGGGCGGTGACGGCGGGATGGGGCGGCGTCGCGCAGGCGGCCATCCCGAATGGCAGCATGCTGCCGATGGCGAGCGCGACGCCCCGCGCCATGATGTTCCGTTGCTTCACCTTGCACTCCGCTTTCCGACCGACTGCGAAGAGACTAGCCTCAGTGATCGGGCGGGGAGAAAAATCCCGTGAACCGACGCCGCGCCGGGATCGATCGACACCTGGCGGCCCTAGACGGCGAGGTCTCGCAGCCGTCGGGCCCCCGCCCGGCTGGTCATGATCGACGCCCCATCGCTCATGACCAGAAGGAGGCGGGCGTTGCCGGCGGGCTCGACGTGATCGATCGCGGTGAGACGGACGATGTGGGAGCGGTGGGCTCGCACGAACTGGTCTTGCGGCAGGATGTCATCGAAGCGCGCCAAAGGCGTCGTGGAAAGAATGCTTCGGGTGGTCGTGACGATTTCGGAATAACCGTCGGCCCCGGCGATTCTGACAAGGTCCGACATCGAGACCGGCACCATCTCCTTGTCGCAGCGGACCATCAGGGAGGCTGGCGGGGTTCCCGGCGCGATCGGAACCGCGCCTGGCCCGGGCGAAGGCTCCGGCCCCGAATTCGAAACGCCGACCGCGTGTCGCCAATAGACGAACAGGGCGAACGCGCCGTAGACGGTGACGCCCTGAAAAAGCTGCCAGCTCAGCGCGATCGGACCGAACGGAGCGACCGTGAACCCCTCGTTCGGCCAATTCGGCGACAGGGCGAACCCGGCCAGGGTGCAGAAGTACCACGCGACCGAGAAGGTGGCGGCGAGCAGCGGATGAACGAGTATGGCGAGCGGGGCGCGGGCGCCTGCGGCGAGCCGGTACACCACTGGACGAAACAACAGTGCGGGAACGCAGACGGACAGGGTGTTGATCGCGGCAAAGCCGACCGAGGCGATCAGGGGCTGGTTCAGCGTGGTCGCGAACGCTGTCAGATATCCGGCGAACAGTATGCCGAGACCGAACAGAAGCGGACCCGCGTCCCTGGGCGCCCTCGGGGGCGATGGTCTCGCCACACCGGAAATTGCGATCTGATTCATCGACGCCCCACGCTCCGCATAGAGTCGAAGCAAAGCGCATGTGCGAGGTCGCGGCCATGGCTCTCAGGATTTCAAATTGTTCATACGGAAAGCCCCTCTCCGGCAAGTTTCCGGGAGCGGCCCCTCGAACAGCCCCACGCGTTGGGCTTCGGCCTTTCAGGGGAGGTCGCGGATGCGCCAGGAATGCGTTACGCGTCCCGGGCCGATGAGCCGGTCTGGTTCTGGCTGCATGTTAGCGGGCACATTGCGCTGTTGATCTTCATGTGCTGGCTCGCGTTTCCGGTCGCCACATCCTGGCCGGTAACCGAAGTCCGCTTCCCATCCATAGCGGACCTGCGCGACCGCCCGCTGGACGGAGGCGTGCGGTCAAGGGTGACGGTCTTTTCGGGAAAGGGCTAGAACAGCGGCATGACCCAGCACCGCATCCTCCTCGCCGCCGCCGTCGCGGCCCTCCTGACCGCCTCGCCCGCGCTGGCGCAGCAGGCCGACGCCGCGCGGCTGAATGAACATGTGCGGGTGCTCGCCTCCGATGAATTCGAGGGGCGCGGGGTGGCGACGCCGGGCGAGCAGAAGACGGTCGACTATGTGGTCAGTCAGTTCCAGGCGCTGGGGCTGGAGCCCGGCGGGCCGGACGGGTCCTGGGTGCAGGCGGCGCAGCTGGGGCGCACGCGGCAGGAGGGGCCGGCGACGATCACGGTGTCGAGCGGCGGGCGGACGCGGGCGCTGGAACGGGGGCCGGACGTGCTGGTTTCCAGCGACCGGCCGGTGAACCGCATCACGGTGACGGACGCCCCGGTGGTCTTCGCCGGCTATGGCGTCGATGCGCCCGAGCGGCAGTGGGACGACTTCAAGGGCATGGACCTGAAGGGCAAGGTCCTGCTGGTCATCGTCAACGACCCGGACTTCGGCGCGCCCGAGGGGCATCCGGTGGCCGGCAGGTTCGACGGCAATGCGATGACCTTCTACGGCCGCTGGACCTACAAATTCCAGGAGGCGGCGCGGCAGGGGGCGGCGGCGGTGCTGGTGATCCACGACACGGCGGGCGCCGGCTATGGCTGGAGCGTGCTGGAAGGGTCGTCGACGGCGCCGAAATTCGACATCGTCCGGGCCAATCCGGACGCCGAGCGGGTTCCGGCCCAGGGGTGGATACAGGGGCCGGTCGCGGAGCAGCTGTTCGCCGATGCGGGGCTGGACTACGCCGCCCTGCGCGAGGCGGCGCGGACGCCGGAGTTCAGTCCCGTGACGCTGGACGGGGTGACGATGTCGATCGACTTCGGCCAGACCGCCGACCGGATCGAGAGCCGCAACATCCTGGCGCGGATTCCGGGCGCGGTGCATCCGGAAGAGACGGTGCTGTACGGCGCCCACTGGGACGCCTTCGGCCGGGCGACGCCGGTGGGGGACGACGACATCTATAACGGGGCCGTCGACAATGCGACCGGGGTGGCCGGGCTGATCGAGCTGGCGCGGCTGTTCAAGGCGGGAACGCCGCCCGAGCGGTCGGTGGTGTTCGCGGCCTGGACGGCCGAGGAGGCCGGACTGCTGGGGGCCGAATACTACGCCGCCAACCCGGTCTGGCCGCTGGAGACGACGGTGGCCAACATCAATATGGACAGTTTCCTGCCGGGGACCGAGGTGTCGCCGCAGATCGTGGTCATGGGGGCGGGCAAGAGCCAGACCGACGCCTGGCTGGAGCGGCGGGCGACGGAACAGGGCCGAACCCTGATCCCCGATCCGGCCCCGCAGGCGGGCGGCTTCTACCGCTCGGACCATTTCCCGCTGGCCAAGAAGGGCGTGCCGGCCCTGTTCGGGGCGGCGGGCTTCACGGGACATAACGCGGCCAGCCGCGACTATGTGGCCAACCGCTATCACAAGCCGTCCGACGAATGGACGCCGGACTGGGTGATGGACGCGGCGGCGACGGACGTGGACCTGCTGTACGCCGTGGGCCGCGATCTGGCCGACAGCGGCGACTGGCCGGAGTGGAACCCGGGGGCGGAGTTCGAGGCGGCGCGGCAGGCGTCGGCGGCGCGGCGGCAGTAGCCGCCCTCATTCACGCGCGAGGGCGAAGTCCGCATGGACCTGCACCTCATAGGTACTGGCTCCTGCATGGACAGGCGGAGGCGGGGCCGCCGCCTGGGCCACGGCGCCCCGCGCGTCGCCTGCATACCAGGGAACCGGCGGCTGGCCCGAGCCGTCGCGGATGGCGATGACCCGTTCCACCTTGAGGCCGGCGGCCGTGGCGTAGGCCTCGGCGCGGGCGCGGGCGGCCTTGTAGGCGGCGGCGTAGGCGGCGTTCTTCGCCCGCTCGGGATCGGAGGCGTGCAGGTCGGGGCCTGACACCACATTGCCGCCCGCCTCGGTCGCGGCGGAGATGGCGGGGCCGGCCTGACGGACGTCGCGGATGCGCACCTCGACCATGTTCTCGGCGCGGTAGCCGCCGCGGCCGGGGCCGTAGTCGACACGGCCCAGGGTGACGGAGCGGGTCTGGATGTCGTCCGGCTTGACGCCGAGCCGCGTCAGGGCGGCCGAGACCCGCGCCATGGCGGCGTTGTTGCCGGCGCTGGCGGCGGCGGCGGACGGCGCGTTGGTCGAGACGCCAACGGTCAGCCGGGCCTCGTCCGGCCGGGCGTCGGCGCGACCGGTGGCGGCGACCTGAAGCAGCACTTCGCCGGGGTGCACGCCGCGGGGGTCGGGCGGCTGGGTGCAGCCCGCCGCCAGCAACAGAAACACCAGTCCGATCCGCTTCATGACCCGTCTCGCAAAGCGCCCCGGAGAGAAGAGAGGCCGCGAAAGTGGCGGACCCGTGGCCGGCCAGCGGACAAGGAGGCCGGAAGCCCGCAGGAACCCTGGGGGAAGCCGGGTCGTTCCCGCTTCGTGGCCAGGCTGTGGAGTTCAGACCATGAGGCGACCCGGACCCGCCCTTCTGATCCTGCTCCTGGGGCTGGCGGCCTGCGAACCAGGGCCTGCAGTCGTCCCGACGCCTGTCGAGGCCCGGTCTGAGCCCGCGCCCTCGACGGTCGAACCGTCGGCGCAGGTCAGGAGTCTGGCCGGGGCATGGCGGGTCGCGGGGATCGACGGCCGCTCGCTCGACGAGCCGGTCGGATTGTCGCTGACGGGCGACGAACAGCAGCTCTGGTGGGAGCCGCGATGCGCCGGCGTGGCGCGCGCCTATCGCATCGAGGGCCAACGCATCACTTTCGCCTCGCGGCCGGGCGCGGGCGGACCCGTGTGCGAGATCGGCCAGCCGCCGCGTCTCGACGAGGTGGTCCGCGCGCTGGACGGCGCGGACAGTGTTTCCCGGACCCCGAACAACGGCGTGCTGATTTCAGGGCCGGATCACAGCGTCCTGCTGTTCTCGCAGTAGGTCCGCTATCCGCGATCACGCGGAGGTCCGCTCACGACCCGTTGCGGACGTTGAGACGGTCAGCTCTTCTTCCGTCCGCGAAGCAGAAGCACCGCGCCACCAACCAGGGCTGTGATCAGTCCGATGGAGATCGCGTGGACTTCCCAACCTGTCCGGGGGTCTCCCCATGGGTCTCCATCGTCAGCCAGCTTCGTCCCGGCGGGATCAACCATGGACAGAATCTCGACGAGACCAAGAGCCGTGGCGAGCAGCAGCAGGAGGATGGCGGAAGCGATCTTCATGGACGCCCCGATAAACGGTCACGCGGATGGGTATCGGGCGCCGGACGCGCCATGCCAAGGCCCGCTTTCACCCATAGCAGGCTGAGGCGGCGGCAGGTGACGGGCCGGCCCTTGGCCGGTAGGACAACCCCATGACCCTCCTCCCCAACATCCATGGCGTCTGCCCGCCGCGTTTCGCCGCCGTGAAGGACGCCTTCGCCGCCAATTTCACCGATGCGCCCGAGGGGCTGAACGAACAGGCGGCGCGGTTCAGCGTCTGCGTCGGCGGCGAGACGGTGGTCGATCTGTGGGCCGGATGGGCGGATGCGGCCAGGACGGTTCCGTATGGCGCGCGCACGCTGACGCCGGTGTTCTCGACCGGCAAGGCGGTGATGGCCCTGCTGATCGCGACCTGCGTCGAGCGCGGGCTGCTGGACTATGAGCGGCCGGTCGCCAGCTACTGGCCGGCGTTCGGGCAGGCAGGCAAGGCGGTGATCACCGTCGGCCAGATGATGAGCCATCAGGCGGGTCTGCCCGGCTTTTCGGAGACGGTCGATCCGGCCATCTGGTTCGATCGCGAGGCGGTGCTGGAGCGGCTGTGCGCCCAGGCGCCGATGTGGCCGCCGGGGACGGCGTCGGGCTATCACCCGATCACCATCGGCTTTCTGGCGGGGGAGCTGTTCCGGCTGGTCGACGGGCGCAGCATGGGCGCGGCCCTGCGCGAGGACTTCGCCGCCCCGTTCGGCCTCGACCTGTGGATCGGTCTGCCCGAGGCCGAGCACGGCCGGGTGGCGGCCTTGCGCAAACCGGCCTCGGCGCCCGATCTGGGGACCATAGACGCGATCAAGACCTCGGCCTTCCTCGACAAGGGATCGGCGCCGGGCGGGCGCGGTTCGACCGAGTGGCGGACGATGGAGATGCCCTCGGCCAATCTGCACGGGACGGCGCTGGATCTGGCGCGGATCATGGGGGTGCTGGCCAATGGCGGCGCGCTGGAGGGCCGGACCGTGTTGTCGCCGGGGGTGCGGGCGGAGATGCTGCGCGAGCGGATTCACGGCCGCGACAAGGTGGTGCCGTTCGACGTCAGCTGGGCGGCGGGGCTGATGCGCAACGAGGGTCTGCACATCTTCGGCCCCAATCCGACGGCGGTCGGACATTGCGGCTGGGGCGGCAGCTGCGCCTTCGCCGATGCGGACGCGGGGGTGTCAGGGGCCTATGTGATGACGCGGCAGTCGCCGTATCTGGTCGGCGACCCGCGGGCGCAACGGTTGATCGGGGCGTTGTACGGGGGACTGTAAGGGGAGTGAGTGGTGGCTAGTGGCTAGTGGCTAGTGGCTGGCCGCCGCCTGAGTGGCCGCGCTGACCGCGTCGCCCCTCCGCCGTCAGTGAAGCTACAATCACTAGCCACTAGCCACTAGCCACTAGCCACTAGCCACTGGCCACTAGCCACTGGCCACCAGCCACCAGCCACCAGCCACCAGCCACCAGCCACCAGCCACCAGCCACTAGCCACCAGCCACGCGCTTCGGCGCGGTCAGGCCGCCGATGATCCCGGCCAGCACGGCCAGCGCCGCGCAGGTCAGGATGACCACGCGGAAGGCGGCGTGGAAGGCGTCCGCCGCGGCGGCCTCGAGATCGGCGCCGGCCATGACCCGGCCCAGCAGCTCGCGGGCGCCGGGACTGTCGGTCTGGCTCACGAAGACGGCCGACAGGACGGCTCCCAGCAGGGCGACGGCCAGCAGACCGGCGACGCGGGCGACGGCGTTGTTGACGCCCGAGGCTATGCCCGTGTGGCCGGACGGAACCGCGCCCATGACGGCGGCGGTCAGGGGGCCGACGGCCAGGGTCATGCCGATCGCCATCACCGTCATCCCGGCCAGCGGCCCGTCGACATAGCCGGCGCCGGGATCGGGCAAGGCCAGCAGGGCGAGGCCGATCCCGGCCAGGATCGGTCCGACGCTCAGCGACAGCCGGGCTCCGAAACGGTCGGCCAGTTTGCCCGCGTAGCCCGAGAACAGGCCCATGACGAAGGCGAAGGGCAGCATGGCGGCGCCGGCCATGGTGGCGCTGAATCCCTGCACCCGGATCAGGTCGTAGGGCAGGAAGAACATCGCCCCGCCGAGCGCGAAATAGAGCAGCAGCGTCAACAGGTTGATTCCGCTGAACACGGACGATCGGAACAGGCCGAGCGGCATCATCGGATGCCGCTCGCGCGCCTCGGCCCACAGGAAGGCGGCGAGGCCGAGAGCGCCGGCGATCAGGCCGCCGAGAACGCCCGGATGGCCCCAGCCGAGGTCGGGCGCGGCGGTCAGACTCCAGGTCAGGGCGCCAAGGCCGGTCATGGCGAGCAGGGCGCCCGGCCAGTCGAGGCCGCGGGCGTCGTCGTCGCGGCTTTCGGGCACGGCCCTGAGGGTGACGATGACCGTGAGGATGGCCAGCGGGACGTTGATCCAGAAGATGAAGCGCCAGTCGGCCTGATCCGCCAGCCAGCCGCCGACCAGCGGCCCGACCATGCCGAAGACGGCCCCCGCCCCGGCCCAGGTCCCGAAGGCCTTGCCGCGTTCGTCGGGCGGGAAGGCGGCGCCGATGACGGCCAGGGCCCCGGGCGTCAGCATGGCGGCGCCGATCCCTTGAACCGCCCGGCCGGCGATCAGCAGTTCGACCGTCGGGGCCAGACCGCAGGCGATGGAGGCGACGGCGAAGACGGCGACGCCGATCAGGAAGACCCGCCGCCGCCCGAACCGGTCGCCCGCCGCCCCGCCGATCAGGACCAGGGCGCCGAGGGTGAGAAGATAGGCGTTGGAAACCCACTGGACCGCAGCGGGTCCGGCGCCGAGGTCCTTCTGGATCGAGGGCAGGGCCACGCCCAGCGCCGAGCCGTCGATGAAGGTCAGGCTGGAGCCGAGGACGGTGGCGGCCAGGATCCAGCGTTTGCGGGCGGGCGATAATGATTGACCGGCCATGGCGCGCTCCGTGGGAGCGTGACGCTAGGCTGGTTCAGCGGCCCGCTTCAAGGCCTCGCGCGCGGCGCGGTGGCGGAAGAAGGCCGCGGCCGCGAACACCCCGGCGCCGCCCCAGATGAAGGCGAAGCTGATCACGCGCAGGGGCGTCAGCGCCTCGCCGGCCCAGACGCCGACAGCGAACTGGAGCGTGGGGGCGAGGAACTGGATGAAGCCGATGGTCGACAGCGGCAGACGGCGCGCCGACCAGGCGAACAGGGCCAGGGGCAGGACCGTGGCCGGGCCGTTGGCGAGGGCCCACAGGGTGTTGACCGGACTGTCGAAGGCCACGCCGGCGCCCGTGTGCTGGAGCCACAGGACCCAGGCGAGGCCGAACGGGACCAGCAGCAGGCATTCGACCAGCAGGCCGGCCTGGGCGTCGATGGGGACGCGCTTGCGGATGACGCCATAGCTGGCGAAGCTGAGGGCCAGGACGATGGAGATCCACGGCGGACGGCCGAGCGCCGCGGTCTGGAAGCCCACGCCGATCGCGGCCAGGCCGATGGCGACCCAGCCCCATTTGTCGATCTTCTCGCGGAACAGCCACAGGCCCACGACCATGTTGAGCAGCGGGTTGATATAGTAGCCGAGGCTGGCCTCCAGCGTCGCCTCATGGGTGGTGGCCCAGACGTAGAGGCCCCAGTTGACCCCGATCAGCAGGGTCGAGACGGTCAGCCAGCCGAGGGTCTTCGGCGAGGCGAAGACGGCGCGCACCTGACCGCCCTGCCCCGCCAGGAAGACCAGCAGCCCCGCGACCGCCACGGCCCACAGGGCGCGGTGAGCGAGGATCTCCATCGCGTCGAAATGCAGATCGCCCTGGGCCATGAACAGCAGGGGCATGAAGCCCCACATGACATAGCAGCCGAAGGCGGAGAACAGGGCGGCGCGTGAACTGTCGGACGGGGTCATGGCGACGCTTCTGTTTCCTTCTCCCTATGGGAGACGGTGGCCCGGAGGGCCGGATGAGGGTCGGGTGGTGAAGCGGCGAAGCCGCCCCGGGGCGGCCACCCGTCACCCTTGAGCGCAAGGACGACGGCTTCGCCGCCGTGCGCTCAAGCCCTCTCCCGTCGGGAGAGGGGAGTCCTAGACGGTGATCGTGCGATACCCCGACGTCGGCTTGATCATGCCCGTCTCGTCCAGCAGCTGGGCGATCTGGACGGCGTTGAGGGCGGCGCCCTTGCGCAGGTTGTCGGAGACCACCCACAGCGACAGGCCGTTCTCGACGGTCGGATCCTTGCGGATGCGCGAGACGTAGACGGCGTGTTCACCGGCGGCGTCGACGGGGGTGATGTAGCCGTCGTGCTCCTGCTTATCGATGACCATGACGCCGGGAGCGTCGCGCAGGATGGCGCGGGCCTCGTCGGGCGAGATGGGACGGTCGAACTCGAGGTTCACCGACTCGGAATGGCCGACGAAGACGGGCACGCGCACGCAGGTGACGGTGAGCCTGATGGAGGGGTCCATGATCTTGTGGACCTCGTTCCACATCTTGGCTTCCTCGTCGGTGTAGCCGTCGTCGAGGAAGGACCCGATGAAGGGGATGACGTTGAAGGCGATCTGTTTGGGGAAGAGCTTGGGCCGCGCGTCGCCGAGGCCGTAGATGGCCTTGGTCTGGTTCCACAGCTCGTCCATGCCCGCCTTGCCGGCCCCCGAGACCGATTGATAGGTCGAGACCACGGCGCGCCTGATCTTCGCCGCGTCATGCAGCGGCTTGAGGGCCACGACCAGCTGGGCGGTCGAGCAGTTGGGGTTGGCGATGATGTTCTTCTTCGTCGCCAGCTTGATGGCGTCCGGGTTCACCTCGGGCACGATCAGCGGCACGTCCGGGTCCATGCGGAAGGCGGACGAATTGTCGATGACGATGGGGCCGGCCTTGCCGATCTTCTCGGACCAGGCGCGCGAGGCGTCGCCGCCGGCGCTCATCAGCACCAGGTCGACGGTCGAGAAATCGAACAGTTCGATGTCCTCGCATTTGATGGTCCTGTCGCCCCAGGACACCTCGACGCCCTTGGACTTGCGCGAGGCGACGGCGTGCATGGTCTCGACGGGGAAGTTGAGCTCCTCGAGGATGTTCAGCATTTCCCGGCCGACGTTGCCGGTGGCGCCTACGACGGCGACGCGATAGCCCATTTTGGTTAGTCCTGTTCCTGAGTCCGGCGCCGCGCTTCGCGCAACTCGGGCGCGGATTTATGGCGAGCCCCTATGTGGGGGTTCCCGGCGGCGAAGCAATCGCTTTTCCGCTCTCCGGACGCCGCCCGACCCGAGATCGGACGGCGCACCCATTTGCGGCGCTTATGGCCGGGGCGTCAGAACCTGCGTCGCGATCAACCGCGTCTCTCTCCGCGAACTCTCCTCGCCGGCGACGAATTCGACGACCGTCAGACAGTCGACCTTCTCGGCCAGGCCCGTCGCGATATCGATCGTGAAGTCGCAGTTGCGATTGTTCGTCAGCGTCGCATTCGTCAGGGAGGCCCGGATCTTGGCCTCCAGGTCGGCGCTGTCGTCCTGCTTGGCCTTGTCCGCGACTATTCCGTCGATCATGGCGGGAATGGCCGCCATGAGGGAGTCGGGATCGATATCCTGCGACCAGTGAAGCCGCGCCTTTCCGGCGGCGGGATCGACCTCAACGAGCCGGTAGGTTCCAACCATGATGATGTCAGCCCCGCCCCATGGAAGCCGGCCTGCCGCCTCGTAGGAATTGTCCTCTCCCAGGAACAGGTCCGTCCCCTGCCCGGTGGCGATCATCCCCGCGTCGGCCGTGAAGAGGGGAGCCGCCGTTTCCGGCGTCAGACTGGCGAGCATGCGCAGGGCGCTCCCACCCGCTTCCTCGTCACCCGACTGCTCGAGCCGCCGGCGCGTCGCCGCAATGATTTCGGCGAGGTTGTCCAGGGAGACCGGTGTCAGCGTTTCGTCGACGGTCATCCTGATGTCGGGGCTGGGCGAAGACTCGGGCGTCACGTCTTCACCGTCGACATGGGTGAGGCGCCAGACGACCTCGCGACGGCCGGTGTCTTCCCGGGCCTTCGAAAGGGTGACGTCGTAGGTGAAGGCGGCTCGCTGTTCCGGCTCGGCGTCCCTGCGGTCCGTCTTCGTGATATGCAGTCGGATATGCGCCGGGCCTTCGATGCGGACCGGCAGGGGCACCGTGTCCTGCGCGGAGGCCGGTGTGGCGAGTCCCAGCGCAATACAAAACGCCGCGCCTGTCAGAAATCGCATGTGTCGCTCCCCTGCGCGGCAACCTAGCTAGGCGGCGGGCGCGAGGAAAGGCTATGACGCCTTCATGCCGTCCCGAACCAGTCGCGCCTATCAGAATCGGATCCAGGACGGCCGGCTGACCCCCGATCCGTCGCAGCTTGTGGTGGTCGAGGCCCTGTCGCGGCTGGAAAAGGACCTGCGCGCAAAGGCCCCGCTGGGCGGGCTGTTCGGCCGGAACCCGGTGCGCGGCGTCTATCTCTGGGGACCGCCGGGGCGGGGCAAATCCATTCTCATGGATCTTTTTTACGCCTGCGCGCCCGAGAGGCGGAAGACGCGGGCCCATTTCCACGCCTTCATGGCGCGGGTGCACGACCTGATACGGCAGTGGCGCGAGGGCGACGCCGCCGCACGCCGGACGCGGTTCGGCCGGTGGAGGGGCGACGATCCGATCAAGCCGGTGGCGCAGTTGATCGCGTCCGAGGCGCGGCTGCTGTGTTTCGACGAGCTGCAGGTCACCGACATCGCCGACGCCCTGATCCTGGGCCGGCTGTTCGAGGCCCTGTTCGAGGAGAATGTGGTGCTGGCGGTGACGTCAAACCGGGCGCCGGATCAGCTGTATCTGAACGGGATCAACCGCGAACTGTTCGTCCCCTTCATCGACCTGATCGAGGAAAAATGCGTCGTGGTCAGCGTTACGGGCGCGCACGACTGGCGGCTGGACCGGTTGATGGGGGACAAGGTGTGGTTCGCGCCCCCGGATGAGGCCTGCCGCGCGGCCTTCGAGACGCTGTGGTCCGACCTGAAGGGCGATCAGGAGGAATGCCCGGCGCATCTGAAGGTGCAGGGCCGCGACGTGGTCATCGAGCGCACCGACGGCGGGCTGGCGCGGGCGACGTTCGCGCAGCTGTGCGGGACCGCGCTGGGGCCGCAGGACTATCTGGCCATCGCCGAGCGGTTCCACACCCTGTTCATCGAGGACCTGCCCGTGCTGGGTCCGGCCAACCATCACGAGGCGCGGCGGTTCGTGACCCTGATCGACGCCCTCTATGAGGCGGGGACGCGGCTGGTGGTCCTGGCCGAGGCGGCGCCCGAGGTCCTGTATCGGAAGGGCGTCGGCGCCTTCGAATTCGAGCGGACGGTGTCGCGCCTCAAAGAAATGTCGGGCGCGGAGTGGCTGGCGCGCGAAAGAACGTCATAAGGTGATCGCCACAATTCCGCTGGGGCCGCCGGTCCACAGTTCGCGAAACCGGAGATTTCCCATGCGCCTGTCCGTTCTTTTCGCCGTCCTGGCCTTCGGCGCCGCCTCGCCGGCCCTGGCCCAGACGCCCGCCCCCGCCGCGTCCGTGGCCGCGAGCAAGGGGGTGGTCGTCGCCGACGCCCGGA
Source organism: Brevundimonas sp. BR2-1 (assembly GCF_037626195.1). NCBI lineage: Bacteria > Pseudomonadati > Pseudomonadota > Alphaproteobacteria > Caulobacterales > Caulobacteraceae > Brevundimonas > Brevundimonas sp. BR2-1. The sequence goes on along the minus strand of NZ_JARKMV010000001.1, from coordinate 1,381,611 downwards.
CCTGGCTGATCGGCCTCGGCGGTTCGGTGGCCGAGCCGACGGCAGCCGAGGGGGCGCAGGTCCTGACGGTCGCCGATCAGCCGCTGCCCTGGACCCTGACCTTCTACAACTGCGCGGCGGCGAGCCTGTGCGACGACGTGCAGTACAGCGCCGTCTTCTCAGGTCCGATCACGGTCGAGCAGATCAACGAATGGAACCGCGGCAACCGCTACCTGAAGGCCTTCTTCGTGCCGGGGGCCACGCCTGATGCGGCCGGGGCGGTGGCCCAGTACGACGTCGTGCTGACCTCGACCGGGACGGAACAGCTGCAGGAGCCGACGGTGATCTGGCTGCAGATGCTGCGCCAGTTCGCCCAGACGCTCGCCCAGGCGGCGGCTCCGGGGACACCGCCGGCGAATTAAGCACCGCTTCATCCCGGCTTTCGCCGGGAGGAACGGAATGGAGGGGCTTCAGGCCTGCGCGGTCAGGCGGGCGAGCAGTTCGTCCAGCTGCCCGAACTGTTCGGCCAACCCTTCCTCCGCCCCGTGGCCGGCCTCGAAGGCCTCCTTCGAGGGGTAGAGTTCGTGCACGGTCAGGAACGTCTTGCCGTCCCGTCCTTCGAAGGTGACCGTAGTCACGGCGCCGTCCTGGTCTTCCTCATTCGTCCAGACGAGACGCGAGGGCGGCGTCACCTCGATGTATTTGCCGTAGAAGGCGAAGGCCGAGGCTTCGTCCTGACCGAAGGCGAGCCGGTAGCCTCCCCCGGTGCGGACATCCATCTCGCACGACAGCAGGGGCACGCCCATCGACCGGGGCGCCCACCACTGTTTCATCAGTTCGGGCGTGGTCCAGGCCTCGAACACGATGCGCGGCGGTCCGTCGAAGGTGCGGGTGACGACCAGCTCGCGGTCGGATGTCCGTTTGATCGTGGTGGGGTTAGTCATCAGTTTTCCCTGAGTTTCAAATTCTCAACCACCTGATCCAGCGCATCGAAGCGCGCGGCCCAGACCTGGCGGTAGTTTTCGATCCATGCGGCCTCTTCCTCGAGCCGGCGCCGGCCCAGCCGACACCGCCGCACGCGGCCGATCTTTTCGGTCGTCACGAACCCCGCATGTTCGAGGACGCCGACGTGCTTCTTCATGCCCGTCAGGGTCATATGGAATTTGTCGGCCAGCTCGGTGATCGACGCGTCCGACCGTCCCAGCTGCTCCAGAACGCCACGCCGGGTGACGTCGGACAGGGCGGAGAAGGAGGCGTCGAGGCGGGCTTGTGAATACTGAACCATGTGGATCAGTATTGGTCCGGAAGGCGGCGGCGTCAAGGGACGGCGTGCGACCAAACGAAAAGGCCCCGGATCGCTCCGGGGCCTTTTGTCTGGTTACGCCGGGGAGCCTCAGGCGAGACTGCCGTCGATGTCCTTGCAGGCCTGGATCAGGCCGTTCACCGACTCGACCGACTTGGCGAACATGGCCTTTTCTTCGTCGTTGGTGGTGAACTCGACCACCTTCTCGACGCCGGCGGCGCCGATCATCGCCGGCACGCCGACGTAGAGGTCTTTCAGGCCGTATTCGCCCGACAGCCAGACGGCGCAGGGCAGGACGCGCTTCTGGTCCAGCAGGTAGCTCCTGGCCATGGCGATGGCCGATTCAGCCGGGGCGTAGAAGGCCGAGCCGGTCTTCAGCAGGGCGACGATCTCGCCGCCGCCCTTGCGGGTGCGGTCGACGATGGCGTCCAGCTCGGCCTGGCTCAGGAAGCCGGCCTTGACCGCGTCGGGCAGGGGCAGGCCGCCGATGGTCGAGTGGCGCACCATCGGCACCATGTCGTCGCCGTGACCGCCCAGGGTCCAGGCGTGGATGTCCTGCACCGAGACGCCGGTCTTCTCGGCGAGGAAATACGCGAAGCGGGCCGAGTCGAGCACGCCGGCCATGCCGACGACCTTCTCTTTCGGGAGGCCCGAGAATTTCTGCAGGGCCCAGACCATGGCGTCCAGCGGGTTGGTGATGCAGATGACGAAGGCGTTCGGGGCGTGTTGTTTGATGCCCTCGCCGACGGCCTTCATGACTTTCAGATTGATGCCGATCAGGTCGTCGCGGCTCATGCCCGGCTTGCGCGGCACGCCGGCGGTGACGATGCAGACGTCGGCGCCCGCGATCTCGGCGTAATCGTTGGCGCCCTTCAGCGAGACGTCGGTCCCGATGACGGCGGTGGCCTCGGCGATGTCCAGCGCCTTGCCCTGGGGCGTGCCTTCGGCGATGTCGAACAGGATGACGTCGCCCAGCGCCTCACGCGCCGCCACATGGGCCAGGGTGCCGCCGATCATGCCGGCGCCGATAAGGGCGATCTTCGCGCGAGCCATATACATCTCCTTGGGCCTACCGCGCTTGGCGCTACTTGAGGCCGTTTGCTTGGGGCCTGTCCCGCTCACGCGCGACTTGGGGCCGGTCTGTTAGGGTGGGGAGGGAAAGCGTTGGCGGCGGTCTAGACCCGCTCGCTTTCGCCTGCAACCGTAACGCCGCGTCACCCGGAGCCGTCATGGCCAGCCTGCCCGAAATCGTCGCCGCCGAAGAGACGCCCGCCGACCTGATCACAGTCGTGGACGAGACGACGGTGCGCGCCGAGGTCGAGGCGTGGCGGGCCAGGGTGCTGAAGCGGCCGGGACTGTGGGATCGGGCGACCCGCGGCGCGCAGGAGCGGATCAACCGGATCATCCCCAAGCGGGTCCACGCCGTCATCACCGCCGGCGTCGAGGCGATGACGAAGGGGATATTGTTCGGCTCGGACCTGATTCAGACCCGGCCGCGGGCCGAGGGCTCGCTGGCCGCACGGGAGCTGAGGGCGCGGGCCATGATCCGGACGTACCGCACCACCGCCGGGGTCGAGGGCGGGGTCGCGGGCGCGGGCGGCTTCGTGCTGGCGGCCGCAGATTTTCCGGCCCTGATGGCGATCAAGGTGCGGATGCTCGGCGACGTGGTCGGCGCCTACGGCTGGGGCGGGGATACGGTCCGCGACCGGCTGTTCGTGCTGCACATCTTCCATCTGGCCTTCGCAAGCGCCAGGCGGCGGCCCGAGGCGCTGGCCGAGCTGGAACGGTGGATCGCCGGCGTGGACCAGCCGCAGGCGATCACCGAGTACGACTGGCGCAAGTTCCAGATCGAGTACCGCGACTACATCGACCTGGCCAAGATGGCCCAGCTGATCCCCGTCGTCGGAGCGCCGATCGGTGCGGTGGTCAACTGGCGGCTGGTCGACCGGCTGGGCGAGACGGCGATGATGGCTTGCCGGATGCGGTGGATGGCGGAGACGGCGGGCTAGAGCGCGTCGAGCAGCAGCCCGGCGGCGGTCGTCGCCCCATCGGCGCGGATGGTCGGCGCGACGGCGGCCGCCCGGTCGCGCATCCCGGGCTTGAGCGCCGTCGCGAGGGCGGCGGACAGGGACTCAAGCGTCGGGGTCGCGCCGTCGTGCGCCACGCCGACGCCCAGTCCGGCGACGCGGGCGGCCCAGAAGGGCTGATCGACGATCTGGGGGACGATGACCTGCGGAGCGCCCGCGCGGGTGGCCGTGGTGGTGGTGCCCGCGCCGCCGTGGTGGACGACGGCGGCCATGCGGGGGAAGAGAGCCTGCTGGTTGACGTCGCCGGTCAGGAAGACGTCGGCTCCGTCGTCGAGCGGCGCCGCCTCGACCCAGCCGCGGGCCAGAACCACGCGGCGGCCGTGCGCCCGGGCGGCCTCGATCGCGACGCGGGCGGCCTCCCGCGTGGACGGCAGGGCGATGCTGCCGAAGCCGACATAGACGGGCGGGGCGCCGGCCTCGATGAAGGCTTCCAGATCCGCGGGCAGGGGACGGCGGTCGGGCAGGATCCAGGCGCCGGTCTGGACGGCGTCGGTGAGGTCGGTCGGCGCCCACGGCCACAGGACGGGGTCCGAGGCCAGCAGCGGACGGTCGGTGAAGACGTGGTCGCGGACGTTGTCCGTCGCCGGCAGGCCGACGGCGGCGCGCTGGCCGTTCACCGCCGTGCCGAACAGGCCGTTCATGGCCGCGATGTTCAGCGTCCAGAGGTCGCGGGGGTCGGTCGTCTCCGGCGGGTGCGGATAGCCCGGATAGGGGAAGGGCCGGTGGTGTTCCGAGGGCAGGAACAGCGGGCAGAAGGTCACGTGCCGGTACGGAAGACCCCGCTTTTCGGCGACGCACTGCGCGGCGGCGGCCGAGGGCATCAGGCCGGTGGCCACGATGGCGTCGCAGCCTTCGGCGGCCGCGCCGATCGCCTCATACTGCGCGCCGATCATCCGGGCCGCATACTGGGGGATGCCGTCCGCAGGCCGCGCCTTCGCCGACTCGATCCATTCGCGAACCGGGGTGAAGGCCGGGGCCAGGGGGACGCCGGCGCGGGCCAGCAGGTCGACGAACTCCTGATCCGGCGGGGCGGACACGACCGCCTCGGCGCCGAGCGCCTTGAGCTGGATGGCCAGTCCGACCAGGGGTTCGACATCGCCGCGGGACCCGTAGGTCGACAACAGGATACGCATGGGGCAGCCCTCCGTGCTTCAAGGGCTCCGCAGTCTGCGCATAAAAACGCGTTCGACCATTCTTGAACGAAACTGTTTTGACCCCAACTCCAGTCTGACCTTACGGCGTATCGGCGTCCCCGCGCGTCGAGGCCCGGGTGTTCAGGCGGCGTGCGGCGATCGCCCCCGCCAGGAACAGGGCGCCCACGGCGAGGAAGGAGGCGGCGCGAATGACGCCTTCAAGCCGCGCGAGGTCGAACAGCATGACCTTGGCCGCCGTGAACAGCAGCACCGCCAGACCCGCCCAGCGCAGGGCGACGTCGCGGCGGGCGGAGCCGAGGCTCAGGACCGCGAGGCCGAACACCGCCCACAGGGCCGAGAAGGTCCAGGTCTCCAGCCCGCCGCCGGGCGTCGAGACGCTCATGACCCCGCCATGGAAGACCCAGCGGATCAGCAGCGTCATCAGGGCGAACAGGATGCCGACGGTTCCGGCCGTCGCGGCCTTGCCCATGGCCCCTTGCGCAGGCTGCAGGCTGGCCATGGCAGCGGCGCCGAGGGCATAGAGGCCAAAAAGCAGGACGGCGGCCGGTATGGAGGCGAGGGGCTCGGTCAGCGGACCCCACCACGGGCTGGCGTAGAGGCCGAACACCAGGGCGGCCAGACCCATGGCGGCCCAGGTCAGGGCGGGCGCGGCGCGTCTCAGCCATTCGGTGCGGGCGGAGGCGGCCATGATCCGGTCGGTCAGCAGCAGGCGGGCGGTGGCGAGGCCGACGACGGCGTAGGCGGCGGCTTCCGCCCGTCCCAACTCTCCCAAGGCCATGGCCGGGCCGTGGAAGGCCCAGCGGATCAGGTGGAGCAGAAGGACCAGCGCGACGCCGAAGGCGACGGCGAGGGCGGCCTTGCCCAGGGCTATGGACTTGCGACTGACGGCCCAGGCCAGCACCGCGCCGACGGCGTAGAGGCCGAAGACCGGCGCGCCCTCTCCGATCGACAGCGGCGTCTGCGACAGGCCCCACCACGGACTGGCCAGCAGGCCGAACATCAGACCGGCGAAGATCAGGGCGACCCAGCCGACGGGCGGCGCGGCATGGCGCAGCCAGACCGCCAGCGGGTTGTTGAACCGGTCCTGGGCGAAGGCGCGCACGGTGGCGAGCAGGAGGACGGCGTAGGCGCAACCCTCGGCGCGGCCGATTCCAGCCTCGCCCATGTCCGCGCCCTGGAACAGGTGACGCACGGCCAGCACGGCCCAGAGGAAGGCGAACAGGGCGCCCGTCGCGGCCCAGAGCTGCGCCCACCGGTCCGTCGGCCGGCGGCGCGCGGCGCAGACGGCCAGAAGGGCGGCGGGGGCCAGGAAGGCGACGATCAGGGTGTTGAGCACGGGCAGGCCGACCGGCGGCGCGCCGAGGCCCCACCACGGATTCCAGACCAGGCCCTGGATGAACAGGCCGTGGACGGCTCCGAGGCAGACCACGATCACCGAGCGCCAGCGGGCGATGGGGCCGTCGTCCGTGCGCTGGCGCACCACCAGCAGAAGCCCGGCGGCGAGCAACAGAAGGGTGCGCAGGGAGGCTTCGAACAGGCCGCCCGATGCGGCGTCCGGATCGGCGCCGGTCAGGATGACGTGCAGGCCGATGAACAGGCCGGTCAGCAGAACCATGAGGGCGGCCGTGGTCTGGGCCTCGACCTCGTTGCGGTTTGGCGCGCGCGCATTTGGCGTCATCCGGGCGGCGAAATAGAGCAGCGCCGCGGCGCCGGCGGAGGCGGCGAGGGTGAAGGGCAGGGACAGCCGTCCTTCCAGCGCCGCGCCCATGAATTCGGGGCGGAACATGGTCGCGAGGGTGAACAGGCCGGCCGCCACGCCGGCCTGGGCCAGACCCGCCCATGACAGGCGGCGCGCGGCGAGCGCCAGAAGCACGGCCGAGACGGCGAAGGCCGGCGGTTCGAACTGCGGAAGGATCGCCGCATGGATCGACAGGAAGGCCAGCTCGGCGGCGGCGGCGAGCCACAGGACCAGCCCCCGGTCGCGCAGGACGTCCTCGACCCGTCGGGCGATCAGGGCGGCGGTGGCGAACAGGGCGACGCTGAGGATCGCCGCCAGCAGCCAGGCGAGCTGGAACCCGGCCACATCCAGCAGGGGCCAGGCGAGGTTGGCGAGGACGGCGACGCCGACGCCGCCAATGGCCAGCAGGGTGGTGCGCGCGGCGGGCGGCGAACGCAGGGCTGCGGCGAGGGCGGCGACCGGGATCAGGGCGGTCAGGCCGTGAATCCACGGCAGGCAGGCGCCGAAGGCGGGATGGCGTCCGTCGAGGGCGAGGGTCGCCAGCGTCGCGAATACGGCCACGGCGACGGGCGCCGCGAAGATTCCCGCCGGCGCCAGGCCCGGCCCGACGATCACGGCCCCCAGCGCCACGAGCGCGCCCGAGATCAGGACGGCCGCCGGCAGATGCGCGACGCCGCCCGGATCGCCCGTCCATAGCTGGGCCGAGAACAGACTGGCCATGAGCAGGGCGGCGGCGGGCTGCTGGAAGAAGACTTTCGATTGCGGGTCGGCGGGGTCGTCCCGCCGGTTGGCGCGGCGCCAGAACACGGCGCAGGCCGGACCGGCCGCGGCCAGAAGCAGCAGCGGGGCCGCGCCGCCGCCGAACGCCTCGGAAAGGCTCCAGAGCAGCAAGCCCCCCAGGGTCACGAAGCCGGCCCGGCCCCACAGGCGGGCGGCGCTGACGACGAAGCCGGTGACGCCGATGAGCACCGCGTAAGCGAGAAGCACGGCGGGCGACCAGACCGATATGCCGGTGACCCAGGGCGTGATCACGGCCCCGAAAATCGCCAGCAGGGCCAGGGCCTCGCCATGACGGAGCGCAAGACCGAGAAGGCCCAGGGATATGGCGCCCGCCAGCAGGGCGGCGGCCGGGAAGGGGATCAGGCCGTACAGGGAATAGGCGGCGCAGACGGCGCCATAAAGGGTGACCGCGCCCGCGCCGGCCGCGACGGCGGCGGCCAGCAGATGCCGTCCGCCCGGCGCCTGTTTCTGGCGCAGGATCCATTCGCTGGCCGCGATCATCAGCCCGCCCAGGCCGACGGCGGCGAAGATGCGCAGGGGCGGGGTGAAGACGCCCTGCTGGGCGGCGTAGACGACGAGCAGCAGGCCGCCGAGCGCCAGGCCGCCGCCGCCGATCCAGGCCAGGCCGTTCTCCGCCAGCCAGGTCGAGACCGAGGCCCATTTCACCGGGTTCGACGGGGGCGGAGCGGGGCGCGGCGCGGGGGTGGGTCGAGGTTCCGGCGGCCGCGGCGGTGCAGCGGAACGGCTGAATTCGGTCACCCGGGGTGGCGGAGGCGGAGCCGGTGTTACAGGCGTGCTGACCCTTGCGGCGGGGTGAACCTCCGCGACGCTGGCCGCCGGTCTCGCGGCGGGGGTCGCCACGGGCGGCGCCGCGGGCCGCCCGGGATCGGGCAGGGCGTCGCGGGATCCGAGCGCCTTGCCGAGCAGGGCTTCGAGCCGTTTGAGCGCCTCGCCCTGACGGTAGACGATCACCGCCAGCACGATGATCACAAGCCAATGCAGCATGGCGGCCCCCTCGACACGCGCGACCCGAAACCCCGGCCCGCCCGTCACGGCTATCGTGGATTGTGGTACAACACCTTAAGCGCGACACGCCATGGCCGCCCGGCGCGGGACGTGTTTGTCGATAACTTCAGCTGTTCCTGACGACAAAGTTTATCGATTTTCCTTGCTGCACAGTCAGGCATAGGCTCACGTCCAATCGCGCTCGACGCAGGAGGAAACCATGGACGGAAACGCTGGCGGCCCCACCCCCCTGAACGATCCGAAGAAGGAGCCCGCGGCGCTGCGGAGCCTGCTGGGGCGAACCAACCGCGACTGGTGGCCCAACCAGCTGGCCATCGACATCCTGCACCAGAAGGGGCGGACCGGCGACCCGATGGGCGACGGCTTCAACTACGCCAGGGCCTTCAAGTCGCTGGACTATGCGGCGGTGAAGCGCGACCTGACCGCCCTGATGACCGACAGCCAGCCGTGGTGGCCGGCGGACTACGGCCACTACGGCCCGTTCTTCATCCGCATGGCCTGGCATTCGGCCGGGACATACAGGACGGGGGACGGCCGGGGCGGCGCCGGCTCGGGACAGCAGCGGTTCGCCCCGCTGAACAGCTGGCCGGACAACGGCAACCTCGACAAGGCGCGGCGCCTGCTGTGGCCGATCAAGCAGAAATACGGGGCCAGCCTGTCGTGGGCCGATCTGATGATCCTGGCCGGCAATGTCGCCATCGAGAGCATGGGCGGGCCGGTGTTCGGCTTCGGCGGCGGCCGCGCCGACGTCTGGGAGCCCGAGAAGGACGTCTACTGGGGCACCGAGGAACACTGGGTCGGCGAGGAGGGCAATGAGACCCGTATCCAGCCCGAGAAGGAGATGGCGCTGGAGAGCCCGCTGGCGGCGATCCAGATGGGCCTGATCTATGTGAACCCCGAGGGGCCCGGCGGCGTGCCGGACGCCCTGCAGTCGGCCCGCGACATCCGCGAGACCTTCGCCCGCATGGGGATGAACGACGAGGAGACGGCGGCCCTGACGGCGGGCGGCCACACCTTCGGCAAGGCCCACGGAGCGGGCGATGCGAAGAAGGTGGGGGTCAGTCCCGAGGGCGCCGACATCGCCCAGCAGGGCCTCGGCTGGATCTCCGGCCACGAGAGCGGCATGGGCGATCACACCATCACCTCGGGCATCGAGGGCGCCTGGACGCCGACGCCCATCAAATGGGACATGACCTATTTCGACATGCTGCTGGACCACGACTACGAGCTGACCCGCAGCCCGGCCGGCGCCAAACAGTGGCATCCGGTCGGCGACCCGTCGGACACCCTGGCCCCCGCCGCCCATACGCCGGGCAAGCGCGTGCCGACGATGATGACCACCGCCGACATGGCGTTCAAATTCGATCCTGCGTACCGCCCGATCATGGAAAGGTTCCGCGCCGATCCGGCCTATTTCGCCGACGCCTTCGCCCGCGCCTGGTTCAAGCTGTGCCACCGGGACATGGGGCCCAAGGTCCGCTACCTCGGACCCGAGGTTCCGGCCGAGGACCTGATCTGGCAGGACCCGATTCCGGCGCATCAGGGACCGGTCCTTGGCGAGGCTGACATCAAGGCCTTGAAGGACCGGATCGCGGCCTCGGGCCTGTCGGTGGCCGAACTAGTCCGGACGGCCTGGGCGGCGGCGGCGACCTATCGCGGCTCGGATCATCGCGGCGGGGCCAACGGCGGCCGCCTGCGGCTGGAGCCGCAGCGCAGCTGGGACGTCAACGAACCGGCGAAACTGTCCCGGGTGCTGCAGGTCTATGAGCAGATCAAGGCCGGTTCGGGCCTGAACGTCTCGATCGCCGATCTGATCGTGCTGGGCGGGTCCGTCGGGATCGAGCAGGCGGCGAAGGCCGGCGGCCATCCGATCGAGGTTCCGTTCACGCCCGGACGCACCGACGCCAGCCAGGAACAGACGGACGTCGAGGGCTTCGCCGTGCTGGAGCCCAGGGCCGACGGTTTCCGCAACTATCTGCAGGTCCGTTTCAACGTGCCCACCGAGGAGTTGCTGATCGACCGGGCCCAACTTCTGGGCCTGGCCGCGCCGGAGATGACGGTGCTGGTCGGCGGCCTGCGGGTGCTGGGGGTCAACCACGGCGCGTCGAAGCATGGCGTGTTCACCGACCGGCCGGGACAGTTGACCAACGACTTCTTCGTCAATCTGCTGGACATGCGGACGGCGTGGAAACAGGTCGACGACAGCGGCGACGAGACCTTTATCGGCTCCGACCGGATCAGCGGCGAACAGCGGTGGACGGCGACCCGCACCGATCTGGTGTTCGGCTCCAACTCGCAGCTGCGGGCGCTGTCCGAGGTCTACGCCTCGGCGGACGCCGGCCAGAAGTTCGTGAAGGACTTCGTGGCCGCCTGGACGAAGGTGATGAACGCCGACCGGTTCGACATAACCCTGAACGAGGAGTTCGGCGCGGCGGCGGCGTAACGGCGCCGCATAGGGCAGGTCGATAACCATGGCTTTCGACATAGCGAACGCCTATGTCGCTCGCATGCTTCCGACCCTGCGACAGCTCCAGTATCTCAAGCTTCTGGCCGAGCACGCCTCGTTCAGCCGGGCGGCGGAGGCGGCGCATGTCAGCCAGCCGGCGCTGTCGGCCGGTGTGCAGGAGCTGGAGAAGATCCTGGGCGCCCCGGTGGTCGAGCGCACGCGCGGCAATGTCCAGCTGACGGCCGTCGGCGCCGAGGCCGTGCGGCGCGCCGAGGACGTGCTGGCCCGCACCGAGGATCTGGTCGAGGCGGCGAAGAATGCGGGCAAGCCGCTGTCGGGCCGGTTCCGGCTGGGCGTCATTCCAACGGTGGCTCCCTTCCTGCTGCCGACCAAGTTGCCCGGGATCAAGCTGGCCTATCCGGGCCTGCGGCTGTTCATCCGCGAGGACCTGACGCCGCGGCTGATCGCCGGGCTGAAGGCGGGCCATCTGGACGCGGCGGTGATCGCCCTGCCCTACAGCTCCAGCGGCGTGGACCATGCCCGCATCGGCGATGACGAAATCCTGGCGGCGGCCCCGCTGGGTCACGCGCTGGCCGGCACGGGGCCGATCCCGGCCGGCTCGTTGAAGGCCGAGGATCTGATCCTGCTGGAGGACGGCCACTGCCTGCGCGACCAGGCGCTGGCGGCCTTCGATATCGATCCGCCCAAGGGAGACGACGTGTTCGCCGCCACCTCCCTGCATACGCTGGTGCAGATGGTGTCAGCGGGGCTGGGCGTGAGTTTCCTGCCCGAGATGGCGGTGCGGGCGGGCCTCGCCGACATGCCCGGCGTCGTCGTGCGGCCGATCGCGGCCAGGGCCCCGCGCCGCGAGATCGTGGTGGCCTGGCGGACGGGCTCCAGCCGCGCCGCCGAGGCGAAGCTGCTGGCCGAGGCGCTGACGCTGGACTGAGGGGCCACATTACGACTCCGTAAGGTGCGCCCGGGCGGGCCGCTGATAGGGTCCGCGGGCCCGCGTGCGCCGGGCGTTCGGAGCCCTTTCCATGAAGTCCCGCCTGATCCTGACCGCCGCAGCCTCGGCCCTGCTGTTCGGCCTGCCCGCGGTCGCCCCCGCCGTCGCCCAGACCGCGCCGGCCGCAACGATCGCCGTGCCGCCGCTGGGCTTTGTGGAGCGCACCCTGCCGAACGGGCTGAAGGTCTATACGGCGCGGGACGCGTCGACGGCCAATGTGACGGTGCAGGTCTGGTACAAGGTCGGGTCCAAGGACGATCCGGCCGGGCGTTCGGGCTTCGCCCACCTGTTCGAACATCTGATGTTCAAGGCGACCCGGAATTTCCCCGACGAGACCTTCGACCGCCTGACCGAGGACGTGGGCGGCAACAACAACGCCTTCACCTCGGACGATGTGACGGCCTATCACGAGACCATCCCGGCCAACCACCTGCAGCGCCTGCTGTTCGCCGAGGCTGACCGGATGAGCTCGCTGGTCGTGGGCGAGGAGGTGTTCCGCTCGGAGCGCGCCGTGGTGCAGGAAGAGTACCGGCAGGGCATTCTGGCCAGCCCGTACGGCCGCCTGTTCGGCTTGTTCGAACCGGCCACCGTCTATCAGGAAAGCCCCTATCGCCGAACCACCATCGGCTCAATCGAGGATCTGGATGCGGCGACCCTGGAGGACGTGCGGCGCTTTCACGCCACCTACTACCGGCCCGACAACGCCTATCTGATCGTGGCGGGGAATTTCGACCAGGCGCAGCTGGACGCGTGGATCGACCGGTATTTCGCGCCGATCGACAATCCCGAGCGCCCGCTGCCGGCCAACAATGTGGTCGAGCCGGAACCCGCCGGTCCGCGCGACGTGACCTTCCATGCGCCCAACGTGCCTCTGCCCGCCGTGATGCTGGCCTGGCCGACGGTGAAGTATGCCGATCCGGACCGGGCCGCCCTGACGGTGCTGGACGGCATCCTGTCCACGGGCGAGAGCTCGCGGCTGTACCGGTCGATGGTCTATGAGCAGGAGATCGCGGCCCAGATCGGCAGCTCGCCCGACATGAAGCAGCAGGCCGGTCACCTGACCGCCTACGCCATCATGGCCGACGGCCATACGGCGGACGAGGGCGTCGCCGCCCTGAACGCCGAGATCGCCCGTTTCCGCGACGAGCCCGTCACCGAGGCCGAACTGGCCGAGGCCAGGAACGAGCTGGTCGCCAACGCCCTGCGCAGCCGCGAGACCATCGACGACCGCGCCAATGTGCTGGGCTCGGCCCTGATCGGGACGAACGGCGACGCCTCGGCCGCGGACCGCGAGATCGCCGACATCCAGGCCGTGACCGCCGCAGACGTGCAGCGCGTGGCGCGCCGCTATCTGACCCCGCAGCGCGCGGCGACGATCCGCTATCTCGCCGCCGACGAGGCCCATCCGACGACGGAACAGAACACCGCCGTCGACGCGCCCGTGCGGGTCGCCGACCTGGCGCCCGTCGGCGAGATCTTCACCCTGCTGCCCGAGGCCGAGCGCGCCCGCATGCCCGAACCGGGCGCGGCGGTGTCGCCCTCGACCCCGGCCATCGCCGACTTCCGTCTGGACAACGGCCTGCGCGTGCTGGTGGCGCCCAAGAGCGGCCTGCCGCTGGTCTCGGCGCGTCTGAGCTTCGACGCCGGTGCGGCCGACGAGGCGGCGGGCAAGGCCGGCGCGGCAAGCCTGACCGCCAATCTGCTGACCCAGGGGACGGCGACGCGCTCGGCGCCGCAGATCGCCACCGAGATCGAACAGCTGGGCGCCAATGTCGGCGCCGGGGCCGGTCCGGACTTCACCAACGTCTTCGCCAACGCCCCCGCCAACGTCTTCCCGCAGACGGTCGCCCTGATGGCCGATCTGGTGCGCAATCCGGCCTTCGCCGAGGAAGAGCTGGATCGCCAGCGGACCCAGACCCTGGACGGTCTGAAGGTGGCGCTGAGCACGCCCGGTCAGGTGCTGAGCCAGGCCGTCGGCCGGGTCGTCTACGGCAATGCGCCCTATGGCTCGCCGGGCGTCGGCACGGTGACGTCCCTGCCGTCGATCACGCGCGACGACATCGTCGCCTTCCACGCCTCGCGCTACCGGCCGGAGGCCGCCACCCTGGTGTTCTCGGGCGACATCACCGAGGCGCAGGCCCGGGCGCTGGCGCAGTCGGCGTTCGGCGACTGGAACCCGGCCGGGGCTGCGGCCGCGCCCACCGCATCGCCGGCCGGCCAGACCGTGGCGCCGCGCGTCATCGTCATCGACCAGCCTGGCGCCGGTCAGGCGGCGGTGGCTGTGGCCATGCGCAGCGTGCCCCGCGCGACGCCGGACTATTTCCCGCTGACCCTCGGCAACACCCTGCTGGGCGGCAGCTTCACCTCGCGGCTCAATCAGGAGATCCGCATCAAGCGCGGCCTGAGCTACGGCACGCGGTCCTCACTGGGCGTCCGGCGCGACACAGGCGCCTTCGTCGCCTCGGCCCAGACGCGCAACGACGCCGCGCCCGAGGTCGCCGACCTGATCCTCGCCGAGGTGGCCCGTCTGGGCTCGACCGCGCCGACCGAACAGGAGATCACCACCCGCCGCGCCATCCTGACCGGCGCCTTCAGCGACTCGCTCGAGACGGTGGACGGACTGGGCGGACTGGTCGCCGGGCTGGCCCTCTACGACCTGCCGATGAGCGAACTGGCGGCCTATGTGAACAATGTCGAGGGTGTCGACGCCCCCGAGGTCCAGGCGGCCTTCGCGCGCAACGTCCCGGCCGATCGGGCCAGCGTGGTGGTGGTCGGGGATGCGTCGAAATTCCTCGAGGCCCTGCGCGCCAGACACCCGAACGTCGAGGTCATCCCGCTGTCGAGCCTGAACCTCGACAGCGCGGCGCTGCGGTAGTCAGGCGGACAGGCAGACGACCTGCGCCACCCGCAGTTCGCGGCGCAGGTCGTCGGCGACGAGGCCGTAGTTGTCGATGGTGACCCTGCGGCCGGTCAGCGGTTCGTCGGCTGACTGCACGCCCCGGATGGCGGGACCGAAGGTGTCGGGCGAGGTGGTGTAGATCCGGCCGCGGCGCGGGCTCTCGGCGATGGTGACGCCGATGGCGCGGCCCTGACGGTCCAGCACGGGCGCGCCCGACAGGCCCGCGAGCGTGCCGCCCAGTCCCTCCGTGCGGCCGACCTCGGCCCAGGCGAGGATGGGCTCTTCCCGCTGGCCGCGGCCGCGGACTTTCAGGGTTTCGCGGCCCAGAAGGCGCGAGGTCACCTCGCCCGCCCGGGCTTGCGGAAAGCCGGGATGGAAGGCGCGCTGGCCGGCGCGCAATCCTTGCACGCTCGAGACCGGCACGGCGTCGGCGCCGCCCTGGGTCAGCAGCAAGGCGATGTCGGCCCGCGGGGCGAGGCGAACGTCGGCCGCTACCGCGCGTCCGCCGCCGACGAGGATGGCGGGGCGGCGGCAGCCCTCGACGACATGGCGCGCCGTCACCCAGCGGCCGTCGCGGGAAATCGAGAAGGCGGTGCCGGATGCCGGCTGGAAGGGAATGTCGGGAGCGTGGACCGTGACCGCGGGATCGAAGGGCGTGACCGGACCCAGCAGGGCGCCCTCGATCTCGTCGGGCGGCGGCGGCGCGGGCGGCGCGTCGGCGTTCTCACGCCGTTGCAGCGAGAGGAACAGGAGCGCGCCGAGAACCGCCGAATAGATCAGCCAGTCGGGGGGGCGCGGGAAGGCCATGGCGTCAGCCCGTCAGGGCGGCGGCGAGGATCAGGGCGGTCGACAGCTTGGCCCCGACCAGCAGGACGGCGGCGGCGACCTCGCCCTCGCGGATGCGCTGGGGCAGACCGGTGAGCAGCATGTCGACCAGGCGGAACGAGAGCAGCTGGATCACCACCGTGGCGACGCCCCACAGGGCGATGTCCTTGATCGACGTCGAGACACTGAGGCTGACCGCCAGCGGAATGGCCAGGCCGACCAGCACGCCGGAGAAGGCCACGGCCGCGGCGGCGTTGCCCTGACGGATCAGGGTGATCTCCTTCCACGGGGTGAACAGGGCGTAGATGATCGCGCCGCCGACCATCAGGACGAGGGTCACGCCCAGATGCGCCATGGTGGTCGGGAAGCCGGTCGCAAAGGCCTGGACCTCGGCGCTTTCGAGCACGGTGGAAAGGGACGAGGAGTCCATGTTGATCCGAAGGTCAGAGGGTCCCTGACGATTGCCCGGTTTTCGCCCCAATCCGCAAGTCCGGCGGCGCCACACCCGGTCACGAATCTTGTCGCCTTGTAACCTGCGGTCAGGCGGCCTCGACCGCGCCTTCAACAGCGGCCTGCTCAGCCTTGCGCAGGGCGGAGGCCCGGACCTTCTCGCTTTCGGACTTCAGCTGGCCGCAGGCGGCCAGGATGTCGCGGCCGCGCGGGGTGCGGATCGGCGAGGCGTAGCCGGCCTTGTTGAGGATGGCCGCGAACCGCTCGATCGTCTTCCAGTCCGAGCACTCATAGTCGGTGCCGGGCCAGGGGTTGAACGGAATCAGGTTCACCTTGGCCGGAATGCCCTCGATCAGCTTCAGCAGCGCCCGGGCTTCCTCGGGGCTGTCGTTGACGCCTTTCAGCATCACATATTCGAACGTCACCCGCCGGGCGTTGGAGAGGCCCGGATAGGCGCGGATGCCGGCCATCAGCTGCTCGAGATCGTATTTCTTGTTCAGCGGCACCAGGACGTCGCGCAGGGCGTCGTTGGTGGCGTGCAGGCTGATCGCCAGCATGGCCTGGGTGCGGGTTCCCAGCGCATCCAGCTGGGGCACGACGCCCGAGGTCGAGACGGTGATCCGGCGGCGCGACAGGGCGATGCCCTCATTGTCCGAGATGATGTCGATGGCGTCGGCGACGTGGTCCAGATTGTAGAGCGGCTCGCCCATGCCCATGAAGACGATGTTCGACAGGCGGCGGTCTTCCTTGGGCGACGGCCACTCTTCCAGATCGTCGCGCGCGACCTGGACCTGGGCCACGATCTCGGCGGCGGTCAGGTTGCGGACCAGCTTCTGGGTGCCGGTGTGGCAGAAGGTGCAGTTCAGGGTGCAGCCGACCTGGGACGAGACGCACAGGGCGCCGGCCCGGCCGACGTCCGGGATGTAGACGGTCTCGATCTCGATGCCGGGCGCGGTGCGGATCAGCCATTTGCGGGTGCCGTCCTTCGACACCTGACGCTCGACGATCTCGGGGCGGGCGAGGGTGAAGGCCTCGGCCAGTTTGACCTGGGTGTCCTTGCCGATGTTGCTCATCGCCGCGAAATCGGTGACGCC
This sequence comes from Brevundimonas sp. BR2-1, assembly GCF_037626195.1. Classification (NCBI taxonomy): domain Bacteria; kingdom Pseudomonadati; phylum Pseudomonadota; class Alphaproteobacteria; order Caulobacterales; family Caulobacteraceae; genus Brevundimonas; species Brevundimonas sp. BR2-1. The sequence continues at coordinate 1,364,821 of NZ_JARKMV010000001.1, read as the reverse complement.
GTAGTGGTGGATCCAGCTCCACACCTGACTGGCGCGCATCTTCGCCTTCTCGGGCGGGCAGATGTCGGCGTCGATCAGCGCCTGACGCAGCCCCGCGCGCGTCAAACCGGAGAGGTTGACGGGAGCCGCCGGCTTTGCGGCCGCGCCCAAGGCGTTTGGCGTGCGCGAAAGGTCGAGCGTGAGGCTCAAGGGGTCAGTCCTGCAGGAGAGGGAGGCGGGGCTTATACCACAGATCGGGAAGGATTTAAGGCGGGGTGAGGAAGTGGCTGGTGGCTGGTGGCTGGTGGCTGGCCAACTTCGGTGCGGCTGCACAGTCCGCGCCGCCCTTCCGCTGGCGGTGACGTCGCGATCCACTAGCCACTAGCCACCAGCCACCAGCCACCAGCCACTCAGTCCGCCGCGTCCTCGATGTGGTGGATCCGGTCGTCGTCGAGGCCGAAATGGTGGCCGATCTCGTGGATCAGGACGTGGGCGATGATCTCGCTGAGGCCGACGTCGCCGCGCTCGCACCATTCATCGAGGATGGGGCGACGGTAAAGAAAGATGCGGCTGGCCTCGGCGGCCGGACCCATCTGGTCGCGCAGGCCGATGTCGACGCCGTGGTAGAGGCCCGTCAGTTCGAACGGATCCTCGATCTCCATCAGGTCGAGGGTTTCCTCGTCGGCGAAATCGTCGACGCGGATGACCACCTCCCCCGCCAGCGAGCGGAACGGATCGGGCAGGGCGTCGAAGGCTTCACGGGCCAGCCGGGCGAAGTCGTCGAGGGAGGGGGCGGTCTGGTCGGTCCAGTCGGTCATCGGGCCCATATCGGGCGTTCGACGCCCGCTCGCAAATCCGGCGACGCGGGTTATGGTTACCGAATCAGATTCTGGTCGGGCCCCATGCGCTTTGCGCTGCTTGAGGCCCGGGGGCGTGGGGCTCCGAAGCAGGGACGGGAATGGCCGAGGCCGATATCGCCTATGTCGCGACCGCGGGCGCCGCGGGGCTGGCGCTGGCGCTCAGCGCCTGGGCGGCGCGGCTGCGCCGGCGGCTGGCGGCGCGCCACCGGCTGGCGGAGGCCGATCTGGTCCGCGCGCGCGCCGATCTGGCCGATTGCGACGGGGCTCTCGCCGCTTTCGAAGACGTCAGACTGGCGCTGGCGCCCGACGGGCGGACCCGGCGACTGGGCGCGCCGGACGCATGGGACGCGGTGGTCTGCGATCTGGCGCCGCAGGGCGAAGAGGACGGTGATCCGGCCCTGATCGTGCTGGATGCGGTGCGCGAGGCGGCCGGCGTGCGGCTGGACGCCCTGATCGACCAGGGCGAGGCCTTCGACACCGTGCTGGAAGGCGCGGCCGGGGCCTGGTCGGTCGAGGGCCGGTCGTCGGCGGGGGCGGCCTGGCTGAAGGTCTCGCGACTAGGACTGGTCGGGACGGCGACCGAGAGCGGGCTGGCCCTGCTGGCCGACGCCTATCCGGCCCCGACATGGATCACCGACGCGGCGGGCCGACTGGCCTGGGCCAACAAGGCGTGGCTGACCGAGATGAAGGCCGACAGCGTCGAGGCGGCGCGAGAGAAGGGGCTGAGCTTCGACCGCGGGGCCGACGCCATCGTCGCGGAAGCGGGACGCGCCCATCAGCGTCAGGACGGTTTCCGCTGGACCACGGGCGGCGGTCGGCGCCGGGCATGGCGGATCGTGGCCGAGCCGGTGCAGGGCGGGGCGGGCGCGGTCCTGGCCTTCGCCCTGGACATGACCGAGGCGGAAGAGACGCGTGACACCCTGCGCCGCCACGTCGAGGCCCATGACGAGACGTTGAACCATCTGGCCGACGCGGTGGCCATCTTCGGCCCGTCCAAGCGGCTGGCCTTCCACAACACCGCCTTCCAGTCGCTGTTCAACATCGATCCGGCCTGGCTGGACGAGCGGCCGACCCACGCCGAACTGCTGGACAAGCTGCGCCAGCGCCGGATGCTGCCCGAGGTCATCGACTACGCCGGGTGGAAGGCCAACGAGCTGGACTTCTACGGCGCGTCCGAAGCCGCCCCGGACGACAGCTGGTCCCTGCCGGACGGGCGGACCTTGCGAGTGGTGCGCCAGCCGCACCCGCTGGGCGGGGTGCTGCTGCTGTTCTCGGACATCACCGACGAACTGAAGCTGCGCAGCCGGTTCAACGCCCAGATCCAGGTGCAAACGGCGACGCTCGACAAGCTGAGCGACGCCGTGGCCGTATTCGGGTCCGACGGCCGCATCCGCCTGCACAACGAGGCCTTCGACAGCTTCTGGGGCCTGACGGGCGAGGCGATCGACGGGGCGGGGGATTTCGACGCGGTCGCCGCCCTGTGCCAGTCGACCATGCCCGATCCGGCCCTGTGGCTGGGGCTGAAGGCGCGGGTGGCCGATCCTGATCCCGAAAGCCGGGTGCCGATCGCCGGCGAGGGCCGTACGACCGACGGCCGGATCGCCTCCTGGCTGACGCGGCCGCTGCCGGACGGCGCGACGCTGGTGGCCTTTTCGGACGTGACGGCGCAGCGCGGGCTGGAGCAGGCCCTGGCCGCAAAGGCCCAGGCGCTGGAGGAATCAACGGCCCTGAAGCGCGAGTTCGTGGGCAGCGTCTCCTATGAGCTGCGTACGCCGCTGACGACCATCGTCGGCTATTCCGAACTGCTGGAAATGCAGGCCGACCTGCCCGAACGCAGCCGCCAGCACGCGGGCGCCATCCGGGTCGCGGCCAGCCAGCTGGCGGGATCGATCGACGACGTTCTGGACATGGCCCAGATCGACGCCGGCGAGATGGAGCTGACGCTGGGGGACGTGCGCGTCTGCGACCTGCTGGACGACGCGGCCGGGAAATCGCGGGCCCGGATCGAGGGGCGCGGCGCGACCCTGACGGTGACCTGCCCTGCCAACCTGCGGCCGATCCGCGCCGACGCCCAGAGAGTGGGTCAGGCGCTGGAGCACCTGCTGGACAACGCCGCCCGCTCGGTGTCCGAGGGCGGGGCCGTGACCCTGACCGCCGAAGCCACGACCTCCGAGGTCCGCATCCGCGTCGAGGACAGCGGGCGGGGGATTCCCTATCACCTGCAGGCCCACGTCTTCGACCGTTTCGTGCGGCGCGAGCGGGGCGGGCCGGGCGTCGGACTGGCCCTGGTCAAGGCGCTGGTCGAGCTGCACGGCGGCTGGGCCGAGGTCGAGAGCGAGCCGGGCAAGGGCGCCGCCTTCATCCTGCACCTGCCGCTGGAAGCGGCGGTCGTGGCCGCGGCGCCGGAGTTGCGGCTGGGCTAGATTGGTTTAGAGCGGCGGAGAACGCAGGATTCCGCCGATGGCCAAACGCTTGAAAACCGCCCTGATCTACGACTTCGACGGCACCCTTGCGCGCGGCAACATGCAGGAGGTGACCTTCATCCCGTCGATCGGAATGGGGATCGGCGATTTCTGGGGCGCCGCGGACAAGCTGACGCGCGACGCCGACGCCGACAACATCCTGATGTACATGCAGCTGATGCTGAAACAGGCGCGCGAGAACAACGCGCCGATCACGCGCAAACTGCTGGCCGAGCATGGTCAGGACGTGAAGCTGTTCGACGGTCTGAAGTCCGACCTGACCGGCAAGGGCTGGTTCGACCGCATCAACGAGGTCGGCGAGAAATACGGGCTGGAGATCGAGCACTACATCATCTCCGCGGGGCTGGAGGAGATGATCGACGGCTGTCCGATCCGCGACGAGTTCCGCCACGTCTTCGCGTCGAAATTCGTCTACGACGAACACGGCATCGCCATCTGGCCGGCGGTGGGGGTGAACTACACCACCAAGACCCAGTACCTGTTCCGCATCAACAAGGGCGTGCTGAACCACTGGGACCACGAACAGATCAACCGCTTCATGGCCGACGACGACCGCCCGGTGCCGTTCGAGCGGATGATCTTCCTCGGCGACGGGGACACCGACGTTCCGACCATGAAGATGATGCACACCAAGGGCGGTTTCTCGATCGCGGTCTATGATCCGCGCAACTCCGAGCGCGATCAGAAGAAGATCTACGGCCTGATCTCCGAGGACCGGGTCAATTTCGTCGCCGCCGCCGACTATCGCGAGGGCTCGGCGCTGGATCTGATCGTCAAGGGCCTGATCGGCCGCATCGCGATCACGGCCGGGACGATGCCGGCGGGCGTCTGACGCCGAACGCACGGACGGGTCACGCGGGTTCACCCGTTGTCACGAACCCGGGAACGGCTTTCGCCACCCCCGGTTATACCTGCGACGATCGTGAGGACCGGCGGTCCCTCGCCGCGCGATCGCCCGGAGGTTCACGCATGAAGCTCATCATCACCGCCGCCGCCGGCGCCCTGGTTCTCGCCGGCTGTTCCGGCGAAGACACCGCCCCCAAGGCCGACGCTGCCGCAGAGGCCGCCGCCGACACGGCGGCCACGGCCCCGGCCACCACGCCGGCCCCCGAGGCCACGCCGCCCGCTGACGGAAGCGCCACTGCGCCCGCCCCGCCGTCGGACGGAACCACCCCGCCCGGACAAACGCCGCCGACGCTTCCCATTGAGCCGTCCACAACCTCGCCCGCCACCAGCCCGCCGCCGCAATAGGCCGCGCGAACAGCAGCTTGGGCGGGGCATGGCTCTTCCAGCGGGTCGGTTGCGTTACATCGGTTCACGAATGCGTGAGAATTTCGCTTGCGCAGACGCTCACGATCCCGTTATCTCCGGCATTGCGAGGATTCATGACCTCGTGTGACCCTTCTGAAGGAAGAAAACCATGCGCATCACCGCTCTGATCGCCGCTTCGGCCGCCGCTCTGGCCCTGGCTGCTTGCCAACCCGCCGCCGAAGACAAGGCCGCTGACGCTTCGGCCGACGCCGCTGCCGCCGCCGACACCGCCACGGACGCTGCTGCGACCGCCGACGCCGCCGCCGCCGACGCCACTGCCGCCGCCGCGACCGCCACGGACGCCGCTGCCGCTGCTCCGGCCGCCGACGCCGCCATGGCTCCGGCTGCTCCGGCTGCTGAAGAAAAAGCCGCTCACTAAGAGCGACATCGACACGGGCCCTCGGGCCTTGTTGAACGAAAGGGTCGTCCTCACGGGCGGCCCTTTTTTCTTGCGCCCCGCCCCTTACGTCGGCGGTTGCGGGAACATCGGTCGCCCGACGGGATTTCCCCTGTGCAACAAGCTTGGCGGTCGGCATCCTGATGGTCGGGACTGACCGCCCGCAGCCACAAGGATGAACCGATGAGAACCGCCGCCCTGATCGCCGCCGCCGCCGCGGCCCTCACCCTGTCCGCCTGCAACCGGCCCGCCGGGGATGCGACCGACGCCGCGACCGAAGCGGCCGAAGCCTCGGGCGCCGCTGTCGACACAGCCGCGACCGCCGACGGTTCGACCGCCGGCGGCGCGTCCGCCCGGAGCACGGGCGGTTCCGGCTCGGGATCGACCTCCACGCCCGGCGGCCAGACGATGGCTCCGTCCGGCGGAGCGACGGTCAATGACGGCGCCATGGCTCCGAACGCCCAGCCTCCCGCCGGCGAGGGGACCACAATCACCGAGACCGAGCGCCGTCTGAACCCGCCGCAGAACAACCAGCCCGTCCAGTAGTCGTCGGCATGACCGTCGAAGGGGCCGTCTCTGTCCGGGATTCCGGACCGGAGGCGGTCCTTTCTTCTTGCCCGGAGCCGGGACGCGTATAGGCGGAGGGCATGTCTGAAGACCGCTCGCCCCGCCTGATATGGACCGAAGACGGCGCGCCCCGTTCGGGCCGGTTCGACGACGTCTATTTCTCGCGCGAGGACGGGCTGGCCGAGTCCCGGGCGGTGTTTCTGTCCGGCTGCGACCTGCCGGGGGCTTGGGCGGGTCGTCGGCGCTTCACCGTGGCCGAACTGGGTTTCGGCACGGGGCTGAACATCGCCGCCCTGTTGGATCTGTGGCGGCGGGAGGGGCCGCCGGACGGGCGGCTGCACGTCTTTTCGGTCGAGGGCTTCCCCCTGCAGCGCGATGAGGCGGCGCGCGCCCTGTCGGCCTGGCCCGAACTGGCCGAAGCGGCGCAGGCCCTGCTGGCGGTCTGGCCGGAGCCGACGCCGGGGTTTCACCGGCTGGATCTGCCGGCCTTCAACGCCGTGCTGGATCTGGCCGTCGGCGAGGTCGACCGGGCGCTGGCGCAATGGACGGGACGGGCCGACGCCTGGTTCCTGGACGGGTTCGCCCCCTCGACCAATCCGGCCATGTGGTCGGACGCGGTGATGGACGGGATCGCGGCGCGCTCGGCGCCGGGCGCGCGGGTCGCGACCTTCACCGTGGCGGGATCGGTGCGGAGGGCCTTGGCCGAGCGCGGTTTCGAGGTCGCCAAACGGCCGGGCCACGGGCGCAAGCGCGAGCGGCTGGAGGCCTGGCGGCCCGGGGCGGCGGACGAGGCCGCGGCGCCCTCCGTCGCCATTGTCGGCGCCGGGATCGCTGGCGCGGCGCTGGCCCGGGCCTTCGCCGATCTGGGGCTGAGGGCGACGGTGGTCGAGGCGGATCGTCCCGGCGCCGGAGCCTCGGGATTTCCCGCCGCCCTGGTCACGCCCCGGCTGGACGCCGGGGATGCCGATATCGCGGCCCTGTTCGCCCAGGCGCTGGAGCGGGCGCGCGCCCTCTACGCCGCCGTCCCCGGGGCGATCGCCGCCGAAGGGGTGCTTCAGCTTGAGCAGCAACCCCGCGACGCCGTGCGCTTCGGCAAGGTCGCCGGTCAGTCCGTCTGGCCCCATGGCGCGATGGCGGCTCTTGAGAGCGATGGGGCGAGCGAACGGTTGGGCGAGGCCGTCGGGGGCGGCCTGTTCATGGCCGGGGCTCTCGCCCTGCGGCCCGGGCCGGTGCTGGAGCAATGGCTGGAACGCGCCGAGGCGGTCTCCGCCGATGTCGCGGGCGTCGAACCCCATGGCCAGGGCTGGCGGCTGAGCGACGGCGCCGGACGGACGATCATCGAGGCCGACGTCGTCGTCATCGCCGCGGGCTGGGGCGCGGCCGGTTTGTGGCCCGAGGGGCCGCTGTCGCCGGTGCGGGGACAGGCCGACTGGGTTGAGGGCGTGGAGACGCGGCCGGTGGCCTGGGGCGGCTATGCCATCCCGACCGGCCAGGGCCTGCTGTTCGGGGCCACCCATGACCGGGGCGAGACCGCGAGCGACGTCCGGTCCGCCGACAGCGCCCGCAATCTGGCGGTGCTGGCCGCCCGTCTGCCGGACCTGGCCGGGCGGGTCGAGGCGGCGGGACCGCGGCAGGCGCGCGCCGCCATCCGCGCCACGACGCCCGATCGCCTGCCGCTGGCGGGCGCGGTTCCGCGGAGGCCGGGCCTGTTCGTGCTGGGCGGTCTGGGCTCGCGAGGGTTCTGCGCCGCGCCTCTTCTGGCCGAACATGTCGCCGCCCTCGCCGTCGGCGCCGCATCGCCCCTGCCGCTCGATCTGGCGGCGCGGGTCGACCCGGCGCGATCATCGAAGACGCCGGGCCTTGCGCAACCGATCGGCAAGGCGGACGGTTGAACCCTTGCCGAAGCCTCATCATCCGGAGTTCGCCATGCGCCCCCTGACCGCCAGCGCCGTCGTTTCCGCCCTCGCCCTCGCCGCCTGCGCGCCCACCGAAACGGGCGGTTCGGGCCCGGGCATGGCGGCCAACGACCCGTCGAGCGGCCGCCAGTGTTTCAGCGTCAGTCAGGTCAACAACTACACCAAGGGCAGCCCGGGACAGGTCTTCCTCCGTGTCGGCCGCAGCGCCGTCTACGAGCTGCAGGCGGCGGGCGGCTGTCAGGATCTGGATTTCGCCCAGCAGGTGGCGCTGGTCCCGGACGGGGGGATGGCCGGTTCGCGGCTGTGCACCGACGACTGGGCGCGCGTGATCGTTCCCGGCTCGACCTCGGCGGCGACCGTCTGCCGTGTCCGCATCAGCCGCCAGCTGACCGAGGCGGAGGTTGCGGCGCTTCCGCCGCGCCACAGACCCTGAATTTCAGGCCACCGGGTTCTGGGCGTAACCCAGCCGCTGGTTCAGCTTTTCGATCAGGTCGATGGCCGTGTCGGCGATGACCGAGCCGGGCGGGTAGACGGCGGCCGCGCCCATCTCGATCAGGGTCTGGACGTCCGACGGCGGGATGACGCCCCCCACCACGATCATGATGTCGGGACGGCCCAGTTTCTCCAGCTCGGCCTTCAGCTCGGGCACCAGGGTCAGGTGTCCCGCGGCCAGGGATGAGGCGCCGACGGCGTGGACGTTGCGCTCCACCGCCTCCCTCGCCGCCTCGGACGGGGTCTGGAACAGGGAGCCGGCGGTCGCCTCGAGGCCCAAGTCGCCATAGGCGGTGGCGATGACCTTCTGGCCCCGGTCGTGGCCGTCCTGGCCGAGTTTGGCGATCAGGATGCGCGGCGGGCCGCCGTCGTTGTCGACGAAGGCGGCGACCATGTCGCGGGCGCGGGAGATTTTCGGATCGGCCCCGGCCTCCTTCGCATAGACGCCCGAGACGGTCTTCACGCTGGCGACGTGACGGCCGAAGGCGGCCTCCAGCGCATCGGAAATCTCGCCGACGGTGGCGTAGGCGCGGGCCGCCTGAACCGACAGCTCCAGCAGATTGGCCGTGCCGCGCGCACCCTCTGTCAGGGCGTCCAGCGCCGCCCGGGTCCTGGCCTCGTCGCGTTCGGCGCGGAGGCGTTTCAGCTTGTCGATCTGGGCCGCCAGCACGGCGGCGTTGTCGACCTTCAGCATGGGGATGTCGTCGACGGCGTCGGACAGGTAGCGGTTCACGCCGACCACGGTCTGCTGGCCGGTGTCGATCCGGGCCTGGGTGCGGGCCGAGGCCTCCTCGATCCGCATCTTGGGCACGCCCGCCTCGATGGCCCTGGCCATGCCGCCCAAGGCCTCGACCTCGGCCATCAGGACGCGGGCCCTGTTCGCCAGTTCGTGGGTCAGGCGTTCGACGTAGAAGCTGCCGCCCCACGGGTCGATGACGCGGGTCAGGCCGGTCTCCATCTGCAGCAGCAGCTGGGTGTTGCGCGCGATCCGGGCCGAGAAATCGGTCGGCAGGGCGAGCGCCTCGTCGAGGGCGTTGGTGTGCAGGCTCTGGGTCTGGCCGCCGGCCGCCGCCATGGCCTCGACCATGGTGCGGGGCACGTTGTTGAACACGTCCTGCGCGGCGAGAGACCAGCCCGAGGTCTGGCAGTGGGCGCGCAGGGACAGGGAGCGCGGGTCCTTCGCGCCGAATTTCGCCACCGCTTCGGCCCACAGCAGGCGGCCGGCGCGCAGCTTGGCCACCTCCATGAAATAGTTCATTCCGATGGCCCAGAAGAAGCTCAGGCGCGGCGCGAACCGGTCCACGTCCATGCCCGCCGCGACCCCCGCCTTCAGATATTCGACGCCGTCGGCGAGGGTGTAGGCCAGCTCCAGATCGGCCGAGGCCCCGGCCTCCTGCATGTGGTAGCCGCTGATCGAGATGGAGTTGAATTTCGGCGCCTCGGCCGCGGTCCATGCGAAGATGTCCGACACGATCCGCATCGAGGGTCCGGGCGGATAGATGTAGGTGTTGCGGACCATGAACTCCTTGAGGATGTCGTTCTGGATGGTCCCGGTCAGGGCCGCGTGCGGCACGCCCTGCTCCTCGGCCGCGACGACATAGAGGGCCAGGATCGGCAGGACCGCGCCGTTCATGGTCATGGACACCGACATCTGGTCCAGCGGGATGCCGTCGAACAGGGTCCGCATGTCGTAGATGCTGTCGATGGCCACGCCGGCCATGCCGACGTCGCCCTTCACCCGCGGATGATCGCTGTCGTAGCCCCGGTGGGTGGCCAGGTCGAAGGCGATCGACAGCCCCTTCTGACCGGCGGCCAGGTTGCGGCGGTAGAAGGCGTTGGACGCCTCGGCGGTCGAGAAGCCGGCGTACTGGCGGATGGTCCAGGGGTTGCCCGCATACATGGTCGGATAGGGGCCGCGGACATAGGGGGCGATGCCGGGCAGGCCGTGGATGAAGTCGAGGCCATCGAGGGCGTCGGGGCCGTAGGCGGTCTCGACGGTCAGACCCTCGGGGGTGTTCCACGCGGCGCGCGCGTGACCGGTCCCGGTCGCGCCGGGGTCGAGCGGGATTCTGGTGAAATCGGGAGCGCTCACTGGCCGGCCTCCCAGCTCTGGGTTTCGAATGGTTCGGCGAACCGGACGGGGGTCAGGGGCTCGCAGGCGTCGCCGCCGCTCAGGGCGGCGCGTTCGGGCTCGGCCTCGAACAGCGCGGGACGGGGATCGGGATCAACGAATTTGGTCACGCCGACCAGATGGGCGGATCCTCCGGCGAGGGCCGCCTCGCGCTCGGCGCGGGCGGCGGCGACGCGGTCCTGGATGTCGCCGGTGCGCAGGGCGACGATCAGGCCGCCCTCGCCCTCGATGCGCTGGAACTCGGCCCAGCCCGCCTCGGCCAGATCGCGGGTGCGGGCGTCGAGGAACCACGATCCGGCCGCCGGATCGTCGACACGGCCGAGATGGGCCTCCTCCATCAGCACGGCCTGCGTATTCCGCGCCTGACGCCGGGCGAAGGCGTCGGGGCGGCCGTTGGCGCGCGACAGGCCGTCCAGAACCAGGGCGTCCGCCCCGCCCACGGCGCCGGCGAAGCCCGCCGCCGTCAGCCGCAGCAGATTGGGCCAGGGATCGCGCGCCGACAGCATCCGCCGCGACGAGCGCGCTTCGACGACCGCCGGCGTTTCGGCGCCGAACGCCCTGGAGATGGAGCGCCAGATCAGGCGCAGGGCGCGAATCTTGGCGAGACCGTCGAAATATTCCTGGTCGACCGAGACGCCGAGCACGGTCCCTCCGAGGGCCTGTTCCGCCGTCATCCCGGCCGCGACGGCCGCGCGGATCAGGGCCACGGCGTTGCCGGCGGCGAAGCCCAGCTCCTGGGCGATCGAACCGCCCGCCTCATGCGCGACACGGCCGCTGGCGAGGAAAAAGGAGGCCTCGGGATAGGCGCCGGCATGGCGGGCCGCCGTGTTGGCCGCCAGCGTCAGATGCTCCTCGATCGTGCGCGACGCCGCGCCGGCTTCGGCGAAGGCGGACAGCGGGTCCATATGGAACATCAGTTTCGCGCGCGGCGAGCCCTTGGCCGCGACGGCGAGCGCATTGGCGGCCTCGGGGCCGTCGAGGCCGGCGTCCAGACCGACGGCGGCCAGTTCCAGCGCCACGCCGTCGAGCGCCAGCGACAGAGGCTCGGAGTCCGACAGCACCGCACCCTTCAGCAGAATGGAGGCCGCGCCGCCTTCGAGATCGGCGAGGGCGGCGGCGTTGATCTCACCGGGGTGGTCGCCCTCGATCAGGGTGCGCACGTCCCAGGCGCGGCCGTCGGCGTCCGAGGGCCGCGGGGCCGAGATCGACGTCACGCCGGTCGCGCCCGCATACAGGGGCCGCACGGCCAGACCGTCGGCGTCCAGATGCACCAGGCTTTCCAGGGGCCGGTCCTTCAGCGCCTTTTCGGCCAGCACGCGCCAGTCTGCAGGAGAGGGGGTGGGGAACAGATCGAACATCCGCCTCCAATGCATCGCGGGCGCGCAGCGGTCCAGACCCGGACCGCGTCAGTTCCGCCACTCGATGTGTTGCGGTTTCGGGCGAGGCTTCCAACATGGGAGGCGTCCTCCGAAGGAGTCTCCCCATGAACGATCTGTCCGCCTTCCCGATCACCGGCCGCTGGCCCGCACGGCATCCTGATCGGCTGCAGCTGTATTCGCTGAACACGCCCAACGGCGTGAAGGTCTCGATCATGCTGGAGGAGATCGGCCTGCCGTATGAGGCGCATCTGGTCGATATCGGCGAGAACGAGAGCTGGACGCCCGAATATCTGTCGCTGAACCCGAACGGGAAGATTCCGGCCATCATCGATCCCGACGGTCCGGGCGGCAAGCCGCTGGCCCTGTTCGAGTCGGGCGCCATCCTGATCTATCTGGCCGAAAAGACCGGCAAGCTGCTGTCGGCCGATCCGGCGACCCGATATCAGACCATCCAGTGGGTCATGTTCCAGATGGGCGCCATCGGCCCGATGTTCGGACAGGTGGGCTTCTTCCACAAATTCGCGGGGCGCGAGTACGAGGACAAGCGTCCGCTCGAACGCTACGTCGCGGAATCGAAGCGGCTGCTGGGCGTGCTTGAGACGCGGCTGGAAGGCCGCGACTGGATCATGGACGACTATTCGATCGCCGATATCGCCACCCTGGGCTGGGTGCGCAATCTGATCGGCTTCTACGGCGCGCGCGAACTGGTCGGGTTCGACGAACTGACGAACGTCCCGGCCTGGCTGGAGCGGGGTCTAGGGCGGCCGGCCGTGGAGCGCGGCCTGAATATACCGGCCCGGCCCTGACCCCTGTCAGGGGCCTTCCGCGGCCGGGTCCTTGCGGTCGAGGAAGCCCCACGGCCGCGCCGCCGGGTCCAGCCCGGCGCGGATCGCCCAGGCCGCTCCGCACATCGAGGCGGCGATGCCCAGCATGACCCATTCAATGTGGGCGGCCGGCGCGGCGGCCGCCCTGGGCGCATGCAGAAGCAGGGCGAAACCGGCGTACATGACGGCGAGCAAGGTCGCCGCCAGCCTCGCCTGGACCCCGGACAGGATCGCCAGACCCCCGGCGATGTGGAACACCCCGGTGGCCCAGGCCCAGAACAGCCCGCCCGGCGGAATCCAGGCCGGAACCATCGCGGCGGTGAAGGCCGCATAGGCGAAATGGCTGAAGCCGAAGACCGGCTGGCACAGGCCGAAGGCGATCCGGGCGGTCAGCCGCATCCGCGCCTCGGTGATTCCGGCTGGCAGGGTCAGGGCCGCCAGCGTCAGTCCGCCCGCCGCCATCGCCAGGGTTTCGGCGAATCCGAGCCAGGACACCATTTCCAGCGGTCTGGCGATCAGCGCGGGTGTCTTCAATGCGACCGACCAGAGGCCGTACATGACCGCGAGCGCCAGCGCGCCGAACAGCGCCGATCGCCTCCAGAGCAGGGCCGAGCCCGCCGCCAGCAGCGCCAGGCCGCTGATCGCGGAAAGAGTCTCGCGGGCGGGAACGCCCTGGGGCACGGGCTGCCATTGCAGGGCGAAATCGCCGAACGCGAGTCCTGCAAGCCCGAGGCCGATCGCACCGGCCGCATATATCACCCTGTTCAACCGCATCGCCGCCTCCGTGGAAGATCGGCTCCCCCCGGGGCGGCCGACGGGACAGGGGGCGCGCCTTTTCGCGCGGGCGGCAACGGCCGCGGCGCGAGTATTGCCGACGAAAGCCGATGAATGCGCCGGCGCCGCGGACCTAGCGTTTGCGGAAGCGTTTGGCCTCGGCGGCCATGCCGGCGCCCCAGGGGTCGGGCGTCGCAGCCTCGGGCTGGAACGGCAGCTCGCCCGCGACGCCGCGCATGGCCAGGGCCAGAGGCAGGGCGAAATGGACGAGCATGCGCAAGGGTTTGCGCCGGTCGTCCGTGACGTCCCAGCCCTCGGCCGCGAAGGCGTCGGTCAGGTCGAAGCCTTCCAGATGCTGGATCCCGTCCCAGTCGTCTGGAAGCGCCACCGCTTCAGCGGCCTCGACGGTCAGGCCGAAGGCGGCCCGGGCGGTCGCGTCGATGTCCGGGAATTCGGCGCGCGCTTCCGGATCGGCGTGGCGCGGCTTCATCAGCGCCTTCAGTTCCAGATCGGCGACGCCGGGCAGGTCGAGCAGGCGGCGAAGCTTGGGTCGGGTGTTCATGCGGGGGATTGAGCGCCCGGCCGCACCGATGTCAACGAAGCCCTAGCGCGGGTCGAAGGAGCGGTGTTCGGTCAGGGGCGCCACGAACAGCCGGTCGCAACCGGCCTCGTCGTCATTCAGGGGGAAGGCCTCATAGGCGTCGCCGGAAGCCTCCAGCACTTCAGCCGCGAGGGCGTTGAACTCCGCCTCGTGGCCGGGCCGTCGGAACAGCACCGCGCCATCACGGGCGTCTATGACGCCGTAAGCAGGAGAACCTTCGAGAAGGGTGTCGAGATCGGGGGCCATGGAGGGGCAATCCCCGAACCGGCCAAAGGTTTCCAGCGGCGTCGGGAAATCAGCGGACGCGCAGAAGGCTGGATTGTCAGGGAGAGAATGGTGGACGCGACAGGGATTGAACCTGTGACCCCTTCGATGTCAACGAAGTGCTCTCCCGCTGAGCTACGCGTCCGCCGTGGCGGTTCCGGACGGGTCCGGAACGGGAAGGCGCGGTCTATAACCCGCAGGGCTCGCCGACCGCAAGGCCATTATTGGGCCCTGCGTCAGGCGGCCGCCACCATGCGCTCGACCTCGCCGACCAGGTCGCGAAGGTGGACGGGCTTGGACAGGACCTTGGCCTGCGGGCTGGCCTGGGCGGCGCTGAGAGCCACGGCGGCGAAGCCGGTGATGAACATGATGCGGATGCCCGGCTGGCGGGCGGCGGCGACGCGCGCCACCTCGATGCCGTCGGCGCCGGGCATGACGATGTCGGTCAGCAGCAGGTCCCACGGGCCCTGGTCCAGGGCGTCGATGGCGTCGTCGCCGTTCTCGCAATCGACAACCGAATGGCCGGCGCGCTCCAGGGCGCGGGTCAGGAAGCCGCGCAGGGAGTGGTCGTCTTCGGCCAGAAGGATTCGCGCCATATGATTTTCGCCCCGGTCTTCTTTCACCCGAACCTAGACCGCACTGGTAAACCCGCCATGAAAATCAGCGGGATGTCAAAGCACGCCTCTGTGGATGACGGGTGGAAACAGGCTATGGCTGCGGCATGAACCGAGGGGACGGCGGCGAGGATTGGACGGGTTTCACCGTGGTTGAGGGCGCAGGGCCGGGCCGGTTCGTCTTCGCCTCGCCCCACTCGGGCGACCTGTATCCGGCCGACATGGGCGCCGATCCGGCTCTGACCGAAGCCAGTTTGCGCAGCGCCGAGGACGCCCTGGTCGACCGGCTGATCGCGCCGGGGGCGGCGAGCGGGGCCGTTCTGGTGCTGGGTCGGCTGGGCCGGGCCTATGTCGACCTGAACCGCGATCCCGCCGATCTGGACCCGCTGCTGATAGAGGGGCTGGGCGAGGGGACGGGCTCGGCCCGGACGGCGGCGGGCTATGGCGTCATTCCCCGGCTGAGCGGCGACGGAAAGTCCCTGTACGCGCGCCGGCTGACGCTGGACGAGGCGCGTGAACGGATCGCGCGGGTGCATGCGCCCTATCATGCGGCGCTGGACGAGCGGATGCGGGCGGCGCGGGCGCGGCATGGCGAGGCCGTTCTGGTGGACTGGCATTCGATGCCGGCGCGGGCGACGCAAGGCTCGGGCGGCGCGCGCGGGCCTGACGTCGTCCTCGGCGACCGGCACGGCTCGTCCTGCGCGGCGGAGCTGACACGGCGGCTGCGGCGGGCGT
Source organism: Brevundimonas sp. BR2-1 (assembly GCF_037626195.1). Taxonomy (NCBI): domain Bacteria; kingdom Pseudomonadati; phylum Pseudomonadota; class Alphaproteobacteria; order Caulobacterales; family Caulobacteraceae; genus Brevundimonas; species Brevundimonas sp. BR2-1. The sequence goes on along the minus strand of NZ_JARKMV010000001.1, from coordinate 1,349,494 downwards.
TCGAGGCGCTGGGTTGGCGGGTGGCGCTGAACCAGCCCTATGCGGGGGGATGGACGACCCAGGCCTGGGGCCGGCCCGATGAGGGCTTTCACGCCGTTCAGATCGAACTGAACCGGGCGCTGTATTTCGACGAGGCCGCGCGGACCCCCTCCGCCGGCTGGTCGCGCACGCAGAAGGGGGTCGCGGGGGTCATCGCCGGCCTGCTGGCCAGCGGGACATAAAAAAAGCCGCGCCCGAAGGCGCGGCATAAAAGTCTTTAGGGAGGAAACGCCCAGGAAGGGCATGACGCCCGGAGGCGTCGAAAATCAAGCTAGTGTGCGGTGCACAAACCGTCAAGACAGTATTTCGCACCTGCGTTCACGCCATGTAACGGCACGGTCGTTCCTCGTGATCGCCCTGTAATCGGTTTCCGGGGCAAAATCTGTCCGTGAGCGAGCGCATCTGCGAACGACCTTGGCCGTCGAGCCTCAGGGCTCCAGCAGGCGCCGGGCGCTACGGATGGCCCGGGCGGCCGGAGAACCGGCCTGACGCCAGACCAGCAGGCAGGAGATGGCCGCGACGCCGAGCGCCAGCCACAGGGGCCCGAACAGCCAGGCGGCGGCCGCGAGCGCGAAATAATAGCCGCGCACGCCCTGGCTGAAGGCGCTGAGCGCCGGATTCAGAAGATTGGCCGCCGCGTCGCCCAAGGCGACCCTGTCGGCCTCGGTGTGCACCTCCGGGGCCGCGCCGATCAGGGCGAGCGAATAGTTCAGCTGACGGATCGACCAGATAAAATCCAGCAGGCCACGCGACAGACAGAGCAGCACCAGCGCCAATCTGGCCTCCAGCAATCCGGTCGGCACACCCTCAGCTCCCACGGAGGCGAATCCCTCGATCGCCTGTTCGCCTCCGAACAGGACGCTCGCCACCGCCGCGATCAGCAGCAGGTTGGTCGAGGCGAAGAAGCCGCCGGAATTGATCGTGTGCCCCAGCAGATTGCTGTCGACGAGGCGGATTTCGCGATGGGTCATCGCGGTCATCCAGACGCGGCGCACGATCAGCATGTCGTCGTTCAACGTGCCGCTGCGCCGCGCCAGCAGACTGAGCAGGGGGCCATAGCCCAGCCAGCAGACGAGGAAGAAGCCGAGGGCCAACCAGTCGAAAAGGGTCATGGGATGCTCCTCGTCAGGGCGTCATGGTGACGTGCGCGCGTCCCGCGCTCAAGCAGCGAGTGAGCTCCGCCTTGCTTCGGGCGCCGTGCGCGCCTATCACGCCCGCCACTTTCGTATCGCACTGCACAATAATCGAGCGCGCCATGAATATCGACGCCATCACCGTCGGCCCGAACCCGCCCTGGGACGTCAATGTCATCATCGAGATTCCGCAAGGCGGTCTGCCGGTGAAGTATGAGATGGACAAGGCGTCCGGCGCCCTGTTCGTCGACCGCTTCCTGCACACGGCGATGTACTATCCGGGCAACTACGGCTTCATCCCGCACACCCTCTCGGACGACGGCGACCCCTGCGACGTCATCGTGCTGAACCCGACGCCGGTGGTGCCAGGCTGCATCATCCGCTCGCGTCCGATCGGCGTGCTGAAGATGGAAGACGAGGCCGGCGGCGACGAGAAGATTCTGGCCGTGCCGGTCGACAAGCTGAACCCCTATTACACCGACATCGCCAGCTACCGGCAGCTGCCGGCCATTCTGGTCGAGCAGATCGAGCATTTCTTCACCCGCTACAAGGATCTGGAGAAGAACAAGTCGGTGACCGTGAAGGGTTGGGGCGACGCCGGCGAGGCCGCCGAGCTGATCGCCGCGGGCATGCGCGCGCATCAGGACAAGCTGAAGGCCGCCGCCGGCAAGGCCGCAAACGCGGCGTAATCTGTCTCCTCCCTGTCGCGCAGCGATGGGGAGGAGACTGGTGGTGCGCGCCTTCTCCCGGCGAGACAGAACAGCTATCTGAACCGTATGGCCGCCGCCGAAACCCCCGCTGACATCTTCAAGCGCGCCCTCGCCCATGCGGCGCGGGCTCTGGCCGAACAGTCCGAGCTTGAGGTCACATTCGGCTCGGACGGGCCGAAGCTGTCGAACGGCGTCCTGACCCTGCCCCACCCGGCGCGCGATCCCGGCGCCGCCGGCAATGCGGCGCTGCGCGGACAGGCCGACCGGCTGGCCCTGCGCCTCGCCAACCATGACGAGGGGGTGCACGCCCGGCTGCGGCCCGCGGATCAGCGCGCCGCCGACGTGTTCGAGGCCGTCGAACAGGCCCGGGTCGAGGCCGTGGGCTCGACGTCCCTGGCGGGCGTCCGGGCCAATATGAATGCGGCCCTGTTGACCCGTCTTGAGAAGATGGGCGCCCTGCGCGCCGATGCCGAACGGGTGCCGCTGCCCGAGGCCGTGGCCCTGCTGGTGCGCGAGCGGCTGACCGGCCAGCGCGCGCCCGACGGCGCGGGGGCCATGCTGGATCTCGTCCGCACGGCTCTGGAGGACAAGGCGGGCGACAAGCTCAACGCCCTGACCGATGTGGCGGGGGACCAGACCGCCTTCGCCGAACGGCTGAAGGACGTCCTGCGTGCGTTGGACCTCGATCCCGGCGACGGGCGCGGCGACGACGCTTCGGACGACCAGGGCGACGAGGAGCCCGATCCGCAGGACCCGGACGCGGCCGACGATCAGGACGAGGAAGACGACGCCGGCGGCGGCGAGGGCCAGTCGATGGACGGCTCGACCGACGACAAGGACCAGGGCGAGGACCGCGACAGCCGTCCTGACGGGTCGCCGGGCGACCCCGACGGCGAGGCCTCGGACGACGGTCCGGACGTCAACGAGGGCTCCCTGCCCAACCGCCAGCAGACCGTGGACGACGGCCGCGCCGTCGACGCCTACCGCGTCTTCACGACAGCCTTCGACGAGGTGGTGGACGCCGCGGACCTGTGCGACCCGAACGAGCTGGAGCGGCTGCGCGCCCTGCTGGACCAGCAGCTGACGGCCCTGTCGTCGGTGGTGTCGCGTCTGGCCAACAAGCTGCAGCGCCGCCTGATGGCGCAGCAGAACCGCAGCTGGCATTTCGATCTGGAAGAAGGGGTGCTGGACACCGCCCGCCTGACCCGGATCATCACCGACCCGACCAGTCCGCTGAGCTTCAAGGCCGAGAGCGAGAGCCCGTTCCGCGACACGGTGGTGACCCTGCTGCTGGACAATTCCGGCTCGATGCGCGGGCGGCCGATCATGGTGGCCGCGGTCTGCGCCGACATTCTGGCGCGGACGCTGGAGCGCTGCGGCGTCAAGGTCGAGATCCTCGGCTTCACCACCCGGGCGTGGAAGGGCGGCCAGTCGCGCGAGGCGTGGATCACGGCCGGCAAGCCCGCCAATCCGGGCCGTCTGAACGACCTGCGCCACATCATCTACAAGTCGGCCGATTCCCCCTGGCGGCGGTCCAGGAAGAGCCTCGGCCTGATGATGCGCGAGGGGCTGCTGAAGGAAAACATCGACGGCGAGGCCCTGACCTGGGCCCACGAGCGGCTGCTGGCCCGCACGGAGTCGCGGCGCATCCTGATGGTCATTTCGGACGGCTCGCCGGTCGACGATTCCACCCAGTCGGCCAATGCCGCCCTGTACCTGGACAAGCATCTTCGGCAGGTGATCGCCGAGATCGAGACCCGATCGCCGGTGGAGCTGATGGCCATCGGCATCGGCCACGACGTGACCCGCTGGTACCGCCGGGCGGTCACCATCGTCGATGTCGAACAGCTGGCGGGGGCCATGGTCGAGAATCTGGCCGCCCTGTTCGACGCCGAGCCCAAGGCGGTCGCCTCGGGCCGCCGCCGGAAGGCCGCGTGAGGCGGCTCGCCGCCGTCTGCCTGACACTGCTGCTGGGCGCCTGCGCGGGCGCGGGCGTCGTCTCCGAACCGTGGCGGGGCGCCGAGGGCGGCTGGACGCCGGTCGCGGCCGAAATCCGCGCCATCGGCCTGGGCGTGCCCGGCGGCGTCAGACTGGCTCCGGGCGTGCGTTTCGCCGGCGGGGTCCGGATCATCGCGCCGCGGGGCGACCGGCTGCACGGCCTGTCGGACCTGAAGCTGGCGGATGGCGATCTGGTCGCGGTCACCGATGGGGGCGATCTTGTGCGCGGGCGCCCGGCGTTCGACCGGCGCGGCCGGCTGGCGGGACTGTCCGGCCTGCGTCTGCGCGGGCTGACGGCCGGGGACGGGCGCGCCTTCCCCACAAAGTCGGACGGCGACGCAGAAAGTCTGGCGATCACAGCAGACGGCGACCTTGTGGTCGGCTTCGAACAGTCGCCGCGCCTGTGGTCCTACGGGGCGCTCGGCGCCCTGAGGGACAGGCCGTCGCCGCTGGCGGTTCCCCCGATCGCGCCCGGCAACGACGGTCTGGAAGCGTTGGCGGCCGCGCCGGGAGGTCTGCGCGCCGCGGCGGAAGCCGGCGGCGTGTGGGATTGCGCGCCCGCGCGCTGCACCGAGGTCATGCCGCCGCCGGCGATCCCTCCGGCGGTCTCCGACTGGCGGGTCACCGGCATGGACCGCGACCCGGCGGGCGAGGGCTGGTTCGTGGTCGAACGCCTGTACCGCGAGCCCTTCGACATGCGCGCGCGTCTGCGCCGTATGGATGCGTCAGGCGGCCTGGGGCCCATCCTCGTGATCCTCAGCCTGCCCTCGACGACCGATAATTTCGAGGGCGTGGCGGCCGTGGCCGGTCGATCGGGGACGCGCCTCTACATCCTGTCGGACGACAACGACAATCCGCGGCAGCGGACCCTGCTGCTGGCCTTTGACCTGAAGTCGACGGAACCCTGAGAGGGTCAGCCGCCGTCCGGCATGCGCGCACCCTGCATGCGGCGCAGCATTTCGCGGCTCTGCGCCGCTTCCTCGGCGGTCTGGACCGTGCTGCGGCAGACGCGGCGGCCGAAGCGCGATCCGGTCACAGCCTCGGTCCGGCAGGTCTGGGTCGGCTGGGCGGGCGTGGCGGCCACATTCACAGGCGGCAGGCCGACGACCTGACCGGTCTCAGCCGGCGCCGGGGCGGTCGCGGGCGCGGCGGTCTGGGTGGCGGTCTGGGCGGCGGTCTGGGCGGCAGGGGGAGCCTGCTGCAGGAACAGGGCGGAAGCGAACAGGACGGGGAGGAACACCAGGAACTCCTGTGGAACTTTGATCAGGCATAATGCCAGCCGGGCCGCGGATCGCAACCCGGGCGTGCGATCAGACTTTTTCGCTGATCTTTATGGCCGCACGGCAACCGGCCTTGATGACCGCGCTGAGCAGATCATAGCCGGGCGCTTCGCGGGCGCCGTGTTCGACCGCGTGGTCGTGATGGGCCAGTTCCTCGTCGCGGAACACCGACAATTCCGCCGCCAGCGCCGGATCGCGGTCGCCCAGCTCGGCGATCTGATCCGCGTAGTGTTCCTCGATGACGCTCTCGACCGCCTCGGTGCAGGCGTGGGCCGCCTTCTCACCCATCAGGGCGGTGCCGGTCCCCAGCGCCATGGCCGCCAGCCGCCAGACCGGCGTCATGATCGTCGGCCGCACCCGTTCGGCGTTCAGCAGGGCGTCGAAACGGGCCAGATGCACCGCCTCCTGGTCCTTCATCTCGCCCATGTCGGCGGCCAGGGCCGTCTTGCCGGCGCGACCGTCGAAGACGGCCTTCTGGGCGCGGTAGATGTGGACGGCGGCGTATTCGCCCGCGTGGTCGACGCGCAGGATCTCGGCCCGGCGCCGCTTGCTGGCGCCACGCCCCGGCCGGGCCAGCGGAATGCGCCGCTCGGCCTTCAGACCGGCTGCGGAGCGCTCAGGTTCTAGGGGCTCTGGCATCCTTGGGCCTCTTGGCGGCGAGAAGGCTGAATACGGCGAGGGCCGCCGAGATCAGGGCGTTCCATCCTGCCATGGACAGGCCGAGGAACTGCCATGCCACCGCGTCGCAGAAGACGGGTTTTTCGATCGGGCCGGTTCCGAGGGCCAGGGCGGCCAGACCCTCGAGATTGACCTCGCCTCCGCCCGAACAGGTCGCGGGCAGCTCCCACCACTTCAATTCGCCGCCCATGTGGAAGACGGCGGTGATGGTTCCCGTGGCGAAGACGACGGCCAGCAGGAAGGCGGCGATCCGGGGCGTTCCGCGGCTTCCGCGGCTGATCAGGTGCCACAGGGTGGCGGTCAGGGCGATGGCTGCGGCGCCCCAATAGACCTCGCGCTGCTTGAGGCAGAGGTTGCAGGGCGCCAGACCGCCGAACCGTTCGAACGCATGCGCCGCGCCCAGCATCGCCAGCGAGGCGGCGAGGGCGAAGGCGGTCCACCACCGCGTCAGGAGTCGATAAAAGCCTCTCATCGGACGATGTTCTAGCCGGGCCTGACCGCCGCGTCGATGCGGCTCGCCGGATCAGAGAAGCTTCACCGCCGCTATGGCGCCGATCAGCACCACCAGACCGATGACGCTCCACATCGCCAGCCGCTTTTCGACCATTTCCAGCATGGCGGGACCCCAGCGTTTGAGGATGAAGGCCTCGGCGAAGAAACGCGCACCGCGGGTCACGACGCACAGGGCGACAAACAGGGCGAAATTGAACTGGAAGATGCCCGAGGCGATGGTGATCAGCTTGAACGGGATGGGAGTCAGGCCCTTGATCAGGATCACCCACGCGCCGTGCTGCTGGAACAGGGCCTTGGAGGCCTCGAATGTGTCGGCCTTCCCCAGCCAGGTCAGGATCATCATCCCCGCGTCGGTCAGGAAATAGCCGATGGCGTAGCCCAGAACGCCGCCCAGCACCGACGCCAGGGTGCAGACGCCGGCGTAGAAATACGCCCGCTCCGGCCGCGCCAGGATCATCGGCGCCAGCATCACATCGGGCGGAATGGGGAAGAAGGAACTCTCGGCGAACGAGACCGCGGCCATCGCAGGCGTGGCGTGTTTGCTGCGGGCCAGGGCGAAGACCCAGTCGTAGAGCTTGCGAAGCATTTGATCCCTTGGGCGAAAGCCGAGCGATCGCGTCTAGCAGGCGGCGCGGGCGGGCGCATCCACCGAAACAGGCCGTTATTCGCGATCGCGGCGAACGGTCGCTATAAGGCCGCCTTCCCGCCTCCTCCCAAGGACGGACGTTCCGCATGCGCTATCTGCACACCATGGTCCGGGTGACCGACCTGGACGCCTCCCTGCATTTCTACCGGGACCTGCTGGGTCTGGTGGAGACGCGCCGCGCCGGGAATGAGGATGGCCGCTATACGCTGGTCTTCCTCGCCGCGCCGTCGGACCGGCCCCGGGCCGAGGCCGAACGCTCGCCCGAGGTGGAACTCACCTTCAACTGGGACCCCCAGCCGTATGACGGTGGGCGCAATTTCGGCCATCTGGCCTACAAGGTCGACGACATCTACGCGGTTTGCCGGCGGTTGATGGACGGCGGGGTCGTGATCAACCGTCCGCCGCGCGACGGCAACATGGCCTTCGTCCGGTCGCCGGACGGCATTTCCATCGAACTGTTGCAGGAAGGTGCGCCGCTGCCCCCCGCCGAGCCCTGGGCCTCCATGCCCAATACCGGGAGCTGGTGAGCGTGCGGACCCCGATCGTCCTTATCGCCGCGGCCGGCGTGCTGGGGGCCTGCGCCTCCACCTCCGAGACCTATCCGTCGCGCACGGCGACCGAGCAGTTGTTGGTCGCCCGCGCCGCCGACCGCGCGGTCGAGGGCCTGACGCTGCCCATTCCCGCCGGTTCGCGGGTGTTCGTGGACGACGCCTTCTTCCGGGCCGAAAACGCGCCCTATGCCATCAGCGCCATCCGGGCGGCCCTTTCCGAAGCGGGTTACGCCCTGGCGCCGTCGAAGTCGGACGCCGACGCGGTGTTCGAGCTGCGGGCCGGGGCCCTGTCGCTGGAGCAGATGCGCCGCGTCTTCGGCCTGCCCGACATGCGGGTGCCGATCAACGACACCTTCAACGTCGTCTCGGTGCCGGAACTGTCGGTCTACAGCCGCCGCGACCGGATCGGTGTGGCCGAGTTCTCCGGGTTCCTCTACGAACCGAGGACCGGGGCGCCGCTGGGCGCCGTCATCCCCATGACCGGCGAGTTCCGCATCCGCAGTCACAAGCTGCTGATGATCGTCGCCTGGGGCCAGCAGACCGTCGACCCCGGCGAACGCGACCCGGGCGACAGCTGGCGGCAGTTCTAGGCCGAGGCTTGCACCCCGGTCCCCGACCGGGGATGGTCGCGTCTCACAGTTTCCGGGGGTTCCCATGCGCCGTCTGCTCGTCTCGTCCGCCGCCGCCGTCGCCCTGCTGGCGTGCGCCCCTGCCGTTGCGGCGGCCCAGACCCCTGAGCCGGCGGCCGCTCCGGCCCAAAGCGAGGACGCTCGGCTGGCGGCCTTCTTCGAGCAGGCGTTTCAGGAACGGATCGCGCTCAGCCCGCAGTCGATGACCTCGCTGGGGCTCAAGACCGACTACGACAGGCTGGACGACGCCACCGACGCCGCCTCGGACCGGGCGCTGGCCCTCGCCGAACGCCAGCTGGCGCAGCTGAACGACCAGTTCAATCCGCAGACCCTCAGCGCCGACAGCCGGATGTCGTGGCGGCTGTTCGAATACGGCGTGCAACAGGCGCGGCTGTCGAACCGCTGGCGCGACTGGGGCTATCAGTTCGCCGCCAACGGCAATCCGACGACCGGCCTGCCCGTCTTCATGATCAACAACCACCGTGTCGGCAGCGTCTCCGACGCCGAGGCCTACGTCTCGCGGCTGCGCGACGCCGAGCGTGTCATGGGTGAGATCGCGGCAGAGCTGCGCGACCGGGCGTCGAAGGGGATCATCTCGCCCCATTTCGTGTTCGAGCCCTCGATCGCCAACACCCGCAACATCATCGCCGGCGCGCCCTTCGACAGCGGCGCCGACAATCCGGTCTGGGCCGACTTCCAGAAGAAGGTCGCGGCCCTGGAAGCCGATCAGGCGACGAAGGACCGGCTGCTGGCGGAAGGGCGCGCAGCCCTGACCGGTGAATGGAAGCGCGGCTATGAGGGCGTGCTGGCCGCCCTGTCCGAGGTCCAGGCGCTGGCCGCGGCCATGCCCGACCGCGACGGCGGCGTCTGGCGGCTGCCGGACGGCGAGGCCTTCTACAACGCCCGGCTCCAGCTCTCGACCACCACCGACCTGACGGCGGACCAGATCCATGAGACCGGCCTGTCCGAGGTGGCGCGCATCCAGGCCGAGATGGAGGTCATCAAGGCCGCCGTCGGCTTCACCGGCTCGCTGCAGGACTTCTTCGCCTTCATCAAGACGGACCCGCGGTTCCAGTATCCGAACACGCCCGAGGGCAAGGAACAGTATCTGACCGACTCGCGCGCCTTCATCGCCCGGGTGATGACGGACGCCCCGCGCTATTTCCACGACCTGCCCGAAGCGGCGCTGGAGGTGCGGTCGGTCGAGCCCTGGCGCGAGGCGACGGCCTCGGTCGCCTTCTACAACTCGCCGGCGCCGGACGGGTCGCGGCCCGGCATCTACTACGTCAACCTGTCCGACATGACCCAGGTTCTGAAGCCCCAGATCGAGGCCATCAGCTATCACGAGGGCGCGCCGGGCCACCATTTCCAGATCGCCTATGCGCAGGAAATCGAGGGCATGCCGCGCTTCCGGCGCTTCGGCGGCTATGGCGCCTACGCCGAGGGCTGGGGCCTGTACGCCGAGCGGCTGGGCAAGGAGATGGGCTATTATCCGGATCCGTATTCGGACTTCGGCCGGCTGTCGCTCGAGCTGTGGCGGGCGGTCCGGCTTGTCACCGACACCGGCCTGCACGCCAAACGCTGGAGCCGGGAACAGGCCATCGAATATTTCCAGCGCAACTCGCTGCTCAGCGAGCGCGACATTGTGAAAGAGGTCGAGCGCTACATCACCAACCCCGGTCAGGCGACCAGCTACAAGATCGGCGAGCTGAAAATCCGCGAACTTCGCGCCCGGGCCGAGGCCGCGCTGGGGCCGCGCTTCGACGTCCGCGACTTCCACTCCGTCGTGCTGGGCTCGGGCTCGGTGCCGCTGGAGGTTCTGGAGGACCAGGTCGACGCCTGGATCGCGGCGGGCGGCGGCGCGCCGACGAGCTGAGACCGGCGCGGCCCTTCGCCGCGTTGGCGGAACTCCAGGCCCGCCCTAGCTCTACGGGTGGACCCCTTTGACTGGAGACGCCCATGCCGCTCTTGATGTGCCCGAACGACAACGCCGCCATGCAGACGCTGGAACGCGGCGGGGTGCAATTCGACATGTGCCCCAGCTGCCGCGGCGTCTGGCTGGACCGGGGCGAGCTGGAAAAGCTGATGGCTTCCGCGACCGAGGAAGGCCGCGCCTCCGCGCCCCAGGCCGCGCCGCCGCAGCAACCGTATCCGCCGCAGCAGGCGCCGCAGCAGCAGGCGCCGCAGCAGCCCTGGGGATCGCAGCCGGCCTATCGCGACGAACGCTACCGCAGCCGCGACGACGACGACTACCGCTACAAAAAGAAGAAGCGCGACAGCATCTTCGATATTTTTGATTGAGACCTAGGCGGCCAGGCCGGCGGCCCTCATCAGCCCCTTGAGCGGGGCGAGGGCTTCCGGCGCGGCGGACAGGGCGGCACGGGATTCCGGGGCGCGGAACAGTTTGATCGCCTCGATCCTGGCCCGGTCGGCGGCGGGTCCCATGGGCGCGGTCTCGCCGGCGGCCATGCGCAACAGCACCGACAGCTTCTGCGGCAGGGGCGCGGGCGAGCGCGCCAGCATCATCACGATCCTGGCCTCGTTCTCGACCGCCCCGCCGACGGTGCCGATAGCGGCCGAAATCTCGGTATCGTCACGCTCTGTCAGGCCGCAGCCGTGCACCGCGCGCTGCAGACTGGCCAGCACGCCCAGCTTCTGGGCGGCGGTCTGGCCGACGGCGTTGGCGCGCATTTCGGTCTCGAACCGCAGCGAGCCGACGCAGGCCGACAGCCAGCGGGCCGCCGATCGCTTGTTGGCCGTGCCGGTGACGTTCTCGCACAGCCTGGTCAGGGCCTCGGCCTCGCACAGCACGGTGGTGCAGGTCTTGGCGTAGGCGGCGACGAAATCGGCGGTGACGATGGCCTTGGACCGCTCGTTGAAGGCGTTCTGGACCTCTTCCAGCGTCAACAGGCGGCCGGCGGTGACCGTCAGCGCCATGGCCAGGGTGCGCAGGATGTCGATCTCGCCGGCGGCGTCGTTGGGGCGCAGACGCCGCGGGCTCATCAGCTCGCGCAGCACCATCCGCGCCAGGGCCGAGGCCAGCAGGGGGAATTCGCCCGCCTCAAGCCGCGCCCCCAGCCGGGCGGCGGGGCCGTCGACATTGGGCATCTGCAGCGCCATCCGGGCGTCCTGCCGGATCAGGGCGGCGATCTCATTGGGCGCCACCATCCGCACCACGGCGGCCAGCGAAGCCCCCTGATCCAGCGCGGGCCCCAGGATGTCGGTCAGATTGGTGCGCGCCGCCAGCATTTCGCACAGCAGCTGTTCGATCGGCACCAGCACCATGGCGCGCGGCGGGCCGTCCATGGGCGCGCGATCGGCCAGATCCATCAGCCTGTCCAGCCTCACGCGGCCGCCGCGCAGCCCGGTCAGGGCGCACGAAATCACCCCGCCCATGATGAAGGCGCGGTCGGCCTGGCCCGACAGCCGGTGCGCCAGATCGGCGAGCGAATGGTTTTCCAGATCGGGAAACTGGCCGCGCCGGCCCGCCGCGATGACCCGTTCGACGGCCCTGTCGGCCAGTTTCTGATAGTGGCGGACCAGATCGTGGACCGGCTGGCCCACGGCCTGACTTTCGGGCACGGCCACCTTCTGGATGGCGTGCTGCAGCTCGACGCCCGAGGCCTCCAGCTTTTCGGCCAGGTCGGGGCGATGCAGCAGTTCGAAGGCGGTCACCCCCTGACGCGCCAGCCAGTCCTCCAGCACCCGGCCGATCAACTCGCGGGCCTGGGGCGTATAGAAGTCCTGCGGTCCGTTGCAGCGGGGACCGCTCTCGGACTCAGGCACCACCCGTTTGTGCCGCACCTCGGGCGCGCCGCGGGTCAGGACCGTCGAACTGGCGAACTCCATGGTGTCGGGATCGAGGGTTTCCTTGGTCACCCGCACCGCCGCCGCCCGGTTGTCCGCCAGCATGTCCTCGGCCGTCTGGATCGCCACGGTGCGGTCTTCCGTCGCCATCTGGAGTGCCCAGGGCGCGGGAGCCGTCTTCCGGATGTAAACCTCGTAGTGGACGGAGCCGGCCATCAAAACGCTCTAACTGTTCCCGCCCATGATGGCGCCAAGGCTTTAAGGCGGGGTTTCGTTGTCAATTGTGGCGATGCGGCCCATCTAGGGGCCTTGCCGTCCGGGTTTTCAGTCGACCGGCCCCGGACAATGATGGATTAGAACGGTAACGCTTGCCGTGCGTTGAGACTGCGAACGACGAACGAAAAGCCTGCAAGGAGACCGCCTTTGGCCAACATCACCCTGGTCGACGACGACGAGAACATCGTCGCCTCCGTCTCGCTGGCGCTGGAAAGCCACGGCCACAAGATCACGGCGTACCACGACGGGGCTGCGGGCCTCGAGGCGCTGGAGGCCAGTCCGCCGGATCTGGCCATCCTGGACGTGAAGATGCCACGCATGGACGGGATGGAGGTGCTGCGCCGCCTGCGCCAGACCTCGCAGATCCCGGTCATCATGCTGACCTCGCGCGACGAGGAGATCGACGAAATCCTGGGCTTCAACCTGGGCGCCGACGACTATATCCACAAACCCTTCAGCCAGCGTCTGCTGATCGAGCGGGTCAAGGCGCTGCTGCGCCGGACCGGCGCCGACGGCGGCGAGCCGGAGCCGTCGGGCGAGAATTCCTCAAAGGCCATCAAGCGCGGCAAGTTGTCGATGGACCCCGCCCGCCATGAGAGCACCTGGGACGGCAAGCCGGTCAAGCTGACCGTCACCGAATTCCTGCTGCTGCAGGCCCTGGCGCAGCGTCCGGGCTTCGTGAAGAGCCGCGACAACCTGATGGACGCCGCCTACGACGATCAGGTCTATGTCGACGACCGCACCATCGACAGCCACGTCAAGCGGATGCGGAAGAAGTTCCGGGTTGTCGACCCCGAGTTCGACGCCATCGAGACCCTGTATGGCGTTGGATACCGCTATCGCGAAAGCTGATCCGCTCCCGCCGGGAGACGACGAACCGCGCCGCCCGTCGCTGAAACGCTTCGGGGGGTCGCGGCTCGGCGGCCTGATCCTGGCCCTGAACCTGCTCAGCCTGCTGATCCTTTTCGTCGGGGCGCTGGCGCTGAACGAATGGCGGCGCGGCCTGATCGAGGCCCGGCAGGAGACGCTGATCGCCCAGGCCGAGCTGCTGGCCAATGTGCTGGCCGACAAGGAATATACGGTCGGCGAGCCCAATCCGCAGTTCAACGTCGAGAAGGCTCCCCTGCTGCTGCGGGACAATTTCATCCCCGCAGGTCAGCGGGCGCGGCTGTTCGACCTCGACGGCCTGCTGGTCGCCGACAGCTATGCGGTGACCGAAATCATTCCCGGACAGGCGCTGCCGCCCGCCCGCCCCGCCGGCACCCCGCCGATCCAGGTCGAACCGGGGCTCGCAAGCCGCAACGAGGCCGCCGTCGAACGGGCCCGCTCCGCCCTGGCCGCCGAGGTCGAGGCGGCGCTGGACGGCGAGGCCCAGGCCGGGCTGCGCCGGTCCGAAAGCGGCGACCGGGTGGTCTCGGTCTCCATCCCCGTGCGCCACGTGCAGCAGGTTCTGGGCGTGCTGACGCTCGAGGCCGGCGACGTCGACGAGACCCTGGCGGCCCAGCGACGCGCCCTGATGCCCTTCGCCCTGGTCGCCCTGTTCGTGAACCTGCTCGGCTCGCTGCTGATGCACCTGTTCGTGGCCCGGCCGGTGATGCGGCTGTCGGCGGCGGCGGACGAGGTCCGGCTCCAGCGCGCCCGCGCCATCTCCCTGCCCGATCTTGAGGGCCGCAGGGACGAGATCGGCGATCTGGCCCGCTCGCTGGAGACCATGACCGAGACACTGTCGGACCGGATGGACGCCATCGAACGGTTCGCCGCCGACGTCTCGCACGAGATCAAGAACCCCCTGACCTCGATCCGCTCGGCGCTGGAGACCCTGCCGCTGGTCAGGACCGAGGCCCAGCGCGAGAAGCTGACGGCCCTGTTGCAGCAGGACGTGAGACGGCTGGATCGGCTGATCACCGACATCTCCAACGCCTCGCGGCTGGACGCCGAACTGGCCCGCGACCGGCCCCGCACCATCGACCTGACCACCCTGCTGACCGAAATCGTCGGCGTCTATGAGGCGGGGCGCAAGCCGGGCGAGCCGCGCATCGCCTTCGAGCCGCCGGCGGGGGACCATATCCTCGTCCTCGGCCGCGACGGGCCGCTGGGGCAGGTGTTCCGCAACCTGATCGACAACGCCCGCTCGTTCAGCCCGCCCGGCGGCCTGGTGCGGGCCACCCTGTTGCTCGACGCGACCGATCCGGATCGCCCCGCCCACGTCCGGATCGACGACGACGGCCCCGGCATTCCGCCCGAAAACCTCGAGACGGTTTTCCAGCGGTTCTACACCTCCCGGCCCAAGGGCACGGCCTTCGGGGCCAACTCCGGCCTCGGCCTGTCCATCGCCCGCCAGATCGTCGAGGCTCACGGCGGGGCCATCCGGGCGGAAAACCGGACAGACGAGCAGGGCGCGGTCGTCGGAGCCCGCTTCGAGGTCGCCCTGCCGCCGGCCGGCCTCGGGCGCCGCGGATGAGCGACCAGCCCCTGCACGGCACGGTCGCGGCGCGCTGGACGCCCGCCCGCGGCTGGCGCGGCGTCCTGATCACCGGCCCGTCCGGCGCCGGCAAGAGCGACCTGGCCCTGCGGCTGATCGGACAGGGCTGGCGGCTGGTCGCGGACGACTACGCCCATGTGTTCGCCTCGGGCGGCGCACTCTATGCGACCTGTCCGGCCACCATCGCCGGCCGTATCGAGGCGCGCGGGGTCGGCGTTGTTCCGGCCTGCGCCCTGGATCTGGTCCGGCTGGTGCTGGCGGTCGAGCTGTCGGCGGACCCTGTCGAGCGCCTGCCGGACCCCGCCGAAACCGTTATCGCGGGCGTCCCGTTGCCGCTGGTGCGGCTGTGCGGATTCGAACCCTCGGCGGTCGAAAAGGTCACACTGCTGACCAGCCCGCTTTAACCCGGCGCTGACTTGGGCTATTCCGCCCGGCTTGCGGCGAGCTCAAGGGCCGCCGGACGCGGGGCGTGAGCTTTGGTTATACCGTCATGATCGGGCTGGTTATCGTCACCCACGGGGGGCTGGCCTCTGAGTTTCTGGCGGCCATGGAGCACGTCGTGGGCCCCCAGCGGGGGGTCGCGGCCATCTGCATCGGCCCCGAGGACGACATGGAGCGCCGTCGGCGCGACATCGTCGACGCCGCCAACGCCGTGAACGACGGAGACGGCGTCATCCTGCTGACCGACATGTTCGGCGGCACCCCCTCAAACCTGGCCATTTCGGTAATGGAGGAGACCCATGCCGAGGTCATCGCCGGGCTGAACCTGCCCATGCTGATCAAGCTGGCCAGCGTGCGCGGCCGCGAGCCGCTGGAATCCTGCGTGGCCCACGCCCAGGACGCCGGCCGCAAATACATCTCCGTCGCCAGCTGGGTGCTTCAGGGCGAAAAATGACCGTCACGGCCACGGCGAACATCTGCAACACCCGGGGCCTGCATGCCCGAGCCTCGGCCAAATTCGTCAAACTGGCCTCCGGCTTCGACGCCGAGATCCACGTCACCCGCGACGGGGTGACGGTCAACGCCCTGTCGATCATGGGCCTGCTGATGCTGGGCGCCGGCAACGGCTGCGGCATCGAGATCAGGGGCGAGGGCCCCGAGGCCGAGGCCGCGGTGGCCGCCCTGGCCGATCTGGTCGAACGCAAATTCGACGAGGACCAGTAGGTCAGTCCTCCGGCGGCGGCTGAACCGCGCCGATGTGCGCCACGCCGCGCCGTTCCGCCATCTCCACCTGTTTCGCCCGCTCCAGATAGCGCGCCCGGTCCGCCTCGGTCCGGGTATCGGCGCAGCGGTCGCAGGCCACGCCCTCGACATGGCGCGGCGACTTCCGCCCCGCCTCGCTGACCGGCATGCGGCAGCCCCGGCACAGGCTGTGGCTGCCCGGGCTCAGGCCGTGGCCGACCGCGACCCGCTCGTCGAAGACAAAGCATTCGCCCCGCCACAGGCTGTCGGCCTCGGGCGTGGTCTCCAGATAACGCAGGACGCCGCCCTCCAGATGGAAGACGTCCTGCACGCCCTCGGCCCTGAGGAAGGCCGTGGCCTTTTCGCAGCGGATGCCGCCGGTGCAGTACATGGCCACCTTCGGCGGGTTCGGCCGATCCAGCAGGGCGCGGCCCTCGGTGCGGAACCAGTCGGAGAAGTCGCGAAAAGCCCGCGTATTGGGCTGGATCGCCCCCTCGAAGGCGCCGACCGCGGCCTCATAGTCGTTGCGGGTGTCGATCACGATGGTCCCGGGGTCGGAGATCAGGGCGTTCCAGTCGGCGGGGGCGACATAGGTTCCGGCGTCCAGGGGGTCCAGGTCCGGCTGGCCCATGGTGACGATCTCGGGCTTGATCCGCACCTTCAGCCGGTGGAACGGCAGGGCTTCCGCCCGGGCGTATTTGACGTCCAGCCCTGCGAACCCTGGCAGCGCCCGAATGCCCGCCAGCACCCGTTCGACCGCCTCGGCCGGGCCGGCGATCGTCCCATTCATTCCTTCATGGGCGATCAGCAGGGTGCCGCGCACCTCGGGGCGGCACAGCGCCTCCAGCCGGTCGCGCACCGCCACGCAATCCGCAACGGCGGCGAACCGGTACAGGGCCGCGACGGTCACCGGCCCGGGGGAACGCGCTGCGGCTGGACTGGCGGTCTGGGTCATGGCGGTCGTGAGGGTGCCTGGTGGAGCCGAGGGGAGTCGAACCCCTGACCTCGTCATTGCGAACGACGCGCTCTACCAACTGAGCTACGGCCCCGTTTCCGGGTGCAGGCGAGGGCGCGACATACGAGGGGCGGGGCGGGAGTGTCAACGGGCTTGAGCCCTCCCGCCGTCGCAGCGCCGGAATCCTTGGACCTGGGGCGCGGCCACGCTAGAAGCGGGGCTCAATCGGTTTCCGGAGTCCCTTCCATGGGTTACGCCATCGTCTGGCTGGTCAATACGATCCTGTCGCTCATGACCTGGGCGATCATCCTTTCGGCCATCTTCAGCTGGCTGTTCGCCTTCGACGTGATCAACCGCCGCAACCGGTTCGTCAGCCAGCTGGCTGACTTCCTGGACCGGATCACCACGCCGATCCTGGCGCCGTTCCGCAGCATCATCCCGCCGCTCGGCGGCATCGACATCTCGCCGATCGTCGTCCTGCTCCTGATCAATTTCCTCAGGATCCTGTTCAACCGCCTGACCGCGCCGATCCTGATCCAGATGCTGGGATAAACGCGACCGCTGCGACACGCCGCAGCCCCTTCGCAATCGTCCCGCGCTTACGGCCTTGCGCCGTCCGGCGAGGGTCCTAAGGTGCCGCTCCGACCGGGCTCCCCGCCCGCCAGCCAACCGGACCAAATGACCACGATCCGATCCGTCGCCGTCATCGGCGCAGGCCAGATGGGCGCAGGCATCGCCCAGGCCGTGGCCGTGGGCGGCTATCAGGTGTTGCTGTACGACGCCGCCGGCGACCGCGTGCCCCAGGCGCAGGGCGCCATCGCCGCCAGCCTCGCCCGCCAGGTCGGGCGCGGCCTGCTCGATCAGGCCGCCGCTGACGCGGCCCTGTCGCGCATCTCCTCCGCCGCCTCCCTCGCCGCCGCCGCCAAGGCCGATCTGGTCATCGAGGCCGCGATCGAGGACGAGGCGGTCAAGAAATCCATCCTCGCCGACCTGGCGCCGCATCTGGGCGAGAACACCCTGCTGGCCTCCAACACCTCGTCCATCTCCATCACCCGGCTGGCCTCGGCGACGGACCGGCCCGAGCGGTTCATCGGCCTGCATTTCATGAAGCCGGCGCCGGTGATGAAACTGGTCGAGATCATCCGCGGCATCGCCACCTCGGCCCAGACCTATGACGCCGCCGTCGCCTTCGCGGAATCGCTGGGCAAGACGACGACCAATTCCGAGGACTTCCCCGCCTTCATCGTCAACCGCATCCTGGTGCCGATGATCAACGAGGCCGTCTATGTCCTGTACGAGGGCGTCGGCAATGTCGCCTCGATCGACAAGGCGCTGAAACTGGGCGCCAACCATCCGATGGGGCCGCTGGAGCTGGCGGACTTCATGGGCCTGGACGTGGTGCTGGCCATCATGAACGTGCTCTACGACGGCCTGGCCGACAGCAAATACCGGCCCTGTCCGCTGCTCGTGAAATACGTCGAGGCCGGCTGGCTGGGGCGCAAGTCCGGGCGCGGCTTCTATGACTATTCCGGCCCGGAACCGGCGCCGACCCGATGATCCCCGTGCTGGAAAAGCCGGAAGACTTTCCGGGTCAGCAGCGCGTCGCCTGGCGGCGCGATCCCCAGCGCATCGTGCTGGCGGCGCTGGCCGGGGCCCTGTGGCCCCCGCTGGTCGTCACCCTGATCGTCTGGCCGCCCCGGAACTGGCTGCCCAGCCTTGAGATGGACTGGCGGCTGGTCGTGCTGGTGATCGGCCTCGCGGCCGCGCCGGGCGGTCTGTGGCTGCTGGCGCGCGAGCGCGACCTGACCGGCCGTCCCGCGACCCGGCTCGGCGTGGTCTGGCGCTTCATGTTCTACGGCGGCCTGCTGGCGGCGGGCCTTCAGGGCGCGCTGGCGCTGATCGTGTCGGTGGTCGGCTGGTTCGAGGCAGGGGGCATCGCCCAGGCCGCGGGCGCAACCGAGACCACCCTGCTGATCTACGGCGTCGGCGGCCTGCCCATCGCCGTGCTTCTGGGCGTCAGCTACGCCCTGTGGGCTGGTTTGTGCGCCGCCTTCATCGCCTTCATGCCCCAGCCCGAGGTCCGCGACCGTCTGGGCGTCATGCGCGACCGCGCCCCGGACTGACCCGCCGGTTACGGCGAATTCAGTTTCCAGACTCCGCCGCTTCCGCCACTCTGAGGCTCGCCAGGATGGGGGGAAGATCATGGCCGCTGTCGAAATCGAATCCGCGCCGCGGGTCGCACCCGCGCTCGAGCCCGTCCGGCCGAAAGACCGCATCTACAATCTGGATGTGCTGCGCGGCTGGGCCATCCTGGGCATTCTGGCCGTCAACGCCATCGCCTTCGCCTGGCCGTTCCAGTTGACCATGTCCGAGGCGCCGCCGCCCGGCGTGCTGACCCAGGCCGACCACATCGGCATGTGGGCCACAGACGTCTTCTTCTCCGACAAGATGCGGACGCTGTTCACCATGCTGTTCGGCGTGTCGGTCTTTCTGGTCGGCGGCGAACGCTCCGACGAGGCGCGCGGAAAGCTGCTGCGCCGGCGCCTGCTGTGGCTGGGCCTGATCGGCGTGATCCACGGCGCCCTCTTCTGGTACGGCGACATCCTGTTCCACTACGCCTACTGCGGCCTGCTGGTCATGCTGATGCGCTCGTGGAGCGCGCGCAGGCTGCTGTGGGTGGGCGGGTCGATCACCCTGCTGTGGGGCCTCGTCGCCACCGCCGGCTACTGGGGCATGGCCAATATGCCGGCCGAGTTCGCGGCGAAGATGGAGGCCGGCATGCCGGTCGCCGACCCGGCCGCCATCCAGGCCACGATCGACCTCTACCGCGCCGGCTGGCCCTCCGGCCTGCTGCAGAACCTTGAGACCTGGGCGACATTCCAGCTGATGGCCAGCCCGTTCCTGATCCCTGTCACCGTGCCGCTGATGCTGCTGGGCCTGGGCCTGTTCAAGTCGGGGTATTTCTCGGGCCGGTCGCCGCTGTGGACCTATCTGCTGGTCATCGCGATCGGCGGCGCCAATCTGGCGGCCTTCGCCTGGTTCGGCTGGCAGGAGGCGATGGCGCCCGAGGGTACGGACCCGACGAATGGTCTGGCCGCCGCCGCCGGCGGCATGGCCTTCCTGATCACCCTGTTCTACGCCAGCGTCCTGATCCTGATAAACCGGTTCGGACTGAGGCTCCTGACCGCGATATTCGCCCCGGTCGGGCGGATGGCCTTCACCAACTATCTGACCCAGACCCTGATCATGGTCACCCTCTACTATGCGCCATGGGGGCCCATGTGGTTCGGCTCGCACAGCCCGGCGGAGATGTGGACGGTGGTGATCGCCGTCTGGGCCGCCCAGCTGATCTGGTCGCCGCTGTGGCTGTCGGTGTTCAGCATGGGGCCGCTGGAATGGGTGTGGCGCTGCCTGACCTACGGACGGATGGTGGCGATCCGCAAACCCGCCGCGGCCTCAGTCGCCCTCTGAGCGTTGCCCTGAACGTTGCCCGGGGGCGGGTGATGGCTTAAGCGGCGCGGCATGAGCACAGATGCGCCGACCCGCCCCGAAGCCCGCAATCCCCGCGGATTCGCCGACCGCCGCGGCGCGGACCTGACTGCCGAGCGCCGCCTGGTGGCGCGCGTGTCCGAGGTCTATGAGCGCTGGGGCTTCGAGCCGCTGGAAACCGGCGCGTTCGAATACGCCGACGCTCTCGGCAAATTCCTCCCCGACGCCGACCGTCCGAACGAGGGCGTCTTCGCCCTGCAGGACGACGACGAGCAGTGGATGGCCCTGCGCTACGATCTGACCGCCCCCCTGGCCCGCTTTGCCGCCCAGGGGTGGGAGACGCTGCCCAAGCCATTCCGCCGCTACGCCTTCGGCCCCGTCTGGCGCAACGAAAAGCCCGGCCCCGGCCGCTTCCGCGAATTCGTCCAGTGCGACGCCGACACCGTGGGTTCCGACCGGCCCGAGGCCGACGCCGAGATCATCGCCATGGCCTGCGAGGGCCTGCGCGCGGCCGGATTGGATGCGGATCAGGCCGTGGTCCGGGTCTCGAACCGCAAACTGTTCGACGGCCTGTTCGAGGCGGGCGGCGTCACCGACCCGGGCCAGCGCCTGACCGCCCTGCGCGCCATCGACAAGTTCGACCGTCTGGGCTGGGAGGGGGTATCGGCCCTGCTGGGCGAGGGCCGGCTGGACGAATCCGGCGACTACACCAGGGGCGCCAACCTGCCGATCGGCGTGGCCGCAACGATCGAGGCCTTTCTGGCCTCGGCGGGCGACGCGGCCCTGTCGCGGGCGGCGACGCTCGAGGCCGTGGCGCGCGCCGGCGGTCTCGGCGCGATCGGCGAGGCGGCTCTCGAGGAACTGGCGGCCATAGACCGGGCCCTGACCTCGATGAAGGTCAGCGAGGACGCCGTGCGCTTCGACCCCACCATCGTGCGCGGGCTGGAATATTACACCGGCGCCGTGTTCGAGGCCGAACTGCTGCTGGACACCACCGACGACAGGGGCCGGGCCGTGCGCTTCGGCTCCATCGGGGGCGGCGGCCGCTATGACGATCTGGTCGCCCGCTTCACGGGCGAGCGGTTGCCGGCCACGGGCTTTTCCTTCGGCGTCTCGCGCCTGGCCTCGGCGCTCAAGGCGGCCGGCCGGGGCGCGGCGGAGGGGGTGCGGGGCCCGGTCGTGGTCATCGTCTTCTCCGACGCCGACATGCAGCACTATCTCGACGCCGTGTCCGAGCTGCGCAACGCCGGGATCGCCGCCGAACTCTACCTCGGCCGGGCGGGCATGAAGGCGCAGATGAAATACGCCGACCGCCGCGGCGCCCCCGCCGCCGTCATCCTCGGCGGGGACGAGATCGCGGCCGGACAGGTCACGGTCAAGGACCTCGACGCGGGCCGGATCCTCGCCGCCGGGGTCACCGACAACGAGGCCTGGAAATCCGAACGGCCGGGCCAGCGGGTGGTCCCCCGCGGCGACCTTGTGGCCACCGTCCGCGCCATCGTCGCGGGCGCACACACAGGTTCGTGAGTTATCGGCGATAACCCAGGAATTCCTGACGGTTCCCTTAGGGCATTCATTGACTTGAAGCCTGAAATGTCGTCTTTCTGACGCACTCGAGAAGCGCAGCGTTTCGACGCAGCAGCGGCTCGGAGGCGTTTCGGGGAGGAAACGTCCGCTCGTCAAAGAGCGAAAAGAAGCCCGCCGCGATGTATCCCCCGCGGCGGGCTTTTTTGCGTCTGGGGCTTGGGCGCTATCGTTCGCCGCCGCCGCTCGCCGCTCGAGCGCGGGTGGCTCTCCCTCCTCGCAAGCATCACCGTGCACCCCGGGGAATGCCGGGGTCCAGATGGCGAGCGCGACAGCTTGATCAGGGATCGCGGCGCCAATCCCTGCCGACCCGGTCCGTGATCTGGACCCCGGCATTCGCCGGGGTGCACGGTGGAGGGCAGGCCAACCGCAAGGAAAAAGGGCCGGAACGTCGCCGCTCCGGCCCTCTTCAGTTCGCGCTTCGCGCCCTACCAGATACGCACCCGGTCTTCCGGGGCCAGGTAGTATTTCGAGCCCGGCTGGACGTCGAACGCTTCGTACCAGGCGTCGACGTTGCGCACGGGTCCGATGACGCGGAACTCGGCCGGGCTGTGCGGGTCGGTGGCGATCTGGTTGCGCAGGGCGTCGTCGCGCATCTTCGACTGCCAGACCTGGGCCCAGCCGTAGAAGAAGCGCTGGTCCCCGGTGGTGCCGTCCAGAATGGGCGCCGGCTGGCCGTTCAGCGACAGGTGATAGGCCTCGAGGCCCACCGCATTGCCGGCGGCGTCGCCGATGTTCTCGCCCATGGTCAGGCCGCCCTGGACCTTGAAGCCGGGGATCGGCTCGAACTGGTCGTACTGGGCGCCGAGACGCGCGGTCAGCCCGTCGAAATTGGCCCGGTCCTCGGGGGTCCACCAGCTGCGCAGCACGCCGTCGCCGTCGGACTTGGAGCCCTGGTCGTCGAAGCCGTGGCCGATCTCGTGGCCGATGACGCCGCCGATGCCGCCGTAGTTGACGGCCGGGTCCGCGTCGGGATCGAAGAACGGCGGCTGCAGGATGGCGGCCGGGAAGACGATCTCGTTGTTGGTCGAGTTGTAATAGGCGTTCACCGTCTGCGGCGTCATGCCCCATTCGGTCTTGTCGACCGGATCGTTCAGGCGGTTCAGCTGGTAGTTCCACTGGAAGAGGCCGGCGCGCTCGGCGTTCCCGAAGAGGTCGTCGGGCCGGACCTCCAGCGCCGAATAGTCACGCCACTTGTTCGGATAGCCGATCTTGACGGTGAACTTGTTCAGCTTCTCCTCCGCGGCCGCGCGGGTCGCGGCGCTCATCCAGCTGTAGGTCTGGATGCGGTTGCCCAGGGCCGTGCGCAGATTGGCGACCAGGGCCTCCATCTTGGCCTTGGACTCGGCCGGGAAGTATTCGGCCACATACTGGCGGCCGACGGCCTCGCCCAGCATGCCCTCGGCGAAGCTGATGCCGCGCTTGTCGCGGGGGCGCTGCATCGGCTGGCCGTTCAGGTCGCGCGAGCGGAACTCCCACTGGGCGTCGGAGAACCGGCGCGACAGGCGCGGCGCGGCGTCATCCACGGTGTGGAAGGCCTGCCAGGCCTGGATGACCTCGATCGGCGTCTCGGCGTAGATGGCCGCGATCTTCGGCATGGCCGTGTCCTGCCGGACGATCAGGCGCGGAACCTCGCCCACGCCGACGGCGGTGTAATAGTCCTGCCACGGGAAGCCGGGAGCCTCCGCGGCCAGCTGGGCGATGGTGTATTCGTTGTAGGTCTCGTCACGGTTGCGGTTCTGGATCGGCGTCCAGTGCGCCTCGGCGATACGGGTCTCGAAGGCCACGATGGCCTCCGCCGAAGCGGTCGGGTTCTCCCAGCCGATCATCTCCAGCATGCGGGCGACATAGGCCTGGTACAGGGCCTTCTTCTCGGCCCAGCGCTGCTCGAGATAGTAGTCGCGGTTGGGCAGGCCCAGTCCCGACTGGCCGGTCGAGACCACATAGCGGGTCGGCGCCTTCTGGTCGGTGGTGATCCCGGTGCCGAAGATCGAACCGCCGATCCGGCCCTGGGTGTCGCCCATATAGACGGCGGCCAGGTCATGGGTGTTGGCGGCGCGGATGGCGGCCAGATAGGGCTGCAGCGGCTGGGCGTCCAGCGCCTCGATGCGCGCCTCGTCCATATAGGAGCGGTAGGCGTCGGCGATCTTCTGCTCGTCCGAGCCGGCGGTCAGGTCGGTGCGCGCCGTCAGGCCCTCGATCATCGCCTTGACGCGGTTGTCGGACAGTTCGCGCAGCAGGGCGAACGAGCCGTAGCTGGTGCGGTCAGACGGGATCTGCATCCGGTCCAGCGCGGCGCCGTTGGCGTAGCGCATGAAGCTGTCGCCGGGGCTCACCGAGGTGTCGCGGCCGGCCAGGTCGAAGCCCCAGGTCCCGTATTTCGGCGCTTCGGTTCCCTGATAGCCCAGCACCGTCGCGCCTTCCTGCGGGGTCTGGAACAGTTCGTACACGGTGCAGGCTTCGTCGATGCAGCCGTGTTCATGGTCCTGTGCGGCCGCCACGGAGGCGGGCAACAGCAGCGCGCCGAATGCGGCGCCGATCAGCAGTTTTTTCATGGGGTCCCTCGACTTCGTATCTCTATGGACGGCGTCGGCGGGGACCCTACGACGCGGTTCCCGGCTGTCGCCTGAATTTTTTGTCATGTGCGACGGAAACCCGGACAGGACGGCGTTTCAGCCTGTAGGCTGAACGTCATCGGGGGTTGAATGACGATTCACGGCGGCGGCGGCGAATACAAGGACCTGGTTGTGTTTCTGGCGGCGGCGGGCGTCGTCGTGCCGCTGTTCAATCGTTTCAAGATCAGTCCGGTCCTGGGCTTTCTGGCCGCCGGCGTGCTTCTGGGGCCTTACGGTCTGGCCCGGATGGCGGACAGCGCCCCCTGGCTGGCGTGGCTGACGATTTCCGACGCCGGGCAGATTCGCTCCCTGTCGGAGCTCGGGGTCGCCTTCCTGTTGTTCATGATCGGGCTCGAGCTGTCGTGGGAGCGGCTGAAGGCCATGCGCCGCCTCGTGTTCGGCCTCGGCGTCACCCAGGTCGTGGTCTGCACCGTCGCGCTCTGCGCCGTCTTCATGCTGATGGGCCAGCCGCTGGTTTCCGCGGCGGTCCTGGGCATGGGTCTGGCCCTGTCCTCGACCGCCGTCGTCATGCCTGTGATGGCCGAGCGCGGCCGCATCTCCACCACTTCCGGACGCGCCACCTTCGCCATCCTGCTGGCCCAGGATCTGGCCGTGGCGCCCATCCTGATCACGGTCACGGTCCTGGCCGCCATGGCGCAAGGGGCGATGCCCGCAGGCGAGTTCGACCCGTCGGTGCTGAGGCCCGCCCTGCTGACCCTGATCCCCGCCGCGATCGGCCTGGGCCTCCTGGTCATCCTCGGCCGGCTGGTCCTGCGGCCCCTGTTCCGCTCGGTCGCAAAGGCCAAGGCGAGGGGGCAGGGGCAGGAAATGTTCATCGCCGCCAGCCTGCTGGTGGTGGTGGGCGCGGGGGTGGCGGCCCAGGCCGCCGGCCTGTCGATGAGTCTGGGCGCCCTGGTCGCGGGCCTGCTTCTGGCCGAGACCGAGTTCCGGCGCGAGGTCGAGGTGTCGATCGAGCCGTTCAAGGGCCTTTTGCTCGGCGTCTTCTTCGTCGGCGTCGGCATCGGTCTGGATGTGAACGCCGTGGCCGCCGACCCGGTCGCCGTTTTCGGCCTCGCCGCCGTGATGACCCTGCTGAAGGCCGGCCTGATCTACGCGGCCGCGCGGGCCTGGAAGCTGGGCAACCGCGTCGCCATCGAGACGGCCCTGGTGCTGGGGCCGGCCGGCGAATTCGCCTTCGTCATCCTGGGGGCCGGCCTGGTCGAGGGTATCGCCTCGCCCGCCTTCACCCAGACGGTTCTGCTTGCCGCCACCATCAGCATCTTCAGCATTCCGCTGATGGCCCTGATCGCGTCCCGTCTGGTGAAGAGCGTCGAGGCGGGCCGCCCCGACCTGCCGGACGAGGCGCTTGAGCCCACCGCCGAGGAGGGTCAGGTCCTGATCGTCGGCTTCGGTCGCGTCGGCCGGTTGGTCGGCGAAATCCTTCAGACCCACGACCAGCGGTTCCTTGCCATCGACGCCGACCCCTCCACGGTTGGCAAGGGTCGCGCCGAGGGAGCCAACGTCTTCTACGGCGACGCCGCCCGCGAGGAGATGCTGGCCCTGTGCGGCATCGGGACCGCGCGGGCCGTGGTCGTGACCATGGACGCCCCGACCAAGGTCGACGAGGTCGTCAGGGCGGTGCGGGCTGTCCGACCGGATATCGTCCTGATCGCCCGCGCTCGCGACGACAAGCATGCGGCGCGCCTCTACAGCCTCGGCGTCACCGACGCCGTGCCCGAAACCACCGAGGCCAGTCTTCAGCTGGCCGAAAATACCCTGATCGACCTGGGCGTACCCATGGGGCTGGTCCTGGCCTCGATCCACGAGCGGCGCGACCAGTTCCGCAAGGTGTTCCAGGCGGCCATGCCCGACGGCGAGGCGCCCCGACGCGCTCGCGCCCTGAGATCCACTCTGCGTCGCTGAGACGCAGGCGACGGAATCGGCGCCCCTGCCGCGTTAACCCCCAAGCTAACCGCTCCGTTAATCCCACTACCCCAATTTGGTCATCGTTGCGTGATGACTGCCCATCCTCGCCGTTTGGGCGATTTTGCGCGTTGTTCGCGCCCCGTTAAGACCCAACGCTTCCGCGTTCAGTTTTTACCGGCGGATGTCAGCCGCCGCTTCTTGAGTAGTCGTTTCATGCGAGATACCGCCTTGGCTTCCTCCCCCCCCGCCAACGCCGCCGAGGGGGAAACTCCCCGGCTGAACCGCCGCCAGACGGCCAAGGTCCGCACCCGCCAGAAGGTGCTGGACGCGGCTCGCCAGCTGTTCGGCGAGCGCGGCTACGAGCCCGCCACCATCCGCGACATCGCCAAGGGCGCGGGCATGTCGACCGGCGCCGTCTTCGCCAATTTCCAGGACAAGGCCGAACTGTTCGAGGCCGTTCTGGCCACGGACATGGTCAAGCTGGCCGATACGCTGAAGACCGCCGCCGCCGCCGAAACCACCGTGCGGGGCCGACTGCTGGCCGCCCTGACCGCCGGCTACCACGGCTCGCTGGAGCAGCTGCCGCTGGTTCAGGCCGTCGTCGCCCGCTCCTGGTTCCAGCCGGTCGCCGCCGAAATGCGCTCGCGCGAGGCCGTCAAGCCGCTGGTCTCGGTCGTCACCGACGCCCTCCAGGCCGGGGTGGCCGACCGCGAACTACGCCAGGACGCCGACGTGCGCCTGCTTGGCGAGATGATCTACGACGCCTGGCTGTCGAACTACCGCCGCGCCGCCTACGACGGCTGGACCATCCAGCAGCTGACGGCCCAGATCGGCAAACAGATCGACGTCATCCTGGCCGGCGCGCTCAGCCGCCAGTAAGGCCGCCGGCGCCGCAGAATGCTTCGAAGGCCGCGACCCCGTCGCGGCCTTCAGCTTTTCCAGCGCCTGCGCTCAAGCAGCGAGCGACCGCGTCGCGAGCGTAGCGCCCTGAAGAGCCTCAGCTCTTCCAGCGTAATGTCGCGGGTTTGACCGGGTTCACGAAGGCCCGTCCCTCGGCGCGGCTTTTGATCCATTCGCGCTTCAGCTGCTGGTACCATTTCGCCTGTTTGTCGGCGTCGTCGATCCAGATCAGCGCCGGGTCGTAGCGCAGCCCCTCGTTCTGCAGGTTCACCATGCCGCCGTCCTGTTTCAGGAAGGCGACCACCCCCATCCGCAGGAAGGGTTTGGCGATCCCGAACACCCAGTGGTCGGACCAGAAGATCTGGGTGATGGTCGTCCGCGTCTCCGACCGGGGCGTCAGACAGGTCAGGGCCAGCACCTGCCGTTCCCCCACCTGGATATGCTCCCAGCGATAGCCCGGCAGGCGGAAGGTGATCTCGGTCGCCGGCGCCCCGCCCAGGATTTTATAGGCGCGGCTGTTCGACGACGGCGCGTGCCGCACCATGGCGAAACCCTGTTCGCGCGGTTCGAAGGCCTTGGCCTTTTCGTGCATCGAATGTTCGGACCGCCACCACCACTGCTGATGCACATAGGGGCCGTGGGCGGGATCCATCAGGCCGACGACCGCGTGGTCGATGTGGGCGTCGAAATCCATCCACTCGACCAGTTTGGCCTCGCCGCCGACCACGCCCGGGAACTGCGGCGGCTCGTGATCCGGCCCGGCCGGATTGCGCGGGTCCGAGGCGACCCAGACGAAGACCATCCCCTGGCTCTCGCGCACCGGATAGGACCGCACCCGGATCCGGTCGGCCTCATAGGCCTGGTCCTCGACCAGCGACGGAATGGCCGCGCACACCCCGTCCGGACGGAAGCGCCAGCCGTGATAGCAGCACTCGATCGTCTCGCCCTCGCCCGGCTTCTCGACCAGCCGTCCGGCCGACAGGGGCGCGGCGCGGTGGGGGCAGATGTCGCGCATCGCATAGACCTGGCCCGCCCGCGTCCGGCCGATCAGCACCGGCTCGCCCAGCAACTCGTGCCGCTTCAGCGAGGCCGGGGCCACGTCGCGCGACAGGGCGACGAAATACCAGGCGTCCAGCACGAACCCCTTGCCGAACGCGGTCGGCGGCGCCTTGGCCTCGGGCGGGTTGGCGGAAACGGGGGCGCTGTCGGCTGGGCTCATGGCGTCAGTTTAGCGGGCCCGATGCGGGAAGTCTTGACCGGCCGCATCCGTTCGCGCCCTCTGCGGCGACTAGTGGACAGAAGCGGGCGCGTCGCCCGTTCATTCCGGGGATCCGCCATGAAGACCATGACCGCCGCCGCCGCCCTCGCCGGGGCCTTCTGCCTGATCGCCGCGCCGGCCATGGCGCAGGACCACCAGCATCATCAGCCTGCCCAGGCGCCCGCCCCGGCGCACGCCCACGGCCACGCCCACGCCGATTTCGAGTCCGGCCGCTTCCACGTCCGCGTCGACGGGCCCGAGCATCCGGTCGGCGACGTCATCCTGATCCCCGGTCTGTCCTCGTCGCCCGAGGTCTGGGACGGCCTGACGGAACAGCTGAAGGGCCGCTATCGCGTCCATCGCATCCACGTCCAGGGCTTCGCCGGCGCCCCCGCCGAGGACAACGCCACGGGCCCCGTCTCCGCGCCCGTCGCCGAGGATCTGGCCCGCTACATCGCCGAGAGGGGCCTGAACAAGGCGGCGGTCATCGGCCATTCCATGGGCGGGACCATCGGCATGATGCTGGCCGCCCGCCATCCCGACAGCGTCGGCAAGCTGATGGTCGTCGACATGGTGCCCTTCATGGGGGCCATGTTCGGCGCGCCGGGCGCCACGGCCGAAAGCGTCACCCCGACGGCGGACCAGATCTACGCCGCCATGGCCAACGGACCCGAGGAATCCTACCGCCAGCAGGCCGCCGCCTCGGTCACCGGAATGATCAATACGGAATCCCTGCGCGCCGGCCCGCTCGAGGACGCCGCGAACAGCGACCGCGCCGTCTCCGCCTCGGCCTTCCGCGAGCTGATCGTCACCGACCTGCGCCCTGAACTGCCGCGCATCACGGCGCCGACCACCGTGCTCTACGTCAAATTCAACGACCCGCGCATGACCAATGAAATGGTCGACGGCATCTACGGCGCGTCGTTCGCCACCCTCCCGTCCGCTGAACTGAAGCGTATCGACGACAGCGCCCACTTCATCATGCTGGACCAGCCCGCCGTGTTCGCCGCCGAGGTGAACGCGTTTTTAGAATAGACCCCTTAAGCGTCATGGTTTCGGCGGAAACGCCCCTCACAGTCTCGTGACTGAAGCGGGGGCGTTTCCGTTCGCGGCCTGATCGGCTAGGACCGGTCAGGGTCAGATGAGGTTTTCATGGCGGGTTCCGGCTTCAGCTTCGGACGCGGCGGCGACGCCGGCGGTCCCCGGCCCGCGCGCACGCCGGTACAGCGACTGATCTACTGGGCCGCCGTCCTGGCCGTCTGGGGCCTGATCTTCCTGGTGGTCTTCTTCGCGGTGTTCGCGCGCGACCTGCCCGACACCTCGACCCTGTACAATGTCGATCGCCAGCCCTCGATCACCTATCTGGACCGCAACGGCGCCCTGATCGCCACCCGCGGCACCCAGCAGGCCCCGCCGGCCGATCTCGCCGCCCTGCCGGACTATGTTCCGGCCGCCTTCATCGCCATCGAGGACCGCCGCTTCTACCACCACCCGGGCTTCGACCCCGTCGGCATGACCCGCGCCATGGCCGCCAACATGCGCGCCGGCCGCGTCGTCCAGGGCGGCTCGACCCTGACCCAGCAGCTGGCCAAGAACCTGTTCCTGTCCCCGGACCAGAACATGAAGCGCAAGGTCCAGGAGCTGATGCTGGCCGTCTGGCTGGAGATGAAATTCTCCAAGGAAGAAATCCTCGCCCTCTATCTGAACCGCGTCTATTTCGGCGCCGGCGCCTATGGCATCGAGGCCGCCTCGCAACGCTATTTCGACAAGAGCGCCAAACAGCTGACCGTCGGCGAGGCCGCCCTTCTGGCCGGCCTGCTCAAGGCCCCGTCGCGCTATTCGCCGGTGTCCGAAAGCGAGCGGGCCGGCGTCCGCGCCACCGTGGTGCTGAACGAAATGGTCGACGCCGGAGTCATCACCCCGGAACAGCGCGCCGAGGCGGCCGCCTCGCCCGTCCGCGTCTCGCGCACCCTGTCCAGCCAGCACGCCCAGTATTTCGTCGACTGGCTCGACAAGCAGATCCGCGAACTGGTCGGCGAACCGACCGAGGACATGATCGTCGAGACGACCCTGGACCTGACGCTCCAGACCCAGGCCGAGCGGGCGGTGCACCGCATCCTCGTGCGCGACAAGTCCCGGGGCGTGCAGCAGGCCGCCCTCGTGGCGCTGGACGGCGACGGCCGGGTCCGCGCCATGATCGGCGGCGCCTCCTACGCCGACAGCCAGTTCAACCGCGCCACGGATGCGCGCCGTCAGGCCGGCTCGGCGTTCAAGCCCTTCGTCTATCTGACCGCGCTGGAAAGCGGCTACACGCCGGAGACGCGGGTCAACGACGCTCCGATCCGCATCGGCAACTGGTCGCCGCGCAACTATTCGGGGACCTTCGCCGGCGAGATGAGCCTGTCCAACGCCGTCGCCCAGTCGGTGAACACGGTCGCCGCCGGCCTCGCCGACCAGATCGGCCGCGACAACGTCGCCCGCACCGCCCGCCGCCTCGGCATCACCAGCCGCATCGGGCTTGAGCCCGCCATGGCCCTCGGCGCCGTCGAGGTCTCGCCCCTCGAAATGGCCCAGGCCTATGACGCCTTCGCCAACGGGGGCAAACGCGTCCGCGCCTATGGCATCAGCCGCATCCGCACGCCGCAGGGCCGGGTGATCTACCAGCGCTCGGCCCGGGCGGACGGCGGCTCGGTCCAGGCCATTTCCAACCCCTTCCTCTACTACCAGAACCAGATGCTGCGCGGCGTCATGACCGGCGGCACGGGCCGGTCAGCGGCCATCGCCGGCCGCGACGTGGCGGGCAAGACGGGCACCACCTCGGACTACAAGGACGCCTGGTTCGTCGGCTACACGGGCGGCTTCGTCACCGCCGTCTGGGTCGGCAAGGACGACAACACCCCGATGCGCGGCGTCACCGGCGGCTCGTCCCCGGCGGCCATCTGGCGCGGCTTCATGGAGGCGGCCCTGCCGCGCCTGAACGCCCCGGCCATCCCCAACGGCCCGGCCATGCCCGAGGGCTGGCAACCGCCCAATCCGGTCGAGAACCTGATCGGCGAGATCGGCGACCTGTTCGGCGATGCGCCCCCGGCCGACGAGGCCATCCCGCCCGAGGACCAGCCGACGCTGGAGCCGCGCCGTCCGGAACCGGGTCCCGCCGTCGTCCGCCCGACCGCGCCCCAGCCCCAGCGCGACGCCCCGGACCAGCGGCCCGAGCCCGCGCCGCCGCCGGAGAAGAAGGCCGACCCGCTGTTCTTCTGACGGGGGCCGGTCCGCGCCGTCATCCTGCCTGCCTTCCTGCTTTCCTGCCGTCGTCCTCGGGCTTGACCCGGGGATCAGAGGCGGCGGCGGGCTGGGCGGCGAAGACGGCCCGATGACCGCGCCCGAGCTCCCATCACCGAGCACCGGATGGTCTGATCCTCGGGTCAAGCCCGAGGATGACGGCGTGAACGAGCGCGCCTAACGCCCCACCGCATGCAGCGCCGGTCCGTTATCCCTCAGCCATTTGCGGAACGGCCGGTGGTCGCCCACCAGTCTCTGCACCACCGACCAGTAGGCCGGGCTGTGATCCGCGTGGACCAGATGCGCCACCTCGTGAGCGGCCAGATAGTCGGCCACCGCCGGCGGGGCCATGATCACGCGCCAGCTGTAGCGGATCGACCGGTTGTGCGGACTGCAGGAACCCCAGCGTGACCTGGTGTCGGCGATCGAGACCTTCACCGGGCGCTGGCCGAGGGTCCGCAGATGGTGCTCGGTGCGTTCGACCAGCACCTGCCGCGCCAGTCGCTTGAACAGGTTCTCGACGCGGCGGGCGAAGGCCTCGCCCTCGCCGCCGGACTGGATGAGCGGCCCGTCGGCGCTGTCGATCAGGCGCGCCGCCCCGGCGCCGCTGACGGCCACCAGCCGCGTCGGTTTTCCAAACAGATCAATGATCGCGCCCGGCTCCAGCGGCGTCCCGTGCGGACGCTCGGCCAGACGCTCGCGCATCCACGACGCCTTGGTGCGGGCGAAGGCGACGACGTCGGCCAGCTTTCGCTCGGACGGGGCGATCAGCACCGCCTCGCCGGCGCGCCCGTCGATGCGGATCGACAACCGCCGCGCGCGCGGATTGACCGACAGCCTCGCGGCGACGCCGAGCCGTTCAGGGCCTTCAGGCGGCAGCCGCTGGCCGTTCCGGTACTGCACAAATGGCCTCGTTCTTCGCGATGAAGTCGCGCACCGCCGGATAGATGTCGTCGCGGAACCGCCGCCCGTTGAACACGCCGTAGTGGCCGACCTCGGGATGGACATACAGCTTGCGCAGCTCGTCCGGCAGGCTGCCGCACAGCGTATGCGCCGCCTGGGTCTGGCCCACGCCCGAGATGTCGTCCCTGGCGCCCTCGACGGTCATCAGGCCGATGTCCCTGATGCTGGTCAGGTCGACCCGGCGCCTGCGGTGCTCCAGCAGGCCGCGCGGCAGCAGATGCTGCTGGAAGACGATGTCGATGGTCTGGAGATAGAACTCCTCCGTCAGGTCCAGCACCGACAGATACTCGTCGTAGAATTCCTCGTGCTTGGACGCGCCGTCGCCGTCGCCCGACACCAGGTCCTCGAAATAGCGGCGGTGAGCGTCGACGTGCTTGTCCTCGTTCATCGACATGAAGCTGTAGAGCTGGACGAACCCCGGATAGACCCGCCGTCCAAAGCCCGGATAGGGCCAGGGCGCGGTGTGGATCATGTTCGATTTGAACCAGGTGAAGGGCTTTTCCTCCGCCAGCTGATTGGTCACCGTCGGCGACAGGCGTGCGTCGATCGGCGAACCCATGAAGGTCATGGACGCGGGCCGGTTCGGATCCTTGTCCTCGGCCATCAGGGCGCAGGCGGCCAGCACCGGCGGTCCGGGCTGGCAGACGCCGACGACGTGGGCGCGCGGCCCGATGACGCCCAGCATGGTCCGGACGTGGTCGATATAGTCGAAAAAGTCGAACCGGCCTTCCAGCATCGGAACCTGACGGGCGTTGGCCCAGTCGGTCACATAGACGTCGTGGTCCTGCAGAAAGCCCTCGACCGTCCCGCGCAGCAGGGTGGCGTAGTGGCCCGACAGCGGGGCGACGATCAGCACCGCCGGGGCCGTGGTCGGCTTCTTCGCCCGTTTCAGATCGCCGAGGTGACGCGCGAACCGCACCAGTTTGCACCAGGGCGAGGACCAGATGACCTGTTCGGTGGTCCGGACGTCCTTGCCATCGATCTGGATGGTTTCCAGGCCCCAGGCGGGCTTGCCGTAACGGCGCGTCACGCTCTCGAACAGCTCGGCCGAGGCGAAGGCCGTGCGGCCGAGCGCCGTGTCCGAGGCCGGGTTGAACGGAGAACTCCAGAACTGACGGGCCAGCTGGGCCCCGAACCGGAACGGCGTCGCCGAGTGATAGGCGAGCTCGTGAAGCGAATAGAGCATGGAATCCTTGATACGGCCCCCGCCGTTACGCGGCAGAGCACCATAGAACGCATCGCACTGCAAAAAGATTTAATCCTCCGCCACCCAGGGCGAAAGATCTGGGCCGTCGACCGGATTGTACGATTTCATTGAACCGGTCGGCGAACAGGCGGCACCTCTTCTCCGACGGGAAACGAGGGTGCGATGGATCGGACGAGGGAGCAGCTTCTTGACGAGTATCTGGTCGCGTCCGCGCGCATCGGGGATCGCAAGGCGTTCGAGCTGCTGGCGCGGCGGTGGCGGAAAAAGCTCCTGGCCCACGCCTGGCGGCTGACCGGGGATACGGAACTGGCGCGTGAGGCTGCGCAGGACGGCTGGATCGAGATCGTCCGTGGACTGGGCCGGCTTCGTGACGAGCGGGCCTTTCCGGCCTGGGCCTTTCAGATCGTCTCCCGCCGCTGCGCCCGGCTGGTCGGGCGGGCTCAGCATGATCGGGCGCTGGCGTCCGCCGTAGCTGCGGAACCCGTTGGCGAGCCGGAGTTCCCTGACGAAGCCGACCCCGGCGCGGAAACGCGGCTGCGCGCGGCTCTCGCCCGTCTTCCGCCCGCCCAGCGGGCCGCGGTGGGCCTGTTCTATCTCGAGGATCTGGGTGTCGCGGGAACCGCGGCGGCCCTGAACGTGCCGGCGGGCACGGTGAAGACCCGTCTCATGCATGCCCGGCGCGCCCTGCGCGCCGTTCTGGAAGGAGAAGAGCGATGAAGGATATCGATCGGATGATCGAAGAGGCGCTGGACGGCGAGGAGCAGGCCCTGTTCCGGGAAACCGCCCGCGAGCCGGACTTTTTCACCCAGGCGTTCGGCCTGCTCGGTGGCCGCAACGGCTGGGTGAACGGGTTGATCGTGGCCATCCAGGCGGCGCTGTTCGTCAGCGGCCTGTGGGCGGGTTGGCGCTTCTATGAGGCCGAGACGGCCTTGTCCGCCCTGCACTGGGGGCTGCCGGCGGCGGTCCTGCTGCTGATGTCCCTGATCATCAAACTGGGCATGATGCCGGAACTGCAGGCCAATCGGCTGATCCGCGAATTGAAGCGGCTTGAGCTCCAGCTTGCCGTCAGCCGCAAGGCCTGAGATCTGAACGGGCCATGGCGCTCCTAGCCCCGCGCCATGGTCCGTTCGATCACCTGCGCGGCCCGCTGTGGCCCCAGATCGTGGGCGAGGGCGGTGCGGAACTTCCCGTCCGGCCCCATCAGATAGATCGTCAGAGAATGGTTCATGGTGTAGCCCTCGCCTTCGCCGACCTTCCGGTAGTAGGCGCGCCAGGCGTCCGCCGCCGCCTTCACCTGATCCGGCGTGCCCGTCAGGCCGATCACCCCCCGGGGAAACCCTTCGGACGACAGATAGTCCTTCAGCGCCTGCGGCGTGTCCCGCTCCGGATCGACCGAGACGAAGACGATCTGCAGGTCCTTCGCCCCGTCGCCCATCTGCTGTTTCGTCGCCTCCAGCATGGTCAGCGTCGTGGGGCAGAAATCCGGGCAGTAGGTGAAGCCGAAGAAGACCAGCGACCACTTGCCGTCCAGCATCGTCTGGTCGACCGCCTGTCCGTCCTGGTTGACCAGCTGGAAAGGTCCGCCGACGGCCGCCTGACCGGTCGAGGTCTCCAGCGGCGGGATCGCCCCCTCGCGCTGGTTGACCACCACGATGGTCGTGATCGCCAGGGCGGCCGCGATGGCGACGCAGACGCCGGCGAACAGCAGGATGGAACGGCGCGGCATCAGGGCCTCCTCGAAAACGCGCACCCCGCGCGCGTCCGGTCTATAGAAGAGGCGTGAGCCTGTCCCAAGAGCCCCCCTTGCCGCAGCCGGCGCCCGATGACGCCGGGCGTTTCCCCGGCTGGCGCAACATGCCGCGCCGCAGCCGGGGGCTTTCCCTACGCACCCTCGTCATCCTGCGCTGGATGGCCATCGCGGGGCAGACGGCCACGGTGGCCGTCGCCACCTTCTATTTCCATTTCGACCTGCCGCTGTGGGGCTGTCTGGCCGTGATCGCGGCCAGCGTGGCGATGAACCTGAACGCCACCGCCCGGCTCAAGCGCACCGACGGCTCCCTGCCCGACGGGCGGATGACGGCGGCGCATCTGGGCTTCGACATCCTGCAGCTGTCGATCCTGCTGGCCCTGACCGGCGGCCTGCAGAACCCCTTCTGCCTGCTTCTGGTCGCCCCCGTGACCGTCGCCGCCGCCTCCCTGCCGGGCCGTCAGGCGGCCTTCATGGGCTTTCTGGTGCTGGTCGCCACCACCACCCTGTTCTTCTTCTCCATGCCCCTGCCGTGGCAGGCCGGGACCGAGCTGAACCTGCCGCCCCTCTACCGCTTCGGCATCGGACTGGCCCTGTTCACCGGCGTCATCTTCACCTCGGCCTATGCCTGGCGCGTCGCCGCCGACGCCGAGAAGCTGGAACTGGCCCTGGCCACGACCCAGGACGTGCTCCAGCGCGAACAACGGCTGGCGGCCCTGGGCGGTCTCGCCGCCGCCGCTGCGCACGAGCTGGGGACGCCGCTGGCGACGATCCAGGTCGTCGCCCGGGAGCTTCTGCGCGCGTCGGCCAAGGGCGGGGGCGCGGCCGAGGACGCCGCCCTGATCCTGCAGCAGGCCGAACGCTGCCGCGACATCCTCAAACGCCTGTCCCAGCAGCCGGAAGAGGGCGACGCCGCCTTCGCCGTGGTCGGCCTCGAGGCCTTGCTGGAAGAGGTGATCGAGCCCCACCGCGGCTTCGACCTGGTCTTTACGGTCGAGGTCCGCACGGGCTCGGGCGAGCCCGCCCCCCGCGTCCGCCGCCTGCCCGAGGTGATCCACGGCCTGTCGACCCTGGTCGAGAACGCCGCCGACTTCGCGACCTCCAGGGTCCGCGTCCGCGCCGTCGTCGACGCCGGCTTCATCGAGATCGAGGTGGTCGACGACGGCCCCGGCTTCCCCGCCGACATCCTGCCCCGTCTCGGCGAGCCCTATGTGACCAGCCGCCCGCAGGGCAAGGCGCGCCGCGCCCTGGCCGCCCAGATCGCCGCCTCCGTCGCCGCCGCCACGCCGGGCCGCAAGGCCAGGAAGGGCGTCCCGGCCCCCGAGCCCGAGGCCATCGCGCCCAGCCAGGGCGGCATGGGTCTGGGCTTCTTCATCGCCCGCACCCTGCTGGAGCGCACGGGCGGCAAGGTGTTCGTCGGGGCGGGGGACGGCGGCAAAGGCCAGCCGAAAGGCGCGCGCGTGGCCGTGCGCTGGGCCCGTCCGGCCCTGGAGGTGTCGTCGTGATGTCGCACCCTCGCGCTGAACCTTGACCGCAGCTTCGCCGTTACCGATGTGACCCCGCAGGAGACCAGGATGTCCGACGCCGAAGACCGTATCGCCGCCCTCGCCGACAAGACCCTGCTGGTGCTCGACGACGACAACGCCCTGCGCACCCGTCTGGGCCGCGCGCTCGAAAGCCGGGGCTTCGAGGTCACCCTCGCCGCCTCCCTGGCTGAGGCCAAT
This sequence comes from Brevundimonas sp. BR2-1, assembly GCF_037626195.1. NCBI lineage: Bacteria > Pseudomonadati > Pseudomonadota > Alphaproteobacteria > Caulobacterales > Caulobacteraceae > Brevundimonas > Brevundimonas sp. BR2-1. The sequence goes on along the minus strand of NZ_JARKMV010000001.1, from coordinate 1,311,923 downwards.
GAGGCGCTGAAGACCTCGGTTCCCGCCTTCGCGGTGCTGGACATGCGGCTCGAGGACGGCAACGGCCTCAAGATCGTCGAGGCCATCCGCGACCGCCGCGAGGACGCCCGCATCGTCATGCTGACCGGCTACGGCGCCATCGCCACCGCCGTGGCGGCGGTCAAGGCCGGCGCGGTCGACTATCTGCAGAAGCCCGCCGACGCCGACGACGTGGTCAAGGCCCTGCTCTCCACCGGCGAGGCCCCCGAGCCGCCCGACAATCCGATGAGCGCCGACCGTGTCCGCTGGGAGCATATCCAGCGCGTCTACGAGCTGTGCGACCACAATGTCTCGGAAACCGCGCGTCGTCTGGGCATGCACAGACGGACGCTGCAGCGCATCCTGGCCAAGCGCGCGCCGCGCTAGATCTCCTGATTATACGCGCCGATCTCGGCGTATTTCGCCAGCCGCGGCTTCACCTCTTCGTGGAACAGCGCCCGCATGTCGTCGGCCGAGCGCATGCTCTCGACCACCACCACCAGCTCGGGCTTGTTGGACGAGGCGCGCACCAGCACCCATGAGCCATCCTCGAGATGCACCCGCACGCCGTTGACGGTGATGGCCTCGACGATCTTGCGGCCCAGGATCGACCCGCCGGAGTCGGCCAGCGCCTGATACTCGGCCACGATCCGCTCCAGCACCTCGTATTTCAGCTCGTCGTCGCAATGCGGCGACATCGTCAGCGACGTCCAGGCGTCGGGCAGGGCGGCCTTCAGCTCGCTGAGTTTCCTGCCGGGATTGCGGTCCAGCATGGCCAGCACCGCCCCGGCCGCGACGATGCCGTCGTCATAGCCGTGGCCCAGCGGGGCGTTGAAGAAGAAGTGGCCCGACTTCTCGAACCCGGCCAGCGCGCCCAGTTCGGCGGTCTTGCGCTTGATATAGCTGTGGCCCGTCTTCCAGTAGACGGTCTGCGCCCCGTTCGACTTCAGCACCTCGTCGGTCTTGTACAGGCCGGTCGATTTCACATCGACGACGAAGGTGGCGTTGGGGTGCAGCGCGCTCAGATCACGCCCCAGCATCAGACCGATCTTGTCGGCGAAGATCTCCTCGCCCGTGTCGTCCACCACGCCGCAACGGTCGCCGTCGCCGTCGAAGCCCAGGGCCAGATCGGCGCCCGTTTCGCGCACCTTGGCCGCCATCTGCACCAGCATGGCGTGGTCTTCCGGGTTCGGATTGTATTTGGGGAAGGTGTAGTCCAGCTCGGTGTCCATCTCGATCACCTCGGCCCCCATCCGGCGCAGGGCCTCGGGCGCGAAGGCGCCTGCCGTGCCGTTGCCGCAGGCGGCCACGACCTTGATCGGCCGGGTCAGTTTCACCTTGGAGACGATGTCGGCCAGATAGGCCTCGCGGAAGCCCTCGACGCGTGTCAGCGACCCGCCCTTCCGGCTGACGCCCTCGCCGTTCAGGACGATGTCCTTCAGCCGGCCGATCTCGTCGGGGCCGAAGGTCAGCGGCGGCTGGGCCCCCATCTTGACGCCCGTCCAGCCATTCTCGTTGTGGCTGGCCGTGACCATGGCCACGCAGGGCGCGTCCAGCTCGAACTGGGCGAAATAGGCCGTTGGCGACAGGGCCAGGCCGATGTCCAGCACCTCCATCCCGCCTTCCAGCAGGCCCAGCGTCAGGGCCTGTTTCACCGACAGGGAGTAGGAGCGGTAGTCATGGCCGACCACGATGCGCGGGGTCTGGCCGATCTCGTGGACATAGGTCGCCAGCCCGAGGCCCAGCGCCTGTATGCCCAGCAGATTGATCTCCTTCTCCAGGATCCAGCGCGCGTCGTATTCGCGGAACCCCGTGGGCTTCACCAGCGGCACGGTCTCATAGTCGGCCGTGTTGGGGCGAAGGTCCTGGCGGGGCTTGATCATGGTCGGGTCCTGTCCGAGAGCGGCGCCCGGTATAGCAGTCGCCTCCGGGGTCACAACAACGCCGGTTCCCGCCCTTGGCTGCAACGGCGGCGTTGGCGCGGACGGCAGTTTGCGGATTGCCGTTCATGCGGTCCCGCGTAACGGCGGTCCTTGCCGCCCGCCTCGTGCGGTCATGGCGCTGTTACATCGGCTTGACCCACGCCGCCGCCGGTCCTACCCCCGCAGGACTGTTCGGAGACGTGAATGCCCCGCCTGATCCTGCTGCGCCATGGCCAGAGCCAGTGGAACCTCGAGAACCGATTCACCGGCTGGGTCGACGTCGACCTGACCGCCGAGGGCGAGGCCCAGGCGCGGCGCGGCGGCGAACTGATCCGGGACGCGGGCTTCCACCCCGCCGTCATGTTCACCTCGGTGCTGACCCGCGCGAAACGCACCGGCGCCCTGGCTCTGGATTCCGCCGGGCTGAAGGACGTGCCGGTGATCGAGGACTGGAGGCTGAACGAGCGCCACTACGGCGGCCTGACCGGTCTGGACAAGGCCGAGACCGCCGCCCTGCACGGCGACGCCCAGGTGAAGATCTGGCGCCGCAGCTACGACATTCCGCCGCCGCCGCTGGCCCCGGGGGGCGAATGGGATTTCAGCGCCGATCCCCGCTACGCCGGCCAGACCATCCCCGATACGGAAAGCCTGAAGACCACCCTCGACCGCGTCCTGCCCTATTGGGACTCCGCCATCGCCCCGCGCCTGCGGGCCGGCGACGACGTGCTGATCGCCGCCCACGGCAACTCGCTGCGGGCCATCGTCAAACACCTGTTCGCCGTGCCGGACGACCAGATCGTCGGCGTCGAGATCCCGACCGGCAATCCGCTCGAGATCGATCTTGACGCGAACCTCAAGCCGGTCGCCGCCCACTATCTGGACGCCGGACGGGCGACCGACCTGCCGAAGGTGAGCGAATGACCACCGCGAAACAGGCCTCGGACGACATTCGCTTCATGGGCCGGGCCATCGAACTGGCCAAGGCGCGTATGGGGCAGACCTGGCCCAACCCGGCCGTCGGCTGCGTTATCGTCAAGGACGGCGAGGTCCTCTCCGAGGAGGCGACCGCCCCCGGCGGCCGCCCTCACGCCGAGGAACAGGCCGTTCCCGCCGCCGGCGACAGGGCCCGCGGCGCCACCGCCTATGTGACCATGGAGCCCTGCGGCGCCCGCTCCTCGGGGCGCACCTCCTGCTCCAACTTCCTGATGGACGCCGGCGTCGCCCGCGTCGTCGTCGCCGCCGTCGATCCCTCGCCCTTCGCTGCGGGGCGAGGCGTCGAGCGGCTGAAGAAGGCGGGGCTCGAGGTCGAGACCGGCCTGCTGGCCCAGGAAGCGGCGGTTCTCTACGAAGGCTATCTTCACCGCGTGGAGACCGGTCGGCCCATGGTGCGCGTCAGCGAGGACGGCGCCGGTTATGACGCCCGTTTCGCCGCCTCGGCCAAGGCCGACCTGACCACCGAGCTCCAGCGCCTCGGCGAGGCCGGCTACACCCGGCTCTGGGTCGGGCCCGGCGAACTGGCCGACGCGCTTCAGGCGCAGGGTTTGCTTACCGCCTGACCCCGAACGGTTCAGCATGTCCCGTAAGGCGGGAACAAGGTTCGCTCAGTAACCATTTCAGCCTTCCTTAAGCGCCGCCGTGCCAGAACGGGATAATGTCCCCCGTGCCCACCACCTCTTCCAGCGCCAGAAGGCGCATCGACCAGACCGAGCTGGACGCGATCTGCGCCCGGCACGACAGGCTGTGGCAGGCGAAACCCGGCGGCGCCCGGGCCGTATTCGCCTGGATGGATCTGTCCGGCCTCAGCCTCGCGGGCCGCAATCTGGCGGACGCGGATTTCGCCGCCGCCTGGATGCACGGGACCGATCTGAGCGGCGCCAAACTCGACAACGCCACCTTCTTCGGCGCCGACATGCAGGACTGCATCCTGACCGACGCCAGCATGCGCCGGGCCGATCTGCGCGGCGCCTGTCTGCGCGGCGCCGACCTCTCGGGCGCCGACCTGTTCGAGGCCGACCTGCGCGAAGGCACGATCGCCGCCGCCGATTCCAAACTGGGCTTCCGCGTGGTCGAGGCCAAGTCCCGTCAGGACACCCAGGCCCAGGGCGCCTGTCTGGTGGGCGCCAATCTTGAGCGGTCCAAGCTGACGGGCGTGGTCGCCGTCGCGGCCGACTTCTCCGACGCCATCATGAAGGACTGCAAACTGGTCCGGGCCAACCTCAAACAGGCCAGCTTCCGCGGCGCGGACCTGGCCGGGGCCGACCTGTCGGGCGCCGATCTGTCGGGCGCGGACCTGCGCGACGCCGTGCTGGTCGGAGTCAAGATGGCCATGTGGCGGACCGACGGGGCCAATATGGCCGGCGCCCTTACCGACGACCGCTCGTCGGGCGCGCCGGTCGGCAAGATGCCCGCCGCCGAAATGCTGGCTGAACACGCCCAGTGGTGCGAGTCCGGCGGCGCCCGGGGCCGGCCCTCGGTCTTCGACGGCGTCGACCTGCGGGCCCTGCGCTCGATCCACGGCTACAATCTGACCGCCCTGTCAGCCAAGGGCGCGGTCTTCTACGGCCTCGACATGGAGGGGGTTCAGCTTCAGGGCGCCCACCTCGAGGAGGCCGATCTGCGCTCGGTCAATCTGAAGGGCGCCGACCTGCGCGGCGCACGGCTGGGCCGGGCGCGGCTGAACGGCGCCGACCTGCGCGGCGCCAAACTGGGGCCGCTGCTGATCGCCGCCGACCGTCTGCTCCCTGCCGACCTGACTGACGCGATCCTGCGCGGGACCGATCTGTCGGGCGCCGACCTGAACCGCGCGGTCCTGAAGGGGGCCGATCTCAGCCGGGCCAGGCTGCATGGCGCGGTCATGACCCAGACGGACCTGACCGACACGATCGTCGTCGGCGTACGGGGCATGGAACCGGCGCCCCAGCTCTGACGCACGAAAAAAGGGCGACGCGAACGCCGCCCTATAAATCCTCCCCCTCCGGGGGAGGGGAACCGCGAAGCGGTGGAGGGGGCTAACCGCATCCACCGGCGTTGGGGTCACCCCCTCCACCATCCTTCGGATGGTCCCCCTCCCCCAAAGGGGAGGAGCAGAGGCGTCAGGCCGCCTTGGCCTTCTTGCCCTCGATCAGCCGTTGACCGGTGTTGATCTCGATCTGACGGGGCTTCAGCGCCTCCGGCAGTTCGCGGTTCAGTTCGATCGACAGCAGACCGTTGGTCAGGTCGGCTCCCTTCACGACCACATAGTCGGCCAGCTGGAACCGGCGCTCGAAATCGCGCTCGGCCAGGCCGCGATGCAGATAGGTGCGCCCTGCGCCCGTATCGTCGTTGGCGGTCTTGCGGCCGGTCACGGTCAGCAGGTTCTCCTTGACCTCCAGGGTCAGTTCTTCGGGCTTGAAGCCGGCGACCGCGATCTCGATCCGATAGGCGTTCTCGCCGGTCGTCTCGATATTGTAGGGCGGCCAGCCGTTCTCCTGGCTGGAGCGCGCGGCGCTTTCCAGCAGGTTCGCCAGACGGTCGAAACCGACGGCGGAACGGTACAGCGGGGTGAAATCATAGGTACGCATGGTCATCCTCCTGAGGATCAGCAAGGTTGAACCGCCCCAGCGTTTTTGGCCCGGGACGGCGGTGGGAGTTCAGCCCCGACGGTCCGAAATATCGGCCCCGTCCGGTCTGGAGGCCCCGGAACCGGCGGCCTCGCATCCGATGTGGGAAGCGATCTTCCGGCGTCAAGACCGCGCCAATCTGTCGCCGCAGACGACGAAGGCTTGCCCCCGCGCGCGCAGGCCGTAGGGTTCGCCCGCACCCTTTTGTGGAGACCTCCGATGCGTCTGCTGGCCCTCGCCGTGACCACCGCCCTCGCTCTGCCGTCCGTCGCCGCCGCCCAGGCCCTGCCGGCGCTCCCGACCCTGAACGAGACAGCAGCCCAGCGTTCGGTGCGCCGCGCCGCCATGACGCCCCCGGTGCTGCAGGAGGACGCCGCCCTTCAGGCGGCCGTGGGTTCCGACGCCCGCCCCGCCGCCGACATCGCCCGCGACGTCTACCGCCATCCGTTCGAGACCCTGACCTTCTGGGGCCTGACCCCCGGCTCGACCGTGGTCGAGATCGAGCCCGGCCGCGCGGGCTGGTGGCGCAACATTCTCGAACCCTACGCCGCCGCCACGGGCGGGACCTATGTGGCCGTCAATCGTCCGGTCGAAAGCATGGGCGTGCCGGACGGGACCGCCGACCTGGTCGTCGTCGCCCGCGCCCTGCACAACTGGCACCGGTCCGACCGCACCGGCCCCTATATGCAGGCCTTCTTCAAGGCCCTGAAGCCGGGCGGGATTCTGGCCATCGAACAGCACCGCGGCGCCGAGGGCCTGAACGCCGACGCCACTGCGCCCTACGGCTACGTCTCCGAAAGCTACGTCATCCACGCCGCCCAGGCGGCCGGCTTCGTTCTGGAGGGGCGCAGCGAACTGAACGCCAATCCGAAGGACGACCGCGATCATCCCTACGGCGTCTGGACCCTGCCGCCCGTCCGCACCAGCGCGCCGCGCGAGGGCAACGCCAACGACCGCCCCACGCCCCTGACCGAGGCCGAGCGCGCCGAGTATGACGCGATCGGCGAAAGCGACCGCATGACCTTGCGATTCCGCAAGCCCGCGTGACCCCGGATCACGCCGGAAACCGTTTTGACGGACATGGGGAACACGGTTAAGCCCTGTTTGCCGGGGCGGATCCTGATCGGACAGGACCGCTCTGCGGGGAATGTGCATGGCTGATATCGTCGAACGCCGCCAAGGCCCCCGGTCGCGCCGCCTGTCGCGCCGCGGCCTGCTGTCGGGCGTCGCCGGTCTCGCCGTCGCGGGTCTGGCCGGCTGCGGTCGCGAGGAAAAGACCGCCGAACCGCCCGCCACCCCCGACGGCCCGCCCAAGGGTTCGCTGGAATGGGCCGTCGCCGGTCCCTGGCGCGCCCAGGACAAGGCCCGCGACGCCGCGCGCCATCCAATGGAGACGCTGCGCTTCTTCGGCCTCCAGCCGCGCATGACGGTCGTCGAATTCTGGCCCGGCAGCGGCTGGTACACCGAAATCCTCGCCCCCTATCTGGCCGAGGGCGCGGGCAAATACGTCGCCGCCGGCTTCCAGACCGGCCCCGGCGCCGACCCTTCCCAGGTCCAGCTGGCTGCCGCTTTCCAGCAGCGTTTCACCACCGATAAACGCCTGTACGGCGAGATCGAGCTCAGCGCCTTCGGCCCCACCTCGGGCCCCGTCACCGCCGCCGGCACGGCCGACATGGTGCTGTTCATGCGCAACATCCACGCCTGGATGGCCGCCGGCATCGCCGAAAAGGCCTTCGCCGACGCCTGGGCCGCCCTGCGTCCGGGCGGGATTCTGGGCGTCGAACAGCACCGTCTGGGCCCTGAGGAAGATCAGGACCCCGCGGCGGCGAACGGATACGTCCAGGAAGCGTTCGTCAAACAGCTGGCGGCCGAGGCGGGCTTCGCCTTTGTCGCGGCGTCGGAAATCAACGCGAATGAAAGGGATACCAAGGATCATCCGTTCGGGGTCGAAACCCTGCCGCCGACGTCGCTGACCGCCCCGCGCGGATCGCCGCCGAACCCGGCCTTCGACCGGTCGAAATACGACCGGATCGGAGAGAGTGACCGCATGACCTTGAGATTCAGGAAGCCAGAGTGAACCGAGCCGTCGCCTATGCCGCCAATGCGCCCCTGATGGGGGTCCCGGGCGCCTCCGCGCCTCCGGGCGGGATCGGCGAGTGGTTCCGCGGCGCCGGCGGCCTGCGCCTGCGCGCCGCCTTCTGGACGCCCTCGGCCCTGATCGCGAAGAAGCCCCGCGGCACGGTGATCGTCAGCCCCGGCCGCACCGAGCCGATCGAGAAATACTATGAGGTGATCGGCAATTTCCTCGCCCGCGGCTGGTGCGTCCTGGCCCATGACTGGCGCGGCCAGGGCCTGTCGGCCCGCCTGCTGCCGGACCGGCTGAAGGGCCATGCCCGGGCCGTCGAGGAATTCCTCGACGACTACGCCCGCCTGCTGGACACATGGGAAGCGCGCGCGCCCAAGCCCTGGGTCATGGTCGGCCATTCCATGGGCGGCGTCCTCAACCTGATGACGCTGGAAGGCGGCGAAAGCCGGTTCTCGGGCGCCGTCCTGTCCAGCCCCATGCTGCGCATCAAGACCGGCAAGCGGTCGATGTGGTCGGTCAAGCTGGCGGTGCGCTGGAACCTGCGTCACGGCAAGGCGGGCGACTATGTGCTGGACGACGCCGACGACCCCTTCGACCACACCTTCGAAAAGGACGCCCTGACGTCCGACGAGAGCCGTTACGAACAGTGGCGTCAACAGCTCTACGCCTGCCCGCACCTGGCCGTCGGCGGCCCGACCTGGGGCTGGCTGGCCGTCGGTCTCGACGCCGGCGAACGCGCCCTCAAGCCCAAGGCCCTGAAGTCGGTGCAGATCCCCGTGGCCATCGTCCAGGCCGGCGAGGACGACCGGGTCTGGAAACAGACCAGCAAATGGGCCGCCAAACGGCTGGGCCGCGGCCGTTATGTCGAGGTGCCGGGGTCGAAGCACGAGGTCATCATGGAGACCGACGACCTGCGCGGGGTCTTCCTCGAGGAGTTCGACGCCATGGCCGCCTATGTCTCGCCCGTCGAGGACCTGTCGCCGCTGCCGGCCGCCGCGCCCGTTCCGGAACCGACCGAAGCGGCCTAGGCCGCCGCCCGCCTCAGCGTCACCAGCGCCTGCTCCCTTATCCCGGCGTCGCCGACGGCCAGAATCTGTCCGGACCCGTCCGGCGCCTCGCCGCGCCAGTTGCTGACCGCGCCGCCCGCCGCTTCGATCACCGGAACCAGCGCCGCCCAGTCCCAGACCTTCAGGGCGCTTTCGGCGACCAGATCGATCCGCCCCGCCGCCAGCATGGCGTAGGCATAGGCGTCGCAGCCCAGCCGGGCCAGACGCGCGGCGGCCCGCACCTGCGTCCAGGCCCCAAGCTCCGCGCCGGTGAACAGGTCGGGATCGGTGGTGGCGATGACGGCGTCGTTCAGGCTGGCGCAGCGGCGCACGCCCAGCGGCGTCTCCGACCCGCCCTTCAGCAGCCGCGCGCCCGAAGGCCCGCCGAGGAAGATCTCATCCAGATACGGCTGGCCGATCACGCCCACGGTCGGCCGCCCTTCAGTCCTCATGGCGATCAGATTGGTCCACAGCGGCAGGCCCGCGATGAAGGCCCGGGTGCCGTCGATCGGGTCCAGGATCCAGACATGGTCGGCGTCCGGCCGGTCCTCGCCATACTCCTCGCCGATCACGCCGTGGTCGGGGTAGCGGGCCGCGATCAGCCTGCGGATCGCCGCCTCGGCCTCGCGGTCGGCCTGGGTGACGGGATCGAACGCCCCCGGTCCCCCCTTGTCGCTCTCTTCGCAGGCGCCCCGGAAATACGGCAGGGACACGCGCGCGGCCTCGCGGGCCAGGTCGATGGCGAACAGTTCGTACTCGGTCATGACAGGCGGGATACTGAAGCCCCGCCGTCATGTCACCGGATAACTCAGGCCGCGTCGGCCTCGACGTGCAGCGACTTGGCCAGGTCCAGCAGGCGCCGGCGCGGCTTCTCGTCCAGCTGATAGTAGGCCTGGATCAGGTCGAGCGTTTCCTTGCGGGAAAACATTTCCCCGCCCTGGTTGGCGGCCTCGCGACGTTCGATGGCTTCTTCCAGACCGTCGTAGAAATAGCTGACCGGCGATTCCAGCGCCTCGGCCAGCTGCCACAGGCGGGCGGCCGAGATGCGGTTGGCGCCGCATTCGTATTTCTGGATCTGCTGGAAGCGGATGCCGACCTGATTGGCCAGCTGTTGCTGCGTCAGGCCCAGCAGACGCCGGCGGCGGCGCAGGCGGCGTCCCAGGTGCAGGTCGATGTCGGTGGCCATGGCCCCAATTCCCCGTATTGCACGCTGTCCCGAAGCGGGACGGCTCGCCCCTCACGCGGCAAGCACCATGCCGCGCTCGCGTGACGGGGGATTGTCGACGAGCGGCGTTCTGCGGTCCGGGCGCAACCGTTACGGTTCAAGCGCATTAACGGCCCAGAGCATTGGGCTTCACGGGAGATACAAGATGGGTTTGGGAATCATTGGCTGGATCGTCATCGGCATCGTCGCCGGCTGGCTGGCTGAAAAAGTCATGGGCCGCAGCCACGGCCTGCTGACCAACCTGATCGTCGGCGTCGTCGGCGCTCTGCTGGGCGGCTTCATCGCCGGCAATCTGCTGGGCATTCCGGTGGGCGGCTTCAACCTGATCACGCTGCTGGTCGCCTTCCTCGGCGCCTGCCTGCTGCTGTTCCTGGTGGGCCTGGTCAAGCGACGCACATAGGCGTAACGCCTTGGCGACGGCGAAGGGCGGCTCCGCAAGGAGCCGCCCTTTTTCTTGTGCCGGGTGCGGGCGGCCGATGCGCCCTGAAGCGGTTTCGGGTTCGGACCCGTCGGGGACATCCGCTGTTGCTTCCACAGCGGCTTGCAGGCATGAGGCCAACTTCGCTTCGGACCCGCCTGCTGCGCAGGAAGGGTGGCTATCCTGACCGCCTATCCGTCAGGAAATCGAGCCTCGTGCGGCTCACCCGGTTGAAACCAGAATGTCCATAATCGCCTCGGCGCGTCAGCAATGGCTCGCCAACCCACGCCGCGACCTGCTGGCCGGAACTGTCGTCGCGCTGGCCCTCATTCCCGAGGCCATCGCCTTCTCGATCATCGCCGGTGTCGACCCCGCCGTCGGCCTCTACGCCAGCGTCGTCATCGCCGTGACCATCGCCTTCGTCGGTGGACGGCCCGCGATGATATCGGCGGCCACGGGCGCGATGGCCTTGCTGATGGTCGCGCTCGTCCGCGACCACGGCATCGAATACCTGTTCGCGGCGTCGCTCCTGACCGGGGTCTTTCAGATCGCCGTCGGCCTTCTACGGCTGGGCAGGTATATCAAATTCGTTTCGCGTTCGGTCATGACCGGGTTCGTGAACTCGCTGGCGATCCTGATCTTCCTCGCCCAGATGCCGGAATTGATCGGTGCGAACTGGCAAACCTTCGCCCTCGTCGCAGCGGCCCTCGCCATCATCTACGGACTGCCCCGTCTGACGAAGGCGGTTCCTTCCGCGCTGGTCGCCATCGTGCTTCTCAGCGGGTTCGTCATCTGGACGGGTCTGGACGTGCGAACGGTCGGCGACATGGGCCAGATGCCCTCGAGCCTGCCGATGTTCCATATCCCGAACGTCCCCCTGAACTGGCAGACCCTGACCATCATCGCGCCCATCTCCGCGACCCTCGCCTTTGTCGGTCTGCTGGAAAGCCTGCTCACCGCCAACCTCCTCGACGACATCACCGACACCCCTTCCGACAAGGACCGGGAAACGCGAGGCCAGGGCATCGCCAACATCGCGGCCTCGCTATTCGGCGGCATGGCGGGCTGCGCCATGATCGGCCAGTCTATCATCAACGTGACCTCCGGGGCGCGGGGGCGGCTCTCGACGCTATGGGCCGGATTGTTCCTGCTTTTCCTGATGCTCGTCCTTCAGAAATGGGTCGCCCAGATCCCCATGGCGGCTCTGGTCGCCGTCATGATCATGGTCTCGGTCGGCACCTTCGACTGGGGTTCGGTGATGAAGCTGCGGTCCACGCCGATCCAGTCCTCGATCGTGATGGTGGCGACCACGGCCACCGTCGTCGCCACCCACGACCTGTCCAAAGGCGTCGTGCTGGGCGTACTTCTCTCTGCGGTCTTCTTCATGCGCAAGGTCGGCAAGACGGTCGTCGTGGAGGAGGTGCCCACGCCGGAGACCGGGGTCCTGCGCTATCGTGTGACAGGCCAGCTCTTCTTCGCTTCAGCCGACATATTCGCCGCCGCCTTCGAGCATCACGGACATCCGACCCGCGTCGAGATCGACATGACAGACGCCCATCTGTGGGACCTTACCGGGGTCGCCGCCGTGGACAAGGTCGTCTTCCGTTATCGCCGCCAGGGTGCGGAGGTCACGGTCATCGGTATGAACGAGGCCGGGCAATCGCTGATCGACCGGGTCGGGAAACACGACAAGGACCATCTGCCAGCGGGCGCGACGCATCAGCATTGACCCCGACCAGCCGGTCGACCCGGCACACCCTTCCCGAAACAACGAAGGGCGGCTCCATCCGGAGCCGCCCTTTTTACTCTACGCTTCGATCCGGAGATCAGGCGCCGGGCTTGTCCGGCTTCTGACCTTCGCCCGGCGCGGGCGTCGCGCCGGTGTGGCCCGAATGATCCGGGCTCGCGGGGGTAGCCGGACTGGCCGGTGTCGCCGGCGTGGCCGGAGTGGCTGGCGTGGCCGGGCTCACGCCCGGGTCAGCCGGCGTGGCGGGGGTCGCAGGCGTGGCCGGCGTGGCCGGTTCGGCGGGCTCGGCAGCGTCATCCGATTCAGCCGCCGGCTCGTCGACCGGGGTCGCCGCGTCGTCGATCGGGGTGGCGGCGGAGAACTGGGCGCTGGTCCAGCCCACGGCGACGCCGGTTCCATCCTGACGCACGCCGCCGGACACCGGAACGCCGCGCAAGGCGCCATCGGCGCCGCGGACGGTCAGTTCCTGGCCGGATTCGGTGTTGCGGGCGCCTTCAAGCTTGCCCAGCACCGCCCCGTCGGAACCCTTGACGTCGGATCCGGGCTGCAACGTCAGGCTCTGGGGCTGTTCGGCCGCGGGCGGGGCCGCTGTTGCGGGCGCCGGCGGGGTTTGCGGGGCCGTGCTGTCCTGGGCGAACGCGGGAGCGGTCATGAGGAACAGGCCGGCGACGCCAGTGAGGAGCGCGGTCTTTCGCATGATGTCTGCCTTGTCAAAGCGAGCGGGGAGGGCTCGCACCGTTTGGCTAACACGGTCGGTGACGGTTTGTTTCGACCGCCCCGAAATGACCTTGAGCCTGCCTGGATTGGCCGATTCCTGCTCGCCGAGCGCCATAACCCTGGCGGCCATCAGTCCCTGGTCGTCGTCAGGGCTTCGACCACGACGCCCTCGGTCAGCAGCTGGGGCAGGATGCGGGGCCCGGCGGATCCCGGCGAATAGACCAGATACAGCGGCACGCCCGACCGGCCGTGGCGCTGCAGTTCGGCGGTGATGGCGTCGTCGCGGCGGGTCCAGTCGCCCACCAGATATACGGCGCCGGACTGTTCCATGGCCGCCGCGACGCGCGGCGAGGTCAGGGCCGTCCGCTCGTTGATCTTGCAGGTCACGCACCAGTCGGCGGTGAAATTGACCAGCACCGGCCGCCCCTCGGCCAGGGCGGCCTCGACGGCGGCGGGCGACCACGGCGCGCTGGCGGGTCCCGCCCGCCCGGTCTCGGTCGCACCGCCGGCCTGCGCCGGCATGCGGGCGGCCATGACCATCGTCCCGACCGCCAGCAGCAACACCAGGACCGCGGCCGCAAGGTGCAGCACGCCGCGCCGTCCCGCCATCCGTTCGGACTGTCCCTGACCCGTCAGCCACAGTCCCAGCGCCATGAGCACCCCGGCCCCGAACAGCAGTCCCAGCGGGTCGGCGCCTGTCTGACGGCCGAACACCCAGGCCAGCCACAGGGCCGTCGCATACAGGGGGAAGGCCAGCAGCCCCTTCAACCGCTCCATCCACGGTCCGGGCTTCGGCAGGCGGGCCAGCAGCCCCGGCGTCAGGCTGACGGCGACATAGGGCAGGGCCAGTCCCAGTCCGAGGCCCAGGAAGACCATCAGCGCCATCGGCCACGGCATCACCAGCGCCGCGCCCAGCGCAAAGGCCATGAAGGGGGCGGTGCAGGGCGCCGCCACAACCACCGCCAGCATGCCGGTCAGGAAGGCGCCGGCCCCGCCGGGCAGCCGCGCCAACGGCCCCGAGCCGGCGCCCTGCAACCCGGCGCCGACGTGGAAGACCCCCGACAGGTTCAGGGCCACGGCCAGCATCAGCAGCGCCAGTCCCGCCATCACCGGCGGCGACTGCAGCTGGAAGCCCCAACCCACCGCCTCGCCCGCCGCCCGCAGCGTCAGCAGCGCGCCCGCCAGCAGCAGGAAGGTCGTCAGCACCCCGGCCAGAAACGCCAGCCCGTCGCGTCGCGCATGGCGTGTGTCATGGGCCGAGGCCGCCAGCGCGGCCGCCTTCATGGCCAGTATGGGGAAGACGCAGGGCATCAGGTTCAGGATCAGCCCGCCCAGCACCGCGAACAGCATCGCCTGCGCGAACACCGCCAGACCGCCCCCTTCGGCCGCCGCGCCGTCCGCCGCCGCGCCGGCGTCGGGGGCCGCGGCCAGATCGCCCGATCCCGAAGTCCCGGCCAGCGCCGCTCCCTGTTCCGCCCGGATCTCGAAGGCTCCGTGGGCCGTGGCCAGCACACCCGCGACCGGTCCCGTCAGGCCGTCCGACCGGGTCGTCCCGCCCGGGGCCAGCCGCAGGGTCAGCCCCTGCGGACCCCAGCCGCCGGTCTGGGCCGCCGCATGGTCGATGACGCCGCCTTCGAAAGGGAAGAAATAGGCTGGACCGGGATCGCCTCCCGCCAGCGGCCCGCCCGCCGCGCTCAGCACCAGGGCGCCGTTCTCCATGACGATGCGCGCCTCGATCCCCGCCGGGCGCGGCGCCGTCTCCAGCACGCGCTCGATCGCCGCGCCGTGGCGGGGGTCCGGCGGCGCGGCGCCCTCGCGCACCGGCAGGTCCAGGCTCAGGGTCAGTTCGTCGGGCACGCACATCTCGTCGCTGCAGACGAAGAACAGCGCCTTGACGGTCAGCGGCAGGGAGGTTCCCGCCCGGGCCGTCGCCGGTATGGCGACCGGGACCGGCAGATAGACCTCGCCGGAATAGCCGTAGTTCATCAGTCCCGACAGCCGCTGACGCTCGGGCAGGGGCCAGACGATCTCGCCCGCCTCGACCCCCGGCGGCGTCGTCCAGGTCAGGGCCGTCGGCCCGCCGGAATCGCCGGGATTGCGCCAGTAGGTGTGCCAGCCGGGCTGGATGGTCTGTTTTACTGCAATGACCGCCGTCGAGCCGGGCGCGGCCCAGGCCGACATGGCTGCCAGTTCGGCCTCGATCCGCTCGGTCCGCTGCGGCTGCGCGACGGCGGCGCTCCCTGTCCCGACGACGGCGGCGAGCCACAGCGCGGCGGCGATCAGGATTCGGGCGAACAGGGACACGCGGGCTCCACGAGAGACGTCAGGCCGACCCTAGCCGTCCCGACCCCGCCGCGTCACCTCAGCTGCGGGGCGCCGCGTCAATAAGCACCTCGGTGCGTCGGCGCATCGGTTCCTGCGCGCCGCTGCCGGCCACGGCCGCCGTCTCTCCCGCCGCCTCGACCTCGAACACGGGCGCCGGCCATCCGGCCGCCGTCAGCGCCTCGGCGACCGCCATCGCGCGCCGTTCGGACAGGCTCTGGTTGGCCGCCGCCCCGCCGCGCGCGTCCGCCAGCCCCAGGACCTGGACCTTGCGGATCTCGCAGCCCTGCAGCTGCGCCGCCGTCATGCCGATCGCCTGCCGCGCCGGCTCCGTCAGCCGCGCCTCGCTGTCGGCGAAATAGACTTCGAACCGCTTTTCCGTGCAGGCCGAGGGCTCCACCACCAGATCGCTCCGGTTCTTGAACCCCGGCGTCGAACAGCCCGCCATGGCCGCCAGCCCCAGCAGCAATATCGATCGCTTCATCTCAGCCCTCCGTACCCGTGAAAAGGGCGGCCCGCCATTCGACGAACCGCCCTGATATTCAAGCGAAAAACCCGCGCCTAGTAGCGGCGCTGGCCGTTCTCCCAGTAGCATTCGTCCTGGCGGCCGTCGTAGCAATAGTAGTACCGGTTCTGACTGTCCCGGTAACGTTGCTGGTTGGCGCGGTCCTGCTGCGAACCGCGGATGGCGCCCGCAGCGCCGCCGACGACAGCGCCAATGGCTGCGCCGGTTCCGGCGTTGCCGCTGCCGACGTTGTTGCCGATGATGGCGCCGGCGACTGCGCCGAGGCCGGCGCCGATCGCGCCCTGACGGGTCGTTTCATTGACGCCGCCGTAGCCGTCGCTGGCGCAGGCGCTGGCCAGCAGACCGGTGGCTGCGATCGCGATGATTGCCTTGTTCATGGATATGTCCTTCATCCCTCGGGTTCGCCCCTACGGTGAGAACGCTGGATAAGCGTTGCGGTTCCCCCGCTATTATGGGGGTCGGGCCTGTGTCAGGGTCGAACGGCGCCGCGAGAGCCGCGCGCGCCGATGCTTCATGAGAAGAGACGGGGGTCTTGTATGCGTTTTTCTGAACCGGTCCGCATGGCGGACGATGGCGAGCACAGCCCTGTGTGGGCGCGTTCGAAACGCCGCGGCGGCAATCCACTTGTGGGGATCATCGTGACCCTTCTGGCGCTGTTCGGCGTGCTGACGGCCGTACTGGGGATCAAGGAGCGCTCGCTGGCCGAGGGCGGAGCCGTCGTGGACGGCTGGATCGCCAAGGGCGTGGAGACGGTTAAGGGCAAGGCGCCCGAGGCCGCCGACAAGGCCGCCGACGCGACTGTCGCGGCGGCTGAAAAGGCTGGCGACGCCGCCCAGGCCGGGGCCGCAGCCGCTTCGGACGAGTTGAAGAAACAATAGCTGCGCTTCGGCGCGCGCGGCCGGAACATCGTCCTGGCCGGGGCGTTCGGGCGGCATGACAGACGCCTTGATTCCGGCCGAGGATCCGACGGCCGCGCCGACCGAAGCGGCCGTCGAACCGCGCGTGCTGACGCCCCACATCGCGCTGGGGCGGGTCATCATGCTGGTCAACCCGGCCTCGGGCAGCGTGGGCCCGACGGCGGCGGCCGAGGCCGAGGCGATCCTGTCCGAGTACGCCTGCGAGGCGTCCGTCGTCTCGCTGGAGTCCAGCGGCTTCGACGGCCAGATCCAGGCCGCTCTTGATGCGAAGCCCGACGTGCTGTTTGTCCTGGCCGGGGACGGAACGGCGGGGACGATCGCCTCGCGCGCGGGCCCCGACGGTCCCTTGGTCGCGCCCCTGCCGGGCGGCACGATGAACATGCTGCCCCGGGCGCTGTACGGAACCGCCGACTGGAAGGCTGCTCTCCGGCTGGCGCTCGAGGAGGGCGCGCCCCAGTGCGTCGCCGGCGGCGAGGTCTCGGACGGCCAGACCTCCGCCGTCTTCTATTGCGCCGCCATCCTCGGCTCGCCTGCCCTGTGGGCTCCCGCGCGGGAGGCCATGCGCGGGGGCAGGCTGAGGCTGGCATGGATGTATTCCCGACGCGCCCTGCGGCGGGCATTCTCGGGCAAGATGCGTTTCTCGCTCGACGGCAGGGCGCCGCGCCGCGCCGAGGCCCTGGTCCTGATCAGCCCGATGATCTCGAAAGCGATGGACGAGAACACCGGCCTCGAGGCCGCCGCCATGAACCCGTCCGACGCCGCCGAAGCCTTCCGCCTGGCCGCACATGCCGTATTCAGCGACTGGCGTCAGGATCCGGCGGTGACCACGCGGGCCATCCAGCGCGCCACGGTCAGCGCCCGGTCCCGCATCCCCGCCGTGATCGACGGCGAACCCATCCTGCTGTCCCATGAGGCGAAGGTGAAATTCATACGCAACGCCTTCCAGGCGCTCGCCCCCAATCCGCCCGCCGCCGAGGACAGCGTCTAGTGGGGCGGATTCTCCAGTTCTCGGACATTCATTTCGGGGTCGAGCACAAACACGCCTGCGCCGCCGCGCTGGAATACGCCCACGCGAACAAACCCGACCTGGTCCTGATCACGGGCGACATCACCCAGCAGGGCTTCCGCGACGAGTTCGAGGCGGCCGGACGCTGGATCAACCAGATGCCGGACCCGCGCTTCGTCATCGTCGGCAATCACGACGTGCCCTACTGGAGCCTGTTCGCTCGCCTGTTCGCGCCATGGAAGGCGTTCGAAAAGGCCACCGGGCACCCGGCCCACGACCACCAGTTCCTCAGCCCCACGGTCATGGTGCGCGGCGTGGTCACCGCGCGCGGCTGGCAGGCCCGGATGAACTGGTCCAAGGGCGTCATCGACCTGATGCAGACGCGCAAGGCCGCCGAGGCCCTGCGTCAGGCCCCCGTCGGGGCCCTGCGGATTCTCGCCTGCCACCACCCCCTGGTCGAGATGATCGGCACGCCGATGACGGGCGACGTCAAACGCGGCGACGCGGCCGCCCTGATCTTCGCCGAGGCCGGGGTGGACATCATCGCCACCGGCCACGTCCATGTGCCCTTCGCCCTGCCCATCAGCCTGGGCGACCACTGCTCGTACGCGGTCGGCTGCGGGACCCTGTCCCATCGCGAGCGGGGATCTCCGCCCAGCTTCAACCAGATCGAATGGGACGCGCACCAGATCACGGTGACCGCCATCTCCTGGGACGGCGAACGGTTCGAACCCGGCCAGATCTGGAAGCTGCCGCGCCGTCAGGACACCCGCAGGATCGCCACCGCGCCCGACCCGAACGTGGCCGGAGAAAAGGAAAAGGCCGCGGTCTGATCAACCGCGGCCCCCTTCTTCAGACATCCGGTCTTCAGGCGGTTGGCCTGTCTAGATTCGTCGTCCCCTGCCCGTGATGAAATGCACGACCAGCAGGATCAGGAAGACGACGAACAGCACATAGGCGATATTCATCGACAGACCGGCTACGCCCCCGGCGCCCAAGGCGCCGGCGACCAGCGCCAGTACGAGAAAGATAAGGGCCCAACGAAGCATAAGCGTTCCTTCCAGAGCGGTTGATCCAGGAGCGACAACCGCCGCGCCTGTAGGATCAACGTTCCGACTTCTGCGACGTTCCGCCTCAGCGGCGGCGACTGCGTCCGTGCGGCTTCTCGGTGAAGGCGGCCGCGACCATGGTCGCCAGGGCCGGGTTCCTGAGGAAGATCCAGCCCCCGGCCAGCGCCGCCACCGTGCCGAGGATCGGCCGCTGCTTGAACAGGCTGTAGGCGCGCGCGCCCAGACCGGACGACTCTTCCTCGTACTCTTCTTCGTCTTCGCTACGAGCGAGGAAGACCATGGCCACCACCGCGGCCACGATGGCGAACAGCAGGAAGGTGATCGCGGCGGCGGCGAGCGGCACGACGACCAGCTGCAGGGCGAAGAAGATCGTCGCCCCCAGCGCCAGAATGGCCACGAAGCCGGCGCCCGCCACGACCGAAGCCGCGACGGCTTTCCTGACCAGATTCCTGGCCAACCCCCCGCCGAACATCAGCGGCGACGGCCGGCGAGCAGCAGGCCCAGCACGACGCCGACTCCCAGCGCGATGGCGGTCGATTGCACCGGACGCTCCTGGACCCGCTCGGTGATGTAGCGCTGGGCTTCGTCGAAGCGCTCCTGCGCCTCGTCGTAATATTCCTGACCGCGCACGCGGGCGGTGTCGTAATAGCCGCGCGCGCGCTCGCGGAGGACTTCCGACTGTTCGCGCAGACGGGCCTCGGTCTCGGCGGCCTTGGCGCGCATGCGGGTTTCCGCAGCCGTCGCCTTCTCGCGCAGGCGCGCTTTTTCCTCGGCGCCGAGGACCTTCAGGTCGTCCTTCAGCGTATTGAGATCGTTCTTCACGGCAGTCCGTGCCGCCTTGGTGGTAGCCATGATGCGCGCTCCGATGTGCAAGCTTTGCTGTTAGATAGAGAATTCAAAGCCGGAACGCCACCGCACGGCACAGGTTCCCGCGCTGCACCATTTGCGATGGGTGGCGAAGCGCCGCATCCGGGCATAGACAGGCGACATGACCGACTGGCTGTTTGACCCCGCCCCGACGCCCTCCCTGCCGATCCGCGGAAGCGCACAACGCTTCCCCGTGCGGCGCATCCTCTGCGTCGGCCAGAACTACGCCGCCCACGCCAGGGAGATGGGCCACGAGCGGGCCGAGCCCTTCTTCTTCACCAAGCCTGCCGACGCCGTGGTGGTCGACGGCGTCGACCCCGTCTTTCCCGGGGCCACCGCCAATCTGCACCACGAGGTCGAACTGGTCTGCGCCGTCGGCGCGGACGGAGAAATCGCCGGCTGGGCCGTCGGCTGCGACCTGACCCGCCGCGACCTCCAGGCCGCGGCCAAGGACAAGGGCCGCCCCTGGGATGCGGCCAAGGGTTTCGACCAGTCGGCTCCTTGCGGTCCGATCACTCTCGGCGCCCTGCCGGACCCGGCCGCCCCCATCGCCCTGTCGGTCAACGGCGAGGCGCGCCAGTCGGGCCGGCTGGACGACATGGTCTGGAATCCCGAGGAAATCCTCGCCAAGGCGCGCACCCTCTGGGACGTGCGGGCCGGCGACCTGATCTTCACCGGCACGCCCGAGGGCGTCGGCCCGCTGCAGCCCGGCGACCGCGTCGAGGCCTCCATCGGCGGCCTGCAGCCCCTCGTCTTCACGGTGACGCCGCGATGATCCTGCACGGCTACTGGCGCTCGGGCGCGGCCTACCGCACCCGCATCGCCCTGAACCTCAAGGGCCTGACCTACGATCAGCAGGGCGTCGACCTGCGCATCGGCGCCCAGCGCTCCGAGGCCTTCGTCGCCCTGAATCCGCAGGGCATGGTCCCCGCCCTGGAAGTCGACGGCGCCGTCCTGACCCAGAGTCCGGCCATCCTCGAATGGCTGGAGGAAGCCCATCCGAAGCCGCCGCTGCTCCCCGCCGATCGGGTCGCCCGCGCCCACGTCCGCGCCATGGCCGCGCTGATCGGTTGCGACATCCATCCGCTCAACAATCTGCGCGTCGGCAAGGCCCTGCGCGAAACCTTCGGCGCCGATCAGGCGGCCGTCGACGCCTGGGCCGCGCGCTGGATCGCGCCCGGCTTTACCGCCCTGGAGGCGCTGGTGGCGCAGCACGGCAAGGGCTGGTGCTTCGGCGGCGCCCCGACCCTGGCGGACTGCTATCTGATCCCGCAGATCTACTCGGCCCGGCGGTTCAACGTCGCCCTCGACGCCTTCCCGCGTTTGCTGGCAATCGACGAGGCGGCGAAACAGCATCCGGCCTTCGCCGCCGCCCACCCGGATGCCCAGCCTGACGCCGACCAGAGCGAAACCGGTTGAGTTGATGGTCTAGGCCAGGAACCGCTCTACCGCCGCCAGGAACCGCCTCGGCCGGTCGATCATCACCATATGCTCGGCGCCCTCGATACGCTCGAAGGTCGCGGGCCGGCGCAGGCGGGCGTAGGCGCCGCGGAACAGGCTGTCGGCCCGGGCGCGCGGCGAGTTCTGGTCCGAGCTCCAGCCGTAGACCACTGTCACGGGCGCCACGATGTCGGGCAGGCGGCGGCGCAGATCGACCGTCATCACCTCGTACAGCGACTGGGCCAGCACCCGGCGGTCGCCGCCCTGCCAACCCATGGATCCGAACACGGCGTCGGCGGCTCCGCCCAGCTCCAGTCCCATCGACCGCCCCCGCGTCTTCAGCGCCTCGTCGCCGAGGAACTGGATCGCCTGATAGGCCAGCTGGGCGATCGGTTCGACGTCGCGGACCGTCGCCGCCGGACTGATCAGGGCCGCGAAGAAGGGAGAGGAATCCACAGCCATGACCCGGCCCACCCGGCCGCCGGCGTCGGCGGCGATGCGGATGCCGACCTGGCCGCCCATCGAATGGCCGATGATCGCGGGCCGCTCCAGCCGCTGCTCGGCCATGTAGCGGCGCACCTCGTTCGCCACCCCGGGCATGACCGAGCCGTCGGCATTGCCCTGGGCCGCCAGATCGCCGAAGCCGCGCACCGAGACCAGATGCAGCCGCCGCCGGCCTTCCAGCTGGCTGGCCAGGCCGCGCCACACCTCGGCGGTCGAGGCCAGGCCGGGGATGAGGATGACGTCCGGCCCGCGCCCGCGCGTCGTGACCGTGATCCGCGACGAGCGGAAAGCCGTCTGGGCCCATGCGCCGGACCCGGCGCTCCACAGGGCCGCGCCGGCCGCCAGCCCTCTCAATATCCGTCGTCTGTCCTGCATGCCGCCTTCACGTCGCGTCCCTGGCCCCGAACGATGTTGGTTCGGGATTGCGGCACGACGATGAAGACCCGCCGGCTAGCCCCGGGCGGGACGCAGAGCCGCCGGGGCGGCCGGAGCGGCGGCGACGGCGCGCTGACCGCCTACCGGGCGCCGCTCGCCGCCGGCCGCGCGGATGCGGTCGATACGCGCCTTCTCGGCCTTGAACGCGGCCAGATCGGCGCCGGCGAGGATGGTGCCCTCGGTGGTGCGAACGCCCGCCGGATTGATCCGCTGGCCCCGGCGCCACAGCTCATAGTGCAGGTGCGGACCGGTGGAGGCGCCGGTCGAGCCGACATAGGCGACGATCTGACCCTGACGGACCCGCTGGCCGGCGCGGACGCCCGAGGCGTAGCGCGACAGGTGGCCGTAGCCGCTGTCCAGACCGTTGGCGTGGCGGATGCGCAGCCAATTGCCGTAACCGCCCCAGCGGCGGGCCTCGACGACCACGCCGTCGGCCGGCGCCACGACTGGCGTCCCCATGCCCGCGGCGAAGTCGATGCCCTGGTGCATCTTGCGATAGCCGGCGATCGGGTGACGGCGGAAGCCGAACGAGGACGAGACCCGGAAGCCCCGCTCCAGCGGCGTGCGCATGAAGGCCGAGCGCGTGTTCTTGCCCGTGGCGTCGAAATACTGGGCTTCCTTCGCGCCGGCAGGCTGGAAGCGATAGAAGGCCACGCCCTTCAGCTCGGCGTACAGCAGGCCCTCGGTGCCGATGGTGCGGCCGTTCTCCGTCACCGTGCGGCCGAAGACATAGGTGAATTCGTCATTCGCCTGGATATCGCGGTCCATGTCGAACTTGTGCGAGAACAGGCGGCCGGCGACCCGGGCCACGTCGGCCGGAGCGCCTTCGCGGCGCGCCGTGCGCGACAGGGAGCCTTCGACCTTGCCGGTCAGGACCACGGTCTCGTGCGTCACCTTCTCTTCCAGCGCGCGCAGGCGCAGGGCGCCGTCGAAGCTGCGCGAGACGGTCAGCTGGGTCGCCGGCCCCGTGCGCATCGTCAGGCCGATCAGGCGCGGATTGCCCCGGCCGCCGCGCGGCTGGGAAATGGCCGTCTCGAAGCGCTGGCCCGCGCGCATCGACGTCACGTCCATGGCGTTCGACAGGGTGGCGGCGACGGCCGAGGCTTCTTCCGGCGCGATGCCGGTGCGGCGCACGGCCTGCTCGAAGGTCTCGCCGCGGCGAATCTGGACGGGAATGGCTTCCGGCGTGGTCAGGCCGGCGGGCGTGCCCGCCGCGGCGAACGCCTGGTCGGCCAGGGCCGAAATCTGGAAGGGTGTCAGAGGCGGAGCCTCTTCCGCTTTCGCGGGTTGGTATACGCGGCCTGCAAGAAGAGCCACCGAGATCGCCGCCACCGCCGTGAGGGCATGCGGTGCGATACGCATCGGTTGGCGACGTGGATCGAACTGAGCCATCGGTCCCCGAAAAACGACGACGCCGTTCGGCGCCAAGCAACTGAAAGCAAGGATCGCGCCGGAGCCACCCCCCTCGCGAGACAGGCCATATAGCCGGTCAGTCCCATGATGGGAAGACGGATCGTTACAGACCGTTAACCGGAGCCGTTATCCTCGGTAAAGCTTGCGTGAACCATGAGAATATCGTGCGAGTTGAACAGTGTATTCGCGACCCCGCGCGAACAGGAGTCGCTCTGAACGTGTACGACCCATCTCGAAGCGATGATCGATGCATTCAAAGTGGCCGATCCGCCACTCAACTGTGCTTCGACAGACACGCCTGTAGTATTCGCTGCGTTTCCGGTTTTGTTCAGCGGGCTTCCCGCGCGGGCCTCCATCCGGCTATGACCCCCGTATGAGCGCTGACGCCTCGCCCGCCCCCCCGCCCCGGCGTCCCCCCCGCGGTCGCCGTCTCCTGATCGTCGCCGGAGCCGTGTTCGGCGTCCTGCTGATCCTGTTCGCCCTGTTGTGGCTCAACCGCCGGGCCGCCACCCGTCAGGTCCTGATCGGCTGGCTGGAGCAGCAGGGCGTCGACGCCGACATGGACATCGAACGGCTCGAGATGGACGGCCTGGTCGCCCGCATCCGCATCGGCGACCCGGCCAATCCCGACGTCACGATCGAACGGGTCGAGGTCGACTACGGCATTGGCGCGCCCTGGTCGAAGGGCGGCCTCGGCGTCACCCCGACCCGCATCCGTCTGGTCCGCCCCGTGGTGCGCGCCAGCGTGCGCGGCGGCAAGCTGACCTTCGGCTCGCTGGATCCCCTGGTCGAGAAATTCACCGGCCGCCCGCCGCGGCCCGACAGCCGGTCGCCGCTGGTCATCGTCGAGCGCGCCCGGGTGCGCCTCGACACCGACTATGGCCCCGCCAATATCCTCGGCGACGCCCGGGTCGACAACGGCAAGCTGATGCGCCTGGTCGCCCACATGCCGGCGACGGCCTTCAAGAGCGGCGAGGCCGAGGCGCGGGGCCTCAGCGCCGCCGTCGACCTGACCACCACCGGCGACCGTATAGCCGTCCGCCTCGACGCCGCCGCCGAACACGCGACGATGGAGGGTCTGACGGGCGATACGGCCCAACTCGTCGTCACCGGAAACCTGCCTTATCCCGATCTGAAGGGCCGCCGGGGCGACGGCCGCGCCGCCGTCAACGCCGCCTTCACCGCGGCCGGGCTGTCGTCGGGCGGAACCACGGCCCGGGGCGCCGACGCCCGCCTCGGCTTCACCGGCCAGACGACGGGCTGGATTGAAACCTTCCGCATCGCGGGCGACGGCGACCTCGACGTCCGCGCCGCGCGCGTGGACGGTCCCGGAACCGCGGCCTCGGGCGCCCGTCTGCGGCTCGACCGCGCCCGCGCGACCTTCAGCCGCGACGCCGACGGCTTCGGCTGGCGACTCGAAGGCCCAGCGACCGTCACCGCCGCCCGCGCCTCCGGCGCCGGCCTCGACGGGACGGGCGTGGCCCTGCGCTCGGCCAGCCTCACCCTCGGCGGCCGCAACGCCGCGCTTGAAGCCGAGGGGCCGATGGCCGTCTCGGCGACGCGTCTGGCCTGGGGCGACCTGACCCTGAACGGCGTGAACGGCGGCGGCCGCCTCGACCTCGTCGTCGACAGCGGCCTGCGCGCCTCCGCGAACGGATCGCTGACGGCCGCGCGCGGCAGCTGGCCCCTGTTCGGTCCCGCCGGCCGCGACGACGTGCCCGAACTGGCCGGGATGAAACAGGCTCTGTCCGCATTCGCCGTCGACATCCCCGCCTTCGGCCTGACCGCCGGTCCGTCCGGCGCCCGCGTTGTCCTGACCCGGCCCGCGACCCTGCGCCCCGCCAACGGCGGCGTTCTGACCCTGAACCCCGCCGCCGGACCCGTCTTCTCCGCCGCCCGTGGCCGGCTCGGCGGCGGCGCCCTCAGCCTGACCGCGACCCGGGGCAGGGGTCTGCCAGAGGCGGCCTTCGCCATTCCCGACTGGCGCCTGACTCCGACCGGCTTCACCGCGGCGCTGGATGGCCGCGCCGCCCTCGACTTCGGCCTCGCCAGGGGGATCACGGTCCAGACCCGCGGCCAGTTGACCTCTTCGAACGGCCGCGTGAGCTATGTCGCCGCCGACTGCGCGCCCGTCACGGTCGAGCGGCTGGAACTGGACGAGAGCGACGTCACCGAACTGGCCGGCCAGATCTGCCCAGCCGCCCGTCCGTTGGCCAGCATCGCCGACGGCGGCTGGCGCTCTGACGGAACCCTGCGCGGCTTCAGCGCTGACGCTCCCTTCCTGGCCCTGCATTTCCGCGACATCCAGGGCGGCTTCACCGCCATCGGCGGCCCCCGGGGCATCACCCTCGATGCCGGCGTGACCGAGGCGACGGTCTCGGACGCCACCACCCCCCTGCGCTTCAATCCGCTGGGCGCATCCGGCTCGGCCCGGATGACGGGCGACGACTGGACGGGGGCCTTCGACCTGACCCGCAACGGCGCCGCGCTGGGGCGGCTGACCCTGTCCCATGACGGCGGCGCCGGCGCCGGCGGAATCGTCATCGACGCTCCGTCCATCGTCTTCGCCGAGGGCGGCCTCCAGCCAGGGGATCTCAGCCCGCTCGCCGGGGACTTCGTCGGCTCTCCCGCCACCGGTTCGGTCAGTTTCAACGGCCGCATCGACTGGCGCGCCGAGGCCGAGGGGACCAGTTCCGGACGCCTGACCATTCCCGGCCTCGATTTCGTCAGCCCGGCCGGACCGGTGAAGAGGCTGCGCGGAACCGTCGACTTCATCAACCTGGCCCCCCTGACCGCCGCCCCGGGTCAGCGATTGACGGCGGACCAGCTGGAGTCCTTCGCCCCCCTGACCGACATCCAGCTGACCTTCGGCCTCGACAAGGCGGCGGTGACCATCCAGGGCGGAGACCTCGCCGTCGCCGGCGGCCGCGTCAGCATCGAGCCTTTCGCCGTGCCGCTGGACCCGACCCAGCCCATCACCGGCGTCATCGTTCTCGACAAGGTCCAGCTGGGCGAGGTCATCGCGGGCTCGGGCTTCGGCGACAAGGTCAGGCTGGACGCCCTCGTCTCGGGCCGCCTGCCCTTCACCTCCACCCGCGAAGGCGGCGTCCGCATCACCGGCGGCTCTCTCGCCGCCGTCCAGCCCGGCCGTCTGTCCATCGCCCGCGAGGCCCTCACCGGGCTCGAAGCGGGGGGAGGCGGGGACGCCGTGCCGCCCAACACCATCCAGGATCTCGCCTATCAGGCCATGGAGAACCTGTCGTTCGACCTGCTCTCGGCCGAGGTGAACAGCCTCGACGAGGGCCGGATCGGGGTCCTGTTCCGCATCCGCGGCCGCCACGACCCGCCGCAGAAGCAGGAGTTGCGCATCTCGATCGCCGACTTCATCAGCCGCGAATTCCTGAACCGCGAACTGCCCCTGCCGTCGGGCACCGGCATCGACCTGACGCTGGACACCACGCTCAATCTCAACCAACTGGTCGGCGACCTTCTGGAACTCAACCGCGCCCGCAACGGGCAATCCACGCCCGTCCCGACCCCGGCTCCGACGACGCCCTGATCCCGCCGCCTTCGCCGTTCAGAACCCGTTCACCCCGCAGGGCGTTAGATCACCGTCGATCGAAGACCGGAGACCACCGCATCATGACCCGGACGCGCACACGCCTCGCCGTTCTCGGCCTTATCGCCGCCCTAGGCGCCGGCGCCTGCACGCCCACTGTCCGGCTGCAGGTCGATCCGATCCAGATTTACGCCAAACTCGACGCCGATGTTCGCGTGCGTCTCGACAAGGAGCTTCAGGACCTCCTCGTCGAAAACCCCAACCTGTTCTGACGCGAAAGTTGACCCAGATGTCTTTCCGCAAGTTCTTCGTCGTCGCCGCCGCCATTGCGGCTCTTGGCGTCGCCGCGGGCGCGGCCTTCGCCCAGACCTCCGCCCAGAAGTCCATGATCGACGCCGCCAAGGCGCAGGGGACCGTGGGTGAACAGGCCGACGGCTACCTCGGCTTCCGCGTCCCCGCCTCCGACCCGGCCCTGACCCAGGCGGTCCAGGTGACCAACGCCGCCCGCCGCGAAGCCTACGCCCGCAGCGCCCAGGCCGCGGGCACCACGCCTGACGTCGCCGGCGCCCGGATGTTCGAAGGTCAGCTCCTGCCGCGCATCAGCTCGGGCCAGTGGTACCGCAATGCCCAGGGCCAGTGGGTCCAGCGCTAAGCGCCGCCATACGGACCCTTCGGAGTCCAGCCAGGTTCCCTGTGCAGCCGGATGTCCCGGCCTGACGGAACCGAACATGCGAACCGCTCCGCAATGCAGGGCCATGGCCGCACGAATGGACCGCCGCGCCGCCCGTGACGCCGCGCCCGTGGTGAGCGCCGCATGGGTGAGCATGGCCGTGTATTGGCGGGATCTGGCGCGTCAGGCCGACTGGCAGGACCGCTACGCCGCCGGGCTCGTCCCGGTCGGCGCGCCAACCTAATTTCCCACGGCGTCGTTTTTGCGCGTACAGATGTCGGGCTGGCCGCGCTTCCGCGCGCCAGAGCTGGACGACCTCTCCGCCATGTCGACGACGATCCCCGGGATCGAGGACGCCCAGACGCTCGCCCAGGCGATCGTCGACACCATCCATGAGCCCTTGCTGGTCCTCGACGGCGACCTGACGGTCCTGGCCGCCAGCCGCGCCTTCTACGAGATATTCAAGGTCGATCCCGACCGCACCATGGGGCGGCTGCTGTACGACCTCGGCGACGGCCAGTGGAACATCCCGGCCCTGCGCCTGCTGCTCGAGACCATCATTCCCGAGAAGACCGCCATGGACGGGTTCGAGGTCGATCACGACTTCCCGGGCGTCGGCCGCCGCAGCATGCTGTTGAACGCGCGCAAGGTGATCTACGAAACCGGTCCCAACAGCACCATCCTGCTGGCCTTCACCGACGTCACCGCGCGCCGGGCCGTCGAGCGCGAACTGGCCGACCTGCTCGAACACACCGAAGAGCTTCTGCGTCAGAAGCAGATCCTGCTGCAGGAGATGCAGCACCGCGTCGCCAACAGCCTGCAGATCATCGCCAGCATCCTGCTGATCAAGGCCCGCGCCGTGACGTCCGAGGAAACCCGCCTGCACCTCAAGGACGCGCACCAGCGCGTGCTCTCCGTCGCCGAGGTCCAGTCCCATCTCCACGCCTCAGGCGATCTCGACCAGATCGAGGTCGGCCCCTATCTGACCAAGCTGTGCGACAGCCTCGCCGCCTCCATGGTCGGCGAAACCCAGCCCATCGCCATCCGCGTCGAGGCCGACCACGGCTTCATCGGCTCGGACAAGGCCGTCAGCATGGGGCTGATGGTCACCGAACTGGTCATCAACGCCATCAAATACGCCTTCCCCGCCGACCGCGCGGACGCCCTGATCCTTGTCACATATGAGAGCGAGGGCGACAGCTGGGTTCTGGTCGTCTGCGACAACGGCGTGGGCGCCGTCGACACCGTCCCTTCGGCCCACGGCGGCCTCGGCACGGCCATCGTCGAAGCCCTGGTCAAACAGCTGGACGCGCGCCTGACCCTGACGACCAGTCCCGGCATGACCGTATCGGTCACTCACCGGGCCTGACCGGCGGCTCGCATCCGCCGTCCGGCGCCCCTACATGCCGTCCATGGTCCTCCGCCTCCTGCGAAATCTGCTCATCGCCGCCGTCGTCTCGGCCGCGGCCACCGGCCTGATCGGCCTGTTCTGGAAGGCGATCGGCGGCGGCGATCTGCCGCTGCACGGCTGGATCGCCCTGTCGCTGGGGGTGCTGGGGACGGTCGTTCTCGCCTGGGTGCTGATGGGGCTGGCCTTCAAGTCCAGCCGCGAGGGCTGGGACGACCAGGTCGACAACACCCTGGATCCGGGCCGCGACGACGCCGACCGCTCTTGAGCCGGGACCCCGCCCGCGCGATAGGTCGCGCATGACCGACACGCCCGCCCCTCCGTCCGACATCACCTACGCCGGCTATCTGGCCCTGGACGATTTGCTGGCCGCCCAGCATCCGATCTCCAGCGAACATGACGAGATGCTGTTCGTCGTCATCCACCAGACCAAGGAGCTGTGGCTCAAGCAGATCCTGCACGAAGTCACCCTGGCCCAGTCGCTGGTCCGCGCCGGCGATCTGGTCCCCGCCTACAAGAGTCTGGCCCGCGTCAGCCGCATCCAGGCCGTCATGACCATGAGCTGGGACATCCTGGCCACCATGACGCCCGCCGACTATCTGCGCTTCCGCGGCGTGCTGGGCTCGTCGTCCGGCTTCCAGAGCGACCAGTTCCGCCGCTTCGAATACATGCTGGGCCTCAAGGACGAGCGCTTCCTGCGCTTCCACGAGGAACGCCCTGACGCCCACGCCGCCCTGCGCGCCGCCCTGGCCGCGCCCAGCCTCTATGACGACGCCCTGCATCAGCTGGCCGCCGCCGGCCTGCCGGTCCCGTCCGAGGTCCTGCACCGCGACGTCAGCAAGCCGTGGGAGGCCTCCGAGGCCGTCGAGGCCGCCTGGCTGGAGGTCTATCGCGACACTGCCCGTTGGTGGCCCTTCTACCAGCTGGCCGAAAAACTGGTCGACCTGGACGACGCCCTGCTGACCTGGCGGCACAAGCATGTGGTCACCGTCGAGCGCATCATCGGCCGTCGCCGCGGCACCGGCGGCACCGAGGGCGTCGCCTATCTCACCGAGACGCTCCAGCGGCGCTGCTTCCCCGAGCTCTGGTCGCTGCGCACGAAATTGTAGAACGGCGAAGCTGAAACCTTTTCAACGCGGTGCGCGCTTTGGGGGCATCTCCCCACAGCAAAGGCCGATCGCCATGAGCAGCCCCAACCACCATGACATCCATGTCCTGAACAGCCTGATCGAAACCACGATCGACAGCGCCGACGGCTATCGCGAGGCTGCGAAGGAAACCGACAAGGAAGGCTTCCGCACCCTGTTCGAGGCCCGCAGCTTCGAACGCCGGCAGGTCGCTTCCGAACTTCAGGGCGCGGTGCGCACCCTCGGCGGCGACCCCGAGGACGACGGCACCATCCTGGCCAAGGCCCACCGCGCCTTCCTGGACGTCAAACACGCCCTCCTCCGCGACGAGCAGGCCGTGGTGAACTCGGTCGAGAACGGCGAGGACTTCATCAAGGCCAAGTTCGAGACCGCGCTCGAGGACTCGGCCGTCTCGGCCACCACTCGCGAGACCATCCGCCGGGCCTGGACGACGGTGAAGGATGGCCACGACCAGATGCGCGACCTCAAGCACAGTCTCGAGGGCCAGAAGGACGCCGACAACCGGCTGTATCCGAATTAATCCATCGTCCGTGACGTGAAAAAGGCCCCGGCGTTCGCGCCGGGGCCTTCCTCGTTTTCAGTGCCCCGTCCTAGAAGGCGACGCGCATCACCGCCTGATAGACCGGGCCCGCGGTCTCGGTTTCCAGCTCATATTCGTCGTAGTCACGGTCGATCTGGTCCTGAATGGTGTCGAACTTGTCGAAGACCTCGTCCTTGGACGAGTCGAGCAGGTTCGAGCCCGTCAGGCGAACGACGATGTTGCGCGCCACCCGCTTCTCGACGAACACTTCCAGATCGGCGCCGTAGGTGGTCACCACCTCTTCGCCGACGATCCGGCCTTCCGCGTCGCCCTGTTTGCGATAGGTGGCGCCGAAGGCGGCGCCCCACGACGGGATGTCATGGGTGAAGCCGGCGTTGAAGACATATTCCGCCTGGGAGTTGAAGCGGCGTTCGCCCATGAAGTCGTCCACCGAACTGTCCAGCCAGGAGTAGTTCAGGAAGACCCCGGTATCGGGCATGCCGATAAAGTCCAGCGGCGTCGACAGGTCGAACTCGACACCCCAGACCTGGCCGTCGCCGACGTTCTCCGCCGTCAGGACGAAGGACGTCAGTTCCGCCTCATAGGCGGCCTGGGCCTCGGCTGGTGTGTCGCCGTCGGCGAGGGCCTCGTCCCGCGCGTCCTCGGCGTTGCCGATGGCCTCGTCGGAGTAGTCGCCGGTGTTGGTCAGCTCGATCAGGTCGGTCACGTCGCGGTAGAACAGGTTGATCCCCACCACGCCGCGTCGGCCCAGCCGCCGCTCGAAGCCCAGGTCGGCGCCCCAGGCGGTTTCCGGTTCGAGGTCCGGATTGCCGAGGAAGTCGTTGTCCCCGTATTCACCTTCCAGCAGCGCCGGCGAGATGAAGTCGAAGTTGGGGCGGCGAACGGTGCGGGCGGCCGACAGGATGACCCGGTCGCTGTCGGACAGGCGGAACCTCAGGCTGGCCGACGGCAGGAACAGGCCGTAGTCCTGCTCGTTGACCCGATCGGCCGGATCGACGGTCTCGTCGGTGAGGGCCACATCCGTGGTCTCGTAACGGAGGCCGGCCTCCCATTTCAGCGGGCCGTTCTCGCCCGACAGCATGACATAAGGGTCGATCCGGGTTTCCTCGATCGTGCTGATCCCGCCCGGAACCGCTTCCGCGTCATCGAATTCCGTCGGGTCAAGCAGACGGAAAGCCGTCTCGTTGTCGGCCTCGCCCTCGGCGAACAGGATACGGGTGTCGCGGGTCTTCTCCCCATACTGGACTCCAAACTCCAGCGTCATGGCGCCGAGATCAATCTGGTGTTCCAGCGCGGCCTGCAGTTCGTCGTCGGTGATCTGCGTGTCGGTGATCTCGTCGCCGATTTCCTCGTCCGCGACGTCGAACTCGGTTTCGCGTTCGAACTGCGCGTCGTCGATCGAGGCGAAGCCCAGTTTCACCGTCGTCTCGCCGCCCAGCATCTCGCGCCGGTAGCGGCCGTTCAGCGACCAGTTGTCGGTTCGGATGTCCAGCGGGTTGGCGTTGATGGTTTCCAGATTGGCGGCCGTCTCCACGCCACCCGCGTACTCCAGCGAGTCTTCCAGCTGGACGCGGTCTGTGCGCACGAAGACGCCGTCCAGCGACAGTTCGCCGCCCGCCAGGTCGACGATGTAGGACGCGTTGGCCGAATAGTCCGTACCGTCGCGCACATCGGTCTGAACCTCGGTGTTGTCCAGATCGCCGCCGGGCTCGTCAAAGCGCTGGCTGTATTTGGCCTTGGGGTTGCGGCGGTCCTGGATATTGCCGCCGACCAGCAGCCGACCCGGCCCCGCCTGACCGCCCCAGACCGCGCCATACGTCCCGCCCCAGGCCCCGGCGTCGCTGTCCGGGAAGTTGAGCGCGCCCAGCCGCAGATAGCCGCCGTCCAGCGACAGGGCGTCGCGCAGAACGATGTTGACGGCGCCCGCCAACGCGTCGCCGGACCGGTTGGCCGAGGACGAGCGCACCACCTCAACCCGCTCGATCAGTTCGGCCGGGATGCGGTCGACGAAGAAGCTGCGGTCCAGATTGGCGCCGGGCACGCGTTCGCCGTTGATGAGGATCTGGGTATAGGCCGAGTCCAGACCGCGAATGCGCACGCCGTCGGATTCAAGAATGTCCGACAGGAAGGCGACCGAGGGCACGCGCTTCAGGGCGTCGCCGGCCGTCAGCGGCTCGAAGCGCTGGAAATATTCGAGGTCGTACGACAGCGTCGGCACGACGTCGTCGGTCCGGTTGCGCATGACGGGCTCGCCGGTCACGATCACTTCTTCAAGCGACGACACCGGTCCTTGCGGGTCGGCGGCGGGGCCCGACTGGGCCAGGGCCGGCATCGCGAAGGCGAGCGGCGCAATGGCTGCGCCGAGCAGAAGCATGGTCTTCATCGGAAATCCCCGGTTACCCGCGCGCCCCCCGAGGACGCCGGTTTCGGGACCCCGAGCTAGGGCCGAGTGACAACGCCAGCGCGACAGTTCCGCCACGCTGGCTTGGCGGTTCGTTGACGCCTCAATGACCGTTGCTCTGGCGCCGGATCGCCTTTCACCGATGCGTCGCCGGACTGTCATCGATGCAATCTTGACCGCCGGCGGAACGCATGGTCAGGCCGGACCCTCCGCCCACAAGGACGCCGCCATGACTCTCCGCCTGCTGATGGCCGCCGCCGCCGCCGCCCTGCTCGCCGGCTGCGCCACGACCGAGGTTGACTATCAGGGCGAGGGCGCGGGCTTCGTCGGCGAAGGCGCCGCGGTCCAGGCGCGGCTGGAAACTCCCTCGGTCGGCACGGGCGGCGGCGAGGATGCGGCCGACGATCCGGCCATCTGGGCCTCCGCCGCCCCCGTGACGGTGAACGGCCGCGCCAGCCCCGGCTTTGTCGCCGGCACGGACAAGAAGGCCGGACTTTATATCTACGGCTTCGACGGCCAGGTGCTGCAGTTCCTGCCCGAGGGCCTGCTCAACAATGTCGACGCCGTCGAAGGTCTGACCATCGATGGCCGCGCGCAGGTGGTGCTGGGCGCCAGCGATCGCACCCCGGGCCGCACCGGCATTTCCCTTTACGCCTTCGATCCCGCGGGACCCGGCGCCAACGGCGTCCGTCCATGGGGCTACATCTCCACTGATGTCGTCGAGCCCTACGGCTTCTGCTTCGCTCGCCGCGGGGCCGAGGTCCACGCCGTCCTGGTCGGTCACGAGGGCGAGCTTCGCCAGTATGTCCTGACCGCAGACGCCGTCGGCCGCCCGGCCGCGCGCGAGGTTCGCCGCGCCGACATCGGCACGATTTCCGAAGGCTGCGCCGCCGATGAGGCCACCGACGCCCTCTATATCAACGAGGAGAACGTCGGCCTGTGGCGCTACGGCCTCGACCCGGCGTCCGGCGACCGACGCACCCTGATCCAGCCCGCGGCGCCCGACCGGCTCGTGGCGGACGCGGAAGGCCTGACCATTCTCGCCGACGGGGACGCCCGCTATCTGATCGCATCCAGCCAAGGCGACTCCACCTTCCCGGTCTGGCGGATCGACGGCGCGGCGCACGTCTGGGTCGGCCGGTTCAAGGTGACGGACGGTCCGGTCGACGGCGTGACCGGCACCGATGGACTCGCGGCCCTGGGCGGCGCCGTCGGCTCGTTCCCCGAAGGCGTCGTCGTCGTTCAGGACGACGTCAACGACGTCGGAACCCAGAATTTCAAATACATCGACTGGCGCGACATCAAGGCGGCGCTGGGTCTGTAAAAAGAGCCCCTTCGGCCGGGACCTTCGCGGGGTCCAGGGCAAGCCCGGGCAATGTCGTCCTCCCGACTTTGGAACGGCGCGAGAACCTCTGCCGTTTTTGACGGGGTCGCGAGGGCGAGCCCCGCGCGGATGGAGGATCGCGATGAAGAAATACGCCTATGGCTGGATCACCCTGGCCTTCTTTCTGATCTCGATGGGCCTGCACTGGGCCTTCGGCTGGTTCGCATTCGCGGACGAGGCGCGAGAGCACGGCGAGACCGCGCAACTGGTCCCGTATCTGACCGAGATGGGCCGGGACACCTTCGAGAACTGGCAGTCCGAGTTCCTGCAACTGCTGTGGCAGGTCGTCGGCCTGGCCTATTTCCTCTACGTCGGCTCGCCCTCCTCGAAGGAAAACGACGACCGGATGGAGGCCAAGATCGACGCCCTGCTGGAGCTGGTCGGCAAGGAGAAGGGCCTGAAGCTGATCGAGGCGATCGACGAAAGCCATCTGCGTCACCACGGCCACGCCCAGGTGCACGGAGGCAAGGTGACCCCCGAATGACGCGGACCTGATCGCCGCGCTGGCCAGCCCCCCACCACGCGAGGCGCCTCTGTCGTCAAGCGAACACAGGAACCACAGCCTTCGGCGAGCTGTTGTTGACCTGTCACAGGGGAGAGTTGCGCGTCGTGCCCGTGTATCAGCTGAACTATCTGTCCCGGCCCGGCGCGCACGAGATCGTCGACGTCGAAGGACCCGATGAAGCCGAGGACATGGCCCGCCGCAGGTTGCTCTTCAGCGAGCCGGGTTTTGCGATCGCCATCGTGTTCGAAGGTGTCGAGCTCAACCGGGTCACCCAGCGCTCCAAGGCGCCGCGCACGCGATCTTTCCTGTCTGATCGCGCCGGGCGATCGCCCGGCGGCCCCGTCACGCCCTCCCTCGACGCCGCACCTCAACTTTCGGAACAACACCCATGATGAAACCGCTTCTCGCAGGCGCCGCCTGCCTCGCCCTTCTCGCCGCCTGCAACGAGCGCGGCGCCTCCCCGGCCGTCGACAAGGCCCAGGACATGGCCGCCGCCCCCGTGGGTCAGGTCTCCGCCGCCACCCTCGGCTCCAATACGGTCGACGCCTATGTGCCAAACGCCGCCATGGGCGACATGTATGAGATCACGGCCGCGGACATCGCGATGGAGCGGTCGCAGAACGCCGACGTCAAACGGCTCGCGACCATGATCAAGACCGACCACACCGACGCCTCGAACAAACTCAAGGGGATCATCGGCGGCATGAATCCGCCGATGCAGCCGCCCGCTGCCCTCGACCAGCGCCGTCAGGGCCTGATCGACAACCTGCGTTCGGCTGGGGCCGCGGACTTCGACGACGTGTGGCTCGACCAGCAGATCGCGGCCCATAACGAGGCCCTGACCCTGCATCGCGGCTTCGCCGACAATACGGACGCGAACGCCGCCCCGCTCGCGGCCCACGCCCGCTCGGTGGTCCCGAAGATCGAGGGCCACCTGCGTCAGGCCGAACAGCTCAAGGCCGGCGCCGGAACCTGATCCGCAGCGGCTTCCGCCCGTGAAAAAGGCCCCGGCGTTTCCGCCGGGGCCTTCGTCATTCTGGCTGCAAGGCGGCCTATGCCTCGGCGTCGGCGGCCGTTTCGGCCTTGCCGGTTTCCGGCACGACGACGCCCTTGACCGGACGCACGGTCTGCTTCTCGGCGATCCGGGCCGACTTGCCGCGGCGATCACGCAGGTAATAGAGCTTGGCGCGCCGCACGACGCCCCGGCGCTTGACCTCGATGGCGTCGATGTTCGGCGACATCAGCGGGAAGACGCGCTCGACGCCCTCGCCGAAGCTGATCTTGCGCACGGTGAAATTCTCGTTGATCCCGCCGCCGGCGCGGGCGATGCAGACGCCCTCGAAGGCCTGGATGCGTTCGCGCTCGCCTTCCTTGATCTTGACCATGACGCGCAGGGTGTCGCCCGGCTGGAAGTCGGGGATGGCGCGCTTGTCGACCAGGCGGGCTTTTTCTTCGGCTGCGATGGTCTGCAGGATGTTCATGTCATTCTCCTCGAGCTTTTGCGCTCTTTACCTGTGATTTGGCGGGCTCAAGTCCCGCATTTGTCTTGTCCAGATGCGCCGTCCAGAGGTCTGGCCGCCGTTCCCGGGTCGTCTCTCGCCGCTGCTCTTCGCGCCATGCGGCGACCTTTTTATGGTCGCCCGACAGAAGCACCTCGGGTATCTCCAGCCCCTCGAACGTCCGCGGTCGCGTGTACTGCGGATGCTCCAGAAGACCGTCCTCGAAGCTTTCCGAACTCAGGCTTTCGGCCTGGCCCAGCACCCCGGGGATCAATCGCACGCACGCCTCGATCACCACCATGGCTGCCGCCTCGCCGCCGGCGAGAACCGCGTCTCCGACGGAGACCTCCTCGAACCCGCGCGCGTCCAGCACGCGCTGATCCACCCCCTCGAACCGGCCGCAGAGGACGGTGATCCCGTCCGCCTTCGCCCATTCCTTCACGCGCGCCTGGGTCAGGGGCCGACCCCGGGCGCTCATGTACAAAAGCGGCCGCGCCGGACCGGATACGCTGTCGAGCGCCCGGGCCACCACGTCCGCCTTGAGCACGGCTCCCGGGCCGCCACCCGCGGGGGTGTCGTCCAGGAAGCCGCGCGTATCTGTGGAAAAGGCCCGAATGTCAACCGTTTCAAGGCTCCATAAGCCCCTCTCGCGCCACGCCGTGCCGATCAGCGACACGCCGAGCGGCCCCGGAAACGCCTCGGGAAACATGGTCAGGACGGTGGCGGTGAAGGGCATGGCGGGTCTCCTAGCACACCTGCCCGGCGGCCCAACCCGAGGACCAGGCCCACTGGAAATTGTAGCCGCCGAGCCAGCCCGTGACGTCGACCGCCTCGCCGATGACGTACAGCCCCGGCACCGACTTCGCCGCCATGGTCTGCTGATCCAGCTGGTCCGTCGCGATCCCGCCCAGCGTCACCTCGGCCGTCCGGTACCCCTCCGACCCCACCGGCTTGACCGTCCAGGCGTTCACGGCCGCGTCCAGCCGGCGCAGGGTCCTGTCCCCGACCTCGGCCAGCTTGCCCTTCACCCCCTCGCGCTCGCAGACGCTCTCGGCCAGCCGGCGCGGCACGATGTGGCCCAGGGCCGTGTGCACCATCTGCTTGCCGTTCTCCTCCTTCGCCGCCTTCAGCGCCGCGTGGACGTCCACATCCGGCGCCATCGCCACCGTCACGGCCTCGCCCTCGCGCCAGTAGCTGCTGATCTGCAGGATCGACGGGCCCGACAGGCCGCGATGGGTGAACAGCAGGCCCTCGGCGAACCGGGTTTCGCCCGCCGGACGCCCCGGCGCCCCCCGGTCCGCCGGGACGCGATGGCTGACCACCGCATCCACCGCCACCCCCGCCAGCGGCGTCAGCTGTTCCAGCAGCCCCGCCTCGAACGTCAGCGGCGCCAGCGCCGGCCGCGTCTCCGTGACCCTCAGCCCGAACCCCCGCGCGGCGTCATAGGCCCAGCCCGTCGCCCCCATCTTCGGGATCGACTTGCCCCCGGTCGCCAGCACCAGCGATCGCGCCTTCACCACCGACCCGTCCGACAGCGCCGCCTCAAACCCGTCGCCCACGCGCTCCACCCGCTCCACCGACGTCCCCAGCGACAGCACTGCGCCCGCCGCCCGCATGTCGTCGGTCAGCATGCGGATGATCTGTTTCGCGGAGTCGTCGCAGAACAGCTGACCCAGGGTCTTCTCGTGCCAGGCGATCCCCGCCTGATCCACGCGCTTGATGAAGTCATGCTGGCTGAACCGCTTCAGGGCCGAGGTCGCGAACCGCGGGTTCTCGCCGAGGAAATTCCCCGGCCCGGTCCCCAGGTTGGTGAAGTTGCACCGCCCCCCGCCCGAGATGCGGATCTTCTCGCCCGGCGCCCGCGCATGGTCGAGGATGCGCACGCTGCGCCCGCGCCGCCCGGCCTCGATGGCGCACATCATCCCGGCCGCGCCGGCGCCGACGATCAGGACATCCACGGTTTGCATCGCCGGCCTCTACCACACCCCCCGCCCGGGCGGCGAGATCGTCATCCCGGCCAACGCCGGGACGCGCGGCGCGCGCGTTCGCCGGCGTCAAGCCGCTGCTTCAGCGCGAACAGGTCCTCCAGCACCTTCCACTGCCGGTACAGGGTCTGGACGTCGTCATGGCGCTCGTCGTGTATGGCCCGCTCGATCGTCTCCGTCAGCGACCAGAAGGTCCGGACCGGATTGTCCAGGTCCGCATCGAACGCCATCTCCGGCCGCCGCGGCGCCGGGGTCAGATGCGGCGGCGTCACCCCCCGCGCCTTGGCCTGCGAACAGATGGTGGCGTGCTCCACCCCGAACACCTCGGCCAGCAGGCTGCCGCGCACCCCCTTCGCCCGCAGCGCCATCACCCTCAGCCAGTCCCGTTCGTCCAGCAGGCTCTTGGGATGCCGATAGTCCCCCGTCCGCTCGCCGAAGGCCGGCACCCGCCGCCGCCGCGGATCGTCCGCCGGCAGGTCCCCGATCCGCATCCCCAGCCGCTTCGCATTGGCCGTCCATGTGTCGTGCGACACCCCCGACTCGGCCCTCAGCGCCGGCGCTTTTTCTCCCGCGTGCCAGCGCCTGAACAGCCCCCGCCACGTCGCGTCGTCATGCTTCGCGTTGAAATGCTTCTTCTCCATGGGCGGAGTCTAACCCCGCCCCTTCCTGCGGCGCGCAAACCCGCTCCCGCGCCCCGCAAACCGCCACGCCCACAGGAATCCCGGCGCCAGCAAAAAAGTTCTGCCGCGACGACACGTCTGCCGCCGCTCCCTCTTCCTGTCGTCATTCCGGGCGGAGAGGCGCGCAGCGGCTCGGAGACCCGGAACCCGGCGGCGCCGCGACGGCGGCGAACCACCGCCGAGGCAATCGGCCACAAACACTCAGCCGTGCTCCCGACAGGGTCGCGCTCACGCGCGCCGCTGGGTTCCGGGTCTACGCTGCGCTTCGCCCGGAATGACGACAGGAAGACGATGCTCACACCCCTCCACACAAAAAAGAACAAACCGGCAACATTCCCGTTGCGCGCCCCTTACCGGAATGCTTTCCCTCTCCCCGGGTCGGTCTTCACATCCCTCCAGCCAGAGAGCCCCAGCCATGACGCCCGAAGACCCGACCGCCCGCCTCCTCGCCGTCCTCCAGGGCCTCGACCTGACCAGCGCCGACGGCCGCGCCGGCATCGGCAGCCTGCTCTCCGAGATCGAGCGCCTCGCCCCCGGCGCCGTCCTGCAACAGGCGGCCCGGATCGAGCGGCGGGCGCTGGGGTGGCGCAGGGATACAGTGTGAGTCGGAATGCTTCCGACCTTCCGATCGAGTTAGCGTCTCTTTGATCGGAACTTGCCGTAGGTGGGGCGAGCACGCGCTCGCTGGGTCGGCCAACCCATCCCTGTCACCTCAACGGGAATTCTTCTTCGTCCGATAAGGCTGCCATTCACCTTGACCGCAACATCAACGAAATGCCGGCCCCGGTAGGCAGAAGTCTCTTTTCGTGAATATCCGGTGCCGCCGCTATGACCGAGATCGTTCTCTTTTTCAGCCTCATTGCCCGAATTTCTGATCGTCCAAGAGACCTCTGCTCCGGGAGGTAGTTCCAGCACATTGGTAAGCGCGAACTCTAATTCGCAGCCCTTGGGAATCGGACCAATCTCGTTTTCGCCCTTCCAGAAACGCTGCCCGTCTTTGGATTTCGCAGTCACAGCAACTTGTGGATTGAAGGACACCGCTGGAAGCGCGTTGGCCTTTTCCATCAATACGTCCTCGTCTTCCTCATCCGGGATTTCGAAGAAGTGCTGAAAAATTTCCGCCCAAACTTCGGCGCTTGCGGCCTTACTCGTGCAGGCAACCGCTCGCTGCGCTGTAGCTACGAACGTATCCAGTCGTTCTTTCACGCTGGCGAATGACTCGGCGCTAAGGCGATTGAGATTCTCCGCCTTGTTAACAGGATTTGCTACCGATGAATCCCTGTGGAGGCGACGGGATATCTCAGCTGCAAGCCCAGCGAGGAGTTCATCGTCACCAGTAAATTCGTCCGGATTTATCGCGTTGTAAGCGTCGCCGGCCAAGATTGTTAACATGATGGAAGAGGGACGATCGCCATCGGGGAACGCCAGTGCACCCCACATCTTCAGGTAGCGAACTGACCTTCGGACTCGAGGACGGGCAGCACCGTCAAAAGTATCCTTCCACCATTTGTAT
Source organism: Brevundimonas sp. BR2-1 (assembly GCF_037626195.1). NCBI lineage: Bacteria > Pseudomonadati > Pseudomonadota > Alphaproteobacteria > Caulobacterales > Caulobacteraceae > Brevundimonas > Brevundimonas sp. BR2-1. The sequence continues at coordinate 1,271,352 of NZ_JARKMV010000001.1, read as the reverse complement.
ATGGCCTTGGGATCGCTATCTTCCCAAGTGTCGTCTGATGTCGCCAGCGAACGCGCATCCCGGTCGCTATCAAGGTGGTAGCCTGGGATATCGATGTGAAAATCATCCGCGAAATGGATGCGGGAACAGCGAGGCTTGGGTTCACTAACGCCCTCAGCATCATTGCCGGGGTCCTCCGCATATGTTTCCAAACTGCCTTGGATCAGATCTTTCAAATCGACGGGTGTGTGCGCGCCGTCCGTAGGCTGTCCGCTCCAACGGAAATAGACGCCCAGATCAATGTCGAACTCTTGCCCCGCCGACGCAGGACGTATTTGGGTTCCAAATTTATAAGAGCCTTGAAGCCAAGAATACATTGGACAGCCCGACTTTTCAGAAAGGTCTGCTAGCAGAACCTCCCTCAGATCATTCCAGCGTTCTTCTTGCGATCTGTATTGCTCATCACTGGGGCGAATTCTGTAGTCCAACGATTTTTGGGGATCGTTGGTAGAGTAAAATAAACCAGCTGCAACGCCCATCGTTTCTATCCCAAATTGAAAAATGTCGGTGTTGGCGCTGTGTGCTTCAGAAAGGTGGACAGCGCGGGTCGACCGAGATGTTCGCGTACCGATGCCTCCGCCAAGGCCAACAGGTCGAGCTTCGCAGCGTCACTCGCGACGTCTAGCGCGAGAGATTTTTCCTGTTCTCTTGACTGAGTGTGATCAATCCTAAGGTATCGCTCGCCGAGTCGGTGCCGCAGCATGAAATCCGCGTTGACCTGATTGGCCGCAATCATAACGTTGGGAAGGCGTTGGTCCTCCATCCAGCCCATCCAACCCAAATCCGTGCCGACTGAGTTCGAAAATGAGAAGCTGGATGTGGTGGTCCCGATGCTGAGCATTCTAATGTCAGCTAGATTCTGCCCCAAAAAGTGCTCAGCTTCGTGCAACGCAAGATGATCAGGGGCATTCGCATAGAGGCCTCCGTCTGCATACAATTCGCCTCCTATTCTATGTAGAGGAAAGAAGGTCGGGGCGGCTGACGTTGCTAATGCCACATCTACCACTCTTAATCTTAAGTCTCTTGAAAAGGTCGGATGGTGTGAAGTTTTGAAGACCTGAGGGCTTCCTTTGGTCAGATTAACTGTCGGAACCATCACTCTATGATTCAGGTGACGAACTAGAGTGTCGCTGCCTACAATCGCCTCGATGGTGCGAGCCAACGGCGCCGCAGAGTAAAGGGGCTTAGTCGCATTCTTGAAGAGCGCCGCCTTCTTAGCTAGCCCGTTCTGAGGCGGCGGTTTGGTAGAGAAGATGCTTGCTCCATTGGAGAGAAATGCATCCCGGATTTCGCTAGCGGGAGTTCGGTGAGCAAGCCCCAGGGCGATAATCCCGCCTACTGATGTGCCAGCGATTAGATCGAAGCAGTCAGCGATCCGGCAGTCCTGCTGTTCCTCGAGGGATGCGAGAACAGCAGCGGTGTAGAGGCCCATAAAGCCCCCGCCAGACAAGGATAGGATCTGAAAAGCCAAGACATCGGTCTCCGTGAAGCGCGACGGTAGGCACAAGCTTGACGGGAGTCGAATCCTGCTAAGATAGTAGCCTGTCTCAAAGCTTGCTTACCGTAAACCGCGCCGTATGATAGAACGAAACATAAACATTTTCTGTGGAGGACTTCAGTGGTCCGGAGAGTGTCCCCAAGTGAGTACCAGCGACTTGTTCGAGAAGCCCAAAGAAAACAAAAGGCTGCAATTGACGCCTATAATCGCGAGGTAAACCGATACAATAGTCAGCTCCGCCAGAATGTGGCGGCGGTTAATCGTGAAATAAGCAGACACAACCAAGCGGTTCGTCAGGACGAGCAAAAAAGAAAGACCGCAATTTCCAACTACAATAGGGAAGTTCGGGCACACAATAGTCGCGTGGAGGCCAATCGTAGGCAGATTGCGAGAGAGCTAACTCGAATTCACAGCCATCCTACACCTGATACTTATCAGGCGGTCCGTAGGTCATCGATAGACCTAAATGCGGCATACGAGCGGGTTTCATCCGGCGCGCAAACTTATTCGAACGATGTCGAGGAATTTCTCGTTTCGGAAATGCCCGCGCGCGAGAATGCGAACAGTCTGGCGCTTGCCAACGCCCTATCTGACTCTGAGCCGGTAGTTGCAGAGGACGAAGGCACGGCAACCGCCATCACTGATGAGTTGTCGAAGATTTCCCCGGATCTCGATGCGCGATGGAAGGGCGCATTGTTCTCGCTAAACCCACAAAATCCTGACGCGGCGCGCCATTTTTGTACAAGCGCAAGAGAGATAATCACAAAGATCCTAGAAGCAAAAGCTCCGGATGATGTCGTCGAAGTAGACGATCCCTCTTGTCAGAGGACACCTCAAGGAAAGCCTACGCGACGATCCAAGATCGCTTTCCTATTGAAAAGGTCCGGCATTATTAACGACGCTCTCAACGATTTTGTAGATGAAGACATGGCAAACGTTGTTCAGCTATTCGATGTGTTCAATAGCGCAACCCATGGAGACGCAGGAAAATATAGTCTAGCTCGCCTCGGTGCCATCAAGCAGCGTGTAGAAGGTGGCATATTCTTTCTCACTAAGATCGCCGCTTAGGGACGCTCGCTTCCCCTCAGTGCGCCTCGTCCCAGTTCCCCGCCGCCCGCGCATCCACCACCAGCGGCACGGTCAGGGCCACGGCCGGTTCCGCCGCCCCCTCCATCGTCCGCTTGATCACCGCAATCGCGCGCTCGGCCTCGGCTTCCGGGGCCTCGAAGACCAGTTCGTCGTGGACCTGCAAAAGCATGCGGGTTGAAAGGCCCTCCGCCTCCAGCGCCCCCGGCATGCGGATCATGGCCCGGCGGATGATGTCGGCGGCGGCGCCCTGGATGGGGGCGTTGATGGCGGCGCGCTCGCCGAACTGGCGCTCGGCCCCCGACTTGGAGTGGATGGCGGGAATGTGGATGCGGCGGCCGAAGACGGTCTCGACCCGGCCCGTCTCGCGCACCCGGGCCTTCATCGCGTCCATATAGGCGCGGATGCCGGGGAAGCGCTCGAAATAGGTCTTGATATAGGCCCCGGCCTCGCCCTGGTCGATGTTCAGCTGATTGGCCAGGCCGAAGGCCGAGATGCCGTAGACGATGCCGAAATTGATCGCCTTGGCGCGGCGGCGGGTCTCGGGGTCCATCTGGTCGACGGGGACGCCGAACATCTCGGAGGCCGTGGCGGTGTGGATGTCGATGCCGGCGGCGAAGGCGCGCTTGAGTTCCGGGATGTCGCCGATGTGGGCCAGCAGGCGCAGCTCGATCTGGCTGTAGTCGGCGCTGATCAGGACGTGGCCGGGGGCGGCGATGAAGGCCTGGCGGATCTGGCGGCCGGTCTCGGTGCGGATCGGGATGTTCTGCAGATTGGGGTCGCTGGAGGCCAGGCGGCCGGTGGTGGCGGCGGCCAGCTGGTACGAGGTGTGGACGCGGTCGGTGGTCTTGTCGGCGGCCTCGATCAGGGCGTCGGTATAGGTGCCCTTGAGCTTTGACAGCTGGCGCCAGTCCAGCAGGACGCGCGGCAGGTCGTGGGTCAGGGCCAGGGTCTCGAGGGTGGCGGCGCCGGTCTCCCACTGGCCCGAGGCGGTCTTCTTGCCGCCGGTCAGGTTCATCTCGCCGAACAGGATGTCGCCGATCTGGCGCGGGCTGCCGACGTTGAACGGGCGGCCGGCCAGTTCGTGGGCCTGCTGTTCCAGCTCGGCCATGCGCAGGCCGAACTCCGAGGACAGGCGTTTGAGCCGGTCGGGGTCGACGCGGATGCCGGCCCGCTCCATGCCGGCCAGCACCTCGGGCATGCCGCGCTCCAGCGTCTCATAGACGGTGGTCAGCCGCTCCTCGGCCAGCCGCGGCTTGAGGATCCGCCACAGGCGCAGGGTCACGTCGGCGTCCTCGGCGGCGTAGCAGGTGGCCGGTTTCAGCTCGACGTGTTTGAACGACTTCTGGGACTTGCCCGTGCCCGCGACCTGTTTGAACGGGATGGGGTCGTGGCCGAGGTGCAGCCGCGCCAGCTCGTCCATCCCGTGGCCGTGCAGGCCGCCCTCCAGCACGTAGGAGATCAGCATGGTGTCGTCGATCGGTGCGATCCGTATGCCCCGCTGCGCCATGACGGCGATGTCGTATTTGCCGTTCTGGACGACCTTCAGGACCGCCGGGTTCTCCAGCAGCACCTTGAGCCGGGCCAGGGCGGTCGGCTTGTCGATCTGGGTGAGGGGTTCGCGCTGGTCGCTCTCCCCCCCGAAATCCAGCCCCCCGGCATTGGCCGCCGGCTCATGCTCATGCGTCAGCGGCACATAGCAGGCCTCGTTCGGGCCGACCGCCAGCGACACCCCGCACAGCCCCGCATGCGTCGCGCTGAGTGCGTCGGTCTCGGTGTCGAACCCGACGACGCCCGCCTCGGTCGCCCGGGCGATCCAGGCGTCCAGTTCGTCGACGGTCTGGATGCAGCGGTAGGCCTCGATGTCGACCTTCTGCGCCTCGGCCGGGCCGGTCGGGACCTGGCCGTAGCGGGGCGTGGCGACGGGGGCGACGGGCGGCCTGGCGCGGGCGACGAAGGCCGTGCCGTCCTTGGCGGGGGCCTTGCCGTCGCCGACGCGGTTGCGCAGGCTGCGGAACTCCATCCGGTCGAGGAACTCGCCCAGCTTTTCGGGATCGGGGTGACGGACCACGAAGTCGTCGATCGGCTCGGGCGCGGGGGCGTCGCAGGTCAGGCGCACCAGTTCGCGGCTGAGCAGGATCTGGTCGCGGAAATTCTGCAGGGTCTCGCGGCGCTTGGGCTGTTTGATCTCGCCGGCGCGTTCCAGCAGGGTGTCCAGATCGCCGTATTCGTCCAGCAGCTGGGCCGCCGTCTTGGGGCCGATGCCGGGGGCGCCGGGGACGTTGTCGACGCTGTCGCCGATCAGGGCCTGAAGGTCGACCATCTTCCCGGGCAGGACGCCGAACTTCTCCATGACGGCGTCCTCGGCCAGCCGCCGGTCCTTCATCGGATCCCACATGACCACGCCGCCGCCGATCAGCTGCATCAGGTCCTTGTCGGAGGAGACGATCACGGCCTCGCCGCCGGCGTCGCGCGCCTTGCAGGCATAGGTGGCGATCAGGTCGTCGGCCTCGTAGCCGGGCAGCTCCAGACAGGCGACGCCGAAGGCCGCCGTGGCCTCGCGCACCAGCGGGAACTGCGGGATCAGGTCCTCGGGCGGGGCCGAGCGGTTGGCCTTGTACTGGTCGTACAGGTCGTTGCGGAACGTCTTCTCGGAATGATCGAAGATGGCCACCAGATGGGTCGGGCCGTCGCTGCCCTTCATGTCCTGCAGCAGCTTCCACAGCATGTTGCAGTAGCCCTGGATCGCGCCCACCGGCAGGCCGTCGGACTTGCGGGTGAGGGGCGGCAGGGCGTGATAGGCGCGGAAGATGTAGGCCGAGGCGTCGATCATCCACAGCCGCAGGGCGGGGCCGTCCTGGGTGAGGGGGCGGTCGGTGGTTTCGGGCGCGGCGGTGTCGGTCATTGGCGGAACATAGGCGGGCCGGGGCCGCCCGTCACCGCCGCCTGATCAGGATTCGGCGGTCAGCTGACCCAGGTGGCGCGGCATTCGCTGACGGTCCAGCCCGCGAAGCCGGACCGGACGCGGCATTCCGAGCCCTGTCCGGCCAGAGGCCCGTGCATGACGCCGACCTTGATCAGAGCGCCCTGGCCGTCATAGCGGGGCCGCTCGAAACTGACCCAACGCCTGCCGCCACTGGATTCGGGCGCGTCCCGGTCATAGGGGGTGAAGGCGAGACCGTAGCGGCTCCAGTCGCACCGCGGAGCATAGCCTCCCATGAACCGGACCGGCGGCGGCGGATTGTCCGGGCCGAAGCGGAAATGCTCCCTGGCCACGGCCGCGATGACGGCGCAGTCGTCGCCGTCCTGCGCCGCCGGCGGGCCATCAGGCGCAGGCTCCACCGGCGTGGCGCAACCGGTCAGAAGGACGGAGGCGATCAGGGCGGGAACGGGACGCATGCGGGCTCCTGTCAGGAACGAAGGCCGGTGATCGTGCGGTTGGGCGCGATGTCCTCAGCCGAGGTCAGCAGGTGAACGAGGGCGGGACGGCCCGCGTTCCGCGCGGCCTCGAAGGCGGCGGGGAAGTCCCCGGTCCGTTCGCAGCGCACGCCGAAGGCGCCGAAGGCCTCGGCGTATTTGACGAAGTCGGGGTTCTTCAGATCGGTGGCGATGACCCGGTCAGCCCCCGGATAGTGGCCTTCCTGGTGCATGCGGATAGTGCCGTAGGTTCCGTTGTCCACGACGACCACGACGACGTTGATCCCGTACTGGACCGCCGTGGCGATCTCCTGCCCGGTCATCAGATAGTCGCCATCGCCGGCGATGCAGATGACGTCGCGGTCGGGGTGAACCGACTTTGCGGCGATGGCCGCGGGGTAGCCGTAGCCCATGGCGCCCGAGGTCGGCGCCAACTGGGTGCGCCGGGCCCGGTGCTTGTGGAAGCGATGCAGCCAGGCGGCGAAATTGCCGGCGCCGTTGGTCAGGATGGCGTCGGCGGGCAGCACCTCGCCCAGATGCCGGATCACCTCGCTCATGTTCACCGCGCCGGTCACCGGGACCGGCCGGATGAAGGCCTCGAAGTCGGCGTGGGCGGTCCCGGCCTGCGCCTTCCAGTCCCGGCCCGGGTCGATCGTCGACAACGCCAGCGCCGCCAGCGAACAGTCGGCGGAGGCGCCCAGCAGCGTCGGCCAGACCCGCCCCAGCTCCTCGGGGCCGGGGTGGATGTGGATCAGGGTCTTCGCCGTGCCTGCGCGGTCCAGCATGGTGTAGCCTTGGGTCGGGTTCTCGCCCAGCCGTGCGCCGATGGTCAGGATCAGGTCGGCGTCCTTGACCCGCTGCACCAGCTTCGGATTCGGCCCAAGCCCGAGATCGCCGGCGTAGTTGGACCGGTCGTTGGAGATCAGATCCTTGCGGCGGAAAGACAGGGCGACGGGCAGGCCGATCCGCTCCGACCAGTCGGCGATGGCGGTGGTCGCCGCGTCGCTCCAGCCCGAGCCGCCCAGCACCAGCAGCGGACGTTCGGCCTTGGCCAGCTTCTCGCGAACCTGTTCCACGAAGGCCGGGTCCAGCGCCGCCCGCGCCGGCGTCACCGGCCGGATCGGCGCCGGGCCGCCGTCGGCGTGCAGAATGTCTTCGGGCAGGGCGATGACCACGGGACCCATCCGGCCCTGAAGGGCGGTGGCGAAGGCGCGCTCGACCACCTCGACCGTGCGTTCCGGGCTTTCGATCTCGGTGGCCCATTTGGCCAGACCGCCGAAGACCTCGCGGTAATCGACCTCCTGAAAGGCGCCGCGCCCGCGGTCGGTCAGGGCGATCTGGCCGACGAACAGGATCATGGGCGTGGAGTCCTGATGCGCCGTATGCACCCCGATCGAGGCATGGGTCGCGCCCGGCCCGCGCGTGGCCATGCAGACGCCGGGCCTGCCGGTCAGCTTGCCGTAAGCCTCGGCCATGTTGGCGGCGCCCGCCTCGTGGCGGCAGGCGATGACCTGAATCCTCTCCCGCACGTCGGCCAGCGCATCCAGCACCGCCAGATAGCTTTCACCCGGCACGCAGAACACGCGGTCGACGCCATTCATGACGAGGGTTTCGACGAGGCGGCGGGCGGCGGTGTTGGGGGGCTGGGTCATGTCCAGCGGTTAGCAGATCGACCCCCGGCCTGGCTATGCAACCCGACGGCCACGCTTGCGTTTATGGCCAAGGTTCTACCCCTCCCAAGGATATCCGACATGAAGAAGATCGTAGCCCTCGCCCTCGTCGCCGCCGCCCTGGCGGTCTCGGCCTGCAACACCATCTCGGGTGTCGGCCGCGACGTCTCGGCCGCCGGCAACGCCGTCAGCTCGGGTGCGGAAGAAGCGAAGAACTAGGCTTCGGCCCCAGGCTGAAGGAAGGGCCCGCCGGTCTCCGGCGGGCCTTTTCGCGTCAGTAGTCCACGCACGTCAGATACAGGCCGTCCGACGGCGCCACGGGCCCGCAGGCCGCGCGGTCGCGCGCCGCCAGCGCCGCCGCGACGTCCTCGACCCCCCAGCGGCCCTGACCCACTTCCGCCAGGGTGCCCGTCATGGAGCGCACCTGCCGGTGCAGGAAGCTGCGCGCCTCGAACTGCAGACAGATCTCGTCGCCGTTACGGAACACGCGAGCGACGTCCAGGGTCTTTTCCGGCGATTTCGACTGGCAGTTCACATCGCGGAAGGTGGTGAAGTCATGCAGGCCCACAAGGGCCTGCGCGGCTTCATGCATGGCCTCTTCGTCCATCCGCTTGCGGATGTGCCAGACCCTGCCCTTGTCCAGCGCCGGCGGACCGCGACGGTTGAGGATACGGTACAGGTAGCGCCGCCCCGTCGCCGAGAAGCGGGCGTGAAATTCGTCGTCCACCGACACGCAATCCAGCACCGACACGGCCTCGCCGACCAGATGGGCGTTCAGGGCGTTCATCACCGTCCGCTCGGGCCACGCCCTGTCGAGGTCGAAGCTGATGACCTGGCCGGTTGCGTGAACGCCCGTGTCCGTCCGCCCGGCCGCTGCAATGCGCACCGTCTGGCCGCAGAAGGCGGTGATGGCCGTCTCGACGGCGCCCTGCACGGTCGGCTGGCCGGGCTGGGTCTGAAAGCCGTTATAACCCGAGCCGTCATATTCGAGCGTCAGCCGATAGCGGGGCATGCGTGTTCCTCCTACCGCTCGCCCCGCGGGGGCTCGCTGCCTGAGGAGGGAAGGATCGTCCCGGCGGGCAGGGCGAACCCGCGCAGCATCTCGTCCGGAGTCTGCGCCGCCTTGCCGGCGCGCTGCACCCGCAGCAGCCGCACGACGCCGTCGCCCGTGGCGATGCGCAGGTCGCCGTCCAGAACCTCGCCCGGCCGGCCCGCGCCGCGCAGCGAAAGCCGCGACATCAGCGCCTTGATCCGCACCGGGCCTTCGGGGCCGGGGGCCTCGAACCAGGCGCCGGGGGCGGGCGACAGGCCGCGGATGCGCGCGTCGATCTCGGCCGCGGAGCGGGTCCAGTCTATGCGCGCCTCGGCCGGCGTGATCTTCCTCGCATAGGTGGGTTCCCCGACCTGTTCGGTTCCCTCGACCTGACCGCGCTCGATGGCGGCAAGCGCCCGGGGCCACAGGCTGGCGCCCGTGTGCGACATGCGTTCGGACAGGCTCGCAGCCGTATCGTCGGGCCGGATGTCCAGCACCTCGGACAGCAGGATCGGGCCTTCGTCCAGGCCTTCGGACATGCGCATGATCTGCACGCCCGTCTGGCGGTCGCCGGCCATGATCGCCCGCTGGATCGGGGCCGCCCCACGCCAGCGTGGAAGCAGCGAGCCATGCAGGTTGAAACAGCCGAGGCGCGGCGCCTCCAGCACCTCGCGCTTCAGGATCTGGCCGTAGGCGACCACGCAGGCGGCGTCGACCTCGAGGCTGCGGAAGGTCTCGATGGCCTCGGGCGACTTCATCGAGTCCGGCGTGAACACGGGCAGGCCCATGGTCTCGGCGAAGGCGTGGACGGGCGACGGCGTCAGCTTCTGACCACGGCCCTTCGGCCGGGGCGGCTGCGAATACACCGCCGCGACCTCATGCCCGGAAGCGATGAGTTCGGCCAGGGACGGCACGGCGAAATCAGGGGTACCCATGAAGGCGAGGCGCATCGGTGGTTCCGGAAGCAGCAATCCGCGCTCAAGTAGCGCGAAGCGAGGCGGCGCCAAACAAAAAGCGGGCTATTCCCAGCGGGTCGAGACGCCGCCGCCCTCATCCCATTCGCCGCCCGCGTCCAGCGCGTCGTCGAAATCGAGCAGCCGGTCCAGGATCACCCCGGCGATCACCCCGACGGCGGCGACGCCGATCAGGGTCGCGAGGCTGGCCACGCCGACCTTCTCGTTGCGAGTCAGGCGGCGGCGTCCGGCGGGATCGATGATGCGGTCGCGCGACCGTTTCAGGCGGGCCATCAGGCGGCCAGCCTTGCGTTCTTCCTGACCTTGGCGACGGCGCGGTCGCGCTTCAGACGCGACAGGTGGTCGATGAACAGCACGCCCTCGAGATGGTCCATCTCGTGCTGGATGCAGACGGCGTACAGGCCCTCGGCCTCTTCCTCGACGGTCTGTCCTTCGTAGTTCAGGTATTTCAGCCGCACGCGCGCCGGGCGTTCGACGGAGTCGAAATACTCGGGCACCGACAAGCAGCCTTCCTCGTAGGTGAACAGTTCGTCGGACGCCCAGACGATCTCGGGATTGACGAAGAAGCGCGGGTTGCGGCGCTCCGCATCCCGTTTCGCGCGCTCCTCGTCGCTCATTTCAGCGGGGTCGACGTCGTCGGCGGCGCCGTCCCCATCCTTCCCGGGCTTGTCGCCCAGGTCCATGACGATGACCCGGCGCGTGTCGCCGATCTGCACGGCCGCCAGGCCGATGCCGGGCGCGGCGTACATGGTCTCCAGCATGTCATCCATCAGACGGCGCAGCTCGTCGGTCACCGGCCCTTCGACCGGGGTGGAGACCTGTTTCAGCACGGCCAGGTCGGCGGCGTTGTCGATGGTGAGGATGCGACGTACGGACATGCCCGCGAGGTAGGCGCGGCGGGCCCAAAGGTCAAGATTTCCCAGCGCCCTGCTGGGTTATGCCGCAGGGTCGGGCAGGGCCCTCGGCTTGCGATCGTCGTCAATGGCCACATAGGTGAAGACGCCCTCGGTGACCCGCACCGAGGCGGCCTGGGCGTGATTGCGGGGCCGTTTCCACGCCTCGACATGCACCCGGATCGAGGTGCGGCCGGTCTTCAGGACCCGGGCGTAGATCGACACCTCGTCGCCGACCGAGACTGGCTGGTGAAACACCATTCCGTCCAGGGCGATGGTCACGCAACGGCCCTGGGCAAGCTCGAAGGCGGGCGTCGCCCCCGCCAGATCCATATGCGCCAGCAGCCAGCCGCCGAAGATGTCGCCTTCGGGATTGGTGTCCGCCGGCATGGCGATGACCCGCCCGACGGGCTGGCCGGTCGGCTGGGTCGGCAGGGCGTCGGTCACGGGGCGCTCCGTTTCGGGGGTTTGGACAGCGTACCAGTGCTTGGCGGATGGAATAGGTCCGAATTCCGAGATGGCCACACAAACTCCACCGTGGCAGCGTGGTTCACGACGATGGGGTGAGCCTTATGCCAGAGACGAAATCGAAACTCAGCAAAGCAACCGCCTGGCTTCTGGTGCTTGTGATGGCCCCGGTGGTGATCCTGGGCTTCGCATCCCCTATGCCCACGGGTGCCAGTGACTATGCAGCGTGGGCTCAAGGACTGGGCACTGTGCTGGCGATCGTGGCTGCAATCATCATCGATATGGGCGCCGCAAGGCGTTCAGAGCGCCAGATTGAAGCCGCACGACAAGATCTCGTAACCGCCCACGCTGAAAGGGTCGGTGACTGGCAAAGAGCCTTCGCAGACGCACTGAAAATTATGGGCAATGCGCGTCGCCTCGCGGAATACCCAATAGACGGAATTGACGGAGCGCGCCTGTCTCGGCTGTTGCGCAATACGGCCGGCATGCTGGACACCTACCTGGCCCAGCCACCTCCCAATCCAAGCCTCTCATTTCTGCTGATTGCAGCCCGCACGGAATTCGACATGCCACGTCCGGCGCTCGAATCTTTCCAAGAGAGCAAGTCCGACACCTCGGCCAAACGCCTCCGGGCGACATTGGATCGTTCGCTTCAGATTCTCACTGATCTGGACGAGGAATATCGGCACGGCCTCATCTGAGCTGCAAAACGTCTACTCTGAACGGGCTCCCGAGCCTGCATAGGCCTGCAGCCTCAAGACAGAAGTCTGAACCAGAGGAAAATGGCGCGCCGCCGTGGATGAAGCGGAGAACTATTGTGCGTGCGTGACCTTGGCCAGCTGATTGTGGAGAGGCGCAGGCTGGCGTCCGTTAGGCCCTCACGTTAGCCGAGCGGCAACGGCAGCAAGACGATCTGGATCAGGCTCCAAAAGGTGAAAGCGAGAGCGACCGATGCGTCCAGCGCCAAAGCGGTAGCCCTAATGCTGGGATGAGATCGGCATTGGCGCTACCGGCCGAAGAACTGAGGGCAGCGACCGTACCCTGGAACGGTACCTTGGGAGGAGTATCCTTCCGACACCAAGAACGTAGCAGAGACACAGTTCAACTGGCTCGACAGTGCGAAGAAATCCCGCCCGGACAGCCAAAACTCGTCATTCCCGATTTCCTCAAAGCGGAAAACGTGAAGTATTTGCGGGGTTCGTCCGTCCTCGGCAAGAAGTCTGACTCTCCGCCCACGGACAGTGACTTGGCTCTGGCCAAGGGACTCAGCCCAGCGTTGGTCCATCTCATCGAAAGCCGGACCGAAATCATGCGGAGCGGTTGTGAAGTAAGGGTCGCGCTCATCGATCCGCCAGAAGCCGAAGCTTGTTGGGAACGGCAGAGTGATCGGCCGGCCGCGCTCCAGCGCCACCCCCTGACTTAAAATCCGGGGATCGTTCAATATCTGGGTAGGGTCGTTCACGGGACCGTACAGCGGTCGCAATGCTGCAGCCCATCGGTACCTGACAAAACTGTTTTCGAATGTAGCCCCATCTACGATACCCGGCAGCAAGAGGATCACGCCGAGCGCCCCCCCCTGGTAGAGATGGTCTAGGACAGTTAGCCCTTGGCCGCCCAGCTCGTCGTCCTCCCGCTCAGAAATCAGATCGCTGCTTTTGCGGGCGGTGACACATAGACGCCGAAGAATTTCGTTTGCGGAGTTTGAGATTGGCTCGATGGTTATGCGCTCAGAGCTTTCCGTCAGATAGAGTGACCATCCCCTAATTACGGAGTGACCGGACTGGCATCCGACCGCTCCGAACTCTGGTTCGGTCCGAGTCCCTGGCTCCGCCACGAACAAGAATGCTCTGGGCTCCCCGCGAGGGCCGGCGAACTGAGCTTGGCGACTATCGACGTAGTAAACGCTCCCTCCCATGCTCGGGATCAGGCCGCCTCCCGCCCCCACGACCTGCTGCTGAAATGAAAGCAACGACGCCCCTAGGCGGTTACGCAGCGGGTTCGGCTCTGGTGCTTCATAGACCACGGTACCGGCGGTTATTCCGTCCACCTGGCCGATCGATGTTACCGACGACGGAGGATCTGAGGTGCGCGGGGTGCTTTGCGCCCATGCAGAGGCGGCTAGGCCCACTTGGCTCAAGGCGAAGCTGAGGGCAAGCGCGGCTAGTCTCACTTGGGTTGCTCCATATGGACCACTCCCGCCGTCACGCCGCCAGTTTGCCCATAGGATTGAACTCTTCCGACCTCGGCCGAATAGGTGTTGCCGGCAGTGGCGTCTGGAACGTCTGGGGCTGATGACGTCTCCCCGACTTCTACGGGAACCGGATCTCGAGAAATTCTATCCTCTTGATGGTACACTGGAATCGGGACGGGGGGTGGTGCCTCATTTGAGACCTCTTCCGCCCCCAGCGTGGACGAGCTCAGTGGCTGGTTATGGCCTGTGGCATCCGAAAAACGGCGCTCCCTTTCGGGCTGGGGCGAACGCGGATACTGCCAAGCTAGAATGGCTATTACGGGCACCGCGATCGCGGCGATCAGGCTGGCAATCTTCAAACTGCGCTTATTCAGGATAGACGACTTAGCCATGTCCACCTCGCCGCCGCACCTCTACCATACGTAGCGCTGATATTCCAAATGGGCCTCCCGCCAAGGTCCCCCGAGGCGCGCTGAAAGAGCTACGATGCCTGCCGAGTAGGCGCACCGAAACTCTGGCGAGGACTCCACCGGATCAAGCCGAAACCATTCATCGTTGGTTGGAGGGGCTGGCCAGTGCCTACGGGGCGCTGTGTGTCCGAGCTGGGCTCGCTGGTCATAAGGCTGTTAAGGTGCCCTCAAACGAGACTGCGGCAGCCAACCGATCGTCGCACCGTCAGACCGGTAATCGACCACCTTCACCTTCGCCCAGTCACCATCCACTTCTAGCACTTGGATGAGCTCGTCTGTGAAGACGAGGCGAATGACCTGCGCCCTGGAATCGGGGTCAGTGCGCAGGTTGGTTTTCTGGGAAACGCTGCGGTCGTCGCGAGCCGCGCGCGCATCAGCGCGGTTCTGTTCCAATAGCTCGCGGATCTTGACCAGCTCCGCGTGGGCGGCCTCTGTAGCCGCACTCATTTCGCGTTCGTGGCTCTTATCTAAGAACTCGACGGTCTGCAGGGCCGCAGAATAGGCAGGAATGAGCAATAGCAGCAGGCCGGCCGTCGCATTGCGCTGCGCCGTGGTCAAATGTCCCCACCGCGCCAGACCGTATTTTATGGTCTGGCTCAGACGCGCCCAGAAATCGTCGGGCGTTGTCTCGTCGGCATCCAACTCATGAAGGTCGCCTAGTGCGTGCGCCAGCAGAACATCTGAGGGCAGGGCGATGTCGTAGTTGGTGAGCACGGCTGCGCCGGCGCTCCGTGGGCCGCGACCGGTCAACACCGCTTCCGCCGTGTAGAACCAACCCGGCCGCAGCAGGCTGGCCGTGGCCTCGCTGATTGATGATCCACGACCGACGCTGGCCAAGTCTCCGATCGACGCTAAGGCCGCGCGGGACAAGTTCAGACTTAACAATTGGTCGATGTCGCGCGCCCAGTTTGGCTGCACCAGCGATTGCGCTATCACATCCCAATGTCGGCCAAACTCGCGCATTTCGTCGAGAGGGCCGAAGGCGGCTTTGAACAGAGCGTCTTGCCGGTTCAGTCCTGCGATCAAATCCTGAACCTGGTTGTCGCGCTGCAGGAGTCGTTCCGATGCGCTGGAGACGGCCGTCAGACCAAGCACCTCATCCCTGAGCCTCCTCGACGCTGAAAGGCCCATCAGTTCATCCAAGCGTGCGTGGGAAGACGTCAAATGCTCCAGTTCCCGGCGATGGCGCATTACGCTTTCAAACGGATCGGTCACGGCTTGAATTCGCTCGGCCTCCCGATCAACGGCGAGCTTTTGATCCTGGAGTTTTCTCTGGACGATACGGAACAGACGATCGGCTGGGGTTTCACCGGGAGTTGACGCAAGAGCCGCATCAGCATCGGCTTCCGCTATCTTGCTGATCTTGCCCCGCGCGCCGCGCTCCAAGCGCGGTCGCCAGAAGCCCATAGCCGACCGGACTAGGCCCTCGGCGAAGGCATGCAGGACTTCATCAGCCAGGCCCGGGATGTCGTCGGGCGTCAGCATAAGCGGCATCGTATCCGGGTCTTCCGAGGCATCAGCCGGCGTTCGCCCCCGCTCAGAGAGTAGATCTCGGACGAAACCAAGCCCGTCGGTCCAACGCTTTCGCCGCAAACCCTCGTCGGCCCAGTCGTCGAAGTTGCGCGACCCCGCATCAATGGTGACAAGGCCCCTTTCGGGGAGGTCGACATCTACGAAGGCGATCCGGTGCAGGTTCATAAATCGCGAGCCTATAGCAGCTCGATCACCGAGCCCATGTCACCAAGGTATCGTCCTAAAGCGGTGGCTTCCCAACGCAGGCGAATTGGGCTGCAAGAGGGTTGAGCTTTTTTCATGGCGTCCTGAAGGATGATGGTGGCCTGATGCCCGCGTCTCAGACCACCGCCGTGGGGGGCAGCGACAGCCAGCATCTGGTCTGGACTATGGACCGTCCAACCCGAGCGTTCTCGATCAAGGTTGTTGAACCGGCCGAGTACCGTCCAGCGGATCACGGTGCGCTCTTCATGAAGGTGGTCAGCGAGCTGATCGCTCCGACTCCGGCGGCTCTGGCAGGGCGGGAGCACGAGGCGCAATTATATGGCAGCCGACACGACAGATTTGACCTGACAACCTTTCCGGAGGCCTTTGTTGACGCTCACACCCTGCTCGTGGTGTTGCGAGCTGCGGCGAAGCTGGCGGATATGGGCTGTATTCATGTTGGCCTTCGAGCGACTGACGATCCGGAACGGCACCTGTTCTCTCTTGAGCAACTCCGGGATTTTCTGGGCCAGCTTCGCGAGGTGGGGAACCTTGTTCTGGAGGATCTCGTATCATTTGAAGGATGGCTTGGCCGCCAGTCCGGCGGAATGTTCAATGTGGGCTGCCTGTTCGCGGTGGACACGAAGGGCCTCCGCATTTGCCTGCATCCGAAAATGGTCCGCTCGCAGTTCGAAGCCCATGTCCTTTCCGAACATCACATGGTCGAGGCCAACCTCGTCAGCCTGGTGACGATCCTGCCCGTCGATCCAGCCCTGATGTCGATCACTTTGCAGCCGCTGCTGTGTTCTGACGCATTGGATCTCCCCACGGATCGACCGGGCGGCGGTCCGATGAAGCGGCTCAACCACCACGTGGCCGCATTTGATCGTCCGCCTGACCATGTCGATGTCGTTTCGGTAGCGACCTGCACGCCGCAACCCCCAGGCGCCATATCGAAAGGAGGGTCTCGCTATCGTCAGTGGCACGATCAATTCGAAAAGTGCTTTGTGGACTTGGCCCAAGGTGCCGACTTTTCACGGCATCATCAGGCGGCGATGGTCCTGTCGAACTTTCGCGAGATATCCGAGAAGGAGGGCGGGGGTCTCTCCGGAGCCTTCCTTCCTGTACCACCGCCTCCCGGCTTGGATCAGCCCCAGTTGACAGTTTCCTGCTACGGCAAGGACAGAGAGCGGGGCGGCGCCAATCGATGGTCCGTCCCGTCGGATGAAGCCTTGGAGAGATGGCGCACTCGGGGCTACGTCGTTGGCCTGAATCCGTTTGCGCTGCCTGACAATGCGCCGGTCAAGGTTTTCAGCTTCACCCTGCAGCGATTGCTTCGGGACACCTCCCGATGGCGAACGGACCCTGTTTTCAGCCAAGCCTTCATCGACGCCGGTTACGTCGATGAAGATCGCATCGTCTTCTCAGCCTTGGGTAAAACGCATGTCTGATACCGATGACATCAGGGCTAAGTCGTTCCAGGGAAATGTGTTCCTGTGGCTGGCGGTTCGCCATTTCCTGTCCGCGAGCTATCTCCGGGAACTCTGCGCCGCAGCTGTCGTCTTTGGTTCCGGCGGCGTGGTGTCGCTCGACGACCTGTTTGACTCCGTCGAAACGACCGGACCGGATCCTCTGCGATCTTGGGCGCTTCGACCGAACGCGGTCGATGGGGAGTTGGACACCCGGCTTCAAGACTTCGTGCGCGCCATCGTTTGGCAGGGCGACAGCAGTCGATCAACCCATGACATCAAGGTCGATACTGCTGCCGCAGACAGGCTTCGCGATCTGTGGTGGGCTGTCGATGTCGGACGTTTCGATCTTGCGAGCGTGGACCAGACGCCACGCGAGGGTGCTCCGCCAGAGCCGGTATCTTGCCTTCTCCGAGCGATGCGGGCGTTGGCCGCCAGCGAAGACCTGACGCGTTTTATCAAGACGGACCCCGAGTTCCAGCTTCTGGCGGCCATCTCTTTTCCACTGAACGCCATCCTCACGAAGCATCTGGGTGACCTGTGCGTGGACGCGGATGAATGGGTCGCGGCGTCGGCGCTATATCGCGAGGCCGCCGACATGCTTGGCGCGATGTCGGAGCCGGGGTGGGATGAGTTGACGAACGCCCTGGCGGCGATTGTGAAGCAATCCCAAGCCATGGTTCTTCGGCAGCTGGACGGTCCGCAAAGCGCGCTGGGCGTATTGTCGCAACTTCAGACGGGGGACCTTTCAACAAACGCCTTGGCCCAGATCAACAGCGCGACCGACCTGAACCGCGCAGCCTGGGAAGCCCGCACCGCCAAGTTCTATTCGGACAGGCGGACCGCCATCGTCGCTACTCCGCAGTTGGGGTCTGTCCAGCGCCACCTCGGACATGCCTACCAGCAATTGTCTGACCTACGGTTCACCGACGCAAGCCGATGGTTCTGGGCAGGCCTGCGCCGGCAGACGGCCCTTGGATCCTATACAGAGAGCCTCATGGCCAAGGCTGAGTTTGGTCGCGCTCTCATCGAACAGTTCAATGATGGCCGCGCACAGCGCCCTCCTCGGGATTCCTTCTGGCTTGGCGTCCGCCTCATGATCGAGGGAGGAAACGCCCGGAGCGCCGAGTTGGCTTCCTGGTCGGATGATGCCGTGAGAACCCATGTCGATCTGCCGATGATTCGACGCGCCATCGACCACTCAAAAAGATCACCCGCTGTGATCGCGGAGCGATCCTCGGTCGTCATCGAGTTGTTCCGGGAATGGTTGCTTCGGCTCCCACGGACCCGAACCGACGAGGCGCGGGAGATGCTGGGCTGCCTCGCAGACTTTGCCGGGGCTCACAATAAACCGGGCGGTCACGACAAGAACCTGATGTCGAAAAGCCAGAAGGCTCTGAAAGAAGTCGCCAAGACGAAGCCCGATTTCCGAGGGTTGGTCGCAGAGCGCTTGGCTGATCTCGCGTTGGCGCGCGTTCAGGAAGGTTACTCTTTCATGGCGTCGGAGGTCCTGTCGGTCGCCCTTGAGTATGCCGAAAGTCTTGAGGATGGGCGTCTTCGCCGATTGATAGACGGCATGCTGACCCAAGCGGAGGCGCTTGACCCGGACAAGCGGGAAAGCCAGCACATTAACCGCATCCTTGTATTGGTGGAGGGCAGCGCAGCGCGGCGGTTGCGCAAGGGAGACCCCAAGTTGGATGAGCGCGTGACGGCCTTCGAGCTCGGCGTCGCGGTTGCACGGCAGACCGAACCCAGGAACGTCTTCTTCCTCCTGACCCAGTTGCCTGATCAGTTGATCAAGGCGAACGTTGACGCTGGCTTCATTGAGACGTTAGTCGACCAGACCCGGAAGCGCGCGGGCCAGATAAACTCCAGTGACGCTCACGACAGCATCGCCGCGCTGCTTTCGGCTCCGGGCATCTCCGGCGACGCGGGTGTTCGCGACGCCCTCCAGGCGTTGAAGCGCATTCTCGAGACGGCTGTGGAGGGCGACCCGGCGCTGTCGTTTGGTCCTTCCTACGAAGTCCTCCTGATGCTTGCCGACGACCATCAGGAAGTTGGCAAAGAGATCACTGACCCGGGTTTCGCAGAAAATAACCTGATAGAGGAAATCTGGAGCTTGCTCCTACGTGTCTGGGGGGCTGCCGTCGAGACGCCTGAGATGTTCAACGGCTTCATGCTACCCCCTCCTACAGACCCCAACCCTGTCTATGTACACAACTGGGCGTTCGCCTCTGCGCGATTGGGCAAGCGGTTAGGGCGAGAGGTCGAGATGCTTGCGGCGCTGGAACAGGCGGGAACCAACGCGAAGCTCACCAGCCAGATCGCGGTCGGACGACGCATCGCGATGTTGCCGACCGTGTTGGCGTCAGTCGAAAAGCGCGAGGTGGAAAGCGAAGGCGCTGATGCCTTCTACGCCATGCTTGGACACAGACTTGTTCTGATGGCTGCTGCCGACCCTGCCGAGAGGGGCGAGGCCTTGGGCGTTCTGTTGGATGGCTGTATTCGGGTCGGGCCGAATGGGATGGATGCAGCGATCTTTACGGCCGCGCTGGAAGCGAGCTTGCGACTCCCATCCTCGGCGTCACAAATCGCGATCTATGAGCAACGACTTGAGGCTGAGAAATCCCTCCGGCTGACCCTTGGACCCCTCTTCTATGCTGTGGCCAAGACAGAGCAACGGTAGCGAGCGCGATGACAGATGGGCCCAACTACTCCTTTGGCGTGATGCGCTCGTCGCCGACCCGCTAAGCTGCGTTCCATCAAGAGGAGACCGGAATTGGGGGCGTTCCCAAAGGCATTCGACGACCTTGTCGCCGGACAGGACTTCCTCCGGGCGCGCTCAATCGAGGCTATCGAGGCGTCCGAGGCACTCAGCGCACATGCCGATCTGATCAAGGCTGCCCTCGACGTCATTCACCATTTCATCCTCGGCCGCCTCTCTGAGGAGCAAGATGTCCTTACAGTCCAACACCTCGGCATCCGGTTGTTCAACGGAATCGCCGTAGCTATGAACTCGACCCTCACTGGATACTATCAAGCATCCGCCGGTCAGCAGCGCGACCTTCTCGAAACCACCTTCCTCCTTGACCTTTTCAGCCGCGACCGCAGCCTGATCGCTCTTTGGCGGACGCTGGATAAGAAGGGGCGGTGGGCGCGGTTCAAGCCCGTGAAGGTGAGGACCGAGTTGGACGCCATGGACGGCTTCAACTCGCTAAAACGCGCCGAAGCCTACGAGCTTCTCAGCGACCTCGCCGGGCATCCGTCAGTCGTCGGCTTCCAGATGCTTCAGGCCGGGGAGCACGGTGCTCACTGCGGGCCATTTTTTGAGGTCACCGCGATGGACGCCGTGCTGTCGGAACTCGCCAAACTGGCTTTGCAGGCGGGAAGCGCTTTCTCCGGTCTCTTTGACCCAATGGGCACCACTGACCTGCTCAGGAAGCTCGATTTTCTCGAAGCCCGAGGGAAATGGCTTGAGCGGTTCTTTGCGACGCCCTTCGATCAGGGCGAGATCGACGAGTTGAGAGCAACGTTGGTGGCGACCACCTGATTCAGGCTCAGCGACATGATCAGTGCAAATTCGGTGTCCGGTCCAGGATGGCGCATGAACGGCGGACGGATGGTCAGCGGAGTCGGATCGACCAGGCATCCGTCCGGCAGAACGACGACGGAGTGAGCGTCAAATACGCCGCCGCTGACCAGCCAGCCCCGGACAACGCGACAGCCGGGATGATGCTTGGAATAGGCGGCGGCGTTCTCATGGCATTTGCTCGGTCTGGGCTCCGGATCACCGGGAACCATCACCACGGCCGAAACGGATTGGCTTTTGCCTCGGTGTTGAAATAGCCGCACCGCTAGCTCCTCATAAGATAGGAACCCTGCGGGCGATGTCGTGCCAGAGGTCGAGTCCATCTAACGGCCGATGATCTCGCGCGACCGGGGCGGCTGGTTAAGCCCGAAGCGCCAGATATGCGCGCCTTTCCCTATGGCGGCCCGTTCCAGGTAGGGGTGACGATCCAGACGAGCGACGATCACCGAGTCATCTTCGGCATCGAAGGGTATGTCGCCCGGCTCGGCGCCAGCCATTTCTTCGATGCCCGACTTGAAGTCCGCAAGCTCGAAAACACCTCTCCCGTTGAGCACGCGGGCGTCGATGAAGGTGTCCAGATGTTGCAGCATTCCGACCTGAAGCTCAGGCGACATAGGCCAATTTCCGCTAGCTAGTGGTTGTCGAAATCGTTGTACGGCGTCTGGAGCACCACGGCGACGTAGACCTCCAAGAGACACTGGCGCACCGAGTCTCTCTCTTCCACCCATCTGAAGTCCATAGCCCGGATCCGAGCCTTCGCGTCCCGGAACGATTCGCTGAAGACAGGATCAATGGCCAAAGCGTCCCGACTGCCCTCGCCGGCGCGGTAGGTGGCCTTCAAATTGCCGGTGGCCTCGCGGGCGAGGCGGAAGGCGAACGCCGCCATGCGGTGCGAGGCGCCCGGATCGCAGTGGCGACCGTATCGGCCTCTGAAATCGTTCGTGCGCCCGACATACAGGTCACGGCCGCCTTCGCTGAAGAGATAGACCCCTCGGACTTTCTCCCGCGGCCAACGATACCCTTCCTCCATCGGCATTGAGGCAAGCAGGCGCTCATAGGAGCCGTGGAGTGACTCGGCGACGGCGGAGAACCGAGGGTGCATCAGGCGATCCGTTTCTCTGCCTAGGCGGCAGCCGGGGCGCATCCTAAGGTCCGGATTGTGAAAGAACAGATTCTCTCTGAGATCAGACGGCTCGCTGAATCGGGCGGCGGCGTTCCCCCGGGCCGGTCGGCCTTTGCGCGGCAAACCGGCATCGCCGACTCTATTTGGGCCGGCCGGATATGGGCGCGCTGGGGAGACGCCGTTACCGAAGCGGGCTTCACCCCGAATGAGCGGAAGGCTCGGGTGTCTGAAGGGGAGGTGCTGGAGAACGTGGCCTCGGCCTGCCGGCATTTCGGCCGCCTACCGACGGCACAAGAGCTGAAGCTATACCGACGCCAGCAAGAGGCCTCGTTTCCCTCTTACGATGTGATCCAGGCCCGATTCGGGAGCATGGTCGAACTGACAGCGCGCCTGAGCGAATGGGCAGGTGCCCGTGCTGACATGGCGGATATCACCACGATGTTGCCGGTTGCGTCGGAAAGGACGGTGCCACTGACCGGCCAGAGGGAGGGGCTAGTCTATCTCCTTCGCTCCGGTCCCCACTTCAAGATTGGGCGGAGTGACGAGGTCGAGCGGCGCGTGAAGCAAATCAGCGTGGCACTTCCGGAGGCCGTCGACCTCATTCACGCCATCCGCACCGACGACCCGCCAGGGATCGAGGCCTATTGGCACCGGAGGTTCGCTGATCGGCGCGCCAACGGAGAATGGTTCAAGCTCTCACCGAACGACGTTGCGGCTTTCAAGAGGCGCAAGTTTCAATGAGCCGCTAGCGCGGCTGCCGGGGGCGTCCCACAACGTGGATGGCCGAAGGGATTATCGAGACCAGCCCCTTCAGGCGTTCCTCGGCAACCACATCATTCGGGCGGTCCGCCAACCATCGCTCGACCGACAAGCAGACCCATTCGACGAACTGCTCCAGCCCCACATTCAGAGTCCGGGTGCCCACGCTGTAGCCGAACGCGGCCGGAGAGGGCGGCCCCAAGAATCGGATGCGGTGCAGAACCGTGCCGCCCCCTTCGACATTGTCGGTCCCGGAGTGGAGGTAGGCGCACGCAGGGCATAGGCCCCGATGCCTGGGAAGTATGTGAAGGGTTCCCATTTGGGCTCCTCGTCCGCGTCTGGCCGGACCCAGTAGCGAGGCGCCATGTATGCATCCCACCACTCTACGTATCGCTTCTTCGACTTGCCTGCGCCGGGGTCATCTACCGCACCGCAGATGTCTGGAAGCGTTAGCGCTAGAGGGAGGGCGGCAAACCAGTTGTCGTCTTCGGCCGCGCGTCTGGCGGCGGAGACAAAGTCGTTCAGGTTACCAAGGCGGTTGAGCCGATCGTTCAAGATTGTCTCGCGCTCATCGTTCCGCTCCACGAATCGGCATTGGCTAGGTTATGATCGAGCCCCAGCGATACCCTTGCTTCACTTGTGGCGGCACGTTCCGTTTCGGGCCGCACACCTATGAGGGGCATCACATCGACGCCTACAAGATCAACGTCTGCTCGGTTTGCTGGAATGGCAACTGGGACGGATGGGTGCCGCACTATGAGCGGAAGATTCTAGCCCATCTGGCCGCAAACCAGCTGCCGGTTCCAGCTAGAAACCCCGCCGGCTACTTGCCTCGCAGCCCGTAGACCAAAGCCAATCCGCGATTCGATTCATCAGCGTAGCATGTCCGCTCATGCCGCTAGGCGGAGGTCCACGCCATTTCCACGCACACTCAAGCCGGCGCGTGCAACTGTTCGATCCGCTCCAACTCGCCGCGCCCCTCAATCGCGGCCTTGGACAGGTCGTGCGTGGTCTGGAGGTTGATCCAGTACTGAGGAGACGTGCCGAAGACTTTGGCCAAGCGCAGCGCCGTATCGGCCGTGATGGACTGCTTCTCCCGCACCAGGCGCTCGATACGGGCCCGGTCCTTCAGACCCATCGCCTTGGCGAGGGCGCCGGCGCTGAGATCGTAGGCGGGCAGGTAGTCTTCCCGAAGGTGCTCGCCAGGGTGCGGCGCGGGGGCCGCGAAGTTGGCGAAGTCATGCGTCGCCATCGGCGGACTTCTCTCTTTCTGGCCCGATCCCGGGCCGCTCCACTGAGCCTCCGCTCAGTGGTAATCCACGAACTCGACGTCCTCCGGACCCTGATCGGTCCATCGGAAGCAGATGCGGAACTGGTCGTTCACGCTGATCGACCACTGCCCCGCCCGATCCTCCTGGAGGCGGTGCAGGCGGTTTCCCGGCGGATGTTTGAGATCATCGAGCCGCGTCGCCGCATCCAGCTGGAAGAGGCTGCGCCGTACCCGCTTGAAGAGGTCCGCCGGGAAACCCTTGGGGCAGTTGCCCTCAAAGACCTCCCTGGCTTGCTTGCCCTTCCAACTGAGGATCACGGCGAGAGCCTTCCACGCGCAGCTTGTAGCGAGACGTGCTACATTAGTCAAGCTATTGTAGCGCGATTCGCTACGTTGATGAGCGGTGAGACGGCCTGCCGCTACAGCACAGCGGTCGCGTCAGGCCTTTAGTCGAACGCCCGGACCGCCTGCTACGTCGGCCGGAATGAAGATCACGCCTGCAGCTTCGAGGCACCTTTGCACCTTGTCCAATGTGCGGGACTGCATGTCTCCTCGCCCGGACTCAAAACGCTGGATAGTGGATGGAGCGACGTCGGCCGCTTCCGCGAGTTCTCTCACTCCCAGCCCAACTGCGGTTCGCGCCAGCTTGACCTGCAAAGGCGTGATAGTCGGCACGACGTGCTCCTATGTGAGTACACCGTGTTGACTTTGTCGGGTCGGTGTGATCATCTTCGCGCACCTCGTGCTGAAACGCCAGCGGACACTGTCCGACTCCGTGCCGCTTCGTCGCGACGAAGGAGCCGCGCGTGCCTGGCGACCAGCACATGTTTTCCCAACCGCGAAAGTGGAGGTCATGTCCCCCCGAGCAAAGTCTGGCTGTCGCCTTGGTTCGTAATGCCCGGACTTTCCATGCCATGGCTTGGACCGCGACCGACCGCTCAGGGGCGAGTTCGGCATATGCCACCGCTATCGCCATCGAACTCGGCTTGAAGGCTTATCTCCTCCATCGCGGGTTCTCCGACGACTGGAACCGCATCCATCTGCGTCATGATCTGAAGAAGGCTCTCCGGTGCGCCCGGCTGGCCGGACTGCGAGACTTGCCGGTTGGGTTAGCCGAACTCGCCGCAGTTCTTGGACCGCTCTACGCCTCAGGGGCCTTGCGATCCGGTGCGGTCGAGCCCGAGCCAACGGTCTCGCCCGAGGCCGCCGACAGGGTGATCAGCCGCCTCCTGGATGTCGTCGAGGCCGCCATCCTGACGGAGGGAGGGGCAAGGTCATGAACCTTGGCTGGTTCCGAGGCTGGAGAGGGTTCTGGCGGGCCGCAGAACCGTACGGGCGTCGTGTTCTGGCGCGAGCGATCCGGCAACTGCCATCCGACTGCCGCGACGTCTTCGCCCTGCATCGCTTCGCGAACATGCCGCTGGACGAGATCGCAGCACATCTGTGGATCGACCGCGCAGTGGCTGAAGCGCGCTTGGCCGAGGCGCTGGTTCAGCTGTGCCGAGCGGTCGATGAGGCCGAAGCGCGGCAGTCTTCTGAACGCCCGTGAGGGTCGAGGGCAGGATAGGCTTTGCGCCGGCATTGTCTGACAAGCGTTGCCGTATCGACCCTCAAAGCGCGGTGTGGAGCGGAGCCGTCCGATCGCCTCAAACCCGCTTCGCGCCCTGCGGGCTGCGGCTGGCGCCGCAGGCGTTGACCCGTTCGTCCGGCCCCGCTGGGGCTCGGCAAGGATCGATGGATCGATCCGCCTTGTGAGAAGGCGGCGGCAGAAGATCTGCGATGGAGAGCTTACGAATATGCGCCGGGTTCTTGAGTGGCCAGCTTGGCGGCCATGTACGTCCAGCCGTCATCCGAGCCGCAGAGGCGGCCGCGCCGGACTCCGCCAGCCCGGCGAGTCGAGGTATGCTCACCCATACGCATCACCGACACCTGGCCCGACGACCTGCCGATCACCACGGCCGAGGTGCGGGCGGTGGAGGCCTGGCTTGGCGAGGTGCTGGACGAGGTCTTCGGTCCGCGCCTCTGAGAGGATGAGGACATGACGGACACGGCTCGCCACGCAGGGGTCCAGACCCGCGCCGCTCTCTATCTCCGCGTCTCGACCGGCCGGCAGGCGACCAACGACCTGTCGATCCCGGACCAGCGCCGCCAGCTTGAGGCCTACTGCGAGGCCAAGGGCTGGGAAGCGGCGGTCGAGTATGTGGAGCCGGGCAACACCGCCACCGACGACCGGCGTCCCTCATTCCAGTCGATGATCGAGGCGGCCCTGATCAAGCCGCCCGCCTTCGACGTGATCGTGGTGCACAGCTTCTCGCGCTTCTTCCGCGACCAGTTCCAGTTCGAGTTCTACGTCCGCAAGCTGGCCAAGAACGGCGTGCGTCTGGTCTCCATCACCCAGGAGCTGGGCGACGATCCGATGAGCATGATGATGCGGCAGATCATGTCGCTCTTCGACGAGTATCAGTCCCGGGAGAACGCCAAGCACACGTTGCGAGCCATGAAGGAGAATGCCCGGCAGGGCTTCTGGAACGGCGCCCGGCCGCCCATCGGCTATCGCATCGTCGCCGCCGAACAGCGCGGGTCCAAGATCAAGAAGACGCTGGAGATCGACCCGCTTCAGGCCGAGGTCATTCGCACCATCTACCGGTGGGCGCTGACCGGTGACGGGGAGCGCGGCCCGATGGGGCTGAAGACCATCGCCACGCGGCTGAACGACCAGAACATCCGGACCCGCGACGGGGGACGGTGGGGGATCAGCGCGGTGCATCAGATTCTGACCCGGTCGACCTACATGGGCGAGCACCGCTTCAACACCCGCGACTACCTGACCAAGAAGCCGAAGCCGGAGTCCGATCATGCCATCATGGCGGTGCCGCCGATCGTATCGAAAGCGGACTACGACGCGGTCAGGGCTCACCTCACGTCCCGGAACCCGAAGTGGACGCCGCCGCGCGTCAGCAGCGGGCCGAACCTGCTCACCGGCATCTGCTTCTGCGGCGCCTGCGGCGGTGCGATGACTCTCAGGACGGGGAAGGGGAGCGCGGGCGGCCGGTACCGCTACTACGCCTGTTCGACCAGGGCCCGGATCGGCTCAACCGGATGCACGGGCATGTCGGTCCCGATGGACAAACTGGACGACGCCGTCGTCGCACACCTCGAAACCCGCCTGCTCGATCCAGAGCGCCTGACCCTGTTGATGGAGCAGCTTCTGGATCGCCGGGAGGAGTGGGCCGATCAGCGGCGAGGGCATGTCGCCGAGATGCGCAAGCGCGCCACCGAGGCCGAGGCCAAGCTCAATCGGCTCTACGAGGCCATCGAGAATGGCATGTTGGCGCCTGACGACGCCTCTCTGAAAGGCCGGGTCGCCGAGCTTTCCAGCATTCGCGACCAGGCCCAAGCCGACGCCGAGCGGATCAGCGCGTCAGTCGACAGGCTGGCGCCGACGATCACCGCCGAGTCGCTCAATCGATTCGCTACCGCTGCGCGCCGCAAGCTCCACGACCGCACCAGCGGCTACCGGCGCGACCACCTTCGGGCGCTGACGCAGCGGGTGGAGGTCATCAGCAAGACCGAGGCGCGCATAATCGGGTCGCGAACCGAGCTGTTGCGAACCTTGGCGTCCAGTGATGGTGGGAATTACGCCGCCGTTGGCGGAGTTCGCGGTTTTGAACCGCGATGGCGCACCCGACACGATTCGAACGTGTGACCTTTGCCTTCGGAGGGCAACGCTCTATCCAGCTGAGCTACGGGTGCGTCTGTCGGCGAAACGCCGGACGAAGGGCCTTACAGCAGGACCGCGCCGCCCTCAATCCCGAATGCGCGCTCCCGCGAACCAAAGCCGTCGCGGACGATTTACACGGTTCCGGCCCGGCGCGTCGTGATCTAGCGTGCGCCCGCTTCGCCTGTGGAGGTCCCGATGCGCGCCTTTCTGTTTGGACTGCTGATGCTGGTGGGCGCCTGCGCCACGGCGCCGACCCCGGCCCCCGACGCGTCGGGCGACAGTCTGGACGCCATCGCCCGGGACTATGTCGCCCTGATCCTCGAGATCGGCGAACGCGAGCCCGGCTATGTGGACGCCTACTATGGCCCGGCGGAATGGCAGGAGGCTGCAAAGGCCAACCCGCGCACCGTGCCCCAGCTGATCCAGGGCGCCGCGACCCTGACCGATCGCCTGAACGCCGTGCCGACCCGGGGCGCCGCGCCTGTCGTGATCCAGCGCCGCAAATATCTGCTGGCCCATGTCTCCGCCGCCGCCGCCCGCCTGCGCATGCTGTCGGGCGAAAAGCTGAGCTTCGCCGACGAGGCCGAGGCCCTGTTCGGCATCCGCCCCGAACTCCTGCCCCTGTCCGCCTATGACCCGATCCTGGCGGAGATCGACGCCCTGATCCCCGGTCCGGGCTCCCTGACCGACCGGGTCACCGCCTTCAAGTCCCACTATGTGATCCCCAGGGACCGGCTTCAGCCCGTCATGGACGCCGCCATCGCAGAGTGCCGCCGGCGCACCGTCCGCCACATCGACCTGCCGGCCAATGAGCGGTTCACCCTCAGCTTCGTCGGCGACAAGCCGTGGTCGGGGTACAACTACTACCTCGGCGAGGCCGCCAGCCGGATCGAGATCAACGCCGACTTTCCCATCTACACCGAGCGGGCCATCGACCTGGGCTGCCACGAGGGCTACCCGGGCCACCACGTCTACAACGCCCTGCTGGAGAAGACCTTCGTGCGCGACCGCGACTGGGTCGAGATGAGCGTCTATCCGCTGTTCAGCCCCATGTCCTTCGTGGCCGAGGGCAGCGCCAACTACGGCATCGATCTGGCCTTCCCCGGCGACGAGGCCACGGCCTTCGAGCGCGATGTCCTCTTCCCCCTCGCCGGTCTGGACCCGTCGACGGCGGAGAAGAAGGCGCAGCTGGGCGCGCTGCAGCGCCGTCTCGCGCGGGCCGAATACACGATCGCCGACGACTGGCTGTCGGGCCGCGTGGGACGCGAAGAGACCATCGCCCGCCTGTCGAAATACGGCCTCGCCGATCCGGCCAAGGCGGCCCAGCGCCTGCGCTTCATCGACACATACCGCAGCTACATCATCAACTACGGCCTCGGCCGGGACGTGGTCCAGGCCTGGGTCGAGCGCCAGGGCCCGAACCGCTGGGACGGCATGGAGACCCTGCTCTCGAGCCAGATCCTGCCGGTCGACCTGCTGCCTTAGACCATGCCGGAACTTCCCGAGGTCGAAACCGTCCGGCGCGGCCTTGAACCGGTCCTGACCGGGGCGCGGCTGACGCGCGTGCGTCAGAACCGGCCGGACCTGCGCTTTCCCTTTCCCGAGCGGTTCGTGGACCGGCTGGAGGGGGCGACGGTCGAGCGCATCGACCGCCGCGCCAAATATCTGCTGATGCCGCTGTCGACCGGCGAGACCTGGGTCACCCATCTGGGCATGACCGGCCGCTTCACCCTGGACGGCGAACAGCTCGGCGAGTTCGAGGAGCCGGCCCCGATCGCGGGCAAGCACGAACACGTCAGCCTGTGCGCGGTGAAGGGAAAGACGACGACCCGGCTCGGCTTCGCCGACGCCCGCCGCTTCGGCTTCATGGGCCTGATTCCCACGGGCGAGGTCGAGGCCCATCCGTGGTTCGCCGGCCTCGGCCCCGAGCCGCTGGGCAACGGCTTCTCGGGCGCTCACCTCGCCGAGGCCTTCGCGGGCAAGAAGCAGAACATAAAGGTCAGCCTGCTGGACCAGCGCATCGTCGCCGGTCTGGGCAACATCTATGTGTGCGAGGCCCTGTACCGCGCCCGCATCTCGCCGCTGACGGCGGCGGGCAAACTCACGAGGCCGCGCCTTGAAACCCTCGCCGCCGTGGTCCGCGACGTGCTCAACGACGCCATCGCCGCCGGCGGCTCGACGCTGAGGGATTTCGCCAACGCCGACGGCGGACAGGGCTATTTCCAGCACCGGTTCGACGTCTACGGCCGGGAGGGCAAGCCATGCCCGGGAGACGGCTGCACGGGCGTGGTCAAACGCCTCGTCCAGGCCGGCCGCTCGACCTTCTACTGTCCGTCCTGCCAGAAGCGCTGAGGAGCCGACGCCTTGCCGATCCGCATCGCCCTGCTGCGCAGCGTCGTGATCAACGGCCGCCGGGTGAAGGGCGAGGAGGCGAGGGGACTCGCCGCGGTCGTCGGCGGGACGGACGTCCGCTCGGTCGGCGCCACCGGCAATCTGCTGTTCCGCTCGCGCAAGTCCCCGGCCACGCTCGAGCGCGAACTCGAGGCCGCCTGCGCCGCCCTGTACGGCAGACCCACCGAGATGATCGTCAAGACCGCCGGCCAGTGGCGCGCCCTGATGAAGGTCAATCCCTTTGCGGAGCGGTCGGAGACCTCGCCCGCCCGCGTCCTCGTCTGGGCCATGCGCCACCCCTTGCCCGACAGCGGCCTCGCCCAGCTGCGCCGCCGTGCGGCCGCCGACGAGGCGGTGGAACGTACGCAATCCGGCGACATCTATATGTGGTTCGGCGGCGCGGATCCGAACGCCTCGAAACTCCCCGCCGGCTTCGCCCTGAAATCGCTGGGCGCTGTCGGAACGAACCGCAACTGGAACACCGCGCAGAAAATCACCGCTGCGCTCGACGAGATGGAGGCCGCATGACCCACCGCATCATCCTGTTCCGCGGCATGAACACCGGCGGCGTCCGCGCCCCCGTCGGCGAGCAGCGGGCCATGGCGGAGGCCATGGGGCTGAAGAACCCGCGCACCCTCGCGGCCAGCGGCAATCTGGTCGTCGAGAGCGGCAAGGCCGCCGCCGCCCTCGAAACGGATATCGAAACCGCCATGGAGAAGACCTTTGGCCTCAAGGTCGCCGCCATGGTCCGCACTCCCGAGCAGTGGGCCAGGCTGATCGCCGCCAACCCCTTTCCGAAGGAGGCCGCGGCCCACCCCGCCAAGGTCGTCGCCATGGTGATGAAGGAGGGGATCAAGCCCGGCGCGCTCGAAGCCTGCCGGGCCCTGACGGAAGGCGGCGAGGCGGTCGAGGCCGTCGACGGGGTGCTCTATTTCTGGTTCCCGAACGGGCAGGGCGAATCCGCCATCTTCAAGAAGGCCACGCCGCGCATGCTGGGCATGGGAACCGGCCGCAACTGGAACACAGTGCTCAAGCTCGCGGACATGGCCGGGGCGAAGGGACAGGAAGGCAGCACATGAGCCATCGCCGGACCCATCTGTGGATCAGCCTCATCGTCGGCCTCGCCGTCTGGGGCGCCTATTTCGGCCACTTCCTGCAGCAGATGCGCCGCGGCGACACCGGAGGCCTGGCCCTGTGGTTCCTCGGCGCCCTCGCCGTCATCGTTGTCGTCGAGACCGTGGCGACGGGCCTGATCGCCTGGCTGTTCCGCCGCCGCGCCCGCGAGCTCGATGACGGCCCTACGCTGCAGGCCGCGCTCAAGGCCAGCCATGTCGCCCTGATGCTGCTCATCGTCATGGCCCTGACCGCCGCGGCCGTCCTCGCCTTCGCCTCCCTGTTCGGCTGGAGCCTGGACCTTTCCGCCGCGCGCGGTCAGGTCGTAGCCGCCAACGCCCTGCTGGCCATGGTGGTGATCGCCGAACTCCTTCGCGCCGCCCTGACCCTGGCCCTGATCCCGCGGCGGTGAACCTGAGTGGCTGGTGGCCGGTGGCTAGTGGCTGGTGAAGCCTGTTGGTCCCCGGTCGCGGATGTCGGATTCCCGGCCGGGTCCGTTGCGTCCCGAACCACTAGCTACTAGCCACTAGCCACCAGCCACTTCGGAAGCCCGCCATGTCTGACACCTGGTCCACCCTGCTCATCGAACGCCACGCCGACGGCTATGCGGTCGTGACCCTGAACCGGCCCGAGGCGCTGAACGCGCTGAACTCGCAGCTGTTCAGGGATCTGGCCGCCTTCCTCGACGCGGTCGAGCATGACGACGGCGTGCGCTGCCTGATCCTGACCGGCTCGGGCGACAAGGCCTTCGCCGCCGGCGCCGACATCAAGGAGATGTCGGACCAGACCTATGCCGACATGTACAAGGTCAATTTCTTCGCCCTCGGCCACGACCGCATCGTCCGCTTCCGCAAGCCGATCATCGCCGCGGTCAACGGCTTCGCTTTGGGCGGCGGCTGCGAGCTGGCCATGCTGTGCGACTTCATCGTCGCCAGTGACAAGGCGAAATTCGGCCAGCCCGAGATCAACCTCGGCGTCGCCCCCGGCATCGGCGGCAGCCAGCGCCTGACCCGTCTGGTGGGCAAATCAAAAGCGATGGACATGGTGCTGACCGCCCGCATGATGGACGCCGCCGAGGCCGAGCGCGCCGGCCTCGCCAGCCGCGTCGTGCCGCACGAAACCCTGCTCGACGAGGTCCGCAAGATCGCCGCCCGCATCGCCGCGCAAAGCCCGTTGGCCGTCATGGCCAACAAGGAGATGGTCAACGCCGCCCTGGAGACGACCCTGACGCAGGGCGTCCAGTTCGAACGCCGCCTGTTCCACTCGCTCTTTGCGTTTGAGGATCAGAAGGAAGGGATGGCGGCGTTCGTGGAGAAGCGGAAGCCGGTGTTTACGGGGCGGTAGGGGCTATCAGGCCGGGCGGAAACTCAGCGTGGGCCGTAAGTCCACATGGCGCGCGCCGGGGGCCAGACGGATGGTCACCGGGTCGGCGACGTAGCGCAGCGTCCGGCCCGGTCCGCGAATTTCGCCGGTGAGCGTGTAGGTCCGGGTCGACTCGCCGAAACCCGGGAAATCCTCGGCGGCGATCGCCATGCCGAGCGGACCGAGAGGACCGGACGCGCGTTTCCCGGGGTTCAAAGTACCGAAGGTGTTCATCACGGCCCCGTTCTCGTCGGTCAGCACAACCCGCAGGGATTCGTCTCCCCGCACGGATAGCGGTCGGCCCTCGATGTCTGCCGTGACGGTCAGCGGCACCGACGACTGCATCCGGGCGACCTCGGCCTGGAGCGCCTCGGGTTCCATCCGGGCTGTCTCGCACGGATAGGCCTGCTTCAGAGCTCGCTGCGCGAATTCATACGCGCCCTCGCCGGCATTGGGGCGCATCCCGGCGATTTCCCGCTTTCCACTATCGACGAAGGCGCTCAGCTCCGGGCCGCTCGCACCGGGAGCGGCCACCGCCCCCGGGGCGCAGAAGCCGTTCTGCGGCGCTTGCACGAGCACACCGAACATCACCCCGCTGCAGAAGCCGACGTCGGCCGGCTCCGCCGAGGCGCAAATCGTCTGGTACTGACGAGCCGACGCATTGCGATAGCGCGCCTCCTGCTCGGGCGTCAGCCTTGACTGCGTGGTCTCGACCGCTGGGGACGCCGGCCTGTCAGTCGGAGCGTCTACCACAGAGCTTGAGGCGCCCCCGTCTCTCTCGACGGAGCTGGACTGTTCGCCAATCGGCTCCCGCGCCGGCGTCGGCTCGGGGGCTGGCGCGGCCATGCGGATCACGGCCTCCCGCTCCCCGGCCACCGCCAGCGATCCGGCGCCGCCCAGCAGGGCGATCAGACCGGCGAGGCCCAGCGCCATCAAGCGAGGGCCGCGACCGGCGGCCGGGGCGGGGTTCATCACGGCTTTCAGACGATGCATGGCGGTGGTCCTCCCCGCGCCGGTGAAGGTCAGGGCGGGCAGGCCGCCGGAGGCCGGCGGAGCGGCGCGGCTCCGCAACGCCTCGATCAGGGAGCGGGCATAGGCCCGGCGGGCGTCCGGCGCGGCTCCGGCCAGGGCGAGGGCGTCGCACGCCTCCTCGCGCGCGGCGGCGCGATGGGCGCGCAGCATCGCCATCAGGGGATTGACGGCCAGTAGCGCCAGCAAGGCCTCCTCCAGCCACAGGGCGCGGTGATCGCCGCGCTTCAGATGGGACAGTTCGTGGGCGATCACGGCGCGGGCCGCCGCCAGGTCTGTCGACGGGGTCGCCAAACCGGCGGGCAGGATCAGCTGCGCCCGCCCCAGCCCGGCCAGCAGCGCCTCTGGCGCGGCGGCGCTGATCCCGACGAGGGGCGGATGGATGGCGAGATCGCGGGCGACGTCCTCGACCATCGCCGTGACGGCCGGGGCCGGCGTCTGCGCCTGAGCGATGATCCGCAGCAGGCGTCGGGCGCGCAGCGCCAGCGCCGTCAACCGTCCGACGGCCAACAGGATCGCCACGCCCAGCACAATCCAGGCGAACAGGTTTGAATCAAGGACAGGGCCGGTCGGCGGCGCGACAGCTGCGACTCCGGCCGGCGCCATGACGACGTCGATCGGCAGACCGATGGGCGCTGCCGCGATCTCCCGCACCGGCGCGGGCGTCAGCAGCATCAACCCGAGCGCCACGGGCGGCAGGGCGGGCAGGATCAGGGCCGCAGCCCAGACCCGGTCCCTCAGCCGCGGATCGGCGCTCAGTCGCTCTACCCCCCGACCGCCGACCCAGCCCAGGGCCGCCACGACCACCGACAGACCCAGCGACAGGGCCAGAAGCTCCGGCGCGCCCATCAGCGGTCCTCCCCATTGACGTCCGGCGTAGCCAAGGCCGCTTCCAGTTCGGCGATGTCGTCCGCGTCGAGGATCTGGCTGCCCGAGAAGGCGGCGGCGGGCAGGGGGCCGTCGAGGTCCAGCAGGGCGCCCAGTCGTCTCATCAGGCCGCCGATCACCGCCACCTTGGGCTGGGCGGTCGAATAGACGGCCATGCCGTGCACATCGCGCCGGGTCAGCAAACCCTTGCCCCGCATCCGCTCCAACACCGTCCGCGTGGTGGACGAGGTCCAGCCCAGGTCGGCCGCGATCCGGCTCTGCACCTCGCGCGCCGACAGGTCGCCATCGCGCCAGAAGCATTTGAGGACGTCCAGTTCGGACTCGCTGGGAGCTGTGGGTTCGGTCATGAT
Organism: Brevundimonas sp. BR2-1; assembly: GCF_037626195.1. Lineage (NCBI taxonomy): Bacteria > Pseudomonadati > Pseudomonadota > Alphaproteobacteria > Caulobacterales > Caulobacteraceae > Brevundimonas > Brevundimonas sp. BR2-1. The sequence continues at coordinate 1,236,833 of NZ_JARKMV010000001.1, read as the reverse complement.
ACAGGTCTCACGATCAATGTCGCGCAGACGCTACAATTGTAACCTAACGGCGTCAACCGTCGCTAACGTCGGTCGGCCAAAGGGCGGCGAAAGCGGCGTCCAGACTCGCGTTGACCCCTCAACCCCTTTCCGCTATAGCCGCGCGCTCTTCGAGATTTCCCCGCCGTGGACCGTGCTCCGCGGCGTTTCCGTTCGTAAGGTTTGACTGATGGCCAACAATGCCGGCGCCAAGAAAGCGATCCGCAAGATCGCTGCCCGCACCGAAGTGAACAAGGCGCGCCGCACGCGCGTCCGCACCTTCCTGCGCAAGTTCCAGGAAGCCGTCACCGGCGGCGACGCCGGCGCTGCGAAGACCGCCTTCGTCGAGGCTCAGTCCGAGCTGATGCGCGCCGTCTCCAAGGGCGTGGTTCACAAGAACACGGGCTCGCGCAAGGTCGGCCGTCTGGCCGCCCAGCTGAAGAAAATGTCGGCTGCCTGACATAGGGGCCTGCTGACGGCCTTTCACAGGCCTGTCATGGTAAATTCCAACGATATCAACGGCGAGGGCGCGAACGCTTCCTCGCCGTTTGCACGTGTGCGTCTAACCGTTCGGGCCTGAATTGGCGCTCGCGCCTGTGGCGAAATACGGTTTTTCGTTGACTGCGTTTGGCTTTAGCGGAGTCAACAATTTTAAGTGCGAATCGACTCGCGAATCAGCGTTGACGCCCCCCTCGCCGGGCGTAAGTTTGGGGCGCTGACGCACTTCCATCCCCACACGGATGAAGACGGCGCGGAACCTGTTTTCGTGTCGGCGTGAGACGCCTGTTCAAGAGTTCGACCCCACCCGCGCGGCGCCATCGCCACGCGGGACAGGAGAAGTCGTCCCGGATTTCAGGCTGTCTCGAAGGTCGTCGGCAGTGATGGACTGAACGGGTGGCTGATGTTTACGGGGAGTGCGGGAATGGCGGGGATGACGGATCCGGATCGTATCTGGACCGAGGCGGCGGGCCGTCTTCGCACGGAAATCGGCGAGGGGCCGTTCAGCTCCTATATCGCCCCCTCGGCCGTCCGCGCCGACGGGTCGGGCCAGCTGATCCTGGTCACCCCGACCGCCTACGCCCGCGACTGGGTGCGCAAGAACGCCCTGCGTCGCATGAATGAGCTGTGGCTGGGCCTGGACGGCCTGTCGCGCCGTCTGGACGTGCGCTGCCGCGCCGAAATGGGCTCGACCCCCTCGGCCTCGCAGGTCGCCGCCGGCCGCGCCGAGGGCGCCAATGTCGTGCCGCTGGCCCAGTCCCATGCGATGCCCCAACAGATGCCCCTGGCCACCGTGCCTCCGGTCGCCGACGGCGCCCGGGCCGTGCGCGCCGCCGGCCTGCAGGAGCGCCTGACCTTCGACAGCTTCGTGGAAGGGCAGGGCAACGCCTTCGCCCTGGCCATCGCCCGTCAGGCCGCGGCCTGGGCCGACGGCCATTTCAACCCGATCTTCTTCTGCGGCCCGTATGGCTACGGCAAGACCCACCTGCTGAACGCCATCGCGTGGGAGGCCCAGCGCCTGCGTCCGGACGCGAAGGTCGTCTATCTGACCGCCGAACGCTTCCTGTCGACCTTCGTGCGGGCCACCCAGGACCGCACCATGGCCGCCTTCAAGGACAGCCTGCGCGGCGCCGACATGCTGCTGATCGACGACGTCCAGTTCGTCGGCGGCAAGGCCGGCACCCAGGAAGAACTGCTGTCGACGCTGACCGCCCTGATCGAGGACGGCAAGAAGATCGTCATCTCGGCCGACCGCCCGCCCATGGCCCTGACCGAGGTCGAGCCGCGCCTGCGCAGTCATCTGGCCTCGGGCCTCACCTGCCCGGTCGAGCCCGCCGACCGCGCCCTGAAACTGGCCGTGGCCCGCAACCGCATCCAGGCCCTGGCCCAGCTGGGCGTCGTCTCGGGCGAGGCCCAGGCCGAGGTGCTGGAGCATCTGGTCGACCGCACGCCCGGCTCGATGCGCGAACTGGAAGGCGCCGTGAACACCCTGGCCGCCGTCGCCGGCGCCCGGCTGTCGTCCCTGACCGTCGACGAGACCCAGGGCCTGCTGGGTTCCGCCCTGCGCGGCGGCCCCGAGCGCCGCATCACCGTCGACGAGATCCAGAAGACGGTCGCCGACCACTTCAGCCTCAAACAGGCCGACCTGCTCAGCGAGCGTCGCACGCGCGCCGTGGCCCGTCCGCGCCAGATCGCCATGTGGCTGTGCAAACAGCATACGACCCGCTCCTATCCCGACATCGGCCGCCGCTTCGGCGGGCGGGATCACACCACGGTCCTGCACGGCGTGCGCAAGATCGAGGAGCTGATGGGTCTGGACGACCAGATCGCGCGGGACGTCGAGACGCTGACGCGCAAACTCAGGGGCTGACTGTGGACAGCGGGGACGGCTTCGCCGTCCCCCGTTGCCCCGCGCCGTCAATCCGCTAGTGTCCAAGGCCCTCTATGTCGCGGTGACGCCTGAGTCGCCGCATCCGGGCGAGACGACATGCAACTGACCATCGAACGATCCGCGCTTCTGAAGGCCCTGGGCCACGTTCAGAGCGTCGTCGAGCGCCGCAACACCATTCCGATCCTGTCCAACGTCCTGCTCAGCGCGGGCCGCGACAAGCTCAGCTTCGCCGCGACCGATCTGGACATGGAGATGGTCGACGAGGCCGAGGCCCAGGTGAATGTCGAGGGCCAGATCACCGCCCCGGCCCACACCCTGTACGAGATTGTCCGCAAGCTGCCCGACGGCGCCGAGGTCTCGCTGAGCTACAACGGCGACGACCCCCGTCTGGTGGTCCAGGCCGGGCGTTCGAAATTCAACCTGCCGGTCCTGCCGGCCGGCGACTTCCCGGTCATGTCGACCGACACCTCGGGCACGCGCTTCACCCTGCCCAAGGAAGACCTGGCCCGGCTGATCGACAAGACCCGGTTCGCGGTCTCGACCGAGGAGACGCGCTACTATCTGAACGGCCTGTATCTGCACACCGTGGCCGAGGCCGGCATTCCGCTGCTGCGCGCCGTGGCCACCGACGGCCACCGCCTGGCCCTGGCCGAGACCCCGGCCCCCGAGGGCGCCGCCGGCGGTCCCGGCGTCATCGTTCCGCGCAAGACGGTGGATCAGGTCCGCCGCCTGCTCGACGACGGCTCCGGCCCGGTCGAGGTCATGGTCTCGCCGCAGAAGATTCGCTTCGAATTCGGCCAAGCCTCCCTGACCTCCAAGGTCATCGACGGCGCCTTCCCCGACTATATGCGCGTCATCCCCAAGGGGAACGACAAACAGGCCGATATCGACAACGCCCTGTTCGCCCAGGCCGTCGACCGCGTCGCCACCATTTCCGCTGAAAAGAGCCGGTCGGTGAAACTGGCCTTCGAGCTGGATCGCGTGACCCTGACGGTGCGCAACATGGAGGCCGGGCAGGGGGTCGAGGAGGTCGAGATCGGCTATTCCGAAGAGCCCTTCGAGATCGGCTTCAACGCCCGCTACCTGCTGGACGTCGCCGGCCAGATCACCGGCGAGACCGCCCACTTCAAATTCGCCGACCCGGCCAGCCCGACGCTGGTGCTCGATCCGGGCGATCCGGGCGTGCAGTATGTGCTGATGCCGCTGAGAGTCTGATGCGCTCAATCCTCCCCCATCGGGGGAGGGGGACCATGCGCAGCATGGTGGAGGGGGCCGAACCCGCGCTGCGCTCAAGCCCCCTCAGTCCGCTTCGCGGACAACGCCCCCAAAAGGGGAGCACTTAGCGATGATCACCGCCCTCACCCTCACCGACTTCCGCTCCTATGCGAGCGCCACCCTGCCCATTGCGGCGGGGTCGGTGGTGCTCCACGGGCCGAACGGGGCGGGCAAGACCAATCTGCTGGAGGCGCTCAGCCTGTTCACGCCCGGAAAGGGGCTGCGCGGGGCTGCGGCGCCGGAAATGGGCCGCCGCGAACCGGGCGAGGCCGGCGGCCGGGCATGGGCCGTCGCGGCCGTCCTGACCGACGGCGAGGGCGAGACCAGGCTGGGCACCGGCGTTCAGTCCGCGGGCGCCGCCCGCCGCATCGTGCGCATCGACGGCGAGACGGCCCAGCCCGGCCGCCTGCTCGACCATCTGCGCCCCGTCTGGGCCACGCCCGAACAGGACCGGCTGTTCTCCGACGCCCGCGCCGCGCGCCTGCGCTTCTTCGACCGGCTGGTCTTCGCCGCCGAGCCGTCGCACGCCGCCTCGGTCTCGGCCTATGAAAAGGCCCTGCGCGAGCGGCTGCGCCTGCTGACCGAGGGCGCCGAGGGGCGCGCCGCCGATCCGCTGTGGCTCGACGCCCTGGAGATCCGGCTGGGGGAGGCCGGCGCCGCCGCCGCCCTCGCCCGCGCCGCCGCCCTGACCACCCTCCAGTCCGCCATCGACGCCCGCTCCGACCGGCCCTTCCCCCAGGCCGACCTCGGCCTGACCGGCGAGGCCGAGACCCTCGCCAGCGAAGGCGCCGACGAGATCGCTATCGCCGTTGTCATCCGCGACGGCATGGTCCGCTCCCGCGCCCGCGACGCCGCCGCCGGCCGGTCGCTCTATGGCCCGCACCGATCCGACCTGACCGCCCTGCACCGCGAGAAGAACCGTCCCGCCGCCGAGGGCTCGTCCGGCGAGCAGAAGGCGCTGGTCCTGAACCTGATCCTCGCCCAGATCACGCGTCTGGCCGACCAGCCGGCGCCGCCGGTGCTGCTGCTGGACGAAGCCCCCGCCCACCTCGACACGGCCCGCCGCGCCGCCCTGTTCGACGAGATCGAGGCGCTGGGGCTGCAGGCCTTCATGACCGGCACGGAGGCTGAACTGTTCGCGCCGCTGCGCGGGCGGGCGCAGTTCGTGCGGGTGGCTGACGGCGGGTTCTCGAACGACTGAATCCGGCGCGGCTCCGGCCTCTGCGCGCGGCCTTTTCCAGCGTCGCTTTTTCTCGCAATTTCGCCCTGAATCCCTATATGTTGCGGGTATCGGCGCGGATCGGATTCGCGCCCTGAAAACAGCCCGTTCAAGGTGGTTCAACCGCCGCCTTCAGAGGCCCTCGAAGAGGGCGTTTCACCGACCGAATATATGACCGACAACACCGAGACCGCGCGCAACGTCGACACCGCCGAAGAGGCCGCCTACGGCGCCGATTCCATCAAGGTCCTGAAGGGCCTGGACGCGGTTCGCAAACGGCCCGGCATGTATATCGGCGACACCGACGACGGCTCGGGCCTGCACCACATGGTCTATGAGGTGGTCGACAACGCCATCGACGAGGCCCTGGCCGGCCACGCCGACCTGGTCCAGGTGATCCTCAACGCCGACGGCTCGGTCACCGTCACCGACAACGGCCGCGGCATCCCCACCGACATCCACGAGGGCGAGGGCGTCTCGGCGGCCGAGGTCATCATGACCCAGCTGCACGCCGGCGGTAAGTTCGACCAGAATTCCTACAAGGTCTCCGGCGGCCTGCACGGCGTCGGCGTCTCCGTCGTCAACGCCCTGTCCGACTGGCTGAAGCTGGTCATCTATCGCAACGGCAAGCGCCACGAGATGAAGTTCGCCCGCGGCGACACGGTCGAGAGCCTGCGGGTCACCGGCGACGCCCCGATCCGCACCGAGGGCGCGCGCGCCGGCCAGCCCCTGTCGGGCACCGAGGTCACCTTCTACCCGTCGGTCACCACCTTCGCCCACATCGACTTCGACCTGAAGACGCTGGAGCATCGGCTGCGCGAGCTGGCCTTCCTGAACTCGGGCGTGGTCATCAAGCTGCGCGACGACCGCCACGCCGAGAAGTTCGAGGAAATCCTGCACTACGAAGGGGGCGTCGAGGCCTTTGTGCGCCATCTGGACAAGTCCAAGACGCCGATCCTCAAGGACGTCATCGTCATCCGCGGCAAGAAGGAGGGGATCGAGCTCGATCTCGCCCTGTGGTGGAACGACAGCTACCACGAGACCATGCTGTGCTTCACCAACAACATCCCCCAGCGGGATGGAGGCACCCACCTGTCCGCCTTCCGCGCCAGTCTGACGCGCGTCATGGGCGGCTATATCGACGCCGCCGGCGCGGCGAAAAAGGAGAAGGTTTCGGTCTCGGGCGAGGACGCCCGCGAAGGCCTGACCTGCGTCCTGTCGGTCAAGGTTCCGGATCCGAAATTCAGCTCCCAGACGAAAGACAAGCTGGTCTCGTCGGAGGTGCGGCCGGCTGTCGAGGGCCTGTGTTCCGAAGGCCTGTCGACCTGGTTCGAGGAGCATCCGGTTGAGGCGAAGCAGGTCGTCGCCAAGATCATCGAGGCCGCCGCCGCCCGCGAGGCCGCGCGCAAGGCCCGCGACCTGACGCGCCGCAAGACCTCGATGGACATGGCTTCCCTGCCCGGCAAGCTGGCCGACTGTCAGGAACGCGACCCGGCCAAGTCCGAACTGTTCATCGTCGAGGGCGATTCCGCCGGCGGCTCGGCCAAACAGGCCCGCAACCGCGAAAACCAGGCCGTCCTGCCCCTGCGCGGCAAGATCCTCAACGTCGAGCGCGCCCGTTTCGACCGCATGCTGTCATCCGAACTGATCGGGACGCTGATCATGGCGCTGGGCACCGGCATCGGCCGCGACGACTTCAACGCCGACAAGCTGCGCTATCACAAGATCATCCTGATGGCCGACGCCGACGTCGACGGCGCCCACATCCGGACCCTTCTGCTGACATTCTTCTACCGCCAGATGCCCGAGCTGATCGAGCGCGGGCACGTCTATATCGCCCAGCCGCCGCTCTACAAGGTCGCCAAGGGCAAGCAGTCCCGCTACCTCAAGGACCAGGCCGAGATGGACGCCTATCTGATCGAGGAAGGCTCGTCCGAGGCCGAGCTGGACCTGCCGGGCGGCGAACGGCGCACCGGCCGCGATCTGCAGTCCCTCGTGCGCGAGGCCAAGGCCTTCAAGGCCGGGGTCGACCGCCTGTCGCAGCGCGCCCCGGCCTTCGCGATCGAACAGTCAGCCCTGGCCGGCCTGTTCGACGAGGACGCGGCGGATCCGGCCAAGGCCGCCGCCCGCCTGAACCTCTACGCCGAGGAAGGCGACGGCGACTGGACCGGCGCGCCGGGCGCCCAGGGGGCCGTGGCCTTCGAACGCGTGCGCCGGGCCGTGACCGAACGCATCGTGCTGGAAGAGGCCCTGATCCGCTCGCTGGACGCCCGCCGTCTGGCCGAACGCTCGGCCGCCTTCGAAGGCGTGTTCGACAAGCCGGCCATCTTCCGCCGCAAGGACAAGACGGTCACCGTGCGCGGCCCGCTGGACCTGCTCGAGGCGGTCCTCGACGCCGGCAAGAAGGGCATCGCCATCCAGCGCTACAAGGGCCTGGGCGAGATGAACCCCGAACAGCTGTGGGAGACCACCCTGGACGTCAACGCCCGCACCCTGCTGAAGGTGCAGGTCGAGCATCAGGAGGACGCGTCGGACCTGTTCGCCAAGCTGATGGGCGACGTGGTCGAGCCGCGCCGCGAGTTCATCCAGGCCAACGCCCTGGACGCCGCCGTCGACGCCTGACCCCGGTCAGGGGCGGCCGGCGTCGACGAAGTCCTTGATCGTGGCCCAGACCGGCGGCTGGGCGCGCGAACCCTCGCAGACGATACTGCTGAGAAAGGCGGGCGACGTGTTCGGGCGCACCGGCTCGAAGGGCGATCCCTCCTCGGGATAGCGCCCGGCCTCCGCGCCGTCAGGACCGTATTCGACCACCCCCGCGGTGCGCCAGGTGCTCGCGCCGCAGTCGATCTCATAGGTCTCGATCGAATGGCTGTAGTCGCCCGCCTCGCCGCGGCGCGGAGCCGTGACGACCCGCACCGATTTGACGGCGCCATTGTCCACGATGCTGTCGACGTCAGCCATGAAGACGTTGTTCGGACTGCGCGAAAACGGATGCCAGCTCTCTGCGGCAGCCGGAGTCGCGGCTCCGGCCACCAGAACGGCAAGGCTCAGTGCAAGATATTTCACGATGATCTCCCCAGACCCCTGCGCCATGATGCTCCGCTGTGCGGCTTTGGCAAGAGGGCGGTTCCGGGGATCAGGCCGCGCGGCGGGTCCGCCTCGCCGCTTCCACGATCGGCTCGAACAGCCATTCCGCCAGATGGCGGACGACGGGCACGGCGACGCCGTCACCGGTCAGCCGCCAGGCGGCGCTGTCGGAGGCCGGCAGCCGGTAGTCGTCGGCCAGGCCCATCAGCCGCGCCGTCTCCCGCGCCGACATCAGCCGCGAACGGACCACCCCCCGGTCGACGACCAGCACGGTCTGACGGCTGGATCCTCCCGCCGGCGTGCGCAGGCAGCCGGCGATGTCGAACCGCACCTCGGCCCGTTGCAGCTTGCCGCCGTCTGCGTCCCGACGGGTCCGCCGGTAGAGGGCCCCGACGCATCGCCCGCCGTCCCGGCGCGCCTGTTCGACCTTGGCCAGATTGACCGGGGACATCAGGGCCAGCAGCCGCGCCGTCCGCTCCGGCGGGCTCCAGGGCGCATCGGCCGGGTCGTCATCGATGATCGCCGCCAGAGCCGCCGGGCGGACGTCCGGTTCGGGCAGCCGCCACCAGGCCATCCGGGCGCGCAACGCCTCGGGCAGCCGGCCGACGGCGCGGCGAAGGGCGGCCGGGTGAAACGGCTCCAGCGGACCCGGGGCGGTCAGGCCGGACGGCGTCGCCAGATCGCCCCGGACGCCGATCACGAACAGACGCGGCCGCGACTGGGGCAGGAACCGGTCCGCGTTGATGATCAGGCCCCCCCAGCGATAGCCGGCGTCGACATAGGTCTGGCAGACGACCTCGAAATCCCGTCCGCCCCGCGAGGTCAGCGTGCCGCAGACATTCTCGACCGCCACGATCGCCGGCGCCCTTCCGTCGGCGGCCAGGCCGCGAGCCACGTCCCAGAAGGCGTGAAACGTCCCCGACCGGCGCCCGCCCAGTCCGGCGCCGGCGCCGGCAAGCGAAAGGTCCTGACACGGAAACGAGCCCCACATCAGCTCCGCCTCGCCGGGCAGATCGCCCGCCGTCACGGAGCCGATATCGCCCGGATGGAAGTCGCCCTCGCCCCAGTTGGCGCGATAGGCCTGACCCTTTCCCGGATCGATGTCATTGGCGAACAGGCAGCGCCAGCCCTCGCCCAGCCCGGCCCGGACCATGCCGCCGCCGGCGAAGAATTCGTAGAAGCCGGGCCGCCCGTCGTCGGGCGGGTTGGCGGGCGATTCGCTCATCCCCCGACGCTGACGCCCCGGCGCCGCCAAGTCCAATGAAAGCGCTCAGCGATCTATTCGGGCGGCTGCCCCTTCGGCCCGGGACGGGACTTTGCGACGATGGCGCAGATGATGATCAGGAACGCGATCAGGCGGATCAGATAGAAGGGACTCTGCTCCTCGCGCGGCACCTGCATCAGGGTCGTCAGCAGCGGCACGAGACCCATCAGCAGAAAGGCTGCGGCGAACGCCAGGAACAGGCGGTCGCCCGTCCGGCGCCAGAATTTGACGAAGAAGAGGGCCGCGATGACATGGCCCATGATCACCGCGCCGTTGGCCAGCGCCATCGCGCTCATCGATCGACCTCCCAGATGAAGCCGTAAAGCAGGACCCCCACGGCGAGGAGGGCGGTCACCACGCGCGTTGGTCCGAGATCGATTTCCCGCAGAATCAGCCGGTCCAGGAACAGAAGCAGGTTGTTGACCGCCAGCAGACTGAAGCAGGACGCGCTCCACAGGAGCAGGGGCTGGCGTGAACGTCGCCAGGATCGCACCAGCAGCACGGCGCAGATCGCGCTGGTCGCGACACAGAGGCCGTACACCAGCTGAGGCATCCAGTCGGTCATCCCTTCCATCCCCCCAGCCGAAACGAGTCGGCGAACCCCTTCAGCGGATCTGACCTGCGGGTCGTGATCATGTTGACGACGGCTACGGGCCGTTCGCGCCAGGCATTCTGCAACGCGTCCGCCAGGGCCGCCAGCGCCGGCGAAGCAGGCGCATACCGGACGGAACCCGATTGCTCGATGACCAGGCCGGCGCGCTGCAGAACACTTATGCAGTCGGTCACCAGCGTCGTGCTGGCGCGCATTTCCGCGACCAGATCGTCGCTCGCCCATGCGATTTCAGGATCCCGCTTCAGAACGAGCAGGGCCTCAAGCGCCCACACCGATGGAATGGCCGCCTCGACAAAGGCCGCCAACCCGGGATCCACGCCGCCTTGCCCTGCAGCGCTCACGTCCCGAACGCCCGATCTGGCCCCGTGTGCATGGCGCGGGAAGCTAGCTCCTGAATCCCGATTGGCAACGTCAAAAATCTTCGGGGTGATCCGGAACCCATACCAATCCTCGCGGTTTTCAGCAGTTGGTTCGGGGGGACGTGTGGGCGTGGCCGGGGGGCATGGCGAACGCGAAGAGCGGGACGCATCCTTACCGACAAACGACTGGCGGAGCCTTCGGATGCGCTGCTTCTGAGCTGAAGGTGAATGATGTCGCTTGCCACCGTCGTTGAACCCACCCTCGACAATCGCCAGCTTCTCACGGCCCTGAGGGCTTTCCGACGGGGCGATTTCTCGGTCCGCCTGCCCGGCGGTCTGACCGGCCTGGACGGCGAACTGGCCGAGGCCTTCAACGATGTCGTCGAGCTGAACGACCGGATGAGCCGCGAATTCAGCCGTCTGGGCGAGGCCGTGGGCCGTCAGGGCAAGATCAACAACCGCGCCCGCGTGCCCTCCGCGACGGGGGCCTGGGCGGACAGCGTCGACGCCGTCAACACCCTGATCGCCGACATGGTGCACCCGACCGCCGAAATGGCCCGCGTGATTGGCGCCGTGGCCAAGGGCGACCTCAGCCAGACCATGGACCTGGAGAACGAGGAACAGCCCCTGCGCGGCGAATTCCTGCGCATCGGCCGGGTCGTGAACACCATGGTGGGCCAGTTGGGCTCGTTCGCTTCCGAGGTGACCCGGGTGGCGCGCGAAGTGGGCACGGAAGGCAAGCTGGGCGGTCAGGCCAATGTGAAGGGCGTGGCCGGCACCTGGAAGGACCTGACCGACAATGTGAACTTCATGGCCGCCAACCTGACCGGTCAGGTGCGAAACATCGCCGAAGTGACCACCGCCGTGGCCAACGGCGACCTCAGCCGCAAGATCACCGTGGACGTGAAGGGCGAGGTGCTGGAGCTCAAGAACACCATCAACACCATGGTGGACCAGCTGAACTCCTTCGCTTCGGAAGTGACCCGAATGGCCCGCGAGGTGGGCACCGAGGGCAAGCTGGGCGGCCAGGCGAACGTCAAGGGCGTGGCGGGCACCTGGAAGGACCTGACCGACAATGTGAACTTCATGGCGGCCAACCTGACGGGTCAGGTGCGGAACATCGCCGAGGTGACGACCGCGGTGGCCAAGGGCGACCTGTCGAAGAAGATCACCGTCGACGTGAAGGGCGAAATCCTCGAGCTCAAATCCACCATCAACACCATGGTGGACCAGCTGAACGCCTTTGCGTCGGAAGTGACCCGGGTGGCGCGCGAGGTGGGCACGGAAGGCAAGCTGGGCGGTCAGGCGCGCGTGGAAGGCGTCGGCGGCACCTGGAAGGACCTGACCGACAACGTGAACCTGATGGCCGACAACCTCACGGGCCAGGTGCGCAACATCGCCGAGGTCACCACCGCCGTGGCCAAGGGCGACCTGTCCAAGAAGATCACCGTGCAGGTCCGCGGGGAGGTGCTGGAGCTCAAGAACACCATCAACGTCATGGTGGACCAGCTGAACGCCTTCGCTTCGGAAGTGACGCGCGTGGCCAAGGAGGTCGGCACCGACGGCAAGCTGGGCGGTCAGGCCCAGGTGGAGGGCGTCACCGGCGCCTGGAAGGACCTGACCGACAATGTGAACCTGATGGCCGACAACCTGACCGGTCAGGTGCGCAACATCGCCGAGGTGACCACCGCCGTGGCCAACGGCGACCTTTCGAAGAAGATCACCGTCGACGTGAAGGGCGAGATTCTCGAGCTGAAGTCGACCATCAACGTCATGGTGGACCAGCTGAACTCCTTCGCCTCGGAAGTGTCGCGCGTGGCCCGCGAGGTCGGCACCGAGGGCAAGCTGGGCGGGCAGGCGAATGTGAAGGGCGTCGGCGGGGCCTGGAAGGACCTGACCGACAACGTCAACTTCATGGCCGCAAACCTGACGGGCCAGGTGCGGAACATCGCCGAGGTGACCACCGCCGTGGCCAACGGCGACCTGTCCAAGAAGATCACCGTCGACGTGAAGGGCGAAATTCTCGAGCTGAAGTCGACCATCAACGTCATGGTGGACCAGCTGAACGCCTTCGCCTCGGAAGTGACGCGTGTGGCCCGCGAGGTCGGCACGGAAGGCAATCTGGGCGGTCAGGCGCAGGTGACCGGCGTCACCGGCACGTGGAAGGACCTTACCGACAACGTGAACCTGATGGCCGACAACCTGACCGGTCAGGTGCGCAACATCGCCGAGGTGACCACGGCCGTGGCCAACGGCGACCTCTCGAAGAAGATCACCGTCGATGTGAAGGGCGAAATTCTCGAGCTCAAATCCACGATCAACACCATGGTGGACCAGCTGAACGCCTTCGCCTCGGAAGTGACCCGGGTGGCGCGCGAAGTGGGCACGGAAGGCAAGCTGGGCGGTCAGGCCAATGTGAAGGGGGTGGCCGGCACCTGGAAGGACCTGACCGACAATGTGAACTTCATGGCCGGCAACCTGACCGGTCAGGTGCGCAACATCGCCGAGGTGACGACGGCCGTGGCCAAGGGCGATCTCAGCAAGAAGATCACCGTCGACGTGAAGGGCGAGATCCTCGAGCTGAAGAACACCATCAACGTCATGGTGGACCAGCTGAACGCCTTCGCTTCGGAAGTGACGCGCGTGGCCAAGGAGGTCGGCACCGAGGGCAAGCTGGGCGGTCAGGCGCGCGTGGAAGGCGTCGGCGGCACCTGGAAGGATCTGACCGACAATGTGAACTCCATGGCCGCCAACCTGACCGGTCAGGTGCGCGGCATCGCCGACGTCGTGACCGCGGTGGCCAACGGCGACCTGAAGCGCAAGCTGACCGTGGACGCCAAGGGCGAGATCGCCTCTCTGGCCGACACCATCAACGGCATGATCGAGACGCTCGCCATCTTCGCCGATCAGGTCACCAACGTGGCCCGGGAAGTGGGCATCGAGGGCAAGCTGGGCGGGCAGGCGCGGGTGCCCGGCGCCGCCGGCCTGTGGCGCGACCTGACCGACAACGTGAACCAGCTGGCCGGCAACCTGACCACCCAGGTCCGCGCCATCGCCGAGGTGTCGACCGCGGTGACCAAGGGCGAGCTGACCCGCTCCATCACCGTCGAGGCCTCGGGCGAGGTCGCGGCGCTGAAGGACAACATCAACGAGATGATCCGCAACCTGAAGGATCAGACGCTCAAGAATACCGAACAGGACTGGCTGAAGACCAACCTCGCCCGCTTCACCCGCATGCTGCAGGGCGAGCGTGATCTGGCGACGGTGTCGAACATGGTGCTGTCCGAACTGGCGCCTCTGATCAACGCCCAGCACGCTGTGTTCTACGTTTCGGACAGGGACGCCGACGACGAACCCATCCTGACCCTGGCCGCCGCCTACGCCTCCACCGAGCGCGAACAGCTGTCGCCGACCTTCCGGCTGGGCCAGAGCCTGATCGGCCAATGCGCCAAGGAGAAGGAACGCATCCTTCTGACCAATGTGCCGCAGGACTACGTCCAGATCGGCTCCGGCCTCGGCGCCTCCGCGCCGCTGAACATCATCATCCTGCCGGCCCTGTTCGAGGGCGAGGTCAAGGCGGTGATCGAACTGGCGACGTTCGGCGAGTTCTCCGAGACCCACCAGTCCTTCCTCAGCCAGCTGATGGAATCGGTCGGCATCGTGCTCAGCACCATCGCCGCCAACATGCGGACCGAGGGTCTGCTGAGCCAGTCCCAGCTGCTGACCGCCGAACTTCAGGCCCAGCAGGAGGAACTGAAATCCACCAACGACCGGCTGGAACAGCAGGCGGCGTCCCTGCGCCAGTCCGAGGAACTGCTGCGCGCCAAACAGGAGGAACTGCAGCAATCCAACGCGGAACTGGAGGACAAGGCCGTCCTGCTGTCGGCCCAGAATCAGCAGGTGGAGGCCAAGAACCGCGAAGTGGAGCAGGCCCGTTTCGCGCTCGAGGAAAAGGCCGAACAGCTGGCTCTGACGTCGAAATACAAGTCCGAATTCCTGGCCAACATGAGCCACGAGTTGCGGACCCCGCTGAACAGCCTGCTGATCCTGTCCAAGATGCTCAGCGAGAACACGCAGGGCAATCTGACGCCCAAACAGGTGGAGTTCTCGCGGAACATCCACGCCGCAGGTTCAGACCTGCTGGGGCTGATCAACGACATCCTCGACCTGTCGAAGATCGAATCCGGGACCGTCACCCTCGACATCGGGGAGATGGCGCTGGAATCGCTGCGCGACCAGATGCACCGGACCTTCGCCCAGATCGCCCAGGACAAGAAACTCGACTTCTCCATCGATATCGATCCGGATCTGCCGCCGTCGATGTACACCGACGACAAACGGCTGCTTCAGATCATCAAGAACCTGCTGTCCAACGCCTTCAAGTTTACCGAGAGCGGTTCGGTCCGGCTGCGCGTCGACCGCGTCGCCAAGGGCTGGAGCCCCGGCAACGAACACCTCAACAAGGCGGGCCAGGTCCTGGCATTCTCGGTGCAGGACAGCGGCATCGGCATCCCTGAGGACAAGCAGCGGATCATCTTCGAGGCCTTCCAGCAGGCCGACGGCACCACCAGTCGCAAATACGGCGGCACCGGCCTGGGCCTTTCGATCAGCCGGGAAATCACCCGCACGCTGGGCGGCGAGCTGAAGGTCGAGAGCGAGCCGGATCAGGGCTCGACCTTCACCCTGTTCCTTCCGCTGAACTTCAGCCCGACGGCGGCGTCCGGTCCCACGGCCCGCGAAGCCTCGCGCGCCGTCACCGTCCGGACTGCCTCCGAGGAGCCGGAGATCGAAGCCATCGACGTTGTCGCCGACGACCGCGATACGGTCTCGCCCGGTGATCCTGTGATCCTGATCGTCGAGGACGATCCCCGGTTCGGGGCCATCCTTCTGGCCCTCGTGCGGGACAGCGGCTTCAAGGGCGTTATCACCCACGAGGGCGTCGCGGCTGCGGCGCTTGCCCGCCGCTACGGGCCGCAGGCGATCATGCTGGACGTCGGCCTGCCCGACATGGACGGCCTGGCCCTGCTGGACCTGCTGAAGCGCACGCCCGAGACGCGGCACATCCCCGTGCATGTCATCTCGGCGCATGATCAGGCGGGTCTCGGCCTGTCGATCGGCGCCTTCGGCTTCACGCCCAAGCCGATCGACCGCGAGAGCGTCGTGGCCAGTCTGGACGAGGTGAAGAAATTCATCTCGACCGCCAACAGGCGGCTGATCCTCGTCGGTCCGACGGGCGAGGCCCAGGCCCTGCTGAAAACCGCCTTCGGCTCCGTCATCCGGGTCGACGGGCTCAAGGGTCTGGCCAAGGCGAAGATGAAGCCGGCCGACAGCCTGATCATCGATGTATCCGCCGCGCCCATACCCGATCTGGTCGACTGGCTGAAGTCAGGCGACCGCCCCGCCGTGGTCTATGCGGGCGACACCCTGTCGTCTCTGGACGAGCGCCGTCTGCGGCTGGCCGTTTTCGCGGGCCACGCCCGTCTGGCCCGCACCCCCGAACAGCTGCTGGAGCAGGCCGCCCTGCTGCTCCACGAACCCACGGACCGGCTGTCGGAAACAGCCCGCAACACCCTGGCCCAGACCCGCAAGGAGGACGCCATCCTGACCGGCCGCACGGCCCTGGTCATCGACGACGACATCCGCAACATCTTCTCCATGGCCAGCGCTCTGGAAGAGTTCGGGGTCGATCTGCTCTATGCCGAAAGCGGCCGGGCGGGCCTCGACCTGCTGGCCCAGCATCCCGAGACCGACCTCATTCTGGTCGACATCATGATGCCCGACATGGACGGCTACGAGACCATGCGCGAGATTCGGGCCCTGCCCCGTTTCGCCCACATCCCCATCATCGCCGTGACCGCCAAGGCGATGAAGGGCGACCGGCAGAAATGCATCCAGGCCGGAGCCTCGGACTATGTCTCCAAGCCGGTGGACATCGACTATCTGATCTCGGTCATGCGGGTGTCGATCCAGCGCGCCGACGCCGGCCGGATGTCGGTGTCCGACCAGGCCGCGCTTTCCGGACCGGCGGCGATCTGATGGGGCGTCGCGCCAGGACGAAACCCCTGACCGCACGCGTCCTCATCGTCGACGACGATGAGCGCAACGCCTTTGCCGCCCGCGAGGCGCTGGAGGTGCTGGGCCATGAGCTGGTCATCGCCCGCTCGGGCGAGGAGGCGCTGCGGCTGCTGCTGCATCACGAGTTCGCGGTCATCCTGCTGGACCTGCACATGCCCGGCATGGACGGCTACGAAACCGCCAGACTGATCCGCGAACATCCGCGCACGCGCGATACGCCGATCGTCTTCGTCACCGCCGTGTTCCGCGACGAGGCCCACATCTTCCAGGCCTATACGGCCGGCGCCGTCGATGTGGTGTTCAAGCCCGTCGACCCCTTCATCCTGCGCTCCAAGGTCGCCATCCTGGTCGAGCTGCACCTCAAGACGCTGGAGGTGCGCCGTCAGGCCGAGGAACAGCACGCCCTGCTGGAGGCCAACGCCCGCATCAGCGAGGAAAAACTGGCCGCCGAACTGGCCCTTCGCGAGGCGCGGGAACGTCAGGACACCATCCTGAAATCCCTGCCCGTGGTCTTCACCTCCCGCGCCAGCGTCCATCCATTCCCGGCCCTGTTCGTCAGCGACAGCATCATGCCGCTGACCGGCTTCGCCCCCAGCCGGTTCGTCGACGAGCCCGAGATCGGCATGGGGCGCATCCATCCTGAGGACGTCGAGAAGGTGGCCGCCTGTCTGATGCAGGCCTCCATCAGCGGCGCCTACGCCTGCGAATACCGCTGGCAGTGTTCCGACGGAACCTACCGCACCTTCCTCGACCAGGGCGTCTGGGTCCCGGACGCCAATGGCGGGGGCGGCGAGATTCTCGGCACCCTTCTGGATGTCACCGACCGCCGTCAGCTGGAGGAGCATCTGGCGCAGGCGCGCAAGATGGAGGCGGTGGGTCAGCTGACCGGAGGGGTCGCCCACGATTTCAATAATCTGCTGACCGTCGTTCTCGGCAATGCCGACATCCTGCTGCGCCGGCTCGGCGACGACCAGCCGCGCATCACCCGCCAGCTGTCCGCCATTCGCGCGGCGGCCGAGCGCGGCCAGACCCTGACCCGCCAGTTGCTGGCCTTTTCGCGCCGGCAGCAACTGAACCCCCAGGTCATCGATCTGAACGCCCTGATCCGGAATTTCGCGCCGCTGATGCAGCAGGCGATGGGCGAGGGGATCACCTTTATGCTCGAACTGTCCGGCGGCCCGCTCCACGCCTCGATCGACCCCACCCATCTGGAGACGGCCCTGCTCAATCTGGCGGTCAACGCGCGGGATGCCATGGAGGGCGAGGGCCGGCTGGTGGTCACCACCTCCGAGGTCACGGGGGACGCGGGACCCATGGCGCTGATCCAGGTCCGCGACACCGGCCCGGGCATGGCGGAGGATGTAGCCCAGCGGGTCTTCGAGCCCTTCTACACCACCAAGGAGGTCGGGCGGGGCACGGGCCTGGGCCTGTCGCAGGTTTACGGCTTCGTCAGCCAGTCGGGCGGCCGCATCGAGGTCTCGGCCACGCCGGGCGAGGGCGCGATCTTCGAACTGACCCTGCCGCTGACCGACGAAGCCCCCGCCGCCGCGGCCGAGGCGGTCGAGGCGGCCGCGGTCGAGGCCGGATCGGAACGGGTGCTGATCGTCGAGGACGATCCGGCGGTCCTGAGCCTGTGTCTCGATATGCTGACCAGCCTGGGATACCGCTGCGACGTCGCCTCGGATGCGGGCGGAGCCTTGCACCGGCTGGACAGCGACCCGGACTACGACCTGCTGTTCTCGGACGTCATCATGCCCGGCGGCATGAACGGCATCGAACTGGCGCAGAAGGCGCAGGAACGGCATCCCGATCTGAAGGTGCTTCTGACTTCCGGCTATCTCGGTGAAACCGGCAACCAGATGCAGCATGGCTTCCCGCTGATCGACAAACCCTACCAGTGCGCCGAACTGGCCACCCGGCTGCGCGCGGTGCTGGGAGCGCCCGCCATGGCCGAGACCCGGGCCGCAGAGGGTCGGCCCCGGTAAATCCGCCCTGCAGGGCGGGTGTCAGCTCCAGCTGTAGGCGGTCTTGGTCTGGGTGAAGAATTCGACCGCGGCGAAACCCTGTTCGCGCGCGCCATAACTCGACTTCTTCGAACCGCCGAACGGCACATGATAGTCGACCCCGGCGGTGGGCAGATTGACCATCACCATCCCGGCCCGCGCGCGCCGCTGGAAATCGCGGGCGTGTTTCAGCGAGGTGGTGACGATGCCGGCGGACAGACCGAACTCGCCCCCGTTGGCGATCTCGAGCGCCTCCTCATAGCTGCCGACCCGGATGGTCGAGGCGACGGGGCCGAACACCTCCTCGGTGTTGATGCGCATGTCGGGCAGGGTGTCGGCGATCAGGGTCGGCTGGACGTACCAGCCGGGCTTTTCGAGCTGCAGCCGGTCGCCGCCGGTGACGATCCGTCCGCCGTCGCCGCGCGCCACCTCGATATATCGATACGAGGTCTCCATCTGATCCTCGGAGACGGCGGGGCCCATCTGGGTCTCCGGGTCCAGGGCGTCGCCGACCCGCAGCGCCGCGACCTTTTCGGCCAGGGCGGCGACGAAGCGGTCGTGGACGGCGTCGTGCACGATCAGGCGGCTGGAGGCGGTGCAGCGCTGGCCCGTGGCGAAGAACGAGCCGTCCAGCGCGATCTGCACCGCGCGGTCCAGATCGGCGTCGTCCATGACGATCAACGGGTTCTTGCCGCCCATTTCCAGCTGGACGCGCGCCTGCCGTTTGATGGCGCCCAGGGCCACGCCCGCGCCGACGCCCTGCGAGCCGGTGAAGCTGATGGCGTCCACGTCCGGATGATCGACGATGGCCTGGCCGACCCCGCCGCGGCCGATGACCATATTGACCACGCCCCTGGGCAGGCCCGCCTCGTGCAGGATGGCGATGAGGGCCTCGGCGGTCGCCGGCGTGGGGCCGGCGGGCTTGATCACCACGGTGTTTCCGAAGGCGAGGGCCGGCGCCATCTTCCAGGCGGGGATGGCGATGGGAAAGTTCCAGGGCGTGATCAGGCCGTAGACGCCGACCGCCTGACGGTAGGTCTGAATCTCGACGCCGGGACGCACCGACATCAGGTTCTGGCCGTGCAGGCGCAGGGCCTCGCCGCCGAAATATTTGAGGATGCGGGATGCGCGGACGGTCTCGCCGATCCCCTCGGGCAGGGTCTTGCCCTCCTCGCGCGACAGCAGGCGGCCGACCAGTTCGCGGCGTTCGAACAGGATATTGGAGGCGCGGTCCAGCACGTCGGCGCGGACCTCGGGCGAAGCCTCGGACCAGGCGGGGAAGGCCGCTCTGGCCGCCGCCGCCGCCGCATTGACCTCCGCCTCGCCGCCGTCGGGCGTGCGGGCGACGACATCGCGCGTATCGGAGGGATTGAGGCTCTTGCCGGGCCGCTCGGTCGTCACCTTCTCGCCGTCGATCCAGTGAGAAAGTTCCAGCGTCTCGGTCATGGGCCGTCCTTGTCGTTGGGAAGTTCGGGCGGCGGGGGAGCGTCGTCCGGTCAGTCGTCAGCCGATGTAAACCTAGCCGGATCGCGGCGCTAGGAGGCGCAGAAACCTCCGCCTGGGCCGGCAATGGCCGTGGCGACGATTCCGGACGCCAACAGAATCAACGGCGGGGCGGGCTTGCTCTTCCAAAGATAGAGGGCGACCAACGCGCCTGTCGCGACCACGATCAACAACGGCGCGCGATCCAGGGACCCGCCCGCCCGTTTTCGCGAGCATTTCGCCAAGCTTGATCGTCGACCCTGGTCGGGATTGTGCAGCAGGGTGGTGTAGCAATCGTCGGAAGACGGTGCCGCAAACGGTGAAACCGTAGTCTTTTCAGCGATGCGGGAAGAGATGGCGCGCCCGGAACGATTCGAACGTCCGACCCTCAGATTCGTAGTCTGATGCTCTATCCAGCTGAGCTACGGGCGCGCTTGGCCGCGAACGGCGAGGGCGGGTATCTAGCGGACGGGCGGCGAGGGGGCAAGGGCCAGAAGACGGGTTTTCCGCCCTGCCGTGTCTATGGGCGACGGAACGGCGCCACGCGGGGCTTTCGTTCGCGACGGCGGCGGGGCAGGGTGGTCCCGCCTCCCCCGAATTCGTCCCGCGATACAGACCTGAGCTCTCCATGATCCACCTTCCGCATCGGTCCGTCCGCGTCCTTACGGCCGTGCTCGTCGCGGCGGGTCTGGCGCTGGGCGGATGCGGAGGCGTGGGGTCGGGAACGACCGGTCCGGCCGGGGTCGCGCCCGCCAGCCCGGCTCCCGCCCCCGTCGCCCGGGGTCCGTTCGTGGCGGCCGCCAATCCGCTGGCGGTGGAGGCGGGGCTGAAGGTGCTGCGCGAGGGCGGGTCGGCCGTGGACGCCGCCGTGGCCATCCAGGCGGTGCTGGGCCTGGTCGAGCCGCAGTCGTCGGGACTGGGCGGCGGGGCCTTCATGATGATGTTCGACGCCGCGACCGGCGAGGTCACCAGCTATGACGGGCGCGAGACCGCGCCGGCGGCCGCAACCCCGGACCTGTTCTATGAGAACGGCCGCCCGCTGGGCGTCGGCGAGGCGGTCCTGAGCGGGCGTTCGACCGGCGCGCCCGGCGCCGTGGCCATGCTCGCGATGGCGCACAGGGCGCATGGACGCCTGCCGTGGAACGCCCTGTTCGGGGACGCCGAACGGCTGGCCCGCGACGGCTTTGTGGTCAGCCCGCGGCTGGCCGGCTTCATCGCCGCAACCCGGGGCCAGGCGCGGACCCGCTGGGCCAATGCCTATTTCACCAGGGCGGACGGGAACCGCTACGTCGCCGGCGACGTGCTGAGGAACCCCGCCTACGCCGACACCGTGGCCGAGCTGGCGGCCGGCGGAGCCGAGGTCTTCTACAACGGACGGATCGCGGGCGAGATCGTGGCCACGGTGGCGCAGGAGCCCCGGCCCGGCGCCCTGACGGCGGAGGACATCGCCGCCTATGAACCGGTGGAGCGCGGGGCCCTGTGCCGTCCCTACCGGGTCTATGTCGTCTGCGTGCCGCCCCCGCCCTCCAGCGGAGTGGCCGTGCTCCAACTGCTGGCCATGGCCGAACGGACGCCCGATATTCACGCCGGCCCTGACAGCGCCGAGGCCTGGACGGCCTTCGCCCAGTTGCAGCGGCTGATGTACGCCGATCGCGACCGCTATGTCGGCGACCCGGGCTTCGTCCGCGTGCCGGTCCAGGGATTGCTGGACCCCGACTATGTCGCGGCCCGCGCCGCCCTCGCCCCGGGCCTGACGGGCGCCGCCGAGGCCGGCGCGCCCCCGGGCGGCGTCTTCGCCGGACCCGACGCCACGCGCGAGCCGGCGGGGACGTCCCATCTCGTCGTCGTCGATGCGCAGGGCAATGCGGTCAGCATGACGACCACGGTCGAAAGCGTCTTCGGCTCGGGCCGGATGGCGGCGGGCTTCTTCCTCAACAACCAGCTGACCGACTTCTCCTTCACTCCGACCCGGCCGGACGGGACGCCGGCGGCCAATGCGGCGGCGGCGGGCAAGCGGCCGCGGTCGTCGATGTCGCCCGTGCTGGTTTTCGACCATCAGGGCCGGCTGCTGGGTGCGTTCGGCTCGCCCGGCGGGACCTCGATCCTGGCCTATAACGCCAAGGCCCTGATCGCCGTTCTGGATTGGGGTCTGCCGGTGCAGGCGGCCTTCGACCTGCCCAATCTGGTGGCTCGCGGCGACGGCTTCGGGGCGGACACGGACCGCTTCTCCGAAGAACTGCGCGCCGGGCTGGCCGCGCGCGGCGTGGTGCTCAGCCCCAACGCCAGCGAGAATTCCGGCCTGCATGGCGCGATCTGGCGTCAGGGAACGATGGGCTGGGGCTGGGACGGCGGCGCGGATGATCGCCGCGAGGGCGTGGCGCGGACGTACTGAGGGGGCCTACCGCGTTTCGCGCTACTTGAGGCCCGGATGTCCGCGCTCAAGCAGGCCGCGACCGCGTCGCGGCCGTTAGCGCAACAAGGATGCGCTTATTCCGGCTTGATCGACAGCTGGAAGGCGATCACGCCCTCGGACACGTCCGTGTCGACGCCGTGGCCCGCGCGCAGGCCCTCGGTCTCGATCTCGCGATAGGCGACACTGACCGAGGTGTGCACCGGCCCCCGCCGCATGGCCACGCCGACCGAGGCGTCGCCGAGGAAATTGCCCGAATCCTGGCTGTAACCCGATCGTGCGAAGTCGCCGTCGCGGGTACGGGCGAAATTATAGCCGACGGCCCGGCCTGAACCCGCCGCATACAGATACCAGCGCGGGCGCTCGCCGAAGGCGTCGCCGCCGTCCGGGACCAGTTTCTCGATGCCGCGGCCGATGCGAAGGGTGGCGCCGGCCTCGGTCGTGCCGCCGCGGGTTCCGACCCCGACCCCGACATGCGGCGTCAGGGTGACGTCCAGTCCCGACGCCGTCTGGCCCAAGGTCTCGGTCCAGCCCCGCGTATAGGTCAGGTCATAGTGTTCGGCGTCGAAGGTCGCCGGATCCAGCGGCCCGGGAGGCAGGGGCGAGCCGTCGAGACGGCGGACCGATCCTTGGGCGCGCAGGCGCAGGCGGTCCTCATAACCGTCGTTCTCGAACCACACGTCCCGGCTGGAGGCGGCCCATTGCGAGGTCCGGTCGCGCTCGGGCGCATAGCCCGTCCAGCCGCCGGCGGTGTCCCAGGCCGGGTCGCTGGCGAAGCGGGCGTCGCGATCGAGGCGGGTCAGAAGGTCGGCGACGTTGGCGGGGCGTTCGGGAGCGACCCTCCACGGGTCGGACTGGATGGTCCGGGCGTCCTGCGAAGCAGCGGCGAACGCCGGGACCCACAGGGCCACAGTCGCCAATACTCCGGCAAGGATCGCCGTCCTTCGCATCAACGGTTCCTCCCCGATCCGTTAGCGAATCCGACCCTGCACGATGCGGGCCATCCCGCCAACAGCCATTTCGGCGTCACAGATCGGACGATGAACGTGAGCCGATGGGCCGGGTTCCGCAATCGGGTGAACCCCTCAGGCCAGTTTCAGTCCTGTCCTACTGGCAGGCGAGACACTCGTCATAGTCGGTGCGCGCCGCCGAGAAGAGGTCCGGCTGGTTCGGATCGACCTCGGCCTCGGCCTTGTCCTCGGCGCCGGCGAAGGCGGCCCGCTGAACCGACTTGGAGCGCAGGTAGTAGAGCGATTTGACGCCCTTCTCCCAGGCCGACCAGTGCAGCATGTGCAGGTCCCATTTGTTCACGTCGCCGGGGATGAACAGGTTGATCGACTGGGCCTGGCAGATTTCCGGCGACCGGTCGGCCGACAGTTCCACGATCCAGCGCTGGTCCAGTTCGAAGGCGGTCTTGAAGATGGCCTTTTCGTCGTCGCTCAGGACGTCGAGATGCTGCACCGAGCCCTCGTGCTCCAGGATCGAGGACCAGACCTCGCTGGTGTCGATGCCCTTCTCGCCCAGCAGGCGCTCCAGATAGGGGTTCTTGACCGCGAACGAGCCCGACAGGGTCTTGTGCGTATAGATGTTGGCCGGGATCGGCTCGATGCCGGCGCTGGTGCCGCCGCAGATGATCGAGATCGAGGCGGTCGGGGCGATGGCCAGCTTGTGGCTGAACCGCTCCATGACGCCGCGCTCGGCGGCATCCTCGCAGGCGCCCTTTTCTTCGGCCAGCAGGCGGCTGGCCTTGTCGGCCTCGCGGCGCAGATGTTTGAACAGCCGCATGTTCCACGACTTGGCCATGGCGCTTTCGAAGGCCACGCCCTGGGCCTGCAGGAAGGAGTGGAAGCCCATCAGCCCCAGACCCACCGAACGCTCGCGCCTGGCCGAATAGACGGCCGCGGCCATGGCCGGGGGGGCGCGGCGGATGAAGTCTTCCAGAACGTTGTCGAGGAAGCGCATCACGTCCTCGATGAAGCGGGGCTCCTCGCGCCATTCCAGGAACATCTCGGCGTTGACGGAGGACAGGCAGCAGACGGCGGTGCGGTCGACGCCCAGATGGTCGCGGCCGGTGTGCAGGGTGATCTCCGAGCACAGGTTCGACTGTTTGACCGACAGGCCGAGGTCGCGCTGATGCTGCGGCATCTGGCGGTTCACGGTGTCGGAGAAGATCAGATAGGGCTCGCCGGTCTGCAGGCGGATCTCGAGGATCTTCTGCCACAGGGCGCGGGCGTCGACGGTCTTCACCACCTCCTGGTTCTTGGGCGACAGCAGGTCGAAGGTCCTGCCGTCGCGCACCGCCTCCATGAAGGCGTCCGAGACGTTGATGCCATGGTGCAGGTTCAGGGATTTGCGGTTGAAGTCGCCCGAGGGTTTGCGGATTTCGAGGAACTCCTCGATCTCGGGGTGGTGGACGTCCAGGTAGACGGCGGCGGAACCGCGGCGCAGCGAGCCCTGGCTGATCGCCAGCGTCAGGGAGTCCATCACGCGGATGAAGGGGATGATGCCGGACGTCTGGCCCGCGCCCTTGACCTTCTCGCCGATCGACCGGACGCCGCCCCAGTAGGTGCCGATGCCGCCGCCGTTCGAGGCCAGGGCCACGTTCTCGTTCCAGACCGACTGGATGCCGTCGAGGCTGTCGGCCACGGCGTTCAGGAAACAGCTGATCGGCAGGCCGCGGTCGGCGCCGCCGTTCGACAGCACCGGCGTCGAGGGCATGAACCAGAGTTTGGACATGTAGTCATAGACGCGCTGGGCGTGGTCGGCGTCGTCGGCATAGGCCGTGGCGACGCGGGCGAACATGTCCTGATAGCTCTCGCCGGCCAGCAGATATCGATCCTCCAGCGTCTTCTTGCCGAAGTCGGTCAGCAGGTCGTCGCGGGACCGGTCGAGCTGAATGGATCTCACCACGGACAGATGGGGACGCGTGGTCGCATCACCGTCCGTCGGGGACACGAAATCAACCGTCTTCAACGCTTCGCCGCCAGCCATGGTATTCGCCGCCCTGAACAAAATCGAATGGGTTTCCCCGCGCCGCGAACCACAAGACCTAGTGGCTGAAGCGCTCCCCAAGCCCACATATGGGGCGCAGATGGCTAACCAACCGTCAACGGGGTTGACGATCACTTTCTGGGCGAATC
Source organism: Brevundimonas sp. BR2-1 (assembly GCF_037626195.1). Classification (NCBI taxonomy): domain Bacteria; kingdom Pseudomonadati; phylum Pseudomonadota; class Alphaproteobacteria; order Caulobacterales; family Caulobacteraceae; genus Brevundimonas; species Brevundimonas sp. BR2-1. The sequence continues at coordinate 1,211,499 of NZ_JARKMV010000001.1, read as the reverse complement.
GGCCTCAAGACGGGGGATGAGCCTGTGGACAGGCCGCGACGAGGGCGTGACAAGCCTCACCGCATTCTGTTCACGAACGCGTGAGTGGAACGTCACACAAGCGGGACCGTTAGCAGCCGATGACCGCCGACCAGACGATCACATTTTTCCGCCGGATGTTGCGCATAGCCCGGACGGAAATTGCGGCCGTGTCGGCCCTGTTCATCGCCGCCCTCGGGGTCATGACCTTCGTCGAGGTGGCGGACGACATGACCGAGGCCGACGGCCAGGCCTTCGATCAGGCGGTTCTGGCCTGGATGCAGCCTGTCGCCGGCGAGCCGCGGGGGCCGTGGTGGCTCAGGGAGGCGGCGGCCGACCTGACCTCGCTGGGCGGCATATCGGTGCTGGCCCTGTTCGCGGTAATCGCATTCGCCTTCCTGCTGATCCAGCGCAAGAACCTGTCGGCCCTGCTTCTGGTGGTGGGTCTGGCCGGGGGCGTCGCGCTGAGCGAGGGGTTGAAGGCGATGTTCGGGCGCGAACGGCCGCCCTCCGCCTTCCAGGCGGTGGACACGCTGAACGCCAGCTTCCCGTCCGGCCACGCCCTGCTGTCGACCGTCTTCTACCTGACCCTCGGGGTGATGCTGACCCGGGCCTTCCCGCGCGCCCATCTGAAGGCCTTCGTGCTTGGGGCGGCCATACTGATCGCCCTGCTGATCGGACTGACGCGGGTCTATCTCGGGGCCCACTGGGCCTCGGACGTGTTTGCGGGCTGGTGCGCCGGCGCGGCCTGGGCCATGGCCCTGTGGCTGGTCGCCTATGCGATCGGACGCAGGCAGGCCGTCAGCGACACCGGCCCGCACGACGAGGTCTTGCCGCCGGAGCCCGTGGCGGATACACCGCCCGCCGTCATCGGGGAGTAGCCGCCCGCATCTCTCAGCGGGGTTCGCGTCAACACACTTCCTCTCGCCCGGAGAGGATGGCGCGTTCTTAAGTGGCCCTATCGTCTCGCGCGCGGCGCGAGACTGCTTGAGGGCGGACCGTATCGGTCCTCAAGCAGCGAGCCTCCGCGAGGCGAGCGTAGGATCACCTACATGGCAAGACCGCTGGCTTCGCAGGGCGCTTCCACGCGGGGGCCGGCTGCGGATGCCAATGGTCTGTCCGCCGAACCCCCGCGCATGAAGCCGAGTTGGAAGCCTTCCTGATATCGACCGGCCTCGTCTCCATCGCGGAGATCGGGGACAAGACCATGCTGCTGGCCATCATGCTGGCGGCGACCTGGCGGCGACCGCTGCCGATCATCCTCGGCATTCTGGCGGCCACGGCGGCCAATCACGCCTTCGCGGCCCTGGCCGGTTCCGTGCTGGCCCGGTTCATGGATGGCGAGTGGCTGCGTTGGGGCGTGGGCCTGGCCTTCATCGGTTTCGCCGTCTGGGCCCTGATCCCCGACCGGTTCGATGAAGAGCCGGACATGACCGAAAAGACCTTCGCCGGCGTGTTCTGGACCACGACGGCCGCCTTCTTCCTGATCGAGATGGGCGACAAGACCCAGGTCGCCACCGCCATGCTGGCCGCGCAGTTCCAGAACCTGGCGCTGGTCGTGGCGGGTTCGACCCTCGGGATGATGCTGGTCAACGCCCCGGCGGTGCTGCTCGGCGAGGTCGCGGCCCGCAAACTGCCGCTGACATGGATTCGCCTCGCCGCGGCTCTGGGTTTCGCCGCAACCGGGGTGTGGGTTCTGCTCGCGCGCTGATAGAAGCCCGTTCCTCCCGCCACCCGAGTGTTCCTGTCGATGAAGTTTCTGATGCGCCTGACCGCGGTTGTCCTGCTGATCGTCATCATCGGTTCGATGGTGGGACCCTTCCAGAACGTGGAGGCCGCCAGCAATGTCTGGGACAAGGCCGCCCATTTCGTCGCCTTCGGTCTGATCCTGTGGAGCTTCGGCGTGCTGTTCCGCCGCCTGCCGCGCACCCTGGCGGCGCTTTCGGCGCTGGCGCTCGGCGGCGCGGTCGAGATCGTTCAGGGCATGGTCGGCCGCGACGCCAGCTGGGGCGACCTGCTGGCCGACGGCCTGGGCATCGTGACCGCCCTTCTGCTCTGGGCCGTCTGGCGGCGCTTCGAGCCGCGCACGGCGTTTCAGACCTCGAACACCCGATAGGGCGTCTCGCCCAGCGTCCGCAGCACGGGCAGGGCGACGTTGTAGACCGGCGTCCCCTTGTTGGTCCGGCCCTCGGGCGCGCCGCGATGGGCGTGGCCGTGCACCACCAGGCTGATGTTGTCATAGCGGTCGATGGTCTCGGCCAGCCGGGACGAGCCCAGGAAGGCGTGGATCTCGGGCGGCTCGCCCATCACCGTGTCGACCACGGGCGAATAGTGCAGCACCACGACCGACCGCTCGGTGCGCAGCATGCGGATCGAGTTTTCGATCCCGTTGGCGTCCTCGACCGCCTCCTGCACGAACGACTTGATCGAGGCCTCGCCGAACGGGCTCAGCATGTAGCGGCCGAAGCCGCCGATGAACCCCTTGCCGCCCGCGAAGCCGACGCCCTCGATCTCATAGGCCTGGCCGGTCAGCACCTTCACGCCGGCGTCGCACAGCATCTTCGTCACATGTTCGGGCTGGCCACACTCATGCTCGTGGTTGCCCAGCACCCCGACCATCGGAATCTGGCATCCCCGCAGGTCCTCCAGAAGGATCTCCACCTCCCGCGTCTTGCCGAAATTGGTCAGGTCGCCGCACAGGCACAGGACGTCGGCGTCTTCATGCACCCGGTCGAACAGTTCCCGGTGGGGCCGGTCGTGCGCTTCGCCGACGTGCAGGTCGCCGACAGCCGCCACGCGCAGCTTCTTCTTCGGCCCGGCCTCCATGCCGGGTTGGGGCGTCTGGGGATCCACCTCGCTCATGACCGCCGGCTCCTGACGCTCAAGTCGCCAGCGACCGCGTCGCGAGCCTGGCGCCCAACCTCAATGTATGGGGTCATGGCGCTCCTCCAGCCCCTTGCCGACGATGTCGCCGAAGCCCCATTCGGTGATGTCGAAGATGTAGTCCCGCGGGCTGAACAGCCGCCCGCGGCACACCTTGACCCGCGGGGCCGGCAGATCGACCTGGGCCTCCAGCCGTCCCGTCAGCTCCCGCATCAACCAGGCGGGAATCTTGTCCCGCTCGGTCGGGTAGGCGAAGCGGTAGTTCAACAGGTGCGCCAGCAATACCTCCCAGTAGAGGTCCATCTGGTCGAGCAGGAATTTCCAGTCGATAGCCTCGGCCTGTTTGAGGATGACGTGGTTCACGTCTGCCCCGTCGAAGCGGTAGCGGTCCTGGATGAAGACCTTGCTCAGGATCAGGGCGGTCGGCGGGGTAATGCCGACGGTATGGCCGTACACCTCGATCGTGTCCTTGCCGAACCAGCTGTCCGACACCGCGATCGTGCCGTTCGACATGGCGAAGATCACGTCGAAGAACCGCTTGTCGTCCTTCCATACCTTGGCGATCCAGCGCTCGTCCTCGACGTCGGTGCGGAAGCCCCGGGCCTGGAAGAAGGCGAGGATGCGCGGGTAGTCGCCGGGTTTGCAGAAGACGTCCAGGTCCTTGGTCGGCCTGCGAATACCGGTATAGGCGGTCACCGCATAGGTGCCGGACAGCAGGAAGGGGATGCCGCTCTCCTTCAGCAGCCGCAGGGATTCCTCATAGAATTCGACCGCGTCCGGAGGCGGCCGGAAGCTGGGATCGATGACGGTGTCTGACATGCTCCAGCGCTCCATTTCCGCCGGTTATGGCGAAGGGTCTGGAAACGGCTGCGGTCGGGCGGGGGTTCCTGCTTCACAGATGCATCCGGGTTGAGACGGATTTGTTTACGCATTCACCGTAACGCTGCGGCTGTTCAGTAGAGGGCCGGGGAGGCTCGGGTTGAAGGGTCGTTGGCGTTTATTCAGGCACGAAGCGGGCCGTGTCGCCGGGCCGCCGGCCTGGGCATATGTGCTGCTGTTCGCCGCTTCCCAACTGATCGGTCACTGGAGCGTGGCCACCTACGGCGCGGTGCTGATCTGGCTGTCCAACGGCATCATGGCGGCGGCCCTGCTGCAGCTGCACCGGCGCCAGGCGATCACCGTCGTCGCGGCCTGCCTCGTGATCAATCTGTCCAGCAACGCCATTCGCGGCGACGCCGGCATGCTGCTGTGGCTCAATGCGTTGATGAATGTGGGCGAGGCGGCGCTGGCCGCCCTGCTGGCCCGGCGGTTCTGCGGCGCGGCCCTGGACATGCGCCGCCCGCGGCGACTGTTCGCCTTCGGCCTGTTCGCCGCCGTGCCCGCGGTCGCGGTGACGGCCGCCCTCGGCTTCGGCGTCACCATGCTGATCCGTCAGACGCCGCTGACCATGGCCGGGGCCTTCGGCATCTATTCCTTCTTCATCGTCGAACTGCTCGGCCTGTTGCTGGTGACCCCCGTTCTGCTGCTGATGGCCCGGGCCCACCGGTTCCACGGAACGACCCGCGCGCGCTGGCCGGAGGCAACGGTTCTGATGGCCTTCATGCTGGCCGTTACGGCCCTGACCTTCTGGCAGAACGACGCGCCGCTCGCCTTCCTGTCCTTCCTGCCGATGCTCCTGATCGCCCTGCGGCTGTCGCCGACGACGGCGGCGATCGCCCTGATTGGACTGGCCGCCGTCAGTGGCGTAGCGACCATGACCGGCCATGGTCCTGTGCACCTGACGCGTCTCATGGACGTCCCGGGTCTGGAAACGGTCGCGCCAATGCTGCGCCGGCTGGGGGTCTACAATCTCTACCTGCTCGCCATGGTCGTCACCATCCTGCCCGTCTCGACGGTCATGACCGAGCGCCGCCGGCTCGAGGCGCGGCTGCGCGCCCGCACGGTCGCCGCGCAGGAAGCCCGCCGCAAGGCCGAGGACGCCGCCGCCGCCCGCTCGCGCTTCCTCGCCATGATGAGCCATGAGATGCGCACCCCCCTGAACGGCGTCGCCGGCTTCGCCGACGTCCTGGCCAGCCGGCCGGGACTGGACGCCACCGCCCTGCGTCAGGCGCGCCAGATCCGGGAATCCAGCGACGGCCTGCTGATGCTGGTCGAAGACATTCTGGACTTCGCCCGCGGCGACGACGCTGTCTCGCCCGAGGCGCTGGACCTGGCCGCCGTGGCGCGCGAGGCGATCACGCCCAGCCGGGCCGCGGCCGACGCCAAGGGTCTGAGCCTCACGATCGACGACCGCCTGCCGACGAACGCGCGCTTCATGTGCGACCGCCGGGCGCTGCGCCAGACCCTGCATCCCATGGTCGCCAATGCGGTCAAATTCACCGACAGGGGTCAGGTCACGGTCCGGCTGGACCGGTCATCCGACGGCGTCTGCATCCGCGTCTCGGACACCGGCTCCGGCATCGAGCCGGCCCTGCTGCCGGACCTGTTCGAGGCCTTCGCCCAGGGCGACGCCTCGATCCGCCGCAGCCATTGCGGGGCCGGCCTCGGCCTGGCGCTGGTGGCCCGCCACGTCCGTCGCCTGAACGGCGATGTCGACGTCGACAGCCGGCCGGGCGAGGGCTCGACCTTCATCATCACCCTGCCCCTCCCGCGCGCGCCCGACGCGATCGAGGAGAGCGAACGGCCCATGCCCCAACCCCACGACGAAGGGACCGGCGAGTCCGCCGCCCCCGCCACGCCCCGCGTGCTGGTGGTCGACGATCATCCGGTCAATCGCGAGGTCGCCCGCATCATGCTGGAAGCCTTCGGCTGCGACGTGGTCGAGGTCTGCGACGGACAGGACGCCATCGACGCCGTCGCCGGTCAGCCGTTCGACCTGGTGCTGATGGACGTGCGCATGCCGCTGATGGATGGTCTGGAGGCGACGCGCCGCATCCGCGCCTTGCCGGGGCCTGAGCATGACATCGCCATCGTGGCCATGACCGCCGACGCCATGCCCGAGGACGTGACCCGCTGTCTGGCGTCGGGCATGAACGCCCACATGGCCAAGCCGATCAACCAGGCCGGCCTGCTGGCGATGGTGAATCGCGCCCTGTCCGGTGACTTGCCGGAAGCGCGCGTCTCCGAGGCCGCCGAGGCCGCCTAGCTCCGGTACCGGCCCTCGAACGGGAAGCGGTCGGCCCAGAAGGCCTCGAGCTCCGGCAGGGCGTCGACGCGGCGCATCACCGCCCCCATCCGCGGCGCGACCTCGTGAAACCGCTTGCGGTGCGGCGTCCAGCGGCTGGCGACGGCGACATAGAGATCGAGCACCGTCGGCTCGGGGCCCAGAAGGAAACGGTCCGGAGCGATCTGGTTCTCCATCATGCCCCAGCAGTCGGCGATCCTGTCGGCGGTGCGCTCCAGTATGGTCTTCTGCGCCGCCGGATCGTCGCCCCCCAGCCGGGACGGTTCGTCGCGGACCCAGTACATCGAGTAGACGGCGGCCGGGACGAAGGTCATCCAGCGCAGGAACTGCGCCCGGCGCGGGTCGCACGGCTCGGGGCCGAGGGCCGCCTCGGGGTGCTGTTCCGCCAGCCAGATCAGGATGGCGGCGCTCTCGGTGATCGTTTCGCCCCCGGGCGTGACCAGCGCGGGAATCTGCCGCATCGGATTGACCGGGGCCACCTTGTCCCGCTCGGCGTCCCCCTCCCAGGTCACGGCCTCGATCACGCGATAGGGTGCGCCGATCAGGGTCAGGGCCGCCTCGACCGGGACCGAGCCGGACCCGGCGGCGCCGTAGACAGTGTAGGTCATGGCTGCTCTCCTTCGATGGCCCAGCCTAGTCTCCAGCGACGCTTTCCGCGCCCGAGAGTTCCCGGCGCCGCCATAGAGGCGGCTAGGGCTTGTCCCCAGCCACGTCCCCAAGTCCTTCGCCCCGACACACCACATTTAGCGGTCGCGGAAAAAGTGATCGCAATATAGCCGCAATTCGGCTTGGCGCCGGGCGCGTCCGAACGCATGGTGAATTCACCTCGGATTCGCCGACCAGAGCCCAGTAACGATGAACGCGCACGTCTCGATCAAACCCCCCAAGAGCGGCACGACCCCCGGCCTGCTGACCCCCTCGGCGGCCTACAAGCCGTTCCGCTATCCGTGGGCCTTCGACATGTGGAAGAAGCAGCAGCAGGTCCACTGGATGCCCGAAGAGGTGCCGCTGGGCGAGGACATGAAGGACTGGGCGGTCAATCTGACCGACAGCGAACGCAACCTGCTGACCCAGATCTTCCGCTTCTTCACCCAGGCCGACATCGAGGTCCAGGACAACTACATGGAAAAATACGGTCGGGTGTTCAAACCGACCGAGGTCAAGATGATGCTGGCGAGCTTCGCCAACATGGAGACCATCCACATCGCCGCCTACGCCCTGCTGCTCGAGACCATCGGCATGCCCGAGAGCGAGTTCGGCGCCTTCATGGAATACGAGGCCATGCGCGACAAGCATGACTTCATGGGCCGGTTCGGGGTCGAGACCAACGCCGACATCGCCCGCACCCTGGCCATGTTCGGCGGCTTCTCGGAGGGGCTGCAGCTGTTCGCCTCGTTCGCGATGCTGATGAATTTCCCGCGCCAGAACAAGATGAAGGGCATGGGCCAGATCGTCAGCTGGTCCGTCCGCGACGAGAGCCTGCACTGCGAGGGCATCATCAAGCTCTACCACGCGTTCAACAAGGAAACGGGGGCCGTCACGCCCCAGGTCGCCGCCGACATCGTCGAGTGCTGCAAGACGGTGGTCGAGATGGAGGACCGTTTCATCGACCTGGCCTTCGAAATGGGTCCGGTGAACGGCATGACGCCGGACGACATCAAACAGTACATCCGCTTCATCGCCGACTGGCGCCTGCGCCAGCTGCAGCTGCCGGAGGTCTATGGCGTCAAGGAAAACCCGCTGCCCTGGCTGCAGTCGCTGTTGTCTGGCGTCGAACACGCCAACTTCTTCGAGGCCCGCGCCACCGAATACTCCAAGGCCGCCACCACCGGCGCCTGGCACGGCGCCGATGGCGTCTGGGGCAGTTTCGACGCCCTGATGAAGAAGCGGGCCGAGGGGGCGGAGGCCTGATCCTTGAACCGGCCCGCGAACGTCGCCGTCATCGGCTTCGGCAACGCGGGTCGGACCTTCCATGCGCCGCTGGTCGCGGCCGAGCCGGGCCTGACGCTGCATACGATCGTCAGCCGCCGTCCCGGCGAGGTCGCCGCCGTCTGGCCCGGGGTCCGGGTCGCGCCGTCGCTTGAGGCCGCGCTGGACGACCCCGCGATCGATCTGGTCGTCCTGGCCACGCCCGACCCCCTTCACGCGACCCAGGCCCGGGCGGCGCTGAACGCCGGCAAGGCGGTGGTCGTCGACAAGCCCTTCGCCCTGACCCACGCCGACGCCGCCCGGGTCGTGGAACTGGCCCGGTCGAGGGGATTGCTGCTGTCGGTCTTCCACAACCGCCGCTGGGACGCCGACTTTCTCGCTCTGAAGGATGTGGTCGCCGGGGGCCGGCTGGGCCGCGTCGTCACCGTCGAGACCCGCTACGACCGTCACCGTCCCGCCGTCCGGGACCGTTGGCGCGAGGGGCCCGGCGGCGGCGTCTGGCTGGATCTGGGCCCACATCTGATCGACCAGATGCTGGTCCTGTTCGGCCGCCCGCTGGGCGTGACCTGCGACCTCTCCATCCAGCGCGAGGGAGGTCTCAGCCCCGACCGGGCCCATGCGACCCTGCGCTACGCCGACGGCCTGAGGGTCGAACTCAACGCCGCCATGCTCATCGCCGCGCCCGATGTCCGCTTCGCCGTGCACGGAACGCAGGGCAGCTGGCTCAAGTCCGGCCTCGACGTGCAGGAGGTCCAGCTCAAGGCGGGGATGGCCGTCGGCGCGCCCGGCTGGGGCGTCGACCTGGCCCCGGCCGTCTTCGTCGACGGCGAGACCGGCGCCCGATCGCCCGCGCCCGGCCCGGCCGGCGACTATCCGGCCTTCTATGCGGGGATCGCCGCCGCCCTGCGCGGCGAGGGCCCCAATCCGGTTCCGCCCGAGCAGGCGCTCGAGGTCATGGAGATCATCGACGCCGGACTGGAAAGCGACCGTCGCAGGGCCGAGGTTCAGATGTCCGCGACTCCCTCATAGTCGGGACTTTTCCCGATGGCCGTCGATTCCCTGATGAGCGGATCGCGGGCGGGAAGAAGCTATCCATGCGCGACGGGTTTTTCAGGCACGAAGTGCAGGCCTTCCTTCCCAATCGACAGGCTATAACCACTTGCTGCGGCCACCAGGACCAAAATTATAATTACGGTCGGCCAGACTAAGCGGTTGAGGTCAAGCTTTGTCACTTGTGTCCCTCCAAGGATAGTGAGGCTGCTTCTGGAGATCGTAGAAGGTTTCTGCGGTGCCCTTGGTTGTCGCCAGCAACAAGGAAATCGCTTCCTCTATAATCATTCCTTGGCTAACCATCCGCTTTTCAGCAAGCTGCCGAATGGCTTCGATTTGGGAATCTGGTAGTCGAACGGAAATGACCTTTTTCATCGATCGAATATTCGATGATAAAAGTTAAAGTTTGATTACTTTTGTAATACCCCTAGATCCCCGCAAACCATTCGTACCCCCGGTCTTCCCAATAGCCGCCCTTGCCGCCGCCGATGTCGGCGAAGCTGGCGACGGCCTCGATCCGCTTGATGTATTTGGCGTGTTTGTAGCCGATCTGCCGCTCGACCCTGAGCCGCAGGGGCGCGCCGTGCGGGACGGGCAGGGTCTCGCCATTCATGGCGTACGCCAGGATGGTCTGGGGATGGCGGGCGTCGATCAGATCGATGCTCTCATAGTAGCGCTCCCCGTCCTCGCGCTGATCCAGGGCGTCGAAACAGTGGAAGACGATGTAGCGCGTCTCGGGCTTCAGGCCCGCCTCGTCCAGCAGGGTCTCCAGTCGCACGCCGGTCCATTCGCCGATCGAGGTCCAGCCCTCGACGCAGTCGTGTTTGGTGATCTGGGACTGCGCCGGGCGCGCGCGCAGTTCGGCGAGGCTCAGCGACAGCGGCCGTTCCACCAGTCCGTCGATGATCAGGCGATAGTCGGCGAACCCGTTCGCCTTCAGCGCCACATAGTCGGCCGCCGCCGGATCGATCGAGCCGTTGGCCCGGAAGTCCGGCGAGATCTCGGCCCGGCTGTAGGTCGGGGCCAGGGCGTCGCGCGGGATCAGCAGGCGCTGGGCGCGCCGGGTCAGGCCTTCGCCCATGCGCCGCGCCTGTTCCGCCAGACTGGTCCCCGCCTGCCCGCAGGCGGACAGCAGGGCGGTCGCGGCGACGCCTATGGCGCCGGTCAGCCAGCGGCGGCGGTTCATGAGACGTCTCCGTCATCGGCGCGGCGGCGAAGCTTCGGACCCGCCGTGGAGCCCGGCGGCTGGATCACGAACCAGCCGGTGATCATCGACCGCATGTTGTTGACCGGCCCCGTCCAGACTGCCAGCCCGACGTGGACGACGATGAAGCCGACGATGAGGCCGGCCGAGATGAAATGCAGGGTCCGCGCCGACTGCCGCCCGCCCATGATCTCCAGCAGGACCCCGCCTATGGCGTTGAACCCCGGCGACATCGACAGGCCGGTGACCAGCATCATCGGCAGGACGATCAGGATCATCGCCGCATAGGTCAGCTTCTGGATCACATTGTAGGTGCGGGCGTGGTCGTCCGTGGGGAAGTGGAACCGCGCGTGCTCGACCACGGAGGCGCCGAGTCCCTTCAGCTCCTTTCCGGTCGGCCAGATGCGGCGGCCGAACCGTCCGGTCAGGAAGCCGTACGCCAGATAGACCAGTCCATTGGCCACGAAGATCCAGGCGAACAGGAAGTGATAGTTCCGCGCCTCGGCCAGATTTCGGCCCTGCGGGATCAGCAGCCAGTCCGGCAGCGGCGGAATGCTCACCCACGGATCGGCGAAGGTCGACCGCACGCCCCAGTACAGATGCGGATGGGCCAGCAGGATGTTCAGGCCGCTCATGATCAGAACCACGACCGCGACCACGTTCAGCCAGTGGCTGATCCGCACCAGCGGCGGGTGGCGGTATGTATCCGTCCGGCCGCCCGGCAGGGGGCGGTCGGCGCGCCGGCCAGGCGGGCTTTCAGCGTCGGCGAAAGGGGGTTCTGCGGCGGTGTCGGGCATGATCCCTCCGGCGCGGGGCGGGCGCCTGGAGGGAAGCTACGACGAAGCGGGCCGAAAAGTTACCGCCCGGCTTCAGTATTTTGCCGGCGGGGCGGTGATGCAGACGCGGCGGGCCCGTTCGCAGGCCGCGACCTCGGCCTCCCAGGCGGCGCGAGCCCGCTCATAGGCCGCAGCCGCCGCGTTGGAGGCGGCCAGATCCGCCTCATACTGGGCGCGCTGGGTCTCCAGCCGGGCGGTCTCCTCGCGCCATTGGGCGCTCTGCCGTTCGAACGTGGCCGCGCTCTCGGCCTCGGCCCGTTCTGCGGCGGCGTTGCGCGCGGCGATCTCGGCATTCAGCCGGATCGTTTCGGCGACCTCGGCCGGGTTCTGTTCGGAGTCCGGTGCGGCGCTGTAGCTTTCGCCGCGCTGGCGCAGCCATTCCTCGGACCCGGCGGGCGCGGCCGACGTCTGAACCTTGGCCGAGACCGTCGTCTGCGGCGCGGTGGTCTGGGCCAGCACGGGCGCAGCGGCCAGTAGAAGGGCGCCGGCGGCTGCGAGAACGAGGCGGGTCATCTGAATGCTCCTTGGGAGAGTAGGCGTTGCCGTGAAGCTGGACGGTTTCAGGGCGTTCCGCCACACATAACGCCGGTCGCGCGATTTGGAGCCGCAGGGTTAATGCGGCAGGCGCAGTTCGAAGGTGGTGCCCGTCGGGCCCGTCTCCACCAGCGTCAGTTCCCCGCCGTGGCTGGCCGCCAGCTCGCGCGAAATGGCCAGACCCAGGCCGGCGCCGTCCGAGGCCCGGCCGCTGACGAAGGGCTCGAACAGACTTTCGGACAGGCGCGGCGGAATGCCGGGGCCGTCGTCCGCGATCCGGATGACGCAGTCGCCGTCGTCGCCCGAGGCCGTGACCCGCACCACGCCCTTGCGGCCGGTGCGCCGGGTGGCGTCGCCCTCGATGGCCTGACGGGCGTTGCGCATCAGATTGACGAGAATCCGGTGCAGCTGGTCGGGGTCGGCGTGCACGGCGAAACGGGCGGGCAGGGCTTTGGTCAGGCGCACGCCTTCGGCGGTCAGACCCGCATCCTCGGCCGCAGCGGCGATAGCGGGGGCGAGGGCGATACGGACCCGCTGCGGCGGCGGCTCCTCGCTCTTGCCGTACTCCAGCACATTGCGGGACAGGGCGGCGGCGCGCCCCAAGGCTCGCTCCAGACGGGGCAGGACCCTGGCGACCTCCGGATCGGGGGAATCGGCCAGCCTCTCGGATGCGAGCTGGGCCGAGGTCAGCATGTTGCGCAGGTCGTGATTGATCTTGGCCACCGCCTCGCCCAGCGCCACCAGCCGGGCGCGGGAGCGCAGGGAGACGCGCACCTCCTCCTGCATCCGCGCCAGTTCCCGCTCGACCCGGCCGATCTCGTCGTGCCGGTCGCTGGGGGGATCGCCGGCGGCCTCGGGCTCCAGGGCGAAATGCTCGATGGAGCGGGTGACGCGCCGCAGGGGCTGAAGCACCAGAAACGCCAGACCGCCGTACAGCAATCCCCCCGCCACCAGCGAGATCAGCAGCGACATCAGCAGGCTGTTGAGCAGGAAGGCCCGCAGCTCCAGCTTCAGCGGCTGGGCGGGAGCCAGAATCTCGATGAAGTCGCCCGAGCGGTAGCGCGGCCGCGCCTGGACCCGGATCGAGCGGTCCGGGTGGCCGAACAGGGTGCGCCACGGGTCGATGGTCCGGGCCACGGGCCGGCGCTGGCGCAGATCGATCAGATCGGGCGTACGCGGCAGGTTCGGGGCCTGCAGCAGCAGCCGCCGCACCCCCTGATCGCCGACGACCACGGCCTGCACGCCGCCGATGGCCAGCAGCTGTTCCGCCGTCTCGTCCTCGACCGCCGAATAGGGCAGGGCCTCGACCCCGACCGAGGCCAGTTCGGCCGACTGCAGCCGGTCCAGCAGCCAGCGCTCGTGGAAGCTGGCGGCGCTGGGGGCGATGATCAGGATCTCGACCACCACGGTGAAGACGAAGGTCAGCAGCAGCAGACGCCAGGCCAGGGCGTCGGGCGCGTGAAACTTCAGCCGCTCGCGCCAGTCGGCCGGCACGCGCAGCGCCTGCCGGACGTCGCTCAGCAAGGGCCGGAAGCGGTTCATGCGCCGCCTAACGCAAAGCCGGGGCCAAAAGCTGCGCCGTTCATGCGACCGCCCTTCGGCCGAGCGCCCTCTGCAGCCCCTTGAGGCCGAAGGGCAGGACCACCGCCAGTACGAACACCCCCGCCATCGGCGCCCAGAACTGGCCGAACAGGGCCTGGAAGTCCGGGTTTGGATTGGTCATCAGCAGTTCGTTCAGCCGCGCCCCGATCCAGCAATAGATGATGTGGGCCGGCAGCAGGCCGATCACGGTCGCGATCGTATAGGGCCCCAGCCGCACGGACATGATCCCCGCCGCGATATTGATCATGTGGAAGGGCACCACCACAGCCAGCCGCGAGGCCAGAACATACCAGAAGGTGTCCCGGTCGATGGCGTCGCAGACCTTCTTCATCAGGCCGAGGTCGCGGGCGGCCTTGCGCCTCAACGCCTCGCCCAGCGCGGTCCGGGCGACGGCGTAGACGATCAGGGCTCCGGCCGTGGCGGCGATCGAGGTCGACACCCCGCCCACCCATGGTCCGAACAGATAGCCCGCGGTGATGGTGACGAAGAAGACCCCCGGCACCACGCTGGCCGTCAGGACGGCGAAGACCGCCATCAGGATCAGCAGGCACAATATGTAGTTGGCGTCCTTGAAGGCGTGGAATTCCGCCCCGTGATCGCGGATGGTGTCCAGCGACAGATAGCGGTTCCACCCCATGGCGAAGATCAGGGCGATGACGCCGGCCAGTACGATCAGAGGCGCAAAGCGTTTGAACCGGTTCATTCTCTCTCCGCCGAGGGGCCGTTGGCGTTGACAGTTCAGGCCCTGTCTCTTATACGCCCGCCCTTCCCGCGACGGACGCCTTTCCGCCGCTCATTTGTTTTCAGTCCCAGGAGCCGAACGTGAAGCGGACCTATCAGCCGTCGCGACTCGTGCGCAAGCGCCGTCACGGCTTCCGTTCGCGGATGGCCACCAAGAACGGACAGAAGATCGTTGCGCGCCGCCGCGCCAAGGGCCGCAAGCGCCTGACGGCCTAAGTCGTCCGGCGCCTGTGCTCGGGCGCATGGCCGAACTCTTCAAAATCGAACGCATGACTTCGCGGCCCCAGTTTCTGGCGGCCGCGAAGGGCGTTTCAGAGGCCCGCGGCGCCGTGGTCGTACAGCGGCTGGACCGCGGCGACGACAGGTCCGTGGTGCGGCTGGGCTTCACCGCCACGCGCAAGGTCGGCAACGCCGTGATCCGCAACCGCGCCAAACGCCGCCTCAGGGAGGCGGCCCGGGCCATGGCCCCCCTGTTGGCGGTCCCCGGCAGCGACTATGTCTTCGTCGCCCGCGCGGGCACGGCCGACCGTCCCTGGGACCGTCTGCTTGACGATGTGAAATCGGCGCTTACAAGGCTCGCGACCCCGCGGCCGGCGCCCAGGACGGCGCCCACGACGTCCGCTAACGCCGGCCAGGATTCCTGATCTCCATGCCTCCTCAAGACAACAGCCGAAACACGATCCTCTTTGTCGTGATCGCGGGCATCATGTTGCTGGCCTACAGCTATTTCGTGATGCAGCCCCAGGCCGAGCGCCGCAAGGCCGCCCAGCAGGCCGCCGTCGCCGAACAGACGGCCGGCGCGCCGGTCGTCGCGACCGCTCCCGGATCCGTCGTCTTCACCACCGACCGCACCGTCGCCCTCGCGCGCGGCGGGGCCCGTGTGCCGATCAAGACCGGCACCGTCACCGGCTCGCTGTCCCTGCGCGGCGCCCGGATCGACGATCTGTTCCTGACCCGCTACCAGGAGACGCTGGACCCCGACTCGCCCGCCGTCGAACTGTTCCGCCCCGAGGGCATGCGCCACGCCTATCAGGCCCAGTTCGGCTGGAACGGCCCCAACGTCCCCGGCGGCGTGCCCGGGCCGCAGACGCCCTGGCGTCTGACCGAGGGCGCGACCCTGACGCCGACGACGCCGGTCACCCTGACCTGGGACAACGGCGCCGGCCTGCGCTTCACGCGCCGCATCGCCGTCGACGACCAGTATCTGTTCACCGTCACGGACACGGTCGCCAACTTCAGCGCCCAGCCGATCGCCATCGCGCCCTGGGGCCGGATTGAACGGCAAGGCGTGCCGAGCACCCTCGGGACCAACCAGATCCTGCACGAGGGCGGCATCGGCACCTTCGGCTCGGACGGCAAATACACGACCGAACAGCTGAAATACAAAGGCTGGGCCAAGAAGCCGGTGCAGGAACATACGTCCACCGGCGGCTGGATGGGCATCACCGACAAATACTGGCTGGCTGCCCTGATCCCACAGCAGGACGAACGCATCCAGGCCGCCTTCCGCGTCACCGACGCCGCCCACGCCGACATCCACTCGGCCACCATGCTGGGGGAGACCCACACGATCGCGCCGGGCCGCCAGATCACCGAGACCCAGCGCCTGTTCGCCGGCGCCAAGCGCAACGAGATCCTGTCCGGCTATGAGAAGGAGCTCGGCCTGCCGCGCTTCATCTATGCGATCGACTGGGGCTTCCTGTTCTTCCTGACCCGCCCGATCTTCCTGCTGATCGAGTTCTTCTACGGCATCCTCGGAAACTTCGGCCTAGCCATCCTGTGCCTGACCCTGACCGTGCGCCTGATCATGTTCCCGCTGGCCAACAAGAGCTACGAGAGCATGTCCAAGATGCGGACCCTCCAGCCCAAGATGGAGGAACTGAAGAAGAAACACCCGGACGATCCCGCCAAACAGCAGCAGGAGCTGATGGCGCTGTATCAGAGGGAGAAGATCAACCCGCTGGCGGGCTGTCTGCCCCTGCTGCTGCAGATTCCGGTCTTCTACGCCGTCTACAAGATGCTGTTCGTGACCATCGAGATGCGGCACGCGCCCTTCTTCGGCTGGATCCGCGATCTGTCGGCGGCCGATCCCTCGACCCTCTGGAACCTGTACGGCCTGATCCCGTGGGACCCGGCGTCGGCCCCGCTGATCGGCGGCTATCTGACCGGCACCTTCGCGCTGAGCATCCTGGCCATCTTCTACGGCCTGACCATGTGGCTTCAGATGGCCATGAGTCCCCCCGCGCCGGATCCGATGCAGCGCCGCATCTTCCAGTTCATGCCGATCGTCTTCACCTTCATCATGGCCACCTTCCCGGCCGGCCTGCTGATCTACTGGGCCTGGTCCAACATCCTGACCATCATCCAGCAGTATGTGATCATGCACCGCCTGAAGGCCGAGAACCCGATCGACACCTTCATCGAGCGGCTGAAGAAGGCGAAGGCCTGAGTTGGACGATTTCACCCCGGAAGAACTGGAGCAGGGGCGCATCCTGTTCGCGCGCCCCGCGACCTTCGTCATGGGGTGCGCCAAGATCGAGCAGCTGCCCGATCCGGATCTGCCCGAGGTCGCCTTCGCCGGCCGTTCCAATGTGGGCAAGTCCAGCCTGATCAATGGCCTCGTCGGCATGCACAAATTGGCCCGGGCCTCGAACGAGCCGGGCCGCACGCGCGAGGTCAATTTCTTCGATCTGGACGGCAAGATGCGGCTGGTCGACCTGCCCGGCTACGGCTGGGCCAAGGCGTCCAAGGCGACGGTGAAGAAATTCCAGGACCTGGGGCGCGACTATCTGCGCGGGCGGGTCACGCTGAAGCGGGTCTATCTGCTGATCGATTCCCGCCACGGCCTGAAGAAGGTCGACGACGAGGCGCTGGATGCGCTGGACCTGGCCGCGGTCAGCTACCAGATCATCCTGACCAAGGCCGACAAGCTGAAGAAGGGCGAGGCCGAGAAGGTCCAGGCCGCGACGCTGAAAGCCATCTCCAAACGCCCGGCCGCCTATCCGGCGGTGATCGTCACCTCGGCGGAGAAGGGGGACGGCATGCCCGAACTGCGCGCCGAGATCATGCGCACCACGGGCGTCGAGCTCTAGAGTTCCACCGCCCTTCCACCCGTCATCCTCGGGCTTGACCCGAGGATCAGACCATCCGGTGCTCTCTGGAAGGCCGGGCCCACGGTCGAAGGGCCGCCCCTGCCGCACAGCTCGCCACCGCATATGATCCTCGGGTCGAGCCCGAGGATGACGGAGGCGGAGAGGGGGCGAAACCAATCCGCTTGCGCGTTTTCCTGCGGGATGATCCGGTGACGCCATGCAGTCGCGCCACATTCAGACCGACGGCCTGACCCAGCAGATCCTCGAAGCCGGCTCCGGCCCGCTGGTTCTGCTCATCCACGGCTTTCCGGAGCTGGGGGTCAGCTGGCGCGCGCAGGTGCAGGCCCTGGCCGAGGCCGGCTTCCACGCCGTCGCGCCGGACATGCGCGGCTATGGCGGGACCGACAAGCCGACCGAAACCAATGACTACTCCATCCTCCATCTCGTCGGCGACATGGTCGATCTGGTCCGCGCGCTGGGCGAGACGTCCTGCGTGGTGATCGGCCATGACTGGGGCGCACCGGTGGCGTGGCATTGCGCCCTGACGCGGCCCGACGTCTTCCGAGCCGTCTTCGGCCTGTCGGTGCCCTTCCAGCCCCGCCGGCCCAGGGGGCCGCCGACCGCGGCCATGGCGGCGATCTCGAAACGTCTCGGGCTGGGCGACCTCTACATCAGCCGCTTTCAGGCCGCCGACGCCCATGACGTGTTTGACGCCGACCCGGCTACGGCCCTGCGCAAGATGTTCTTCGCCTATGACGGCGCCACGCCCGACGGCCGACAGTCGACCGGCTTCATCCCCGAGGACCGGAGCTTCATCTCCACCGTCCCCGATGACGCCTCCCTGCCGCCATGGATGAGCCCGGAGCATTTCGGGGAGTATGTCGAGGCCTTCGCGGCCGGCGGCTTCAAGGGACCGCTGGACTGGTACCGCAACCTCGACCGCAACTGGTCCCTGACGGCCCATCTGCAGGACGCCCGCATCCGCGTGCCCGCCGCCTTCGTGGTCGGCGAACGCGATCCGGTGCGCCACTATGCGGGCGCGCACGAGGCCGGGCTCAAGGAACAGGCGCCCGATCTGCGGATGCAGGTGGTGATCCCGGGCGCCGGCCACTGGATCCAGCAGGAGCGGCCCGACGAGGTGAACCGGCTGTTGCTGGGGTTCCTGAGGACGCCGGGCGTGATCTAGAGCCCCGCCACCGCCTCGGCGGTGATCTCCAGACTGCGGATCCGGTCGTGGATATCGAACACCATGCCGGTGACCATCACCTCGTCGACGCCGGTCTGGTCCACGAAGGCCGCCAGTTTGTCGTGCACCGTCTCGCGCCCGCCGATCGCTGCATAGGTGAGCCGGCTCTGCACCGCGGCCAGCTGGCGGGCGTCCAGCACGGCCGTGATGTCGTCCACCGGCGGCTTCACCCGTCCCGGCTTGCCCGTGACCACGGCCGCGAACGCCTGCTGCATCGAGGTCGACAGCCGCTCCGCCGCCGCGTCGTCCTCGGCGGCGAACACATTGATCGCCGCCATCGCATACGGCTCGGCAAGCGCCTTCGACGGCCGGAAGCCGGCGCGATAGGTCTGCAGCGCCTGCATCAGCAGTTCGGGCGCGAAATGGCTGGCGAAGGCGAAGGGCAGTCCTAGGTGGGCGGCCAGCTCGGCGCTGAACAGGCTGGAGCCCAGCAGCCAGATCGGGGTTTTCGCCCCGGCGCCGGGCCAGGCCGTCACGCGCTGCCCCTCGACCGGATCGTCGAGGAAGGCCTGCAGTTCCATCACGTCGCGCGGGAACTGGTCGGCGGCCTCGAAATAGCGGCGCAGCGCGCGGGCCGTCTCTCCGTCCGTGCCGGGCGCCCGGCCGAGGCCCAGGTCGATCCGGCCCGGATACAGCGCCTCCAGCGTGCCGAACTGTTCGGCGATCACCAGCGGCGCATGGTTGGGCAGCATGACCCCGCCCGAGCCGACGCGGATGCGCTGCGTCGCCCCGGCGACCTGGCCGATCACCACCGCGGTCGCCGCGCTGGCGATGCCGGGCATGTTGTGGTGCTCGGCCACCCAGAACCGCCTGAACCCCAGCCGGTCGGCGGCCTGGGCGAAGGCGGTGGTTTCCAGCAGCGCCCGGCGGGCGTCCCCGCCCTCGACGATGGGCGACAGGTCGAGAACTGAGAATGCGGTCATGCCTCGCCAGATCGTGTCTGCGCGTTGCGATTCAAGACCCGCCCGGTTGGCGCGCCCGCCTCCTGCCCATAATGTCGGCGGACATTTCCGGGGGACCGACATGACATTGCTCGCCGCCTTCTCCATCGCCGTGGTTGCCCCGGTCCAGGCCGCCGCGCCGGCCCCCGATCTGGCGGGCGTCTGGGAGGGACGGATCAGCGCCGGCGGTCAGTCCATACGCATCGTCTTCCGCGTCGACGCCGCCGGTAACGCCGTCATGGACAGCCCGGACCAGGGGGCCCGGAATATCGCCGTCGACCGTCCGACCATCGAAGGCGGCGTCGTCCGCTTCGTCGTTCCGGTCATCGGCGGCCGGTTCGAGGGTGCGCGATCCGGGGACGGCCAGATCCTGACCGGCGCCCTCTCACAGGGCGGCGCGACCCTGCCGCTGGTCCTGACCCGCACCGCGGCGACGGCGACCCTCGCCGCCCGCCCCCAGACCCCGGCGCCGCCCTTCCCCTACCGCATCGAACCCGTCGCCTTCGACAATCCCGCCGCGCCGGGGGTGCGGCTGGCCGGAACCCTGACCCTGCCCGAAGGCGCCGGCCCTTTCCCCGCCGCCATCCTGATCACCGGCACGGGCCCGCAGGATCGCGACGAGACGATCGAGGGGCACAAATCCTTCGCCATCTGGGCGGACGCCCTGACGCGCCACGGCGTTGCCGTGCTGCGCTACGACGACCGGGGCGTCGCAGGCTCGACGGGGAATTTCGGCGCGGCGACCCAGAACGATTTCGCATCCGATGTGAAGGCCGCCTTCGACTGGCTGTCCGCGCGGGCCGACATCGACCGGTCGCGCATCGGCCTGATCGGCCACAGCGAGGGCGCCACCTTCGCGCCCCTGGCCATGCAGGACGGCGCCTCTGCGGCGTGGCTGGTCATGCTGGCCGGGCCGGCGGTTTCGGGCGGCGAGATCATCCAGGAACAGCAGCGGCGGATCGCCGTCGCCGCCGGCATGGCGCCTGGAGAGGTCGAGCGCAGCAACGCGCTCCAGCGGCGTGCGGTCGCCGCCGTCGCCGACAACGCGGCGGACCCCGAAGCGGTCCGGCGCGCCGTCGAGGCGCTGCTTCTGGCCGAAGGCAGACCGCCCGCGGACGCCGCCCGGAACGCGGCGGTGATGTCCAGCGACTGGTACCGGGGCATGATCGTGCATGACCCGGCGGAGTCGATCCGCACGATCCGCGTCCCCCTGCTGGCCGTCTATGGCGGCAAGGACGTCCAGGTGCCCGCCGACCAGAACGGACCCGCCGTCGCACGGCTGAAGCCCGACGCCGAGGTGGTTGTGCTGCCCGGCCTGAACCATCTGTTCCAGCCCGCCGCGACCGGCCTGATGGCCGAATACGGACAGATCGAGACCACGCTGGACCCGTCCGTCATCCGGACCGTCGTCGACTGGGTCGTCGCCCGCTCCGGGCTGTAGGTCTCAGACCGGGTGCGTCGGCTCCGGCTTGACAGGAGCCGGCGCCGGCTCGGGCGTCGAGGGCACGTCGGGCAGGGGGATGAACTCGACCGCGTCCTCGCTGGGCAGGGCCATGCGTCCGGCCTTCCAGTCGGCCTTGGCCTGGTCGATCCGCTCCTGTTTCGAGTGGACGAAATTCCACCAGATGATCCGCGGCCCGACCGGCTCGCCGCCCATGACCATGACGGTCGAGGGTTTCAGCGCCTTGATGGTCGGCTCGGCCGTCGGCTCCAGAATGACCATCTGGCCCTCGTGGAAGGCGCGGTCCCCGACCTCGATCTCGCCCTTGGCCACATACAGCGCCCGTTCCGAATAACCGCCCGCGCCCTTGCCCGGCGGCGGCGCGGTGCGCACGCCTTCGGCCAGTTCCCAATGGACGTAGAACAGCGGCGACGACACCGGGGCGCCGGCCTTGGCGCCATAGGCCTCGCCCGCCACAAGCCGCGCGAACAGACCCTGGTTCTCATAGGCCGGCTGGTCCGCCTCGCCGTGGTGGTGGAAGCGTGGATCGGTCTCCTCGGACTCCTCCGGCAGGGCGATCCAGGCCTGCATGCCGTGCATCGGTCCGCCCGTCGATCGCTTCAGCGGATCGGTCCGTTCGGAGTGGACGATGCCCTTGCCGGCGGTCATCCAGTTGACCTCGCCGGGACGGATGGCCTGGGTCGCGCCGGTGTTGTCCCGGTGCATGATTTCGCCCTCGAACAGATAGGTCAGGGTCGACAGGCCGATGTGCGGATGCGGGCGGACATTGATTGCCTCGGACCCGGGCGCGAACTCGGCCGGCCCCATCTGGTCCAGGAAGATGAAGGGCCCGACCATCCGCCGCGCGTGGAAGGGCAGGACGCGGCCGACCTCGAACCCGCCCAGGTCCTTGCGGCGCGCGTCGATCACCATCTCGATCATGGTCGGGTCTCCGGAATGAGGGACAGGCGGCTGACCACGGCGGGCGCCGGCTCAGCGGAATTCGGGCGGCCGTCGGGACCAAAGTCGGTCCATTGGCTGCGCGAGACGAAGATCAGCGTATCGCCTTCGACGAAGCCGGTGGTCGGCTCCTCCAGCGGCGGCCCTTCGAGCAAGGGCTCCCGCGCCGTGATCGCTGACCAGTCCGCGTTCAGGGTCAGGCGCAGCACGCGGTGGGCGCGGGTGCCGTTCTGGATGGCGATGATCCGGTCGCCGTACCGCGCCAGACCGTCGATGCCGCGCAACTCGGCGCCTTCGGGACCCGGCAGGGGCGTCGACGGGACGGTGGTGAAATCGCGGGCGGCATAGCCTTCGGACAGGTCGATGCGGTGCAGACCGCTGCTGTAGTCCGCGAACACGAGCCAGCGCCCGTCCGCCGACACGGCCATGCCTTGCGGCGAGGCGCGGCCGGCCAGGATTGCGAGCGGCTGGGGGTTCGCCCCGCCGGGCCGGAGCGCCAGAATGCGCTGGCCTCTGGAGTCGGCGACGAAGACGGTCCCGTCCGGGCCGAGCGCCACGTCGCCGTATGCATGCTCCAGTCCTTCGGCCGCGAAGCCGGCGCGGACGGCCCCGGTGGCGGCGTCGATCTGGAGCAGTTCGGCCGGCCGGTCGTCCTGTTCGTCGGCGGGCGAGGGCGACGAGGCGACCCACAGAACGCCCCGCGCCGGATCGGCGGCGAGGCCGAACATCGCCTGACGACCCTCGGGACCGAACGGCGACAGGGTCCCGTCGGCGCCGACGCGCATCAGCCGGCCCTTGTGGATGGACGAAACGATCAGCGCTCCGGCGGGCCCGCGCGCCACGCTCTCGATCAGCAGCGGCTCGGATGGCGTGGCGACAAGGGTTTCAGGCGCCTGCGCGGACGCCGCCCCGGCGCTGAACGCCAGAACCAGTCCCGCTGCTGCTGCAACTATCCGCATGCCGTCTCCCCGGAGGAAACGGCACTATCCGACGTGCGGGGTGACTATGCCAAGGGGCAGGGCGGTCACATTCTTCACGCCGCGCGTGACGATATGGCTCTCGCAGTCCGAGACGATGCCGAGGCTGAGCAGCTTCAGACGCAGGAACTGATCGAAGGCGTGCATGTCGGAGGTGATGATCCGCAGCACATAGTCCTCGCGCCCGGTGATGGTGGCGCACTGCACGACCTCGGGCCACTGGGCCACGGCGGCCTCGAAGGCGTCGAGGTTTTCGGTCGAGGGCAGGCTCAGCTTGACGATGGCGTAGACCTCGAAGTCCAGGCCCAGCTTGGTCGCGTCCAGCAGGGTCACCCGCTTGCGGATGAAGCCCGTATCCTCCAGCCTCTTGATCCGCCGCCAGCACGGTGAGGCGGACAAACCGACCCGATCCGCCACCTCGGCCACCGACAGTCCGGCGTCCTGCTGCAGGATGTCCAGAATTCGGGCGTCGACGGGATCCAGATCGTCAGCCAAGGCGTTTCTCCTGATTGTCCTCTTGCGCAATAAAATACCGCTAAACCGGCTAAGGCAAGGTCGAAATCGAGCGAGCCTTGTCTTACGCCTCGTGCTAATTGCGCCCCAGGAAACGCGGTCGGATCAACCGGACGGCAGGACGGAATGAAGAAGCCCAATAGCCAAGCCTTGTCTTTGCGCGTGCCGGAGCCTTCGGGCCGGCCGGGCGACCCCACGGATTTCAGCCATCTGCTGATGGACCCGGCGGGCGTCGTGGAACGTCCCGAGGTCTCGACAACGCCGTTCGACATGCGCGACCACGCCTTCCGGCTGATCCGCGTCCTCAACGACGACGGCAAGGCCGTCGGCCCGTGGAACCCGAAGCTGGACGCCGAGACCCTCCGTCGGGGTCTCAAGGCCATGATCCTGACGCGCGCTTTCGACGACCGGATGCATCGCGCCCACCGTCAGGGCAAAACCAGCTTCTACATGAAATGCACGGGCGAGGAGGCCATCGCCGTCGCCCAGGGCATGATCCTGTCCCGCGAGGACATGGGCTTCCCCACCTACCGCCAGCAGGGCCTGCTGATCGCGCGCGGCTACCCGCTCGCGACCATGATGAACCAGATCTATTCGAACGCCTCGGATCCGATCAAAGGGCGCCAGCTGCCGATCATGTATTCGGCGAAGGACTATGGTTTCTTCACCATTTCGGGCAACCTCGGCACCCAGGTCCCGCAGGCCGTCGGCTGGGCCATGGCCAGCGCCTACAAGGGCGACGACAAGATCGCCATCACCTGGATCGGCGACGGCGCCACGGCCGAGGGCGACTTCCACAACGCCCTGACCTTCGCCGCCGTCTACCGCGCCCCGGTCATCCTCAATATCGTCAACAACCAGTGGGCCATCTCCTCCTTCCAGGGCATCGCCGGCGGGCTCGAGACCACCTTCGCCTCCAAGGCCATCGGCTACGGCCTGCCTGCGCTGCGGGTGGACGGCAACGACTTCCTCGCCGTCTGGGCCGCGACCCAGTGGGCCGAGGAGCGCGCCCGCTCCAACCAGGGCGCGACGGTCATCGAGCTGTTCACCTACCGCGGCGCCCCGCACTCGACCTCCGACGATCCCAGCCGCTACCGCCCGGCCGACGAGCACGACAAATGGCCGCTGGGCGATCCGATCGCCCGGCTGAAACAGCATCTGATCGCCCTCGGCGAATGGTCCGATGATCAGCAGACGGCCGCCGAGGCCGAGGCCGTCGAACAGGTCCGCGCCGCCGGCAAGGAGTCGGAGGCCATCGGCACCCTGGGCCAGTCGCGCCCCTCGGTGAAGACCATGTTCGAAGAGGTCTATGCGACCGAGGACTGGCGCATCACCGAACAGCGCCGCGAGGTGGGGGTCTGACCATGAGCGAGCAAACCACCTTCACCGAATCCGACCGCACCGACGGCATCGAGCCGGACATGGTCGACCAGAACCACGCCCCGAAGTCGGAGGCGCCGGCCAACGGCGCCCAGCCCTCGATCATTCCGATGAACATGATCCAGGCCTTGAACTCGGCCATCGACATCAAGATGACCGAGGACCCCAACGTCCTCAGCTTCGGCGAGGACGCGGGTTATTTCGGCGGCGTCTTCCGCGTCACCGACCAGCTGCAGCAGAAGCACGGCCTGACCCGCAGCTTCGACGCACCGATCAGCGAATGCGGCATCGTCGCCGCGGCCATCGGCATGGGCGCCTACGGCCTGCGCCCCGTCGTCGAGATCCAGTTCGCCGACTACATCTACCCGGCCTACGACCAGATCGTCTCCGAAGCCGCCAAGCTGCGCTATCGCTCGGCCGGCCAGTTCACCAGCCCGATCACGGTGCGCTCGCCCTATGGCGGCGGCATCTTCGGCGGCCAGACGCACAGCCAGTCGCCCGAGAGCCTTTTCACCCATATCGCGGGCCTCAAGGTCGTCATCCCGTCCAACCCCTATGACGCCAAAGGCCTGCTGACCGCGGCGATCGAGGACGACGACCCGGTCATCTTCTTCGAGCCCAAACGCCTCTACAACGGCCCCTTCGACGGCTGGCACCAGAAGCCGGTGTCGCCCTGGAAGGCCCAGGACCTGGCCCAGGTTCCGACCGGCAAATATGTCGAGCCGATCGGCAAGGCGCGGGTGATGAAGGAGGGCGCCGACGTCACCATCCTGGCCTACGGGACCATGGTCTGGGTCAGCCTCGCGGGCGCCGAGCACGCCGGGGTCGACGCCGAGGTCATCGACCTGCGCACCCTCGTGCCGCTCGACATCGAGACCATCGAGGCCTCGGTGAAGAAGACCGGCCGCTGCGTCATCGTCCACGAGGCCCCGAAAACGTCCGGGTTCGGCGGCGAGCTGTCGGCCCTGGTGCAGGAGCGCTGCTTCTACCACCTCGAGGCGCCGATCGCCCGCGTCACCGGCTGGGACACCCCCTATCCCCACGCCTTCGAGTGGGAATATTTCCCCGGTCCGGAACGGGTCGCCACGGCCCTGAAGTCCGTCATGTCGGGAGGCCGCTGAGATGGGTCGCTACGTCTTCAAACTGCCCGACGTGGGCGAGGGCACGGCCGAGGCCGAACTGGTCGGCTGGCACGTCAAGGTCGGCGACATGGTCGCCGAGGACCAGATCATCGCCGACATCATGACCGACAAGGCCACGGTGGAGCTGACTTCGCCGGTCGCCGGCAAGGTGCTGGCGGCGCACGGGGAGCCCGGCCAGCAGCTGGCCGTCGGCTCGCCGCTGGTCGAGTTCGAGGTCGAGGGGACGGGGAATGCGTCCGCGGAAACCGCTCCCCCCTCGAACCCTGCTCCGCAGGCTTCGGTCCCCCCGGAAGGGGGACAATCGCCCGTTTCCGAGTCTCCCCCCACCGGGGGGAGTACCGGCGAAGCCGGGGAGGGGGGCCAATCCGCAGCCGCCGGCGCCAACTACGTCTTCAAACTGCCCGACGTGGGCGAAGGCACCGCCGAGGCCGAACTGGTCGGCTGGCACGTCAAGGTCGGCGACACGGTCGCGGAAGACCAGATCATCGCCGACGTCATGACCGACAAGGCCACCGTCGAACTGACTTCGCCGGTCGCCGGAACGGTCGTCGCCCTGCACGGCGACGCGGGCCAGCAGATCGCCGTGGGCGGGCCGCTGGTCAGCTTCCAGGTCGAGGGCAAGGGCAATCAGGCGGCCGCGCCTGCCCCGGCCCCCTCCACCGCTTCGCGGTCCCCCTCCCCCGATGGGGGAGGAATGGAGGCGCCGACGCCGACCGCTCCCAAATCTCCCCCCGTCGGGGGGAGTACCCGCGAAGCGGGGGAGGGGGGCCAGGCCCGCACCCTCTCCGACCGCAACCAGCGCCCGCTCGCCTCCCCCGCCGTGCGCCAGCGCGCCCGAGACCTGGGCGTCGAGCTGCAGTTCGTCCCCGGCTCCGGACCCGCCGGCCGCATCGAGCACGGCGACCTCGACGCGTACGTCGCCTCCGGCTCGCACGGATCGTCCGCCTCCGGATCATCGGCGTCCTCGACCTATGCGAAGGCCGAGGGAACCACCGAAATCCGCATCATCGGCCTGCGCCGCAAGATCGCGGAGAAGATGGCCGAGAGCGTCCGCCGCATCCCGCACATCACCTATGTCGAGGAGATCGACGTCACGGCGCTGGAGGAGCTTCGCGCCCACCTCAACGCCAATCGCAAGGACGGCCAGCCCAAGCTGAACGTCCTGCCCTTCCTCGCCCGCGCCATGGTCGTGGCCCTGCGCGACCAGCCGATCATCAACAGCCACTACGACGACGAGGGCGGCGTCCTGACCACCCACGCCGCCGTCCACCTGGGCATCGCCGCCCAGACGCCGAACGGCCTGATGGTCCCCGTGGTCCGCCACGCCGAGGCCCGCGACCCGTACGACACGGCGGCCGAGATCGCCCGCGTCTCCTCCGCCGCCAAGTCCGGCAAGGCCAGCCGCGAGGAGCTCTCCGGCTCGACCATCACCATCACCTCGCTGGGCACGCTGGGCGGCGTCGTCCACACCCCGATCATCAACCACCCCGAGGTCGCCATCGTCGGCCCCAACAAGATCCAGGAGCGGGTGGTGGTGAAGGACGGCCAGATGGTCGTGCGCAAGATGATGAACCTGTCCTCCAGCTTCGATCACCGCATCGTCGACGGCCATGACGCGGCGGTCTTCGTGCAACGGATCAAGGGGCTGCTGGAGCATCCCGCGACCCTCTGGATGACCTGAGAACCATGGCTGAAACGATCAAGACCAAAGTCCTCATCATCGGCGCCGGAACCGGCGGCTATGTCGCCGGCATCCGCTGCGGCCAGCTGGGGCTCGACACCATCCTCGTCGACGGCGGCGACGGCCTCGGCGGCACCTGCCTGAACGTCGGCTGCATCCCGTCCAAGGCCATTATCCACGCCGCCTCGAAATTCGAGACGGTCAGCAAGGCCGCCGCCGGCGGCACGCTCGGCATCACCGCGTCCAAGCCCGCCATCGACCTGGCCCAGACCACGGCGTGGAAGGACGGGATCGTCCGCAAGCTGAACGCCGGCGTGGCGGGCCTGCTGAAGAAGGCGAAGGTCAAGGTCGTCAACGGCTGGGCCGAGTTCTCGGACGCGAAGACCTGCACGGTGAAAACCGCCGACGGCGACATCGTCATCAGCGCTGAACACGTCATCCTCGCCACCGGCTCCGAGCCGGTCGAACTGCCCTTCCTGCCCTTCGGCGGCGACGTCATCTCCTCGACCGAGGCCCTGTCCCTGTCGGCGGTGCCGAAGAAGCTGGTGGTGGTCGGCGGCGGCTATATCGGGCTGGAGCTCGGCATCGCCTTCCGCAAACTGGGGGCCGAAGTCGCCATCGTCGAAATGGCCGACCGCCTGCTGCCGCTCTACGACAAGGCCCTGACCGATCCGGTCGCCAAATGGCTGGAGAAGCACGGCGTCGAACTGCACCTCGGCGCCAAGGCCGGGTCGTTCGATAAGGGCGCGCTCAACGTCACCGGCAAGGACGGTGCCGCCCTCAAGCTCAAGGCCGACAAGGTCCTCGTCACCGTCGGCCGAAAGCCCCGCACCCAGGGCTGGGGCCTCGAAAACATGGGCGTCGCCATGGCCGGTCCGTTCGTGAAGATCGACGACCGCTGCGCCACCTCGATGAAGAACGTCTGGGCCGTCGGCGACCTGACCGGCGAACCCATGCTGGCCCACAAGGGCTCGGCCCAGGGCGAGATCGTCGCCGAGATCATCGCCGGCCACGACAAACGCTTCGACCCCGTCACCATCGCCGCCGTCTGTTTCACCGAGCCCGAGATCGTCTCCGCCGGCCTCGGCCCGCAGGACGTCGAGGGCCGCGACGATGTGATCACGGCCGTCTTCCCGCTGATGGCCATCGGCCGCGCCCTGGCGCTGGAGGCCGGCGACGACGGCGGCTTCGTCCGCGTGCTGGCGTCGAAGACCGATCACCGGCTGCTGGGCCTCCAGGCCGTCGGCCAGCATGTCTCGGAACTGTCCAACAGCTTCGCCCAGATGCTGGAGATGGGCGCGGTGCTCGAGGATGTGGCCGGAACCATCCACGTCCACCCCACCATGGGCGAGGCCTTCCACGAGGCGTCGCTGCGCGCCCTGGGGCACGCCATCCACATATAACCGGGTTCGACATTGTCCGTGGACGGGGTAGTGTCTCCGTCCACCGGGGGGCGGGCCATGAAGATTTTCACACGCGTCGTTGCACTGACCGCAGCCGCCGCCATGGCCGGATGCGCCTCTCATCCGCGTGGCTTCGCCCCGGTGATGTCCCGGCTCCCGGCGGATCAGGCGGCCTTCGAAACAGCCTTCAACGTCTGCAGCGCCGAGGTCGCGGCCGGACGCCGCGAGAGCTTCCGCTCGGGCCGGGGCGGGTCGGCGGCGGGCGGCATGGCCATCGGCGGGGCGGCGGCGATCGCCACGGGAGCCTCGGCGGCGTCCGGGGCCGGCATGCTGGCCGGCACGGCGGCGGGGGCGGGTCTGGCCATCGGCCTGGTGGTGTTCGCCCCCCTGGCGATCATCGGCGTGTCGTATATCCAGCGCGCCAACAAGGAACGCGAGATCCAGACCGCCATGACCACCTGTCTGGCCGAGGAAGGCTATATCGTCGACGACTGGCGCGTGTCCGAACGCGGCGCGACCGGACCGTCCTCGCCGACGCGCCCCGCCGCCGTCGCTCCGGCCGTCGCCGAACCGTCACGATAGCGTCGGCCTCTCCGTCACAAACCTCTGGTCTAAGCGCCTCACCTTGGCTTTGTCCGGAGACTGACGATGACCCGCACCCTTCTCGCCGCCGCCTCGGCGATCGCCCTTCTGGCCGTCGCCGGCTGCGGCAACGACCAGTCCGCCGGAAACCAGACCGCCCGCGCCGGCATCTGGGCCGCGGGCTCCTCGACCGTCTTCCCCTTCGCCACCCGCGTGGCCGAGAATTTCGCCCGCGCCTCGGGCGGCGCCGCGCCGCGCGTCGAATCGCTGGGCACCGGCGGCGGCATCCAGGCCTTCTGCCAGGGCGTCGGTCCGAACACCCCTGACATCGCCAACGCCTCGCGGCCGATGAAGGCCTCCGAGTTCGAACTGTGCCGGACCAACGGCGTCACCGACATCGTCGAGATCAAGATCGGCTTCGACGGCATCGTCATCGCTACGGCCCGTACCGGGACCAGCTTCAACTTCCGCCTCCAGGACC
Source organism: Brevundimonas sp. BR2-1 (assembly GCF_037626195.1). Taxonomy (NCBI): domain Bacteria; kingdom Pseudomonadati; phylum Pseudomonadota; class Alphaproteobacteria; order Caulobacterales; family Caulobacteraceae; genus Brevundimonas; species Brevundimonas sp. BR2-1. The sequence continues at coordinate 1,181,679 of NZ_JARKMV010000001.1, read as the reverse complement.
TGTACACCGGCCTGGCCAAGGAGGTTCCGGGCGCCGGCGGGGCCTTCGTCGCCAATCCGGCCACGACCTGGAACCAGGTCAATCCGGCTCTGCCGAACCAGCGCATCCAGGTCTATGGCCCGCCGCCCACCTCGGGCACCCGCGACGCCTTCCTTGAGCTGGGCATGGCGCCCGGCGCCGAACTGATCCCGGCCCTGAAGGCGATCAAGGACGCCGACGGCGACCGCTTCGAGACCCTGGCCCACACCCTGCGCGAGGATAACGCCTGGGTGGACTCCGGCGAGAACGACAACGCCATCGTCCAGACCCTCAGCCGCACCCCCGGCTCGCTGGGCGTGTTCGGCTTCTCCTTCCTCGAGCAGAACATGGACACGGTGAAGGCCGAGACGATCGACGGCGTCGCCCCTTCGGCCGAGACCATCGCCGACGGCTCCTATCCGCTGGCCCGCAGCCTCTACATCTATGTGAAGAAGCAGCATGTCGGCGTGACGCCGGGGCTGGAGCAGTTCGTGGCCGAATTCATGTCCGAGGCCTCGGCCGGCCGCGGCGGCTATCTGCAGGACCGCGGCCTGGTGCCGCTGCCGGCCGATCAGCTGGCCGCCCAGCGCACCATCGCCACGGCCATGACGCCGATGACCGCTCCGGCGAAATAGCTTTGGCGTCTCCTCCCTGTCGGCGAAGCCGATGGGGAGGAGACGACGGCTAGGCCGCCACCTTCCGTCTCAGCCGGGCGATCCGCCGCAGACGGCGCCAGAAGCGGCCGCGTTCCGGCTCCGGATAGGGCTGAAGGTTTTCGACGAACTCTTCCGCCGAGGCGCGCCAGCTGAATTTCTCGGCATAGGCGCGCACTGCGCCCCGGTCGCACTCCAGCGCCTTCAGACAGGCCGTGCGCAGGTCCGCGTCGATGGCCCCCGCGTTCGAGCCCGGGATGATGTCGATCGGCCCATGGGCCGGATAGGCGGCGACCGGCGTGCCCGTGGCCATGGCCTCCAGGATCACCAGGCCGAAGGTGTCGGTCCAGCTGGGGAAGACGAAGACGTCGGCGTCGCGGAAACAGCGCGCCAGCTCCTCGCCGAAGCGCGCGCCGAGGAATTTTGCGTTCGGATATTTCAGTTCCAGCTCGGCCCGCGCCGGCCCGTCGCCGACGACGATCTTCGTTCCCGGCAGGTCGGTCTCCAGGAAGGCCTCGATGTTCTTCTCGACGGCCACCCGGCCGACGTTGAGGAAGAAGGGCCGCGGCCAGTCCTTGCCGCCCAGCTCGTCATAGATGCGCGGCAGGTCGGGGTTGAACTGTTCGGTATCGACGCCGCGCGTCCATGGCGAGACGTTGCGGAAGCCGTGCGCCACCAGCTCGTCGCGCAGCGTCGGGGTGGCCACCATCAGCCGGCCCGACGGCTTGTGGAACCATTTCATATAGGCGTAGCCGACCTGCACCGGGATCGGGAACCGGGCCGAGACGTATTCGGGGAATTTGGTGTGATAGCTGGTCGTGAACGGCAGCTTCCATTCGACGCAGATGCGCCGCGTGGCGATGCCGATCGGGCCTTCGGTGGCGATATGGACGGCCTCGGGCTCGAACGCGCGCAGCCGTTCGCGAATCTCCTCCTCGGCCCCCAGCGCCAGCCGGATTTCCGGATAGGTGGGACAGGGAATGGTCTTGAACTGGCTGGGTTCGATGACGTCGACCTCATGCCCCATGCCCCGGCATTCCGCCACGGTGCGGGTCAGGGTGCGGACGACGCCGTTGACCTGGGGCTCCCAGGCGTCGGTGGCCAGAACGATGCGCATGTGGGCCGGAAGGCTCCGCCGTTGATCGGGCAAACGGTCTAGCGGTTCCGGCGGGCGTTGGCGAGATGCCGCGCCCCCTCCCGTTCGGCGTCAAAAGCGTCTAGGACGCGCGCCATGAACGCACACGTCTCGCCGCCGGTCGCCCTCTCCCAGGACTGGGATACGCTGGATCAGGGCAAGTTCGCCGACGAAACCGCCACCGTGCGGGGCCTGCTGGCGCGCATGCCGCTGGACGCGGGCGAACGCGCCGCCGTTCTCGACAGCGCCGTCGGCCTGGTCGAACACGCCCGCGCCAGCGTCAGGAAACAGGGGGTGGTCGAAAGCTTCCTGCAGGAATTCTCGCTCGGCACCCGCGAGGGTCTGGCCCTGATGTGCCTCGCCGAGGCCCTGCTGCGCACGCCCGACGAGGACACCCGCGACCGCCTGATCGCCGAAAAGATCGGCTCGGCCGACTGGTCGTCGCACCTCGGCCAGTCCGACAGCCTGTTCGTCAACGCCTCGACCTGGGGTCTGATGCTGACCGGCAAGCTGGTCGACGTCGACGAGGAGGCCCGCACCGACCTGCCCGGCTTCCTGAAGCGCATCGTCGGCCGTCTGGGCGAGCCGGTCATCCGCGAGGCCGTCGCCGCCGCGGTCCGCATCATGGGCGAACAGTTCGTGGTCGGCCGCACCATCGAGGCGGCGCTGAAGCGGGCCAACAAGGAAGGCTGGCTGTGCAGCTTCGACATGCTGGGCGAGGGGGCTCGCACCGCCGCCGACGCCGAGCGCTATGAAAAGATCTACGCCGACGCCATCGAGGCCGTCGGCAAGACGGCGAAAGGGCAGGGACCCGAGGCCGGCCACGGCGTCTCGGTCAAGCTCTCGGCCCTGTCGCCGCGCTATGAGGCCACGCACGAGACCCGGGTCTGGGACGAGCTCTATCCCCGCATCCTCCGCCTCGCCCGCATCGCGGCGAAGCACGACATCAACTTCACCATGGACGCGGAAGAGGCCGACCGTCTGGCCCTGTCGCTGAAACTGCTCGACCGGCTGGCGCGCGAGCCCGACCTCGGCGGCTGGACCGGCCTCGGCCTCGCCGTCCAGGCCTATCAGAAGCGCTGCCCCGAGGTGATCCGCCGCGTCGCCGAACTGGCGAAGACCAGCGGTCGTCGCCTGATGGTCCGTCTGGTCAAGGGCGCCTATTGGGACACCGAGATCAAGCGCGCCCAGCAGTTCGGCCGCACCGACTATCCGGTCTTCACCACCAAGGCAGCGACTGACCTCAACTACCTCGTCTGCGCGAAGGCGATGATCGAGGCCGCGCCCCACATCTACAGCCAGTTCGCCACCCACAACGCCCACTCCCTCGCCGCCGTCCACAAGATGGCGTCCGAGCGCCGGGTGAAGATCGAATTCCAGCGCCTGCACGGCATGGGCGAGGCCCTGTACGACGCCGCCCGCGACGCCTTCGGCCCCGTGACCGTCCGCGCCTACGCCCCCGTCGGCGGGCATGAGGACCTGCTGCCCTATCTGGTCCGCCGCCTGCTCGAGAACGGGGCCAACTCGTCGTTCGTCCACGCCCTGCTGGACGAGAGGGTGCCCGCCGCCGCCGTCGCCGCCGACCCCATCTCCGCCGTCGAGGCGCACCCCGACCGCCACGCCAAGATCCCGACCCCGAAGGACATGTACATGGACCGCCAGAACTCGCTCGGCCGCGACTATTCGCAAGCCGCCGACCGCGACCGGCACGCCGCAGCGCTGGAGAAGGTCGACGCCGAGAAACTGACCTCGGGCCCGATCATCGGCGGCAAGCTGAAGGCCGGGACCAATCCGCAGCCTGTGACCAACCCCTTCGACACCACGCAGGTGCTGGGCCACGTCTCGGAAGCGAGCACGGCCGACATCGAAGCCGCCGTCGACGCCGCCGCCCGCGCGCAGGTCGGCTGGGACCGCAAGGGCGGCGCCGGCCGCGCCCCGGTCCTGCGCGCCATGGCCGACGCGCTCGAAGCCGACATGGACCGTCTGGTCGCCCTCTTGTCGCGCGAAGCCGGCAAGACGCTGAACGACGCCGTCGCCGAAATCCGCGAGGCCGCCGACTTCTGCCGCTACTACGCCATGCTGGCCGAACGCGATTTCGGCGGCCCGACCGAGCTGAAGGGCCCGGTCGGCGAGATCAACCAGCTGGTCCTGCACGGCCGCGGCGTCTTCGCCTGCATCAGCCCGTGGAACTTCCCCCTCGCCATCTTCACCGGCCAGATCGTCGCCGCCCTTGCCGCCGGCAACGCCGTGCTGGCCAAGCCGGCCGAACAGACGCCCCTGATCGCCGCCGAGGCCGTGCGCCTCTACTACAAGGCCGGTCTCGACCCGAACCTGCTGGCCCTCGTCCCCGGACGCGGCGAGACCGTCGGCGCGGCCCTCGTCAGCCATCCGGGCATCGACGGCGTCGCCTTCACCGGCGGCACCGACACGGCGACCATGATCAACAAGGCGCTGGCCGCCCGTCCGGGCGCCATCATCCCCTTCATCGCCGAGACCGGCGGGCTGAACGGCATGTTCGTCGACACCACGGCGCTGAAGGAACAGGTCATCGACGACGTCATCCTGTCAGCCTTCGGCTCCTCGGGTCAGCGCTGCTCGGCCCTGCGCCTGCTCTACGTGCCGCACGAGGCCGCCGACGCCCTGATCGAGGGCCTGAAGGGCGCGCTCGCCGCCCAGGTCGTGGGCGATCCCTCCGACCCCGCCACCGACATCGGCCCCGTCATCGACGCCGAGGCCAGGGCCATGCTCGAGGCCCACCTCGAACGCCTCGGCGGCGACGCGAAGATCGTCGCCCGCGCCGAGCTCCCCGCCGGTTCGGACAAGGGCCACCTGTTCGCCCCGACCATCGCCGAGATCCCGACTCCCGACTATCTGGAGCGCGAGGTCTTCGGCCCCATCCTGCACGTCTGCCGCTACGAGCCCTCCAGGCTGAAGGAGACAGCCGCGAAACTCGCTCAGCGCGGCTACGGCCTGACCCTCGGCGTCCACAGCCGCATCGAGGCCTTCGCCGAGGAGGTCACCCGCCTGGTCCCCGCCGGCAACGTCTACATCAACCGCTCGATCATCGGCGCGGTGGTCGGCGTCCAGCCCTTCGGCGGCGAGGGCCTGTCCGGCACCGGCCCCAAGGCTGGCGGTCCGTACAGCCTGATCCGCTACGCCTCCGAAAAGGCCATCAGCAACAATATCTCCGCCCAGGGCGGCGACCCGGCGCTGCTGAACCTCTAGGCGGGAACCTCGATCTGGCCGTAGGCGGGGTCGATGCCGGCCTCCCGTTCCAGCCGGACATAGTAGCTGCCGGGATAGAGGAAGAAGGTGGCGCGGTTCTGCCCGGGCGTCAGCAGGAACTGGTCGGCGGGGACGCCTGCCGGCCCCTCGTTCGCACGCATCGCCTGCAACAGGGCGACGCCTTCGAAGGCCGGGACGTCGACGGTGAAGGCCCGGCGCTCGGGATCGGCGGCCAGCCAGCCGGGACGGCCCAGCACCGGCGGGCGCCGGGGATGGAAGACCGACAAATCCATCTGCCCGACATAGGTGCGGTTGGCGACGGTGACGCCGCCACTGGACACGACGATGGGGCGCGTGGGCGCAAACCGCTCCAGAACCGCCGCGACATGCGGCGCGTCGTTCAGCGGATCCAGCGCGGGCCAGTTGCCGGACTGCTCGATCGTCAGCGGATCGATGCCCGTCTTTTCCTTCAGCCGCGCGGCGAACCAGGTCCCGCCGCGTCCCGGCTTCTCCATCGCATGGCTATAGCCGACGTAGACGAAGACCCTGGCGTCCGGGTTTGGCCCCAGGACGTTGGCGAACAGATTGTCGGCCTCCGCCTGTTCCCGGACGGCGATTTGCGCCTCGGCCGATGCATCGTCCGGCGCCGACTGGGCCGGGGTTTGCTCATAGTCCGAGAACCGGTAACCGAGCCGCGCCGCCTCTCTCACCGTTTCGGCGTAGACCGGATCGAGGGTGTAGTAACCGAGGCTCGAAACGAACGGCATGCCCTGTCGGTACAGGCTGATGGAGGGGCCGGGCACGCCCTGCGGCGGCGTGAAGGTCTCAGCCGCGAAACAGTCATAGCCCAGCGGACGCAGCGCGCGGGCGACGCTGGCCGCGAAGGCGCGGTGACCGGAAATATTGTGCGCCTCGTTCAGGATCACCACGCGGGTGCGCCGCGCGCCTTCGACGATGGCTTCGAGCGCGTCCCGGCTCTCGGCGGCGTCCAGATCGGGTCGTACGGCCGTGGCGGCCGGCGGGCGTTCGTTCAGGCCGATTGCGGTTTGCTCGTCGCCGAGGAAGGCTGCGAACTGGCTCAGCATGCCGCCGGCCGGAGCGTCGCCCGCCGCCGCCCGGGCCTTCATCTCCAGATAGGCGGGCAGATATCGGCCTTCGCCAAACAGACGATCATCGGAGCTCAGCGCCTCCTGCGCCCGCATCGGCGCCGCCGCCGCCAAACCCAGCGAGCCCGCTCCCAGCCCGAAACCCCGACGCGTCCACATATCTCAGTCCTCCCCGATCCGTCGCAGATCATGCGTTGAATCGGGCCGGACGATGGCGCCGCAGGTTGCACCTAGTGGAAGATTCCCACCGCCGCCTCGATCCAGATCAGGGCCACGATGGCGATGACGAACAGCGAGAAGCCGATCCGGATGACCGGATTGCGCACCCGCCAGGCCACCAGCTCGATCACGGCCGCGCCGCCGATCAGCAGCACGCCGGCGAAGACGAAGTCGCTGACGGTCCAGTTGACCTCGTCGGTGAACTGCATGGCCACCATGGGCGCCGTCATGATCAGGGCCACCGCGCCCCAGCCCAGCATCCGCAGGGCCTTCCACAGCTGGTCCAGATCCTCGTTCGTCACCTTCATGTCGCTCTCCCTTGGTTGCCGACCACCCGACCATGCGGCCGTCCCCGCCTGGGCCGCATGAGGGAAATGTGAGCAGTTGCTGAAAAGCGGCCGTCAGCCCTTCGGCCAGCCGCCCGCCCGGCTCAGGGCGCTCGGCGCCGGGCGGCCGATCGTCTCGCCGATCCAGCGCGCCGTCCCGATCAGGGCGTCGAGGTCGTAGCCCGTGGAGAAGCCCGCCCGCTCCAGCATGTAGACCAGGTCCTCCGTGGCGATATTGCCCGTGGCGCCCGGCGCGAACGGACAGCCGCCGATGCCGCCGACCGAGGCGTCCAGCACGTCCACCCCCGCCTCGACCCCGGCATAGGCATTCGCCAGCCCGGTGTTGCGCGTGTCGTGGAAATGCAGCCGCAGGGTCGCCCCGGGCGCGGCCTTGCGCGCGGCCTCGACCTTTCTGGTCACGCTCCAGGGATCGCCGACCCCGATGGTGTCCGCCAGGGCGATCTCGCCGACGCCCAGGCCGGCGATGCGGCCGACGAGATCGGCCACCTGATCCGTCGACACCTCGCCGTCGAACGGACAGCCCCAGACGCAGGACAGGGTGGCCGACAGCGACGGCGTCGCGCCCGGCTGGCCCTCGGCGTTGGCCCGTCCGGCGACGATGTCCGCCAGCATCTGCACCTGCTGGTCGACCGTCAGCCCCTGGTTCTTCAGCCCGAAGCCGTCGGTCGCCGACATGGCCACATTGACCTCGTCCACCGCCGTGCCCAGCGCCCGGTCATAGCCCTTGCCGTTCAGGACCAGACCGATCCGGCTGCGTCCCGTTTCCTTCGGCAGGGCGGCCATCACTTCCTCGGCCCCGGCCATCTGCGGCACATATTTCGGATGGACGAAGCTGACCGCCTCGATCCGCCGCGCCCCGGCCGCCTCCAGCCGCCGGACCAGATCGACGCGGACGGCGGGCTCCAGGATCGCCTTCTCGTTCTGCAGGCCGTCGCGCGGGCCGACCTCGACGATGGTGATGGGGCGGCTCATCGCGCCGGAACCGCCGCTGTCGCGGACGGGGGCGCCGCGCCCGGCGGAGCGTAGACGGTCAGGCTGACGTCATCGCCCTTGGAATAGTTGTGGCCGTTGACCACGCCCACGGCGCGGCCGGTGACGCCCAGCTCGGCGGCGGCCTCGCGGAAGGCGTCGGCGTCATGCTCCTCGACGATGGCGGGCCGCCCCTCGGCCAGCGCCCGCGCGGCGCCCGCGGCGTCGGTCAGTTCGGTGTCCTTGCCGGTCAGGAAGACGAAACTGGGCTCGTGGAAACCGGTTATGGCCACCGGCCCGGCCCGGCCCTGGCGCGGATGCAGGTCGGCCCGCTCCAGCACCTTGTCCAGCTGCGGCGCGACGGCCAGCGGTCGCAGCTGGCGCAGGGTGCCGGCCAGGGCCGCATGGGCCACGACGCCCAGCGCCAGCGACGCGATCAGCGCCGTCACCGCCGCCCGGTGCATCATCAGGAAGGCGCCGACCAGACTGGCCAGGACGGCGAAGACGATGGTCAGGGTGGCCCAGGTCTGGGCCGTCGACTTGCCGTATTCGGTCAGCAGCCAGACCGAGCCGACCGCCAGCAGGCCGCCGACGAACAGGGTCAGCCCGACCCCGGCGTAGCGCGATATCCGCCCGATCGGCCGCGCCGTCGCGGCCGCGGCCAGCAGCGCCAGTCCGCCGAAGGTCGGCAGGGTGTAGTGCGCCAGCTTGGTCGGAGTCAGCTCGAAGATGATCCAGGCCGGAACCACCCAGCAGACCAGGAAGCGGATCGCCGGCTCGGCCCGTCTGTGCCAGCCCGTCGAGACGGCCGCCGGCAGCAGCAGCGTCGCCGGGAAGAACAGGATCGGCGCGATCAGCAGATAGAAGCCCGGCAGGACGCCATGCCCCTCGTCGCCGCCCGCCACCTTGGGCGCCAGATCGCCGCCGATGGCCTCGCGCCAGAAGCCGCCGTCGGTGGCGATGGTGATGGCGATGGCCCACGGCCCGACGATCAGCGCCACCAGCGGCAGCCCCCAGCCCCAGCCGAGCCGTTTCAGCCACGAGACGTCCCGGTCCCAGACCGACAGCGCCAGTATCGCCGGGGCGACGACCAGCAGGCCGATCGGTCCCTTGATCAGGATGGACAGACCCAGCCCCAGCCAGAAGGCCAGTTTCCACGGCCTTCGCGGCGCCTCCCCGGCCCGCGCCGCCAGATAGATTCGCGCCAGGCCGGCCATGGCCAGGGTCACCGCCCCGCACAGCATGGCGTCGGTCTTGGCGATCCCCGCCTCGGTCGACAGCAGGAAGCTGGCCCCCATGATCGCGCCGGCGAGGAAGCCCGCTCTCTGGCCGAACATCGCCGCGCCCGCCCAGGCGCAGGCGGCCGCGGCCAGCATGGCGCCCAGAAGGGACGGGATGCGGTAGGGTCCGATGTCCCGGTTCTCGACCTTGGAGGCCGCCGTCACCGCCACGGCCTGCATCCAGTAGATGCCCACCGGTTTCTTCCAGCGCGGCTCGTCCTGATAGCGGATGTCGATATAGTCGCCGCTCTCGAGCATCTGCGACGTGGCCTGGGCGTAGCGGCTCTCGTCGCGGTCCAGCGGCGGCAGCAGCATCAGCACCGGCAGGCCCGCGAACAGGGCGACAAGGGCCGCCAGCAGGGGGCCCCGCCATCCGGCGATGTATCGGTCGAAGTCGGCGCCTGTCATGGTCATCTTCCTACCACGGCGTTTCGGCGCGTCACATTGTTTGAGCGCCGTCGCCCGCCGCGCGGAGGCTCGTTGCACGAGGACGGCCGCCCATCTCCCGCCCGTCCGCGAAACCGGCTAGAGAGCGATGATGAACGAAGCCATCCCCGACATTTCCGTCGTCGTCCCGGTCCACAACGAGGAGGGCGCCGCCGGTCCGCTGGCGCGCGAGATCGCCGAGGCCTTCGCCGGACGTTCGTATGAAATGGTCTTCGTCGACGACGCCTCGCGGGACAACACCCTGGCCGAGCTGCGCGGCCTGATGGCGGAACTGCCGGCCCTGCGGGTGCTCGGCCACGGCTCGAACGCGGGCCAGAGCCGGGCGGTGCGCACCGGGGTTCTGGCCGCGCGGGCGCCGATCGTCGTGACCCTCGACGGCGACGGCCAGAATCCGCCCGCCGACGCCCCCAGACTGGCCGACCTGCTGGCGGCCTCGCCCTCGACGGTGGCCCTGGTCGGCGGCGTCCGGGCCAAACGTCAGGATTCCGGGGCCAAGCGTCAGGCCTCGCTGTGGGCCAACCGCATCCGCCGCAAACTGCTGGGCGACGACGCCGACGACACGGGCTGCGGGCTCAAGGCCTTCCGGCGCGAGGTCTTCCTGCGCCTGCCCTATTTCGATCATGTCCACCGCTACCTGCCGGCGCTGATGATCCGCGAGGGCTATGAAAACCGCTATCTCGACGTCGACCATCGGCATCGCGAGACGGGCCAGTCGAAATACACCAACTGGGGGCGGCTGATGGCCTCCCTGTCGGACCTGCTGGGCGTCATGTGGCTGAAGACCCGCTCGCGGCGGCCGGGCGCGATCAGCGAGTATTGAGCAAGCGTAGCTGAACGGATCGAACCGGGGTACACATCGTTAACAAGCGCGGCCGTTACGCGCCCAGACAGACGATGGAGCCCGCCATGCTGATCGCCATCCCGCTGCTTTTCATCCCCGTGGTGCTCTACGCCATCGTCATCCTGTCCGGGGTTGTCGGGACCGGAGGGGTCGCTGCGGCCGAACAGGCCCTGCGCGACCCCCTGTTCTCGATTCCGATGGTGTCCGGCACCGCATGGAATATCGGCGTCGGCGACCTGATCCTGTTCCTGTCGCTGATCCTGCTGTTCTTCGAACTGCTGAAGTCGACGTCCAGCCAGAAGGTGGCGATTGTCAATCACGCCCTGTCGATGATCCTGTTCGTGATCTGCCTGGTGGCCTTCCTGCTGATGAAGGGCTTCGCCACCTCGACCTTCTTCCTGATCCTGACCATGGTCATGCTGGACGTCCTCGCCGGCTTCATCGTCACCATCATCTCGGCCCGCAAGGACCTCGATTTCGCCGGCGGCGGCTGAAGGCCGGAGGCCCGTCGTCATCCCGGGGGCGCGCAGCGAACCCCGGGACCCGGCGGCGCGCGAGAGCGCGAAGCTGTCGGGAGCGCGGCTGCATCGGGCATCGCCTTCGGCGCCGCCGGGTCCGGGCCTGCGCCGGGATGACGACAGGCAGGGTGCGGATATAGTCGCACTGGCGGAAAAACATCCCGCCTTTCCAGCGCCTTGACGATTTGAGACCCCGTTCTCCTGCGCACCCCTCCCGGCGCCCGCATAATGGCTGCATCCCGTCGCGGGGGAGGGCGTCTGGCGCCAGGGCCAATCACGTGCGGCGGGGTGCGATCGAGCGGGAAACGTCGTCCCGGAATCGTCGCCCGGACCCTTGCGCGGCTCATACCTGCGGCTTGTGGAATAACGGGGGCGTGGGGGCGGCGGACTGCCCGGGGCGTCGAAACCCCGGGGCCCGGGAGGCCTGGAAGCCTTCCGCCCGTCGCGAGCGTACGACGGACAGGGATGAATGCGGCGACAAGGCCGGGGTCGGGAAATGCCGAAAGCCCCGCAGGCCGCCTTGATGAAGCCCGCCCCCGTCGGCTTGCGTGAACCGGTCGCGCGGAGCGAAGGCGGCGACGCCGAAAACACATCCCGGTCCCCGCAAAGCGAAAGCAGGGGACCACATCACGGTTCCGGGCGAAGCCGCCCGCGCTCCGCCACCTCCCCGACTTTTCCGCGGAAACGCCGAAAAGCGCTTCAGCCTGTCCGGTCTTTGAAAATCAGGAAAACGCCACGAAAATCAGCGCGACGACGGTCACATCGACGGTGCGGGTGATGAAGGTCAGCATGGCGGCGGTCCCGAACGAGGCTTGAGGCCCTGTCGTTCAGCAAGGACCGTGCCGCGGGATCAGACGTCGGTGTCTTCCGCCTTGCCGGGTCGCGGGCGCCGCTCGGCGGCCCCCGAATGCTCGGTTCCCAGATAGGCCGATCGGGCTGCGTCCAGCACCGGCAGGCCCCCCTTGAGGCCGCGCCTCTGTCCGGTCTGGCCGATCATCTGGGCGGCGAAGGCGGCCGCCGAGGCGTCCGGCGCGGGCGTGGGGGCAGGTCTTGCCGGGGGCTCGGCAGGCTCGGGGTCGAAATCCGTGACCGTCAGGGCGCGGCCCTCCGCGGCGGCCCGCCGTTCGGCGGCGCGCCGCTCGGCCGACCGGCGATCCTCCCGGCGTTCGACGGGACCCACGGCGCGGATCTCGTCGCCCATGTCAGTCGTCCTTGCCGGGCGGTCGGGACAGTTTGTCGATCTGGCTGCGCATCTCGTCCATCTGGCGGCGCATTTCCGCCAGCGGATCGGCGGCCGGCGCCGGTTCGGGCTTCGTCGCGGCCGAAGCCGCCGCCATGGCGCCCGGCGTCAGGGCGCCGAAGCCGGGCCACATCTTCATCGCCTCGCTGAACATGGCCATGTTGCGCTTGACGGCCTCGTCCATCAGCCCGGCGCCGGGCGCAGCGCCGAAGGCCTTGGTGAACTGGCCGCGGATCTGTTCCTGCTGGCGGCTGAAATTGTCGAGCGACATCTCCAGATAGCTGGGCAGCACCCCCTGCATCTGGCCGCCGTAGAAGCCGATCAGCTGGCGCAGGAACTGGACCGGCAGCAGGGCCTCGCCCCGGCTCTCTTCCTCGAAGATGATCTGGGTCAGGATCTGACGGGTCAGGTCGTCATTGGTCTTGGCGTCGAAGACCACGAACTCGGTCCCCTCGCGCACCATCTTCGCCAGGTCCTCCAGCGTCACATAGGCCGAGGTCGCCGTATTGTAGAGGCGGCGGTTGGCGTATTTCTTGATGACGACGGTTTCGCCGGCTCCGGACTTCCTGTCAGCCACGCGCGATCCTCGTTCCTGTTGCAACGCCGCACTATGCTGCGCTGCGGACGGGAATGTCTAGCCGACGCCGACGGCGGCGGGGGCCAGCACGACCCCGACCAGCACCGCGGCCCAGTGGACGGTCGCGCCGGTGACGACGAAGCCGTGCCAGATGGCGCGGCGGAATTTCACCCTCGGGCTGATGAAGACGAACACTCCCGCCGTATAGATCAGCCCGCCCAGCACCAGCAGGGCCAGGGCGATCGGATGGACGGTGTCGACCATGGGCTTCAGCGCGATCACGGCCAGCCAGCCGAACAGCACATAGACCCCGCTCCAGAAGGCGTCCGATATCCGCGGCGCCACCAGCTTGGCCCCGACGCCGGCCAGGGCGATCGCCCACACCAGCAGGGTGAAGCCGATCGACCAGGCGCCTTCGAACCGCTGGGTCGTGAAGGGGGTGTAGCTGCCGGCGATCATGAGGAAGATCGCCGCCTCGTCCATGCGGCGCAGGATCGGCCGCGCGGCGCAGGGCCTGGTCTGATTGTAGATGGTCGAGACGGTCAGCATGGCGACCAGACACAGGGCGTAGGTCGCGGTCGCCGCCACGGCGCCGATGCCGACATACATCGCCGCCAGCACCGCCAGCACGATCCCGCCGACGGCGGCCAGCGTCAGGCCGACGACATGCACGACCAGATCGGCGGTCTTCTCGGCGGGCGAGCGGTAATGCTCCGCCATATCCAATTCGTCCGGCACGCAGACCTTGACGAACACCTTTTTCAATCGCTTCAGCATGGCTGCCACAAGCCTTTCTGGCCCGGTTTGTTCCCGCGAATATGGGGCCCGGCCGGTGACCACGCGGTGAACGGCGCCGTCAGACGTGACGAAGGCGTCCGGATGCGGCAGAAACGCCACGACTCGTTTCGCGCGACCTAACGACCACATGGATCGTAGAGGTTTCGTTTTCCATGGCCCGCCGCTCCCCCGGCGCGGGCCCGCTCCAGAGGTTCGTCATGTCCATCGACGTCGTCATTGTCTCCGCCGCGCGCACGCCGGTCGGCTCCTTCCTCGGCGGCCTTTCCGGCCTGCCGGCGTCGAAGCTGGGCGAGGTCGCCATCCGGGCGGCGCTCGAGCGGGCGGGCGTCGACGCCGCCGATGTCGACGAGGTCATTCTCGGTCACGTCCTTCAGGCGGCGGCGGGCCAGGGCCCGGCGCGGCAGGCCGCCATGGGCGCGGGCATTCCGAAGGAGACGGCGGCCTGGAGCCTGAACCAGATCTGCGGCTCGGGCCTGCGCGCGGTCGCCATCGGCGCCCAGCAGATCGCCCTCGGCGATGCGAAGATCGTCGTCGCCGGCGGTCAGGAGAGCATGAGCCAGGCCCCCCACGCCCAGCACCTGCGCACCGGCCAGAAGATGGGCGACCTGTCGCTGATCGACACCATGATCAGGGATGGGCTGTGGGACGCCTTCAACGGCTATCACATGGGTCAGACGGCCGAGAACGTGGCCGAGCGGTTCCAGATCAGCCGCGCCGATCAGGACGCCTTCGCCGTCGCCAGCCAGCACAAGGCCGAGGCGGCCCAGAAGGCGGGCCGCTTCGACGACGAGATCGCGCCGGTGGCCATCGCCTCGAAGAAGGGCGACGTCGTCGTCGACAAGGACGAGTTCATCCGCCACGGCGCGACCCTCGAGGCCATGGAGAAGCTGCGCCCCGCTTTCACGAAGGAAGGCTCGGTCACCGCCGCCAACGCCTCGGGCCTGAATGACGGGGCCGCCGCCCTGGTGCTGATGAGCGCCGACGAGGCGAAGGCGCGGGGCCTCGAGGTTCTGGCGCGGATCGTGTCCTCGGCCACCGCCGGCGTCGATCCGGCGGTGATGGGGACCGGCCCGATCCCGGCCTCGAGGAAGGCGCTGGAAAAGGCCGGCTGGACCGTCGCCGACCTCGACCTGGTCGAATCCAACGAGGCCTTCGCCGCCCAGAGCCTGTGCGTGCTTCGCGAACTGGGGCTCGATCCCGACAAGGTCAACGTCAACGGCGGCGCCATCGCCATCGGTCACCCCATCGGGGCTTCGGGCGCCCGCATCCTGACCACCCTGCTTCATGAGATGAAGCGGCGCGGCGCGAACAAGGGGCTGGCGACCCTGTGCATCGGCGGCGGCATGGGCGTGGCCATGTGCGTCCAGCGCGACTGACCCGGAGACAGGAGGCCGCGCGCGGGAATCATCGGGTGAGACTGCGCCGGTCCGGCGACGGGTTCCATCGCTGAGTTCAGGCGCGGCGTTCGGGCGGTCGTCTAGCGGTAGGCGCCGTCCCGGAGATTGATTCCGTATTCGACATGAGCCTTCAGCGCCGACAGCATCTGCGACCATCCCATGCAGTTGCCGTAGGAGGCCCTCAGGCCGGCCGGAGTCTGTCGCCACCCGTCCTCTGCGATACGGACAAGCGTGCGCGCACCATCATCCAGCGGCTGGAAGGTCATGGTGACCGTCGTCAGATAACCCGCGTCCACGGCCGGATCGCCGACCTCTGACGCCCCTTCGCTGGCCGCCCAGCGCAATACGATACGGTCGTCCTGGACCACCTCGACCACCTCCACCGGAAAGGTCTCCGGGAATTCCGCGAACGCCCACTGGACCATCGCGCCCGTCTCCAGCCGGCCGACGGCTCCGCCGGTGGTGAAATAGGCGGACAGTTCGGCGGGATCGGCGACCGCCGCGAACACCTCATGCACAGGCCGGGCGATGCGGGTCGCGACTTCGAATTTCAGCTCCACTGCTCCACTCCATGGTTGCCGGCGAGCTTTATATGTTATAGAAATACAACATGTCAAATGACGACGATCTGGACGGTGTTTTCAAGGCCCTGGCCAATCCGGTAAGGCGACGACTGCTGGATGCGATGAAGGGCGGGCCGCGCACCACGGGCCAGCTGTGCGAAGCGGAGCGCGCCCTGGACCGCTGCACGGTGATGCAACATCTGAAGAGCCTGGAAGCGGCCGGGCTGATCATCGTCCGGCGCGAGGGCCGCGAGCGCTGGAACCATCTCAACGCCATGCCGATCAAGGCCGTCCACGACCGCTGGATCGCCCCATACGCCCGCGGGGCGGTGGCCATGCTGGCGGACCTGAAAGACCGTGTAGAGGGTTAGCCCGCCGCCTTCACCGCCGCGACCACATCGGCGACCACAGACTTCACCAGCCTGGCGTCATCCCCCTCGGCCATAACCCGGATCAGCTTCTCGGTCCCCGAGGGTCGCACCAGCAGGCGCCCGGCGCCGACCAGACGCGCCTCTGCGGCGGCGATCGCGGCCTTGACCCCCGCGTCCTGCAGCGGCTTGCCCGCGGTGAAGCGAACATTCTCCAGCAACTGCGGCACCGGTTCGAACTGACGCGCCAGATCGCTCATGGCGCGGCCGCTCTCGACCAGGACCGCCAGCACCTGCAGGGCCGACATCAGGCCGTCGCCCGTGGTGGCGTAGTCATGCAGGATGATGTGGCCGGACTGTTCGCCGCCCATGTTGAACCCGCCCTGGCGCATCCGCTCCATGACGTAGCGGTCGCCGACCTGGGTCCGCTCCAGCGTCAGTCCGGCGGCGTTCAGGGCGCGCTCCATCCCGAGGTTGGACATGACGGTGGCGACCACGCCGCCCCCGACCAGCAGCCCCCGCCTGGCCCAGTCCAGAGCCACCATGGTCATGATCTGGTCGCCGTCGACGACCTGACCCTTCTCGTCGCAGATGATGACCCGGTCGGCGTCGCCGTCCAGGGCGATGCCGATGTGGGCCTTGTGGCGCCTGACCGCCTCGGCCAGGGTCTGCGGATAGGTCGAGCCGCAGTCGGCGTTGATGTTCAGGCCGTTCGGCTCCACGCCGACGGAAAACACCTCGGCGCCCAGCTCGTACAGCGTCGTCGGCGCGACCTTGTAGCCGGCGCCGTTGGCGCAATCGATGGCGATGCGCAGGCCCTGCAGGCTCAGGCCCTTGGGGAAGCTGGCCTTGGCGATCTCGATGTAGCGGGCCTGACTGTCGTCGATCCGCTTGACCCGGCCCAGCTTGTCCGGCGCGGCGAGGCCTGCATCCAGGGCCTCGTCCATCATGGATTCGATCTTCAGCTCGACCTCGTCCGACAGCTTGTAGCCGTCGGGGCCGAACAGCTTGATGCCGTTGTCGAGATAGGCGTTGTGCGAGGCCGAGATCATCACCCCGATGTCGGCCCGCATCGAACGGGTCATCATGGCCACGCCGGGCGTCGGCAGGGGTCCGAAGGTCAGCACGTCCATGCCGGCGGAGGCGAAGCCCGCGACCAGCGCCGGCTCGATCATATAGCCCGACAGGCGGGTGTCCTTGCCGATCACCACAAGGTGCCGGCGGTCGTCGGACGACATGAACATCCGTCCCGCCGCCAGCCCGACGCGCAGGGCCACTTCGGGCGTCATGGGATGGGTGTTGGCGCGGCCGCGAATGCCGTCTGTCCCGAAATAGCGTCTCTCGCCCAAGCGTCTTCTTCCTCTCGTCGCGGTCGCAGAAACCTTGCGAAACCGCTTTTTAGGTGCAAACCGGGGCGCCTGTCGCCTACATCGGCGCCAGACAGCCGGGCTCGGCTTAGACCGTTACCCGTCCGCGCGCAAAGCGTGGAAAGGCAGACTTCCGAGGGACTTATTCATGTGCGGCATCATCGGTGTGACGGGCGTCGGCCCGGCGGTTCCCCGTTTGATCGACAGCCTGAAGCGGCTCGAATACCGGGGTTATGACTCCGCGGGCGTGGCGGCCCTGGTCGACGGGCGCATCGAACGGCGCCGCGCCAAGGGCAAGATTCGCGAGCTGGAAGCGGTGCTGGCCGCCGAGCCGCTGAACGCCACGATCGGCATCGGCCACACGCGCTGGGCCACTCACGGCGCGCCCACCACCGCCAACGCCCACCCGCACAAGGCCGGCCGCGTCGTGCTCGTGCACAACGGCATCATCGAGAATTTCGCCGAGCTGAAGGCGGAACTGGCCGAGGACGGCCGCGTGTTCGAAAGCCAGACCGACACGGAGATCGTCGCCCACCTGCTGGACCGCGAACTGGGCCGGGGCAATGATCCGCTGATCGCCTTCAAGACCGTCCTGGACCGGCTGACCGGCGCCTATGCGCTGGCGGTTCTGATCGAGGGCGAGGACGGCCTGATCATGGGCGCCCGGCGCGGCAGTCCGCTGGTCGTCGGCTGGGGCGAGGGCGAGATGTATCTGGGCTCGGACGCGCTGGCGGTCGGACCCTTCACCCAGAAGATCAGTTATCTGGAAGAGGGCGACTACGTCGGCGTCGACCGGGGCGGCGCGCGAATGTTCGACGTCCATGGCGCTGCGGTCGAACGGCCGATCGTTCAGGTCTCGGCCTCGTCGGCCCTGGTCGAAAAGGGCGAGTACCGGCACTTCATGGAGAAGGAGATCCATGAGCAGCCCGACAGCGTCCAGCACACCCTGTCCCACTACCTGGACTTCGTGAACGGCAGGGCCAGGACCGATTCCGCCGACTTCGCCGCTATCGACCGCATCCAGATCGTGGCCTGCGGCACCGCCTTCTACGCCGGCCAGATCGGCCGCTATGCGTTCGAGAAGCTGGCCAACCTGCCATGCGACGTCGAGATCGCCTCGGAGTTCCGTTACCGCAACCCGGCCCTGACGCCGGGGACGCTGGCCGTCGCCGTCAGCCAGTCGGGCGAGACCGCCGACACCCTGGCCAGCCTGTCATGGTGCAAGGCCAAAGGATTGAAGACCGCCGCCCTCGTCAATGTGCATTCCTCCTCCATGGCCCGCGAGGCCGGCCACCTGTGGCCGACGCATGCGGGTCCCGAGATCGGCGTCGCCTCGACCAAGGCCTTCACCGCCCAGGTCGCGGCCCTGCTGGCCCTGGCCGTCGCAGCGGGCGTCCAGCGCGGCCATATCGATGCGGTGCGCGAGGCCGAACTGGTCAAGGCCCTGTTCGAGGCCCCGCGTCTGATCGCCGAGGCCATGAGTATGGAAGACGATCTGAAGGCCGTCGCCCATGACATCGCGAAGGCGACAGACGTCCTGTTCCTCGGCCGCGGGACCATGTTCCCCCTGGCCATGGAAGGCGCGTTGAAGCTGAAGGAGATCAGCTATATCCACGCCGAGGGCTATGCCGCGGGCGAGCTGAAGCACGGGCCGATCGCCCTGGTCGACGAGTACACGCCGATCGTGGCCCTCGCGCCGCTGGACGAGGTGTTCGAGAAGACCGCCTCCAATCTGCAGGAAGTCGCCGCGCGAGGCGGACCGGTGATCATGATCGCGCCGAAGTCTGCGCCCGACCCGCATGGCGCCGGCATCCGCCGCGTCGACGCGCCGGAGTGCCACTCTCTCATCGCGCCCCTGATCTACGCCGTCCCGGTGCAACTGCTGGCCTACTACACGGCGGTGCAGAAGGGTACGGACGTGGATCAACCGCGCAATCTGGCCAAGTCCGTCACTGTCGAGTGATCGCTTAGGCTGAGAATGCGTTAGGCTGCCCGACCCCGCCGTTCAGGAAACCGCATGACCGCTCACCCCCGCCGCCTCCGCAAGGCCGTTCTGCCCGTCGCCGGCCTTGGCACGCGGGTCCTGCCCGGCACCAAGACTACGCCCAAGGAACTGCTGAACGTCGTCGACCGGCCGATCCTGAGCTATATCGTCGAAGAAGCGCGCGAGGCCGGGATCGAGCACATCGTCTTCGTCACCGGCCGGTCCAAGGGCGCCATCGAGGACTATTTCGATCACCAGATCGAGCTGGAGGCCCAGCTCCTGGCCAAGGGCAAGACCGACATTCTCGACGCCATGATCGCCGAACTGGCGACCGCCGGGGAAATGAGCTTCACGCGGCAGATGCAGCCGCTGGGCCTTGGCCATGCGGTCTGGTGCGCGCGCGACATCATCGGCGACGAGCCGTTCGCCGTCCTGCTGCCCGACGTGATCGTGGATTCCCAGCCCGGCGCGCTGAAACAGCTGGCCGATGTCTATGCCGAGGTCGGCGGCAACGTCATCGGCGTGGAGGCTGTGCCCGAGACCGAGACTCACAAATACGGCATCGTCGATCCCGAAAACCGCGACGGCCGCCACATCCGCATGAAGGGGATGGTCGAAAAGCCGCCGCGCGGCGAAGCCCCCTCCAATCTGTCGATCTCGGGTCGCTACATCCTGCAGCCGGAAATCTTCGGCATCCTCGAAAACCAGCCCCGCGGCGCGGGCGGCGAGATCCAGCTGACCGACGGCATGGCGCGGTTGATGAAGGATCAGGCCTTCACCGCCGTCGAATATGACGGCGTCACCCACGACTGCGGCGACAAGATCGGCCTGCTGCGCGCGAATGTGGCCCTGGCGCTGAAGCGTCCGGATCTTGGCGAAGCCGCCCGCGCGGCTATCACCGCGCTGCTTTGATCACAGACGGCGGGATCAGCCGCCCTGCGGCAGACGCGAGGCCCCTCCGGTGATCTTGCAGACGTTATCGGTGTTGGGGCGCCCGGACTGCTGGCCGGTGGGGGACAGAATCCCGCCCCGGGCGGCGCAGTCTTCACTGAGACGCTGCAACTCGTCATTGTAGCTGTTGGTTGTGGCCGTCGAGGCGCAGCCCGCGGCGGCCAGCAGAAGCAGGGCGGGGGCGAGGATCAGGACGCGCATGGGAGTCTCCTTGCGATGCGTTCCTCTATTTAAGCGCTCAATGCCGCATCCGTTCAATGACATCGATCAGCCGCGCCAGGTCCGCCGGAGCCGACAGACGGTGGTCGCCGCCTTCGATCAGGTCCAGCCGGACGTCGCCGCCCGTCAGGCGCTCGACCAGACGGATGGCATGCGGCCACGGCACCACGTCGTCGGCCCGGCCCTGAAGGATGTGCACCGGCGCGGCGACCGGTATGGCCGCGTCCAGCACCAGCCAGTCGCGCGCCTCCTCGAACATGGCCAGGGTCAGGACGTATGCGCCCAGTCCTTCCTCGTCGATCACCGTCTCCCCGTCGCGCAGGATGGCCTGACGCTCATGGTCAGCCAGGCCTGGCCACATCAGCCGTTCGGTGAAATCCTGCGCCGGATTGAGCAGCACCAGCCCCGCCATCCGCTCGGGCCGCGCCAGCGCCAGCAGCAGGGCGACCCAGCCGCCCATCGACGAACCCACCGGGATGACCGGTCCTTCCAGGCTGTCGATCAGGGCGATGGCGTCCTCGCGCCAGCGGCCGACGGTGGCCTGTCGCCAGTCTCCGCTCGACTGACCGTGGGCGAAGTGGTCGTAGCGCACGAAGGCCCAGCCCCGGTCCCGCGCCGCCGCGTGCAGCGCCAGGGCCTTGGTCCCCTCCATGTCGGAGCGGAAGCCGCCGATCCAGACCACGGTCGGAGCCTCGCCCTCGATCCGGCGGAAGGCGAGCGTCTCGCCGTCCGGACGTTGAAGCCGCTGGATGCCGTCGCTCATGATCCGCCTCTCGCGAAAACCGTCGCGGACTGATAGCGAACCCGGCGTAACGAAGCGAAGGCCAAAGCGCGTGCCCGATCCCAAGACCGCCCCGAAGGTTCTGTTCGTCACGTCCAATCGCATCGGCGACTGCGTCATCTCGTCGGGCGTGATCCGCGAGATCGGCCGTCAGCTTCCCGGCGCCCGGATCACGGTCGCCAGCGGCCGTCCGCCCGCACCCCTGTTCCGCGCCGCGCCCGGCGTAGAGCGGGTCATCATCCTCGACAAGAAGAAGATGGCCGGACACTGGCTCGATCTGTGGAAACAGGTGGTCGGAACGCGCTGGGATCTGGTCGTCGACATCCGCGGCTCGGCGCTCAGCTATCTGGTCCCGGCGAAGCGGCGCGTGGTCTACAACCGGTCGTGGGAGACCGGGGTGCGCAAGGTCGAAATGGTGTCGCGCCTGATGGGTTCGTCAGCGCCGCTGGACCCGGAAATCTTCCTCGACGACCAGGCCCGCACCGAGGCGGCCGCCGTAATCGACCCGCAACTGGCGACGGCCCCGGGACCGATCATCGCCATGGCGCCCATCGCGCATCAGCCGGGCAAGAGCTGGCCGGCCGATCGCTGGGGCGGGCTGGTCGAGATGCTCAAGGCCGAGGCGCGGTTCGACGGCTGGCGCTTCATGCTGGTGGGCGGGCCAGGCGATCATCCGCCTGCGGCCCCCGCCCTGGCGGCGGCGGGAGAGCGCGGCATCGACTTCGTCGGCAAGGGCGACATCCTGGCCTCGGCCGCCGCGATCGACCGGGCGGCGCTGTTCGTCGGCAACGATTCCGGCCTGATGCATGTGGCGGCGGCCGCCGGTCGCCCGACGCTGGGCCTGTTCGGTCCGACCGAGTGGTGGCTGTACGGGCCGTGGGGGCCAAAGACCCGCACCGCCGCCTCCAACGAGACGCGCGGTGAGTTCGCGCCGATCGAGGCCCTGACCACCGAGCGTGTCTTCGACGCCGTGATCGATCTGCATACGGCCTTCATCGGCGCCCGCGACCCCGCCGAACCTTGAAGAGAAGGGCGTTCGCGGTCATATAGGGCCGCTGGAGGGGAACGCGGCGGGCCGTCGCGTGCTCCCACCTGTCAGAACTCCGCTTTTTCTTCCACGCAAGGAACCGACGCTCATTCGCCGTCCGATGAACCAGCCGCCCGTCAAGGACGGGCCCCCCATGAACCAGGATATCCGCGCGCCGCGCGTTCTGTTGATTGATCAGAACGGCGAGAAACAGGGCGTCATGCCGACGTCCGCCGCGCTGGAAGCCGCCGAAGAGGCCGGCATGGACCTGGTTCAGATCGTCTCGACGTCAGAGCCGCCGGTCTGCAAGATTCTCGACTACGGCAAATTCCGCTTCCAGGAGCAGAAGAAGAAGGCCGAGGCCCGCAAGCGTCAGAAGGTCGTCGAGCTGAAAGAGATCAAGCTTCGTCCCAACATCGACACCCACGACTACGAGGTGAAGGCCAAGGCCATGCACCGCTTCTTCGACGAGGGCGACAAGGTCAAGGTGACGCTGCGCTTCCGCGGCCGGGAAATGGCGCACCCGGAACTGGGCATGAAGCTGCTGAACAAGGTCCAGGCCGACTTCGACGAGATCGCCAAGGTCGAATACGCCCCGCGTATGGAAGGCCGCCAGATGATCATGATCCTGGCCCCGAAATAGCGGCCTCAACCCGCTGAACTGGAAACGCCCCGGCTGGAAACGGCGGGGGCTTTCTTGTTTTCGGGCCGGTCGCCCCCCCTTGCCACCGGGACGCCGGGCGATCGATAAAGATGCCGGCAGGGGGAGACTGTGTGCCGTGTTCAAGTCAGGGATGAAGGCGTTCGCACTCGCGATCGCCGTGTGGTGTTGCCTGGGTAACGCGGGCGCGTGGGCTCAAGCCCCGGTTCCTGCATCGGCGCCCCTCGAAGCCTATGGCGCGACGCCCGCCATCGAACATATCCAGCTGTCGCCCAGCGGCGAACTGATCGCCCGCATCATCGTAACGGGCGAAACACGCGCCATCGCCGTCACCCGGATCGCGACCGGCGAGCAACTCTTCGTCGGCGATATCAGCGTCATCAAGGTTCGCGACCTGCGCTGGATTGGCGAAAGCCGGGTCCTGGTGGTCACGTCGCAGACGCGCAACATCACCTCGCTGGGCGTATCGCGGTCAGAACTGTTCTTCGGCCAGGTGCTCGATCTGGAGAGACAGAGGGTGGTCCAGGTGCTGGATCGCACGCCGGATGTGCTGGCGGTGCTGTACGGGCCCGCCTCGGTCCGCAACACCAGCGACGGCGACACCCTGTTCGTGCGCGGCGTCAGCGTCTCGCAGGACCAGGCCAATCTGCACCGCATCGACCTCAGAACCGGGCGTGGCCGCTCGGTGGCCTATATGGACCACACGACCGATGACTATGTGCTGGACGGCGAAGGCAAGATCATCGCCCTGGCCCGCTATAACGAGCGTTCCGGCCGTTGGTCGCTGCACCTGCCCGAGGGGCAGGGCGACCGCGAGGTCTGGGCCGTCGACGCGCCGGTGGACACGCCGACGTTCCATGGCATGGGCCGGACGCCCCGCACCATCGTCATCGCCGCCGATCGGCCGGACCTTGGGTCGGAGGAGGACGGGTCCGGGATTTTGGACACCGTGTTCGAGGTCGACGTGGACACCGGCGTCTGGAGCCGCCTGCCGTTCGACCATCACCCGGACTCCCTCGTGCATCATCCGCAGACCCGCCTGCTGATCGGCGGCAGCCGTATCGAGGAAGACGGCGTGCGGTACGAGTTTCTGGACCCGCAGGCCTCGCAACGGTGGCAGGCCGTCGAACAGGCCTTCAGGGACAAGGCCCCGAGACTGGTGTCCTGGAGCGATGCGATGAACCGGGTCATCATCTTCACCGACACGGCCGAGGCGGGCCAGTATCATCTGGTCGATTTCGATCTTGGCGCCTCCGGCGTCCTGGCGGACGCCTATCCCGCCATTGCGCCCGAACAGGTGGGCGCCGTGCGGTCCATCCATTTCGCTGCAGAAGACGGGTTGGGTATCCCCGGTTACCTGACGCTGCCGCCGGGCGAATCCGAACCTTCTGGTCTGCCGCTGGTGGTCCTGGCGCACGGAGGGCCGGCGTCCCGGGACGTGGCGGGCTTCGACTGGTGGGCCCAGGCGCTGGCCTCGCGGGGCTATGCGGTGCTGCAGGCCAATTTCCGTGGCTCGACCGGTTACGGCCGCGCCTTCCTCGAGGCGGGCTACGGCGAATGGGGCCGCAAGATGCAGACGGATCTGTCCGACGGCGTGCGCTGGCTGGCGGCTGAGGGCGTCATCGACCCCGCCCGTGTCTGTATCGTCGGCGCCAGCTACGGCGGCTATGCGGCGATGGCCGGTCTCACCCTCGAAGGCGACGTCTATCGCTGCGGCGTATCGGTCGGCGGCGTGTCGGACCTTCGCCGCATGGTCAACCGGGAGGCGCGGTATGAGCGCTATAGCGACAGCCAGACCGTACGCTACTGGAACCGGTTCATGGGCGCGGCGCGCCTTAATGATCGAGGCCTCGACGACCTGTCCCCGGCCTACCTCGCGGATTCGGTCGACGGCCCCCTGCTGTTGATCCACGGCAAGGACGATACGGTGGTGCCCATCGAACAGAGCCGTGTCATGGCCGAGGCCCTGCGTCGGGCCGGCAAGCCTTTCGAGTTCGTGGAACTGCCGGGGGAGGATCATTGGCTTTCGCGGTCCGAGACCCGTCGGCAGATGCTGGTCGAGACAGTGCGGTTCCTTGAGGCGAACAATCCGCCGGGCCGGGCTGACTGACAGTTGGCGACAGCGGGACATCGCCTCCCGCGCTTGGGGCCGGGGCGTTTTCGTATCCGCCGCAACAGGCTAAGGCTTGGGCATGAGCCAGACCGAGCCGTCATACGTGAAGCCCCGCGCCCCCGCCCTGATGGTGCTGTTCCTGACCGTCTTCATCAATCTGGTCGGCTTTGGCCTGGTCGTGCCGCTGCTGCCCTTCTTCGCCCAGACACTCGACGCCGAGGCCTGGCAGATCACCCTGATGTTCTCCGCCTATTCGCTGGGCCAGTTCTTCGCCGAGCCGTTCTGGGGGCGGCTGTCGGACCGGATCGGGCGAAAGCCGGTCCTGCTGATGACCCTTGTGGCCAACGCCGTCGGCTATCTGGCGCTGGCTTTCGTGCCCAACATCTGGCTGGCCATCGCGGTGCGGCTGTTCACCGGGCTGGGCGCCGGGAACATCTCGACGGTTCAGGGCTATGTCGCCGACGTGACGCCGCCGGCCGAGCGGGCCGGCCGCATGGGCATGATCGGCGCCGCCTTCGGCCTCGGCTTCATCGTCGGGCCGGGACTGGGCGGGATCCTGACCCAGCCGCAACTGGGCCGTCTCGGCTATCAGCTGCCGATCTTTGCGGCCTCGGGTTTGGCGGTGCTGGCCGCGGTCGGCGTGGTCCTGTTCCTCAAGGAGAGCCGGGCGAAGGCCGATCCTGCCGCGCCGCGTCCCGCCTTCCTCGCGGGCCTGCACGACGCGCGGGTCAATCCGGTGGTGTCCCGGGTCCTGCTGGTGACCCTGATCTATATGGCCGGCTTCTCCGCCATGGAGAGCGTGTTCGGGCTGTGGGCCGAGAGCCGCTACGCCTGGGGCGCCCGCGAAGTGGGGCTCAGCTTCATGGTCGTCGGCATCGTCTCGGCGCTGAACCAGGGGATCCTGACCGGACGACTGGCCCGCCGGTTTGGCGAGACCCGCGTGCTGGCGACGGGAATGCTGTTGTTCGGCGCCTCGCTGATCGCCCAGGTGCTGGCGCCCGTCGCCTGGTTCCCGGCCTTCACCCTCGACCTTGGCGCCGTCACCCTGCCGATCGTTCAGGGCTGGATCATTCCGATGCTCATGGCGATCGGCGCCTGCGGCATGTCGCTGGCCATGCCGAACATCTCGGCCATGATCAGCCGCGCCACGCCGCCGGATCGGCAGGGCGCGATGCTGGGGCTGAACATGGCTTCGGGCTCGATCGCGCGGATCTTCGGGCCGATGTTCGCCGGTGCGCTGTTTTCAGGGGTCGGCCATGACTGGCCGTTCCTGGTCGGGGCGGCGCTGACGGTTCCGGCGGCGGTCATGGCCGTCAATGCCGGTCGGGCGCTCCGCAGGCGTCAGGCCGAGCTGGTTCCCGCCCCCGCCGGGTAAGGTCGCGCTTGCCGCCACGCCGGCCCGATCCTATTGGTTGAAGGCAATAGGGCGGGGGCCGCGCACCGATGATTCTTCGACACATTTCCTGCTGCATCGTCGCGGCGGGGCTCCTCCTCACGGCCGGAGCGGCCCGGGGACAGGAGACCGCGCCCCTGGCGGCGTACGGCGCCCTTCCGTCGCTGGAGTTGGTGCAGCTTTCGCCGTCGGGCGATCGTCTGGCCTTTATCACTGTGGTCGGCGAACAGCGGACCCTGGCCGTTGTGGACCTGACCACCAACACCTCGCTGGGCGCAGTGGGAGTCGGCGTGATCAAGGTCCGCGACCTTGAATGGATCGACCAGCAGCGCGTGCTCATCACGACCTCGAGCACCGAGAGCCTGCCCCAGATCGGCCTGGACAAGAGCGAACTGTTTCTGGGCCAGGTGTTCAATGTCGCGACCGGGCGGGTGGTCCGGATGCTCAATCCGACCCCCGGCCTTTTTCCCGTGCTGATGAGCGCTGTTCACATCAGGACGGACGATGATCGGTCCGACCTTTTCGTGCGGGCCTTCTCATTCGAGAATTACGGCGCGCTGGATTTGTATCGCGTCGATCCGGACACCGGAGTTGCGCGTCGCGCCGAAGGCATGCCGCACAATGTCGACGACTTTATCCTGGATCCATCGGGGCGCTCGATTGTCCGCAGCACCTATGAAGAACGCGGGAAGACCTGGGGCCTGCTGATCCGACAGGGCGGGCAGTTTCGGGAGGCGTGGCGCGTAGCGGCTCCTCTGGACCCGCCGGGCCTCATGGGGCTGGGCATGGCCGGCGACAGCGTGATCGTCGCTGCGGAACGGCCGGATATGCGTCGCGAGGGCCGCGAGGACGCGGAGTATTTCGACGTCAATCTCGCCAGCGGAGCCTGGCGGCCGGTGCGTTTCGAGTTCGACCCTGACGCCCTGTTGTTCCACCCAGTTACGCAGCGCCTGATAGGGGCCAGCCGCCTGGATGAAGGGGGCCGACGCTATGTTTTTGCGGAGGACACGTCCGCCGCCCTGTGGAGCAGCGTCCAGCGATCCCTGCCGAACGTCGCCCCTTCGATCGTGAGCTGGAGCGACGACCTGCGCACGGTTGTCGTCTTCACCAGCGGGCCCGGCGATTCCGGATCGTACAGATTGATCGATCTGGAAACGGCGGAGATGCGGTCGGTGGGCCGCGCCTACTCGGGCATCGGGCCGAGCCAGGTGGCGCCGGTCCAGTCCATCAGTTTTGAGGCCGCGGACGGGCTGACGTTGCATGGCTACCTGACCACGCCGCCAGGCCGCGACGCCCGCAACCTGCCCTTGGTCGTCCTGGCGCATGGGGGACCGGCGGGGCGCGACGAACCTGGTTTCGACTGGTGGGCGCAGGCTCTGGCGTCCCGCGGCTATGGCGTCCTGCAGGTGAATTTCCGAGGTTCAACGGGTTACGGCCGCGCCTTTACTGAGGCCGGCTACGGGGAGTGGGGCCGCAAGATGCAGACGGACCTGTCCGACGGCGTGCGCCATCTGGCCAGTCAGGGCGTGATCGACCCGGGACGGGTTTGCATCGTGGGCGGCAGCTACGGCGGCTATGCGGCGCTGGCGGGGCCGACTCTCGATCAGGGTGTCTATCGCTGCGCCGTCTCGGTCGCCGGGGTGGCGGACCTCCGGACCATGATCGAATACGCCGCTGATCGAGGCGAACGCCGCGACAACAGCGCGGTGCGATACTGGAACCGGTTCATGGGCGGCGACGGGCCCGGCGATCGGTCACTGGACGCCCGGTCTCCGGCGCGCCTGGCCGACAAGGCCGATGCGCCGATCCTTCTGATCCATGGACGCGACGACAGCGTCGTTCCGATCGCCCAGAGCCGCCAGATGGCGCAGGCCCTGCGACGCGCCGGCAAGCCCGTTTCCTTCATCGAACTGGATGGAGAGGACCACTGGCTTTCTCGCGCGGAGACCCGCACGCGGATGCTGACTGAAACGGTCGCGTTTCTGGAGGCGAACAACCCGGTCGAGTAATCGCGGCGACGCACGACGCGACTTGCATTGGGGTCTGGACGACCAGGATCGCCAGACTCCGCTTGCGTTTGAGGCCCAGCTGGCATAGAAGCCGCGCCTTCGCGTACCGAACTGCCGGGCGAACAGGCATGCCTGGGCAGTTCTCATCAGGGTCTTCCCAACTTCGGGCTCAAGCAGCCCAAAGGGCGGTAACCCACTCAAAAAGAGAGTGAAAATGCCGAAACTTAAGACGAAGTCGGGCGCCAAGAAGCGCTTCAAATTCACGGCCACTGGCAAGGTCAAGGCCGGCGTGGCGGGCAAGCGGCACCGCTTGATCAGCCACAACAGCAAATACATCCGCCAGAACCGCGGCACCTCGGTCATGGCCGACGCCGACGCCAAAAAGATCAAATCCTACATGCCGTACGCCTGATCGGCGCGCGACATCACGATCTGATCCTTTCACCGCATCGAATTTGAACATCGTCCCTCAAGCAGCGAGGCCCCGCGGGCCGAGCGATAGGGACATCCGAGGAAAAACATCATGGCTCGCGTCAAACGGGGCGTAGTTTCCCACGCCAGGCACAAGAAGGTTCTCAAGCAGGCCAAGGGTTTCTACGGCCGCCGCAAGAACACCATCCGCACCGCCAAGGCCGCGGTCGACCGCGCCGGGCAATACGCCTACCGCGACCGCCGCAACAAGAAGCGCTCGTTCCGCGCCCTGTGGATCCAGCGCATCAACGCCGCGGCGCGTCTGGAAGGCTTCACCTATTCGCAGTTCATCCACGGCCTTGGCGAAGCCGGCATCGAGCTGGACCGCAAGGTCCTGGCCTCGATGGCCGCCGACGAAGCCGCCTTCAAGGCGATCGCCGACAAGGTCCGCGACGCGCTGAAGGCCTGAGGTTTCCGGTAACGGAAACCGCAAAAGCCCTCCGGTTCGCGCCGGGGGGCTTTTTGCTTTGCGCCCCAACCGCTAGACGAAGCGCGACATGACCGACCTGAACCAGCTTGAACTCGACCTCATCAACGCCATCGGCTCGGCGGAGACCGCCGCGGCGGTCGAGGAACTGCGCGTGGCGGCGCTGGGCAAGTCCGGCTCCATCTCGGGCCTGCTGAAGGGCATGGGCGCGCTGAGCCCCGACGAGCGGCGCGAACAGGGCCCGGTCATCAACGGCCTGCGCGACCGGGTGTCGTCGGCCCTGACTGCCCGCAAGGCCGAGCTGGAAGCCGCCGAACTGGACATCCGGCTGCAGGCCGAGCGGATCGACCTGACCCTGCCGGCGCGTCCGCGCCGCAAGGGTTCGGTGCATCCCACCATGCAGGTGATGGACGAGATGATCGCCCTGTTCGCCGACATGGGGTTCGCGGTCGCCGAAGGCCCGGACATCGAGGACGACTTCCACAATTTCACGGCCCTCAACTTCCCGCCCAAACACCCGGCGCGGGAGATGCACGACACCTTCTTCCTCAGGCCCGATCCGGACACCGGCGAGCGCAAGGTGCTGCGCACCCACACCAGCCCGGTGCAGGTGCGGACCATGATGACGCAGAAGCCGCCGATCCGGATCATCGCCCCCGGCCGCACCTTCCGTAAGGACAGCGACGCAACCCACACGCCGATGTTCCATCAGGTCGAGGGGCTGGTCATCGACCGCGACATCCACATGGGCCACCTGAAGTGGACGCTCGAGACCTTCGTCGCCCGCTTCTTCGAGGTGGACGGCGTCGACGCGCGCTTCCGCCCGCACCATTTCCCGTTCACCGAACCATCGGCCGAGATGGACATCCGCTGCGATCGCTCGGGCGGCGAGCTGAAGCTGAACACCGGCGACAGCTGGATGGAGATTCTCGGCTGCGGGATGGTGCATCCCAATGTGCTGCGAAACTGCGGCATTGATCCGGACGAATACCAGGGCTTCGCCTTCGGCATGGGCGTGGATCGCCTGGCCATGCTGAAGTACGGCATTCCGGATCTGCGCCCGATGTTCGACTCCGACACGCGGTGGCTGGCCCATTACGGCTTCTCCGCCTTCGCCGCCCCCAACTCCGCAACCGGACTGTCCTGATGACCGACCAGCCTTTTTCCCCCACGGCGCCGACCCGCACGCTCGACCCGCTGGCGACCGCCTTCACCGGCGCCACTTTCGCGCTGTTCGATCTCTATCGCGCCAGTGTCCAGGCCGGCGGCGGGGTGATGATCGAGGGCCGGACCTTCACGGACTGCGTGTTCGAAGGGCCGGCGCTGATGCTTGTCCTGGAAGGCGTCCATTTCGAAAGCACCAATTTCGGGCCGACCGGAGGCGACATGCGCAACATGCTGTTCAAGCCGATGGGCAATGTGGGGATCGGCGCAATTCCGGTGCGCAACTGCACCTTCACCAACTGCCGCTTCAACACGCTGGGGATCACGGGGAACGAGGATCTGCTTCAGATGCTGATCGATAACGTCCCCACGGTCGGCTAGCGGCCAGACCTGAAATCGAGAGACATGAACGCATGACCGACCAGACCCCGACCATGTCCGCCGAGGAAGCCGCTGGCCGCGCCCTGGTGGCGCGCACCAGCTTCGAAAAGGAAGCCGTCTGGCTGCCCCAGCTGGCGGTCCAGCACTGGAACGCAGGCCAGATGATGATCGACGGCAAGACCTTCACCGACTGCATCATCGAAGGACCGGCGGTGATGGCCGTGATGAACGGGACCGTGTTCGACAACTGCGCCATGGGAACGACGACGGACGTCCGCAATCTTCTGTACCGGCCCCTCAGCGTCAGCAAGCTGGCGGGCGTGATCGGCATGTCCAACTGCCGCTTCCTGCGCTGCCGCTTCGTCCAGGTGGGCTTCACCGGGTCAGACGAACTGCTGGAAGAGCTCCAGGGCGGCGTGAAAACCCTGTCTGACATCTCGACGCCTTCCGGAAGTCTCGCGTGAAATTCACCCTCTCCTGGCTGAAGGAGCATCTCGACACGGACGCCGACATCGCGGCCGTGGCCGAAGCCATGACCATGGCCGGTCTGGAGGTCGAGGAGGTCCACGACCCGATCGCCGCCCTGGCGCCCTTCACGGTCGCACGGATCGTTTCGGCCGAACGCCATCCCAACGCCGACCGCCTACAGGTCTGTCAGGTCGAGACGGTCGACGGGGTGAAGGAGATCGTCTGCGGCGCGCCGAACGCGCGCGCGGGCCTGACCACCATCTATGCGCCGATCGGCGCCTTCGTGCCGGGGCTGGGCGTGACCCTTGTCGAGAAGCCGGTGCGCGGCGTGGTCTCGAACGGCATGCTGTGTTCGGCCTCGGAGCTGGAGCTGGCGGACGAGAGCGACGGCATTCTGGAACTGTCCGACGATCTGACCGTCGGAACGCCCGCGGCTGGCGTCTTCGGCGCCGAGCCGGTGATCGATTTCGAAGTGACGCCGAACCGGCCCGACTGGCTGGGCGTGGCGGGCATTGCGCGCGATCTGGCTGCGGCCAGTCTGGGTCAGCTGAGGACGCCGCCAGTGGTCCCGGTGGCGGGCCGCTATCCCTCGCCGATCACCGTGCGCATCGAGGCGCCGGAGATGTGCCCGACCTTCTCCGGACGGATGATCCGCGGCGTGAAGAACGGTCCGTCGCCCGAGTGGCTGCAGCAGCGGCTGACGGCCATCGGCCTGCGCTCGATCAACCGGCTGGTCGATGTCACCAATCTGATCGCCTACGACCGCTGCCGGCCTCTACACGTTTATGACGCCGCCAAGCTGGTCGGCGGCGAGATCGTGGTCCGCGGCGGCCAGGTCGCGAAAGACAGCGGCGAGCACGAGCACCTGATCGCGCTGGACGGCAAGACCTATACGATTGATCCGGCGATCTGCGTCATCGCCGATGCGGGCGGCGAACGACCCATCGGTCTGGGCGGCGTCATGGGCGGCGAATCGACCGGCTGTTCGGACGACACCGTCGATGTCTTCCTCGAGAGCGCCTGGTTCGATCCGATCCTGACGGCCCAGACGGGCCGCACGCTGGCGATCAGCTCCGACGCCCAGTACCGGTTCGCGCGCGGCGTGGATCCGGCCTTCATGGTCCCCGGGCTGGAACTGGCCACGCGCCTGATCCTGGACCTGTGCGGCGGCGAGCCCTCCGAGGTGGTCGTGGCGGGGCAGGCGCTGGCTGATCCGGCGCCATTCGCCTTCGACCCGGCCCGGGTCGGCCAGCTGACCGGCCTGTCTCTGGACGAGGACCGCATCGCTGAAATCCTGACCCGGCTGGGCTTCGAGATCGCTCGCGGCGCTTCGTGGAGGGTGACGCCGCCGTCGTGGCGCCGCGACGTCGAGGGTCCCGCCGATCTGGTCGAGGAAGTCGCGCGCATCCAGGGCTATGACGATCTGCCGTCGACCCCGCTTCCCGATCAGGGCGCGCCGTCGCGCGGGGTCCTGAACCCGCGTCAGGCTCGCGTTCGCCGCGCCCGCCGGGCCCTGGCCGCCATGGGCTATGCCGAGGCCGTCACCTGGTCCTTCACCAAACAGTCGACCGCGGCCCTGTTCGGCGGCGGTGACGACCGACTGCTGGTCGAGAACCCGATCGCGGCGGATCTGGACTGCATGCGGCCCTCGGCCCTGCCCAATCTGATCCAGGCCGCCGCCCGCAACGCCGCGCGCGGCCACGCCGACGCCGCCCTGTTCGAGATCGGCCCCGTCTATCTGGACGACAGCCCGACCGGCCAGCGCACGGTCATCGCCGGCCTGATCGCGCCGCGATCGGCTCGCCATTGGGGCGGCGGCGCCGAGGAGGCCCTGTTCGGCCTCAAAGGGGACCTGATGGCGCTGCTGGAGGAGCTTGGCGCGCCGGTCGGCTCGCTGCAGCTGGTTCAGGGGCAGAACCGCGACTGGTGGCACCCCGGCCGTTCGGCGCGCCTGCAACTGGGCCCGAAGACCGTAATCGTCGAATTCGGCGCCCTGCACCCGCGCGTGCTCAAGGCGCTGGACGCCGACGGGCCGATGCTGGCGTTCGAGATCGTGCTGGATGCTGTTCCCGAACCGCGTGGCGCGAAGTCCAAGGCGCGCGGTCCCGCCAATCTCGCCAATCTGATGCCGCTGACCCGCGACTTCGCCTTCGTGGTCGAGGATGGCAAGGCCGTGGGCGATCTGGTCCGGGCGGCCGCCGGGGTCGACAAGACCCTGATCGCCGAGGTGCGGGTGTTCGACGTGTACCGCGGCCCCGGCGTGCCCGAGGGCATGAAATCGGTGGCGCTGGAGGTCGTGATCCAGCCCGTCGAGGCGACCCTGACCGAGGCCGGGATCGAGGCCCTGTCGGCCCGGATCGTCGCGGCGGCGGGCAAGCTGGGCGCGACACTACGGACCTGAGCCGACGCGGCGGCAATCTCTCGTTAACCTTGCCGCCGCAAGGCTGACGCAAAAGGCGGCGACGGTGGTTCGTCCCGCCTCGCGCTGAGAGATTCGCCATGCATCGCCGCCAACTGATCCTGTCCGGCCTCGCCGCCACCGCCGGCGCCGCGGGCCTGTCCGCCTGCGCCACCAACGGTCAGCCGGGCGACCCCGCCTATCCGATCGCCTCGGACCAGCAGGCTCCGGCCTATACGGCCGACGAACTGATCGCCGCCGGCTCGCGCGAACTGGGCATCGCCGCCGAGGCCCTGGGCAGCGCCATCGAGCGCATCTTCGCGGAACAGGGCGACCGCCCGACCGCCTATATCGCTGGCGAGGAAGCGTCCGGCGCAGCGGGCATCGGCGCCCGCTACGGCCGCGGCGCCCTGCATATGAAGGACCTGTCGGCCTCGCAGGAGGTGTTCTGGCAGGGCATTTCCATCGGCTGGGACGTCGGCGGCAACGCCAGCCGCGTCTTCACCCTGGTCTACGGCCTCTACCACCCGGACATGATCTATCGCCGCTATCCCGGCGTGGAGGGCTCGGCCTATCTGGTCGGCGGCCTGGGCGTGAACTACCAGCGCGCCGACGGCATCGTCCTGGCCCCG
Source organism: Brevundimonas sp. BR2-1 (assembly GCF_037626195.1). Lineage (NCBI taxonomy): Bacteria > Pseudomonadati > Pseudomonadota > Alphaproteobacteria > Caulobacterales > Caulobacteraceae > Brevundimonas > Brevundimonas sp. BR2-1. The sequence continues at coordinate 1,147,532 of NZ_JARKMV010000001.1, read as the reverse complement.
ATCCGCACCGGCGTCGGCCTGCGCCTCGGCGCCAACGTCGGCACCATGGCCTACAGCCGCCAGCGGAACCTGCTGCCGTTCTAGGTCGCTACCGCCCGGTCTCACTTTCGATGAGGGCGTCGAGTCCCTCGCGCCAGGTCGCATAGCGCGGCCGCCAGCCCAGCTCGGCCTTGGCGCGGGCGTTCGAGAGCCGTTTGCTGTCCAGATAGAAGCGGCGCATCGCGTCGCTGACGGACGGGTCGTGCCAGTCGACCTCGGGCGGGACCGGCAGGCCCAGCCGACGCGCGGCTCCCTCGATCACCACGTCGGCCGGCGCGGGCTCGTCGTCGCATAGAATATAGGCAGCGCCGGGCCGGGGCCGCGCCATAGAGGCGAACAGGCCCGAGACTGCGTCATCGACATGGATGCGGTTGAACACCTGACCCGGCTTTCTCACCAGCCGGGCCGTGCCGTCGCGCAAACGGTCCAGCGGCGAGCGGCCAGGGCCGTAGAGGGCAGGCAGGCGGAAAATCTGCACCGTCAGCCCCATGCCCTGGGCCGCGTCCAGCCAGTCGCGTTCCGCCCGCACCCGCCGCGCACCTTCCAGGCTGGCGGCGTTCAGCTCGCTGTCCTCCAGCGCCCAGCCCCCGCCCCGGTCGCCATAGACGGCCGTGGAGGAGACATAGCCGATCCAGTCGGGCCACGATCCCGACGCGGTGATCGCGGGCGCGAGCGCCTTCAGGCCCGGGCAGCCGTTGGGCTCGGGCGGGGCGGTGACAAGGATGGACGATGCCCGGGCGACCGCCGCTGTCAGGGCTGCGGCGTCGGCCGGATCGATGGCGACGAAGCCTTCCGTCATCAGGGTGTCGCGGGTTTCGGGGTCGCGGCTGGTCAGAATCGCCCTGCCGCCGCGCCGAACCGCCTCACGCGCCGCCGCCTGGCCCAACCAGCCGCCGCCGAAGACCAGCAGGGATGAGGGGTCGTCCGACATGGAGGCGTCTCAGGCCGACCGGGCTTGAACCGGCGCCCTGGGCGGGGCGGTCAGGGTGAGTTCGGTCTGCACCGCCCTGGCCCGCTTGCTGTTCCAGCTGGACACGCAGGGGACCTTGCTGAGGTCGGCCCGGTCGGCGTAGCGGCGGGCGATTTCGGTCACGTCCTGCATCAGGCCCTCGGCGAGGGTGATCGGCTTGAGGCCGAGTTCGCGGAACTGGTCGTTGGCGACGACCAGTTCGTTCTCGTCGGCTTCCTGGCGCGGATTGGGGACGTTGTGGATTTCAGCGCCGGTCATGTCAGCGATCATGGCGGCCAGGTCGCGCACCCGGCGGCTTTCGGTCATCTGGTTCAGAATCTTGACCCGCTCTCCCGATTTGGGCGGATTGGCCAGGGCCAGTTCGACACAGCGCACCGTGTCCTGAATGTGGATGAACGCCCGCGTCTGCCCGCCCGTGCCGTGCACGGTCAGCGGATAGCCGACCGCCGCCTGCATCAGGAAGCGGTTCAGCACCGTGCCGTAGTCGCCGTCGTAGTCGAACCGGTTGATCAGCCGCTCGTCCTGTCGGGTCTCCTCGGTCTGGGCGCCCCAGACGATGCCCTGGTGCAGGTCGGTGATCCGTACGCCGTCGTTCTTGGCGTAGAACTGGAACAGCAGGGCGTCCTGGGTCTTGGTCATGTGGTAGATCGAGCCCGGGTTCGGCGGGAACAGGATCTCCTGCTCTGCCGGGCCGAAGTCCGTGTCGACGGTGACCTTCAGATAGCCCTCGGGGATGCGCAGGCCGGCCGTGGTGTAGCCATAGACGCCCATGGTGCCCAGGTGGGCCAGGTGGACGTCCTGCCCGCTCTCGACGATGGCGGCGAGCAGATGGTTGGTGGCGTTCAGATTGTTGTCGACCGTGTACAATTTATGCCGGGCCGACTTCATCGAATAGGGCGCGGCCCGCTGTTCGGCGAAATGGACGACACTGTCGGGCTTCCAGTCGCGGATCAGCGCGACGAGGCGGTCGAACTCCTTGCCGACCGTCATGTTGACGAACTCGATCGTCTTGCCGCTGACGTCCTTCCAGGCGGCGATGCGTTCGCCCATCGTCCGGATCGGGGTCAGGGACTGGACCTCCAGTTCGTTGTCGATATTGCGCCGGCTCAGGTTGTCGACGATGCAGACGTCCCAGCCGCGCGCGGACAGATGCAAGGCTGTCGGCCAACCGCAGAAACCGTCGCCGCCCAGAACAAGAACCCGCATTCGACCATCCCTCGTGATTTCGACATCCTGCCTACCGGATGGCGGCGCGGGGTCAAAGCTTGACCTTGTAACGCGCGAACGGGCGGATCGGCCTCAACCGCTCCGGCGCGCCCGCCAGTTCTCGCGGCTCTGGCCCCAGCGGTCCATGGTCAGTTCGTGGAACGGCGGCGGCAGCCGCGTCGGGCCGAGGTTGCGGGAGCCGACGCGGTTGGCCAGCCGTTGCGACGGGATGTTGTCCGGATCGATGCAGTGGATGACCTCGGTCCAGCCCAGCACGTCGAAGGCGTAGTCCAGAGCCGCCGTAGCCGCCTCGACGCCGTAGCCCTTGCCCTGTGCGTCGGGATGCAGACCCCAGCCCACCTCGGTTCCCGGCCAGCCATGAGGCTGCCAGGGTCCGATCCGGCCCAGCCACAGGCCCGTGCGGCGCTCTATCAGCGAGAACATCGAGACGCCCGTCAGGCTCCAGGCCCCGGCCATGGTCATGAAGCCGCGCCAGGCGACCGCCGCCGGCTGGGCCCCGCCGAGGAATTTCGCCGCCTCGGGATCGCCCATCATCTCGGCCCAGCGGGGAAAGTCCTCCAGGGCGATGGGACGCAGGGTCAGGCGTTCTGTTTCAAGCACTGGTCCGGTCAAAGCAGATATTCCCGTTCGAGTTCATAGTGGCTGCCGTCGTGGGTCAGGACGCTGGAGTAGAGACCGAACCGGTCGATCCGGATCGGTGGCGAACGCAGCAGATTGTGCCCCGCGATCCAGGCGCCGATCCGGTCCGGATTGGCGTGCGGTTTCAGGTAGGCCAGCGTCAGATGAGGGCGATAGTCGCGGCGCTCGACGGGGATATGGGCCCGTTCGGCGGCGCTGCGGGTGCGTCCGGCCAGCACCGACAGCCGTTCGTTGGGCTCTACCCCGGCCCAAAGGGTCTGGGTGCGATGGCCGTCGCCGAAAGCGCCGACGCCCTGCAGGGCGATCTCGAACGGTCCGCCCGTCGCCGCCCGCTCCAGCTCCACGGCCAGGTCGTCGGCGCGGCGGCCGTCCACCTCGCCATAGAAGGTCAGGGTGATGTGCAGCTGTTCGGCCGTCCGCCATCTCGCGCCGGGCAGGCCGGTCTGGCGGCGCGCCAGGGTTTCGGCCGCGTCGTCGGGAACGGACAGGGCGGTGAACAGGCGGATCATGCGACCCTTGGTAGCGGCTGGGAACGCCGGCCCCAAGTCCGGTTTTCCTTGCGGAAGGTGCGGGGCGGCCCGATATTTGTGCATCGGCCGGGATCGCCCGGTCAAATGGAGGATCGATTTCGCCATGAGCGATTTCAGAAACGGTTATACGGCGCCCGCGACAGCCGACATGTCTGTGGACGCCGGTCTGCGCAGCTTCATGCTGGGCGTCTACAACAAGGTGGCCGTCGGCCTGCTGGTGTCGGCCGTGCTGGCCTTCATCACCGGCTCGTACCCGCCCGTTCGCGACCTGATGTATCAGATCACGCCGGACGGACGTCTGGCCGGCTTCACCCTGCTGGGCATGATCGTGGCCTTCGCGCCGCTGGTGGTCCTGCTGGGCTCCAATTTCGTGATGAAGAACCCGACGTCCGGCGGCGCCAGCGCGCTGTACTGGCTGATCGTGGCACTGATCGGCGCCTCGATGGGCACGGTGGTTCTGGTCTATACGGGCGCGTCCGTGGTCCAGACCTTCCTGATCACGGCCGCCGCCTTCGGCGCGCTCAGCCTGTTCGGCTACACGACCAAAAAGGACCTGACGGGTTTCGGCAGCTTCCTGATCATGGGCGTGATCGGCCTGATCATCGCCATGGTCGTCAACATGTTCCTGCAGAACTCGATGATGCAGCTGATCATCAGCGTTCTGGGCGTGCTGATCTTCGCGGGCCTGACCGCCTACGACACCCAGCGGCTGAAGATGACCTACTACGCCCTCGGCGGTAATCAGAACGCCATGGGCGTGGCCACCAGCTACGGCGCGCTGAGCCTGTACATCAACTTCATCAACATGTTCCAGTTCCTGCTGGCGCTGTTCGGCGGCCGCCGCTGATGTAGCGGTTGTCGCGGGTGTATCGCCCCGGCGGCTTTCGGCGTGAAACCTCGATAGCCGCGACAATCAAGGAAAAGGCCCCGGTGCGAGCCGGGGCCTTTTTCAATCGACGATCGTGAATTTCCGGCTGTCGAAGACCCGCAGCACCTGGGCCAGCTCCCGCCCCCGGCGCAACACATGGCCGCCTTCTCCGATGACCGCCCACTGGCCCTGTTTCAGGCGCAGGGCCGGCCGTTTCTCGATGCGGTAGAGAGGCGCGTCCCCCGACCTCCGAAAGACGGCGAATTCGGCCACGTCGCGGTGGCCGACCATGGCGTAGTCGCGCCATTCGGCGGCGGCGACCATCCGGCCATAGACCCTGAGAATCAGGTCCAGTTCCTTGCGGTCGAAGAAGACCGGACCGGGCAGGGACTGCAAATCAGCTGCGTCGCTCATCAGCATCAGGTTACGCTGACATTCGCGAAACGCCAGACTCCCCCTGGCCGTGCACCAGCGTCTTCAACGAACACTGTGTCGGCAAGAGCAGCCTGCCGCACAAATCGCACCGAACATGAAATCGCCTCGCTTCCGCCCATCGCCCGCCGCCTTGCGGGGTGAAGTCTGGGTCATCGGCTCGCTGGAGTTCGGAGCAGTTCCGGATCCTGAACAGCCCCCCCAGCCCCTCCTGGATTTCTCCACCAAGGGCTCCGGCGGGCCGATGCTTCCTCCAAAGCGAGACGCCCGCTCCGCCACCCTCCCCCCTCCGGCAGAGCGGGCGTTTTGCTGTCCGGCGTCGGGTTGGATCAGGGCAGGCGGATCTCGACCGTGTCCTCGCCGCGTGTGACCGACAGGGTCCGTTCCCCCGTTCCGTCCATCGCCTGCGCCAGCGCAGCCAGGTCCGCGATGGGCTGACCGCCGATCGAGCGAATCATGTCTCCGGCCTGCAGATCGGCGGCCGCCGCGACCGACCCGCCCTCGACGGAAAACACCTGCAGCCCGTCGCTTGCCAGACGAACCGCCGCCCCGCGAGCGATCACGGCGTCGGCCCCCGCGATGACCGGACGGTCGCCCGGCGCCTCGACGGTGATGGTTGTGCGGCCCTCGCGGCCGTCCCGCAGATAGACGATCTCGACCTGGGTTCCCGGAGCGGCAATGCCCACCGTGGCGGCCACCGTACCGGCGTTCGACACGGGACGATTCTGGATTCGGGTGATCACGTCGTCGCGGCGCAGGCCGCCCCGCTCGGCCGAAGAGCCCGGGGCGATGTCCTCGACCACGGCGCCGCGCACGATGCCCAGACCGAAGGCGCGCGACCGCTCGGCGTTCAGCGAGCCGAGGATGACGCCGGTGGTCCCCCGTTTGACCTCGCCGCTCTCGCGCAACTGGGCCACGACATACATCAGGATGCGGCTGGGCACGGCGAAGGCGATGCCGTCGTTGCCGCCGCCGCCGCCCGACAGGATGGAGGTGTTGATGCCGATCAGCCGGCCCCGGCTGTCCAGCAGCGGCCCGCCCGAATTGCCCGAGTTCACGGCCGCGTCGGTCTGGATATAGTCCTCGATCCGGTCGCCCATGCCCGAACGGCCCAGACCCGAGATCACGCCCATGGTCAGGGTCTGGTCCAGGCCCAGCGGATAGCCGACCGCGAAGGCCAGGTCGCCGGTGCGCAGCGAATCGGAATTGACCACCTCGATCTGCGACAGGCCCAGCGTCCTGTCTCCGGCCTCGATCTTCAGCACGGCCAGGTCGGTGGCCTTGTCGGTGCCGATCAGGATGGCGTCGAAGATGCGGCCGTCAGTCATGTCGACGGTGAATTTCCGCCCCCCCTCGACCACGTGATTGTTGGTGACGACAATGCCTTCGCGCGCGTCGATGATGGCCCCGGACCCGCTGGACACCGGCTTGGGTTCGTTTTCGCCCGAGCTGGGGCCTTCGGACTGGCCCAGTGTCGTGACCTGGACGACGGCGGGCAGGGCGCGCTCGAGGCCGGTGGCGAAGGTGAAGACCCCGCGCACGGCGTCGAACGGCACCGGCGACTGCTGGGCCGCGGCGGGCGAGGCCGCCAGCAGCGGAATCGCCGCGGCGAGCGCCAACATGGACAGTCCGCCGGCCCGAAGATTGAAACGCCGCATCGCTGGATCCCCCGTCATGGCCCGACCCTAGCGCGGGAAACGGCGGGTTGTCGAAGCCAAACCTAGAAGGCGCTTTCGCCCGTGATGGCCCGGCCCAGGATCAGGGCGTGAACGTCGTGCGCGCCCTCGTAGGTGTTGACCGTCTCCAGATTCATGGCGTGGCGCATGACGTGCATCTCGCCGGTGATGCCCGCGCCGCCGTGCATGTCGCGGGCCTCGCGGGCGATGGCCAGGGCCTTGCCGCAGTTGTTGCGCTTCATCATCGAGATGGCCTCGGGAACCCATGCGCCCTGATCCAGCAGCCGGCCCAGCGCCAGCGCGCCCTCGAAGCCGAGGAAGATCTCGGTCTGCATGTCGGCCAGCTTCTTCTGCACGAGCTGGCGCGACGACAGCGGGCGGCCGAACAGCATGCGCTCGCCGACATAGTCGCGGGTCAGGTGGAAACAGGCCTCGGCGGCGCCCATGGCCCCCCAGGCGATGCCGTAGCGGGCCTTGTTCAGGCAGGAGAACGGGCCGCGCAGCCCTTTGACGCCCGGCAGCAGGTTCTCTTCCGGCACGAAGACGTCGTTCAGGCCGATATCGCCGGTGATCGAGGCGCGCAGGCTCAGCTTGTCGCCGATCTTGTCGGTGGTGAAGCCGTCCATGCCGCGCTCGACGATGAAGCCGCGGATCACGTCGTCCAGCTTGGCCCAGACCACGGCCAGGTCGCTGATCGGGGAGTTGGTGATCCAGTATTTGGCCCCGTTGAGCCTGTAGCCGCCCTCGACCTTGACCGCCTTGGTCTTCATCGAGGCCGGGTCGGAGCCGCCGTCGGCCTCGGTCAGGCCGAAGCAGCCGACCAGTTCGCCGGCGGCCATGCGGGGCAGGAAACGCATCTTCTGCTCTTCCGAGCCGAAGGCGTAGATGGGGTACATGGCCAGCGAGGACTGGACCGACATGGCCGAGCGGTAGCCGCTGTCGACCGCCTCGATCTCGCGCGCGATCAGGCCGTAGGCGACGTGGCTGACCGAGGAGCCGCCGTACTGTTCCGGCAGCATGGCGCCGAGGAAGCCCATCTCGCCCAGCTCCGTCATGATGGCCCGGTCGAAGGTCTCGTCGCGGAAGGCCTCGACCACGCGGGGCAGCAGCTTCTCGCGGGCGTAGGACCGCGCCGCGTCCTGGATCATCCGCTCGTCGTCGGTCAGCCGGCCCGACAGGTCCAGCGGGTCGTCCCAGCGGAAGGTCTTGTGCGAAGCGGAGGCGCCGTCGGCCATGGGTCGTCTTTCCTGAGCGGGTTTCGGGACCTTGCGCGATCGTGAGCGGAATTGACCGCCGGCCCCCTGTTCTGACGCGCGGTTTAGGCCAGAATGGCGCCGACGGGTAGTGGGCCGGCTCGTCGCAAGCTAGACTGTCGCCATGATCCGCACCTTGAATCGCCTGTTCCTCGAACACCCGCGCGAAGTGGAGGAGAGCTATCTCCACCACATGGCTGCCTCTTCGCGTTTCGGCTTCCGCCTGCTGAAGCTGGCCGGCTGCGCCTTCATGCACGCGCTGGTGCCCGGTGTTCACAAGGCGACCGTGTCCAGGGCGGTCTGCTGCATGGCCGAGGAGCTGGACGGACGGGCCCGCGAGGCGCGCGAGTGCCGCATGCGCGACGCCGGGGTCTGGGACCCGGGCCTCTGACCAACCCCGCTGTGACCTACGGCCCCCTCTACGGCGTTCGCGTCCTGGATCTGTCACGCGTGCTGGCCGGGCCGTGGGCGACCCAGATGCTGGCCGACCTCGGGGCCGAGGTGATCAAGATCGAGCGGCCCGGCGTCGGCGACGACACCCGCCATTGGGGCCCGCCCTTCACCACGAAGACGGACGGATCGAAGGGCGACGCGGCCTACTTCCTGTGCGCCAACCGGGGCAAGAAGTCCGTCGAGCTGGACCTCGCGACGCCCGAGGGCGCGGCGGCCATCCGCGAGCTGGCGAAGACCTGCGACGTGGTGGTCGAGAATTTCAAGACCGGCGGGCTGAAGAAGTACGGCCTCGACCAAGCGGCCCTGTCGGCGGTCAATCCGAAGCTGGTCTATTGCTCGATCACCGGCTTCGGCCAGGACGGGCCGGACGCGCACCGCGCCGGCTACGACTATATGATCCAGGCCATGGGCGGGCTGATGTCGATCACGGGCCAGCCGGACGGGGCGCCGGGCGCCGAGCCGATGAAGGTCGGGGTGGCGGTCGTGGACCTGTTCACCGGCCTGTACGCCTCCAACGCCATTCTGGCGGCCCTGATGCATGCGCGGGCGACGGGGCAGGGCCAGCATGTCGACATCGCCCTGTTCGACGTTCAGGCCGCCATGCTGGCCAATCAGGCGACCAATTTCTTCGTCTCGGGCAAGGCGCCGACGCGGATGGGCAATGCGCATCCGAACCTGGCCCCCTATCAGCCCTTCCCCTGCGCCGACGGCATGGTGGTCATCGCCGTGGGCAATGACGGCCAGTTCCGGGCGCTTTGCGGGGCGCTGGGGGCCGAGGGGATGGGCGCCGATCCGCGCTTCCTGACCAACGCCCTGCGCATCGAGCACCGCGCGGCCTTGACGGCCGAGCTGTCGGCGCTGACAGCGGGCCAGACCATGCACGGGCTGATGGCGTCGCTGGAGGCGGCGGGGGTGCCCTGCGGACCGGTCAATACGGTCGATCAGGTGTTCGACGAGCCGCAGGCGAAGCATCGCGGGCTGGAGGTGACGCAGGCGCGCGCCGATCTGGCCGGGCCGGTGCGGACGGTGGCCTCGCCGATCCGGATGTCGGCGACGCCGGTCGTCTATGACCGGGCCCCGCCGGCGCTGGGACAGGATACGGAGCAGGTTTTGCGCGGACTGCGGAAAACATAGTCCGGATGGTCCGGATAGTCCGGCTGACGGGTCGGCGCTGCTGCTGAATTCGATTGTCAAAGACCGACCCGAAGAGGTGCGGCCATCGAACCATACGGCTACGTCAAATCTGGACGCAGGCTCTATGAGCCAACGAGAAATCCCAGGCCGATGGCCGCGAGGAGCGCGAGCGGGCCCGCCTTGCGAACGGGTTTCGGGTTGACAGGATCGGCGTCCTCGATCCGTTCGGCTCCGCCCCGCAGCCGTTCCAGCAGCGTCCGCGCGGCGGCCGCCTGATCGTTCGGCACGGACATGTTCACCCCGCCGAGGGCCTGCAGCACCAGAGGATTGGTCTTCACATGCTCGGCCCCGCCCAGCACGGGATCGTAGCCGTCGGCGCGCAGGCGGGACGCCGCGATCTCGGCCTCGTAGACATCGGCGAAACGGGCGATCTCGATCATCGTCATCATTCCCAGATAGGGATGATTCACGGTCGGGCCAGCACCGGGTCAGCCGGCGATGCGGCGGAGCAGCGCCTCGACAAGCGGGTAAAACAGCATCGCCCCCGCGATCAACACGATCGGCAGGATGTCCAGCCAGGCGGGATTGGCGCCCTTGTACCCGGATCCGTGAAGGCTGCGGGTCAACTCGATCGCAAGCTGGGATTGCTCGTCGGACCCGCCGGGATATCCCTCGGCGAACGCGCCGTCATAGGCCTGCTTCAGAAGCGCATAGGCCCTGGCGGCCTGACCCCTCTTCACAAGCAGCTTGGTGTAGGTCGGCGCCTTGTAGCCGCTGCAATCCAGCGTCGCGGGGGACATCCGGTGCAGCCTGAGAAAATCGGCGGCGAGCGCCGCACATTCCGGATCGAAAAAGCGTGCGACCTCGATCCGCAACCCGATCGCTCTCCTACAGGTCCAGCAGCGCCCGGGCCGGGTCTTCCAGCAGTTCCTTGACGCGGACGAGGAAGGTCACCGCCTCCTTGCCGTCGACGATGCGGTGATCATAGCTGAGGGCCAGGTACATCATCGGGCGGATCAGCACCTCGCCGTTCACCGCCATCGGGCGCTGGACGATGTTGTGCATCCCCAGGATGCCCGACTGCGGCGCGTTCAGGATCGGCGTCGACATCAGCGAGCCGTACGTGCCGCCGTTGGTGATGGTGAAGGTGCCGCCCTGCAGCTGGTCCAGGGTCAGGTCGCCGTCGCGGGCCGCCTTGCCGAGGGCCGCGATGCCCTTCTCGATGCCCGCCAGCGACAGTTGGTCCGCGTCGCGCAGGACGGGAACGACCAGCCCCTTCTCGGTGCCGACGGCGACGCCGATGTCGTAGTGGTTCTTGTAGATGATGTCCGTGCCGTCGATCTCGGCGTTGACGGCCGGGATCTCCTTCAGGGCCGCGACGATGGCCTTGGTGAAGAAGGACATGAAGCCCAGCTTCACGCCGTGGCGTTTCTCGAACGCTTCCTTGTACTGCGCGCGCAGGGCCATGACGTTGGTCATGTCCACCTCGTTGAAGGTGGTCAGCTGGGCTGCGGTGTTCTGCGATTCCTTCAGGCGGCGCGCGATGGTCTGGCGCAGGCGGGTCATCCTGACCCGCTCCTCGCGCGGCTGGTCGGGGCGCGGGGCGGCCGGCGCGGCCTGGGCCGGGGCCTGAGCGGCCGGAGCCGGAGCGGCGCCGATGGCGGCGACGGCGTCGGCCTTGGTGATGTTGCCCTTGGGCCCGGTGGCGGCCAGCGCCTTCGGGTCGAGGTTGTTCTCGGTCACCACGCGCTGGACGGCGGGCGACAAATGCGGCGCGTCGCCGGCCTTGATCTGGGCCGAGCCGGCGTTGGCCGAGCCGCCGGAAGCGGGGGCGGCGGCGGGCGCGGCGGCCGGGGCGGCGCCCTCGCCTGAGGCGGCAATGCTGCCGATCTGCTGGCCGGGGGTCACGGTCGAACCGGCCTCGGCGACGATGGTCAGGACGCCGGCGGCGGGAGCGGAAACCTCGACGGCGACCTTGTCGGTTTCGATCTCGACCAGCATCTCGTCCTTGGCGACCGTGTCGCCCGACTTCTTCAGCCAGGTTCCCATCGAGCCCTCGGCGACGCTCTCGCCCATGGTCGGGGTCATGATCGGGACCGCGCCGCCCGGGGCGGCGGCCGGAGCCGGGGCTGCCGGGGCGGCCGGCGCGGGCTCGGCGGCGGGGGCCGGAGCCGCTTCAGCCTTCGCGGCCGGCGCGGCCTTCGCCTCGGGCTTCGGAGCCTCGGCGGCGGGCGCCGCGGCGGCGCCTTCGGTGACCACGCCCAGCACGGCCCCGGGGGTCACGGTCTCGCCGTCGGGGGCCTTGATCTCGGACAGGACGCCGTCGGCGGGCGAGACGACCTCCAGCGAGACCTTGTCGGTTTCCAGCTCGACCAGGACCTCGTCCTTCTTCACCGGATCTCCGGCCTTCTTCGTCCATTTGCCGATGGTGGCTTCGGTGACGGATTCGCCGAGGGCGGGGGTCAGGATGTCGGCCATGGGACGGGCTCTCTCAGGTTCGTTCGTTTGTCATCCCGGAAACCGTCAGGTTATCCGGGGCGGGTTCAGGCGAAGGCGTCGGTCAGGAAGGCGTCGAGTTCTTTCAGGTGCCGGCTCATCAGGCCGGCGGCGGTCGAGGCCGAGGCCGGCCGACCGACGTAGCGGGCGCGCTTCGACTTCACGGAAAGCTTCTCCAGCGTCAGTTCGATCCACGGATCGACGAAGGTCCAGCCGCCCATGTTCCTGGGCTCTTCCTGGCACCACACCAGTTCGGCGTTGGGGAAGCGGGCCAGTTCGGTCATCAGCGACTTCATCGGCCACGGATAGAACTGCTCGAGACGCATCAGATAGACGTCCTCGCCGCCCTTGCCGTCGGCGACGTTCTTCTCGCGGCGGTCCAGCAGGTCGTAATAGACCTTGCCCGAGCACAGGACGACGCGGCGGATGTCCTTGTCGGCCTTGATCTTGATGCCGGAGACTTCGGGCCGTGTCTGGGCGTCGTCGTGCAGCACGCGGTGGAAGGAGCTGCCCTCGGCCATGTCGGCGATGGTCGAGACCGCCTTCTTGTGCCGCAGCAGGCTCTTGGGCGTCATGATGATCAGCGGCTTGCGGAACGGCCGGTGCATCTGGCGGCGCAGGATGTGGAAATAGTTGGCCGGGGTGGTGCAGTTGGCGACCTGGATGTTGTCCTCGGCGCACTGCTGCAGGAAGCGTTCGAGACGGGCCGAGGAGTGTTCCGGGCCCTGCCCCTCGTAGCCGTGCGGCAGCAGCATGGTCAGGCCGCACATGCGCAACCATTTGCGCTCGCCCGAGGTGATGAACTGGTCGATCACGACCTGGGCGCCGTTCACGAAGTCGCCGAACTGGGCCTCCCACATGACCAGGGTGTTGGGGTCGGTCAGGGCGTAGCCGTATTCGAAGCCGAGGACGGCCTCTTCCGACAGGGCGGAGTCGATGACCTCGAACTCGGCCTGGCCTTCGCGCAGGTGGTTCAGCGGGACGTAGCGGGCCTCGGTGGTCTGGTCGACGATGCCCGAGTGGCGCTGGGAGAAGGTGCCACGCACCGAGTCCTGACCCGACAGGCGGACCGGGAAGCCTTCGTCCAGCAGCGAGCCGAAGGCCAGGCTCTCGGCCGTGGCCCAGTCGATGTTCTGGCCGGTGGTGATCATTTCCCGGCGGCCGTCGATGACGCGTTTCAGCGTCTTGTGCATGTCGACGTCGTTGGGGATCTGGGTCAGGCGGTGGCCGAGATCGGCCAGCTTCGCCGCGGGCACGGAGGTCTCGCCGCGGCGCTCGTCGCCCTCGGGCAGGCCGATGCCCTGCCACTGGCCGTCCATCCAGTCGGCCTTCTTCGCCTCGAACGCCTTGCCGGCCTCGAACTCGGCGTCGAGGAAGGCCTCGAAGCGGGCGACCTCGGCGTCGACGGCGGCCTGATCGATGACCCCCTCGGCCACCAGACGCTTCGAATAGATCTCGCGCGTCGAGGGCAGGGCGCGGATCTTCGAATACATCAGCGGCTGGGTGAAGGTCGGATCGTCGCCTTCGTTGTGGCCGAAGCGGCGGTAGCAGAACATGTCCACCACCACGTCCTTGTGGAATTTCTGGCGGAACTCGGTGGCCACCTTGGCGGCGAAGACCACGGCTTCGGGGTCGTCGCCGTTGACGTGGAAGATCGGCGCCTGAACCATCAGGGCCACGTCCGACGGATAGGGCGAGCTGCGCGAGTTGCGCGGGCTGGTGGTGAAGCCGATCTGGTTGTTGACGACGAAATGCATCGTCCCGCCGGTGCGGTAGCCCTTCAGCCCCATCAGGGCGAAGCATTCGGCCACGACGCCCTGACCGGCGAAGGCGGCGTCGCCGTGGATCAGCAGGGGCATCACCTTCGACCGGTCCAGCGCCTTCTCGGCAGCGGCGTCGCCGCCTTCGGCGCGGGCCTCGCGGATGTCGAAGGCCTGTTTGGCGCGCGCCTTGCCCAGCACCACCGGATTGACGATCTCGAGGTGCGACGGGTTGGCGGTCAGGGACAGGTGGACGGTGTTGCCGTCGAACTCGCGGTCCGATGAGGCGCCCATGTGGTATTTGACGTCGCCCGAACCCTCGATGTCCGAAGGCACGGTCGAGCCGCCCTGGAACTCGTGGAAGATGGCGCGGTAGGGCTTGCCCATGACGGCGGCGAGGGTGTTCAGCCGCCCGCGGTGGGCCATGCCGAAGACGACCTCGTCGACACCCAGGGCGCCGCCGCGCTTGATGATCTGCTCCAACGCAGGAACCATGGCCTCGCCGCCGTCCAGACCGAAGCGCTTGGTGCCGGGGAAGCGTTTGTGCAGGAAGCGTTCGAAGCCCTCGGCCTCGATCAGCTTGTTGAGGATGGCCAGCTTGCCTTCCCGGGTGAACGCGTTCTGCTCGAACTTGTCCGGGCCTTCGAAGCGCGCCTGAAGCCAGGATTTCTCCTCGGGCTCGGCGATGTGCATGAACTGGATGCCGATGTTGCCGCAGTAGGTGCGGCGCAGGATGGACAGCACCTCGCGGATGCTGCCGGTCTGCAGGCCCAGGACGCCGTCCAGATAGATGGGGCGATCCAGATCGGCCTCGCTGAAGCCGTAGAATTCGGGCGTCAGTTCGGGGTTGTTGGTGGCCTGTTCGATGCCCAGCGGGTCGAGCGTCGCCTGCAGGTGGCCGCGCACGCGGTAGCTGCGGATCAGCATCAGGGCGCGGATCGAATCGTGAGCGGCGGCGCGGATCGCCTCGGCCGAGACGGCGGGGGCGGGGGCCGCGGTCGGAGCAGGCGCGGGCGCGACGCCGGGCTTCTTCGGATCGGGTTTCGGCCCAACCTTGGTCTCTGGCCAGCGGCCGTCGAAGACGGCGGAGGCTTCCGTCGGCTCCTGAACGACCGAACGGCCCCACGAGCCGGCGGCGCCCGAGGCGCGAACGCTCTCGGCGTTGTCCCGCAACTGGTCGAAGAAGGCGCGCCACTCGGCGGAAACGGACGCCGGATCGGCGGCCCATTTCTCGTGCAGGTCCTCGATGAACGAGGCGTTCGAGCCATAAAGGAAGCTGGTCTCGGCAAAGACCTGGTTCAGCCGACCGGCATCGTCCGCCATCGTATCGTCACGTCCCTTGGAGCGGTGCGCGCACGCCTGCGTACAACCGGCGCCGCTGATATAGGCGCTGTTTCCTTATCGGTCATGACCGAATGGGGGCGAAAGGGTCGAAATTCGCCCAATTCGGGTGAAATTCGTACATTCATTGTCCCGCCACTGAGACACGAATTCAGCCCTTGAGGACCTCCACCAGGGTCGTTCCGAGGCGCGCGGGCGAGGGCGAGACACGAATGCCCGCCGCCTCCATGGCCGCGATCTTGGACTCGGCGTCGCCCTTGCCGCCCGAGACGACGGCGCCGGCGTGGCCCATGGTGCGGCCCTTGGGCGCCGTGCGGCCGGCGATGAAACCGACCATCGGCTTGCGGCGTCCGCGCTTCGCCTCGTCGATCAGGAACTGGGCCGCGTCCTCTTCGGCCGCGCCGCCGATCTCGCCGATCATGACGATGGACTGGGTCTCGTCGTCGGCCAGGAACAGCTCCAGCACGTCGATGAATTCGGTGCCCTTGACCGGATCGCCGCCGATGCCGACGGCCGTGGTCTGGCCGAGGCCCTCGTTGGTGGTCTGGAACACCGCCTCATAGGTCAGGGTGCCCGAGCGCGAGACGATGCCGACATTGCCCTTCTTGAAGATCGAGCCCGGCATGATGCCGATCTTGCACTCTTCGGGGGTCAGGATGCCGGGGCAGTTGGGGCCCAGCAGCCGCGACTTCGACCGATCCAGCCGCGCCTTGACCCGAACCATGTCCAGCACCGGGATGCCCTCGGTGATGCAGGTGATGAAGGGCACCTCGGCCTCGATGGCCTCGAGGATGGCGTCGGCCGCGCCCGCCGGCGGGACATAGATCACCGAGGCGTCGGCGCCCGTGGCTTCCCTGGCCTCGGCGACCGAGGCGTAGATCGGCAGGCTCTCGCCCTCGGACCCGTGCCAGATCTCGCCGCCCTTCTTCGGGTGGACGCCGCCGACCATTTTCGTGCCGTAGTAGCGCAGCGCCTGTTCGGTGTGGAAGGTGCCGGTCTTGCCGGTCAGGCCCTGGACGATGACCTTGGTGTTCTTGTCGACGAGGATGGACATTGCGCTCTATTCGTTTGTCGAAGGGAGGAGGCGGATTTCCGGATCAGTGATCCGCACGAGTGCGACATTGAGAACCCCAGTCGCAGGATTGTAGACCATTCGCAGAAGACCTTTGCCGTTCCTGCTCCATTCGCGACCCTCACGGGGATCGCCTTCCGAGAGCGCCGGTCCGAGATCAGCGGAATAGTCGAGATCTGCGGCCAAGGCCGCGATTTCGGCTCGCCAATCCCCCTCAGGATTTCCGAGTTCCACCGAACAGGCCCGCTGAGCGGGGCGAAGTACTGGTCGGTCGCTTTCCGACCGCTGCTCCGAAGTGCTGTCTGTGCCTGTCAGCATCACCCTGGCAGCACCCACGCCGTAGCCCACGCCCCATTGCGGGCCGTCGGCGGTCGCGCGAAACAAAAGCTCGGACCATCCCTTTTCGGCCGCCAATGAGGCAAGGGCGGCCCGATCCATGTCGGTGTCTACGCAAGCAACTCTGGCCAAGCTTGCTGCCGTGCCGGATCGCGCCTGCGGCTCTGCGCACGCAGCCGTCGCGAGCCCGCACATTGCAATGGCCAGCAGCAACCGCATCACCCCACCGCCGCGACGATCTTCTGGGCGGCGTCGTCGAGGTCGTCGGCGGCGGTGATGGCCAGGCCCGACTGATTGAGGATGGCCTTGCCTTCCTTGACGTTGGTGCCCTCAAG
The DNA here is from genome assembly GCF_037626195.1 of Brevundimonas sp. BR2-1. Classification (NCBI taxonomy): domain Bacteria; kingdom Pseudomonadati; phylum Pseudomonadota; class Alphaproteobacteria; order Caulobacterales; family Caulobacteraceae; genus Brevundimonas; species Brevundimonas sp. BR2-1. The sequence continues at coordinate 1,130,971 of NZ_JARKMV010000001.1, read as the reverse complement.
GCGGACGACCAGCGGCACCTTCAGGCCCACTTCCTTCACCGCCGCGACCACGCCCTCGGCGATGACGTCGCAGCGCATGATGCCGCCGAAGATGTTGACCAGGATGCCCTTCACCGCCGGATCGGCGGTGATGATCTTGAAGGCCGCCGCGACCTTTTCCTTCGACGCGCCGCCGCCGACGTCGCAGAAGTTGGCGGGCTCGGCGCCGTACAGCTTGATGATGTCCATCGTCGCCATGGCCAGGCCGGCGCCGTTGACCATGCAGCCGATGTTGCCGTCGAGGGCGACATAGGCGAGGTCCCATTGCGAGGCCTCGATCTCCTTGGCGTCTTCCTCGGTCTCGTCGCGCAGTTCCTTGATGTCCGGGTGGCGGAACAGGGCGTTGCCGTCGAAGCTGACCTTGGCGTCCAGCACCCGCAGGTGACCGTCGGTCATGACGATCAGCGGATTGACCTCCAGCATCGACATGTCGGTGTCGACGAAGGCCTTGTAGAGGATGGGGAACAGGGTCTTGCCGTCCTCGGCCGCCGCGCCGGTCAGGCCGTAGGCGCCGTTGATCTCGGCCACGTTGGCGGCGGTGACGCCGGCTTCCGGGTCGATGTCGATGGTGACGATCTTCTCGGGGGTGTCGTGGGCCACCGCCTCGATGTCCATGCCGCCCTCGGTCGAGACGACGAACGAGACGCGCCCCGTGCCGCGGTCGACCAGCAGGGAGCAGTAGAGCTCGCGGTCGATGTCGGCGCCGTCCTCGATATAGAGGCGGTTGACCTGTTTGCCGGCGTCGCCGGTCTGGGCGGTCACCAGGGTGTTGCCCAGCATTTCCTTCGCATTGGCCACGACCTCTTCGATCGAGCGGGCCAGGCGCACGCCGCCCTTGGCGTCGGGGCCCAGTTCCTTGAACTTGCCCTTGCCGCGGCCGCCAGCGTGGATTTGCGATTTCACGACATACAGCGGGCCGGGCAGCTGGCGGGCCGCGGCCTCGGCCTGATCGACCGAGGTGATCGCCACGCCCTCGGCGACCGGCGCGCCAAAGCCCTTCAGGACCTGCTTGGCCTGGTATTCGTGAATGTTCATGGGAGGAGCCGCCGCAACGCTGGGGAAGAGTTGCGGCGCTTATAGGGGCTGCGCCTTCGCAGGCGCAACCGTGGTCTCGTTCCCTTACTCCACCCAGTCCTTCTTCAGCGTCCGTGAGGCGCCGATCAGCAGCAGGGACGCCAGCAGATAAAAGCCCATGCCGGTGTAGATGGCCCAGCGCAGGCTCTCGTCGCCGAAGCGCGGCGCCAGCAGGTCGCTCATCCAGCCGAAATAGTAGAAGCCGACGGCGATGCCGAGCAGGTTGTTGATCAGCAGGAACAGGGCCGAGGCCGTGGTCCGCATCGGCGCGGGCACCAGATGCTGCACCGCCGCCGTGATCGGGCCCAGCCACACCAGGTTCAGCCCGGTCGGAATGAGGAAGATCAGGAAGGCCATGGTCAGCGCCGCGACGCTGTTGCCGCCGCCGCCGGGCAGGACCTGCTCGATCACCCAGCCCGAGTTCATGGCGAGGATGAAACAGGGCGCCGAGATCAGGAAGGCGATGGCCGGCACCAGCGGATAGGCGCCCTTCGACCGTTTGCCCATCTTGTCGGCGACCATGCCGCCCAGCCAGATGCCGGCGATGCCGCCGACCAGGGCGATGCCGGAATAGTACCAGCTGACCTGGGTCAGGGTCAGGCCGAAGCTGCGCATGAAGAACAGCGGCAGCCAGCCGGCGACCCCATAGCCGCACACCGACGATGACGCGGCGCCCAGCGCCAGCAGCCAGAAGCTCTTCTTCTTCATCACCACCGAGGCGGTGGATCGGGAGATGAAGACCGACAGGCCGATCACCGCCAGCAGGCCGCCGGCGAAGAGCCAGACCGCGGCCGGCCCGGCGAGGCCGGCGCCGAGGCCCAGCTTCACCGCCCAGGCGGCGGCGGCTCCGGCGAGGATGAACAGGGCGAGGGCGACGTAAAGCCCGACCTTGCGCGAGGCGGCCGGGCCGGCGGCGGCGGCGGCGATCGCCGCGTGGGCGGCGGCGCTTTCCATGCCGCCCCGCTTCGGATCGCGCACGGTCAGGCGCAGCACCGGCGCCAGCAGCAGGCCAAGCAGGCCCACGACGATGAAGGCCGTCTGCCAGCCGAATTTCGCGGCCAGCAGGCCGCCGACCAAGGTGCCCGCAGCCGTGCCCAGCGGAATGCCGAAGGCGAAGCCGGCCAGGGCGCGCGCCCGCTGATGCGGCGGGAAATAGTCGGCCACCAGCGAATAGGACGGCGCCACGCCGCCCGCCTCGCCGATCCCGACGCCCATGCGGCACAGGAACAGCTGGGTGAACGATCCGGCTACGCCGCACAGGGCGGTGAAGCCGCTCCAGATGGTCAGGGCTGCGGTCATGATCCAGACCCGGCTGAACCGGTCGGCCAGCCAGGCGATCGGGATGGCCAGCGTCGAATAGACCGAGGCGAAGGCGATGCCGCCCAGCAGGCCGAACTGCTGGTCGCTGAGCTGGAAATGGGCCTTCAGGGGCGCGGCCAGGATGCCGATGATCTGCCGGTCCAGGAAGTTCAGCATGTAGACCAAGATCAGGATGGCCAGCACATAGTAGCGATAACCGGGCCGGATCGAGCTCTCGGCGGTATCCGTGGTCGTCATTGATCTTCCCCCGACGGTCTTCTTGTTGGCTGGGACGGTAGCGGCGCTTTCGGACAGCGCCAAAGAAAAAGGGCGGCGGCTCAGGAGAACCGCCGCCCGTGATCACATGCGATCAGGCTTCAGGATACGTGGCGATCAGAATTTGACCTTCAGCGAGGCGGTAACCGTCTGCGGCGGACCATAGTAGCCGATCAGCGAGTTATCGAAGAGCGCGCCGGGGAAGTTGTAGCCGCCGACCCGATACTCCTCGTCGGTCAGGTTCTTGCCGTACAGGCCCAGGGTGAAGCGGTCGGTCGGGTCGGTCCAGACGATCGACAGGTCAACCAGGGTGTAGGCCTGCTGGTCCAGCACCGGGTTCGGGAATTCGAACTGGCTGTAGTCGCCGCGATAGCTGACCGACGGGGTTACCGCCAGGTCGCCGCCCGCCACGTCGCCAACCCAGGTGAAGCCGAGGTAGCCGGTCCATTCCGGCGCATTCTGCAGCACCACCTGGTCGGAAATGTCCTCATATACGCCAAGCGCCAGGTTGTAGCGCAGGAACTCCTCGAAGTCGGAGTTCAGATAGCCGACCGCGAAGCTGGCCGAAAGGTTGTCGAGGATGCGCAGCTGGCCTTCGAACTCGGCGCCGTAGAAGGTCGAGGAACCCACGTTGTCGACGAAGCTGGCGATGCTGGCGCCGGCCGGCACCTGGGTGGTGACCTGCTGGTCCTGATATTCGTTGTAGAAGATCGAAGCGGCGAACGACAGACGGTCGAGGGCGCCCTTCAGGCCGATCTCATAGGAGTCGACCGTTTCCGGATCGTAGCCGTTGACGGTGTCCGGGGTCAGGATGGCGTCGCCCCGCATGTCGAAGCCGCCTGACTTGAAGCCCTGCGAGTACGAGGCGTAGGTCGTCATGTCGTCCGTCAGGTCGAAGGACAGGGCGATACGCGGCGTGAACTGGGTGAAGTCCTTGGAGTTGGTGTAGTTGGTTCGCAGCAGGGTCGGCGCGCGCGGCGTACCCCCCAGCAGCGGGCTGGCGACGGCGCCGGCGTAGTTGGCGCGGAACACCGTGCCGCGCTTGTCGTCCAGCGTATAGCGGAGGCCGAGGCCAAGGTGCAGGCGCTCGGTCAGGTCGAGGTTGACGTCGGCGAAACCTGCCCAGCTTTCGGTGTTGACCTCGCCGGCGGTGCCGATGACGAAGCCCGCGCCGCCGAGGATGGTGTCGAAGGCGCCTTCCGCATGACCGTCCAGATAGAAGAAGCCCATCACGCCCTGAATCCGGTCGTAATCGAACAGAAACTGGAACTCCTGGGTCAGCTGGTCGTCGGCGTAGTAGGCCGGGATATCCAGCGTCGGCGCCGGCGTGTTGTCGAAGTCGATGACCGTGTCGGTGTCGCCTTCGCGCCAGGCCGTGATCGACTTGAAGGTCCAGTGGTCGTTGAGGTTCAGCTGGAGGGTCGCCGAGGCGCCCTGGTTCATCACCGAGTTGTCGTCGCCGATGCCGGCGTTGGTGTCGTAAACGCTGGGCAGGACAGCGCCGGCCGGCGTCGCGCCCGCCACTTCGCGGTGACCGTGACGGGGGTTGGAATCGTCCTGGACACGATCATAGGCGAGGCGGATCGACATATCGTCGCGGGGTTCCCACTCGGCGCTGACGCGACCGGCCAGGACGTCCTTGTTGTAGTGCTCGGCGCCGGTGTTCAGGTTCGAGCCGTATCCGTCGCGCTGATACGAGGCGATGGCGCCGCCGACGCGGAAATTGTCGGCCAGCGGAACGCTGCCGGAGGCCATCAGGTCGATCTGGTTATAGCTGCCGTAGGCGCCGCGCAGCGTCAGTTCCGGGTCGCTCGACAGGCGGTTGGTGACGTATTTGACCGCGCCGCCGACGGTGTTGCGCCCATACAGCGAGCCCTGCGGGCCGCGCAGGACTTCGATGCGCTGGACGTCGTAGATGTCCAGCACGGCGCCCTGCGGGCGGGCGACGTAGACGTCGTCAACGTACAGGCCGACGCCGGGCTCGAAGCCCCAGAGCGGGTCCTGCTGGCCGACCCCGCGGATGAAGGAGATGAGGGTTGAGTTCGAGCCGCGGGCGACCTGAACGGTCGCGTTCGGGGTCTGCTGCTGCAAGGCGGTGATGTCCGCGGCGCCGGTCTGTTCCAGGCGTTCCTCACCAATGGCCGAGACCGAGATCGGCACGTCCTTCAGCAGTTCGTCGCGACGGCGCGCGGTGACGATGACGTCGTCGACCGAGGTCGCTCCTTCCTGAGGAACGGCGTCCTGCGCCATGGCGAAGGTGGAGAGCGCGCTCCAGGCGGCCCCGGCCAGCAAGGCCGTCTTGACGTAGCGATTCATGATTAGCCCCAATCCTGTGATTTCCAGCCGAGACGCTTTTATTCAGCGTTCAATGATTTTCGGGGAACGTAATCTTTTTCAGCCGCCTGTCAAACGGCGCAGCTTGACCGGCGTCAGCCGTGTGCCGACCTGTGGCGCCGTTGCACAGGCGGGCGAATGGGGCCTAGCTTCAGCATCATGACCAAGCTCGAAGCCCCCGCCGCCAGACGTGGACGCCCTCCCAAGGCCAAGGCGGCCGGTTCGGCCGACACCCGCGACCTGATCCTGGACGCGGCCGAGGACCTGTTCTCCAAACACGGCTTCTATGGCGTGACCATTCGGGAGGTGGCGCGCGAGGCGGGGGTCGATACGGCGCTGGTCCACTACTACTTCGGGGCCAAGCGGGGCCTGTTCGACGCCGTGTTCCTGAGGCGGGCCGAGGTCTGGAACAACGAACGGGTCGACGCCATCAACCGCTACGCCCGCGACGCCGGCGAGGGGGGGATGACGCTGGAAGGGCTGCTGGAGGCCTTCCTGCGCCCGCCGTTCCAGTGGTCGCTGAAGGGCGGGCCAGGGTGGAAACACTATTCCGCCCTGGTGGCCCAGACCAACGCCAACCCGACCTTCGGCGGCGAGACCATGGCGCGGTATTTCGATCCCGCGATCCGGCGGCTGATCGAACTGGTCAAGGTGATCATGCCCGGCGCGCGCGAGGTGGACCTGTACTGGGCCTACCATAACCTGTCGGGGGCCCTGACCCTGACCCTGGGCGAGACCGGGCGGCTGGACCGGCTGTCGGGCGGACTGTGCCGGTCGGGGGATCTGGAGAGCGCCTGCGACTATATGGTGCGGTTCGCGGCGGCCGGGTTCCGGGCGGTGTGTCTGTCCGAATGAGCGTGGGCGAAATCCGTTCTGACGTGGTGCGGTTCTCGATCGACCGGGGACTGTTGCGCGGCCTGGGCGTGGCGCTGTCCGCGGGCGTGGTGCTGGCGCTGACAGGGGCGTTCGGCATGGACGGGACGTCGCTGCAGTTCCGGCTGGGGTACTGGCTGCCGGTGATGGTGGGCGGCGCCCTGTGGGGTCATCTGTGTTCACGGCTCGTCGAGCGTTATCTGGATATGGACCGGCGGCCGTGGCTGGCGGTTATCGCTTTGACCCTCGTCATGTCCGGGCCGCTGGCGATCATGGTCTGGATCGTCACGGGCCTGTTCTTCGACGACGACCGGTCGGTGACGCTGGCGCGGCTGCCCGACTTCCTGGGGCCCGTGCTGATCGTGACCGGAGCGTTGAGCGCGTTGAACGTCTTTCTGGCGCGGACGCCGGTGCAGACCCATGCCGCGGCGGCGGGCGCCAGACCTGCGCGCTTTCTCGACCGCCTGCCGTTCAAGCTGAAGGGTTCGGTCATCCGGGCCGTCCAGTCCGAGGACCACTATCTGCGCATCCACACCGATCGGGGCTCGGACCTGATCCTGATGCGGCTGTCCGACGCCCTGACCGAGCTGGAGGGGCTGGAAGGGGCGCAGACGCACCGCAGTTGGTGGGTGGCGAAGGACGCCGTCCGGGGCGTGAGCCGGGGGGACGGCCGGGCCACCCTGACGCTGGAAGGCGGGCTCGAGGCGCCGGTGAGCCGCCGCTACGCCAGGGCCCTGCGCGAAGCCGGCTGGTACTAGCCCTGCCCATGCCAGATTCCGTGGAAGCTGACCGGCAGGGCCGTGTCGGCGCGCCAGCTGGCGATGGGGCCGTCCTCGATCCGGGCGGCGTCCAGCACATGCAGTTCTGATGCGCGGGCGGGCAGGTTGAGGGTCGGCCCGACCAGCCAGCCGTCGTCCTCGGCTGTGCCGCCGGGGCGCGGCACGAAGACCATCTCATCCATCACATGGTCGGCGCCGAAGTCGAACACCCGGGTCCGGCCGGCGCGCCAGTCGGTGATGCCGATGCCGCTGGCGAAGGGCCGGCCCGGGGTTTCCTCGGCCGTGTGCAGGGTGAAGCGGCGCGGAAGCCCGGCGCGGCGCGGGTCGCTGCGCGGAAACTCCGCCACATGATCCGTGCGCTGAAGGTCGGCGGAACCGTCGGCCTTGAGATGCGCCAGCGCCAGCCGGGCCGGCTCGCCGTTCAGCGGCACGCCGTTGAGCATCTCGCTGGCGCCGCGGGCGGCGAAGTCCATGTCGCGGTGGGCGCAGAGGTCGAAACGGATGTCGTCGCCGTCCGACCATGCGTCGCCGAGGTGGAAGAAGCCGAAGGCCGGCAATTCGAAGACGCGGCGTTTCGACAGGTCATCCTTGTCGATCACCAGCACCTGCGTCCCTTCATCAGGCCGCCAGTCGAAGCCCTCGGAGAAGGGCATGGTCATCCGCGCCTGCACCCAGGGCTGGAGCACGATCACCAGGTGGCGAGCGGTGGCGGTGAAGTCGTGGATATAGCTGGCGCGCGGCAGGTCGATCATGGTGGCGGCCTCGAGCTCGCCCGAGGGCGAGAGGCGCCAGACCATGGCCTGCGACCGGCCCATGCCGAGGTTCCAGACGCGGCCGTCCGGCTCGCGGCGCGGATGGGCGAGGAAGGGCATGCCCTTGAGGTCGGGCCGGTGGGTGACCATGCCGCGCGTCGCCAGCGTTTCCGGATCCATGGCCACGGCGGAGCCGCCTTCCCACAGGGCCCACAGGGCGTCGCCAGCCATCAGGACCGAGGTGTTGGCGGCGTTGACGTCGTCGTTGGAGCCGATCTCGGCGCGTGGGTCGCCGACGGTGCCGAAGCCGGGCATGACCATGGCGTCCAGCCGCGTCTCCTGCCGCCGTTTCGGGGTGTCGACGAATCGGGCGGCCAGCTCGGCCCGACCGTCCTGAATGCGGAAGCGTCGGACAAGGCCGTCGCCGTCGAACCAGTGGGCGGCCGACCGGCCGGGCCGGCGGAATTTGGCCGGCCCGTTGCGGTACAGGGCCCCCTCGAGCCCGACCGGCGCCCGGCCGTGGATCAGGCGCATGGCGGTCGGGGCGAGATCGGTCTCGACATCGGCGGTGGCGAGGCCCCAGTCGGTCGCGATCCGCATCGCGGTCATGGCGCGGACCGTTTCGGGGGTGATGACGGCGGCTGACAGGGCCGCGGCGCCCATCAGGAAACTTCTGCGGGAGGCTTGCATCACAGATCTCCGATCAGCGGATGACGATCGTCTGGGCCGTCTCGCCCGAGACGGGGAAGCGGGCGCGGGCCCAGCGGGCAGGGCCCATGTTGCCGACGGCGTTGTTGGAGAAGGCGTAGGGCTCGGTGGGCATGCCGAACGGGTTCTGGTCCATCTCGCCATTGCCGTTGACGTCGTGGAAGGCCTTCACGGCGTAGTCGCCGGCGGGCAGGTTTTCGAACCGGGCCACGACCTCGCCCGAGGCGGGGACGGCCATTCGGGCGACAGCGGGGCCGCCTTCGTATGCGGCCTCCGAGTCGTAGAGAGCGACCATGACGGAGCCGGTTTGGGCGCCGGTCTCGAAGGTCAGGACGACGCTGGACCCGGCGGGGCCGGTCTGGGTCAGGAGCAGCAGGGCGGAGGCGAAAGCGATCATCGCGAGGTCCTTTCAAACGGGGCCCGACGACCGGGCCGTTTCGATGGACCGACCCTGAGGCGGGCCAGGCGGCCTCGCCATGCGGATTGCGGGTTCGGGCGGCCCGCCTTCGCGAACGACAGCAGGTGTTCGTTCACGAAGCGCGGGCGCCCACGCGTCTCAGACCTTGTCCAGCGCCCCCCATCCGAAATGCAGCAGCGGGGTCATGTCGGCGATGAAGCCGGCGAGGGTTTCGGGCAGATCGGGACTCGAAATCTCGGCGCCGGTCAGGGGACGGCGGGCGTACCACTGGGTGCGTTTGAGGGCGCCTTCCAGCGGGCCGCCGGCGTGGTCCTCATACCCCTTGGGCATGCGTTTGACGGCGAGGCCGGGGGCGAGGCGCAGGCCCTTCGACGACAGGTGTTTCTCGATCGCCAGCCAGGCGTCCGGATCGGCGACCATGGCGCGGCGGACGCGCTCGCTGTTCCTGCGGTCGTAGAGGAAGAAGCCGGCCGAGACATAGGGGCCGCGGCCGTGGGCGTCCTCGACGTCGGGAATGCCCGCCGCTCCCGCGGTCGGGTCGGGCGCGGCCTCGGGGGCCAGCCGCGCGCCCGGATGGGTCGAGGGATCCAGCGGGTCGATGGAGTCGTAGTCGAAACTGTCGGCGGTGACGCGCGACCCGCCCTCGGGCTCGATATGGATATAGGCCATGCCGGGCGACATCTTCAGCCCGTCGCGGGTCAGGACGGCCGACAGGTGGGTCTTGTACGGCGCCTTGTTCTTCGAGAAGCGGACGTCGCGGTGGATGCGGAACTGGCTCCGGTTCGGGTCCCCGCCCAGCGCCAGGCCGCGCGCGGCGCAGGCGGTCGAGGCGTCGGCGATCAGGGCGCCCAGGGCGGGCTTGAGCACATCGTCATAGACGGCGCGGTTGGCGGTGAACCAGTCGCGGTCGTTGTGCGCGGCGAGGTTCGACAGAAAGGCCAGGTCGGCGGGGGCGAAGCCGGGGAAGGCGGCGGGCGAGGCGTCAGGCATGGGCCGCACCCTGACCGGTCGCGGCGGCGCGGCGCAAGCCCCGGCGGCGGTCATGGCCGTGTCGGCGCAAAACACGGTCCGGATGGTCCGGATGGTCCGGATCGACGGCCTCGACGGGCGGACGCGAGGCCGTCGCTGCGGGGGTCCGGGGACGGCTTCGGCGGTCATGGCCGTGTCGGCGCAAAACACGGTCCGGATGGTCCGGATGGTCCGGATCACCGGGCCGCGTCACTGGCCGCGTCACTGGCCGCCTCACTGGTTGCGCGCCCGGAAGGCGGCGTTCATGGCCAGCCGCTCGTTGAAGATCCGCCGCGCCTCGGCCTCTCCGATCTCGGCGTGCAGGGCCGCGCGCACGCGCCGCCAGCGCAGGGACTCCATGGCGTCGCCGCGCAGGATGGCGCGGATCATCCGCCGCCCGGCCAGGTCGCGCAGCTGTTCGTTGGACAGCCGCGCCACGTCGCCGCCGACGCTGTCCGACAGGGCCGCGCCCTCGTCGTCGGGGTCCAGCCGTCCGGGCGGCGGCCACGGCTGGTCGGCCCGCCGCCAGCCCTCCCTGGCCGCCCGGTCGCGCAGGGTGGACCGGCCGACCCGGTGCCGCCGGCAGGCCTCGGCGGCCGGCATGCCGGACAGATAGTCGGCGCGCACGGCGGCCCAGACGGAGTCGGGGGCCGAGCGGGTGGGGCGGGGTGTGGGTGCGTCAGGCATCCGTGGGCTTCTCCGCTGTGAGCGGGGAATCATACGGGCGGTCGGGGGCGTGCGAGGCTGGAGGGGGTGCGGGGCGGCGGAAGAGGCTGGATTCGTTGGGGCGGAGCGGTTTTTCAGGGGTGAGGGAAAAAGTTCGCGCTCTATTTTTTGTCGTCATCCCGGGGCGCGCAGCGACCCCGGGACCCAGCGGCGCGCGCGAGCGCGATGTCGAGAGCGCGGCTGCGTCCGGCATCGCCTTCGGCGCCGCTGGGTCCCGGCCTTCGCCGGGATGACGACAGAAAGAGGCGCGCTTCGTTCGCCGCCCTCACTCCGCCCCTTCGACCCGCCCCACGCGCAGGACGCCGACGGTCAGGCGGTCGATGTGGAGGCGGCGGATGCGGGCCTTGCCGATCGCCAGCGCGCCGATGGCCACCGCCCCGATCGCGAGCGAGCCCACCATCAGCGCGCCCAGCGCCAGGGCGCCGACCGCGACCGCCCCGCCGGCGCCCGCGCCGACGGCGGCCTTGTCGACCTTGAGCGCGCGGGGGGCGGGATGGGCAGGGTGGTGGAAGCGTTTCATTGTGTGCTCCAGACCCGGGAAACCTATCCCTTCTCCCCTTGCGGGAGAAGGTGGCCGAGCGGAGCGAGGTCGGATGAGGGGTACGAGGACGCGTCAACCTCTGTTCAACCGGGCGTGGCGCCGCACAGCCTCGAACAACAGCGCGGGATTGGTCAGTACGGCTTCATTCGCGAAACGCAGGACCGTCCAGCCGTTCGCCGTCAGCCACGCATTCCGCTCCGCGTCGCGTTCAAGGCGCAGCGCATGAACGCCGCCATCCCGTTCGACGACCCACCGGATCGAGGGGCAGGCGAAGTCGGCGATGTAAGGCCCCAGGGGCCGCCGAAACTTCAGCCCTTCCAGCCGTCGATCCCGGAGGAATTTCCAGAAGACCGCCTCGGGCAGAGTGGGATCGCTGCGGCCGCGACGGGCGTTCGGTGGGCTTGAGCATAGAGCAAGCTTAACCGTTCGGGATCGGTGTTTCACCCCTCATCCGACCTCGCTCCGCTCGGCCACCTTCTCCCGCAAGGGGAGAAGGGACCTATATGCGGACTCCATCCCCGGAGCCCCGCCATGACCCGCACCCTCCACATCGACTTCGTCTCCGACGTCGTCTGCCCCTGGTGCGTCGTCGGCCTGGGCGGGCTGGAGACGGCGCTGGCGAAGCTGAAGGCCGAGGGGATCGAGGCGGAGGTGCATTTCCAGCCGTTCGAGCTGAACCCGCAGATGGCGCCCGAGGGCGAGAACATCGTCGAACACATCGGCCGGAAGTACGGCTCGACCCCCGAACAGTCGGCGGCCAACCGGGCGATGATCACCGAGCGGGCGGCGGAGGCGTGGCCGGGGTTCGAGATGCGGATGGGGCCGGACAGCCGCATCTGGAACACCTTCGACGCCCACCGGCTGCTGCACTGGGCGGGGACGGTCGGGGCGGCGGAGCAGCGGGCGCTGAAGGCGGCGCTGTTCACGGCCCATTTCACCGAGGGGCGGGTGATGACGGACGCCGGGGTGCTGGCCGACGCGGCCGCGGCCGCGGGGCTGGACCGGGACAAGGCGGTCGAGGTGCTGGCCGACGACCTCTATGCGGAGGAGGTGCGGGCGGCGGAGGACCTGTGGAGGTCGCGGGGGATCAATGCGGTGCCGGCGGTGGTGGTGGAGGGGAAGTGGTTGATCTCGGGCGGACAGCCGGCGGGGGTGTTCGAGGAGGCGTTGAGGGGGATGGCGGGGGAGGGGTGAGGGTGATCAGAGGATGGCGATATTTGCTGCAGCGATTAGGCGATCCGACCAATAGCGATATGCAAACTCGCCGGTAATGGGCTCTTCCCAAAACATGACATCGCTTGGTGCCTCGAACCGCCCTGATCGATAGACCAGCGCCAAATTCCTCGCCTCATCGAGATTCTCGGAGTTAACGTGGGCGGTTGCATTTCGGACGATCTGGAGATGCCGGGCTTCGTCGCTCGCTAACAGCAGTCCTGACGATAGTTGGGCTTCATTAGTCATGGCTAACGCCATTGAAATAAGCCCGATCTTATTTGGGTCCCCCCATGTCGGCTCAAGATGGGAACCGGCAAGCGGTTGAACATTTACCGTGTTCTGATTTCTAGCTGCCCTACTTGCGATCCACGCAATCTCCGCGTCGGACAACGCGGAGTGCGGACTCGTCGTCACTACGCCTCCTTGCGTTTGCGCCCCTGTGACGGAGTGGATAAGCGCAGCGCGGCAAAAGCCGCACCATGACTGCCATTTCTGCGATAGGAATCCTTCTTGTAGGGCCCAACGCTCCCTGCGACCCAAGAATCGGGCCCCCAAGAGGGAGTCATCGGTTTCAGCATCGATAGCTCGCAAGCGTCTCTCCAGAGCCAGCGAAAGCCGTCTCAACCTCACTATGCTAACTGCAAGGCAGTCAGGACATGAGTGAACCGTTGAGTCCGCTGAGTGACCCGGTTCGTGCCGCCCAAGCAACCAAGAACATACTCACGGTAAGGTCCGTCAGTTTCCTTGGCCTCGTGCGATAGGGCTAAAAGCAGCAACCGCTCTTGAGAAGCCCGAGGATTTACCGCGAAGGCGCCTGCGCTTCGAACGCCGTCAACGTTCAATGGAGTCGCGTACCGATTATAAATCAGGGCCGTCACGAGCGTGTAGAAGGCGTAGGGCTTCATCATGAAGCTTCGGCGGAGGTTGGGGAAGTTTTCAGCGATATAACGGATAGCGTCCGTTATCTGAGTTCTGAATTCGTCAGCTTGTGGGAAATTCACATCGTTCGTCGCGTATATTGCTTTAAGAACGGACGGGGAGCTGCTGGTAATTCCATCTTGGGTAAACTGATAAACTTCCGTGATGAGTTCTTGATCTCCCATACGCACGAGCTGTCTATTCGTGAATACCCCAAACTGGATCAGGAATTCTCCGAGATCGTCGGAAAGCCGGTTAGAAAACCACTTGAACGCACCTTGGTAAGCCGAATGACGCTTTTCGGCATCGTTCAATGGCAGTGTGTAAGCGTTCATACGCCTAAACATCTCGACTATTTCGGCTTGGGTCGCATCCCTTATAACGTCTACACTCACGGTGTAAGATAGAAAGGCGCGTTGAACATCATCTTCTAATTGTGTAAATTTCTTTCCGCCATTGCTATGGCCCGGCAGCAAAGCGAATTCATCATTTATGAAGTCAACGATTGTTGTTACACGCTGCTGTCCGTCGACAATCTCTCTTCGCAATCTCATAGGTGCACCATCTTCTCTAGGAAGATGTTCGTAGAAATATATCTTCGGGAAGGGAAATCCACCAAGTATTGTGTCGATGAAGTAGCTACGAGGAGCGCTTGGCCAAAGACCTGCGCCTCTTTGATAATCCCTGTTTACATGCAAATCCCGCCGATCAATCATATCTTTGATTTCGGCGATGCTATAGTTGTTGTCTCGAATTTGCATCTATCGATTCAATCACGTTGAGTTGGCGGTTCTGATGCATCTGCGAGCCGCATCTTCGCGGAGTTTTAGCCCACAAATCTAGTGGCTCAAACCTTCACCTCCACCACCCCGCCCCCGGCCCGGAACTTGGCGCTCATCTCCGCCATCCCGGCCTCCGCTTCCGCCAGCGAACCCCCGGCATCGTTCTGCGCCTGCGCGTCCCGGCGGATGTCCTGGCTGATCTTCATCGAGCAGAATTTCGGGCCGCACATGCTGCAGAAATGGGCGGTCTTGTGGGCCTCCTTGGGCAGGGTGGCGTCGTGGTATTTGCGGGCCGTTTCGGGGTCGAGGCCGAGGTTGAACTGGTCCTCCCAGCGGAACTCGAAGCGGGCGCGGCTGAGGGCGTCGTCGTGCATCCGGGCCGCCGGGTGGCCCTTGGCCAGGTCGGCGGCGTGGGCGGCGATCTTGTAGGTGATGACGCCGTCCTTGACGTCCTGACGGTCGGGCAGGCCCAGATGCTCCTTGGGCGTGACGTAGCAGAGCATGGCCGTGCCGAACCAGCCGATCATGGCCGCGCCGATGGCGCTGGTGATGTGGTCATAGCCGGGGGCGATGTCGGTGGTCAGGGGCCCGAGCGTGTAGAAGGGCGCCTCGTGGCAGTGTTTCAGCTGCTCATCCATATTGGCCTTGATCTTGTGCATCGGCACATGGCCGGGGCCCTCGATCATGACCTGGCAGCCCTTGGCCCAGGCGATCTTCGTCAGCTCGCCGAGGGTGCGCAGCTCGGCGAACTGGGCCTCGTCATTGGCGTCGGCGATGGAGCCGGGGCGCAGGCCGTCGCCGAGGGAGAAGGAGACGTCGTAGGCCCGCACGATGTCGCAGATGTCCTCGAAATGCTCGTAGAGGAAGGACTCGCGGTGATGCGACAGGCACCACTTCGCCATGATGGAGCCGCCGCGGCTGACGATGCCGGTGACGCGGTTGGCGGTCAGCGGCACGAAGGGCAGGCGGACGCCGGCGTGGATGGTGAAATAGTCGACGCCCTGTTCGGCCTGTTCGATCAGGGTGTCGCGATAGACCTCCCAGGTCAGATCCTCGGCGACGCCGTTGACCTTCTCCAGCGCCTGGTAGATCGGCACGGTGCCGATGGGGACCGAGCTGTTGCGGATGATCCAATCGCGTATGTTGTGGATGTTGCGGCCGGTCGACAGGTCCATGACGTTGTCGGCGCCCCAGCGGGTGGCCCAGACCAGTTTGTCGACCTCGTCGTCGACGCTGGAGAGGACGGCCGAGTTGCCGATGTTGGCGTTGATCTTCACCAGGAAGTTGCGGCCGATGATCATCGGCTCGACCTCGGGGTGGTTGATGTTGTGCGGGATGATGGCGCGGCCGCGGGCGATCTCCTGACGCACGAACTCCGGGGTGACGAAGTCGGGGATGCTGGCGCCGAAATCCTCGCCGTCGCGGATGCAGGGGGCGGTCTGCTCGCGGCGCAGGTTCTCGCGGATGGCGACGTATTCCATTTCTGGCGTGATGATGCCGGCCTTGGCGTATTCGTACTGGGTGACGGGGCGGCCCTCGACGCCCTTGAAGACCCTGTGGTTGGAGGTGTCGAAGCGGGGGGCGAGGTTCTTGCCGCTGGCGTGGCCGTTGTCTTCGGGCTTGACCTCGCGCGGGTTCAGCACGGGGGCGATGTCGCCGCGGTCCAGCTGCCAGCTGGATTTGACCAGGGGCAGGCCGCGCTTGATGTCGATGGTCACGGTCGGGTCGGTGTAGGGGCCCGAGGAGTCATAGATGGTCACCGGCGGCTCATTGGCCGACGGGTGGACGGCGACCTCGCGGAAGGGGACGCGGATGTCGGGATAGATCTCGCCGGCGACATAGACCTTGCGCGAGCCGGCGCGTTCGCCGGTCGGGATGGTCCCCGTCTCCTTCATCACCGCCTCGCGGGCGTCTTTCAGGGCCAGATCCACAGTGGGTTCGGCGGGCGTGGCGGGCGGGGTGACGGCGATGTTCATGGCGGCCTCTGGCGTTGAGGTCCGCCGACGTCGGGCGAGGTGGTCCTGTGGCGTGGACCGGAAGCGTACTCATCCCTTCGCCGGCATGACCCGGATCAGGTTCGACGGGTCAGAGGAACACCTCAATCTCAGCCGCTTTGGCGCGACCCCCCGGAGAACGCGCGGAACCTGCGCCCGCCGACCGCGAGGGTCAAGCGGGCGCAGGGCCGTTGGCGTCAGAACCTGACGGAGATGGCGGCGCGGTACGACCGGGTCTCGACGTCGTCGCGGCCCACGGTGGTCTCGGCGGCGACGGTGAAGCGCCAGTCGTTCCGGATGGCTTCCAGGCCGACGCCGACCTCGGCCCAGTCCTTGTCGTCGCCGCCCAGGGCGAAGACCACGTCGGGGCCCACGCCGCCCACGAAATTGGCCCCGAAGCTGGAGGCCGTGTCCGCCCAGCCATGGACCCAGGCCGCGCTGCCGTAGGGGCGGAAGGTCGGCGACAGGCCGGAGACGGCGACGCCCACACGGCTCTCGATCGCCGTGGTGCTTTCGCGCTGGTAGGTCAGGGCCGGACCGCCGCCGGTTTCCGTGGTCGGACCGTAGTTGATCTTGCTGGCCCGCAGCGAGACGCCGGGGGTGACGGAGACCTGTTCGCCGACCGAGCGGAAGCCGAGGCCGAACTCGCCGCCCATGGCCCGGGCGCTGTCCTCGGTGCGCAGGGTGTAGGTGGTCGGGCCGACGGCGACGATCCGGGTGGTTTCGGTGTCGAATTCACCCATGGTGAACATGCCGTTGGCCAGCCAGCCGTTGTCCGCCTGGTGGTTGATGTAGACCGTGCCGAGGAACAGATCGCCTTCGGCGGCCTGGGGCGCGTTCGCCGTCGCGCCGTCCAGGTCGGTGGTCGAGACGCCGAAGCCCAGCATGGTCTGGCGGTTCAGCGCGGTCTCGAGACCGGCGGCGATGTAGAAGCCGTCGAACTCGTCCTCGCCGCCGCCGGGGAGGGCCGTGGTCATCGGCTCGCCCTTGCCGTCCAGATAACCGGCGGCGATGAAGCCGCGCATGTTCTCAGGCAGGACGTCGGGGATGACGATGTCGTCGCCGGGGTCGCCCATGGGCGAACTGACACCGCCGTCCAGAGAGTCCAGCGCGACCGAGGCGTAGTCGATCGGCCGGCCGAGAACCTGCAGCGAACCATCCATCTCGGAGGCCGAGCCGGTCAGGCGGTCGCGATAGAAGCTGGCCATGCCGTCCATGGCCGCGACGCCCATGGAGGTGCGCAGGGTTTCAGCCCTCGGGGCCCAGGATTCGAGCGTGGACTGGATGGAGGCGGCGGACTGGACGTCCAGCGGACCGTAGATGCCGGCGAACTGGGCGTAGGCGGACCGGTTGTCGTCCAGCAACCGGGCGTAGGCGGCCTGGACCGGCGTGCCGGCCACGACGCTGGCGTAGGAGGCGGCGTCGATCTGCACCTGGACCGCGGTCGGGGTGTAGGTGATGGTCGGCCGAAGGATGGCCGAGATCGGCGCGTTGGAGAAGGTTCCGGTGACGCCGCCGGTGGCCGTCACGAAGGTGTAGCTGTTTCCGTAGGCGACCGGGACGCCCGGCATCATGCCGAACGACACCAGGCCGCCGACATTGGCGGCGCCATTGACCACCAGACGGTCCGAGATTCCGTTGGCGCCGAGATTGATCAGCAGGGCGCCGCCCGAAGCCAGAATGACATTGCCGTTGAAGGTCAGGGTCCCGGTCGTGGTCGTCGTTCCCGGCGAGATCACGCCGGCCATGTTGGTGAAGAAGGGCGCGGTGATCGCCCCCGTGCCGCTGAGCCCGCCGGTCATCATGAAGAAGTCGCCGGGCGTGCGCAGCGCGCCGTCGACGTTGAGCGTGCCGGTCAGCTGGGTGATGTCGATATTGCTGAGCAGATCGCCCGTGGTGGTGATGTTCAGCCCGGCGCCCACGCCCGCCATGGTCAGGCGGTCGATGGTGACGGCGGTGTTGAGGGTGGTCGTGCCGTTGGCCGACAGGGTCACGTCGAAATAACGCGGCGGAGTGCTGGTCAGGCGGTCGCCGTCGGTGTTGACCGGCGTGAAATTGGTCGCGCCCGGGAGACCGTTGAGCAAGGTGGCCGCCGGGAGGGCCGCCGTTCCGACGCCGCCGGCGAGCCCGGCCTGGGATTCGGGCACGGCCCGGACGGTTTCATTGCCGCCCAGCCCGATCTGGGCCTCGACCGACGCGTCATCCTCGCCGCCCTCGGCGAGGGATTCGATCGAGACGACGGCGAGGCCGCTGGAGACGCCGGTGCCGATCGGCTTGACCTCGATCGAGGTCGTCCCCGTCGCCACGTCCCGACATTCGCTGACGCCGCCGCTCTGGAAGCACATCTGGCCGAAGCCGTTGGTATCCGGACCCGTGGGGCCCGCGCCGAGGTCGTTGGGCACGCCGTTCACCAACTGACCGTCGGGGCCGATGATCTGGTAGTTCGGGTCGAGGTTGGTCACCCAGTGGGTGGCGTCCGTCCAGTTGGCGTCGCCCGCCAGCGAGGACACATAGTGGTAGGGATTATTGGCCGCGATCCAGTCCCAGTAGAGATAGAGGGGCTGATAGAAGGAGGCGGTGCCGTAACTGTTGGCGGGCTGGCCGTTGAAGAAGCGGGTGTAGCCGCCCGACAGGACGCCGATCACCACGGGTTTGGCGAAGGTGTTGTCCAGGATCAGCGGGCCGCCGGAGTCGCCGCTGGCGGTGATTCCCTCTCGCGGCATGGCGTTGTCGCGCCAGGCGTTGAAGTCGAACGGGCTGGCCTGGGCGGTGCCGCGGCGAGGATCGTCGAAATCGATCCAGTACAGGTTCTGGGGCAGGCCGGAGGGACTGCCGAACAGGAAGCCCTCGAAATCATCCAGGGAGGCCAGGCCGCCCAGCATGTTCTCGGCGATGCGGCGGCGGAAATCGATGCCGCCCGTCGAGCCGGTCGTGCCGGCGCCGTTGTTGCCATAGCCGGAGAGGTTGACGTGATAGCCGGCGCCTGCGGCCGTGATCGCCGGCGCGGGCAGGGCCGAGAACAGCAGCGACCAGCTGGGGATGTCCCTGGCCACGGTGTCCAGCGAGGCCACGGCGATGTCGCCGTACAGGAAGTCGTTGCCCGGCTGGAGGGTGACCGGATTGTAGGCGACAAAGTTCGAATTGTAGATGAAGCGCGAGGTGTTGGTCTGGTGATTGCCCAGCCAGCCAAGGATGGCGCTGTTGCCGGCGGCGTGGTTGTTGTTGGAGAAGCCGAACGAGATGGGGGTTCCGCCCGCGCCATAGGCGTTGGCCGCCCGGTCGTTCACGCAGTGGGCGGCGAAGATCACGGTGCGCGGGTTGATCAGGGTGGCGGTGCACAGGCCAACGAAGCCGCCGCCCTGGTCGATGACCATCTGGCCGACCCCCGTGATGTTCACCGGATCGCGCGCCGTGGTCGGGGTGCCGGGGCCGGCGATCACGATCTGGGGCGCGAGCTCGACCGCGCCGAAGTTCAGAAACCCGCCGGCTGCGGGATCCGGTTCACCGGACCGGGCCAGGGCGGGCGCCGCCGCGGCCGCCAGGCACAGGCCCGCTACGGAGCCGCACAGCAAGCCCTTGAGACCACGCGCGGCGGATAATTGGTTAATCCCGGTGTGCATATCGACCTCCCCCGTCCGATTGAGGCTGAAATGTGCCCACATCCATGCGTCACAAATCAAGAACTTTCGTGGTCATCCATCCCAAGGTTGCATCGAGGGCCGCAGTTCGCGGTCTCACAATTCCGCGTTCTCAGTCCGGGAAGGCGACCAGGAGGCGGTCCAGCGCGGTCTCGGCGCGAGGCCAGCCGTCCGCGTCCAGGATCAGGCCGGCCACGGCGCCGCGGCGCTCGGCCGAGAGGGCCAGCGCCTGGACGGCGGCCAGCAGGACGGCGTTGAGGGCGACGGGATCGCCCTCGGGCGGAACGCGCAGCCGGGGGCGGCGTTCGCGCATCCAGTTCTGCAGCACGGCGGCGCGGTCGGCCTCGATCCGGCGCAGCAGGTCGGAGTCCTCGACCAGGGCCCAGGCCATCAGCCGCAGGCTCAGCGGACTGGCGCGCAGGGCGGCCAGCCAGGTCAGCAGGCTGATGCGGGCGAAGGTGCGCAGGGAGGCGGTTTCGACCAGCGGGATGGAGGCGAGGCTGGCGGCCAGCCCCGCATGGGCGCGGGCGGCGATGCGGTCGACCACGCCGTCGGCGCCGTCGAAATAGCGATAGACCAGCTTGCGGTCGCAGCCGGCCTCGGCGGCCAGGGTCTGGACGTTCAGGCCCGGAAAGCCGTCGCGCAGCAGGATGCGCTCGCCCGCCGCGACGATGGCGGCCTCGGTGGCGTTTCGGTCGCGCAGCCTTGCGACGGAGGGGACGGGCGATTCGGCCATACGCCCAGCATCGGGCCGCGCGGCCTGAGTCGGCAAGCGGGCCGGACGGAGAACCATGTCTGGAAGAAGATGCGGCCCGGTCTGCGTCGGGGGGCGTGGCAGAGACCGGGCCGCTGAGGACTCTGTCGAGCGCGCATCGCCGCAAGGTCCGATGGGAAAACTGCGATCGCCGGAAACCGTTCCCCGCCGTCCGAATAAATTCTCGCGACCGTCGCCCCCGCGTGTCCGGTCGCTGACATTTGCCTTCAAAGACAGATATTTAGGGAGTTGCAACTGCCATGGCCGCGAGGGCATTAAGGGCCGACAGTTCGAGGTGAGCATGAGTTTGAGTCTGGAACGGCTGGTCTATGAAAGCACCGCCACGGGAACGACCGCGTCCATCGGCAATCTGGCCGTCATCCTCGCCGAGTCGCAGCGCAACAACGACCGCGACGGCCTGACCGGCGCCCTGGCCGCCCACCGCGACCGCTATATCCAGGTCGTCGAAGGGCCGGCGCAGAGCCTCGACGCCCTGCTGCGCCGTCTGGAGAGCGACCCCCGGCATCGCGACCTCGTCCTGCTCGGGCGCGAACCGATCGACGCCCGGCTGTTCGGCCGCTGGTCGATGGCCAGCGCGGTGATCACTCCCGCCTGCGGCGCGGCCCTGGACGCCCTGGTCGACGACGACGACCTGAGCCCGCCCCAGGTCATCCGCATCCTGCTGGATGCGGTTGACGCCGCCGCTCAGGACGCCTGAACGGCCTGTTCCCTGAGGAGGCGCTGATAGCGGCGGGTCACCATGCCGAAGCTGTTCCGCGTGCTCTTCGCCCGGGCGACGGCGGGATCGCAGACGACCGCAAGTATGTCGCCTTCCAGCTGGCGGTCACGGGGTTTCGACCATTTCAGCTGGCGCGCCGGAAGGTCGAGAATCTCGCCGTCCTGCAGGACGAACCTCTGGCCGCGGCTGGCCATCTGGCGGCCGGAGCAGTCGAACTCGTGGAAATACTGGACCTGGACGATCGGGGCCTTGCCGGTCAGGGGCAGCGGTTTGTCCGCCGGCGCGACCATGGTCGTGCGGGCGCTGGCCGAGGCGCCGTTGACCACGACCTGTTCGACGACGACCAGACCGGCGGTGTTGGCCGCGACGATGTAGCGTCCGCCGGCCGGCTCGAAACAGGCCGACAGACAGGTCAGGGCGAGCGACAGCAGGGCGGTGGAGACGGGACGCATGCGGACTCCGAAAACGGGACCGCGGCCATGCTGACGCGACGGCGGTTAAGCCGCGGCTGAGAACAATGGTGAACCGGTTCGGCATTTTGGACGCAGACGTCTATTAGGGGCGCACACCGGAGCCCCGCCCATGCATCTCGCCCGCTTTCCCCGCGTCCGCCTCGCCCATCTGCCGACCCCGCTGGAGCCCTTGCCGCGGCTGAGCGAGGCGCTGGGTGTCGAGATCTGGATCAAGCGCGACGACTGCACGGGTCTGGCCGGGGGCGGCAACAAGACCCGCAAGCTGGAGTTCCTGCTCGGCGACGCGATGGAGCAGGGCGCCGACACCCTGGTGACCCAGGGCGCGGTGCAGTCGAACCATGTGCGCCAGACGGTCGCCGCCGCCGCCGCGCACGGATTCGCCAGCGAGGTCATTCTGGAGGAGCGGACCGGGTCGAAGGCCATCGACTACACGCGCAACGGCAATGTCCTGATGGACCGGCTGTTCGGGGCCGGGATGCGCACCGTGCCCGGCGGGACCGACATGAACGCCGAGCTGGAGAAGACCGCGGCCGAGGTGCGGGCGCGGGGCGGCAAGCCCTACATCATCCCCGGCGGCGGCTCGAACGCGATCGGGGCGCTGGGCTATGTCGACTGCGCGCGCGAGATCGTGGTCCAGGCGGACGAGCTGGACATGCAGGTGGACCGGATCATCACGGCGACGGGCAGCGCCGGGACGCACGCCGGCCTGGTGGCCGGGCTGGCGGTGATGGGGGCGGACATTCCGGTGCTGGGCGTCGGGGTGCGGGCTCCGAAGGCCAAACAGGAAGAGAATGTGCTCAAGCTCGCGCATGAGACGGCCGCCCTGCTGGGCCGGCCGGATGCGGTGAAGGCGGAGATGGTGGTCGCCGACTGCGACTATGTGGGCGAGGGCTACGGGCTGGTCGACGACGCGGTGATCGAGGCGCTGAAGCTGGCGGCGCGGACCGACGCGATCGTTCTGGACCCGGTCTATACGGGCAAGGCGATGAAGGGACTGATCGCCCTGGCGAAGGCCGGGCGGTTCGAGAACGAGACGGTGGTGTTCCTGCACACGGGCGGGGCCCAGGGCCTGTTCGGATATCAGGGCGAGATCGAGGGCTCGCTCTGATGGCGAAGGTATTGGGCGTTCTGGGCGGCATGGGGCCGGCGGCGACGGTGGCGTTTCTGGCGCGGGTGCAGGCGCTGACGCCGGCCGAGGGCGATCAGGACCACATCCGCATCATCGCCGACATCAATCCGCAGGTGCCGGACCGCAACCGTCAGTCCGACGCCGCCGAGGCCGTGCTGGGTCAGATGGCGATGCGGCTGCGCGACGCCGGGGCGCAGGTGCTGTGCATGCCGTGCAACACGGCCCACGCCCAGGCGGCGGGGATCCGCAAGGTCGGCCTGCCCTTCGTCGACATGATCGCCGAGACGACCGAGGCCGCCGCGGCGGGCGGGGCGAAGAAGATCGGCGTCCTGGCCACGCCGGGCGGCGAGGCGCTGTATGCGCGCGCGCTGCAGGGCAAGGGGGTCAAGATCGTGCGGCTGAGCGGCGCCGCGCGCGAGGCCTTCATGGCCTGCGTCTACGCGGTGAAGCGCGGCGATCTCGGCGAGGGGCCGCGCACCGAGATGAGGCGTCTGGCGGCCACGCTGGTCGCGGCCGGGGCCGAGACGGTGATCGCCGGCTGCACCGAGGTGCCGCTGCTGCTGGGGGCCGGGGACGTGACCGTACCGCTGGTGGATTCGGCCGAGGTGCTGGCGCAGGCGTGCGTGGACCGGTGCAGGTGACCCGCTGAGGCTTGCCTGTCCGGGCGACCCGCTTCACACCTGATCCGGTGACCCGACAAGCCCTTATCATCGACTGCGATCCCGGCGTGGACGACGCCGTGGCGCTGATGCTCGCCTTCGGGTCGAGCGAACTGGACCTGCTGGCCGTCACCGCCGTGGGCGGGAATGTGCCGGTGGAGAAGACGGCGCGGAACGCGCGGATGCTGCGCCAGATCGCGGGACGTCTGGACGTGCCCGTCTTCATGGGCGCGGACCGGCCGCTGCGGCGGGAGCCGGCCGGAGCGGGGGAGTTCCACGGGGCCGAGGGGCTGGGCGACATGACGCCGTTCGAGCCGGATGCTCCGTGTGCGGAGGGGCATGCGGCGGACGCCATCATCGAGCTGGTCATGGGCCGGCCGGAGACGTCGGTGGCGGTGGCGGTGCTGGGGCCGCTGACCAATCTGGCGCTGGCCTTGCGCAAGGAGCCGCGGCTGGCCGGGCGGCTCGGACCCGTGGCGATCATGGGCGGGGCGCGGTCCGAGGGGGGCAATATCACCGCCTCGGCCGAGTTCAACATCTGGGCTGATCCGGAGGCGGCGGCCGAGGTGCTGGCCACCGGCTGCGAGGCCGTGCTGTTCGGGCTGGACGCGACGCATCAGGTGCGGGCGACCGAGGCGCGGATCGCGGCGCTGGAGGCGGCCGGGACGCCGATGGCGGATGCGGCGGCGTCGATGATGCGGTTCTCGCAGCGGGTCGAGCGGCGGATCGTCGGCTGGCCCTCCCTGTCCGAGTGGGGCCCGCCGGTGCACGACCCCTGCCCGGTGGCCTGGCTGCTGCGGCCGGACCTGTTCCAGCTCAAACCCTGCCGGATCGCGGTGGAGACCGAAAGCGAGCTGACGCGGGGCCATACGGCGGTGGAGTTCCGGCTGTCCGTCGCCGGCTCCCTGCCGCACCGCTGGGCGGTCTCGGCCGATGCGGAGGGGATATTCGCCCTGATCGCCGGGGCCGTCCGGCAGCGCCGGACAATCTGACGCAGGGGCTTACGGCCAAGGTTTGCGCTGCCGCAAGGCCGCCGCGCCACAAGGAGACCACCACCCCCGCGACGCCCGCACCGGCCGCATGTCGCGTCCGGACCGCGTCGTGGAAGACGAAGATGAAACGGAACATGACGCTGGCGGCCGCTGTGGCGGTGATGACGCTGGCGACCGGCGCCGCGACCGGCGCCACGGCCCAGACCGCCAACGACTGGCAGGTCGCGCGCAAGGGCGACTGGATCGTCACCGGACGCGTCACCGACGTGTCGAGCAGCGCCGACGACGCGATCTTCACGTCCGCCGGCGCGGACACGGGGCTGGCGGTCGACGTCGGGAACGACGTCATGCCGACGCTGGGCTTCACCTATTTCCTGACCGACAACGTCTCGGTCGAGGCCATCCTCGGCGCCACGCAGCACGAGATCCGGGCCCAGGGCGGGGCCACCGACGTGGCCGTGCACGAGACCTGGGTGCTGCCGCCGGTGGTGACCCTGCAATACCGTCCCATGCCCGAGGCGCGGGTCAGCCCCTATGTCGGGGCCGGCGTGAACTACATGCTGTTCTTCGAGGGCCAGGACCGTAACGGCTTCACCGTCGATCTGGAGGACGGCTTCGGCTACGCCCTGCAGGCCGGGGCGGACGTCGCGGTGACCGGGCCCTGGACGCTCAATGTCGACGTCAAGAAGGTGTGGTTCGACACCGAGGCGACGATCAACGGCGGGGCCCTGACCAGCGACGTCAGCCTGGATCCCTGGGTCGTGTCGGTCGGTTTCGGCCGGAAATTCTAGAGCGTGAAACCGCCGCCGGCGTGATCGCCGGCGGCGTCGCCGTGGTGGCCCCCCGGGCCGCGCGCGGGTTATAGAGGGGCGTCTGTCCGGTTCCGCCGGACGCGGGAGAGACGCCTTGAGGCTGACCGTCGTCGGTTCGATCAATCTGGATTTCGTCGCCAGCAGCCCGGCCCTGCCGCGGCCCGGCGAGACGGTGACGGGAGCGACCCTGGCGCGGCATCCGGGCGGCAAGGGCGCCAATCAGGCGCTGGCGGCGCAGCGGCTGGGGGCGGACGTCAGCCTGACCGGCTGCGTCGGCGACGACGAGATGGCGGGCGCGGCCATGGCCCTGCTGATGACCTGGGGGGTGGATCTGTCGGGAGTCGAGACGGACATCGCCGAGCCGACGGGCGTGGCCCTGATCGCCGTGGACGACACGGGCGAGAACCAGATCGTGGTCTGCGCCGGAGCCAATCACCGGGTCACGCCCGAACAGCTGCCGGCGCGGATCGACTGCCCGCTGATCGTGCAGCTGGAACTGCCGATCCCGACGGTCGAGGCGGCGGTAGGGCGGGCGACCGAGTTCGTCTGCGTCAACCTGGCCCCGGCCGCGCCGGTGTCGGACCAGCTGCTGCGGCGGGCCGATCTGCTTGTGGTCAATGAGACCGAGGCGGCCTTCTACGGCGACCTGCTGCATCACGGCGGCGGGCGGGTGGTGGTGACCGAAGGGGCGAAGGGCGCGGTCATGTACCAGCGCGGCGTCGAACTGGCGCGCGCGGCGCCGCCCCGGGTCAGGGCCGTGGACGCGACGGGGGCCGGCGACGCCTTCGTCGGCGCGATCTGCGTGGCCCTGCTGGAAGGGATGGAGGCGGAAGCGGCGTTGCGGTTCGCCTGCGCGGCGGGGGCGCTGGCGGCGACCCGGCCCGGGGCCCAGCCCTCGCTGCCGACACGGGCCGAGGTGGAGGCTATCATTACGGCGTCGTAACTTTGGCCCGCGAGTTCGGCTGATAGGGTCCCGGCTTCCGTTGAGAGACCGATCCGGGGACCGCCGACATGACACGCACCGCCGCCCTTCTGGGAGCCTCGCTTCTGGCGTTCGCTTCTCCGGCCTTCGCCCAGTCGCCCGCGCCGATTTCCGTGCCGCCGCTGGAATACACTCACCGCGAACTGGCCAACGGGCTGGACGTCTACGCCATGCCGGACGCCACGGCAGGCACGGTGACGGTGACCCTCTGGTACAACGTCGGCGGCAAGGACGATCCGCAGGGGCGCAGCGGCTTCGCCCACCTGTTCGAACACATCCTGAGCCGCAAGACGGTCAACCTGCCGTACGGCCAGATTTCGACGCTGGTCGAGAACGCCGGCGGGTCGCGCAACGCCTCCACCGGCCAGGACTTCACCAACTACTATGAGACGGTGCCGCCCCAGTATCTGGAGACGATGCTGTGGACCCACGCCGAACGGATGGCGCGGCCGGTGGTCGACGACGCCGTGTTCCAGGCCGAGCGCTCGATCGTCAAGGAAGAGCTGCGCCAGCGGGTTCTGGCCCCGCCCTATGGCCGGTTCGGCCGGTTCGTGATCGGCGACAACAGCTTCGACGAAAGCATCTACCGCCGCAGCGTGATCGGTTCGATCGAGGAGCTGGACTCGGCGGTCATCGACGACGCACGGGCCTTCCACGAGGCCTATTACCGCCCCGCCACGGCGACGATGATCGTGTCGGGTAATTTCGATCCGGCGCAACTGGACCGATGGGTCGACCAGTATTTCGCCGACATTCCGAACCCGGAGCGTCCCGTGCCGGTGTTCGAGCGCCCCGTCGAGACGCCGCGCACCGCGCCGCGCATGGTCGAGGCCTACGCCCCCAATGTGCCGATGCCGGCGGTGGGCGTGCTGTATCCAGGCGTGGCGGCGAACCACCCTGACACCGCCGCCCTGGAGGTGCTGCAGGCGATCATGTCGCGCGGCGACAGCTCTCGGCTCTACCAGGCCCTCGTCTACGGCAAACAGCTGGCCTCGACCGCCAATTTCGGCGCCAACAGCATGGAGGAGGACGGCTCGATCAGCGTGACCGCCACGGTGGCGCGGGGCAAGTCGATGACCGATCTGGAGGCGGCGCTGGACATCGAACTGGCGCGGGTGCGCGACGAGCCGGTGACCGCGGCCGAACTGGCCGAGGCCAAGACCGAGCTCGTGGCCGCCGAACTGCGCCAGCGCGAAACGGCCTCGGGCCGGGCCTTCATCCTGGGCCAGGCCATCGTGTCGGAGAACGATCCCCGCGCGCCGGACGCCCAGCTGGCGGCGATCCAGGCCGTGACGGCGGCGGATGTGCAGCGAGTGGCGCGGACGTATCTGAACGACCAGACGCGGGTCGCCGTGCGCTATCAGGACGAGAGCGCCCGGCCCGCCGGCGTGCCCGAGGACAGCTGGCGCAATCCGGCCCCGGTCCCGACCTATCTGACTGTTCCCCCCGCCATCCTGCCGGCCCATGAGCTGCTGCCCGAGGGCCAGCGGATGGCGCCCCCGGCGCCGGGCCCGGTCCGCGCCATGGCCACGCCGCGCGTGGTCGAGCGGACGCTGTCGAACGGTCTGCGGGTCATAGTGGCGAAATCGACCAATCTGCCGATCATGAACGCCCAGCTGGTGATGGCCGGCGGCGCAGCCGGAGATCCCGCCGGCCAACCGGGTCTGGCCTCGATGACCGCCGACCTGGCCACCCAGGGCGCCGGCGACCGCTCGGCCCCCGAGATCGCCCGCACGCTGGAGGCGCTGGGCGCCAATATCGGCGGCGGGGCCGGGGCGGATTCCACCACCCTGTTCCTCTCGGCGCCGGTCGCCTCGGCCGATCAGGCCGGCGCGATTCTGGCCGATGTTGTCCAGCGCCCGAGCTTCGACGCGGCCGAGCTGGAACGCAGCCGGACGCAAAGGGTCACCGCCCTGACCGTGGCCCTGCGCGATCCCGGCGCCCTGGCCTCGCAGGTGCTGAACCGGCTGGCCTTCGGCGGCGCGGCCTATGGGGCGCCGGCCGCGGGAACGCCGGCCTCCGTCGGGACGCTGACGCGCGACCAGATCGTCGGCTTCCATGACCGCTGGTGGCGCCCGGACAACGCCGCCCTGATCATAACGGGCGGCATGGATCCGGAGCAGGCCTTCGCCTTCGCCGAGCGAACCCTCGGCGGATGGCGCAAGCCGTCAGGCGCGGTTCCGGTCGTCGCCGACCGGGCGGGCGACCGGCCCGCGCCGCGGATCGTCGTGGTCGACCTGCCGGGCGTCGGCCAGGCGGCGGTTGCGGCGGCCGTGCGCGGACCGCGCCGGTCGGACCCGGCCTTCTATCCGCTGGCGGTGGTTAACAGCGTCATCGGCGGCGGCCAGAACGGCCATCTGTTCCAGGAGGTGCGGGCCAAGCGCGGCCTGTCCTACGGCGCCAGCTCCCAGCTGGCCGCGCGGGTCGACGGCGGCCTGCTGGCGGCCGCGACCCAGACCAAGAACGAGAGCGCGGCCGAGGTCGTCGCCCTGGTGCTGGCCGAGTTCGACCGGCTGAAGACCGAGGCGGTGACCGACCAGGCAGTGACCGACCGCGAGGCCTTCATCACCGGCGGCTTTTCGCGCGCGGTCGAGACCACCGGCGGTCTGGGCGGGGTGCTGGCGGACGCGGTCACCTATGGCCTGCCGCTGACCGAGGTCGAAACCTACGCCGGCAAGATCAACGCCACGACGCCCGAGGGCGTGATGGCGGCGGCGCAGGCCGTCGGGTCGGATCAGGCCTATGTCGTGGTGGTGGGGCAGTCGGCGATGTTCATCGACGCCCTGCGGGCCGCCCATCCGGACGTGGTGGTGATCCCGGCGGCGTCGCTGGATCTGAACAGCGCGACGCTGGGGCTGTAGGGGAGTGGCTGGTGGCTAGTGGCTGGCCGGCGCCCGCGCGACGGCGTGGTCTGCGCCGCCCTTCCGCCGTCAGACGAAGCTGCAATCACTAGCCACTAGCCACTAGCCGCCAGCCACTACTTCGCCCGGAACGCCGCGATCGCATCCACCGTCTTGCGCACATTGGCCTCGATGCCGGCCCAGTCGCCGGCCTTGACGGCCGCGTCGGTGACCAGTTTCGAGCCCATGCCGGCGGCGACGATGCCGCTGCCGAACCATTTGGCGATACTGGCCTCGTCCGGGTCGACGCCGCCCGTGGGCATGATCTTGGTCCAGGGCATGGGGCCCAGCACCGCCTTGACGAAATCGGCGCCGCCGACGCTGGCGCCGGGGAAGAGTTTGACGATCTCGCAGCCCAGTTCGTGCGCCTGACCGATCTCGGTGACCGAGCCGCAGCCCGGGAAATACGCCGTCATGCGCCGGTTGCAGACGCGGGCGACGTCCGGGACCAGGCAGGGGCTGACCACGAACCGCGCGCCGCGGTTGAGGTAGAGGCTGGCCGTGCCCACATCGACCACCGAGCCGATGCCCAGGATGATGTCCGGGTCGGTCTCCTGCAGCTCGCGGGCGATGTCGGCGAACAGGTCGCAGGCGAAGTCGCCGCGGTTTGTGAACTCGATGGCCTTCGCCCCGCCGCGGGCGCAGGCGCGGATCACGTTCAGGCTGACCTGCGGATCGGGATGATAGAAGACCGGGGCCACGCCCTGGGATTCAAGGGCGGTCAGGACGGCGAGGCGGTCGTGGCGCATGGTCTTGTTCCTTTGCCGGCGTCCGGCAGCCCGCCATGCTTATCCCACCCGCTGCGTTTCGGAAAAGCGGCGGGCGCGGGACGGCGCGAAACTTTGTGTTTCGAAGACCGGCGGCCCGGCTCAGCCCGTCTGCCGCTTCGCGCCGCAGAGGTCGCAGAACTCGCGCCCCGAAACACGGCGGTCCGGACGCCAGCGATGGCGGCGGCAGCGGAGCTGACGGAGGAATTTTCGAAGAACGCGGAACATGAACTCGAATGGACGCTACCGGACGGGCGCAGACACAATCATTCGCCGCCGCGGTCAAGCGATGAATTTGGGATCAAGGGCGAGGATTGTTACCGGTGGCGCCCGCCCGGCATGCGCGCGCGCCCGGCGTCAGGCGCCGGGCCTGGCCAAGTCCGCGATCCGTCTCACCAATTTGCTGTTCGCGTCGAACAGCGGATCCAGCACGGTGAAATGGTTGAGGCCGGGCAGGGCGTCATAGCGGGTCTCGACGCCGTTCGCGGCCCAGTGGTCGGCCATCATTCGCGACTGGCGCAGGAACTCGGAGCTCTCGTCGCCGCCGACGACGCAGTCGAGAACCGTGCCGCCGGGGGTGGAGCCGTTCGGCATGGGCCAGAAGACCGGCGACAGGGCCGCGGCCTCGCGCTCGTCGAGGTCGAGGGCGGCGTTCAGCGAGGTCGGGATGAGCGGACGCAGGTCGAAGATCCCGCTGATGGCGACGGCGGCGGAGGCGCGGCCTTCTGACAGCATGCAGGCCGACATATGGCCGCCGGCGGAGTGGCCGAAGACGACGGGCCGGGCGCCGGTGCGGGCGCGGATCGCCTCCACCGCCGCGCGCACCTGACGCAGGATGCGGCCCAGGCGGACGGCGGGGGCGAGATCGTAGGAGGGGACGGCCAGGCTGACGCCGTGAGCCAGGAAGGCGGGGGCGATTCCGCTGAACCAGCTCTTGTCCAGCGCCTGCCAGTAGCCGCCGTGCAGGAAGACGGCGACCGGGGCGCCGGGGCCGGCGTCGAACAGATCCATGACCTCGCGTTCGCCGGGCCCGTAGGCGATCTCCGTCGGAGGATGGGCGGCGCGGGCGGCCTCGGCGAGTTCGCGCCACCTGGCCATGACGGCCGGGTGGTCGGGCACGCGGGCGCGGTTGTTGTACTGGCTTTCGAAGTCCGGGGCCTCGAGGTCGATCTCGCCTGTCACGAATCCATCCGCTACACACCTCCCGAACCCGGAAGGACCGCCGCCATGATGACCGCCATCTTCGTCTTCATCAAATGCGAGCTGGGCCACGCCAACGACGTGGCCGCCGACATGGTGGACAATGTCGAATACGTTTCGGAGGTCTATTCGACCTCGGGCCAGTACGACCTGCTGGCCAAATTCCAGCTGCCGAAGGAAATGGACATCGGCACCTTCGTGACGAAGTCGGTGCAGACGCGCGCCAACATCCGCGACACCTTCACGGTCATCACCTTCTCGCCCTTCCTGCCCGGCGGGGGCTGACGCAGCGTCACCCGTGAATCGCTGCTAGGGTCGCCGCAGAGGAAACGCGGGTCCCGGCCTGCGCCGGGATGACGAGGTTCACAATGGCCGATCTTGATGCGTTCCGCGCGGAGACCCGCGCCTGGCTGGAGGCGAACTGCCCGGCCGAATGCCGCGGGCCGGTCGAAAGCGACGAGGCCCGGGTCTGGGGCGGGCGGAACGCTGTCTTCCCGACGCCGGCGCACAGGCTCTGGCTGGACCGGATGGCGGCCCGTGGCTGGACCGCGCCCGAGTGGCCGGCCGAATACGGCGGCGGCGGGCTGAGCCGCGAACAGGCCAAGGTGCTGAACTCGGAGATGCGGCGCATCAAGGCGCAGGCGCCGCTGGCCAGTTTCGGGGTGTGGATGCTGGGGCCGGCGCTGCTGGCCTTCGGCACCGAGGAACAGAAACAGCGTTTCCTGCCCGAGATCGTGCGCGGCGAAATCCGCTGGTGCCAGGGCTATTCCGAGCCGGGGGCCGGATCGGATCTGGCTTCGATCCAGACGCGGGCGGAAGATCGCGGCGACCACTGGATCGTCAACGGCCAGAAGGTGTGGACCAGCTATGCCGACAAGGCCGACTGGATCTTCTGTCTGGTGCGGACGGATCCGGAAGCGCCCAAGCACCTGGGCATCTCCTTCGTGCTGTTCGACATGGCGACGCCCGGCGTTTCGACCCGGCCGATCACCCTGATCAGCGGCAAGAGCCCGTTCTGCGAGACCTTCTTCGACGACGTGCGGGTCGAGAAGGCGAACCTGGTCGGGACGCTGAACCGCGGCTGGGACGTGGCCAAACACCTGCTCGCGCACGAGCGGACCATGATCGGCGCCATGGGCGAGGTCGGAGGCGGGCGGCCGCTGGGTCAGGTGGCGACCGGATCGATCGGGCTGGACGGCGACGGGCGGCTGGACGAGCCGATGCTCCGCGCGCGGATCGCCGAGCTGGAAGTCGACGCCGCGGCCTTCCGTCTGGCCATGGAACGGGCGGGCGATCAGGTAAAGGCGGGGCAGGCGCACCCGGCCATCGCCTCGATGCTGAAATACTATGGCTCCGAGCTGAACAAGCGGCGGCACGAACTGCTGATGGCGGCGGGCGGATCGGACGCGCTGGAGTGGGAGAGCGACCGCTCGCGCCACGGGGCGGCGGCGCGCGACTGGCTGCGGACCAAGGCCAATTCCATCGAGGGCGGGACCAGCGAGATCCAGCTGAACATCATCGCCAAACACCTGCTGCAACTGCCGGGCGCCTGACATGCCGCTGATCCTGACCGAAGAGCAGACGATGCTGAGGGAGGCCGCCGACGGCTTCCTGAACGAACACGCGCCGATCGCCCACCTGCGCAAGCTGCGCGACAGCAGGGATGCGGACGGGGTGTCGCGCGACCTGTGGCGGGCGTTCGGCGAGATGGGGTTCGCGGGGATCGTCATCCCCGAGGAACACGGCGGCTCGGGGCTCGGCGCGGTCGAGGCGGGAGTCATGGCCGAGGCGCTGGGTCGGACGCTGACGCCGTCGCCCTTCCTGGGATCGGGCGTGCTGTCGGCGACGGTGCTTAAGGGCGCTTCGGCCGAGCAGCAGGCGGCCTGGCTGCCCCGGATCGCGGCGGGCGAGGCCATCGTGTCGCTGGCGGTCGATGAAGGGCCGAAACATGCGCCGGCGCGGATCGCCACGACGGCCGAGCGCTCGGGCAACGGCTTCCGGCTGAACGGGGCCAAGGGCTTCGTGCTGGACGGTCATGTGGCGGACGCCCTGATCGTGGCGGCACGGACGGAGGCGGGGCTCACCCTGTTCCTCGTCGATCCGAAGACGGCGGGCGTGGAAGTCGAGCGTACGGTCATGGTCGACGCGCACAACGCCGCGCGGGTGACGCTGACCGATGTCGAGGTCGACGCGGACGCCGTGATCGGGTCGGTGGACGGCGGGGATGGCTTGCTGGAAGGCGCGCTGAATCTCGGCCGGGCCTGCGCGGCGGCGTCGCTGAACGGGGCGGGGGATCAAGCCTTCCAGACAACGCTGGAGTATCTGCGGACGCGCAGGCAGTTCGGGAAACTGATCGGCGAATTCCAGGCGCTGCAGCACCGGGCGGCGCATCTGTATTCGGAGATCGAGATCGCGCGGGCGGCGGTGATGGGCGCGCTGAACGCGCTGGATGCGGGACGTGAGGACGCCGGGCTGGCCGTATCGGTGGCCAAGGCCAAGGCCGGACGGGTGGCGGAACTGGCGGTGCAGGAGGCGGTGCAGATGCACGGCGGCGTCGGCATGACCGACGAGTTCGACGTCGGCCTGTTCATGAAGCGGGTGCGGGTGCTGAACGAACTGCTGGGCGACGCCGGGTTCCACCACGAGCGGATGGCGCGGGCGCAGGGGTTCTAGCGGTGGGGCTGCGGGCGCCCTAAACCTCTCCCACGGGAGAACACGCACCATGACGCGAACCAACGCGCCCCAGTATCTGAGCGGCTTCGGCAATCATTTCGCGACCGAGGCCGTGCCCGGGGCCCTGCCCGAGGGACGGAACTCGCCGCAGAAGACGCCGATGGGGCTGTACGCCGAACAGCTGTCGGGCACGGCTTTCACGGCGCCCCGGTCCGAGAACCGGCGGTCGTGGCTGTACCGGCTGCGGCCCAGCGCCCAGCATCCGGCCTATCAGCCGTTCGCCCAGGGCCGGGTGCGGTCCGGACCGTTCCATGACGCGCCGCCGTCGCCCAACCGGATGCGTTGGGATCCGCTGCCGATTCCGGACACGCCGACCGACTGGGTCGAGGGCTTGACGACCTACGGCGGAACCGGGGACGCGGAAGCGCTGAGCGGGACCGGCATCCACCTGTACGCGGCCAATCGTTCGATGACCGACCGGGTCTTCTACTGCGCAGACGGGGAATTGCTGATTGTCCCGCAGCTGGGAATCCAGGTCTTTGTCACGGAGATGGGACGTATAGAGGCGGGTCCCGGCGAGATCGTCGTCATTCCGCGCGGGGTGCGGTTCCGGGTCGAGTGTTCCGGGCCGATCCGGGGCTATGTCTGCGAGAACTACGGCGCGGCCTTCCGCCTGCCGGACCTGGGGCCGATCGGCTCGAACGGCTTGGCCAATCCGCGCGACTTCCTGACGCCGGTGGCGGCGTTCGAGGACATCGACCGGCCGACCCAGTGCGTGCAGAAATTCGGCGGCCGGCTGTACGCCACCACCTTCGACCACAGCCCGCTGGACGTCGTCGCCTGGCATGGCAACAACGCGCCGTACAAATACGACACGGCCCGGTTCAACACGATCGGCACGGTCAGTTTCGACCATCCGGATCCGTCGATCTTCACCGTCCTGACCTCGCCCAGCGACACCCCGGGCACGGCCAACTGCGACTTCGTCATCTTCCCGCCGCGCTGGATGGTGGCCGAGGACACCTTCCGCCCGCCGTGGTTCCACCGGAACGTGATGAGCGAATTCATGGGGCTGGTGACCGGCGAATAC
The DNA here is from genome assembly GCF_037626195.1 of Brevundimonas sp. BR2-1. Taxonomy (NCBI): domain Bacteria; kingdom Pseudomonadati; phylum Pseudomonadota; class Alphaproteobacteria; order Caulobacterales; family Caulobacteraceae; genus Brevundimonas; species Brevundimonas sp. BR2-1. Next base: position 1,096,427 of record NZ_JARKMV010000001.1, on the reverse strand, counting down.
GACGCCAAGGAGGGCGGCTTCGCCCCCGGCGGCGCCAGCTTGCACAATTGCATGAGCGGCCACGGGCCGGATCAGGCGTCCTATGACAAGGCGGTCGCCGCCGATCTGAAGCCGGTCAAGATCGCCGACACCCTGGCCTTCATGTTCGAGACGCGGATGCCGATCCGGACCACGGAATGGGCGCAAACCAGTCCGACGATGCAGCTCGACTATGACGACGTCTGGACCGGGTTCCGGAAGGGAAGAGTGGAATGAAGCGCCTCGCCATGATCGCGGCCCTGTTGCTGGCCGCCGCCTGCCAGCCCGTGCCGGAAAAGGGCGACTACGGCTTCGGCAATGAGCCGGCGCCCGTGGCGGTCCCGGAAAGCCAGGCGGCGGCGGACTGCATCGCCCGCAACGGGACGATGCAGCCGGTCGGTCGGATGCAGACGATGCAGTGCGTGGTCCGCTACGCCGACGCCGGCAAGCGCTGCACCGACAGCGACCAGTGCGCCGGCGAATGCCGCACGGCCGATGCCGCGGCCCGTCCGGCGGAAGGCGCGGCGATCGCCGGCATCTGCCAGGCCGACAGCAATCGGTTCGGCTGTTTCACCCGCGTCGAGGACGGCAAGGCCGAAGCCACCCTGTGCGTCGACTGACCCTGCATCCGAAGCCCGTGCGGCGCCGTTCCTGAGCCATGAGCCTGACCGAGATCGCCGCCCTGCTGGGCCTGAACCTGGCCCTGATCGTGGCGGTGATGCTGGGCCTGTGGCTGGTCGCCCTGCGGCTGAAGGACGTCAGCTTCGTCGACGGGGTCTGGCCGCTGGGCATGCTGATGCTGGCGCTGGCGACGTTTCCGCGCACCGACGGCGATCCGATCCGCAAATGGCTGCTGATCTGGCTGGTCGGGGTGTGGGCCGTCCGGCTGGGCTGGCATCTGCTGGGCCGCTGGCGGCGCAACGGTCCCGACGGCCGCTATGTCGAACTGGTCCAGAACCAGGAGACGGCGAAGGGCTGGGCGTTCGCCAAGACGGCCCTGCTGTTCGTCTTCCTGCCGCAGGCGGCGCTGAGCTGGTTGACCTCCCTGCCCGTGCAGCTGGGACAGGTCGCGTTCGAGCCGACGGTCGGATGGATCGGCTGGACGGGCGCGGTGCTGGCGGTCGTCGGCATCGGCTTCGAGAGCATCGGCGACGCCCAGCTGGCGACGTTCAGGAAGGACCCGAAGAACCGGGGCAAGGTGCTGGACGCCGGCCTGTGGAAATACACCCGGCACCCCAACTATTTCGGCGACGCCTGCGTCTGGTGGGGACTGTATCTGATCGCCGCCGAGACGGGGCCGGGGATGTGGGCGATCCTCGGGCCGATGTTCCTGACCTTCACCCTGACGCGCTGGTCGGGCATCGGGATCACCGAAAAGGCGACGGCGAAGACCAGGCCCGGCTACGAGGACTATGTGCGGCGGACCAGCGCCTTCATTCCGTGGCCGCCGAAGAAGGGCTGAACCGCAAGATCGGTCGAGCGCGCGGGAGCCTCAGGCTTCATATCGAGACCGCCACAACGGATGAGGACGATGACGGCGGCGCTCGACCAATATCATGCCCGGATGCAGAGGGTGCTGGATCATATCGACCGGCATCTGGACGGCGATCTGGACCTGGAGACGGTCAGCGGGGTCGCGGCGTTTTCCAAATTCCACTTCCACCGGCAGTTCAAGGCGACCTTCGGGGTGTCCCTGCATCGCTACGTCCAGCTGGCCCGTATGCGCCGGGCCTCGAAACAGCTGGCCGACGGACAGGGCCACAGCGTCACCGATATCGCCCTGGACGCCGGCTACGAGACGCCCGACGCCTTCGCCCGCGCCTTTCGCCAAAGGTTCCGGCAGTCGCCGTCGAGTTTCCGGAAGTCGCCCGACTGGGTTCCGTGGCTCCAGGCCTTCAGGCCTCTCAACGCAGCCAGGAGCAAGCTCATGCAGACGACCTTCAGCCCCGATCAGGTGACCATCCGCGAGGTGGCCCCGACGCGCGTGGCGATCTTCGAACACCGGGGCGATCCTGAGACGTTCGACGACACCCGCGACCGGTTCATCGCATGGCGCAAGGGCGCCGGACTTTCGCCCAGAACCAATCCGACCTTCAACATCTGGTATTCCGAAAGGCGGCCCGCCGATCCCGCCGACTACAGCATGGACCTATGCGTCGGCATCGGCGCCGACCAGCGGATCGATCCCGCGGACACGACGGTCAAGGTCGGCGAAATCCCCGGCGGACGCTGCGCTGTGCTGCGGGTGACGGGCGACACTCACAATCTGGAGCCCGCCGCCCTCTACCTGTACCGCGAATGGCTGCCGGCCAGCGGCGAGGAGATGCGCGACTTTCCGATCTACTGCCAACGCTTCTTCCTGGACGAACCGGAGCAGGGTGCGGCGGCGGAGCTGTTCCTGCCGTTGAGGTAGCGGGTCGCCCCACGGAAAACCCCCGCCGCTCGCGCGACGGGGGCTGACTCTTTCCGAAGGTCGTCGGGGGTCATGAAGGCCCCGGCGTCCGGGTCTTACTGGCCCGGGTTCGCCGTCGACGGCGAGGTGTTCGGGGTGTTGGCCGTGGTCGCGCCGCCGTCGGCGTTGCCGGCCTGCTGCTCGATCATGTCGGCTTTTTCGTTGAGGGCCGTTTCAGCGGCTTCGGTCGGAGCCGCAGCAGCTTGCTCTTCCAGGGCGTCGGCCTGGACTTCGGCGGTCTTGTCGGCCTGGCTTTCACAGGCGGCGACGCCGGCCAGGGCGAAGACGGCGGCGGAGGCGATGATCAGTTTACGCATGAGGATATCCTTCCAAAGTGGAAACCGGATAACTCTGCCGCGCCGCTTCGGTTCACGCGTCCGTGAGAAAAAGTGTCGGGAGCGCTACCTTACTCCGGCGAAGGCCACGCGGGCGGCGCCCAGCAGGGCGGCGTGTTTGTGCAGGATCACGTTCGTGGGGATCGCCGCCATATAGTCCTGGAACCGGCCCTTGCGCTCGAACCGTTCGCGGAAGGGGCTGGCCTTGAGGAAGGGCAGGATGCGCGGAGCGATGCCGCCGGCGATATAGACGCCGCCGCGCGCGCCCGTGGTCAGGGCGATGTCGCCGGCCACGGCGCCCAGGATGGCGCAGAAGCGGGCCAGGGTGGCGCCGCAGGGGCTGTTGGGGTCTTCCATCGCCTCGGTGGTGATCTGGGCCGGGTCGTCGATATGACTTTCGCGGCCGTCGATCTCGGCGAGGGCGCGGTGCATGTTCAGCAGGCCGGGGCCGCAGATCAGCCGCTCGATCGAGACGCGGTCATAGCGGCGGCGCAGGATGCGCAGGATCTCGTCCTCGATCGGGTCGCCGGGGGCGAAACAGGCGTGGCCGCCCTCCGAGGGCATGGCGATTTCGTTCCCGTGGATGTCGCGGGCCAGGGCCGAGACGCCGAAGCCGGTGCCGGGGCCGAGCACGGCGATGGCGGTGTGCGGCTCGCCTTCCGCGGGCCCGCCCAGCGAGGCCAGCATGTCGGCGGGCACGACGGGCGCGCCCCAGGCCAGCGCCTCGAAATCGTTGATCAGGCGGACGGGGTTGAGGCCCAGCGTCTGGAGTTCCGCCTCGGACACGCGCCAGGGCGAATTGGTCAGGTCGATCTCGCCGTCGGTGACCGGCCCGGCCACGGCGATGACGCCGCCGGTCGGCTTGACGTCGCAGCCGTCGATGAAGGCCTTCACCCCGCTCAGGAAGGTGGGGTAGGCCTCGGCGGGGAAGCTGTCGTGGTGTTCGAGCATCGGCTTTCCCTCGACCATATGGGCGAGGGCGAAGCGGGCGTTGGTGCCGCCGACGTCGCCGACGAGCAGGGTCTTGTCCCAGGCGATGGTCATGGAGCAGTTCTCTCCTGAGGGTGCGTCATGCGTCCACCGCGCGGTCGACGACATTGTTGTCCGGCGGCGTGTCCGCCTCGGCGGAGGCGCCGACCGGCAGCGGGAAACAGACCGAGGCGCCTTCCTCCGCGGTCGAAACCACATGGCGGAAGGCCGAGAACAGTTCCCGGCCATAGCCCCATGCCGTGCCCTCCTCGTGGGCCCGCGAGCGGGCGGCCGCGGGACGGGCGGTCAGGTCGGGCACGCCGACGGTGGTCAGCACCCCGGCGTCGGCGTCGAGCCGGATGATGTCGCCGTCGCGAACGTGCGCCAGGGGGCCGCCGGCGAGGGCCTCGGGCGACACATGGATGGCGGCGGGGGTCTTGCCGGAGGCGCCGGACATGCGGCCGTCGGTGACGAAGGCGACCTTGAAGCCCTTGTCCTGCAGCACCGACAGGGCCGGGGACAGGCTGTGCAGCTCGGGCATGCCATTGGCCCTGGGCCCCTGGAAGCGCAGGACGACCACGACATCGCGGTTCAGCCTGCCGTCCTTGAAGGCCAGGAGCGCGTCTTCCTGGGTTTCGAAGACGGCGGCGGGCGCCTCGACGATACGGTTCTCGGGCTTGACCGCCGAGACCTTGATCACGGCGCGGCCAAGGTCGCCCTGGACGAGGCGCAGGCCGCCCTCGGTGTCGAAGGGGTCCGAGGCCGGGCGCAGAATGTCCGTGTCCAGACTCTCCGTGACGCCATCCTTCCAGACCAGTTCGCCGTCGATCATGACCGGCTCCTGGAAATAGTGGTGGATGCCCTCGCCCATCACGGTCGTCACGTCGGCATGGATGTGGCCGGCGTTCGCCAGTTCGCGCGTCACGAAGGCGACGCCGCCGGCGGCCTGGAAGGCGTTCACATCGGCCGAGCCATTGGGATAGACCCGGGCCAGAAGCGGAGTGACCGAGGACAGCTGGTCCATGTCGGTCCAGTCGATCAGCACGCCCGCGGACCGGGCCATGGCGACCAGATGGATGGCGTGGTTGGTCGAGCCGCCGGTGGCCAGCAGGGCGACGATCATGTTGACGATCGACTTCTCGGAGATGACGTCGGCCATCCGGCCCTGACCGCTGCGGGCCAGTTCGACCGCGCGCTTCGCCGCCGCCGCCGTCAGGGCGTCGCGCAGCCCGGTCTCGGGATGGACGAAGGCGGTCGAGGGCAGGTGCAGGCCGCCCAGCTCCATCATCATCTGGTTGGAGTTGGCGGTGCCGTAGAAGGTGCAGGTGCCGGGCGAATGGTAGCTGCCGATCTCGCTTTCCAGAAGGGTCTGGCGGTCGACCTGGTTCTGGGCGTAGAGGGCGCGGACCCGCGCTTTTTCCGCATTCGGAATGCCCGAGGGCATGGGGCCCGCCGGGGCGAAGACGACGGGCAGGTGGCCGAAGGCCAGGGAACCCATGAACAGGCCGGGCACGATCTTGTCGCAGACGCCCAGGGCGACCACGGCGTCGAAGGCGTCATGGGTCAGGCCGACGCCGGTCGACATGGCGATGACGTCGCGGCTGAACAGGGACAGCTCCATGCCGGGGCGGCCTTGCGTGACGCCGTCGCACATGGCGGGCGTGCCGCCGGCGACCTGGGCGGTGGCGTTCACCTCGCGCACGGCGTCGCGGATGATCTGCGGGAAGCGTTCGAAAGGCTGATGCGCCGACAGCATGTCGTTGTAGGCGGTGATGACGCCGACATTGGGCTGGGTCCCCGACATGGCGTTCAGCTTGTCCTTGACCGGGGCGCCGGCGAACGCGTGGGCCCAGTTGGCGCAGGACAGTTTGGCGCGGCCAGCGCCGGAATCACGGGCGGCGTCCATGCGGCGCAGATAGTCGGCGCGGGTGGCCTTCGAGCGCTCGACGATGCGGGCGGTGACCTCGGCCACGACGGGATGGAGGGCTGGCATCAGGCTTTCTCCGTCCACAGAACGTCGAGCGGAACGTTCGCCGCGATCAGGGCGGCGATTGGCTGGACCGCCGGATCGCCGGCCGCCTCGCGCTCGAAGACGGCGCGTTTGGCGGCGCCGGTCAGGGCCAGGACGACGCGGCGGGCGCCCATCAGATAGGGCAGGTTGACAGACAGCCGCTCAAGGCTGGGCGCCGCGCCGTCGCGGCCGTGGGGCACGCCGAGAACCGTCGGCGGCAGGCTCGGGGAAAGCAGGGTCTTCAGGGTCGGACTGTTGGGGAACATGGAGCAGATATGGCCATCCTCTCCCATGCCGAGAAGGACCGCGTCGAGACGGCCCCCTTCACGCGCCAGGGCGTGGGCGGCGAGGGCGGCGGCGCGGTCGACGGTGACCTCGGAATGGTACAGGGGCACGAACCGGGCGGCGGCCGCCGCGCCTGTCATCAGCGTCTGTCTGATCAGGGCGGCGTTCGATTCGGGCGAGGTCTCGGGGACGTAGCGTTCGTCGATCAGGGTCACGGCCACCTTCGACCAGTCGAGCTTCGACTGCGCCATGCGGCGATAGATCGGGGCGGGGGTCGATCCCCCCGAGCCGGCGAAGAGGGCCTTGCCGGCATCGGCGACGGCGGCGGCCAGCGTGTCCGTCAGGCGTGCGGCGCAGGCCTCGGCCCAGCTGGAACCGTCCGCGAAGGTTTCGATCTCACGCATCGCCCGTGTTCCACTGGCGGCCGGTGCGGGAGAGCAGATACTGCGCCTCCTCGGGGCCCCAGGTCCCGGCGACATAGTCCTTCGGCTTGAACGCCGCGCCCTCCCAGGCCTCGGAGACCTCGTCGACCCATTTCCACGCCTGTTCGGCCTCGTCCCGCCGGACGAACAGGGTTGAGTCGCCATTGAGGGCGTCGAGCAGCAGCCGCTCATAGGCGATGCGGCGGCGCGGCGGTTTGGCGTCCTTGTCGTTCTGCCCCCACGACAGGGACATCTGGATCGGCTGAAGTTGCATCCGCTGGTCCAGCCCCGGCTTCTTGTTCATCACCGACAGGGAGATATCTTCCTCGGGCTGAAGCGCGATGACGAGGCGGTTGGCCTGGACCTGACCGCGGTCGTTATCGAAGATGGAATGCGGCAGCGGCTTGAACTGGATGACGATCTCGGTGCGCTTCTCGGGCAGCCGCTTTCCGGTGCGCATGAAGAAGGGCACGCCGGCCCAGCGCCAGTTGTCGATATCGGCGCGGATGGCGACGAAGGTTTCGGTGTCCGAGGCGGCGCCGCGTTCCTCGTCATAGCCTTTCGCGGGTTTGCCCTCGACGGTTCCGGCGACGTACTGGCCGCGCACGGTGACGCGTTCGGCCTCCTCGTGCGTGACCGGACGAAGCGAGCGCAGAACCTTGACCTTCTCGTTGCGCACCGAGTCCGGATCGAGGTCCGAAGGCGGCTCCATGGCCACGAGGCAGAGCAGCTGGAGCATGTGGTTCTGGAGCATGTCGCGCAACGCTCCGTACTCGTCGTAATAGGGCCAGCGGTCGCCGACGCCGACGGTCTCTCCCACGGTGATCTGGACGTGGTCGATCGACAGGTTGTTCCACAGCGGTTCGAAGATGGTGTTGCCGAACCGTAGGGCGATCAGGTTCTGGACCGTCTCCTTGCCGAGGTAGTGGTCGATGCGGAACACCTGCTGTTCCGAGAAGGCGTCGGCGACGGCGTCGTCGATCTCGCGGAAGGTTTCGAGGTCGCGCCCGACCGGTTTTTCCAGCACCACCCGGTCGTCGGCCTCGGCCAGGCCTGCGGCGCGCATGGCCGTGACGATGCGGGCGTAGAGCGAGGGCGAGACCGCCAGGAAGCTGGTGCAGGCGCCGTCGCCGACCTTGTCCTTGAGCGGCTTCAGGCTTTCGGCGCTGGTGGCGTCGACGGCCAGATAGTCGAGGCGGGCCTCCATCCGGCTCCAGGCCTCATCGGACCAGGCGTCGTCCGCCCTGGCCTTGCCCTCGACCGAGGCGCGGACCTTGGCGACGTATTCGTCGCGGCTCTCGTCGGAGCGGGCGGCGCCGATGATCTTCAGACCGTCGGGCAGCAGCCCGTCGTGCTCAAGAAAATAGAGCGAGGGCAGAAGCATCCGCATGGCGAGGTCGCCGCCCCCGCCGAACAGCACCAGGGCCGCCATGCGCTCTCCTTCGTTCAGGTCCCGGCTGGACCGGGCTTTTGTCTGGCCGCTTCCGACCGCTGAGCCAAGACGTCGAGGACATCCTGAAACACCATGTTACGGGCCCGCAGCAAGACCAGCAGGTGATAGACCAAATCCGCGGCTTCGGATGCGAGTTCCGTATCGGGACCCGCGGCGCCGGCCAGGGCGGTCTCGACGCCCTCCTCGCCGACCTTCTGCGCGGCGCGCCTGGGGCCTTCGGACAGCAGGCGGGCGGTCCAGCTCCCGGCGGGGTCGGCAGCGACGCGGGCGGCGATGGTCGCCTCCAGACGTGCGATGCGGCCGAGACCCGGCGCATCCTCGTCACCGAAACAGCTGATGCGATCCAGATGGCAGGCGTTTCCGACGGGGCGGACCTTGAGGACGAGGGCGTCGCCGTCGCAGTCGGGGGTTATCGAAACGACGTGGAGCCGGTCGCCCGAGGTCTCGCCCTTGCGCCAGCGCCCGCCGCGCGAGCGGGAGAAGAAGGTGGCCTCGTTGGAGGCGAGGGTCTCGTCGAGGGCGGCGCGGTCCATATAGGCCAGCGTCAGCACCTGCAGGGTGGCGACGTCCTGGACGACGACGGGGATCAGGCCGCCGGACTTGTCGAAATCGAGGGTGGAGGGATCGATCACAGTCTCATCTCCTGCCCGGCGTCCGACAGGAACGCCTTGAGATCGGGAATGGCCAGGGTCCCGGTGTGGAAGACGCTGGCCGCCAGGGCGCCCGAGACGTCCGCCTGTTCGAAGACGTCGAGGAAGTGCGAGGCCGCGCCGGCGCCGCCGGATGCGACCAGCGGGATCGTCAGCCGCGCGCGGGCGGCGGACAGCTGGGCGATGTCGTAGCCGCGGCGGACGCCGTCCTCGTCCATGCAGTTGAGGACGATCTCGCCGGCGCCGAGGTTCTGGGCGTCGACGATCCAGTCCATGGTGCGGCGCCCCGCGCCGCGGCTGACGTCGGGGTCGCCCGTGTACTGGTGGACCAGCCAGTCGTCGCCGGAGCGTCTGGAATCGACGCCGACGACGACGCATTGGGAACCGAGGCGGTCCGCCATCTCGCCGATCAGTTCGGGGCGCTCGAGGGCGGGGGAGTTGATCGACACCTTGTCGGCGCCGTGGTCGAGGCAGCGGGCGGCCTGATCCACCGAGCGGATGCCGCCGGCGACGCTGAACGGGATGTCCAGCAGGCGGGCGATGTCGCGGACCCAGCCGTAGTCCAGGGTGCGGCCCTCGGGGCTGGCGGTGATGTCGTAGAAGACCAGTTCGTCGGCGCCCTGATCGCGATACCGGGCGGCCAGTTCGGAGGCGTCGCCCATGTCCGCGTGATCCCGAAAGCGGATGCCCTTGACCACGCGTCCGTCCCTGACGTCGAGGCAGGGGATGATGCGGCGCGCCGTCATGCGGTCACCGCCAGGGCCTCGGCCACGGTGAAGCGGTTCTCATAGATCGCCCGGCCGACGATAACGCCGTCGCAGCCGGCGTCGCGGGCGGCGGTCAGGTCGGACAGCTGCGACACGCCGCCGGACGCCTGGACCCGTAGATCCGGACGGCGGTCGGCGATCTCGCTCAACAGGTCGATATTGGGTCCGGTCATGGCGCCGTCGCGGCCGACATCGGTGACCAGCAGGTGGCGCGCGAGGCCCGGCGGATAGCGGTCCAGCGCAGCCCACAGATCGACCTCGGCCGCCTCGGTCCAGCCCTTGAGGGCGGGAATCCAGCGGTCGCCGTCGGCCTTGACGTCGATGGCCAGGGTGATGCGGTCGGGGCCGAACCGGGCCAGCCAGTCGGCGACGGCCCATGGCTGGGAGACCGCCAGAGAGCCCACCACGACCCGGGCGACGCCTGCGTCGAGCAGGGCCTGAACGTCGTCTGCGGAGCGGACGCCGCCGCCCGACTGGATGCGGATGTCGATCGCCGCCGCCAGTTCGCCGATCAGGGCATGCTGCATGGCGCGGCCGGCCTCAGCTCCGTCGAGGTCGACGATATGGGCCCAGGCCGCCCCGTCCGCGGCGAAGGCGGCGAGGCGGGCGGCGGGCTGGTCGTCGTAGCGTGTCACCGCGTCGAACTGGCCGTGCATCAGCCGTACGCAGCCCCCCTGACGCAGGTCGATGGCGGGGTAGACGATCACGCAGGGAGCTCCAGGAAGTTTTTCAGGATGTGAGCGCCGGCGGCCGCCGACCGTTCCGGGTGGAACTGGCAACCCCAGCGGTTGCCGGCGCGGACGACCGCGGGCACCGGCCCGCCGTAGTCGGCGCGGGCGAGGGTCGCGGGACCGTCGGGACAGACGAAGCCATGCACGAAATAGGCCCAGGCGCCGTCCGGAACGCCTTTCAGCAGCGGGTCGGCCCTCACCTGGGACAGGCGGGACCAGCCCATGTGCGGGACAGGCAGGGCCGGTCCGGGCGAAAGGGCGCGGACGCGGCCGGGGATCAGGCCGAGCATCTCCGTCCCGCCGCCCTCATCGCTGGTTTCGAACAGCAGTTGCTGCCCAAGGCAGACGCCGAGGAGGGGGCGCCGGAAGGCCCGGATCGGCTCGATCAACCGCAAGTCGCGCAGTCGGGCCATGGCCCAGGCGGCGGCCCCGACGCCCGGCAGGATCAGCCGCTCGGCCTCTGCGACCTCGCCGGGATCGGCGGTCAGGCGCACGAAGGCGCCGAGCCGCTCCAGGGCGAACTGGACCGAGGCGACATTGCCGGCGCCGTAGGCGAGGACGGTTACCTCGCTCACAGCACGCCCTTGGTCGAGGGCACGGCGTCGCCCTCGATGCGGATGGCCTGACGCAGGGCCCGGCCGAGGGCCTTGTAGACGGCCTCGGTCTTGTGATGGTCATCGTCGCCGGTGACCGAGACGTGCACCGCGGCGCCCATGGCCTCGGCCAGAGACCGGAAGACGTGGGCGGTCAGGTCGGTGCGGTAGTCGCCGATGAAGGGCGTGGAGAAGGTTCCTTCAAACACCGGATACGGCCGGCCCGACAGGTCGATGGAAACGGTGGCGTTGGCCTCGTCCATGGGCAGGGTGAAGCCGTAGCGGGCGATGCCCTTGCGATCGCCCAGCGCCTGTTTCAGCGCCTGGCCGAGGGCGATGGCGGAGTCCTCGATGGTGTGGTGCGGGTCGGTGTGCAGGTCGCCCTCGCAGGCGAGACGCAGCGAGAAGCCGCCGTGGGTCGCGACCTGCTCCAGCATGTGGTCGAAGAAGCCGACGCCGGTGGCGATGGAGACCGGGCCCGCGGCGTCAAGATCGACGGCGCAGACGATGCGGGTCTCCTTCGTGTCGCGGACGGACTGGCCCGTGCGATGGGGACGGCCCGGCCCGGCGCCGAGACCGAGCGCGGCCAGCAACCGGTCATTGGTTCCGGCGCTGGCGGATACGGGAAGGCGGACGCGTTCGCCGGCGCGCTCGGAGGGCACGCCCAGCCGGGCCAGCGACGCGATGACGGCGTCCGGGTCGGAAGGGCGCGCCATGATGACGGGGCCGAAGCCGGGTTCGACGGCCATCTCGCGGCCCAGCGCCTTGACCAGCCGTTCGCGTTCACGCCGGACGGAGGCGAGGCGTTCGGCGCTCTCCATCATCCGCGACGGATCGAGCGCCTGAAGGGCGAGACGAACCGACACCTCCGGCAGGGCCCACGGCTCCAGCACGGAGGCGAGTCGGGCGATCGTCGCGGGCCGGGCGAGGGCCGCGCCGACGCGGGCTCCGGCCAGACCCCAGGCCAGCGACAGGCTGCGCAGGACGATCAGATTGGCGTGGTCGCCGAGGATGGTCGCGGCGGAGGGCGTGTCGGCGAATTCGGCCAGACCCTCATCGACGACCAGCAGGCCGGGAGCGACGCGTTCCGCCATCTCGGCGACTGCTTCCGGCGAGCCGAGCGCGCGCAGGATGACGGCGGCGACCGGGGCGTCCGCGGGCGGCGTGGCGTAGAGGGCTGCGAGGGTGCGGTACGGCTCCGCGTCCGGCGCCTCGACGGCCTGACCGTCGCGGGCGGCGAGGCGGAAGACCAGCTCCAGCCCGTGGGTCAGGCCGCGCACGGGCAGGACGCCGTCGGCGGGAACGCCATAGACCTCCGCCATGCGGGCGGCGAGGGCGCGGGGCTCGGCCGGGTAGCGATCGAGGCCCTCGCCGCCTGCGACCAGGGGAGCGAAGGGGGCGGGCAGGTTGTTCATTCGCCCGTCCTCAGATCGGCGGCGCGGGCGTGGGCCTCGAGGCCTTCCAGCCGGGCGAGGCGGGCGGCGATGGGGGCCAGTTCCGCGGCTCCGGCCTCGGTGACGCTCTGGACCGACATGGAGGTCATGAAGCCGGCGGTGGTCAGGCCGCCGAGCGTTCGCGCCGCGCCGTCGGTGGGCAGGACGTGGCTGGGGCCGGCGGCGTAGTCGCCCAGGGTCTCGGCCGCGAAGGCCCCGAGGAAGACGGCGCCGGCGGCGGTGATCTTCGCCACCCGGTCGTCGGCGTCCCCGGTCTGGAGCGCGAGGTGTTCGGGGGCGTAGGCGTTGGCGACGGCGCAGGCCGTGTCGAGGTCGGCCACGCGGATGGCGCGGCCCTCGGCGAGGGAGGCGCGGGCGATGTCGGCGCGGGGCAGGGAGGGCAGCTGTTCCTCAACCTCGGCGAGGATTTCGTCGATCATCCGTTCGCTGTCGCAGACCAGCAGAACCTGCGCGTCGGCGTCGTGTTCGGCCTGGCTGAGCAGGTCGGCGGCGGCCAGCACCGGATCGGCGCGGCGATCGGCGATGACCAGCAGTTCGGACGGACCGGCGGGCATGTCGACGGCGGGACCGCCGGGACGGGCGGCGGCCTGTTTCTTGGCCTCGGCCACCCAGGCGTTGCCGGGGCCGAACAGCTTGTCGCAGGGTTCGATGATCCCGTCTTCCAGCTCGGCGCCGAAGGTCAGGGCGGCGATGGCCTGGGCCCCGCCGATGAGCCAGAGCGCGTCGAGTCCGGCCTCGGCGGCGGCGTAGATCATCGCGGGATGGGGCTCGCCCGACCTCGACGGCGGGGTGACGGCGACGCGGCGGCCGACGCCCGCGACAGCGGCGGGAATGGCCATCATCAGCAGGGACGAGAACAGGGGCGCCGAGCCGCCGGGGACATAGAGGCCGGCCGACTGCAGCGGCCGGCAGACCAGACGGGAGCGGACGCCGGGGGTGATCTCGACCCAGTCCGTGTCCTCGGGCCGGGTGGCCTCGTGGAAGATGCGCACATTCTCGGCGGCGATGCGGATGGAGCGGGTGTCGGCCGGGCGCAGCCCGTCACGGGCGGCCGCGACGACCTCGGGGGTGAGAGCGAGGCGGCGGGGCGGGGCGCCGTCCAGCCTGACGCTCCAGTCGGTCACGGCGGCGCCTCCACGCGCGGCCACGTCCTCGAGGATGTCGCGCACCGTATCGGCGACGCGGGCTTCCGTACGCTGACGCGGGCGGGCGAGGGCGGCGGCGCGGCCGGCGGGGTCCAGCGCGCTCCAGTCGAAGCGTTTCATCACATCATCTTCTCGATGGGGAGAACCAGGATGGCCGAGGCGCCGGCGGCCTTGAGCCGTTCCAGCGTCTCCCAGAAGACGGCTTCCTGACAGACGGCGTGCACGGCCACCGCGTCGTCGCGGCCCGACAGCGGCATGACGGTCGGAGCGCCAGCGCCGGGCAGGATGGCGGTGATCTCTTCCAGCGCCGAGCGGGGCGCGTTCAGCATCACATATTTGGCGCCTTGGGAGGAGACGACGCCGGCCATGCGTTCGATGACGCTGTCCAGCAGGTGCTGCAGGCCAGGCTCGGGCGCGACCGGCGACCTGATCAGCACGGCCTGACTCTCGAGCACCGTTTCCCGGGCGCCCAGACCGTTGGCCTCAAGCGTCGCCCCGGTCGAGACAAGGTCGCAGATGGCGGAGGCCAGCTTCAGCCGCGGGGCCACCTCGACGGCGCCGCGCATGGTGACGATGTCGGCCTGGACGCCCTGCGCATCGAGCCAGCGGCGCAGGATCTTCGGATAGGAGGTGGCGATGCGCAGGCCCGCCAGCGAGGCGGGGCCGTCGTAGGTCAGGGTCGGAGGCGCGGCGATCTTCAGCGTGCAGCGGCCAAAGCCGAGGGGCATCAGCACCTCGGCGACGGGCCCGCCGTTGCGCACCTCCTCCAGCACGTTCTCGCCGACGATGCCCAGGTCGCAGACGCCGTCGGCGACGAAGGTCGGGATGTCGTCGTCACGCACGCGCAGCAGATCGATGGGGTAGTTCTCGACCCGGTACAGCAGATCGTTGGCGCCCTTGACGACGCGCAGGCCCGCATCGCGAACGAGGTCGAGGCTGCGTTCGGACAGGCGGCCGGATTTCTGCACGGCGATGCGCAGCCGGCCCTGGACGGTACTCATGGTTTTCTACTCAGGATTTGATGCGGTCGAGGACGAGGCGATAGCCCTGATGCGGCATCTCCCTGAGGAACCGCGCGACACGAACGACAGTGGTTGGGCTGGCGTCGGCCTCGACAGCGATCTCGCGATAGGATTTGCCGCCGGCGTCGAGCAGGCGCGCGACCGCCCAGCGTTCGGCGAAGGCGCGAAGTTCGGACGGGGTGCAGAGATCAGCCAGAAACGCGTCCAGCTCTTCGCGCGTGCGCAGCGACAGGATCGCGTCATAGAGCGCGATGCGATCGTCCGCGGCCCTGTCGAGGACCTTCCGGGAGACGGGATTGACCATGACGTTCCACTAAGCTGTAACGCTGGAACAGTCAAGCGCCGGGGCTGATCTCCGACGAATCCTCTTCGGCCGTGGGACCGTCCGGGGTCTGGGCATGCAACTGATCGATCAGGCGGGCGCGGTGTTTGGCTCCGGCGGCGCGGGCGGAGGCCGCCTGCCATTTCAGCGCCTCGGCCGCAGCCTCCATCTCCTGGTCGGAGAAGGAGGGAGACTCGGGAGGGATCTTCATGGGGACTGAACTGAACGACTGCCCGATCAGTGTCGGGTACCGGTCATAACCCGGGCGCGCCCGACGGGTTTCTCGAAGAGTCGGGGTTTTCGGGCGGGTGTGTTTCCCCTACCTCACCCTCGGCGGCTGCGGCCGTCCGGAAAACCGGATACAGGGCCTGAATGGCGAACAGGGTGCTCATCATCGGCGCGGGACACGCGGGCGGAACGGCGGCGGCGCTGCTGCGCCAGTATGGCCATGAGGGCTCCATCGTCCTGGCGGGCGAGGAGCCGGCGGCGCCCTATCAGCGCCCCCCCTTGTCCAAGGCCTGGCTGAAGGGCGAGACGGATCTGGAGGCGCTGCTGCTGCGCCCCGAAAGCTTCTACGAGGAACACGGGATCGAACTGCGGACCGGAGCGACGGCGACCGCGATCGACCCGGCGGCGCGTAGGGTCAGTTTCGCCGACGGGACCGTAGAGCCGTATGACGCCCTGATCCTGGCGACGGGTTCGCGGGCCCGGCGGCTGGCGATTCCGGGCGCGGACAGGCCGGCGCTGATGGAACTGCGGACGCTGGCCGACGCCGAACGGCTCAAGGCGGCGTTGGGCCCCGGGCGCCGGCTTGCCATCGTCGGCGGCGGCTATGTCGGGCTGGAAGCGGCGGCCTCGGCGCGGGCGCTGGGCGCGGAAGCGGTCGTGATCGAACGCATGGACCGGGTGCTGGCGCGCGTCGCGTCGGAGACGCTGTCAGCCTTCTTCACAGCTCGTCACCGCAGCGAGGGAGTCGAGGTCCTGACCGGAGCCGAGGTCACGGCGTTCGAGGACGCAGGCGTGCGACTGGCCGACGGCCGGCTGATCGAGGCCGACGCGTTGCTGGTCGGTGTGGGGGCCGTGGCCTGCGACGACCTGGCGCGGGCGGCGGGCCTGGAGTGCGGCAACGGCGTGATCGTGGACGAGCAGGCGCGGACATCCGATCCGGCGATCTGGGCCATCGGCGATGCGACCTTCCGGCCGATCCCGGTCCACGGCGGGCGGCGGCGCCGTCTGGAGAGCGTGCCCAACGCGCTGGAACAGGCCAAACAGGCGGCCTCGGCCATCGTGGGCCGCCCCGCGCCGGCGCCCGAGGTTCCGTGGTTCTGGTCGGACCAGTACGACCTCAAGCTGCAGATCGCGGGCCTCCCGGACGGCGCGGATCGCCAGATCGTGCGCGGCGACCCCGGCGTCATCGGCGAGGGGGCGTCGTTCGCGGTCTTCCACCTCGAAGGCGACCGCATCCTGTGCGTCGAGGCCGTCAACGCACCTGCGGAATTCATGGCCGGGCGGATGATGATCGGCAAGGCGACGCCGGTAGACGCGGTGAAGCTGGCGGATCCGTCGGTGTCGATGAAACTGGTCGCGGCCGGCTAGACCGCGGCGGATTTCGCCCCTTCGGCGGGCGCCAGCCGGTCCAGCAGCGCCGCCATCGGCGCGGGCCGGCCGATCAGATAGCCCTGGGCCATGTCGCAGCCCATGCCGCGCAACAGGGCCAGGGCGGTCGGGGTCTCGACGCCCTCGGCGGTCACCTTCAGGCCCAGCCCGTGCGCCAGATCGATCGTCGATTTGACCAGCAGGCCGTCGCGGGCCGAATCGTCGAGACCGAGGATGAAGCTCTTGTCGATCTTCAGTTCGTCGGCCCGGATTCGTTTCAGATAGGTCAGGGACGACAGGCCCGAGCCGTAGTCGTCCAGCGAGACGGAAATACCCGCGTCGGCGAACCGGTCGATGGTGCGCAGGGCCATCTCGGGATTCCCCATCACCGCTGTCTCGGTGATCTCGAAACAGAGGTCGGCGCCCGAGGTCGCGACCTCCTCGACGGCGAAGTCGGCGAAGCTTTCGTCGGACAGCAGGCGGCCCGAGATATTGACCGAGACGGTCAGGACGTGGCCGGCGGCGGCCAAGGTCTTCTGGTCCTCGATGGCGCGACGGATGGCCCATTCGGTCAGCGGACGGATATGGCCCGTCTCTTCGGCCATGCCGATGAACAGGTCGGGGGAGACCGCGCCCCGACGCGGATGGGTCCAGCGCATCAGGGCCTCGACGCCGGTGACGCCCTGGGCCCGGAAATCGTATTTCGGCTGGTAGGCCAGGGACACCTCGCCGTTGTTGAGCGCGGTCATCAGTTCGGAGATCAGCGACAGGTTGCCGGCCGGATCACCATAGGCGACCTCGTCGAACGCAGCGGCGCTCTGCCGGCTTGCGCGGGCCTGGTCGAGGGCGATGGCGGCCCGGTCGACGGGCGAGGGGAGGTCGGAGCCGGCGGCTCCATGGCCCGCCACCCCGGCGGTCAGGGCGATATCGACGGGCGCGCCGTTGACGCTGATCGGCGCCTGGGCCGCGGCGGCCAGATGCTCGGCGGCCTCCAGCGCCTCGGCCTTGCTTCTGGCGATGATGACCAGGCCCAGGGAGCCGGCGCCCACCCGGGCCATCGGAGCGCCGTCGGCGAGGGCCGACAGCCGGGCGCCGAGCACGGCCAGCAGCCGGCCCATGGAGTCGTAACCGATGGCGTTGCGCACGACCTCGAAACGGTCGACCCCGAACAGGACCACCCAGGCGTCGGTGTGGCCGCCCGCCTGGCGTTCGAGCGACAGTCGGTTGGGCAGGCCCGTTTCCTGATCGTGCAGGGCCATATGCGTCAGCTTGGCCTCGCGGTCCCGCAGGTCGCCGACCATGGCGTTGAAGCTGGCGGCCAGCCGGCCGATCTCGTCGGTCGAGGTGACGGGGGCCTCGACGTATTCGCCCTGCTGCAGCCGATGGACGGCCTCATCCAGGGCGGTGATCGGCTGGGTCAGGCCGCGTGACAGAACCCAGGTCCCGCCCATGAGCAGCGCCAGCCCCGCGGCCCCGATCGCGGCCAGCCACAGGAACAGCGATTCATAGGGTTTCATGGCCCGGTCCAGCGGAGAGGTCAGGAGCAGGAACGTCTTCGCCGCGGGGTCGAAGCTCGGGAGGGGGTGGGCCAGCTGCATCGACAGGCCTTGTCCAGTCTCGACCGTGATGGGCTGGCCGATCGACGCCTGCACCGGGTTCAGGACCACGGCGGCGGACAGGGGGATGGGCGAGAGGCCTTCCAGATTGCGCATTTGCGCCGCGTCCAGGCGTTCGGCGAAGACAACCCATCCGGCCGGCGCGGGCGTGTCGACCGGGGCGGCGACGACCTGGAACGGCTGGCCGCCGATGGTCAGGACGCCGCTTTCCGGCCCCCCGGACTCAAGACCCTTGAACAGGGCGGTCCGGGCGGCTTCGTCGAGGGTGACGCCGGTCGGGGTCGCATGGCCGTCGACGCCCAGGACGAGGGCCCCGTCCAGCCCCTGCCGGGCGCGCAGATCGTCCAACGCCGAACGCATCGCAGGCGCGTCGTTGGCGGCGACGGCCTGGCGGAAGGCATGGTCCCCGGCCAGCACCCGGGCGCTCTGACCCAGCTGGGACGAGCGGGCCTCCCACAGCTGGCCGTAGACGGCGCCGGCGGAGGTCATTTCGCCGCGAACCATATGGCGGGCGCTGTTGGTCACGGCGGTGACCACGGCGATGGCGCTGAGGATCAGGGCGAGACCGAACAGCCCCATGTAGAGCAGCGTCAGGCGGGTCCGCAGATTGCGGAACGTCAGCAGGCGATGGACCTGTCGGGAGAGGTTCATCCCACGGTCGCCCGTGTGTTGAGGTCGCCCGAGACTGCCCGGCGCGCAGTCGCCATCAGCTCACCGGCGACATCCGGAGTCTTGACCACCGGAAAAACACGAAGGACCAGGAGGCGGCGCATCGTCCGCTTGTACGGAATCAAGATGAAACCCAAGTAAATCATAATACCCGGCCAGATAACTGAATGTCGCACAACGAATGATAGTAGATACGGTCAAGCTTTCGGATTTTTTCCCTGACTTTGACCGCGGGCCCCGACGGCGCCCATGGACGTCCCCGCGCCAGCGCCCTTCGGCCCGCCAGGGCGAGTAACAAGGACATATTGCGACTTATTCGCAATTGCCGTTGCGCTGACCGGCAAAGCTGATATTGCGACGTGATCGCAACTCAAGCCTTCCGGACTGATTCCATGACCTCCCGCGCCGACGCGCTTCGCGCCCTCCTGTTCGCCTCCAGCGCCGCCGGCATGCTGATGGCCGGTCCGGCCCTGGCCGAGCCGGGACCGGACGGAGAACCGCAGGAAGCGACGACGCTGGAGACCATCACCGTCGACGGCCATCCGGTGAAACGCGAGCCGACCGGCCCCGAGTTCGTGGCGCCCCTGGTCGACACGCCGCGCTCGATCACCATCATTCCGCAGCAGATCATCGAACAGACGGCGGCGACCTCGCTGCAGGACATCCTGCGCACCTCGCCGGGGATCACCTTCGGCGCCGGCGAAGGCGGCCAGCCGCTGGCCGATCGACCGTTCATCCGGGGCCAGGCTTCGGGCAACAACATCTTTGTCGACGGCATCCGCGACAGCGGCGGACAGCAGCGGGAGGTCTTCAACCTCGAACAGGTCGAGGTCATCAAGGGCCCCGACAGCGTCTATTCGGGCCGCGGCTCGGGCGGCGGCAGCATCAATCTGGGTTCCAAGGCCCCGCGGCTGACGGACTTCACCCGCTTCGGCCTCGGCGTCGGGACCGACGGCTATATGCGCGCGACGGTCGACCAGAACTGGAACCTGGGCGAGACGGCGGGCCTGCGCATCAACCTGCTGGGGTCCGAGGGCGACGTGCCCGGCCGTGACGCCGTGGACTACGATAAATGGGGGCTGGGCCTCTCGCTGGCGGCGGGGCTGGGAACGCCCACGACGGCGACCTTCAGCTACTACCACCTGACGTCCAACCAGATGCCCGACTACGGCATTCCGCTGTTCACCAAGATCGGCGTGCGCACGACCGACAGCGGCATTCTGGATGTGCCTTACGACAGCTTCTACGGCCTCGAGGCGCGGGACTATCTGACCAATGAGGTCGACACCTTCACCTTCGATTTCGAGCATGCGTTCAGCGAGGACCTGACCCTGCGCAACGTCAGCCGGTGGTCCGAGACGCTGAACGACTATGTGGTGACCAACCCCGGCGACGGCGGCAACACCACCAACGGCGGCGCCGCCCTGATCGGCGGAACCTGGTGGATGAGGCGCGCCACCAAATCGCGCTGGAATCCGACGCAGACCATCGCGAACGTCACCGACCTGACCGGCCGGTTCTCAACGGGCGGGCTGCGTCACAGCTTCGACATCGGCCTCGAACTGGCGCGTGAGGACAACAGCAATGCGTCCTACGCCGTCACCACGATCAGCGGCGCGGCGTGTCCCGCGCCCCTGACCGGATTCGACTGCACCCCGGTGTACGCGCCCAACCCGGAAGACCCCTGGACCGGCACGATCGTCCGTGGACTGATCAGCAAGGCCACGACCGATACAGTCGGCCTGTACGCCCTCGACTCGATCGAGATCGGCCAGCGGTTCATCGTCAATCTGGGCCTGCGCTATGACGATTATTCGGTCGAGGGCCGCAACGCCTCCGGCCCCGTCGCGGTGCCGGTCTACACGCCGGTCGGCGGCGACTGGGACTTCCTGAACTACCAGATCGGGCTGGTGTACAAGCCGACCGCCGACTCCAGCGTCTATGCGTCCTACGCCACCTCGGCCACCCCGCCGACTCTGTCGGCCGGCGACCAGAGCACGGGCGGAGCGGTGGGAACCGAGCTTCTCGACCCGGAAGAGACGGCCAGCTGGGAGATCGGGGCCAAGGCCAATCTGTTCAACGACCGGCTGGCGCTGTCGGCCGCGGCCTTCATGCTGACGCGCGAGAACGCCCGGATCCAGGTGTCGCCCGGCGTGTTCGAACAGGTCGGCGAGGCCGAGGTGAAGGGGATCGAGCTTGGCGTGTCGGGCAACGTCACCCGCCAATGGCAGGTGTTCGGCGGCTATACGTACATGGACAGCGAACTGGTGTCGGGCGCCTATAACAGCGTCAACGTCGGCGATCCTCTGGCCAATACGCCCGAGCATACGTTCAGCCTGTTTTCGACCTATCGCGTGACGCGGGCGCTGAGCCTCGGCGGCGGCGCCTACTACGTCTCCGACAGCTTCGGCGGCAACCAGGGCGGCGCGGGCGGCGGAAACAACCGCGTCTATGCGCCAGCCTACACCCGGTTCGACCTGTTCGCCTCGTATGACCTGAACGAGAGGGCCTCGCTACAGCTGAACGTCCAGAACGCGACCGATGAAGAGTACATCCTGCGCACCAACGGCGTGCACCACGCCGACGTGGCGCCGGCGCGGCAGGCTATCCTGACGCTGAATCTGAGGTACTGATCGGTTCATGCTGCTTCACGTCCCCGGCGTCTTCACCAAGGACGAGGTCGCGACCCTGCGGTCGCGCCTGGACGCCGGGCCGTGGGTGGACGGCAACGTCACATCGGGCCACCAGTCGGCAGGAGCCAAGGTCAACCGCCAGCTGCCCGAGGACTGCGCAGAGGCGCGCGAGGTCGGGGCGCTGATCCAGCAGGCCCTGAACGCCAATCCGATGTTCGTCTCGGCGGCCCTGCCGCACACGGTCTTCCCGCCGCTGTTCAACCGTTATGAGGGCGGCGAGCGGTTCGGGGTCCACGTCGACAATGCGATCCGCCAGCGGGGGCCCATCCGGATCCGGAGCGACCTGTCCGCGACCCTGTTCCTGTCGGAACCCGAGGACTACGACGGCGGTGAGCTGGTCATCGAGGAGATGTACGGTCCGCAGAGCGTCAGACTGCCCGCCGGGGATCTGGTGCTCTATCCGTCCAAGAGCCTGCATCAGGTGACGCCGGTGACGCGCGGCGCAAGGGTGGCGAGCTTTTTCTGGATCCAGAGCCTGGTGCGCGACGATGCGGACCGCGAGACCCTGTTCCGGCTGGACGTGGCGATCCAGAGGGTCAGCGCCGACAGGGGGCCGCAGGATGCGGCGGTGCTGGAGCTGACCGCCGTCTATCACAACCTGCTGCGGCGCTGGGCCGAGGCCTGAGCCTCAGTAGACGTCCCGCCGGTAGCGCCCGGTTTCGATCAGCTCCGCCAGCCGGTCGGCGCCCAGGGCGTCGGTCAGCGCCGCCTGAACCCCTTTCGACATGCCTCCCAGGCTGCCGCAGACGAGGATGGCCGCGCCCCGGTTCACCCAGTCCCTTATCGTGGCGGCGTACTCCACGATCAGCGCCTGGACATAGCGGCCGTCTTCGGCGTCGCGCGAGAAGACGCGGTCAAGGCGGGTCAGGTCGCGGGCCATCAGGGCCGCCTGAAGCTCGTCGTCGAGGAAGGCGTCATGGGCGCGCGTGCGCTCGCCGAATATCAGCCATGCGCCGCCGTGGATGTGGCCGGCGCGGGCCTTCCAGTGGGCCCGAAGGCCGGCCAGGCCTGTGCCGTTGCCGATCAGGATCAGCGGCGTCTCAGGTGCTGGCCCATGGAAGCTCCGGTTGGCGCGGATTCGCATGCTCACGGTGTCGCCGACGGCGAGATCGTGCGTCAGCCAGCCCGAGGCGAGGCCGGGAGAACCGTCCGGCCGGGTCATTCGCCGGACGATGAAGTCGGCGCGGCCGTCGCCCGGCAGGGAGGCGACGGAATATTCGCGGCTGCCCGGGTCGGTCCCGTCGGCGGCGGCGGGCAGGCCGATCTCGGCGATGTCCCCGGCGCTCCAGACGGGGTCGTGGCCCGCGGGCGCGAAACCCAGCAGCCAGGCCTCTCCGCCCGGACTGCCCGGATTGAGATGGCGGCGCTCGATCAGGGTCCAGCGATCATAGGCGGGCGGCGTCCAGTCGGCCTGGATCGTCGAGCCGGTCAGCAGGCCCAGCTGGTGCTGCCAGTGGCGGACGGCGCCGGCGTCGCCGTTGTCGACCTCGACGCGGTCGAACAGGGGCTCGGCCCCCGAGCGCCGCAGCCAGCCGTCCAGCGCGCGGCCGAAGCCGCAGAAGTCCGTATAGGTGTTGTCGCCCAACGCCAGCAGACCGTAGCTCACGCCGGACAGATCGGCTGGCGCGCCCATGGTCTGGCGCACGAAGCGGGACACGCCGTCGGGCGCATCGCCCTCTCCCGTGGTGGAGGCGACGATCAGCAGCCGCCCCGCGCTCCTGAGCGTGGCGGCGCCGAGCTCGCCCAGCGGCATGACGCGGGCGCCGGTTCCGGCCTCGGAGAGGCTGCGCGCCGTCATCCAGGCCAGTTCCTCGGCAAGGCCGGTCTGGCTGGCGAAGGCGACGGTGACGGCGTCCGCACCCGACGCGAGCGCTCCGGCTCGATTCGCAGCGGCGCGGCGAGCGCGGGCGCGGCTCCAGGTCACGGCGATGACCACCAGCAGCCACAGGCCGACGGCGGCGGCCGTCCACAGCCAGCGTACGGGATCGGCGGTCACGCGCCCTCGGCGGCCATGGCGGCGAAGGCCGGAGAGACGATCTCGAGCAGGCCGGTTTCCGTCCGTACGACAAAGGCGGCGGCGATGTTCAGGGCCTCGGCCCAGGCCGGGCCTTCGGTGGGGCCCATGACGGTCAGGGCCGTGGCCATGGCGTCGGCGTACAGGGCGGTGTCAGCCAGCACGGTCACGGAGGCGACGCCGTTGTCGACCGGTCGGCCAGTGTGGCCGTCGATGGTGTGGCTGTAGGTCCGGCCGTCGGCCTCGAACCGGCGCACCCAGTCGCCCGAGGTGGCCACCGCCATGTCGAACAGGGCGGCGGCGGTGCGCGGGGCGGGCGTTCCGGGCGCCTGTTGCAGCTCGACCCACCACGGATGGCCGCCCGGCTTGACGCCTGCGCCGCGCAGTTCGCCGCCGATCTCGACCAGATGATGGACGGCGCCCATGGCGGTCAGGCGTTCCGACACGAGGTCGACGGCGTGTCCCTTGGCGAGGCCGGACAGGTCCAGTTTCAGGCCGCCCGGCTGCTGGACGGCGCGGGCCCCGCGGTTCAGGCGCAGGGCGCCCCAGCCGCTGACCTTCAGGGCCGCCGCGATCTCGTCATCGGACGGAACGTCCGGCCGCGGCCCTGGAGGGCCGAAACCCCACAGGTCGACCAAGGCCCCCAGCGTCGGATCGACCGAGCCGTTGGTGTCGTCGGCCAGATCCAGGGCGGTGTTCAGGAAAGCCCAGAACGGCTCGGACACGGCCCAGAATCCGGGCGGGGCGGCGTTGAACCGGGCCAGTTCCGAGGTCG
Source organism: Brevundimonas sp. BR2-1 (assembly GCF_037626195.1). Classification (NCBI taxonomy): domain Bacteria; kingdom Pseudomonadati; phylum Pseudomonadota; class Alphaproteobacteria; order Caulobacterales; family Caulobacteraceae; genus Brevundimonas; species Brevundimonas sp. BR2-1. The sequence goes on along the minus strand of NZ_JARKMV010000001.1, from coordinate 1,072,435 downwards.
GGTCCCAGTGGCTGAACAGGGCGATGATCGCCGCCAGCTCGGCCTCGATGGCGGTCTGGAAGGCGTCGCGGTCCGAACCCGGCGGCGGGACCAGCCGGACGGCCCAGCCGGTGCCCATGGTCTCGCCGGCGAAATCCTGGAGCAGGTCGGACGTCGGCAGCTCGGGCGTTCGGCCGTGGGTCGGAATCAGGACGCGATTCTGCGCCTGCGCCGCCGGCTCGCCGATGGTGATCGGCGGCGGGGCGCCGCGCGGGCCGGGCGGCGTTCCGGTCAGGGCAGGACTTCCACGACGCCGTTGTACGCGGCGCTCGAGGCCATCTGCGAACCCGAGGCCGGGGTCCGGACCGAGGCGTTCATCCAGTACATGCCCGGCTCGGGCCAGGTGACGGTGAAGGCGCCGTCGGCGCCCGTGCGGACCGTCATCTCTTCGGGATTGTCGCGATAGCGCGAGCCGCCGCGGGCGATGGTCACCTCCAGATCGGCGGCCGGCCGGCCGTCGCGAACCAGTTTGAAGGTGGCCGCTTCGCCCGCCACGAGATCGTTCGGATGGGTGACGGGGACCAGTTCGATGCCCTGGCCGGTCGGGGTGATGGCGGTCGGCGCGCCGAGGGTGACGAAGGTCTCGGTGCGGCTGTTCGAACGGGTGGCGACCACTTCGGTGGCGTCCGCGGGGATGTTGGCGGCCATGTCCGCCTCGGCCCCGCGCCAGCGCTTCGTTTCGCCGCCCTGTTTGTAGGCGACCATGACGCCGCCCGAGACGTTGGCGATGCGCCAGGTGCCCGCCTGGGTCAGGTGCAGGTCGAAGGTCGAACGGTATTTGCCGGTCATGGCGTTGACCGGCGCGGCGGTCGAACCGTCCGGGGCGGTGATGATCAGGCCGGCCAGGTTCATGGCGGCGTGGTCGGGGATGAAGACCCCGTTCGACATGCCGGCGTCGAAGCCGACCCAGGCGTCCGCGCCCGACAGGACGGTCGAGGTCGGGGCCAGCCAGGCGCGGTGGGCCTGGGCCGACATCGGCAGGGCGAAGGCGGCCAGAATGCCGAGGATGGGGGCGGCCAGCAGGGCGATGCGCTTCTTCATGGGTTCGGTTCCTTAGCGGGTGACGGCGACGCTGACGGCGCCCAGTTCGGTGGAGCCCGATGCGCGGGCGGTGTTGGGGGCGCCCCAGCGGAAGGGCACGCGGACGGCCTCACGGCCGCCCAGTTCGCGCGCCGCCTCCACGACCATGACGTAGTCGCCGGCCGGCATGTCGCGCAGGCGGGCGGCCGGGACGGTGACGGCATGACGGCCCGGGGCCTTGGTCGCGCTGGAAACGCCGTCCATGGGCAGGGTCAGGGACCGGCCGCCGCGGCGCCACCAGGTGCGCATGTCCTTGAGCCAGTCCTTGCCCTCGGCGGCGTTGGAGACCTCGTACCAGACGGCAAGCGTGCGCACGGGAGTGTTGTCCGGACGCTCGATCCACACGGCGACGTACGGGCGGTGATAGGCGGCGACCGACAGCCGCGGCACCTCGACGGAAACCGTGATGTCGGCGGCCAGGGCGGGGCCGGCGACGGCGGCCGCGGCGGTGGCTGTCAGGATCAGGGGAAGCTGGCGCATCTGGGACTCAGTGGATGAACAGAAGGGCGATGACGGCGGGTATCAGAAGACCAAGGCCGAGCAACGGCCAAGTCGAGGGGCGCTGCCGGGCGTGCAGCCAGGTCAGGCCGAAGCCGGTGACAGCGAAGACGATGCAGGCGGCGGCGAAGACGTCGATGAACCAGTACCAGACCGGACCGGTGTTGCGACCCTTGTGCAGATCGTTCAGCCAGGCGATCGCGCCGCGCGTGGTGCGTTCGCGCAGCGCGTCGCCGGTGGCGCGGTCGATGGTCAGCCAGCCGTCGCCGCCGGGCTCGGGCAAGGAGATATAGACCTCGTCGGGCGTGGTCTCGGTGGGGCGGCCCTCGACCTGGACCTTGAAGGTCTCGAACGCCCAGCGTGCGACGGCGGCGGGGACCGGGTCGGTGGTTTCCCCGGGCAGGTCGGCCAGACGCGCCAGAAGGGGGGCGGGCAGCTGACCCGTCTGTTCGACGGTGGCCGGCGTCGCGGGAATCTGGGCGGCGTGGTTGAGCGTGATGCCCGTGATCGCGAACATCAGCAGGCCGATCAGGCTGACAGCCGCCGAGATCCAGTGCCACTGGTGCAGTTGCTTCAGCCAGAACGACCGTTTGGCGTTCAGGGCCGGCTTGGGCTTGGCGGGGGCGGCGTCAGTCACCTGCGGCTTGTGCCGAAGTTGCGAACGATTTGCAATGACTTCCGGCGTGGAACTCAGCGCGACAGTCTGACGCCTGCCGACAGGGTGCGGGGCGGGCCGAAGCCGGCGACGCCGGTTCCGGTCTCGGCGGTCTCGACCGCGGCGTCGAACAGATTGTCGGCGGCGAGCCACAGGGCAGCCGACGGGGTCATCTCCCATTCGGCGCGCAGGTCGACCGTTCCGGCGGCGTCGAGGACGCGGCTGTTCAGGTCATCCTCGAACCGGCGGCTCTCCCATTGCAGGTCGGCGGCCAGGCTGAGGCGGTCGACGGGCCGCCAGTCGACGCCGGCGACGGCGCTCCAGATCGGCGCCTGGGCCGGACGCAGGCCGGTCAGCTGCGGCGCCCGGGCGCCGCCGTCAATGCGGGCGTCGGTGGCGGCCAGGGCGGCGCGCAGGGACAGGGTGTCGGTCAATTCAAACCGGCCCTCCAGTTCCACGCCTGTCGCCTCGATGGTTCCGGCGTTCCGCCGCTGGCGCAGCACGCCGCCTGCCGGCACGAAGCCGGCGCGCGGGAAGACCGCGGGGCCCTGACCGATGGTGACGTTGACGACCGCATCCTCGATCCGGTTCCAGAAGGCCGCAGCGGTCAGGGAGGCGCGGCCGCCCGTCCAGGCCCAGCCCGCCTCTACGCCGGACAGCCGTTCGGGCTCCAGCGCGGCGTTGGCTTCGGTCAGGTCGTTGCCGACCCGGAAGGGGCGGTGCAACTCGTTCAGGGTCGCGGGGCGGAAGCCGGTGTAGCCGGCGAGGCGCAGGGCCCGTCCGCCGCCGATGTCGCGGCGGACGGCGAGACGGGCGCTGACCACTTCCCCGGAGCGGCCGGGATCGGTCTCGTCGAGCGTCGGCAGGCCGGTGGCGAGGTCGCGCTCAAGCCGACGGCCGTTTTCATTGCGCCAGCCGTCGTAGCGCACCCCGCCGGCGACCAGCCACGGCCCGCTGTTCCAGGCCCCCTCGGCGTAGACGCCGGCCACCGAGGTCTCGCCCCCGGCGATCCGGTCGCGGGTGAAGGCACCGGCCATGTAGCGGAACCGTTCGCGGGTCTCGCCCTCGTTGAAACGGGCGTCGGCCCCCAGTTCCCATTCGACCCGGGCTATGCCGCTGACGATGACGCGGCGCAGGGCGGCGTTGGCGCCCCAGCCCGTGGCCGGCGTTTCGTACTGGTCGTTGGCGGGGGTCGTCGTGGCGCGGTCGGCGGAGACGGCGACCGAGGTGTTGGCCAGATCGCTTTCCCGGCGCCAGGCCTGAAGCCGCCAGCCTGGGCGGTCGGCGCGGGGCTGTACGGCCGCCGTGGCGGAGAGCAGGTTGCCGCTGGCGGTCGCGCGGGCGCCGGCCAGACCCGATCCGCGCTCTTCCTCGAAGGCGGCGGCGCGCAGGGAGACGACGGCGGCGGCGACAGCCAGGTCGGCGCGCAGGGAGGCGCTGCGGACCTCGAGATACAGCGGCGTATCCGCGGCGCCTGCGGCCGCTCCGCGCACGGGAACATAGCCGTCGCTGGTCTCATAGAGGCCCGAGGCGACGAGACGGACGGGGCCGGGCGCGGTCGCGCCGGAACCGGCGAGGCGGCCGCCGCCGCGTTCTGCGACAGACGCGTCCAGCACCCAACCCGCGTCGCGTTCGCGCAGGGCGATCACCCCGGTCAGGGCCCCGGCGCCGTACGGACCGGCGCCGGAACCCCTGACGATATCGAGTCCGGACAGGCTTTCGGTCGGAATTTGCGACCAGACCACCCAGCCGCCGAAGGGGTCGTTCACCGGCACGCCGTCCAGCGTGACCAGCGTCCGGCCCGCCCCCGACGGCGCGATGGCGCGCAGGGATATGCCCTGGGTGGTCGGATTGGCGGCGAGGCTGGAGTTGCGCCGGAACAGGGAGACGGCGGGAACGCTCGCCAGAGCCTCGTCCAGCCGCTGCTGCGCGCGCAGATCGTCCGCGTCCAGACGGATGACGGAAAACGCCGCCTCGCCCTCCGAGGGCGGCAGCCGCGCGCTGGTGACGACGACATCGGGAAGCTGGGGCGGCGGTGGAATCTGCATGCGCCCCACCTAGGCCAGACGGCCTCTCCGGGTTCAAGCGGCTTGCGCCGCCGGGGCCCGCGCCGCGATGTCGCTGAACACCGTGCGGATAGCGTTCAGGAGGGCGTCAGGCTCGATCGGCTTTTGCGACACCCCGTCCATGCCGGCGGCGATGTATTCGATCTCGTCCCGGGGATCGGCGTTGGCGGTCAGGGCCAGGATCGGGATGCGGCCGACGGGCCCCGACAGGGCCCGGATCGCCCGGGTCGCCTCGACGCCGTCCATGACCGGCATCTTGATGTCCATCAGCACAAGGTCGAAGGGCCGCGCCTGAACCCTGCGGACCGCCTCAAGGCCGTTTTCGGCGGTGTCGAAGGTGCAGCCGAACAGCTCCAGCACCTTGCCCGCGACGAACCGGTTGGTCGCATTGTCGTCGACCACGAGGACGTGAAGGGTCTCGTGCGGGGTGGGCTCCGCCATCTTCTCCGCCGCGGCCAGCACCTCGGCGCCCGCGCCGGGCAGGCTCAGGGTGAACAGGAATCTGGCGCCGCCGAGGGGGGATTCTCCGACGCTGATCGCGCCGTCCATCCGTTCGGCCAGTTGCCGGCAGATCGCCAGGCCCAGCCCGGCCCCGGCGCCCTCGCGGCCCGCGCGGCCCGTGTTGAACGGCTGGAAGATGGCGCCCGCGACGTCTTCGGCTATGCCCGGGCCGCTGTCGTCGACGACGCCGGTGATGACGACCGCTCCATTCCGCCAGCGGCTGTCGATCCGGACCGAGACCTCTCCCGCGGGGGTGAATTTCAGCGCATTGCCGATCAGATTGTTGAACAGCTGCTTCAGCCGCATTTCGTCGCCCAGAACCCAGTCGGGCCCGTCGGTGTCGTGGACGACGGTCAGTTTCAGCGCCTTCTCCTGGGCGCGGGGCGCCCACAGGGCCAGGAGGTCGGCGGCGACCGTGTCCAGATGAACGGGCGCGGCCTCGAGGCCCATCTGCCCGGCCTCGGCGCGGGACATGTCGAGCGCGTCGGTCAGCAGCCGCAGCAGGTTCTGGCCCGAGTCCAGGATGGTGCGGACATAGGGTTTCATCGCCTTCTGGGTCAGCTCGCGCTCCATCAGGGCGGCGACGCCCAGCACCCCGTTCAGCGGAGTGCGGATCTCGTGGCTCATGACCGCAAGGAATTCGGACTTGGCCCGGCTGGAGGCGCGGGCCTCGGCCTCGGCGCGGGCGAGGTCGCGGATCAGGGCGCCCATTTCCTCGGCGCGGCGGCGGTGGATGGCGCTGCCGGCCTGGAGCACATGCACGCCGGCGCCGACGCCGACATAGCGGCCCCCCGAGGTGACGACGAAGCCGTTCAGCAGGGCGCCCAGATTGGCGGCGTCCATGCTCTGGAACAGGATTTCGGCGTCCTCGTCGGCGTCCAGCACGCGCGGGGCGGCGTCCATGAAGGTCGCCGCGGGGCGTTTGGCGTACAGGGCGCGACCGAACTCGGCGGCCATCCGCAGGGTGAAGGCGTTGCGCTCGATCAGACCGACAGGACGTCGCCCGGCGTCGACGACGGCGAGGACCAGGGTGTCGGGCTCGCGCTGGAAACGGTCGAAGACGTCGGCGCCGGGCGTGTCCGGACCTATGGGATCCGGGGCGCTCGCGAAGTCTCCTATCCGGGCCATACGCAACTCCTGTCTGGAGCGGGATGGATAGGGGGCGCCCCTTAACGCGAGCTTTGCCGTACGTGAATGTTTTGCGAGATTGTCTTGAAAATCAATCTGTAAGCGGATGACCCAAGCGGGTGAGAAGCTCCGCCGCGAAGGTCGACAGGGTGTCGTCGCGGGCGCCCATGACGATGATGCGGTCGCCGGGTTGGGCCAGCCCCACCATCCGGTCGCCGCAGGCCTCGCGGGTCGGCAGGGCCTCCGCGGCGCGGCCCGCGGCGCGGACGCCGGAGGCGATGTCCTCGCTGCCCACGCTGCGGTCGGTGGTGCCGCCGTAATAGACGGGCTCGGGCATCAGCAGGACGTCGTCCTCGCGCATCAGGCCCGCGAAGCCGTCGATGAACTCGTCCTTCATCAGTCGCAGCGGACCGAATCCGTGCGGCTGGAACAGGATCAGCAGCCGGCCGTCGAAGGCGTGCAGCGTCTTCAGGGTGGCGGCGATCTTGTCGGGATTGTGGGCGAAGTCGTCGATGACGGTGACGCCGCCTGCCGTCCCGACCACCTCCAGGCGGCGGCGAATGCCGGCGAAGATCTCCAGCGATGCGACCGCCTCCTCCAGCGGCACGCCCACGGCCCGGACGGCGCCGAGGGCGGCGAGGGCGTTGGCGACATTGTGGGCCCCGGGGACGTTGAGGACCACGGGCAGGGGTTCGCCGCCCAATTCGGTCAGATTGAAGCGCATCCCCGTCGGCAGGGGCTCCAGGTCGTGGGCGTTGAGGGTGGCGGACTCCTCGCCGAGCGCGAAGGTGATGACCTTGTCCGCCGGCAGGGACTGGGCCAGCGCCTGGGTCTCGACATTGTCGAGGTTCAGCACGGCCTTGGCCGCGCGGCCGGTGAAGCCGCCGAACAGGTCGCGCAGCTCCTCCATCGACTTGTGGTCCAGCGAGATGTTGGAGACCACGGCCACGGTCGGATCATAGCGGGCGATGGAGCCGTCGGACTCGTCCACTTCCGACACGAACAGCTCCGGGCCGCCGATCAGGGCGCTGGCGAAGGGGTGGTCGGCGTCGGCGAAATTCCTCATCACCGCGCCGTTCATGACCGTGGGCTGGCGGCCCGCCTGATGCAGGATCCAGGCGATCATGCCGGTGATGGTCGACTTGCCGCTGGTGCCCGCCACGCCGATGGAGACGGGGGCGGCGTTGAACAGCTGGGACAGCAGCTCCGGGCGGGTGACGATGCGGGCCCCGGCGCGCCGGGCCGCGCCGATGTCGGGCACGGTGTCCTCGATCGCGCCGGTGGCGACGACAGTCTGGCCCGAACGGGTGACGCCCGATCCGTCCTGCGGATGCAGGGCCACGCCATGCGCTTCCAGCCAGGCGAATTTCTCCGGCGTCCGGCCCTGATCGCGGGATCGGTCCGAGCCCTCGATCCGTCCGCCCCCTTTTTCCCGGATCTGGGCCTGCACGATCAGCGCCAGAGGCAGCATTCCGGACCCGCCGATGCCGCAGAAGAAATAGTCGTCTTGATTCATGAGGGCGAAACCGGGGAATGTCCGGCGGCCTGACTAGCACGGGCGACGCCTGAGGCCAGACACGTCCATGAAGATCGGCATCGTCAACGCCAGTTCGCGCTTCAATCGGGCGCGCGCCGAGGCCGTCGAGGCATGGTTCGCCGCCAACATCCCCGACGGCTCGGTCAAGGTGGTCTTCCACCCCGCCAGCTTCGGCAAGCACGGTCATTTTGGGGGCGACGACGCCAGCCGGGCCTCGGCCTTCGTAGAATACGCCAATGATCCGCGGCTGGACGCGGTCTGGTTCGCGCGCGGCGGCTATGGCTCGTGCCGGATCGCCGAGGCGGTGCTGCCGCGGCTGGAGCCGGCGGCGCGCAAGAAGCGGTATCTCGGCTATTCGGACGCCGGCAGCATTCTGGCCCTGCTGTACAAGGCCGGCTTTCCGCATGTGGCGCACGGCCCGATGGCCTCGGACGCGGTGCGCAACGACGCGACCGCATGGCGAGCGATCAACTGGTTGAAGTCGGGCGACCCGGCGTCATGGGAGCCGTCGCTGGCGGAGGACTCGCGGCCGGCCGTCGCCTTCAACCTCAGTATCCTCGACGCCCTCGTCGGCACGGCGCTGGAGCCCGACCTGACCGGCCATGTCCTGATGCTGGAGGACGTGTCCGAGCCGATGTACCGGATCGACCGGATGATGTTCCACCTGACCGGCCAGGCCTCGATCCGGCGGGTGGCGGGCCTCCGGATGGGGCGGGTCTCGGACATCGTCGAGAACGATCCGGACTTCGGTCTGACGGCCGAGGAGATCGCCCGCTACTGGTGCCAACGGTCGGGGATCCCGTATCTGGGCGCCGCCGACATCGGCCACGACCGCGAAAACAAGGTGGTTCCCTTCGGCCACAGGTAGCCGGCCTTCGTTTCGCGCAGGCGGGGAACCGTATCGACACTGGCAACATCCCGAGGCCAGATGCGGCCCAGCTGGCGGGTGAGTGCTTCCCCGCCTGCACCGCGTCCTTCGGGGGAATGGGCGCGCGGTGGCGGTCCGGTCGGCGTCGGGGGGCGCGGATCGGGCCGTCTCCCACCGCCGCGACAAAGGCGCCGCTGGCGTCCGCCCGGACCGCACGCCATCTTCATCGGCCATGAACCGCCGCTCCCTTCTGATCCGCACGGCTGCCCTGGCGTCCGTCCTCGGCGGCGCCTGGTGGGCCCGCGACCATCTGCTGTGGCCGAAGCCGGAACTGGCCTTCGCGGCAGGCGGCGCGACGCCCTGGATGCCCTATGGGCGGCGAGGTCCGGCCCCGACCGTGGCGGTGCGGCTGGGCGGACGGCAGGTCGTGGCCCTGATCGACAGCGGGGCCCAGTATTCCGTCATCGACCGCGCCCTGTTCGCCGAACTGCCTGACACGGGGCGGTCGTTGTTCGATATGCCGTTGGTCGCCTATGGCGTCGGCGGCGGCGCGCAGGTGGGGCGGGGCACGGCGCTGGACGTCGAACTGGCCGGGCTGGTGGTGAAGGGCCTGAGGGCGGCGATCCTCGATCTGGGGCCGCTGGCCTCGCGTCAGGGGCTGGGGACGCCGCTGATCCTGGGGCAGGATTTGCTGGGCGAGGCGGTTCTGGCGCTTGATCCGGCCCGACGGCACAGCCGCTTGGTCGCGCGCGAGGCTTTCGTGCGCCCGGCCGATCTGGCCGAGACTCCCGTGCGCCGCTCAGGCCGCGCCCTCACGGCCGAGGTCACGGTGGAGGGCACGCTGATCGAGGCGGTGGTGGACACCGGCGCATCCTCCCTGCTCGGCCTGAACCGCGAGACCGCGGCCCGCGCCGGCCTGCTGGACGGGCGTCCCCGGACCAGCGGCGTGCATCTGGTTCTGGGCGGCTCGGCCCGCACGGCCATCGTCGAGGCGCGCACCGTGACCTTCGCCGACCACCTGTACCGGCGCGTGCCGGTCGGCGTGTTCGACCAGCCGCCCCTGCCGAACTTCCCGGGCGGGCTGGTCGGCATGGAGGCGTTCGCAGGCCGCCGCGTGGCGATGGATCTGGGCGCCGGGACGCTGCATGTGTCCCGGCCGCTCGATCTGACAGTCGGCTAGAGCGCCCCGAAGGTGTCGCAGGCGGCGGGGTCGCCCGTTTCATAGCCGCGCCTCAGCCATTCGACCCGCTGGGCAGATGAGCCGTGGGTGAAGCCGTCCGGCTGGACGCGTCCGCCCTGACGGCGCTGCAGGGTGTCGTCGCCGATGGCCGAGGCGGTCTGCATGCCGGCTTCCAGATCGGCGGCGTCCACCGCGACCTCGCCATTGGAAACCGCGGCGGCGTTGGCCGCCCAGACCCCGGCGTAGCAGTCGGCCTGCAGCTCCAGAGCCACCGAATAACGGTTGGCTTCCGCCTGACCCGAGGCGCGCTGCTGGGCCTCCTGCACCTGCTGCGAGGCGCCGGTCAGGGTCTGGACGTGGTGGCCGTACTCGTGGGCGATGACATAGGCCCGGGCGAAATCCGCGCCGGACGCGCCCAGCTGGGTCTCCATGTCCCTCCAGAAGCCCAGATCGAGGTAAACCTTGCGGTCGTTGGGGCAGTAGAACGGCCCCATGGCGGACTGGCCGAAACCGCAGCCGGTGGAGGTGCCCTGTTCGTACAGGGTGACGGTGGGCGGTTGGTAGCCCTGCAGCTTCGTCTTCCAGACGTCGTCGACATTGGAGCCGACCACGTCGACGAAGGCGCCCGCCTGATCCTCGGGGCTGCCCATCTTGCCCTGTTCAGCCGCACCGACGCCGCCGAATTGGCTGGCCAGCTGGGTCGTGGTCGAAGGATCTATGCCGAAGACGAAATAGCCGATGGCCGCCAGCACCAGGGCGCCGATGCCACCGCCGGCGATGGCGCCGCCGCCCATGCCGCGCCGATCCTCGATATTGCCGCCGCGCCGTCCGCCCTGCCACCGCATATTCGTCTCCCGTCCCTGATCCAAGCTAGGCCGGAACGCGGACGGAGGGGAAGGGATGCAGGGAAAACCCTGGTCAGGGCCGACGATCCAGCCATGCGTCGATCTGGCCGACCCCGTTCGCCGTGGCGCGACGGCGCTGCTCGGCCGACAGGCGCAGCGCCCGTTCCTCCTCCGGCGAGCGCAGGGCGCGGTACGGCGGCGGCAGGACGGGCTCAGGCTGACGCGCGGCCTCGATGCGGAGCCGGTTCAGCCGGGCCTCCGTCTCGTGCAGACGGGCGTCCATCTCGCGCTGGTCGGCCCGGGCGCGCAGACGGTCAATCTCGTAGCGGTGCTGCTCGGCCTGATAGCGGTGCAGATCCGGCGTCGAGAGGCCGGGACGCACCTGGGGAACCTGCGCCGGCGCCGGCGCCGGCGCAGCGAGCATAAGGAGGACGGCGAACAGGCCGGTGGCGTTCATGCCGGGAAGATGGCCCCCAACAGGCCCGTCTCCAAGCGTGGCTGCAACGATGCGGGATCAATCCGCGGCGGGCAGGGCCCAGACCCGGGTGCGTTTGACCGCGGAATCCTCGAGTTCGCGCGTGGTCGGAACGGCGTATTCGGCCAGCAGGTCGAAGCCGCCCCTGGGGAAATAGGTTCGCAGCGGGTCGCCGACGAGAACGCGCGTTCCGCGGGCTGCCGCGAGGCCCAGCCAATCCAGAACCCGGCCCGACATCGGCTGTTCGTAGAAGACATCCCCCGCACAGATCAGATCGACCCCGGGCGGCGGGGCGTCCAGCAGATCGGCGGCGGTGAAGTCCAGGGTCACCTCATTGGCGGCGGCGTTGCGCGCCACGGCCGCGCCGCAGAAGGGATCGATGTCCGCGCACAGGGCCGAGGCCGCGCCCGCCTTCATCGCCGCGATCCCGACCAGACCCGAGCCGGCCGCGAAGTCCAGCACCCGCTTGCCGGCGACCTCGGCCGGATGGTCCAGCAGCCAGCGGGCCAGCCCCTGACCGCCCGCCCAGGCGAAGGCCCAGAACGGCGGCGGCAGGCCCAGTTTCCCCAGCTCCTCCTCGGTCAATCGCCAGATCGGCGTGATCTCGTCCGCCAGCCACAGCGAGATCTCCGGCGCATGCGGGACCGGCTGCAGGCGGGTGTTGGCGGCGATGAAGGCGGCTGGGTCCGCGATACGGGTCATGCGCCGCCGGGTCGGCGTTTCCCGCTGCGCGCCGAGGTGTTCAAAGCCACAGCTGCGCGGATGAGCGCCTTCAGAGCCTCCTCGTCGATCTGGCCGCCCTGATGGAAATCGATGGCGCGCCGGGTGTTGCCCTCGAGGCTGGAGTTGAACAGCCCTTGGGGGTCCTCCAGCGACGCCCCCCTGGCGAAGGTCATCTTGACGGCGGTCTTGTAGGTCTCGGCGGTGGTGATGATGCCGTCGTGTTCAAACACGGGGACGCGCCCCCATTTCACCGTCTCGACCACTTCGGGGTCGGCCTGATGGATGAGCGCCCGGATCCGGGCCAGGGTTTCGCCGCGCCAGTCGCCCAGGGCGGCGATCCTCGCATCGATCCTCTGCGCGGCGGACAGGCCGTCTTCATTCAGGCCGGGGATGGGTTTCTCCATGACTGTCGCTCTTCACATGCGTTCGCCGGGCAGCCGGCTGGCCTGTTTGATCCAGTCGGCCAGTTGGGCTTCGTCGACCGGTTCGTCCTCGTGGATGTGGAAATAGCGCACGTCCTTGTGCTTCGACCCGACGGGCGGCGCGGGATCGAGTGACGCCCCGCGGAAGAAGGCCACCTTCAGATAGCGGTCGAAGGCGTGGAAGCTGGCGAACCAGCTTCCTTCCTCGACGCCGTACATGGGCGTGTTCCATTTGACGGCCTTTCTCACGCCGGGGACCGTGCGCTCGATGAGGGCGTCGAGGCGGCGTCCGGCCTCGCTCTTCCAGCCCGGCGCGGCCGCGATCCAGGCCTTCACCGGAGCGTCGCCATAGCCCTTGGCGATCCGGGGATTGCCGCCCGAGAGGAGGACAGGCTCCGGGGTCTTCTCCGTTTTCCCGGCCATCGCCTTCACTCCGATCCGCGCGCTTTGACGGCATAGGGCAGCACGAACATGTACAGGCCGGTGAGGGCGAGCAGGGCGAGCGGGAACAGCGGCAGGAAATACACCCATTCGGCGGGCTGCTTTCCGATTCCCAAGGCGATGAAAATGGCCGCAACGACGGCCACGAAGACGATCGACGTCCAGCGGTGAAGCGGCCGGATCCAGGTGTTCCAGGTCATGGGGTCCTCCTCTCTATCAAGCCGAAGCGGTCGGCGCTTCGTCCATTTCCGCCAGGGTCTGTTCCAGCTTGCCGAAGAACTGACCCCAGCCAGCGTGGGCGCCGCCGAAGGCCTGTTTCTGATCCGGGCGGAAGCCGGCCTGCTCCATGTGCAGATGCGTTCCCTTCGCGGTCGGGGTGAGGGTGAAGGTCACCACGCTCTTCAGCCCATAGGCGGGATCGTCGTGTTTGAAATCCCAAGTGTAGGACAGGGTCTTCTCCGGCTCGACAGCCAGCACCTCGCAGTCCAGCACGCCGCCCCATTCGCCGGTCAGCTTGAAGCCGTGGCCCACCACGGGTTGGAAATCGTTCTTCATCAGCCAGGCCTCGATCAGGTGAGGCTGGGTGAGGGCGCGCCAGAGCTTTTCGGGCGGGAAGGCGAAGTCGCGTTCAACGACGACGGAGCGGGTTTCGGTCAAGACGTGGCTCACTGGTCCATCCTTTTCAGCAGATCTTCGAGGCCGTCGAATTTCCCTTCCCAGAAGCCGGCCATCTGCGTGGTCCAGTCGATCAGGGGGGCGAGGGCGCCGGGGCGGGCGCTGTAATGGGTCTGCCGGCCTGCCGGGCGATCGCTGACCAGTCCGGCCAGCTTCAGGACCCCGAGATGTTTCGAGACCGCCGGCTGGGACACGCCGGACAGGGCGGTCAGCGCCCCGACCGTCTGCTCGCCGCCGTGGCAGAGCCGCTCGAAAATGGCCCGGCGCGTCGGATCCGCCAGCGATCTGAACAGCATGTCGGCAGCGGTTTCGGACATCAACCCATAACTCTGTGGCTATTGATTGAACTCATAACTACCGGGATATGAGTGAGTCAAGCCGCCGGTTTGGCCGATGCTTCCCGGAGAACCGAGAGATACCCTTGGGCGACCTCCATCCGCTCGCCCGGAGGCCGGGCGCGGACGGCCTTGTGCAGCGACGGCAGCTTCCAGCAGGGCACATGCATGAACAGGTGATGCTCGGCGTGGAAATTGACCCAGTAGGGGGCGATGAGGGCCCGCTCCCACCAGGTGGCGCGGGTGGTGCGGGCGGCGCGGAAGGGGTCGGTCGCCGAGCCCTCGACGCAGGCGTGTTCGGCGATGTTCCGCAGGCGGGTCACCATGGGGAACCACGTCGCCATGGGCAGCAGCCACAGGGCGAAGAAGGCCCACCAGACGCCCGCGGCGACAGCCACCGCCAGCAGGGCTGCATTGACCAGCAGGAAGGGCGCGATCGAGCGGCCGGTGACTATGGCCTCGTAGGCGTGGTCGTCGGTCGCCGTTCCGGCGGCGCGGCCGCGCAGGGCGGCCAGCGGCAACAGGACCCGCTGTTTGAAGAAGGTCTGGCCGGTCAGATCGCGCACGATCTTTCGGCGCAGCGAAGCGCGGCTGACGGGGAAGGGGGCGGACAGGACCAGGTCGGGGTCTTCGGCCTGCTGGGCGTATTTGTGGTGCGCCAGGTGATAGGGCCGGTAGGCGTTCAGCGACGCCCCGACCGGTACGGCGCACAACCAGTGACCGAGGAAGTCGTTCAGGCGGCGATCCGAAGACAGGCCTCCGTGCGCGGCCTCATGCATCAGTATGGCGAGACCGAGCTGGCGGGCGCCGATCACCGCGACGCAGAGGGGGATCAGGATCGGCCAGATCACGCCCGCGGCGACCGCGAGCGCGATGACGCCCCAGCAGTGGGCGACCAGCAACGGGCCGACCCAGGCGCGGCGCGACTGGAAGGGCGCCCAGTCCTCAGGACTGAACAGGTCGGCGGGCCGGATGCGTGGCGCTGCGGGCATGGCCCAGGATACGCCCCCGGCGCCGCCAGTCCAAGCGTGGAGGCTGTCATGCGATCCTGACAAAAAGTCAGGTTGACATGACAGAATGTTGATGTCAGGTTCACCTGACACAAGGAGTCGAGCCCATGCTCACGATCGGACGACCGACCAACACAGCGCAGCGCAGATACGTGATCCGGACCCTGGCCTTCATGGGCGGCTATGTCGCGATCATGGTCGCCGTCATCTTCGGCGCCCTGGACGATATTCAGGGCACGCCCGCCGCCTGGGGGCTGGCACTGACCGTGACAGCGCCGATCGTCGGGCAGATCTGGGCCACCCTGGCGGTGATGCGGGACTCCGACGAGTTCGTGCGCGCCGTCATGGCCAAGCAGTTCATCCTCGCCGCCGGCATCTCCATGGCCCTGTTCACGGCCTGGGGGTTCGCGGAATCCTTCGCGGATGCACCGCATGCGGAAGGGTGGCTGATCTATCCGCTGTTCTGGGCCTCGCTGGGCGTCGTCGCGCCCTTCATCAAGTCGTCGAACTGATGCGGAACCGGCTGAAACTGCTCCGCGTCGAGCGCGGCTGGACCCAGGAACAGCTGGGTCAGGCGCTGGGCGTCTCGCGCCAGGCCGTGAATGCGCTGGAGACCGAGAAACACGACCCGTCGCTTGATCTGGCCTACCGCATCGCCGTGCTGTTCGCGCGGCCGGTGGAAGAGATTTTCGACAATCCTCACACCTGACGCTGTCAGGATAACCTTACAAGGAGAACAGCCATGATGTTCATGTCCCGACATGGCGGCGGCCGGGTGCTGCGCGCCTTCGCCATCGCCTCGGCCGTCGTTCTCGGGGCCGGAGCGGTCGCGCTCGCCGTTCGCGCCGAGGCCGCGACGAGCGCGGCGCATCAGGGCGCGTCAACCTTCGTCTCCGACCGGCTGTCGGTCGAGGTCGTGGGGGCGGGACCGGACGTAATCCTGATTCCGGGTTTCGCCTCGTCCCGCGAGGTCTGGCGCGCCGAGGCCCAGCGGCTGAAGGCGACGCATCGGGTCCATCTGGTCCAGCTGGCCGGGTTCGCGGGCGAGCCGTGGACGCATGGCGACGGACCCTTTGTCGAGCCGGCGGTCGAGGAACTGGCCCGTTATGTCCGCGACAGCGGCCTGCGGCAGCCCGCGGTTATCGGCCATTCGATGGGCGGGATGAGCGCGGTCATGCTGGCGCAGCGGCATCCCGAACGGGTCGGCCGGGTGATGAGCGTCGACAGCCTGCCGTTCTTTTCAGCCCTGTTCGGCCCCACGGCCACGGCCGAGAGCGCGCGGCCGTTCGCGCAGCAGGCGGCCGCCGGGATCATCGCGGCGGACGAGACCGGTTTCCGGGCCGGCCAGGATCGGGCGGCGGTCGGCTATTCGCGGACGTCGGCGACGCGCGCCGCCATGGTCGACTGGTCGATGACATCGGACCGGCAGGCGATGGCCGCGGCGATCAGCGACGTGATGACGACGGACCTGCGGCCGGGACTGGCGGCGATGACGACGCCGGTCTGGGCCGTCTATGCGTCCGATGCGGACGGCGGGGCGTCGGCGGCGATGGCCGACGGTCTGTGGAGGCGGGAGTATGCGACCCTGCCGGGGGTGCGCATGATCCGGGTCGACGACAGCCGCCACTTCATCATGGCCGATCAGCCCGAGCGGTTCGCCGCGATCGTTGATCAGTTCCTGGCCGGAGACGGGGCCTGAGCGGCAGAGGCCGGAGCGGGCTGCTGGACCGGGGCGAGAGCCGGAGTGACGTCCCCGGCCTTCGCCAGCCGACCGCCGAACTCGCCGCTGTAGGCGACGGCCAGCAGGGAGCGGAAGACGGTCGCGGGGATGGCGATCTCATAGCCGCCCTCGACATAGGGGCCGACCTGATAGGGACCGATGAGGAAGGTCAGGCCCGCCGCCTTTCCCGGCGCGTCGCCCGCCGTCAGCACGAAGGGCGTGTCGGCGACGCGGGGGCAGGAGAAGTCCTTGCCGTCCAGGGTGACGCCGGGGCCGTCCGGCACGCGGGCGCGTTTGGCGGTGTTGATCGCCGAGCACAGGGCCTGGTCGAGGACGGTCAGGTCCGCGCCCTTGCCGAACAGATCGGCCAGACCGACCCGACGCTTCAGCGCCTTGTCCCACAGCAGGCCGTCGGTGAGGGTGTTGGGGTGGGCGCCGCCTGAATAGTCGAAGTCGACGCGCTTCAGGCTGAGCAGTTTGGCGGTCTCGGCGGCGACGGTGATGGTGATGGTCTTCTGGTATTTGGGCCGGTCGGTCTCGGCCCCGGCCTCTGTCAACTCGCCCTGGGCGCCCTCGGTGAACTGGCGCAGACGGCGCACCTCCTCGGCGTAGAGGCGGGCGTGCAGGTCGCCCTGGGGCTTGATGCCGGCGGGCAGGGACAGGCGGACGTCGGCGTAAGGCGTCTTGCTCTCGAACTCCATGGGAGCGGCGGCGTCCGCGGGGGTGACGACCGCGGCGGTTCCCGGCGCGGCCGGCGCCGGGGCGGCGGGTTCGCGATCGCGGTTGCAGGCCGACAGGGTCACGGCGAGGGCTGCGGTGAGGAGCAGCAGTCCGAGGGGAGGCCTGGCGATCGAGGTCATGCGTGTCTCCTGAGGCGTCGCGGTCAAGGTGCGTGTTCGGCCCGAAGCCGGTCAAGGTATTCCGGCGACGGCGCGCCCTCGAACTGATCGGCCCATTCGGGCGAGAGCAGGGCGGAGAAGGCGGCGGCCGGCACGACCGCGGTGTAGACGCCCTCGGCATAAGGGCCGACGATGTAGGGGCCGATCAGGAAGACCAGACCCCCGGCCTTGCCCGTTGTGTCGCCGGGGGCGAGAGAGAAGGGCGTTTCCAGCGCCGCCGGGCAGGACCAGAGGCCCTCGCCCTGTTCGCCGCGATAGGGGGCGGGGTCCCAGGCCTGATCGCCGCCGCGCGCGGCCTTGGCGGCGTTGATGGCGTCGCACAGGGCGTGGTCGAGCTTCGTCTGGTCAGCGTCGGCGCGGAACAGCTCGGCCGGGGCGACCGGGCGCTGGCCGATACGATCCCAGAGGATGGCGTGGTAGCCGGGGTTGCCGTGAGCCCCGCCGGTGAAGGACCAGACGAGCCCGTCGGCGCTGACCAGCCGGGAGGTTTCGACCGGCGCGCCCCAGCGCAGGCTCAGGTCCATGTCGGAGTCGAGCTCGCCGCCTGCTTCGGCGCGGGCTCCGCGGACGGCCGCCTCGAACTCGCGGATGGCGGCCATGCCCTCGCCGTAGAGGCGGGCGCGCAGTTCGGGGTGGGCGCGCAGGGCAGGGTCGAGCGTGAGTTCCGTAGTCATCCGGCCGTCCTCCAGCTTGTAGGCGACGGGTCGGGCGTCGTTCGGCGCGATGGCCTGCGGGGGAGAGGCGCAGGCCGCGGCCAGCAGCCATGCGGCGGCCATCAGGATGCGGGGGAAGGCGTTCACAGGGTCAGGGCTCCGAGGCCGATGGCGGCCAGAAGAATCAGGCCGGCGTCGCGGTTGGACTTGAACAGGCGCAGGGCGAGGGCGGGATCGTCGGTCCGGACGCGGCGGGCCTGCCAGGCGAGATGCAGGGCGTAGGCGACGAGTCCGACCCCGAAGAGGGGGCCGAGACCGGCGAGCCAGCCGGCGGCGGCGGCGCAGGCGACGGCGAGGCCGTAGAAGATCGCGACCCCGCGCGGCACGTTCGCGCCGAGCCGCCGGGCCGATGACTTCACCCCGACCATGGCGTCATCCTCGATGTCCTGCAGGGCGTAGATGGTGTCGTAGCCGAGGGTCCAGAAGACGCCGCCGAGGTAGAGCAGGAGGGCGGCGGGGGTCAGATGGCCGGGCAGGCCGGCGTGGGCGTGAAACACCGACACGCCGGTTCGCCAGAAGGCGGGCATGCCGGACCAGGGAAAGGCGCTGGTGAAGGCTGCGAACCCCATCAGGGCGCCCCAGTTGAAGGTCAGGCCGAGCCAGGCCTGAGGCCACCAGGTGATGCGCTTCATGAAGGGATAGGCGGCGACGAGGGCCAGCGACCCGATCCCCAGCATCACCGTGGTCCAATTCATGGCCAGCAGGATCTGCAGGCTGATGAAGCTGCAGACGACGACGAAGATTCCGGCGTGGCTGATGCTGATCCGGCCGGAGGCGACGGGGCGGGAGGCGGTGCGGGCGACCTGCCGGTCGATCTTGCGGTCGACGATGTCGTTGAAGGCGCAGCCGGCGGCGCGCATCAGCCCGGCGCCGAGGGCGAAGAGAACGGCGAGGGTGAGGGCGTGTTCGGCCGCTTGAGGCGGGGTCGGGAAGAGGTCGGGATTCGAAGCAAACGCCAACGCAATCCCCTGCCAGCCGGGGAGGAGCAGCAGCCAGATTCCAACCGGCCGGTCGAAGCGGCCGAGCTTGAGCCACGGCTTGAGGCCTTCCGGCGCGTGGCGGTCCACCCAGTTCGAACCGGCGTCGGGAAGCGGGGCGGAGATCATGGGTGGGAGATAGCCTGTTGGAGGATGGGGGAGAAGGGTCAGGGCTCCGCTCTCCCTGTCGTCATCCCGGGGTTGCTGCGCGCGCCGGGATGGCGACAGGGGTGGGGGCGCCGGACGCCAAACGCGCTCCCTGCTTCGACCCCTCCACCGGTTCGCGGTCTCCTGCCCATCTGCGATGGGGAGGAGACGGAGGGGCCGCCGTGCGGTCAGAGCACCTTCTTCAGCACCGGTCCCAGATTGACTGCGCCGTCCCGGAAATCCTTCCACGGGTCCCGCTTCTTCAGCAGGGCGGCGGCGTCGTGGACCGTGTAGGCGCGGGGGTCGAGGCCGGTCTTCACCTGGGTCCACGACAGGGGGAAGGCGATGCCCGCGCCGGGACGGGCGCGAGGAGACCAGGGGGCGACGGCGGTGGCCATGCGACCGTTGCGCAGATAGTCGAGGAAGATCTTTCCGCCCCGCGCCTTCTTGGCCAGGGTGGTGGTGAAATGGTCGGGGTCGGCGGCGCGGACGCGCTCGGAAACCGCCTTGGCGAAGGCCTTGCATTCATCCCATTCGATGCGGCTCTTCGCGTCAGCCCTGATCGGCACGACGACGTGCAGGCCCTTGCCGCCGGTGGTCTTGACGAAGGGGTTGAGGCCGAGGGATTCCAGCTCCTTCCTGACGGTTTTCGCGGCGGCGATGACGTCGGCGAAGTCGAGCCCCTCGTCGGGGTCGAGGTCGAAGGTGATCTGGTCGGGGGTCTCGGGGTCGCCCGGCTTGCAGCCCCAGGGATGCAGCTCCAGACCGCCGGACTGGCCGATGGCGACCAGGCCGCCGACGTCGACGACGCCGATGTAGGGCTTGCGCTCCTTCACATCGATCAGCTTCAGCCGCGGGTTGGAGCCGGGCATGGCGTGCCGCTGGAAGAATTTCTCGCCGTTGATGCCCTCCGGCGTGCGGATGATGGAGACCGGGCGGTCGGCGACGTGGGGCAGGATGCGTTCGGCGGCCATCTCGTAATAGCGGACGAGGTCGGCCTTGGTCAGGGCGGGCTTTCCGTCGGCCGCGGGCCACAGGATCTTGTCAGGGTTGGAGATGGTCACCCCGGAGACGATCAGCTTGCCCTTGCCTGCGCGCCCGGCGGCGGGACCGGGTTCGCCGGGCATGGCGAGGGGCGATGCGCCGGCGTGGCGGCCGGGCTCCCTGGCCGGATCCGACGGCGTGTGCGGGGCCTCGGTCACCTCGGCGGGGGGTTTGTCGTCGCGCAGGCCCTTGAAGGCCGCCTGACGCAGGGATCCGGTGTCGGTATAGCCGCCGTGTTCGACCTCCGCGACGAGGACGGGTTTGACCCAGTGGATGGTCATGCCGCCGGCGCGGGATTTCTTCGGCGCCGACTTGCCGACGAAGGGACTCCTGTCGGTTTCGGCGGCCTTGAGTTTCGGCAGCAGGGTCTTGAGCAGGGTCTGGTTGTAGCCCGTGCCGACGCGGCCGAGGTGGCGCAGGCCGCGGCCGTCCTTCGCGTCCTCGTCCTGGACGCCGACAATCAGCGAGCGGAAGCGGTCGCCCTCGGAAGTCCAGCCGCCGATGACCACCTCGTCGCCGCCGCGACATTTGGATTTGAGCCAGGTGGTCGAGCGGCCGGCGGTGTAGGGGGCGTCCAGCTTCTTGGAGATGACGCCTTCCAGATCCATGCGGCAGGCGCTGTCGAGGATGGCCTGTCCGGTGGTGGCGAAATGGTCGACGTAGCGGATGCGCTGGCGGGCGGCCTTGGGGATGCGGTCGATGTACGCCTGAAGCCGCGCCTTGCGATGCGACAGGGGCAGTTTGCGCAGATCTTCGGGCCCCTCGAACAGCAGGTCGAAGGCGAAATAGATCAGCTCGCCGGTCCTGCCGTCCGAGATGGCCGCCTGCAGGGCCGAGAAGTCGGGCATGTGGTTTTCGGCCAGGGCGCAGAGCTCGCCGTCGACCACGGCGTCGGGCCAGCGGGCGGCGTCGGCGGCCAGTTCGGGGAATTTGTGCGACCAGTCGAGCCCCTTGCGCGTGCGCACCGTGCCCCGGCCGCCGCCCGAGGCGACCTGCAGCCGGTAGCCGTCGAACTTGATCTCGTGCGCCCAACCGGACCCGTGCGGCGGATAGTCGGCGATCTTGCACAGCTGGATGGGGACGAAGGCAGGGGGTTTGTCGGCCTTGCTGGCGACCGCAGGGCGGGCCTCCGGCTTCGGCGGCGCGGCGCGGGTCGTCTTCCTCGGCGAGCCCCACTGCTTCTTCCCTTCGGCGATTTCGGCGAGGCTGCGGCCGGTGGTGATGGAGGCGTCGATCTCCATATTGGCCTCGCCCTCGCCGGGGACGGCGAACTCGTCCTTCTCCTTGATGAGCAGCCAGTTGTTGCGCTTCGAGGGTTTGCCGCGGTCGGCGCGCAGGCGGATCAGGGCCCATTTTCCCTTCAGCCGCTCGCCATGCAGGACCATCTTGATCTGGCCCTTCCTGAAGGCGGCGTCGAGATCGGGCTCCTGCGGTTCCCAGGTTCCGCGGTCCCACATCTGAACCGTGCCGGCGCCGTAGTTGCCGGCGGGGATGGTCCCCTCGAAGGCGCCGTAGTCGAGCGGGTGGTCCTCGACCTCGACGGCGAGGCGTTTGACCAGGGTGTCGCGCGACGGCGCCTTGGTCACGGCCCAGGATTTGAGCACGCCGTCGACCTCGATACGGAAGTCGTAGTGCAGGCGCGTCGCGGCGTGACGCTGGATCAGATAGGTCAGGGCGGTGGTCTTCGCCCTGCCCTTGCGGCCGGACGGCTCTGGGGTGTCGGCGAAATTGCGTTTCGCCTGATAGGTTTTCAGTTCGCCGTGGGCTGCCATGCGGGGTGAACGCCGGTGGGCGGGGAGCGTTGCGGCTGTGAAGTGGCTAGTGGCTAGTGGCTGGCCGCCGCCTGCGCGACCGCGCTGACCGCGTCGCCGTTCCGCCGACAACAAACGACAATCACTAGCCACGAGCCACTAGCCACTAGCCACTAGCCACGAGCCACTCCGTCACTGGTGAATCGTCTCGCCGTGCTGGGTGTAGTCGAGACCCTCGATCTCCTCCTCCTTCGCCACGCGCAGGCCGGTGGTGAATTTGCAGATCATCAGGATGACGAAGGTGCCGACGCCGCTCCAGGCGATGACGGCCAGCAGGCCGATGGTCTGGTTCAGGAGGTTGGCGTTCTCGCCGGCGGGGTTGATGGCGGCGGTGGCGAGGACGCCGGTCAGCAGGGCGCCGACGATGCCGCCGACGCCGTGCACGCCGAAGGCGTCGAGGCTGTCGTCATATTTGAGTGCGCGCTTGAGCCAGACGGCGCCGGCGTAGCAGGCGGGGCCGCTGAGGATGCCGATGATGAAGGCGCCCTTTGGATCGACGAGACCGGCGGCGGGGGTGATCCCGACGAGGCCGGCGACGATGCCGGACAGCAGGCCGAGCAGGGTGGGGCGTTTGTGGTCGATCCACTCCACGGCGGTCCAGCCGATGGCGGCGGCGGCGGCGGCGAGGATGGTGTTGAAGGCGGCCACGGCGGCGATGCCGTCGGCGGCCCAGGCCGAACCGGCGTTGAAGCCCAGCCAGCCGACGAACAGCAGGCCCGTGCCTATGGCGGTGAAGGCGAGGTTGTGCGGGGCCATATTGTCCCGGCCGTGACCATGGCGGGGGCCCAGAACGAGGGCGCAGACGAGGCCGGCGACGCCCGCATTGACGTGGACCACCGCCCCGCCGGCGAAGTCGAGCACGCCCAGCGAGCCCATCCAGCCGCCGCCCCAGACCTGATGGCAGATCGGGACATAGACCAGCAGGTGCCAGAGGAAGAAGAACAGGATGGCGGCCGGGAATTTGATCCGCTCGGCGAAGGCGCCGGCGATCAGGGCCGGGGTGATGATGGCGAAGGTCAGCTGATAGGCGATCCACAGGAACTCGGGCAGGCCCGGGGCGAGGCTGTGCGCAGTCGAGGGGGTGACGCCGTCCAGGAAGGCGGCCTGCAGTCCGCCGATGAAGCCGTTGGTCGCCGGGCCGCTGGCGCCGAAGGACAGGCTGTAGCCGACGGCGAACCACAGGACGGTGACGATGGCCAGGGCGGCGGTGGAATGGGCGATGGTGGCGATGACGTTCTTGCGCCGGACCATGCCGCCGTAGAACAGGGCCAGGCCCGGCAGGGTCATCAGCAGGACCAGGGCGGTCGAGGTCAGGATCCAGGCCGAGGACGCCTCGTTCAGGACCAGCGGCGCCTGATGGGCCAGCAGCGTCGGGGCGGCGGCTAAGGCGGGGCCGGCGGCGAGGGCGCCGAAGGCTGTGGCGACAAGGGCGAGGGGAAGTCGAGCGATCATCGCGGGTCCGGTCCGGAAGGTCAGAGTGGCTCGGCCCGAACCGCGTTCGACGCCGCGGATACGGATAGGACGCTATTGCAACGCACAAGGCAATTCATTTCGTGTGCGGTGCAATATCCTGCGGCAGTGCTGTGCGGAACAGGGCGTGCGGGCGGCGCTTCGGCATGAATTGACCGGACGATGTCGCGGATGCGGTGCACGTTACAGAGTTGCAATGATTCAGATATTGCGCGGTCAGGCTGTCCGGGTGTCACTGTCTTTCCGGCCACTCGCCGTTATCGCAGTTCTGGGGAAACACCATGCGCAACGCCCGCCGTCTCGCCTTGCTCGGAGGGGTCGCCTCGACCCTGCTGATCGCCACCGCCGTTCAGGCCGGAAGCGTCGCCGCGCCCCCGCCGGCCGTGGCCGCCGCCGCCGTTCAGGAGCGCCTCGCGCCCTTGCCCGATGTGGACATCCCCTTCACCAAATTCGTTCTGAACAACGGCCTGACCGTCATCGTCCATGAGGACCACAAGGTCCCGATCGTGGCGGTGAACATCTGGTACCACGTCGGCTCCAAGAACGAGCCGCAGGGCCGGTCGGGCTTCGCCCACCTGTTCGAACACCTGATGTTCAACGGGTCCGAGAACTACAACACCGACTTCTTCAAGGGTACGGAACTGCTGGGGGCCACGGACCAGAACGGCACCACCAACACTGACCGCACCAACTATTTCCAGAACGTCCCGACCTCGGCCCTGGATTCGATCCTGTGGCTCGAGAGCGACCGGATGGGCCACCTGCTGGGCGCCATCGACCAGGCGCGTCTGGATGAGCAGCGCGGCGTCGTCCAGAACGAGAAGCGTCAGGGCGAGAACCAGCCCTATGGCCGCGTGTGGAACGCGATCACGGCCGCGACCTATCCGGACGACCATCCGTACGGCCATACGGTGATCGGGTCGATGGACGATCTGAACGCCGCCGACCTGCCCACCGTGCAGCAGTGGTTCCGCGACTATTACGGTCCGGCCAACGCCACCATCGTCCTGGCCGGCGACATCACGCCTGAGCAGGCCCGGGAAAAGGTCGAGCGCTATTTCGGCGACATCCCTCCCGGTCCGCCCGTGACCCAGCCGGTCCAGATGATCGCCCGGATGACAGGCGAGCTGCGCGAGACGATGTACGATCGTGTCGGCCAGCCGCGTCTGTACAAGGTGTGGAACACGCCGCGGGCCGGGTCGGCCGACTCGGACCACCTCGGCATGCTGGCCCAGGTGCTCAGCTCTGGCCGCAATTCGCGCCTCTACAAGCGGCTGGTGTTCGACGACCAGATCGCCACCCAGGTGGCGGCCTTCAACTCGGAGAGCGAGATCGGCAGCCAGTTTCTTGTGCTGGTCACAGCCAAGCCGGGCCAGGACCTGGCGCGGATCGAGGCGATCGTCGACGAGGAGATGGCGCGACTGCTGCGGGACGGCCCGACGGCATCCGAGCTGGAGCGAGCGCGCACCACAGTCGGCGCTGGCTTCGTGCGCGGCCTTGAGCGGATTGGCGGCTTCGGCGGCAAGTCCGACATCCTCGCCGAGAGCGAGGTCTTCCACGGCGATCCCGGCGCGTGGCGCGCGTCGTACCAGCGCATCGTGGCGGCGCAACCCGCGGATCTGACCCGGGTCGGCCGCGAATGGCTGAGCGACGGCAGCTACTCGCTGCAGGTCCTGCCCTTCCCCGACTACGCGGCACAGCCGACAGGCGTTGACCGCTCGGCCGGCGTCCCGCCGGCCAGCGAGACGGCGCAGGCGGTCTTCCCGACCATCGAACGGGCCCAGCTGAGCAACGGCCTGAAGGTGATGTTCGTGCAGCGCGCCAGCGTGCCGACGGTCAGCATGAACCTGATCCTCGACGCCGGAGCGGTGGTCGATGCGGACGCCGACGCAGGTCTGGCCCAGCTGACCCCGCAGGTGATGACCAACGGCACGGACGATCTCGACGCTCTCGAGATCAGCGACCGGCTGCAACTGCTCGGCGCCACCCTCGGCGCCGGATCGGGCACGAACTCGACCAGCGTTTCCATGACCGCCCTGTCCTCGCGGCTGGACCCGTCGCTGGACCTGTATGCCGACGTGATCCTCAACCCGGCCTTCCGGCCCGAGGATTTCGAACGCGCGCGCGCGCTGCAGGTGGCCGGGATCCAGCAGGCCAACCGCAATCCCGGAGCCATCGCGCGCCGCGTGCTGAACGCCGAGATGTACGGTCCCGGCAATCCCTACGGGCGTCCGACCAGCGGCACCGAGGCCACCGTCGCGACCCTGACCCCGACCGACGCCGAGGCTTGGCATGAGATGTGGTTCCGGCCCGACAATGCGACCCTGGTCGTGGTCGGCGACACCACCTTGGCCGAACTGACGCCGAAGCTGGAGCGGGCCTTCGCGGGATGGCGTGCGCCGTCGACGCCGATGCCGGCCAAGCCTGGACCGGCTGATGCGGCCGAGCCCTCGGGCCAGCCGCGCATCCTGATCGTGGACCGCGCCGGACCTCAGTCGACCATCGTGGCCGGCCGCGTTGCGCCGGCCTTCGATCCGGCGACCGAAGCGTCGATCGACACCATGAACACCGCCCTCGGCGGCGCCTTCACCAGCCGGATCAACATGAACCTGCGCGAGGACAAGGGCTGGTCCTACGGCGCCGGCGGCGGCGTCCCCTACGGTCGGGGCGAGCGGATCTATTCCGTCAGCGCCGGCGTGCAGTCCGACAAGACAGCCGAGAGTCTGGCCGAGTTGCGCCGGGAGCTGACCGAGGTGGTGGGGTCGCGCCCGCTAACCGAGGAGGAGATCATGGCGGCCCGGTCCAACATGGTCCTGGGCATGGGCGGCAACTGGGAAACCAACGCCGCCATCGCCGGCGAACTGCAGAACATGGTCGTCTGGGGCGTGCCGGAAAACTACTATGACACCTATGCCGGGACGGTGGGGTCCATGACCGCGGCCCGGGCCGCCGCGGCGGCGCAGGCGATCGTCGGCACGGGACCCACGACCTGGGTCGTGGTCGGCGACCGGGCGACGATCGAGCCCAGGATCCGGGCGCTCGGCTATGGCGATGTGCAAGTGGTCGATATCAACGGCCAGCCGGTCCAGTAAGGCGATGATGAGGGCGGGGCCGAACACGGTCCCGCCCTTCTTCGCGGATCAGACCCGGTAGAAGTCGCGGTACCAGTCCACGAACCGCTTCACGCCCACGTCGATGGAGGTCGAGGGGGCGTAGCCCAGAAGGGCGCGGGTCTCCTCGACGTCGGCCTCGGTGCGCGTCACGTCGCCGTCCTGCACCGGCAGGAGGTTGAGCTCGGCCTTGCGCCCCAGCGCCTCTTCCAGCACGGCGATGTAACGCATCAGCGGCTCGCGGCGCCCGGCGCCGAGGTTCAGGATTCGCCAGGGGGCGACGCCCGAGGTGGAGGGGTTCGGGGCCTCGGCCTTCCAGTCCGGATCGATGGCGGCGGGCTTGTCGAGGGCGGCGACCACGCCGTCGACGATGTCGTCGATGTAGGTGAAGTCCCGCTCCATCTCGCCATGGCCGTAGACGTCGATGGGGCGGCCTTCGAGAATGGCCTTCGTGAATTTGAACAGGGCCATGTCGGGCCGGCCCCACGGTCCGTAGACGGTGAAGAAGCGCAGGCCGGTCGAGGGGAAGCCGAACAGGTGGGAATAGGAATGCGCCATCGCCTCGTTGGCGATCTTGGTTGCGGCGTAGACGGTCAGGGGATGGGCGACGCCCTGTCTGACCGAGAAGGGCAGGGTGCCGTTGGCGCCGAAGGCGGAGCTGGTCGAGGCGAAGACGAGGTGCTCGGCCTTCGCCGCCCGGGCGCCTTCGAGGACGGTCAGGAAACCCACGACGTTGGAATCAACGTAGGTCTCGGGCGCCTCCAGGCTGTAGCGGACGCCGGCCTGGGCCCCGAGATGGATGATCCGGCGCGGCGCATGTCTGGCGAACAGGGCGGCCATGCCCTCGCGGTCCGCCAGATCGAGCGTGTGATGGATATAGCCGGGCTGGTCGATCAGCCGGTCAAGCCGCGCCTGTTTCAGGGCCGGATCATAGTAGCTGTTCAGGTTGTCCAGCCCGATCACGGTCTCGCCGCGCGCCAGCAGGCGCTGCGCGGTGTGGAAGCCGATGAAGCCGGCCGAGCCGGTGACGAGGACGGGGTCCTTGCTCATGGACCTTCGTTAGCCCCGAGCGGCCGGATGCGCCAGATCATCCCGCCATCCGCGGCCGCGAGAGCTCCTGAAGCCCTCTGGCCACTTTTGGTTACGATTCGGCTCAAACCGCTGGACGAGACCGCCCACGGATGAAACCAAAGGGCCAACAGCCGCTCGCGGGGACGACGCGGCGATCCAGGGAAGAGACATGACCGACCTCCAGAGCGCGCCGCGCACGGGCACGAACCTCGCCTTCGCCTATGTGACCACCCTGTTCTTCGCCTGGGGCTTCGCCACCTCGCTGATCGATCCGCTGATCGCAGCGGTGCGTCGGGTGTTCGATCTCAGCTATACCGAGGCCTTCTTCACCACCTCCGCCTGGTTCATCGCCTATGGCGTGGCGTCGATCCCGGCATCCTATGTGCTGGCCCGGCTGGGCTACAGCCGCGCGATCATCGCCGCCCTCGCGACGATGGTGCTGGGCTGCCTGATCGTTCCCGTGGCGACGATGATGGATCAATACGCCGGCGTGCTGCTGGCCCTGTTCGTCATCGCCTCGGGCGTGACCCTGCTGCAGGTCGCGGCCAACCCGCTGGTGGCCGAACTGGGCGCCCGTAAGAGCTCGCACTTCCGCCTGAACTTCTCGCAGGCCTTCAACTCGCTGGGCACGACGATCGGGCCGTGGCTGGGATCCCACGTCCTGCTGACGGGCGGGGTCTTCGCGGCCGGGGCCGTCGTCACCGTGGCGACGCGCAACGAGTCCCTGCGCAGCATCGACGCCGGCTTCCTGGCCATGGGCGCCTTCTTCGCCCTGCTGGCCGTCTTCATCTTCACGGCCCGCAAGAAGATCAACGCCGCCGCCCCGGCCGCCGTCGCGGGCGCCTCGCCCCTGGCGGCCTTCGGTTCGCCCTGGGCCCTGTTCGGCGCCCTCGCCATCTTCATCTACGTCGGCTCGGAAGTGGCCATCGGCTCGATGCTGACCAACTTCCTGAACAGCGAGGGCATCCTGGACATCCCGCTGGAAGAGGCTGGCAAGATGGTCGCCTTCTACTGGGGCGGGGCGATGATCGGCCGGTTCGCGGGCAGCGCCCTGCTGACGCGGGTGCCCGCCGGCGTCCTGCTGGCGGTCTGCACGGTCTGCGCCGGCCTGCTGTGCGCGGTCGTGACCCAGACGGGCGGAACCACGGCGGCCTATGCGGCCCTGTCGATCGGCCTGTTCAACTCGATCATGTTCCCGACCATCTTCACCCTGACGCTGGAACGGTCCAGCGCGCCGGCCGCGGCGACGTCGGGCCTGCTGGTGTTCGGCATCATCGGCGGGGCCGTCCTGCCGCTCGTCGCGGGCCAGATCGCGGACGCCGCGGGCGGGGTGCTGACCCCGGCCTTCTATGTGCCGCTGCTGGGCTATGTCGCGCTGACGGTGTTCGCCATTGCGGCGGCGCGGACGCCCGTGCGCAACGGAGACGGCGCGGCGCCCGCGCCGCACTAGGACAATCGCGTAAAGACGGGGCCGCCGGCGGCATCGTCGGCGGCCCTTGTGCGTTTGCCTCCGGGTCGCCCAGGATAGGGGCGGGGCCGCGGAGAGCTTTATGATCGCCATGACGAGACGCGCCGGCCTGCTGGGCCTGTTCCTGGCCCTGATCGCCGCCCCCGCCTGGGCGGCGGTGACCCTGACCTTCTACGCCCATCCCGGCGCCCGCATCCGGGGGGGGGATCTGCTGTTTCCCCATGCCTATGTCCATGCGTCCGGGTCGCTGGACGACACCGGAGATCCGGTCGACTGGGCGGCGGGCTTCACCGCGAAATATCCCGGTCCGCACCTGCTGCTGGCCACGGGTCCGGGCATCGTGGCCACGCCCGAGGGCCGCTATGTAGGGGAGGGCAAGCCCTATTTGCGGATGACGGTCAGCGACGCCGTCTACCGCGCCGTCCGCGCGCGATCGGACTGGTGGAATGGGCCGGAGGGGTCGCTTTACGATCTGCGGCGGCGCAACTGCATCAGCTATATCGCCGATCTGGCGCGTGTCGCCGGCCTGCAGACGGCGAAGGAGCCGTCGATGAAGCCGGGAACGTTTCTGGAGGCCACGGCGGCCCTGAACCCCTCCGCGGCGTGGCGCGAGACGGTCGATCCCGTGATTCCGTCGCCCGCATTTCCGCCGCCCGCGATCCAGCCCGAGCCCCTGGAGCCGGCCCCCGTCGCCTAGGCGTCGCCTGACCACATGGCGTTGGCTCTCAGCCAGGCCTCGTGTTCGGGCAGGCCCTCGACCGTGCGGGCCAGAATGTCCGACAGCTGGCGCAGACCGGCGGCGGACCGTTCGGCGTTCTGGTAGGCATACAGGGGATTGGGGCCGCGCGGGATGATGCCCTGACCGTACATGACGGCCAGCCATGAGGCCTGGCTGAAATATTCGTCGGCCCCGACCTGATACAGCAGCGCCCGCTCCCGGAAGGCTTCGACCCGCTCGGCCAGGGTGTCGGGGATCGGCATGGCGGCCACCTGACGCCAGAAGGCGGAATCGTCCCTCTGGGTCGCGTGGTAGTGCAGGATGACGAAGTCGCGGATCAGCTCGACCTCGCGCCCCAGCCGGCGGTTGTAGGACTGGATGTTGACGGGGCTGAAGTCCCTGTCGGGGAAATGCTGCAGCAGGCGGAATATGCCCGCCTGGACCAGATGGATGCTGGTCGACTCCAGCGGCTCGATGAAGCCGCTGGACAGGCCAAGGCTGACGACGTTGCGATCCCAATAGGTCTTGCGCCGGCCGGTGACGAAGCGCAGCGGGCGCGGCTCGGCCAGAGGCTCGCCGTCGAGATTGGCCAGCAGGGTCTCGCGCGCCGCCTCGTCGGACAGGTGGTCCGAGCAATAGACATAGCCGTTGCCGGTGCGGTGCTGCAGGGCGATGCGCCATTGCCAGCCCGCCTCGCGCGCCGTCGACAGCGTATAGGGCGTCAGCGGCTTCACGCCGGCGCAGGGCACGGCCATGGCGCGGTTGACCGGCAGCCAGTGGGACCAGTCCTCATACCCGGCCTTCAGCGCCCCCTCGATCAACAGGGCGCGGAAGCCGGTGCAGTCGATGAACAGATCGGCCTTCAGGGTGCGGCCGTCCTCCAGCGTCACACCGTCGATAAAGCCGTCCTCGCCGCGCTGGACGACGTCGACGATCCTGCCCTCGATCCTTTCGACGCCCCGGCCCTCGCAGACCCTGCGCAGGTACCGGGCGTAGAGGCCGGCGTCGAAATGATAGGCGCTGAACAGGGTGTTCTTCGGCGAGCGGAAGTCGGGATCGCGGTCGCCCACCTTGCCCGCATCGGCGGCGCGCCAGCAGATCGAATAGTCGCCCAGTTCGCCGGCCAGACCGCGGGCCTTCAGCGCGAAATACGTCTGCTGGAAGTCCGCCAGCGCGGGGCCGCGGCCGAAGGTGCCGAACGGATGGACGTAGCGGTTGCCGATATGGCCCCAGTCCTTGAAGACGATGGCGACCTTCAGCGTGGCCTTCGTCTCGCGCATGAATTCCGCCTCGTCGAGGCCGATCATGGTGTTGAAGTCGCGGATGGGCGGCACCGTGGCCTCGCCGACGCCGACGATGCCGATCTCGTCGGACTCGACCAGCGAAACCCTGGCGTGCGGACCCAGCGACCGCTGCAGGGCGGCGGCGGCCATCCAGCCGGCCGTGCCGCCGCCGACGATCAG
This sequence comes from Brevundimonas sp. BR2-1, assembly GCF_037626195.1. Taxonomy (NCBI): domain Bacteria; kingdom Pseudomonadati; phylum Pseudomonadota; class Alphaproteobacteria; order Caulobacterales; family Caulobacteraceae; genus Brevundimonas; species Brevundimonas sp. BR2-1. Next base: position 1,041,346 of record NZ_JARKMV010000001.1, on the reverse strand, counting down.
AATGGACCGGATGGGTTCCGACATGATGGCCTCCCCGCCGGTTCCAGATGTGCACCAGTCACGCGTTCGTTCCAAGAGCGAGCCCGGAGTTCGCGATTTGTTTACCTGGGTCAAAGCCATTGTAACCATTGCCTAACCGGCGACCCCGGTTCAGGGTCGCGGCGGGGCCAGGTCGGGTAATCACATGCACAACCGATTCACAGTGGGACTGGTGTCCCGGGCCCTCTTTCTGGCCGCGGTTCTGACTCCGCTCGCCGCCTGTGGAGGCGGTGGAGGCGGCGGCGGCGGCGGGGGTGGAATCGTCACGCCGCCCCCTCCGCCTCCGCCCCCACCTCCTCCTCCGCCTCCGCCTCCGCCTCCGCCTCCGCCTCCGCCGCCCCCGCCTCCGCCGCCGCCTCCGCCTTCCACCAGTTCGGCCGAGTATCTGCGCAACTATGGCGTGGCCAACATACGCGCGATCAACGCCTGGAACGCGGGCGCGACCGGAGCCGGAATCACTGTCGGCGTCATCGATTCCGGCATCCATTTCACCCAGCCCGACCTGGCCGGACGCATTTCTGCCGCCTCGACCGACGTCGTGTCGGGCCGGTCCACGCCCGACGGCCCGGACGACCACGGAACGCTTGTGTCCGGCGTCATCGCCGCGGGTTTCAACGGCTTCGGGACCATCGGCGTCGCCTATGAATCGACCATTGTGTCGATCCGCAGCGACACGGCCGGCGAATGTGACGATGACCCTGAAGAGGACGTCTGCTTCGGCACCAGCAACCTGATCCGCGCGATCGACTATGCGATCGCCGCCAACGTCAAGGTCGTGAACATGTCCCTGGGCGGCGAAGGCCCCATGGGCACGGCGTTCGAGGCGGCTCTCCAGCGGGCCGTCAACGCCGGCATCGTCTTCGCCATCTCGGCCGGAAACGAGGGCGCCGAGGCGACAGGCGGAAACCCGGAATATCCGGGCCGCTACGCCTCGGATCCGCGGTTCGCGGGAGCCATCATCGTGGTGGGCGCGCATAACAGCAGCGACGTCATGGCCGGGTTCTCGAACCGGGCGGGGGTGTCCGCCAACAACTATCTCAGCGGTCCGGGCGTGGATGTGATCACCGGCTGCGACGGGACCAGCTGCTTCCGCGTCAACGGCACCTCCTTCTCCTCACCGGCCGTGGCGGGGGCTCTGGCCTTGCTGCTGCAGGCCTTCCCCAATCTGACGGGGCGCCAGGCCGTCGAGATCCTGCTGACCACCGCGCGCGAGGCGGGCGCGGCCGGGACCGACGCCGTCTACGGCCGCGGCCTGCTGGACCTGGTCCAGGCGTTCCAGCCGGTCGGTTCGACCCAGGTCGGTACGCTCAGCGGCCAGAGCGTCTCGGTCACCAGAGAGCGGTTCTCCTACACCGGCGGCGCGTTCGGCGACGCTTTCAGAAACAGCGGGGGGGCGCTGGACACGGTGGGCCACGACACCTTCGACCGCCTGTTCCGGGTCGATCTGGCCGGCAGCTACGGCATGGCTCCGCGCGGGGTCGCCAACATGCTGCCGCGCGCGCCGCGTCAGCAGGCGCGTCTGATGGTCGAGGGTCCCCTGGGGTCGACCCTGACGCTGACGACCGGAGCCGCGGTTCAGGACAGTCCCTGGGACCTGGCCGAATCGACCAATGTCATCACGCCCTGGCTGGACGAGCGCCGGCGTGAGGACATGATGGTGGAGTTCTCGGCCGGCCGCGGCGCGGCCGCTTTCTGGCAGGGCCGCAACGGCGCCCGCTCGCCGTTCGAACTGGGCGCGGCTGATAATTTCGCCTCCCTGGCCCAGGTCGACCGGGCCTGGCTGGGGGCCGTGAAGATCGGGGCCGTGACCCTGACGGCCGATACCGGCGTCGGCGATCGCGCCATGCCGTTCCAGGCGCGGGAGGAAGACGTCTCCAGCTATGCGCGGTTCGTCGCCGACTGGCGGACGTCGTCGACCAGCCGCCTGCGTTTCGCCGTCGGGGGTCTGGACGAGAAGATGGGGCCCCTGGGTTCCTATGCGCCGCTGGACTCCGGCTTCGCCCTGCCCAGCACCACGACCTTCGGCTCGGTCGGCGGCCAGTTCGCCCTGCGCCCCAACCTGTTCCTCAACGCCGAGATGGGCTGGGCGCGCACCGACCTGAGCGGGCGGTTCCTCAGCCTGTCCGAGACCGCCATCAGCTCGACCTGGGCGCTGGGCCTGACGACCTTCTGCAAGCAGCTGGGCTTCGGTTGCGAGAGCCTGACCTGGTCGATCTCGCAGCCGCTGCGGACCGAAAGCGGCGTGTTCAGCGCGTATCTGGCCGATTCCCCGGCGGGGTATTTCGACGAGCTGACCTTCTCGGAGCGCACATTCTCGGCGGCGCCGAGCGGGCGGCAGATCGACATGTCGCTGGGCAGCGTGCACCGGCTCGGCGACGGGTCGGCGCTGAGCCTGCGCGGCATGGTCACGCGCGACGATCAGAACGTGCGGGCGTCGCCGACGACCTTCACCCTGATGGGAAGCTGGGGGAAGACGTTCTAGAGCTCGGAGCAGGCCGGCGGGGGATGTTTGCCGCCGGCCGTTCCCGCGTCTATGGCTCCTGAAAACGAGGGGCAAACGTGGCGATATTTCCGGTGATCCTGTGCGGTGGGGCGGGAACGCGCCTTTGGCCGGCGTCGCGACCGGCCCGACCCAAGCAGTTCATCGATTTCGTCAGCGAGCTGTCGCTGTTCCAGGAGACGGCCCGACGGGTGGTTCCGCTCACCGTTGGCGGCGGACGCCTGGTTGTGGTGGCCGGCGCGTCCCATCGCTCGTTCATTGTGGAACAGCTCGCGACCTTGGGTTTGGACGCGGTGGTTCTGCTTGAGCCGGAAGGCCGGGATTCAGCCCCGGCGATGGCGGCCGCCGCGACCTGGATCGCCAGCGTCGCACCTGACGGCGTGGCCCTGTTCGTCGCGTCGGACCATCACATTCCCGATGATGCCGCCTTCCGCGGCCCGGTGTTGGCGGCGGCGGAAGCGGCCAGGCAGGGCCAGATCGTCACCTTCGGGATTCGGCCAACGGATTCGTCCTCGGCCTACGGCTATATCCAGCCGGAAACGGCCGGCCTGTCGCCAGTCCGGGCGTTCGTGGAAAAGCCTGACAGGGCCACGGCGGAAGCCTACGTTCGCGACGGCTATTTATGGAACAGCGGAAACTTCATGGTCCGGGCCGACGTGCTGCTGGCCCAGCTGGACGCCTTCGCCCCGGAGGTTTCCGCAGCGGCACGGGCGGCGCTGCCGGATAAAACTTCCGCCGTTATGATGCTGACGGATGCATTCCGCAACGCACCCAAGATCTCGATCGACTATGCCGTCATGGAGCGCAGCGACCGGATTTCAGTCATGCCCGTCGACTACCGCTGGTCCGACCTTGGCGCGTGGGATGCGGTCCAGGCGCTCGGATCGGGCGACCGGGGCGAATGGTTTGCAACCGACGGCGATATGGCTCTGGTTCGGGCCGCCAAGGGCATGATCGTCGCTACGGCCGGCGTGTCCAATATCGCGATCATCGCCGAACCCGATGCTGTTCTGGTCTGCAGTCTCGACCGGGCCCAAGAGGTCAAAGGCCTCGTTGAACGCATCCGGTCGGCTTCGCCCGCCCATGCGCACGGCGCCATCAGCGTTGCCGATACGCTGGCGGACAGGGCGCAAAGCTTCGATCGCTGGCTGCGGCTGAACGCCTTGCCAATCTGGGCCACGATCGGTGTTGACGACAACGGTGGGTTCCGCGAGACGATCGATCTGTCTGGCTCTGTGTCGGGCGAGTTTCGCCGTGCGCGGGTGCAGGCGCGTCAGGCCTATGTGTATTGCGCTGCGGGCGACTTCGGTTGGAGCGGTCCGTGGCGATCGGTGGTCAGCCGGGGCCTTGTGCGGTTCGAGGCGACCAATCGGCGCGACGACGATCTTTACCGTACGCTGGTTTCCGCGGATGGCGCCGCGTTGGACGACAGCGCTTTCCTGTACGACCAGGCCTTTGTCCTGTTCGCCTTTGCGGCGGCCGCCAAGGCCGGGATTGCTCCCGAACTGATGACCGAACGGGCCCACGCCGTGCGCGCGGCGCTGGCGGGCGTGCGGGTCCCCGCCGGCGGCTGGCGCGAGGCGGGCGATCATCCGTATCAGGCCAACGCCCACATGCATCTGCTCGAGGCCTGCATGGCGTGGGAGGCGATCGAGCCGAAGGGCGAATGGCGGGCGATGGCCGACGAGATCGTCGCCCTCGCCCGGCGCGCCTTCATCGATCCGCACGGCGGCTTCCTGCGCGAATTCTTCGACGAGTCGTGGGCGTCCGCGGCGGGTGAGGACGGACGACTGGTCGAGCCGGGGCATCAGTTCGAATGGGCCTGGCTGCTGACGCGCTGGGGCCGCCTGCGCGGCGAGGACTGGGCTCTGGAGACTGCGATCCGGCTTTACGACGTGGGCTCGCGCGGCGTGGATCCGGTGCGCGGTGTGGCCATGGACGCCCTGAACGACGACCTGTCGGTACGCTCGGAACAGGCCCGGTTGTGGCCCCAGACGGAGCGGCTGAAGGCGGCGCTGATCCTGACCGAGAAGGCGAAGGGCGAACAGCGGGCGCGTTTGCTGGATGATGCGGGCAAGGCGCTCGCCGGCCTGCAGCGCTATCTCGAACCCTCGGGCCTGTGGCGCGACAAGATGCGGGCCGACGGAGGCTTCGTCGACGAGCCCGCGCCGGCCAGCTCGCTGTACCACATCATGGTCGCCTGGGAGCAGGTCAGGGCGTCGGCGGGGGTTCTGCCGGAGCTCGGCGGGTGGCTGGCGGGCGGATCATGATCGGCGGTCGCTCCGTTCTGGCCGTCATCACCGCACGGGGCGGATCGAAGGGTCTGCCGCGCAAGAACCTTCTGCCGTTTCGCGGCTCGCCGCTGATCGCCTGGACCATTCGGGCGGGGCAGGCCGCGCCGAGCATCGACCGGCTGATCCTGTCGTCGGACGATGCGGAGATCATCGAGACGGCCCGTTCTCTGGGCTGCGAGGCGCCGTTCCAGCGAGCGCCGGAACTGGCCAGCGACACCGCCGCCTCGATCGACGTACTGCTGGACGCCGCGGACCGCGCGCCCGGCCATGACATCGTCGTGCTGCTGCAGCCGACCTCGCCCCTGCGGACGGCCGACGACATCGAGGCCACGCTGGCCGTCATGGCGCAAGGCGGCGCTCCGGGCGCGGTGTCGGTCAGTGAGGCGCCCTGCCATCCGTATCTGATCTTCCAGCGCGACCCGGCGGGCCGGCTGAGTCCCTTCGTCGAGAAGCCGGCGGAGATGGGCTGGCGGCGTCAGGACCTGCCGCCCGCGTATCGCGTCAACGGGGCCGTCTATGCGGCGGATCTGGCGTGGCTGAGGGCCGAACGGACGCTGTGCAAGGCGGGCGAGACGGCGGCGTACGAAATGCCGGTGGAACGGTCGATCGACATCGACACCCTCGAGGACCTGCAGGCCGCCGAGCGCGCGCCCGGCTGACCGTCAGGGCAACAGCGGCCCGCCCCGCGCCCGTTTGGCGTCGATCTCGACCTGAACCTGTTCCAGCGCGCGGGCGCGGGCCTCGGCCGAGGCGTGGCGCAGTTGCGGGTAACGGACACGCCAGTTGGCGGCCCCGAACCGGCGCCAGAAGGCGGGCGCGATGCGGGTGTCGTATCCGGCCCTCGCGGTCAGGAACAGGCCGACCCGATCGGCCTGGGTCTCCTTGTCACCGGCGCCATTGACGGCGGCCGCGTCATTGGCCTCGCGGCCCGCGCCGCCGACATCGCTCCAGGTGCGGTGCCGCAGGACGTGGTGGGCCAGCTCGTGGCCGAGGATCAGGGCCAGTTCGTCGTCGGACCGGGTGAAGCCGGCCAGGGCCGTGCTGATGAACAGCCGCCGCCCGTCGGCGCGCGCATTCAGTTCGTCCGAGGGGTTCAGCTGCACCTCATAGCCGCAGGCCCGGTGCGGCTGGACGGTCAGGTCCAGTGGTTCGTTGTTCCGGCGGATGCCGAGACGGGTCGCGCCGCCGGCCAGGGCGCGGTCGATCATGGCGATGTTGGCGGCCAGACCCTCGAAGGCAGGCCTTGTGCGGGCCGGGCCGGGGTTCAGGGCCTCGCCGTTGACCGACAGGATCAGATCGCCCTCGCGCAGCCCCGCTTCCGCGGCGGCCGAATCCGGAGGCGCGGACAGTACGCCCGGCAGGTCGCCCTCCAGACCGAACCGCGACTGGACCAGAGGCCGCAGCTCGTTGCTGTACTGGCTGGCGGAGTGCAGGGCCCAGCCGGCCGATTGCCGGACTGCGGGACACAGGTCGACGTTGTCCTCGGACAGCCGCTGCGCAACCCGAGCCACGCGTTGGTCCAGCGATGTGAGCGTCGTCAGCCGCTGCGACGCGGCGTCCGAAGTCGTGGCCGCCATGGATCTGCCCGACGCCTGTCCGCAGCCGATCACGCCCGCAGAAGCGGCGACGGCGACGGCGACGGATAGCAGGCGGCGGCTGGACGGCATGGCTCGGTTTCGGTCGTCGGCATGGACAACCGACTTCCCCCAGAGACAGGATGGAGCCCGATGAGGCAACCCGCTTTTCCGCCGCAGGAGCGGTCGGCAAGCGTCGCCTTTTCGGTTCCTTAACGGCCAGCAACCATCTTGGCCGCACGGCGCATCCGCCGCCCGGGACGGATCCCATGAGACTGGACGGCAAGCGCATACTGGTCACCGGCGCGGATGGCTTCATCGGCTCGCACCTGACCGAGCGGCTGGTGCGGCGCGGCTGCGACGTGCGCGCCTTCGTTCAGTACAACAGCCTCGGAAGCTGGGGCTGGCTGGACGAAAGCCCCGCCGACGTTCGCAAGGACCTCGACGTCTTCGCCGGCGACATCCGCGATCCGCACGGCATGCGCACGGCCATGACCGGATGCGACGTGGTGCTGCACCTCGCGGCCCTGATCGCCATCCCCTACAGTTATCATTCGCCCCAGACCTATGTCGAAACCAACGTCATGGGGACGCTGAACATCGTCCAGGCGGCGCGCGATCTGGGCGTCGAACGGGTGGTCCACACCTCGACCAGCGAGGTCTACGGCACCGCCCGCTTCGTGCCGATCACCGAGGCCCATCCGCTGCAGGGCCAGTCGCCCTATTCGGCCAGCAAGATCGGCGCGGACCAGATCGCGCTGAGCTTCCACGCCGCCTTCGGCACGCCGGTGACGGTGATCAGGCCCTTCAACACCTATGGTCCCCGGCAGTCGGCGCGGGCGGTGATCCCCACCGTCATCACCCAGGTCGCCGCCGGCGTCAGCGAGATCAAGCTGGGCGCCATGCATCCGACGCGCGACTTCACCTTCGTCGCCGACACGGCGCGAGCGTTCGAGGCGCTGGCGGAATGCGACGCGGCCGTGGGCCAGACCGTCAACGCCGGCAGCGGTTTCGAGATCTCCATCGGCGACACGGCGCGCCAGATTATCGCCCTGATGGGCCGCGACGTGGCCATCGTCACCGACGATCAGCGCCTGCGCCCCGAGGCCAGCGAGGTCGAGCGGCTTTGGGCCGACAGCGGTCTGATGCAGTCCCTGACCGGGTGGGAGCCCGAATACGGCGGCGGCGAGGGCTTCGCGCGGGGTCTGCAGCAGACCATCGACTGGTTCAGCGATCCGGGGAACCCGGCCCGCTACAAGGCCGATCGGTACGTGCTGTGAGCCTGTCCGATCAGGTGCTTGCGGCGGTCCGAGCCGCCCTGCCGGCGTGCGAAGGCGGCGTCTCCCTGCACGAGCCCGAGTTCCGCGGGCAGGAGTGGGCTTATCTGAAGGACTGTCTCGACACGGGCTGGGTCTCGTCCGTCGGCGCCTATGTCGACCGTATCGAGCGCGACCTCGAGGCCATCACCGGCGCCGCCCATGCGGTGGCGACGTCCAACGGCACCGCCGCTCTCGACATCTGCCTGCGGCTCGCCGGGGTGAAGCCCGGGGATGAGGTGCTGGTCCCGACCCTGACCTTCGTGGCCACCGCCAACGCCGTCGCCTATCAGGGCGCGACGCCGCATTTCGTGGACTCCGAGGCGGCGACGCTGGGCGTCGATCCGGTGCGGCTGGACACATATCTGCACCAGACCGCGCGTCTGAACGGCGACGTCTGTCTCAACACCCGCACCGGAGCGCCGATCCGTGCGCTGATGGTCATGCACGTCTTCGGCCATCCCTGTGATCTGGACGGACTGGCCGAGGTCGCGGCGCGCTGGAAGCTGGTTCTGGTCGAGGACGCGGCCGAGGGCCTGGGCTCGCGCTGGAACGGCCGCCATGTCGGCAATGCCGGGCTGGTATCGGCGCTCAGCTTCAACGGCAACAAGATCGTCACCACCGGCGGCGGCGGGGCCATCCTGACCAACGATGCCGAACTGGGCCGGCGCGCCAAGCATCTGACCACCACGGCGCGGGTCCCGCACAAATGGTCGTTCATCCACGACGAACTGGGCTGGAACTACCGGATGCCCAATCTCAACGCCGCCCTCGGCTGCGCGCAGCTGGAGCGGCTGCCCGACATGATGGCGCGCAAGGCGGTGCTGGCGCGGCGCTATGCCGAGGCGTTCCGCGATGTCGAAGGCGTGCGCCTGCTGACCCCCGGGGCCGGGGCCGAGGTCAACCACTGGCTGAACGCCCTGATCCTCGACCGGCCCGACATGGCGACGCGCGACGCCCTGCTCGAGGCGCTGAACGCGGCGGGCTTCATGGCCCGGCCGCTGTGGACGCTGATGCACCGGCTGCCGATGCATGCCGACTGCCCGCGCGACGACCTGCCGGTCGCCGAGGCGCTGGAGGCCAGCGTGATCAACATCCCCAGCAGCGCCCGGCTGGCCGAGGCATGACCGCGCCGCGCCGCATCTGCGTCGTCACCGGCGGTCGCGCCGACTACGGCCTGCTGCAATGGGTGATGCACGACATTCGCGAGGCGGACGATCTGGAGCTGCAGCTGGTCGTCACCGGCTCGCATCTGGAAGCGGCCTTCGGCCTGACGGCGGACCAGATCGAGGCGGATGGCTTTGCCATCGACGCCCGGGTTCCGCTGGGCCTGGAGGCCGACGGGCCGGACGACACCGTACGGGCCATGGCGCGCTGCCTGACCGGCGTGTCAGAGGCGTTCGAGGCGCTGAGGCCGGATATCATGCTGGTTCTGGGCGATCGCTACGAGATCCTCGCGGCGGCACAGGCGGCGCTGATCCACGGCGTGCCCGTCGCCCATATCGCCGGCGGCGACACGACCGAGGGAGCCTTCGACGAAAACATCCGCCACGCCCTGACGAAGATGGCGCACATCCATCTGGTCACCAACGAACTCTCGGCGCGGCGTGTTCGCCAGCTGGGCGAGGCGCCCGATAGTATCCATGTCGTGGGCAGTCCCGGGCTGGATCAGCTGCGCCGCCGGCCCTTGCTGGATCGGCCCGCGCTGGAGGCCGCATTGGGCGCACCCCTGGGCGCGCGGAACATCCTCCTCACCTTCCATCCGGTCACCCTCACGGCCGATCGGGGACGGGGCGAGTTCGAAGCCCTGCTGGCAGCTTTGGACGCCTTGCCGCGCGACGTGGTGAAATGGATCACCCGTCCCAACGCCGACCCAGGCCATCGCACCCTCGAGGAGGCGCTGGATCTGTGGGCGCGCGACCGGCCGGACGTCCGCGTCTTCGCCTCCCTCGGCCAATTGCGCTATCTGTCGCTGATGGCCCAGGTCGACGCCGTGGTCGGCAATTCTTCCAGCGGACTGTATGAGGCGCCCTCGTTCGGCGTGCCGACGGTCGACATCGGCGACCGCCAGAAGGGCCGGCTGGCCGCCGCCTCGGTGATCCATTGCCCGGCGGAGGCCGGCGCGATCGCGAGCGCCGTGCAGGCGGCGTTCGCGCTCGACTGTTCGGGCGTCGAGAACCCATATGGCGACGGACGCAGCGCGGGACGCATCGTGCAGATCCTGCGCGCCGCCCCGCCGCGCGCCGCCCTGCTGGCCAAGGCGTTCCACGAGGTCGACGCGTGACCGGCCGAGTGTTCGTCATCGCCGAGGCGGGGGTCAATCACGACGGCTCACTGGACGACGCCCGGCGCATGATCGATGTCGCCGCCGACGCCGGCGCCGACGCGGTCAAATTCCAGACCTTCCAGGCCGAACAGCTGGTCACCCCTCGTGCGGGCAAGGCGGCCTACCAGGCCCGCAACACCGGCGAGGACGGTGGCCAGCTGGCCATGCTCAAGGCGCTGGAGCTGGCGCAAGACGACCACCGGGGATTGGCCGGCCACGCCGCCGCCCGCGGCGTCCGCTTCATGTCGACGGCCTTCGATCTCGACAGCCTCGCCTTTCTCTCCGCTCTGGACATGCCGGCGATCAAGATTCCGTCCGGCGATCTGACCTGGGGCGCAATGCTGCTGGCCGCCGCGCGGCTGGACCGGCCGCTGATCGTCTCGACGGGCATGGCCGATCTGGATGAGATCCGCGCCGCCCTGTCGGTGATCGCCTTCGGCCTGACCCGGACAGAAACGCCAGCTAGCAGGGCCGATCTGGCCGCGGCCTTCGACAGTCCGGAAGGGCAGGAGCGGCTGCGCGAATGCGTCACCCTTCTGCACTGCACCACCGAATATCCGGCGCCGCTGGCGGCGGTGAACCTGCGGGCCATGGATGTGATGGCTGAAACCTTCGGCCTGCCGGTCGGCTATTCCGACCACACCCTCGGGACCAGTGTCGCCATCGCCGCCGTCGCCCGCGGCGCGACCGTGATCGAGAAGCATTTCACCCTCGACCGCGCTCGGCCGGGCCCCGATCATGCGGCCTCGCTGGAGCCGGCGGAACTGGCCGCGATGATCGCCGCCATCCGGGAGGTCGAGATCGCCTTGGGCCGCGCGGCGAAGACGCCCGCGCCCGAGGAACTGGCCAACCGTTCCATCGCCCGGCGCAGTCTGGTCGCGGCCCGGCCCATAGCCGCAGGCGAGACGCTGAGCCTCGACAACCTGACGGCCAAGCGGCCGGCTGACGGCGTGTCTCCGATGGATGTCTGGCCGATGCTGGGGCGCGCCGCGACCCGCGCCTATGAGACCGATGAGGCGATCGAGTTATGAGCGAACGATCTCTTGTCGTGGTGGGCGCCGGGGGTCACGGGAGGGTCGTCGCCGACGCTCTGCTGGCTCAAGGCCGGACCGTCCTCGGCTTCGCCGACCCGGGGGCGAAGGGCGCGAGCGGCTTACCCGGTCTGGACATAATCGGCGCTGACGACAGCCTCGACCCGCAGGGCGGCTATGACCTCGTCAACGGCATCGGCGGAACGGGCGACAGCGCTGGCCGCGATCTGAGACGGCGCGTACAGACGCGGCTGGAGGCTCTGGGCTTCCGCTTCGCGGGCGTCCGCCATCCCACGGCGTTCGTTTCACCGCACGCAGTCATTGCGGAGGGCGTCCAACTGATGCCCGGCGCCATGATTCAGGCGGGTGCGGTGGTCGGGACCGGCGTGATCATCAACACCGGCGCCATTATCGAGCATGGTTGCCGCATCGGGGCCTTCACCCACTGCGCCAGCGGCGCCATTCTGTGCGGTGACGTGGAGGTGGGCGAGGGCTCCCACATCGGCGCGGGCGCAGTCATCCGGCAGGGCGTCAGGCTCGAGGCCGGTGTGGTCGTCGGCGCCGGAGCCGTCGTTCTAGACGCCGGCGCTGGCGAGGGCATTCTGGTCGGTGTGCCGGCCAGACGCAGGGGGAACGCATGAAGGCCTGGACAAAGGCCCTGATCGGGCCGGACGCGACGTTCCGCGACGCCCTGATCGCGATCGATTCCACCGGCGCCGGCATCGCCCTGGTGGTCGACGGCGACCGGCGCCTGCTCGGCGCTCTGTCCGACGGCGACATTCGTCGTGCGCTTATCAAGGGCGCAGGGATTGAGGACGAGGCCATCGGCGCCGCCAACAGGAAACCCGTCTGCGCCGACGACCATCAGGACCCGGCCACCATGCTGGCCACCCTGCGGGCCCACAGCCTGCGCCAGCTTCCGATCCTCGACGCCGATCACCGCGTGGTCGGCATGGCCACCGTCGAGGACTTCCTCAACATCCCGGTCCGCACCAATCCTGTGATTATCATGGCTGGCGGGAAGGGCGAGCGGCTGGCCGAGCTGACCCGTGACACGCCCAAGCCGATGCTGACCGTCGGCTCGCGGCCGATCCTGGACACCATCGTCGGCAATCTGGCGGGGCAGGGATTCCGGAACTTCTGGCTGGCGGTGAACTACAAGGCCGAGCAGATCGAGGGCCATTTCGGAGACGGGTCGGCCCTCGGCCTGGACATCCGCTATCTGCGCGAGGACAAGCCGCTGGGCACCTGCGGCGCGCTCAGCCTGATGCCGAGGCCGGACGAACCCTTCGTGGTCACCAACGGCGACGTTCTGGCCAAGGCCGACTACAGCCATCTGCTGGATTCGCACCTGCAGTCCGACGCCCTGGCGACGGTGGTGGTCCGCGACTACCAGATGCAGGTGCCCTTCGGCGTCGTGAACGCCAACGGAGCGCGGGTGACCCGCATCGAAGAGAAACCGACCCAGAGCTACACCATCAGCGCCGGGGTCTATGTGTTGTCGCCCGCCGTGCACGACCTGATACCCAAGGACGCCTTCTACGACATGCCGGCGTTGATCGCCGACATGATCGCCCGCGAACTTCCGGTTCGGCTTCAACGCGCCGAGGGGTACTGGATGGACATCGGCCGCCCGACCGAATATGCGCAGGCGAACGCGGATTTTGGAGCGGTATTCGAGGGTTAGGGGGCGCGGCCCTTTTCCGGACGTACGGACGTACTAGTAGATGGCGCACACGCCCCCGGCAGATCGTGGGGCGAGCGATGTCTCTCGCAGAGAATCCATGATCTCAAAATTTCTCAATCGCCGGACCAAGGTGCAAGCGCCGCAGAACCCTGCAGTGCCCGATGGCGTGATCGCCTGGGCGATCGGCGACATCCACGGACGGCTTGATTTGCTCCGCCCGCTGATTGACGGAATCCTCTCGGATGCCGCGGCTTCCCGGGCGTCGCGGAAGGTCGTGGTTTTTCTGGGTGACTACATCGATCGCGGCCCTCAGTCGCGAGAGGTCATTCAATATCTCTGCGCCTTACCGGCTGTTGCGGGGATCGAGTGGCGCTTCCTGAAGGGCAACCACGAAGAAACCATGCTGAACTTCCTCGATGATCCGTCGGAGGGAATAGCCTGGTGCGAATACGGCGGTGACGCCACCCTGCGGTCCTTTAGCCTTCGTCCTCCGGAGCTGAAGCACAAGCAGGAAGCCTGGGCGCATGTGTCCGCAGACCTGAACCACAAGCTCTCCGCCGCAGAGCGGAATTTCCTCGACGCGCTGGAGCTCACCGTCGTGCTGGGAGATTATTTCTTCGTTCACGCGGGCGCCCGCCCGGGCGAAGCCCTTGATCGTCAGTCGGCGCGGGACCTGATGTGGATCCGGACGAGTTTCCTCAACAGTGACGTCGAGTTCGACAAGGTCATCGTCCACGGTCACACGCCGAGCGCTGAACTGCACGTCGACCGGCGCCGCATCGGTGTCGATACGCGCGCCTACGAGTCAGGCGTGCTGAGCGCGGTTCGGCTCGAGGGTGATCTGCAGGTGGCGATACAGACGGTCGAAGGCGCGGAGGGGCCGGCCCTCAGACGATTCGATCTCGCTCGGGCGGAAGCCCGAGGCGGCTGAGGGGCTAGCGGCGTCTCCGCCGCGATCTCGGCGCTTCGAGGTCGCTCTCTGATCGGACAGCCAGTTCCAGTAGTCCGCAGCACAGGGCGAACAGCGTGACTATGGTTTCAGTCCGCAGCGGGTAGTCGCCGACAGAATGGGCAAGGATCGTTGCGATCGCTATCGTGGCCGCGCGCTGAAGGTCGCGCGATGCTGATACGCGGGCGCGCCACGCGGTCCATGTTCTCCGCCCGAACCAGACAAGGAAAGCCATGACAAGGGCGGCGCCCAGCCACCCTGTCTCCAGCCACAGCTCGAGAAAATCATTGTGCGCCTGGTTGAAGAAGGTCGCGTCGAGGCGCGACAGAGGCTCGACAGAACGGTAAACCGCGTCGAATGAGCCGATCCCGGACCCGAGCGGAAGGTAGGATGCGGCGGCGTCGACGACGAACGGCCAATTCTCGAAGCGGCCCTCTTTGGCGCCCTGGGTGTCGAACCGTTCAAGTACGGGTCCCAGGGCGAACGCGCCAACAGCGGCGAAGGCCAGCGCCGCGCCCAGTCCCGCCGCCAGAAGCGAGCGTTTTGGTCGCCCCCGGCCAAGAGCGATCCAGGCGGCGGCGAGCGAGGCCAGGAGGACAGGCACGACCAGGATTATGCCCGCCCTGGAGCGGATAACCCCGATCGCCACGACCGTCAGGGCGACGTATACGATCGCCAGGCCCATCATCAGCTGGGACCGGCTGACGTGCCGGCGACTGGCCCTGATGCCCAGCACCACAGCGAATGGCAGGCTCATCAGGGAAAGAGCGGCCATGTGGTTCCGGTTTGCGAAGAACCCTACGACGTTGCCGGCGTCAGTTGTCGCCCAAGGGTAGAGCCGGGTTCCACCGCTCGCGAGTTGAGCCGCTCCCAGCAGAATGGCGATGAAGGTCGCAAGGACCAGTCCCTGAGCAAATCTCTGCGGGGCGGACGGGGGCGCCGCGAGCACTCCGAGAAAGACCGCAACGGGTGGGATGAGAGCGAGGAAGGAGCCCCACGTTCGATCAGGAGTGAGGCTGAGCGGCGCAAAACCGGGGGTCACCCCCGCTACGTCCAGGGCCAGAACCAGCTGCTCGCGCCCTGGAATAGCCATCCACAGCGCAGGAGGCAGCGGAATCAGTTGAATGAGGGGAAGGGCGGCTGTGGCCGCCAGCAGGCCCAGGCTGAATCGGTGGCGGGAAAGGTCGTCGCGTTGCAGCAGCGCGAAGGCCGCCAGAATCAACAGCGGCAGAGCGGCCAGTTCGACGAAGGCCAGTCGTAGCTCGTGCTGGCGGCTGGCTCCACCGAGGACAAACGAAAAGGCCAGCAGAACAAACGCCGCGATAACGACGGGGTTCTGCTGGCCTATCCTTAACCTAGGGGCGCGCACCGGCGACTTGATGCGAGGCAGCGCGCCGTGGTTTCTTAGTCGCTCTCGCTGTCGTCGTCGGTGGCGACAACGACGGTCGCGACGATGACGGCGGCGCCGATCAGGAGCACCGGCAGCGGGATGCCAGCGAATTCGCTGGAGGATTCGGCGGTCGCACCGACCCGGTCGCCAACGCGAGCGGTCGAATTATTCACGCCAGCAGCAGCCGCTTGGCCAGCCACCAGCAACAGACCCGCCGTAACGGCAGCAATGGTCTTACGCATGGTTTGTCCCCTTTGATGATTAGGATCTGGACGCCAGGAGGCACAGACGTGAGAACCTATAGGTACTGGTGCGACCCCAGGCAAGCAAAAAGCGTCCAAACTTAAGGCATAGTCGCGTTCGCCGAGACGCACCATTCCCGCGCTCCGGGCGCCGGAAGGGTGCTTCGGGGCCGAGACCTAGGACGAGGGCGAGATCGAAAATCCGTCATACCAGACTACCGCGGGTTGGCTGCGGTCCCTGAACTCCGGTAGCAGGCGCAACCACTGCGCCGAGCATCGCTGGGCCGGAACCGTCAGCTGAACCGAGAAGCGGCGCCAGGCTTCCGGAAGCTCGCCCGACGCGCTCTCCGCGATTTTCTCGCCCGTTTCAAAGCAGGAAATGGCCCACGAAAGGCCTTCGCTCGGCGAGCCGCCCTCCGAATGGGCCCGCCCGGCCCATCGATAGGTTCCCGGCGGCAGCCGGATCAGCTGTTCCGCGAGAGGCCGATAGCTGTAGCCGCCATACTCCACCCGCAGCGCCGATTCGCCGCTGTCGTCGGGCATGACTTGGGCGGACAGCCCCGCTCCGTCGAAAAGGCGCCATTCAAACGGCTTGGGACCGGTGGCGGACGCGAAATCGCCATTCGTGAGCAGTGCGGCTTGCGGCCGGTTCAGCCGACGCCGAAGTTCAAACAGGGCGGGCAGGCGCCCCGCGCCGAGGAGCTTCTCATAGAGGTAGCCCAACTCGAGATCGGTCATCGGAGTGCGGTTGCGCTCCAGCGCAAGCGCCAGGTTCGACGCGGTCTCCAGACCCGTCGGAGACTGGTTGAGCTGATAGAGATAGGCGTAGCGCCACGGAGGGCTTGCTCCGACGACGTCCGCGAGGGAGGCCATGGCGCGAGGATCGGCCGACGCAGCGACCGTGAAGAACTGGAACAACTGGGGATGGAGGTCCTCACGGCGCCGCGCAAGGGTGTCCGCGTGAGCGAACGAGGAGCCAAAGTCTCCTCTCGAAAGCCGGTATTGCACCAGCCAGGCGTGGCTCGGGTCGTCTCGCAGACTCCAGTTGCCGGCCAGGGTGAGCATCTCGTTCGCCGCCGCGGGCCGGCCTTCCTCTGCCGTGGCCAGTCCAAGTACGCGAAGCGCCCTCACGTTGAAGGGCGCCCGTTTGAGAGATTCAGCGGCAAGCGCGCTCGCGTTCTGGAAACGGCGCGCGCCCAGCTCGGCCTCGGCCGCTCGGCCAAGGACCAGCGGCGACGCGGGGTTGATCCGGATGACCATCTGGGCCGGACTGCGCATGACCGCGACCTGACTCAGGATCTGCCATCCGAGCCAGACGACCAGCACAACGAAGGCGAAGGAGGCGACCTGCCGCATCAGTCCTTCCGCCTTCGCCCGTCGTCCGGGCCGCTCTTCGTTCAACGCTTGCGTCCCTTCGCCCCCGGCTTGTCTTCAGCGCCGTAGTGGTAGTCATACGAGTAGTCATAGCCACCGTACGACGTCGCCCGCGCGTTGAACTTGGTCAAGACGACGCCCAACAGGCGCGCTGAGCCCATCTTGAGCCTGCGGAGCGCTCCGCGGGCTTGACCGCGACGCGTGCCCCGCGATTCCAGAACGAACAAAGTGCCTCCCAGAGTGGCCGCCAGGATAGGGGAGTCCGCGAATCCGAGCACGGGCGGACCATCAACAATGATGTGGTCAAACTGTTCCTGGGCATCCTTCAGGAAACGGCGAATTCGGTCGCCGCCCCAAAGCTCTGCAGGGTTGGGCGGCAACGGCCCGCATGCCACGAACGACAGGTTTTCGATCGCGGTCTTGTAGACGACGCTGTCAAGATCAGCGGCGCCCGATAGAAGATTGCTCATCCCGCGCTCATTATCGACGCCGACCAAACGGTGCATGGACGGGTTCCGCAGATCGCCGTCCACGAGCAGAACCCTTTTCCCGGTCCGCGCGAAATTCTGGGCCAGAGCGAAGGAGGTCGTGGATTTCCCTTCAGAAGGCCGTGCGCTGGTGACCAGGATGCTGCGCGGCGCGCCGTCCGGCGTGGAGAACTGTAAGGCCGTGAGGAGCGAGTAATAGGCTTCGGAGAACGCCGATCGTACGTTGGCCAGCGAGGACATCGGACTTTCCTCCGTGGTGAGCAGGGGAATCGCTCCCAGCACGGGAAGGCCGAGCTTGCTCTCGACGTCTTCCGGAGTGGCAAGCGACTCATCGAGCGCCTCCAGCACCAAGGCGACCAAGACCCCGAAGGCGAGCCCGATAAGCATCGCGATCAGAAGATTCATGAACAGTTTTGGGCTGGAAGGTTTTTGAGGCGGCGTTCCGCGATCAACGATCGAGATATTGTTGGTCGTCACTCCGCCGGTCACGCCGACTTCCTTGTAGCGCTGGAGCAGCCCGTCATACAGCGTCCGACTTGTGTCGAGTTCGCGCTGCAGGATGTTGTACTGAATCGACCTGCTACGCAGGTCCAGAACCTGATTCTTGAGCACGTCCACCTGGCCCTGCAGCGACCGCTCCTCATTGGCCGCGACGAGATACTGGCCCCTGATCGAACTGCGAATTCCTCCCGCGACCGAAGCGATCTGGCGGTCGAGTTCGTCAATCTGATCTTTCAGCTGAACCATTTCAGGGAAGTCCGGCTGATAGACGCTCGATTTCTGCTGGTACTGCGCGTCAAGCTTCGCCCGCTCTTCGGTGAGCCGCTGGTACGTCGGGTTGTTAAGCACCTCGGGCACGCTGGCCAGAGAAGCCGTGCTCGCCTGGCGCCATTTCGACTCTGCAGCCACGCGCTCGGCCTTGGCCTCCGCGAGAGCGCCGTTGAGCGAAACGAGGTTGTTGGCCGTCAATGACTGGTTGCGGTTTGCACCGTCTTCCGAGTCTCCGTCGTTTATGTTGATGATCTGCTGCTGGCCGGCGTAGGCCACCAGCTGCCGCTCAGAGTCCTCAAGTTTGACCTTGGTCTGCGCGATCAGATCTTCCAGAAACTGGCGGGCATAGGCTGATGACTGGAACTTTCTGTCCAGATTGGCCTGGATGAAATTCTCCGCAAAGGCGTTCGCGATCCGCGCGGAAAGTGCGGGATCCGGGCTGCTGAAGCTGACGGTGACGAGTCGGGATCCTCGCACGGGGCTGACGCTGAGGTGATCCTGAATGGCTTCAAGCACGCTTTCGCGCAGCTTGAGGGTCGTCTCCGCACGCGTGTCGCCCACGGGCGCCTTGATGCCCATGATCTTGAGGAAGGCGTCAGAGTTCGCCAGGCCTTCGCTCTGGATGACCCGTTCGGAGAGCGACCGGCTGCGGAGCAGGCCGTACTGCGTCTGGAAAAACTCCTCGCCCTGGATCATGGATTCGCGGGGCGCCGCGTCGTCAACCGCAAGCACCCTCGCGGCCTCACGGTCGATCTGTAAGGTGGTGGAAGCCGTGTACAGAGGCGTGGTCAACAACGTCGCGGCTGTCCCAATGACCATGGCGGCCAAGAAGACGCCCAGGATGACCAGGCGATGCTTGAGTACGAGCCGCCAGTACTCGGCGACGTCGAAACGCGCAGCTTCTTCGGCTCCCGGTCGCCAACTGTCGGCCGCACTGCCCAAGGGCGCAGTGTTGTGGTCTTGTGACGGATTGGCTGCGCGACCGCCGTTGTCGCCGTACCCTCTACTGTCGCCCAGCATCATCTCAAATCCAGTTTCACAGGTTAGCGACCGCGCGGACGGCGCATAGAGCAGAGGTCGCCAGTAGCGGAAAGTTGTCTGTCTGGCGATATGCACCAGGCACAAATCCCGGGCACGCCGCGACCGGCGGGAAGGGTTGTTCTGCAGATGCCGCAAATCGACCGGTCTGCATCGACGAAGCGCGGCTATCAGGCATGAGATTGAAGTTCAGCGGTCCAGCCCGATTGTCCGTTCGGGGATCACGCGCGATCCTAGAAGTAGGCAAAGGCCGCCAAGCCAGGCAAGGCCGCGACGACATCACGCATAGTAGCGCTGAGACGCGAGGTGTCCACCACAACGACATCGTCGCCCTGCAGGACGGGATCCACCGCGTTGCCGCTCCGGATCGACGCAAGATCGAAGACCGCCACCATTCTGCGGTCTGCAACCGTCCGGAAAACAGCCACGCTTTCGAGGTCGGCTACGCGGGAGGCGCCCTTCGCCATCGCGACGGCCTGAAGCAAGGTCGTGCGTCCACGCATCAGATAGACGCCAGGTTCGGTGACTGCTCCGTCCACCGTGACTTTCTGGCTTGCCGCCTCGGCGACGGTAACCGTCACCTGCGGGTTCCTCAAATAGCGCGCGCCCAGTCGGCCCTGAATGTCCTGTGACAGCTGCGAAGGGGATCTGCCCGCCGCCGGCACGGAGCCGATAAGCGGCATCTGAATATTGCCCGCAGCATCCACCCGGATATCGTCGGACGAAAGGTCGGCGACCTGAAAAACGTTGATGATCAGCTTGTCGGTCGGACCAATAATATAGTCTTCGCCCGTGTGATTTGGCGAAGCCGCCTGCAGAGCGATCGGATCAATGAGGTTCGTGGCTCCGCTGGTCGAGCCGGACCGGCCCGCGGAACCGCAGGCCGTCAGGGTCATAGCCAAAAAAATGACGAGGGAATTGCGCATTATGGCGTCCGGAGTTCTGAGGGGCGTCTAGCTGGAAGCGCGTCCGTTTTTTCGGCCGCCGCTTGCAAGAAACCTGAGTTGGTCGGGTTATCCAGCACATCCTGCGCCTGCGTCAACCGCCCATTGCGTCGTCTTCACGCGTGCACGCCCCGATCCTGACGCCGTTGCGCCGGCAGCGAGATCCGGACTGTTCCCGGGCGGCGTTGCCGCCCGACACACGATGCAGGTAGCTGACGCACGATCTAGATATTTGTATTGGACTACAGGTTCTGCCAAGTGAGTGCCGCCGATTTCGGCGGCCTAGAGAGTTTCAAGCGCACGTCGGCGCTTTCGGCGCGCAAGAGGGGGTTATGGTTGGTATCGCTGTAAATGCGCGTGGGAACCTCAAGCTGGTCTGGATCGCGAAATTTGCGCTGCACGTAAGCCTTCTGTTCACGGGTTTCATTCTGGCCTACGGCCTGCGCCGGGGAACGATGTTCAGCTGGTGGGTATCGAGCCCGGACGCTGCCCGGGTTGTTGGATGGGCGGCGCTTTTTGCGTTGATCGGAGCCGGTGTCGAGATCGTTTTCCAGTCGGAGCGGTCCGCCTGGCGCTACGCGTCGATCCGCGAGGTGATCGGGCTGACGCGAAACGTGACCGTCACCACTGCCCTCTTTCTCGGCCTGATCTTCTTCGTCGACCGCGGCATACTTCTTCCGCGCTCCGTGCTGCCGCTCGCCTGGATCATGAGTCTCTGTCTGCTGGTAGGGGCCCGGATCGCGTGGCGGTTGCCGCACGACCCGGGCCTGGCGGCGCACATGCTGCCCAGCTGGTGGCCCAAGAGCGGGGAGGGCCGGACCCCTCTTCTTATCGTGGGGCCCATGGCGGAGGCAGACCGGCAATTGCGAATGCTCCAGACCGATCCCCGGTCGCCCTATGAGCCTGTCGGGGTCATAACCCCCAGACCGGAAGAGGTCGGGCTTCGGATGCATGGCGTGCCGTTCATCGCGACCGTCGCCACATGGCGCGAATCCAGCCGCGGTCTCACGGGCGTCGGTCCCCACCACGCGATCGTCTTCATGGAAGACCCGGTCCAGTCCTATGGTCTCACCACCGAAAGAATCGGCGAACTGCGCCGGGCTGGCCACAAGCTTCTGAAGCCGCAGGTTCTGGCCGAGATGGACGGCGCCTCCGGCCGCACTGTGCTCGAGGAGATTCCGCTCGAGGACTTCCTGCCCCGCAAGCCCATCAGCCTGGATTCCGGCCCGATCAAGACGCTCGTCGGCGGGCGCCGTGTTATGGTCACCGGCGCTGGTGGGAGCATCGGCTCGGAGATTTGCCGGCAGTTGATCGTTCTGGGCTGCTCCCATCTGAGCATGGTCGATCACTCCGAATTCCTGCTGTTCGAGATCGATCGCGAGTTAGGACGCTCGAAGACGGCCACTGAACGAAGAGCGGTGCTGGCCAACGTCCGCGACGCAGAACGGATGGCCGCGATCGTACGAAGCGAGCGCCCCGACATCATATTCCACGCAGCGGCTCTCAAGCATGTCGGCTTGGTTGAGAGCAATCCTGCGGAAGGCGTGTTGACGAATGTCCTGGGCACCTGGAACGTCATGCAGGCGGCGATGTCCAATGCCGTGTCCCAGTTCGTCCTCATATCAACCGACAAGGCCGTCGCTCCAACGAACGTCATGGGGGCGACGAAGCGGTTGGCGGAAAACCTGCTGGACCTGGCTCCCGCCGGCGCAACGCAGATGACCGCCGTCCGCTTCGGCAACGTGCTTGGCTCAGCAGGGTCGGTGGTGCCGATTTTCAGGGACCAGATCGCCCGTGGCGGGCCCGTCACCGTTACTCATCCTGAAGTGAATCGGTTCTTCATGACGATCCCCGAGGCGGTGGAGCTCGTCCTTCACAGCGCCGCGATAAGCAATCCGGGGCCGACCACGCGGCCACGCAAATTCCTCCTGGAGATGGGCGAGCCGGTCAAGATTGTGGACCTCGCCCGCCAGATGATCGAACTGAGCGGAAAAGCGCCCGGTGCCGATATCGCGATCGAGTTCACGGGTCTCACGCCGGGCGAAAAGATCGCCGAGATTCTGAATGACGAGGGCGAAGAGGTGCGTCCCTGTGTGGAAGGGATCATGGAACTCCTCTGGGAGAGCCGCGCCAGCGTTGTTCCTCTGTCGGACGTTCGCAAACTCATCGACCTGTCGCGGAGACCGGAAGAACTCCTCCGTTCTCCCGTACTTACCATGGTCGACCGAATTCGCCGGGGACCCGGAGCGCCAACCTCGCGGAATCGAAAATCGGGCCGGTCCGTCTCCGCCCGTTCCTGAAGGGGGGGGGACGCGCATCGGGCGTCCGCACGCCGATTCTTGGGAACGCAGGGTTGGACTTTCGCGGTGAACTGGTATCAGGAGCGCGCGTCGCAGAACGGGGCGCGCGAGCAGCTTCGGGCGACACGGAAATGCCAGAGACGGCATTCGGCCCGACGATCGTGACGAGCAGTAGTGGGGGTTTCCGGTGATCAAGGTCCTGACGGTCTTTGGGACGCGTCCCGAAGCCATCAAGCTTGCACCAGTCGTGCGGGCGCTTTCATCTCATCCCGCGATTGACCATGAAACATGCGTCACGGGTCAGCATCGCCAGATGCTCGATCAAATGCTTAGCCTGTTCGAGATCGAGCCGGAGCACGACCTTGATCTGATGCGGCCCGGCCAGACCCTGCCGCAGATCACCGCAAGCGTCCTGACGGGCGTAACTGAGGTGCTGGATCGGGTGAAGCCTGACTGGATCATCGTGCAAGGCGACACCACGACGGCGTTCGCCAGCGCGATGGCGGCCTTCTACAAGAAGGTCAGGATCGCTCACGTGGAGGCAGGTCTTCGAACGGGAAACATGTATTCCCCGTGGCCCGAGGAAGCGAACCGCAAGCTCGTGGGCCAGCTCGCGACGCTGCATTTCCCGCCCACAGAAAGTTCGCGGGCGAACCTTCTGGCCGAGGGCACGCCTGATGCTTCGATCCTGGTTACGGGCAATACCGTGATCGACGCGCTTCAGTGGGTGTCGGCGCGCCTGGACGAGAACCAGGACGTTCTGGTGGGGGATCGCTTCGCCTATTTGTCGCCGGGCCGGCGTCTTATCCTTGTGACAGCGCACCGCCGGGAGAATTTCGACGGCGGGCTTGCGCGCATGTTCCACGCCCTGCGTCGGGTGGCCGAGCGGGGCGATGTCGATATCGTCTATCCCGTCCATCTGAATCCGAATGTCCGAACCGCCGCGCAGGAGGTGCTGGGCGGACTCCCGAACATCCATTTGATCGAACCGTTGGAGTATCCAGCGTTCGTCTATCTGATGAAGCGCGCCCACCTGATCGTCACCGACAGCGGCGGGATCCAGGAAGAGGCCCCGGGACTCGGCAAGCCGGTCCTCGTCACGCGAGACACGACGGAGCGGCCTGAGGCGATCGCGGCGGGCACTGCCAGATTGGTCGGGACGGCCACCGAACCCCTGTTGCAGGCCATGGTCGAGTTGCTTGATAACCCAGCCTCATACGCCGCGATGGCCAATGCGGCGAACCCCTATGGGGACGGCCGCGCATCACAACGCATTCTCGAAAGGCTGATTGGTGAACCGGTTTAATCGAGTCTGCGTGGTTGGTCTGGGCTATATCGGCCTGCCAACCGCGGCCATATTTGCGGACACCGGTCTCCAGGTTATCGGAGTCGACGTCAGTTCGACGGCGGTCAGCACCATAAACAGCGGCCGGGCCCACATCACCGAGCCCGACCTGGACCTGCTTGTGCGGAGGGTGGTCACGAAGGGCGGGTTGTGCGCAACGCTGACGCCCGAACCCGCGGACGCTTTCATTCTGGCCGTGCCGACTCCCTTCAAGGCCGACCATGAGCCGGATGTCAGCTTCATCGAAGCGGCGTGCGAGTCGATAGCTCCTTTCTTGCAGGCAGGGAACCTCGTTGTTCTGGAGAGCACTTCTCCGGTCGGCACCACGGAGAAGGTGTCGGAATGGCTGGCCAGGGCCCGGCCTGATCTGACCTTCCCTCACGATCGTGGTGAGGCGTCAGACATCCGCGTCGCCCACTGCCCGGAGCGCGTCCTGCCGGGTCAGATCCTGCGCGAAGTCGTCCACAATGCGCGCGTCATAGGCGGGGTGACCGGCAAATGCGCCCAAGCGGCCATGACTCTGTACAAGATCTTTGTGCAAGGCGATTGCCACCTCACCACGGCCCGCACGGCCGAACTCGCAAAGCTGACCGAGAACGCCTATCGCGATGTCAACATCGCGTTCGCCAACGAACTGTCCGTTATCTGTGACGGGCAGGGCGTCAATGTCTGGGATCTCATTCGGGTCGCAAACCTGCACCCGCGCGTGAGCATCCTTCAGCCGGGGCCGGGAGTCGGCGGGCACTGCATCGCGGTCGATCCCTGGTTCATCGTCGCCGCGGATCCGGTCAACAGCCGTTTGATCAGGACGGCGCGGGAGGTGAACAACGCCAAGCCCGACTGGGTTGTCTCCAAGGTGAGAGACGCGGCGGCTCAGGTCGACAGCCCCGTGGTCGCCTGCCTGGGACTCGCGTACAAGCCTGACATCGATGATTTGCGGGAGAGCCCGTCAGTGGAGATCGTCCGCAAGCTGGCCGTTTCGGGCGACGTCGAGATTCTTCCCGTAGAGCCTCATGTCGAAGTCCTGCCGCGCGAGCTCGCCGCCAGCGGACTGAAGCTGCATGACCTGGACCAGGCCCTAGATCGCGCCAACATCGTTCTTCTTCTGGTAGATCACGCAAGTTTCCGGAGTGTCGATCGAAGCCGGCTTGACGGCAAGATCATCATCGATACACGCGGAATTTGGTGAGATGGCGAAGCAAGACCTCAACCCGTCAATCGATCAAGAGAGTCACTAGTGGAAAAAACTGCTCTCATCACCGGTGTGACCGGTCAGGATGGTGCATACCTCGCCGAGTTCCTGATGAAGAAGGGATATTCCGTGCACGGGGTCCGTCGTCGGACGTCGATGTTCAATACCCAGAGAATTGACCATCTTTATACCGACCCGCATGAGTCGGGTGGAAAGCTTACCCTTCACTATGGCGACATGACAGACTCCAGCAGTCTGCTCAGGATCGTCCAACAGGTTCAGCCGACCGAAGTCTACAACCTCGCGGCGCAGAGCCATGTCGCCGTGTCGTTTGAAGAGCCGGAATATACCGCCAACTCCGACGCCCTCGGCGTTCTGCGGTTGCTGGAAGCTATTCGGGTGCTTGGCCTTGAAAAGACATGTCGTTTCTATCAGGCATCCACATCGGAACTGTACGGACTTGTTCAGGAAACGCCGCAAAGGGAAAGCACACCCTTTTATCCACGGTCGCCGTATGCGGTCGCCAAGCTTTACGGCTACTGGATCACGGTCAACTACCGCGAAGCGTACGGGATGTATGCCTGCAATGGCATACTGTTCAATCATGAAAGCCCGATCCGGGGCGAAACCTTCGTCACTCGAAAGATCACGCGCGCGCTTGCCCGGATCAAGCTCGGCGCGCAAGACCGTCTCTACCTCGGCAATATGGATGCGCGACGCGACTGGGGTCATGCCCGCGACTACGTCGAGATGCAGTGGTTGATGCTGCAACAGGATCAACCTGAAGACTTTGTCATCGCCACGGGCGAGCAGCAAAGCGTTCGGGAATTCGTCAACCTCGCCGCCGCCAGGCTCGACATGCAGGTGGAGTGGAAGGGAGCCGGTATTGAGGAGAAGGGCTACCTCGATGGTCGGTGCATCGTCGAGGTGGACCCGGGCTACTTCCGCCCCACGGAGGTCGAAACCCTTCTGGGCGACGCCAGCAAGGCTCAGGCCAAGCTCGGGTGGCGACCCCGCATCAGCTTCGATGCGCTCGTGAATGAAATGGTGGATGAGGATTTCAGGGAGGCCCAGCACGAGATCGCGCTCGCTCCTCATCGGCGTACATCCCTCTATGCGGACTGACTCATGAACCCGGTCGAGATCATCAGCTCCGGCGACACGCCCCTGGCCTATCTGATCCGGGCCGGATGGATGCCCGATGCGACGCAGTTCCTGACGCCGGATCACTTTGGCCAACAGATGGGCATGATTGTCTACGGAGAAGGGAGCGCGATCGTTCCCCATCTCCATCTCCCCGTTGTCCGGGAGGTGCATGGAACGAGCGAGGTCATCGTCGTGCGAAAGGGCGAGTGCGTGGTCGACCTGTACGACGAGAGCAAACGGCTTGTGACGTCTCGCCTGCTCCAGCTCGGCGATATCATCCTGCTCCTCGGCGGCGGGCACGGCTTCAGGATGAACGCAGACACGGTCCTGTTCGAGGTCAAGCAGGGGCCGTACGTCGGAATGAAGGACAAGGAACGGTTCGAGGCGCCCGTCAGGAACGGGACGTGATCTTCTTGTCTTTGCGCCCCTTGGGCGATAGTCCACCGGGGCGTGCGGGCCTCCATGCTTTCCCTGGGTAGATCAGGACACTCGATGATTCCGGTAAATGAGCCTCTTCTCGAGGAAAGCGATTTTGCGCCGCTTGAGGACGCATTCCGGACCGGCTGGATTTCTTCCGCGGGTCGGTATGTCGACGAATTCGAGGACAGGTGGGCGAGCTACTGCGGCGTGGGGCACGGCATCGCCGTGTCCAATGGCAGCACTGCGCTACAGGTCGCGGTTGAAGCCGTGGGCATTTCTGCCGGCGATGAAGTCATCATGCCGAGCTTCACGATCATTTCCTGCGCCTCGCCCGTGGTCAGGGTCGGCGCAAAGCCCGTGCTGGTGGACTGCGACCCGGTCACCTACTGCATGGACTTGGATCAAGTCGCCGCAGCGGTCACGCCCCGGACAAAAGCGATCCTGGTCGTGCACATGTACGGCCACCCGGTGGACATGGATCCGATACTGGCCCTTGCCGAAAAGCATGGTCTGATCGTGATCGAGGACGCCGCCGAGGTTCATGGAGCCCTCTACGAATCCGGCCGGGGCGGCAATGCGCCCGTCTGGAAGAAGTGCGGCGGCATGGGCCACATCGCCACTTTCAGCTTCTTCGCCAACAAGCTGATCACCACCGGCGAAGGCGGGATGGTTATCACGGACAACCCCGAGTACGCCGAGCGAGCGCGAGGATTGCGCAATCTCTGCTTCCGGCAGGACCGCCGCTTTCTCCATACCGAACACGGCTACCAGTTCCGCCTGACCAACATGCAGGCGGCGATCGGCGTGAACCAGGTCGGACGGATCGAGCAGATTGTCGAGCGCAAGCGCCAGGCTGCGCGGGAATACACGCAGCGGCTCGAGACCGTGCCGGGCATTCAGTTGCCGTTCGAACACCAGTGGGCGCGCGCCGTTTACTGGGTGTACGGGCTGGTTCTTGACGACGCCATCCCGTTTGACGCCCTGGAGTTCGCCAACAGGCTGAAGGCGAAGGGCGTGGAAACCCGTCCGTTCTTCCTCGGCATGCATGAGCAGCCCGTATTCCATGACATGGGGCTGTTTGTCGGCGAGCATCATCCCGTGACCGAACGGATCGCCCGGCGGGGGCTCTATGTGCCGTCGGGCTTGGCCATCACGGTTGACCAGATCGAGAAAGTCTCTCTCGCGGTACGTGAAGTTCTGGCATGAGGCGGCTATGAGCGTTTTCAACTCCCTTTATGCCGATCAGTACGACGAACTGTACGCCGCCAAAGGCTACGTCCAAGAATGCGACCTGATCGAACAGGCCGTGGCGCTGTACGGCGGGACCCGGCCGTCCACCGTTCTGGATGTCGGCTGCGGCACCGGCGGCCACGCCATCGAACTGGCAAACCGGGGCTATGCGGTTTCCGGGGTGGACCTTTCACAGCCGATGCTGGACCGGGCCGCGACGAAGGCTGCAGCCTTGCCCGCAGGCCGACGGCCCTCGTGGCTTTGCGGCGACGCGCGCGATTTTGACACCGGCGAGCAGCACGACCTCGCAATCATGATGTTCGCGGTCGTCGGCTATCTTACGAAGAACGACGACGTACTGCAGGCGCTGCGTAACATCCGGTGCCAACTCAAGCCTGGCAGCCTGTTCCTCTGTGATTTCTGGTATGGGCCCTCGGTTTTGTCGACCCGTCCCACGGACCGGGTCCGAGTCATGTCGTCCGGCGAAGGCCGGGTCATTCGGGCCGCAAGCACCGAGCTGGACATCGTGGCGCACACCGCGGACGTCACGTTCAAGCTCTGGACGCTCGCCGGCGATCGTCTCGTTGGAGAAACCAGCGAAACCCATCGGATGCGCTACTTCTTCCCGCAGGAATTCTCGCTGTTCCTGGCCAGCGCCGGCTTCGAGATGAAGTCGATTTCGGCCTTCCCGACCCTGGACGGCGAGCTCGACGAGAACGCCTGGAACGCCTTCGTCGTCGCGTCGGCGATCTGAGATGAGCGTTCAGGACGGTCACTGGGGGCTGAACCGGCCACGACCCGCCCGCGCGGTCGCGGCCGGCTACAATCCGTTCTGGATCTATCTGTTCCTGTTCCCGGTCTTCTTCCAGCGCATCTTCATCGGGGGCGAGGGCACCGTCGCGTCCTATGACGAGTTGACCGGCGCTTCGACCGTATTGCTGGGGTACGGCGCTCACCTGCTGATCTGCCTGCGATATCTGCTGGAACCTAGTAATTTCCAGAAAGATCCGCTCTTTGGGAATGTATTCCTTCCCCTGTTCCTTGTTTCCGCTCTCCACATGCTCCTGCTGTTCGCCGAGCCGTTTGGAGCGAACCAAGCTGTGCTGGGCATATTGCGGTCGCTGTTCTGGATTCTGGCCTGCGTCGCCATCGTCAGGTACTCTACGCCGGAAGACTTTCTGAAGGCCGTGATCAATCTCATCCACGTGACCTTCATCGTGATTGTCGTTTCCTCGGTTGCCTATCGGATCACGGGGATTCCCTACCAGATCATCATGTTCGGCGATGTCCCGCGCGCGCAGGGGTTCCTGACGGAGCCTTCCGGCGCCGCCACCCTTCTGGCGGGCTACGTCGCGCACGCAATCTTCGTCCGGAAATACTGGCGCATCGTGCCTGCGATCATCGCGGTGGCGCTGATCAATTCCGTGATCGCCTATACCGGGTTCATAGCGGCGTTCGCGTTTGGAGGGATCAGCCTCCTGGTTGCATCGCCGGCGAACCGTGTGCTCCTGAGGCGGATAATTCTCTATTCGATCCCGGTTTCCTTCGTCTTTCTCGCTCTCGCCAGCGGGCCCATTTCGAGTTTCGCCACGGAATTACGGGCCAGCATCAGCATGACGTCCTTTGGCGACACCATGTTGTACCGGGGGGTCATCGACCGCCTGTTGCAGGCCATGAGCGTGCTGCAGACGGGCATCGACCTGGTTCGGGCGGGGGGCAATGTCACTGAGGGCGGGCTGTTCCGCTACACCTCCATTCTCCTGCTTATGGACGACCTCGCCCATTCCTGGCGCGGCCTGACCGGATATGGCCTCGGCGCCCACGCCCAGTTGATGGCGGCCAAGGAAATGTCGTTGCTCGATTTCGGGCTTCTCCCTTTGGCGTTCTCGTCGTTCGGCCTGCCTTTGGGCTTTTTGCTGTTCGCGTTCATGGCCAATTTCATGTCTCGCTCTGAACACCCGATCGCAATCTTCGGCACCCCCTGCCTCTTCATCGGGCTGTTCAACTCGGCCGGCGGCATCCACGGCTATTCCTTGGCGATCGTCGCCGCGCTGT
This sequence comes from Brevundimonas sp. BR2-1, assembly GCF_037626195.1. Taxonomy (NCBI): domain Bacteria; kingdom Pseudomonadati; phylum Pseudomonadota; class Alphaproteobacteria; order Caulobacterales; family Caulobacteraceae; genus Brevundimonas; species Brevundimonas sp. BR2-1. The sequence goes on along the minus strand of NZ_JARKMV010000001.1, from coordinate 1,011,695 downwards.
TTCTCGTGAAGCTCGCCAGTGTCAGAAAAAACGCCCAGATCCGCCGCTGATTTCCTGACGGTTGTTGCGTCGCGGGGGGCTGGCTATTTCCTGTTGGCGTCGGTGCTTCTCGCCCGAAAATTCCAGCTTAGCCGCGTGGATCTGGCCGACGTCGGGCAGGACCTGTCGCTGGCCATGGTCGTCGTCACGCCGTTGCTCGGGGCGATTGCAGCAATTCTGTCGCGCAGGGTCATCCAGGCCCAGTCCATCCGGCTTGATCTCACAATCCTTCGTGCGTGGGTTCTGGGCGGGGGCGCAATCACCCTGCTGGGCATAGCGGTCGCTGTACCGGATATCCCGGCCCTCGATCAGCCGGGCAGAATACTCATCGCGTCCGGTTTCCTTTCCATGCACGGCCTGGTCGCCGCGCTTCTGCTTTGGTCGGGCATATCCGGCGAGAAGCGGCAATTCGCCCAGATCCTGATCGCCGTTATTCTGGTCATTCCGGTCAGCATCGGGATCCGGCTCGCGCTAAACTCCGGGGGTCTCGACAAGAGCTTTGCTCTGGAAGCCATGCTTCTCTGGGCCATCCTCGCATACACGATGTTCAGCGTGCACAAGGACCTCGAGTCCCCGAGAGACCACCTGTACCCCTTCTCCAGAACGACGATGCTGAAGTACGGCTCGATCAGCCTGTTCTTCAGTGGAACCATCGCTATAGACTGGCAGATCGGCAAGGTCGCGCTCGCGCAAACCCATTATATTCAGTGGGCCTCACGACGCGTTCTCATGGAACGCTTTCTGATGCCGCTGATGAATTCCGTCACCGCCGTCGTGCTCATTCGCATTCTGAGGCGCATGTCCGGTGACCGTCCAGGTCAGCCGAGCAATCTCAGCATCCCGGACCCGGATCGCAGGATCAGGGTCGGCGGGACGGCCTTGATCGTCGTCAGCAGCATCCTGGTGCTTCTGGCGGCTCCCGTGCTCGCCGGTACGAAAATACCCATGCTGGGAGACGGCCTCCTGCTGGCCTGGGGGTATCTGCTGTTCGGCGTCTGCTCCCTTTTCCTCGACCTATTCCAGGCTCGATGGGGATTGAAGAAAGTCGTCGTGACGCTGGGTTCTATCACACTCGTAAGAACGATCGCTTGCTGGTTGGTTGTCGAGCGTTTCGGCGTAACCGGATACGGAAACTTCTGGGTTATAACGAATGCACTTATTCTGATGTATCTTATATATAGTGTGATAGACACCGGTCTTCAGCCCTCGTTGCCTGAAGTTATAGTCAGCCAGAATGAATTTTGAGAATAGATCCATGGTTGGTTTGGGCGTCTGGACCCCAGACGATGCCCGTGCGCGCGCATTCGTCAGCCGGTTCGCTATCCGCGAGCTTTCCGGCAAACGCGTCGCGCAATGGCCGGGGCAAGCCGCATGACAACCGTCTGGTTTGTCTCAAGCCTTGAGCAGAAGGGCGGCGGAGAGCGCTTCGCCCTCGAGGCCGTCGCGGCCCTGCGGGACAGGGGTGTCGACGCCCGGATTGTCTGTGACCGACTGGACGAGGCGGCGAGCTTCGACGGCCGCTATGATCTGGATGGCGTGATCTGCACCGGAGAACCGTATAACGGCGCGACGAGCTACCTCAGACGGGTCATGAGCAAGGCCCGGGGACTGGTCGGCCTGTTCGGCATCCTGAAACGGATGCGGCCTGAAATCGTCGTATGCCAAAGCGAGTATGACGCGATCAAGATCTACTTGCTTTCGCGGGTGCTGGGCTTTCGCTACCGCGTCTATGTCTTCGGCCAGATGTTCCAGTTCCGGACGGATATATCCCGCTATTCGAGGACGTTCCGGCGGCATCTTGAAACCATCGTGGCGTCCCGGCCGGGCTATGTCTCGACGGTAGCGATGCCTCCGCCCCGCTTTTCGCCGGGGGTGACGCTGGTGAACGAGATCGTTTCGCGCCTGAAGTATTTCGCAATCCGGTCTGCCGACCGAATTTTCACCCTGTCCGACCAGGTGAAATGGGAGGTGTCGCTTCTCTACGGCCGGGATGACGCGGTCACGTTGCCGGCGGCGTTCGACGAATCCTTCATCAACGAGGCGGCTATCCTCCAGCCCCGGCCGGTCGGCCGGCCGGTTCGCTTGCTGTCGGTCTGCCGACTGGCTGAAAAGAAACGCGTCGAACTGACGATCTCGGGCTTCTCGGAATCAAGCCTGCCGGGCGAGTTGATCCTGGTCGGCACGGGCCCGGAGGAGGCCCGCCTGCACAGCCTCGCCGGCGCGTCGCGCCGCAGCCAGGACATCCATTTCCTCGGGTCTGTCGACGATGACCAACTGCGGGACGAATTAGCCCGCGCCGACTGTTTTATTTCGATGGATATCGGCGACTATGACATTTCCGTTGTCGAGGCGATGGCGCGCGGCCTAAGGGTCATCGTGCCCCAGGACTTCGATCTCAGCGCCTTCGCGCCCGGTTTCACAGGAGTGATACAAGTGGCGCCCACAACCGATGCGGTGGAGAGGGCTATCTCGTCCATCGAGCAGATGAGTGCTCCCGGGCCGGCAAACCTGGCGGCCCTGAAAAAGCAGACCTGGCAACATATCGCCCAGATCGTTGCGGCCTCTTGAGAAGGAGCCTTTCGCGAATGCCCACCCCCCTCTTTGGTCTCAGGAACTCGGTCGTCCGGCGCGCCGTGTTGAGACTGTTCCGGACGGTAAACCCCGGCGACGTCGCCATTCGCCACCATTGGGTCGGCAAGCCTCTCAGGCTGCATTCCTTCAAACACAAGGGGTACTGGTGGCATGGGAAACGGCGCGAGCAGGAGACGATCAACCGCTTCCATTCGTTGATCCGCCCCGGAGACGTGGTCATCGAGGTAGGAGGCCACATCGGCTACTTCACGATGATCTATGGACAGCTCGTGGGGGACAATGGGCTGGTCTGCGTGTTCGAGCCGGGCGAAAACAACCTGCCCTACATCAGGAAGAATATCGCCGCCTTCCCCAATGTGAAGCTGGTCGAGAAGGCAGCCTCCGACACAGAGGGCGCCGTCACGTTCTGGCTTGAGGACCTCTCCGGCCAGAACAATTCCATCATTGAGAACTATCACCTGCTGGATGGAAACATTCAGCTTTCCGGTCTTGGCGAAGGCGTTCACAAGCGCGCTGTCACGATACCATGCACCACCCTCGACGCCTTTTCGGCGGACCCTCTGCTGGAGGGGCGTCCCGTCAACTTCATCAAGATCGACGTCGAAGGCGCCGAGCTTCTGGTGTTGAAGGGTGCGTCGGCGCTGCTGAAGTCGATGCGCCCGGTCATGATGGTTGAAGTCACGCGAGAGGCGGAAGAGATTTTTTCTCTCCTGACTCGGCTCAACTATCGTCTCGAGCTGGCGGACGGTACTCCGGTCGCCTCCTCTGAGCAGATGAACGGGAACGTTTTCTGTTTCCCGGCCTGACGCCCCTGTAATTACTCCTGTTCCAATAAGCCGATAGCCATGCACCAAGTGATTCAGAACATGAGTAATGGAGAGACGCGCATCGAGCATGCGCCGACTCCGAAGGCTCCCGCGCGGGGGCTGCTCATCCGCACCAGCTGCAGCCTGATTTCGGCCGGCACGGAGCGGATGCTGGTCGATTTCGGCAGGGCTTCGATGCTGACCAAGGCCCGCCAGCAGCCGGACCGCGTCCGGCAAGTGATCGACAAGGCGCGGACTGACGGGCTTTTCTCCGCGATCGAGACGGTGCGCTCCAAGCTCGCCCAGCCTCTGCCGCTCGGCTACTGCAATGTTGGGGTCGTGCTGGAGACGGGTCGGGACGTCAGGGGATTCGAGGTTGGAGACCGGGTGGTCTCGAACGGACCCCACGCCGACGTCGTGGCCGTTCCGCGGACATTGGCGGCGCGTATTCCCGACAACGTGGACGACTCAGCGGCCTCGTTCACCGTGCTGGGCGCGATCGGATTGCAGGGCCTCCGGCTGGCCAACCCTACGCTCGGCGAGGCGTTCGTGGTTACCGGCGTCGGCATCATCGGATTGTTGACCGTTCAACTCCTGCGCGCCCAGGGCTGCAGGGTGCTGGCGATCGATTTTGACGAATCCAAGCTCGCGCTGGCCCGGCGGTTCGGAGCTCGCACCTGCAATCCGGGCGCGGGTGAGGATCCGCTCGCCGCGGGCCTGTCATTCAGTCGGGGGCAGGGTGTGGATGGCGTGATCATCACCGCCTCGACGACCTCCAACGATCCCGTTTCCCAAGCCGCGAAGATGTGCCGGAAACGGGGGCGCATCGTCCTGGTCGGGGTCGCCGGCCTGGATCTGAACCGGGCGGACTTCTACGAAAAGGAGCTGAGCTTCCAGGTCTCCTGTTCCTACGGTCCGGGGCGCTACGATCCCGCCTATGAAGAAGAAGGCCACGACTATCCGGTCGGCTTCGTCCGGTGGACCGAGCAGCGCAATTTCGAGGCGGTTCTCGACATGCTCGCCGACGGGCGCATCGATACGGCTTCGCTGATCAGCCATCGCGTCGACTTCACCAATGCGCCGGCGGCCTATAACGTTCTGGCCGAGGACCGGTCCGCGCTCGGGATCTTGCTGGAATACCCCGAGAAGCCCGCGGACGAACTGCTGATAAGCAGCCTTGCCATCCAGCCTGCTGTCTTCAACTCGGGCAAGGCGGTGTGCGGCTTCATCGGAGCCGGCAACTATGCTTCCCGCGTCCTGATCCCGGCCTTCCGCAAGTCGGGCGCGCAGTTGAAGACCATTGTCACCGCCGGAGGCCTCAGCGGCGTGATCCAGGGGCGGGCGTCGGCTTTTGCGGAAGCCTCGACGGACGTCGAGGACATGCTGGCGGACGCCGAAATCAACACGGTCGCGATCGTGACCCGCCACAACAGCCACGCCCGCTTGGTGGCGCAGGCCCTGACGGCGGGAAAGAACGTTTTCGTAGAGAAGCCGTTGGCGATCACCCTGGACGAACTCGAGCTTGTCGAGCAGGCTTGGGGGGCCGCCGGTCGGGACCGAGCGCGTCCCCACCTTATGGTCGGCTTCAACCGCCGCTTCGCGCCGCAGGTCGTGAAGATGAAGACGCTGCTGGCGACGGTGAATGAACCCAAATCCTTCATCATGACCGTCAACGCAGGAGCGATTCCGGCGAACCACTGGACCCAGGACTCCGCTGTTGGGGGAGGGCGCATCATTGGAGAGGCCTGCCACTTCATCGATCTGATGCGACATCTGGCCAACTCGCCCATCGTTTCCGTTCAGGCCCGATCAATGGGACGGGCGGAAAGCGGCATGATCACCGAGGACAAGGCGGCCATCACCCTCGGCTTCGAGGACGGGTCGTTCGGCACCATCCACTATCTGGCGAACGGATCATCCGTTTTCCCCAAGGAACGGGTGGAAGTGTTCGTGGCCGGCCGCGTCCTTCAGCTCGACAATTTCCGCAAGCTGAAGGGGTTCGGCTGGCCCGGCTTCTCCAGAATGAACCTCATGACCCAAGACAAGGGACAGAATGGCTGCGCCGCGGCGTTCCTTGCGGCGGTCGAGGGGGGGGCCGTTCCGATTCCGGCCGAGGAAATTCTCGAGGTCGCACGCGTCACCATCGAGAGCGCTGAAATCCTCCGGCGCCAATGAGGCAGGTCTGGACCCGCCTGCGCACGCTGCCACGGCTGGGATTGCTCAACCTGGCGCGCGTCGGAGCCTATCGGCTCGCCGTCCGGGCGGGGGTCCATGCCGCGCAGCGGATCACGGCGAACCCGCCCGTCGGGCCGTTCTTTCCGCCGCGAACGCCAAGGCCTTCGGGGCTGGAGCCCTCGGCGCGATGGCGTGATTCCGGTCTCTATTTCGGTTGGAGCGAAGTTGCACTGGTGGACGGCGTGCCTGCCTGGCACACCAATCCGTTCTCCGGCCGGACCGTAGCTGACGCCAACCGCCCCTGGTGGAAGGTCCCGGATTTCGATCCTGATCTGGGGGATATCAAGACAATCTGGGAGCCATCCCGGTTCGACTGGCTCATCTCTGCCGCGCAGCGCGCGAAGGAGGGAGACCCCTCCGGCCACGAGCAAATCGAACGCTGGCTGGCGGACTGGCTGCGCGCCAACCCTCCCTATCTCGGCCCCAACTGGAAATGCGGTCAGGAAGCATCCATCCGGGTGATGCATATCGCAATGGCCGCGCTGATGCTCGACCAGGGCGGGACTCCGAGCCCCGGCCTGCGGGATATGGTCGAGCTCCATCTGCGACGCATAGCCCCGACAATCGGATATGCCGTCGGGCAGGACAACAACCATGGCACGTCCGAGGCGGCCGCGTTGTTTGTCGGGGGCAGCTGGCTGGCGCGGCTTGGCGTTGACGCCGGGCGGGGGTGGGAAAGGCTGGGGCGGAGATGGCTCGAAAACCGGATCCGGACCCTCGTGGAACCTGACGGCAGCTTCAGTCAGTATTCAGTCAACTATCACCGGATCATGCTCGACGCGGTGTCTGTCACCGAGGTCTGGCGACGCAAATGGGAACTGCCGGCCTTCTCGCCGGTCTTCGAAGAGCGGATGCGGGCCGCGACGTCATGGCTGCACGCCCTCGTCGATCCCGTGACAGGCGACGCTCCGAATATAGGCGCCAATGACGGCGCGCGCCTTTTGCCGCTGACCGACACGGACTACCGCGACTACCGCCCGTCCCTTCAGTTGGCTGCGACCCTTTTTTGCGGCGCCCGAGCCTTCGCGGACGCGGATCTGGACGCGCCTCTGAAATGGCTGGACATACCGGCGCCGGCGTACGTTCTGCCGAAGGCCGTCAGTCGGCTCTTCGATGACGGAGGCTACGCCGTGCTCCGTCGAGGCGGCGCTCTTGCGGTGTTGAGATATCCCCGGTTCCGCTTTCGGCCGAGTGGGGCCGATGCCCTGCATCTGGATGTCTGGCTGGCCGGCAAGGGGCTTTTCCGCGACGCCGGCAGCTACACCTACAACGGCGACGGGCGGTGGCTGACCTATTTTCCCGGCACCGAGAGCCATAATACCGTGCAGTTCGACGATCGCGATCAGATGCCGCGGGTCGGACGATTCCTGTTCGGCGACTGGCTGAGGACCGAGGAGATCGCACCGATTCACGCCGTTCCCGGGGGTGAAGCCGTCAAGGCGTCATATCGGGACAGCAAAGGCGCCCGCCATGAGCGTAGCGTTACGATGAACGAGCATGGGGTCGGGGTGAAGGATTGGGTCTCCGGCTTTGATCGAAAGGCCGTCCTGCGCTGGCGGCTGCCGTCAGAGGCGTGGCGATTGACGCCAGACGGAGCGGACGGCCCGGAGGGTTCGATCTCGATCGTCGCTTCCACGCCCATCGTGCGAATGAGCATGGTTCGCGGCAGGGAGTCCCGCTATTATATGAAGCTGGAAGAATCCCCGGTACTGGAGGTCGAGATCGCCGCTTCGGGGTCCATGGAAACCAAAATTGCTTGGATCTATTGATTTATGCCAACGGCCGAGATGAGCGATATTTTGTCGATCGCCACCCGCTTCTTCAACGTATTCGATGGTACAAACGAAGTCGCTGAATGAGGTTTCTATACTTCCACCAACACTTCAATACCCCCGAGGGTACGGTCGGCGTACGATCCTATCAGATGGCGAGCACGCTGGTCTCGCGGGGCCACCATGTGACGATGGTGTGCGGACGATACAATGGCGCAGCCACCGGCCTCGAAGGGCCGTTCGTCGGCGGACGCCGCCGTGGAACGGTGAATGGCATAGACGTCATCGAGCTGGAGATTGATTATTCGAACGGGGACGGATTTGCGCGGCGCACGCTTTCCTTCCTGAGCTTCGCCCTCAAGAGCATTTCGGTCGCCTTAAGAGAAGATTACGATGTCCTGATTGCAACATCGACGCCGCTGACTGCCGGCATACCCGGCATTCTTGCCCGGTGGCTGCGCGGGAAACCCTTCGTATTCGAGGTCAGGGACCTCTGGCCGGAATTGCCGCGCGCTATGGGCGTGATCCGCAATCCGATAGTGCTTTGGGGAATGGGGGTGCTCGAATGGTTGAGCTACCATTCCGCCACGCGGCTCATTGGCCTGTCGCCCGGCATCGTCGCGGGAATTGCGCACAGGGGCGTGGACGAGGCGAACATCGCCTTAATTCCCAACGGTTGCGACCTTGATATTTTCAGCCAGTCCGTCGCCCCGGCCCGACCTGAAGGCGTCGCGCCCGAGGACCTTCTTGCGCTTTTCGCCGGGACACACGGTGTCGCCAACGGCCTGGACGCCGTTCTTGACGCCGCCAGCGTTCTGAAGCGGCGAGACCGTGGAGACATCAAATTCGTTCTGGCCGGGGAAGGTAAACTCAAGGTCAGACTGCAAGATCGCGCGCGTGAAAAGGGTTTGCGTAACGTGATATTCCTCGATCCGATGGGGAAATCGCGTCTCGCCAAGCTCATGATGGGAGCTGACGTTGGTTTGCAGGTACTGGCGAATGTGCCTGCTTTTTATTATGGAACATCGCCCAATAAATTCTTCGACTATATTTCCTCCGGTTTGCCGGTGGTCACAAATTATCCGGGATGGATCGCGGATATGATTGTGGCCAACGATTGCGGCTTCGCTGTTCCTCCCGAGGACGCGGAAGCGTTCGCCGATGCACTCGAAAACGCGGCGGATAATCGGGGGCGGTTCCCCGCCATGAAAGGAAACGCGCTGAAGGTCGCGGAAGGCTTTGACCGCCGGATACTGGCGGACCGCTTCGTGACCTGGGTCGAAGGGGCGGGCCGGTCGTGAAGCGTCTGATGGACGTCGTTGTGGGCGCGGTGGCGCTATGCCTCCTTTCGCCGCTGCTTCTGCTTCTCGCGTGGCAGGTTCGGCGACGGATGGGCGCGCCCGTCCTGTTCCGTCAGGTCCGTGTGGGACGGGACGGCCGTCTGTTCGAGATGATGAAGTTCCGAACGATGAAAGACGCTGTCGACGCCGCGGGCGCGCCGTTGCCTGATGCGGACCGGCTGACCCCATTCGGCTCCTGGCTGAGGGCGTCGAGCCTCGACGAACTCCCCGAACTCTGGAACGTGCTTCGGGGGGAAATGAGTCTGGTCGGCCCTCGTCCGTTGCTCCCTGCCTACCTCCCCCTGTACAGTCCTGAACAGGCGCGACGGCACGAGGTGCTCCCTGGAGTTACCGGCTGGGCGCAGGTCAATGGACGCAACGCCATTGGATGGAACGAAAAATTCGCCCTGGATGTGTGGTACGTCGACAACCGTAGCCTTTGGCTGGACGTGAAGATCATGATCCTGACGGCCAAGCGCATCCTCCAGCGGGACGGAATCACGGCGCAGGGATCGGCGACCTATCCTGAGTTCCAGGGCAACGATGGCTCTGACAAGGAATCAGCCGGTGTCTAACGTCTTGATACTTGCTGCGGGCCGCCGCGTAGAACTGGTGGAAGCCTTCAAGGAAGGGCTGGCTGCTCGCATTCCGGGCGCGCGTGTCTTCGCCACCGACACCCAACCGCTTCTTTCGTCTGCCTGCCATGTCGCGGATCAGGCATTTCGTTCCATCCCGGTCGTGGACGACGGTTATATCAAATTCCTGTTGAACCTTTGCATTGAGCATGGCGTCAAACTTGTTGTTCCGACCCTGGACACAGAGCTTTCACTGCTCGCCCGGAACAGGGCCATGTTTGCCCTGAACGGCATCGATGTCGTCATATCTGACATTGAGCTGGTTGATATATGCCGGGACAAGCGACGTACGGCCGAACTGTTCGACAAGGTCGGGATCGATACGCCGACCATCTATGCACGGGACGCGATCCGTTTTCCCGCGTTCGCAAAGCCGTATGACGGCAGCCGGAGCATCGGCGCGGCGCCCTTGCCATCGCCGGCCGACCTGACCCCCGCCATGCTGGCAGACGAGAAGCTCATGTTCATGGAAATGATCGGAGCCGATCACGTCGAGTATACCGTCGACGCCTATTATGATCGTCAGGGCGAGCTTCGTTGTCTGGTCCCACGGCAACGCCTGGAGGTTCGTTCGGGAGAGGTCAGCAAGGGCGTCACCCGGCGGGGGCCGGTTTATGACTATCTGCGCCCTCGCCTCGGACGTCTTCCCGGAGCGCGCGGATGTATTACCGTGCAGCTTTTCGTCCATCATGAGGCCGGACGTTTCGCGGGCATCGAGATAAATCCGCGTTTCGGCGGAGGTTATCCGCTGACCCATGCCGCCGGGGCCGCCTATGCCACATGGCTGATCGACGAGTATTTCCTCGGCCAGGCCGTGCCGTTCTCTGACGAATGGGAGAGCAACCTTCTTATGCTTCGGTATGACGCGAAGGTTCTCGCTCGCGATGTTGAAATCTGACCTCGCCGACACGGTCGTCGTGCTCGACCTCGACGACACTCTTTATCCGGAGGAAGCCTATGTGCGTTCCGGCATCTTGGCGGCGTGTGCTCTGGCGGGGGATCTCTACGGCGTGGACCACGGCGCTGACCTGCTGTCGCTCAGGGACGCGGGCCAGCGCGATTGGCTGACCGCCCTCTGTTCGCTCTTGCCGGCGGGGATCGATACCCGTGACGCGCTGCTATGGGCCTACCGCCTGCATCGACCGGACATCGCGCTTGCGACCGGCGTGCGCGAGACCGTAGCCGCTCTCGAGACGCACGCCAGATCGGTAGCGATCCTGACGGACGGGCGATCCATCACCCAACGCCTGAAGCTTGGGGCCCTTGGCCTCGATCACCTGCCCGTCTACATTTCGGACGAGTATGGCGGCGCTTTCAAACCCGATCAGACCCGGTTCCGCGCCGTCATGGCCGATTTTCCCGCAGATCAGTACGTCTATGTGGCTGACAATCCAGCCAAGGACTTCGCGGCTCCGAACGCCTTGGGTTGGTCCACCATCGGTGTTCGTGGGAACGAACCCGGCGTGCATTCCCAAGGAGCCGGAACAGCGCCGGACGATAATCCTGATTGCTGGATAGCGGGTGTCGCCGACCTGCTGGGTCCGGAGGAGCGGCTTCAGCCCTTCTGAGCCTCAGGCAGATGCGTGCGTGTTGCGACGACAAAATACCCGCCCGCAATCCGGTCCCGCTCGGCCGAGCGTTCACCAAGCCCGTCAAACCATTTCAGCGGATACAGCAGGATCGCCGTCAGGCCCTTCGCCGGCTTGTAGAGCGTCTGGTGGATCGCGCTTGCGGTGACGGCAAAGAACTCCACAGCTATGCGATAGAGGGCCGTGCCGTGCCCGACACTGATCCCGACCTGATTGATCGACCAGGCGGGCCCGTCAAAGAGTTCCGTGATGCCGTGCCGCGAAAAGCGGTAGAAGTCATAAGGGCCCGGGTGAAATCCAATCTGGAACGGCAGCTGGCAGTATATCCGGCCTCCGGGTTTCAGGACTCGCTCAAGTTCCGACAGCGCCGACCGATAGTCCCCGATGTGCTCCAGCACTTCCTGGGTGATGATCAGGTCGACCGAGGCATCCTTCAAGGGTATGCGGCCGCCGTCGGAAACAATGTCGACCGTTTCGGTGTTTTGCACATCGAGATTGATGATGCGGTCGTGGAACTCCATCGTTCCGCAGCCGAAATTCAGCCCCTTGCGCGCGCCATCACGGTCGAGATCAGCCAGCAACGGCGCAAGGGCCTGGCGGACGGCTCGTGACGAATTGTGGTCCGCGTAGACGTGACGCACAATCAATTCGCTCAGGCCGCCGCGGCGCGCCGGCTCAGGCTGGTCAGCGGTGTCGCGAGCGACCAGGCGTTCGCCCACCCACCGATACTCGGCAGATGAAAAATTCGTCAGCCCGGCGAACCATGCGGTGACGGTTCCGGTCGCCTCCCGGGACATAGGATCGGGGGCCGGCTCAGAGATTGAAGACATTGATGCAGGGGGTTCCGGGAAATGCATGGGTCGAATGCTGCATGCCCAGTGCTTGACCAGCCACGGCAACCGCTTCAACCTGATGATGAACGATCTGCCGTTTTTCCGCAACAACGCCCCTCCTGTGTCTGATGGTTGATGCTTAACACCCCCTTCTCCCCGTGGCCCAGTTTCACAACCGAGGAGATTGAGGCGGTGGCCGCTGTCCTTGCATCGAACCGCGTCAACTACTGGACCGGAGATCGCTGTCGGGAGTTCGAACGCCGGTTCGCCGACTGGGTGGGAACGCGCCATGCCGTCGCGCTGGCCAACGGCACGGTCGCCCTCGATGTCGCGTTGAAAGCGCTGGGAATCGAACCCGGCGACGAAGTCGTCACCACGTCCCGAACCTTTCTGGCGTCCGCCTCCTGCATCGTTACCGCGGGGGCGATTCCGGTCTTCGCTGACGTCGACCTGGACAGCCAGAACATAACCGCCGCGACGATCGAGGCCGTACTCACGCCGCGGACCAAGGCCATCATATGTGTCCATCTCGCCGGCATGCCGTGCGACATGGATCCCATCATGGAACTCGCCGAACGGCGCGGCCTCCAGGTGATCGAGGACTGCGCCCAGGCGCACGGAGCGGTCTATCGCGGGCGGAGCGTCGGCTCCATCGGCCACATCGGGGCCTGGTCGTTCTGTCAGGACAAGATCATGACGACGGGCGGAGAAGGCGGCATGGTCACGACGGACGACCCGGCGCTGTGGTCGTTCATGTGGTCCTACAAGGACCACGGCAAGAGCTGGGAAGCGGTCTATGAACGGGACCATCCCCCGGGCCCCCGTTTTGTCCATGACACCTTCGGAACCAACTGGCGTATGATCGAGATGCAGGCCGCCATCGGTCTGGTCCAGCTGGATCGAATGGCGGACTGGACGGGGCGGCGGACCAGGATCGCCCAGGCCCTCTCCAGCGCATGTGCGCCCTTTGGCGGATTGCGTGTGCCGGCGACACCCAATCACGTCACCCACGCCTGGTACCGCTTCTATGCCTTCGTCCGTCCGGAAAAGCTGGCTCTAGGCTGGAGCAGGGACCGGATCATCGACGCCATCGCAGCTGAAGGCGTGCCCTGCCTCCATGGGTCAGCTTCGGAGGTCTATCGGGAAAAAGCCTTCGACGGGACAGGCTGGCGTCCCGCCGAGAGACTGCCGGCGGCGCGTGCGTTGGGTGAAACCAGCATTGCCTTCCTGGTGCACCCCACGCTGACCGAGGCGGAGGTCGACAAGACCTGCAAGGCGATCGGACATGTCATGCGGCAGGCTGAGTTCCGCGGAGACTGACGCCAGATCGACCTGCCGCTCGTGCGGGTTCAATGGCCGGCTGCAGCCGGGAGCGGATCAGGTCCCGCGTCCGCTCACCAGCTCCTCCACCGCCCCCGGGTCCGCCAGCGTCGACGTATCGCCCAAACTCCCCACATCCCCCTCCGCGATCTTCCTCAGTATCCGCCGCATGATCTTCCCCGAACGCGTCTTGGGCAAACCCGGCGCCCAGTGGATCACATCCGGCGCCGCGATCGGCCCGATCTCTTTCCTCACGTGGGTGATCAATGCCTTCTTCAACGCGTCTGTCGGCTCCACCCCCGCGTTCAGGGTGACGTAGGCGTAGATGCCCTGGCCCTTGATGTCGTGAGGGAAGCCGACCACCGCCGCCTCGGCCACGTCGTCGTGCAGGACAAGGGCTGACTCCACCTCGGCCGTGCCCATGCGGTGGCCCGAGACGTTGATGACGTCGTCGACCCGGCCGGTGATCCAGTAGTAGCCGTCCTCGTCGCGGCGGCAGCCGTCGCCGGTGAAATACTTGCCCGGATAGGCGCTGAAATAGGTGTCGAAGAAGCGCTGGTGATCGCCCCAGACGGTGCGCATCTGTCCGGGCCAGCTATCGGTGATGCACAGGTTGCCCGAGGTCGCGCCCTCCAGCACCGCGCCGTCGGCGTCGACCAGTTGCAGCTCGACGCCCGGCAGCGGCTTCGTCGCCGAGCCGGGTTTCAAGTCGGTGGCTCCGGGGAGGGGCGAGACCAGGATGCCGCCGGTCTCGGTCTGCCACCATGTGTCGACGATGGGGCAGCGACCGTCGCCGACGACCTCGTGATACCAGCGCCAGGCCTCGGGATTGATGGGCTCGCCGACGCTGCCGAGCAGGCGCAGCGAGGTGCGGCTGGTCGCCTTCACCGGCGCGTCGCCCTCGCGCATCAGGGCTCTCAGCGCCGTGGGGGCGGTGTAGAAGATCTCGACCTGATGCTTGTCGATCACCCGCCAGAAGCGGCTGTGATCCGGATAGTTGGGCACGCCCTCGAACATCAGCGTGGTCGCGCCGTTGGCCAGCGGGCCATAGACGCAATAGCTGTGGCCGGTCACCCAGCCCACGTCGGCAGTGCACCAGAAGACCTCGCCGGGGCGGTGGTCGAACACCAGCTCGTGCGTCCACGCCGCCCAGAACAGATAGCCGCCTGTGGTGTGCAGCACGCCCTTGGGCTTTCCGGTCGAGCCCGAGGTGTAGAGGATGAACAGCGGGTCCTCGGCATTCATCGGTTCGCACGGACAGTCGTCGCTGACGCCGTGTTTGGCCTCGCCGTAGCGGACGTCGCGGCCGGCCACGATCGGGATGTCGGCGTTGGTGTGCGAGACGATCAGCACCTTGTCGACCGCCACCTTCTCCAGCGCTGCGTCGACGTTGGCCTTCAGGGGGATGCGCTTGCCGGCCCGCAGGCCTTCGTCCGCGGTGATCACCACCTTCGATCCGCAGTCCTCGATCCGACCGGCGAGACTGTCGGGCGAGAAGCCGCCGAAGACGACCGAATGGACCGCTCCGATCCGGGCGCAGGCCAGCATCGCAACAGCCGCCGCCGGGATCATCGGCATATAGAGGGTGACACGGTCGCCCTTCACGACGCCCAGGCCCTTCAGCACATTGGCCATGCGGCAGACTTCGGCTTGTAGTTCGCGATAGGTCAGGCCGCCGGACTGGGTCGGCTCGTCGCCCTCCCACAGGATCGCGGTCTGGTCGCCGCGCTCGGCCAGATGCCGGTCAAGGCAGTTCCACGCGACGTTCAGGACGCCGTCCTCGAACCAGCGGATGCGGAAGTCGGCCTTGTCGAACGACACGTCCTTGATGCGGGTCGGCGCGGTCATCCAGTCCAGACGGCGGGCCTGTTCGCTCCAGAAGGCGTCCGGGGTTTGCCGCGCCGAGGTGCGGGCGGCCTCGTAGGAGGCGCTGTTCATCCGGGCGCGCTGCGACCATTCGGAAGGGACGGGATAGATTTCGGGGTCGGTCATTCGGTGCTTCTACGGGCTTTCAGAGGACGCCGGTGACGGCCAGAAAGGCGTGGGCCATCAGCCAGAGAAGGCCCAGAAAATTGATTGTGAACACCTGCCCCCGCAAGGCGACATTGTCGCCGCTGCACTGGACGGCGGCGTGGATCAGCCGGCCGATCAGGAAGACCCATGCGGCGGCGATGTCCCATACGGTGACATGGGCGGCGAGGATCAGCAGGATCGCCGCGACCCAGACGAAAACCGGCGCCTCGAACTGGTTGGCCAGATTGCGCTGGAGGCGGGCGGACAACGGCGGGTCGCCGTCCGCGCGCGCGAAGTCGTTCTTCGCCGCCTCGCCGCGGCGGACGACCACCAGCCGCGCCCAGGTCAGCCCGGCGTAGAGACAGACGACCAGACCGAAATGCAGGAACAGCGGCAGCAGTAGCTGCATCGCCGCGGGCGTCATGAGCGCCGTCTCACTCATGCAGGTCGGCATCCTTCCGGTCTTTGACGAACAGGAAGCCGACCACCACCGTCACCAGCGCCACCACCACCGGATACCAGAGGCCGTAGTAGATATTGCCGGTGGCTGCGACCATGGCGAAGGCGGTGGTGGGCAGGAAGCCGCCGAACCAGCCGTTGCCGATGTGATAGGGCAGGGACATCGACGTGTAGCGGATGTTGGTCGGGAACATCTCCACCAGCGCCGCCGCGATCGGCCCGTAGACCATGGTCACATAGAGGACGAGCAGGAACAGGATGCCGACGACCATCGGCCGGTTCACCAGCGCACTGTTCGCCTTGGCGGGATAGCCGGCGGAGGTGAGAGCCTCTCCCAGGCGCCCCTCGAACCCCGTCTTGAGCGCCGTGAACTCCGCGCGGCTGATGGCGCCGCTGGGGATGGAGGCGAACCTTACGTCCTCGGCGATGACGCTGTGGAAGCTGGGAACAGTCGTGCCGCCGATGCGGACCTCGGCCGTCGATCCGGCCGGGGCGGCCACGTTGACGTAGGTGACGCCGGCCTTGGCCAGATAGGATTTGGCCAGATCGCACGAGCTGTCGAACACGGTCTTTCCGACCGGATCGAACTGCAGGGCGCAGTCGGCGGGGTCCGCGTGCACGCTGACCGGGGCCGTGGCGGCGGCTGCGGCCAGCTGCGGATTGGCCGCCTGCGTGAGGGCGTGGAACAGCGGGAAATAGGTCAGGGCGGCCAGCAGGCAGCCCGTCAGGATGATCGGCTTGCGCCCCACCTTGTCCGACAGCCAGCCCCAGAAGACGAAGAAGGGCGTGGCCAGAAGCAGGGCGGTGGCGATCAGGATATTTGCCAGCGGTCCGTCGACCTTCAGCGTCTTCTCGAGGAAGAACAGGGCGTAGAACTGGCCCGTGTACCAGACCACCGCCTGACCCGCCGTCAGGCCTACCAGCGCCAGCAGCACCAGCTTCAGGTTCGGCCACTTCCCGAAACTGTCCTTGAGCGGTGTCTTCGATCCCTTCCCCTCGGCCTTCATGCGGGCGAAGGCCGGGCTCTCGGCCAGCTTCAGCCGGATCCACAACGACACGCCCAGCAACAGGATCGAGACGAGGAAGGGGATGCGCCAGCCCCACTCCTTGAACGCCTCCTCGCCGACGACGGTTCGGACGCCCAGGATGACCAGCAGGCTCAGCATCAAACCCGCGGTCGCGGTGATCTGGATGAAGGAGGTGTAGAAGCCGCGCTTTCCGGGCGGCGCATGTTCGGCGACATAGGTCGCCGCCCCGCCATACTCCCCGCCCAGCGCCAGACCCTGCACCAGCCGCATGGCGATCAGGATCGCCGGAGCCGCCACGCCGATCGCCGCATACGATGGCAACAGGCCAACCACGAAGGTCGACAGCCCCATCAGCAGCATGGTGACGAGGAAGGTGTTCTTGCGCCCCCAAAGGTCGCCCAGCCGCCCGAAGAAAATGGCCCCGAACGGCCGCACCGCAAACCCGGCCGCGAAGGCCATCAGGGCGAAGATGAAACCGGTCGTCTCGTTCACGCCCGAGAAGAACTGCGCCGTGATGATCGCCGCCAGCGAGCCGTACAGATAGAAGTCGTACCACTCGATCACCGTCCCGACCGACGAGGCCAGGATGACCAGACGGTCGTTGCGGTCGACGGTGTGTTCGGCGGCCTCGGTCATGCGTCCTCCCCAATGGCGCCGGAGGAAACTGAACGGCGAAAGCGGCGGTGTCGAGAGCAGGCGTTCACCGCAACTCGATCAGATCCTCCAGATCGGCCCAGACGCTTTCGGCCGTCGGCCGGCGGCCGGCGCCGCGGCCGGTGGCGGTGAGTATCCGGCCGTCCGCCAGCGTCACGCGCAGGGCGTTCGCCTCGTCGGGCAGGTTCGCGAACAGGGCGTCGCCGTCCACGGCCTCGAAGCCCACGCCAGTCCCGCCGGACGCGACGTCCAGCCGCGCGATCTGACGGACCCGCCCGGCGGGCAGGACGGCCTCGGCCGACAGGGTCTGGCGCGCGACGGTCTCGATCCGCAGCGACCGGCCCAAGCCTTCATGGGCGAGGATGGCCAGCTTGGCGGCGGCGTCGAGACCCGTCAGGTCGGCGCTCGGATCTTCTTCCGCGAAGCCGGCCTCGCGGGCGGCGGTCAGGGCGTCGTCGAAGGCCCCGCCCTCCGCCAGACGGTTGAGGATGAAGTTGCAGGTCCCGTTCAGCACCGCCTCAATGCGGACGATCTCACCTTGCGCTGCGGCGCGGCGCACCGTCTCGATGAGGGGCGCACCGCCGCCGACGCTGGCGGAATAGAGCAGGCGCGCGCCGGCGCTTCCGGCCAGCGCCGTCAGGCCGGGAAGGTCGCCGCCGACCGCCTGTTTGTTGGCGCTGACCACATCCACGCCGCGCGACAGGGCGGCGCGGATCAGGGCCAGACCCGTCGAGGCGTCCGAGATGGCCTCGACCACGACATCGGGCTCGCGCGCCAGAAGGGCGGCGGGATCGGACAGGGCGAGGCCGGCGGGAATGGCGACGTCGCGGGCCTTGTCCGGATCGCGGACCAGCACGCCGACGACCTCGAACCGGGCGTCGGCCAGCAGGCGCGGCAGGACGCCGCCGCCGACCACGCCGCAACCGGCGAGCGCGATACGAAGCGGACCCTTCGGCGCCGGCGCCTTGCGATCTGGCGCGGCGTCCGACCCGGCCACGATGGCCACGCCGGCGCCGAGCAGGGCCTCGCCCGGAGCGGCCCGGATCGCACCGACTCCGATGGCGTCGAGCGCCTCGGCCAGGCGCGAGGAAGGATCGGCCCTGCCGCAGGCGACCGCGACGACCCGGCGGCCTCGCCGGACCTGCCGATACACGGCGGAGGCGGCCTCGAGGGGGTCGGAGAGGTCGAGCTGCAGCAGGGCCACCGGTTCGTCGGCGACGGGGGAGGAGACGTCGTCGGCGGCCGGGGTTCGGGAAAGGGGGAGGGCGGTCATGTCAGATCCTCACGCGGCTTGCGCGGCGAGCGGAGCCGCGGCGGGGATCAGGGCGAGGGCGGTCGTCAGATCGGCCAGCAGATCCTCGGGATGCTCCAGCCCGATCGACAGGCGCAGCAGGCCGTCGGTGATGCCGGCGGTGACGCGCGCGTCCGGGGTCATGGCCGCATGGGTCATCAGCGCCGGGTGCGCGATCAGGCTTTCAACGCCGCCGAGAGACTCGGCCAGGGTGAATACCTCCAGCCCGTCGACGAAGGCGCGGACAGCCTGAATGTCGTGCAGCTCGAAGCTCAGCATGGCGCCGAAGCCCGCCTGCTGCCGCGCCGCGACGGCGTGGCCGGGGTGGGTCTTCAGGCCGGGATAGTGGACGGCCTTCACCTCGGGCTGGGCCGCCAGCCACTCGGCGACGCGACCCGCGGTCGCCTGCTGCCGCTCGACGCGGGCGAACAGGGTGCGCACGCCGCGCAGGGTCAGATAAGCGTCGAACGGGGAGCCGGTGACACCCAGACAGTTGGCCCACCAGGTCAGCCGCTCCAGGTCGGCCGGGCCCTTCGCCACGACGCAGCCGCCGACCACATCGGAATGGCCGTTGATGTATTTGGTCGTCGAATGGATCACCAGATCGGCGCCCAGCGCGATCGGCTGCTGCAGGGCCGGCGACAGGAAGGTGTTGTCCACCGCCGCCTTGCAGCCGACGGCGTGGGCCCGGGCGCACAGGTCGGCGACGTCCACCACCCTCATCAGCGGGTTAGAGGGCGTCTCGATCAGGATCAGTTTGGGCTTCAGGGCGAAGGCCGCGTCCAGGGCGGCGCGATCATTCTGGTCGACGAACTGCACGTCGAAATGGCCGCGTTTCGCGCGGGCGCACAGCAGCCTGTGGGTGCCGCCGTACAAGTCGTGCGGGGCGATCAGCAGGTCGCCGGGCTCGAGCGAGAACAGGGCCAGATCGACCGCCGCCATGCCCGTGGCGGTCACCACCGCGCCGCAGCCCCCTTCCAGCTTCGCCAGCGTCTCGCCCAGCACGTCGCGGGTCGGATTGCCCGACCGCGTGTAGTCGTAGCGCCGCTTTCCATCGAGGCCGTCGAAGCTGTAGTTCGACGACAGATACAGCGGCGGCATCACCGCGCCGTGCGCCGGGTCGCTGTTCACGCCGTGCCGGGCGGCGGTCGTACAGGGGTGGGCTTGAGCGGGGGCGGTCATGCGGCGATCTCGCTGGGCTGGGAGGCGGGGAGGTAGGAGAGGACGTCGTGCAGGGCGCGGCCAATCAGCTCGCGCTCCTTCAGGAAGGCGTCGTGGCCGAAGATCGAGGGGGCCTCGATCAGGCGGCGCAGGTCCGGAACGCGGGCCGCCAGCTCGCGGCTGTCGGCGATCGGAACCAGAGTGTCCGAGGTGAAGCCGATCACGGTCAGGGCGCAGCGCACGGCGCGCGGATCGACGTCGTGGCGGTCCAGAGAATCCGACAGGCTGATCCAGCGGTCGGCACTCGTCGCCTCGGCATAGGCTGCGCCGCGGGCGATCAGATAGTCGCACACGGGCCAGGGATCGCCGGCTGCATCGGGCGGCGCCGGGCTGAAGCGCAGGGCGAACTCATCGGCGGTGCGATAGGTGGTCATGGCCAGCTGGCGGGCGAGGGCGATCCCCTCGGCTTCGCGGCCGCAGTCGCGGGCGAAGGCCAGCAGCCGACGCTGCACGCCGCGCACCGCGGTCGCGGCCGGGTGGGCGCGGTGGGCGGCGGAGATGACGGCCAGTTCCCCGATCCGCTCGGGGAAGAGCGCCGCGAAGGCCAGACCGATGCAGCCGCCGTACGAGGCGCCGACGAAGGCGTCGATGCGCGGCTCTCCCAGCGCGTCCAGCAGCAGGGCCAGAAGGCGCGCCTGATCGGCGGTGGTGATGGTGACGCCGGGTTCGTCGCGGCCGGGCAGCAGGTCGAAAGCCAGCACGCGGACGCGGTTCAGATCGACGGGCCCGCCGGCCTTCACCGCCCACGACCACCAGCGCGTGGCGAACCGCCCGCTGGAGATGCCGCCGGCGACGACGACCAGCGGACCGTTGGCCGCGCCGTGCAGACGGCCCACGACCTGCGTCGCGGTCAGGCGCTGGCCGGACTCCAGCCGGAAGTCGTCGGGAAGGATCGCATGGACGTCGCGTCCGGCGGTCTCTTCAAGGGTTTCGCTAGACGCCACGGTCCGCTCCGGTCTCGCTCAGCGAGACCGATGGGGCGAACCAATTCCTTGCGTGACAGACCCGTGAAGTCAGTCGGTCCCCGGACGTGAGGGGGCCGTCGCTTCACTCATCTCTCGCGGCTTCCGAAGACGCCTCGCAGGAGTTGGCACCATCTCCAGGATCGGGTGGATCCTGGAAGGTTGCCCCGGCATCAAAGGGCCTATCCCTCCGCCGGTCTTGATGAGCGCCCTTAGGTTGGCGAAGGGCATTGGAGCCGTCAACCCCCTCAGATCACGCTCCCTGTTCCGGCGGGTCGGATCCTGGGGCAAAGTCAAAGCAGATGAGAGGCGAAACATCGGCGGGCCCACGGCCACCATGGGGCATCCCGAGCCTTGCGCGTCCGCTCCGCCTCGTTCGTCAGGGTCAGGTCAGGGGCATGGCTCTCGAATGGAAGGAACTGCTGGCCTGATTGACCCGCTGAATGACCGCACCAGCCAAGCTTGAAGCCACGAAACTCTCAGGTAATGCTCGTTTACAACGGACCGCCTGAAGAATCGGCGCTCCCAAGCGATGTCCTAGGGCTATCCCTGCAATCGCTTTCCGAGCTGAGGGTCTCCGCAATGCAAAGACGACACTTGTTGGGCCGCGGACTTGCGCTTGCAAGCGCAGGCGGCTTGTCGGGATTCAAAGTCACTCCTGCCGAGACCTCGGTAATTCCCGGTTTTGCGGCCAACATTCCGCCGGCCGTGGCGCCTTCGCGCCAGATAGCGGCGGCGTCACGGTTTTCCGACGATGTCTCCCTTCTGCGCACGGAGGGCTATCAGTCCGCCGGCGACTTGGGCGGAGCGCTCTACAAGCGGGCGCCTGCCGAGCCCGCGCATGTTGGCAAGTTTCAATCCGCTGACGGAGCATGGTGGGAGATCGCAGAACGCACCCTGAACCCCTTCATGTTCGGAGGCAGGGACGCCAACCTCGATCCTGAATGGGACAGCTCGTTCGCGGTACAATCCGCGATCGACCTCGCGGGAAACTGGCCCCACGCGGGCTTCGCCGGTTGCGTGGAGTTTCCCTGCTATTTCAGAACTACGACCACTATTCTGAAACGGCCGTATGTTTCGCTCCTTGGCGTTGGGCCGGGGCGCTCCGGTTTGCGGCCTCATATGTCCAGCGGCCCGGCGCTGGACTGCGACAGCGTCGTGAATACCTCGAGCGCATATCTGGATCGGCTTGAGAGATTTACGATCGACGGCGCCGGCGCTTCCGGCTCGGCCTATGCAATACGTCTCCAGGGCCAGAAACACGTCAGGCTGACCCAGATCGGCTTCTGGCATTTCCGAAACACAACGACCCATGCAGTCCAGATTCTCGGCAGCTGCTATTCCGTCATTTTCGATCAGTGCAATTTCCTGGGCAACAAGCGCCACTTTAAGGTTTCGGCGACCGACGTCGCCGCGAGCCTGTTTCCCACGACGGTGACCATAGGCGCGACGGTGTTCGAGGATGGGGAGGCATCAGGACACGAGGCCATCCTTTTGCAGGACGCCAGCGGAGTCACGTTCACCGACGATTGCGTCTTCCAGAGCAATAAGCAGAAGGTTCTTTTTCGCATTGTCGGGGGCCCGTCGCGAGCCACTCGGCATCTGCACCGGTGGATCAGCCCGTACATCGAAGACAATGGCGGGGGTCAGATCGGAGCCCGGACGTGGGAGTTCGTTGGCCGAGCCGGCAATGCGGTGGACTGGTGTGAAATCACGGGAGCCAAGATCCACGGCGCGGCGCCATCAGGGGGCCACATATACGCCGAGCATACCGACCACCTGCTGGCTAGGGACAACTCCGTCGGACCCGAGCACAAATGGCTGACCGACGGGGGCAGCAACATCAACTACGATATCGATGCGCGTTATGTCGGCCAGACAGATCTGCAGTCGACGCGTTACAACACCACTCGGTGTGTCTTCGATGAAAACGGGTATGTCGGGGAGCATGACGGCGTCATCCCACTGACCGTGGTCAAATCCGCTCCCGGCCGTTTCGATGTCCGGCTTGGTCGAGCCCTAAAGTTAAGGGCAGCATACATCAACGTCCAAGCTTTCGATGCCGCCGGGCGCTCCCTGACATGCACGAGACGTCTGGCCGACGAGAAAACGTTGCGCATTGATGTGGTCGCTAGCGGTGACGAACGGGACGGCCTGCTCATCAGTCCCGCCGGCTGGGTTAACGTAGAAATCTGCGGAGAAATTTCGCCAGCCGGCTAATGCTCTATGGTCGCCTTCGTCAGATGGCGGGCACTCTGCATTGGGGCGGCACGATGGCGATAGCGGCGGACAGTAGGAGGACTGCAGTCTACCGCTCCGTCACAGGTTCCGCGCGAGTCCCAACAGAGCCGACATGGGGGAAGCTAGGATGTTCAAGGGGGTGACGAGCTTGAGCGCGAGGAAAGGACGGGGTGCAGATCCTGCTGTTAATTCTGTAACGCGCCTAAGTGGAAGTCAGCTATATCGATCCATGCGACGCCCCGCCTAGGATTTGGAGTGGCTGACGGAATAGCGCGGCGGGTGAGCGAGCCGTTCCGAAACACACTGAACAGCCGGTCCGTGAGCTCCTGCTGACCCCCCGGGTGTGAATAATCGCCACCATTCGACTCGACGGTTGGGACATCAGCTACCTCAGGTAACATGCCGCGCCTAGCATCGAAATCCGAGCGGAAAAGGGCGGTCCAGGGACCGTCCTTTTCATTTCTGATCTGACGACGATGGTAGATTCGGTCCAGCGTCACCGTTCCTTGATGCAGCCGTCAGAATATCCGCTAGACTCACGGGATGAGGTCAGATCTGGACCATCTCCCGGAGCGCCAGCAGCGTGAGCTTGCCCGCGTTCGTGACACCCTGCTTGCCGGGTTCGAGGCCGCCAGAACGGGCGGTGGCGGCCCCAATCAGGAGTGGCGCCGCGGCGGGATGGTTCTCAAAATCATCCTCTTTGGCTCATACGCCCGAGGCGACTGGGTCGATGACCCGGAGAACGGCTACCTTTCGGACTTCGATCTGCTGATCGTCGTCAGCCACGAAAAGCTGACCAATATCGCGGATTATTGGTGGTACGCCGAAGATCAAATCCTTCGAGATCACGGTGTGGCCAGAACGGTCAACCTGATCGTCCACGACTTGGCCGACGTGAACGACGCCCTCAGGCGCGGCGAGTACTTCTGGAGGGACATCGTCCGCGATGGCATCGCCCTCTATGAGGTGCCCGGGCATCCCCTAACCGAACCACGGCCGATGACGGCGGCGGACGCATTGGCGCTCGCCGAGATCAATCTCCGGGTGAAGCTGCAAGACGCTGATGACTGGGCCCGTCTCGCTGAACTTGCCATCAATGAGGGGAGCGCAGAGGCAAACTGGCGGAGGAAGGCTGCTTTTAACCTTCATCAAGCTGTTGAGACGACCTACGCCTGTTTCCTCCTCGTCCACACCTTCTACTTTCCCCGCTCTCACAACATCAAGTTTCTCCGGTCCCTAGCCGAGGACGTGGATCCGCGCCTGGTCGAGGCGTGGCCGCGCGCGGAACGCGCCGATCGCCGCCGTTTCGAGTCGCTGAAACGCGCCTATGTGGAAGCCCGCTATAGCGACCAGTACGACGCCTCGGCAGAGGATATTGCCTGGCTGACGGCGCGGGCGAAGCAGCTCCGCGAACTCGTGGAAGCGCTCAGCAAGACCCGGGTCGCGGAACTCCAGGAGAAGGCGGACAGCGTTTGAGGAGCGGGCGGTTGCTCAGCCCATCCATCACATTATGTTGACTTTAAACCCCGCCCGAAACGCCCTGAAACCTCACGAAACACCCTGAAAATTCGGCCCGCAACAGCTTCCACCTGACGCTCATTGACGGCAGGGAGCCGCGCTCCAAAGTGCCGTGGTCAGGAGGCTGCAACCAATGAAGACGCAGGTGCGTGAACCCCGGAATCCACTCCTCAATCGCAAGGAGGCGTCCCGCGAACTCGCGGCCTTGGGTATTCGCCGGGCGCCATCCACCTTGGCCAAGATCTTCTCGACCCGAGCTGACGGACCGCCCTGTGTCCACATCGGTCGAACGCCGTACTACCCAAAAGACGAACTTCATAACTGGGCCAGGCGTCAAATCACCAGCTTGCGGTCGTCGTCCCGCGAGCCCCGACGCGAAGGGGAGTGGATTGATAGCCTCTCTTACCAGAGAACTCAGACCCTTCATGAGTCGGACGCCTGTGGTGTGGGGCCCGGCATCCGCCGATCTGAACGCGTTTAATCGCACGGACCGGCGTTCAGCCCAGTCCCAGATCCAAGCCCATACGCGCGACCCGGAACTGGACGTCCTGTCTTTGGACCACCGCTGTCAGCGCCTTGCCGCGGCAAGCCTCCATCCCCGGCTTCCATAACACCAACTGGTAGGCCGTCTTGCTCTCCAGGACGGCGTAGGGTGTTCCGGCCACATGCACTCGTTTGACATAGACGCCCGCTGCGCTCTGGCCATCTGTGGTCAGAAAAACCGGTTTTCCGGCTCGCTCGAGCGGCTCAAACACGGATTTCACCTCCATGGTCCGCAGCTTGTGGACGTCGGTTTCCGAGAGGAGGAGCGGCTCTCCGGCACCCAGCCCTGAATAGCGGAGCCGCTTGCTCCGTTCGACCAGCGCTTCGGTAACAGCATCCCCAAAGGCGCCGTTCAGGGAAGGGCGCTCGGCCTTGGCCATCAAACGGTCCAGCCACGTCAGCCCCGGAGCCCGGATCTGTGCCTCGAGAAGGCGGTCGTCCAGAACCCGAACGGCGACGTCCGAGGGACCCCACTGGGCGATATCGATCTCACCGGCCCGTTTGCAGTAGTCGGCCGGTATCGCATATCGCCCGTCGCACAGGTCCTCGCAGGCACCCTCCAGACTCATCGCCTGGACGCGCTTGTGGTGGAAGCCGATAAATCTTGGCCAGTCGTCAGGCCGCGCCTCCGCATGGTCCGCGACCGACCAGATCCCACCTCGCTCCGCCGCGATGGCTGCGATCGTTGTGTCGGCGGGTCGAGGGCCTCTGGCGGTCCCAAAAGCCTCGATTACAGCGCCGGACGGAATTTCATCGAGGCAGGCGACGCCCTTCGCGTCCCGAACAAGCAGGTGCCCCATTCGACCGTCGACGCCATCGATCACCACGGCCTGTGACCCCCGGGCGTACAGGCCGGTGCGGTGTACGCCGACGAAGGCTCCGACGAAGCGCTCACCCGGTTCCAGTGAGATGGCTTGCAGTCTGGACCGTTCCCCGTGCCAAGCGCCCGCGCTAAGCACGCGACCAGCGGCGATCTCGCGAGCGTCCCGCAAACTTTCCTCACGCAGGATCCGCCGCAGATCAGTCGGAATTCTCCACGTGTTCGGTCCTGCGGACTGCGCCCAACCCTGCGTCTCCAGATAGACGAGCCGACGCAGGGCGTCCGGACGATAGGGTGACGTAATATCCAGTGCCCTGACCTCGCCGCCGCGCTCGGCGGTGATGAGGATCTGGTCGAGCTCGGTGAAGCGGTGGGCCTTGATGGTGCGCGACTCGGTGCGTTCGATCCTGGGGCCGAGAAGCCCGGTCGCAACACTCTCAGCGGCACGTCTCAGCCCGCCGTTCAGATAGACGCTGGTGAGTGCGAGATTTCTCCCATCGAACGCCTGGTCTCTCAGCAGCATGTGAAGGTGCGGTCGGCCTGTGTCGTGGTGCTGCGTGGCGAACCACTCAACCGTAGCCCCTACATCCCGCCTGACCGCCCCCATGAAAGCCCGGGCGTAGTCCTTCAGATCGGGAAACTCGAGACCGTCCTCCGGATTGACCATCAGCCGATAGTGGCCGGGCGCGTCCCTCCACGCCGCGACACGCTTCCTGGGATCTATGTCATCGCCAGCACCGTCAAAAAACCTGGCCCCGCCGCCGTCCTGCTCCACCCCTTCACGCATCAGATAGTTGACATGGTTCGTGAGCGCCTTTCTCGCGCCCTTGAGCGACACCATCTTTTTCGCAACGACAATGACCCTCCGCCCCTGCAGCGGTGACGATGCTGGTCGCCGCGGGCCCGGCCCTGGCCGGCTCGCCGCAAAGTGCCGGGCAAGCACCCGCGGCGACAATGGCGACTTAAGACCGACGCTAGGGGAGGGGATCCGAAATCTCTCCTCGCGCGCCGCCAATCGAGGCTCGAAATCAATCGGATCCGTCTCAAGGGGATGGCGCAATCCGCACCTCGCGCATCGAGTGGCCGGCGGCGAGAGAAGCCGCCGGGCCCGACTCTGTCCCGTCACAGGCTCGCTGTCTCTTTTCGCGTCGTTGCTGACGTTTACCCGTGAGTGATCACGTGTCCTCCCGCGGACTCGATCAACGCCGGCTCGACGTAAGAACGGCCGGACCGCCTGTACCCAGCACGCTCGAGTTCCGGCAGCGTCCGGCGATCGCGCGGCCTATACGGTGGCCGCGCTCGACTCCACGGAGACACCGGAGGAGATGAGGCCCAGATCGCTCCGTCGCCTGATCAGGCCTCGCTCCAGCCGCCGGCCAGCGCCTTGAACAGGGCGATCTGGTAGGTGGTGACCAGCGCGTCCGACGCCGCCAGCTGGGCGTCGGCCGAGGCCAGGGTCCGCTCGGCGTCGAGCACCGTCAGGAAGCTGTCGGCCCCGGCGTCGAAGCGCAGGCGCGACAGGCGGGCGGCGTTGGCGGCCTGATCCCGCGCCGCCTGCAGGGCCGAGCGCCGGTCCAGTTCGCTGGCGTAGTTGGCCAGCGCCGTCTCGGTTTCCTGCAGGGCGACAAGCACCGTCTGATCGAAGTTCGCCAGGGCGATGTCCGCCCCCGCCGACGCCTGTTCGATCCGCGCGCGGGCGGCGAAGACATTGGGGAAGGACCAGCTGATCAGCGGCCCGACGCTGAAGCGGAAGCTGGAGTCGTTGGTCAGGTCGCCGGCGTCCAGCGCCGTCGATCCCACCGAACCGCCCAGGCTGATGCGCGGATACAGGTCGGCGGTGGCGACGTTCACCCGCGCCGCGGCGGCGGCCAGATCGCGCTCGGCCCGGCGTACGTCGGGGCGCCGCGCCAACAGCTGGGCGCCGTCGCCGATCGGGATGGCCCGGGTCAGCTGGGGCGGGCGGGCGCACGTGCGGGCCGCCTCGCTCGCCTCGGCCGGCGTGCGGCCGGTCAGGGTCGCCAGCCGGAACAGGGCCCCGTCGCGCTGGGCGCGCAGGGGCGGCAACGAGGCGCGCGTGCTCTCCAGAGCGGCGCGGGCGCGCGACGTGTCGAGCCCGTTGCCGGAACCGGCGGTCAGCAGACGCTGGGTCAGGTCGGCGGTGTTCGACTGCAGCTCGATGGTCCGCTCGGCCACCGCGATCTGTGCGTTGGCCGAACAGGCGTCGGCATAGGCGCGGGCCGTTTCCGCCGCGACCGACACCCGCACCACGTCCAGCGCCGCCGCGGCGGCATCGGCGTCGGCGCGGGCCGAGCGGATCGAGCTGCCGACCCGGCCGAACAGGTCGATCTCATAGGCGACGTCGAGGCCGACGTCATAGGTCTCGCCCTCGTCCAGCGGCTGGCCGCCGTTGCCGCCGGGAACCGTGGCGGCCGAGGCCCGGCCGTACTGGCCTGTGGCGCCGACGGTGGTGGACGGCAGCCGTCCGACCCGCGCCTCGCCCAGGGCCGCGCGGACGCGGCGCAGGTTGGCCGCGGCGGCTTCCAGCTCGTTGTTCTCGGTCAGGGCCTGGCGGATCAGGCCGTCGAGGGTGGGGTCGTCATAGAGCCGCCACCAGTCGTCGCGCGCCGCCTCGGCGGTCACGGCGGGGGTGGCGGCGCCCACGAAGGCGCCCGACGCCGAGGGGGGAAGGGTAGCGTCGGGCGCCCTCGGCCCGACCGCGCACGACGCCAGCGCAAGCGAGGCGAAGGCAGTTGCGGTCAGGATCCGGGAAGAGGGTTGGGCAATCATCAGGCGTCTCCCAGGCGCGGCGCGGCGGGCAGAGCCTCGGACGCGGGCTGGTCGTGAGCGGGGAAGCCGTCGGTGGTCGGGACGGTAGGGTCCTTCTTCGGCGACTGCGGGATCTTCGAGGCCGCCCAGCGGCTGACCACATAGAAGACCGGGGTGAAGATCAGGCCGAACAGGGTCACGCCCAGCATGCCGGAGAAGACGGCGGTGCCCAGCGACTGACGCATCTCGGCGCCCGGACCCGTCGCCAGCATCAGCGGCACGACGCCGAAGATGAAGGCGAACGAGGTCATCAGGATCGGACGCAGACGGATGCGCGCGGCCTTGACGGCGGCATCCCAGCGGCTCAGCCCCTCTTCCTCCTCGGCCTGTTTGGCGAACTCCACGATCAGGATCGCGTTCTTCGCCGCCAGCGCGATCAGCACCACCAGCCCGATCTGGACCAGGATGTTGTTGTCCAAACCGCGGATGCCGATGCCGATCATCGCCGCCAGCACGCACATCGGCACGATCAGCACCACGGCGGTCGGAAGCGTGAAGGCCTCATACTGGGCGGCCAGCACCAGGAAGACGAAGATCACCGCCATCAGGAAGACCAGGGTGGTTCCGCCCGAGGACGATTTCTCCTGCAGGGCCAGCCCCGTCCATTCGTAGGAGAAGCCGGCGGGCAGGGCCTGCGCCGCGATGCCTTCCATGGCGGCCAGCGCCTGTCCCGACGACACGCCGGGCGCCGCCTGTCCCTGAAGCTCGGAAGCCGGGAACAGATTGTACCGCACCACGCGGGCCGGGCCGGAATCGTCCCTCAGGGTCGCCACCGAGCCTATCGGCACCATGGCGCCGGAGGCCGAGCGGGTCTTCAGATTGGCGATGTCGGCGACGTCGTCGCGAGAGGCCGGCTCCGCCTGCGCCGTCACCCGGAAGGTGCGGCCCAGGAAGTTGAAGTCGTTGATGTAGGACGAGCCCAGATAGATGCCGAGCGTGTTGAACACATCGGCCGGCTGGACCCCCATCATCAGGGCCTTGTCACGGTCGACGTCGGCCGAAACGCGGGGCGAACCGGTGTTGTAGGTCGAGAACACCTGCTGCACCTGCGTCGGCGCCTGGGCCGCCGCGCCCATCATGGCGAAGGTCGCGCCCTCGAGGCCGCGATAGCCGGCGCCGCCGCGGTCCTGAACCATCATCTGGAAGCCGTTGCCATTGCCCAGACCCTGAACCGCGGGCGGGGCGATGACGAAGATGTTGGCGTCCTCGATGCCGAAGGTGGCGCCGGTGATGGCTCCGGCCAGGGCGACGGCCGACTGCTCGGCGTTGCGATGGTCGAACTCGTCCAGACGCACGAAGATGGTCGCGGCGTTGGAGCCGAACGAGAAGCTGGTGCCGTCGAGGCCGGCGAAGGCCACCGTGCCGTCCACGCCCTCGGTCTTCTCGATGATGTTCCGGGCCTGGCTCATCACCGCCTCGGTGCGTTCCAGCGACGAGCCGGGCGGCAGCTGAATGACGCCGATCAGATAGCCCTGGTCCTGATCCGGGATGAAGCCGGTCGGGGTGTCGACCACCCGCCAGGCGGTCAGGGCCAGCAGGCCGACATAGATCGCCAGCACCAGACCCACCGTCCGCACCAGACGCGCGGTCAGCCGGCCGTACTTGTCCGACAGCCAGTCGAAGCCGTCGTTGAAGCGCCGTCCGGCCCAGCCGCCATAGTAGGTCGCGGTTCCCAGAATCCCCGGCTTGCGCACGGGGTCGCCATGCAGGTCGTGCGGCTTCAGCAGCACGGCCGCCATGGCCGGCGAGAGGGTCAGCGACACCAGCAGGGAGATGACCGAGGCCGAGGCGATGGTCACGGCGAACTGCTGATAGAAGATGCCGGGGATGCCGGGCACGAAGGCCGTCGGCACGAACACGGCGACCAGCACCAGTCCGATGGCGATCAGGGCCCCGGACACTTCCTTCATCGACCGGTAGGCGGCCTCCTTGGGCGTCAGCCCCATGCGGATGTACCGTTCGACGTTCTCGACCACCACGATGGCGTCATCGACGACGATGCCGATGGCCAGAACCAGACCGAACAGCGACAGCGAGTTGATCGAATAGCCGAGCGCCAGAAGCACGGCGAAGGTGCCGACCAGCGAGACGGGGATGGCCACGATCGGGATGATCGCCGCGCGCCACGTCTGCAGGAAGACGATGACCACCAGCACCACCAGCAGCATGGCCTCGAATACCGTGTGCTGCACCGCCTCGACGGACTCGGCCACGAATTCGGTGGGGTTGTAGGGCACCGAAATGGCCATGCCCTGGGGCAGTTCGGCGCGAATGGCTGCGATCTCGGCCTGGACCAGTTCAGCGGTTTCCAGCGCATTGGCGCCGGGCTGTTGCTGGATGGCGAGGGCGACGCCCGGCTGCCCGTCGAAATAGCCCCGGATGCCGTAGTCCTGGGATCCAAGTTCGACCCGGGCCACATCGCGGACGCGGGTCGTACGGCCTTGGGAATCGGTCTTGATGACGATGTCGCCGAACTGGTCGGGATCGCTCAGGCGCGACTGCACCTGCACCGGCAGCTGGAAGGCCGCGGCGTTGGTCGGGAAGGGCGGCTGGCCGATGGCCCCGGCGGCCGCGGAGCTGTTCTGTCCGCGCAGGGCGCCGACGATCTCCTGGGCGGTCAGGCTGCGCGCGGCGGCCTTGGCGGGGTCGATCCAGACCCGCATCGAATAGTTGCCGCCGCCGAACACCTGCACCGCGCCGACGCCATCGAGGCGCAGCATCCGGTCGCGGATAACGGAGTTGGCGTAGTTGCCGATATAGTCGTTGGCCAGGCTGCGGTCGGGCGAGGTCAGGCCGATGATGAGCAGGAAGTCCTGCTGCTGCTTGTTCACCGTCACGCCGATCTGGCGCACCGGTTCGGGCAGTCGGGGCTCGGCCAGGGCGACGCGGTTCTGGACCAGCACCTGCGCCGCATCCAGATCCGTGCCCGGTTCGAAGGTGACGGTGATCGTCGCCACCCCGTCCGAGGTCGAGGAGGACGAGATGTAGAGCATTCGCTCGACGCCGTTGACCTCCTGCTCGATCGGCGCGGCCACGGTCTCGGCCATGGTTTCGGCCGAAGCGCCCGGATAGACGGCGGTGACCGCGATCGTCGGAGGCGCGATCTCCGGATACTGCGACAGCGGCAGCAGCGGATAGGCGAAGACGCCCAGAAGGGTGATGAACACCGAGATCACGGCCGCGAAGATCGGCCGGTCGATGAAGAAGCGTGAGATGTTCATGACCGGATCAGTCGACCGACGACAGGCTGTTGGCGAAGGTGGCGCTGGAGGCGGGCGCCGCAGTGGTTACGGGGGCCTGCGAGGCCTGTGCCGCGGCCGGACGGATCTGGCCGAGTTTGGCCTGGACCTTCATGCCCGGGGCCTGGATGCGCTGGACGCCGTTGATGATGACGCGGTCGGTGGGGGCGAGGCCCGAGCGGACCACTCTCAGCCCGTCAACCAGCGGCCCCAGTTGCACCGGACGCGGCGCCACCGAGCCGTCGCGGGCGACCACATAGACGATGCGCCGGGCCTGATCGGTGGCGACGCTCGCGTCGGGCACCAGCATGGCGTTGTAGGTTCCGGCCCCGGCCAGACGGGCCTGACCGAACATGCCGGGCTTCAGGAAGCCGTCGGCGTTGGGGATCAGCGCCCGCAGCCGGATCACGCCCGAGGCGGTGTCCACGGCGTTGTCGGTGAAATCGAGCGTGCCCGAACGGTTGAAGTCGGTCTCGTCCTGCAGCCGGACCTGGATCGGCGCGGCGCCCTGGCGGGCCTGTCGCTGGTATTTCAGCAGCACGGCTTCAGAGCCGTCGAAGACGAAATGGATCGGCGCGCTGGAGACCACGGTGGTCAGGACGTCGGCGGCCGAGGACCCGCCCGCGACCAGATTGCCGGCATCGACGCGGCGGTCCGAGACGCGGCCCGAGATCGGGGCGGTGACGCGGGTGAACTCAAGGTCCAGCTGACGGGCGCGGACATTGGCGTTGGCGGCTGCGATAGCGGCCCGCGCGGTCATCAGATTGCTGCGGCGGGTGTCGACCTCGGCCTGCGAGACCGCTTGGGAGGCCAGAAGGGTTTCCGACCGGGTCAGTTCGCTCTGGGCCAGGCTGATCTGGGCCTGGGCCTGGGCCAGCTGGGCGCGAGCCGAGGCGAGGGCTGCCTGCGCCGGGCGCGGATCGAGGGTGAACAGCAGCTGGCCGCGCCGCACATAGTCGCCGTCGCGGAAATGGACGCCGGAGATGTAGCCGCCGACGCGGGCGCGCACCTCGACAGACTGGGTCGCCTCGAACCGTCCGGTGAATTCATCCCAGTCCTGCACCGCGCGCACCAGCGGCACGGCGACAGTCACCGCCGGGGGAGGCGGGGCCTGGGCTTCGCTCCTTTGTGAGCAGCCATAGAGCACGGTCGTCATAAGGACGGCCGCGGCCACGATCTTCGCGGTTCGCATCGAAAGGTAGATCCCTGTCTTGTCGACTCGGCCAACGGGGAAGATGCCGGTAGTCAACGCCCGGTGACTTAATGGTGATCGTGGTTTCGCTTGTCAACGGCGGATGACAAAGCCATATGCATTTTGGGGCTATTGCGGAGATCACGAATTGTTTTGCCACGTCGCGCCACGGCCCAGAAACGCCGAGGCGACTCGCGCCGCCATCCTGAACGCGGCCCGCGAACGCTTTTCATGCGAAAGCTATGACGACGTCGGCATGCGCGACATCGCCGGCGACGTCGGCGTCGATGCGGCCCTGGTGTCCCGCTATTTCGGTTCCAAGGAAGAGCTGTTCGAAGTGGTGCTGGAAAGCTGCGACAACGGCGGCGAGCTGATGAACGGCGACCGTGCGACCTTCGGCCGGCGGGTGGCGCATGAGGTGATCTTCGAGCCCAAGAGCGAGAGCAAGCTGAAGGGCCTGCTGATCCTGCTGCGGTCCATTTCCTCGACCAAGGCCATGGAAATCGTCCAGCGCAGCGCCAACGCCCGATTCTACGGGCCGTTCGCCGAATGGGTGGGCGGTTCCGACCCCGCCGTCAGCGCGAGACTGGCCGCAGCCTTCATCATGGGCATGGCCGTAAGCCGCGAGGTAACCGGTGGCTTCGGTTTCAGCCACGAGCAATGCGAACGCATGGCCCACCGCATGGGCGTGACCCTGCAGGGCATGATCGACGGATAAGAGTGGCTGGTGGCTAGTGGCTGGTGGCTGGCCGAAGCCTGTACGACGGCACGGTCTGCGCCGCCCTTCCGTCGCGAGACGGGCTACAATCACTAGCCACTAGCCACTAGCCACTAGCCACCTCTCTTCTCGAACTTCCGGATCACGCCCGACCAGGTCATCAGGATCCTGTCGCCCGTGGTGATCTGGCCGCGGACGAAGATCAGGCTCTTGCCCGCCCGCACCACCTCGCCGGTCGATTCCACCAGCTCTCCCTCATAGGCGCCGTCGACGAAGGTCGACTCCAGCGACACCGTCACGCCCGAGGCCCCCTCCATCTCCTGATAGGCCGTCTGGAACAGGGAGATGTCGGCGAAGGTCATCAGGCAGCCGCCGTGCATCCGGTGGCCCGCGTTCATGTGTTTGGGCTCGGCGCGAAAGGCGCAGCGCATCCGCCCGTCAGGGTCCGGCTTGAAGTAGAACGGCCCCACCACCTGATCGAAGGTGCCGTGCAGATCATACATCTGCCAGCCGGCGAACTCGCCCTCCGAAACCGTGACTTTCTCGACCATGGAAAACTCCGCCTTCTTCTTGCTCCCGCAATGCACCATACAGGCGTGATGAGCGACCCCATCGAAACCGCCATCTTCGAAAAACTGGCGAAGGCCGACCCCAAGGGCGTCGGCGGCAAGAGCATCGAACCGTCCGACGTGGCGAAGGAACTGCAGCCCGAGCAATGGCAGCGGATGCTGCCCAAGGTCCGCGCCTGCGCGCTGGGCCTGATGCGTCAGGGCAAACTGACCATCACCAAGAAGGGCAAGCCGGTCGACCCCAACGCCTTCAAGGGCGTGATCCGCCTGCGTCTGCCGACCGAGGCCGAAACCGCCGCGGCGCTGGCGGCCCTGCCGCCCGTCGTCGAGGACGATGACGACTTCGCCTGATCCGGCGGACGGTCTCGAAGCCGTCCTTTCCGATATCCGGGCCTGCCGGGCCTGCCTCGGGCAGCTTCCGCATACGCCGCGTCCGGTGGTGCGCGTCTTTCCCGAGACGCGTCTGCTGATCTGCGGCCAGGCGCCCGGCCGGCGCGTCCACGAGAGCGGTCTGCCGTTCACCGATCCGTCCGGCGACCGTCTGCGCCAGTGGTTGGGCGTCGACTATGAAACCTTCTACGCCGACCCCCGGCTGGGCGTGGCGGCGCAGGCCTTCTGCTATCCCGGCACGGCTCCCAAAGGCGGCGACTATCCGCCCCCGCGCCGCTGCGCCGAGCTGTGGCGGCCGCGACTTCTGGGCGAACTCCCGGATGTGGAACTGACCCTGCTGGTCGGCGGCTACGCCCAGGTATGGGCTCTGGGCGACCGGGCGAAGGTCAACATGACCGAAACAGTGCGGGCGTGGCGCGACTACGCTCCCTCGATCCTGCCCCTGCCGCATCCCTCGTGGCGCAATACCGCATGGCTGCGGAAGAACCCGTGGTTCGAGGAAGAGGTCATCCCCTACCTGCGGGAGCGGGTGCGTGGCATCCTGACCCGATGATCCGCGCCCTGGCCGTCCTGACCGCCGTCCTGACCCTGGCGGCCTGCGCGACGCCCGCCATCCAGCTCCCCATGACTCCGCCGCCGGATTTCGCCGGTCCCGCGCTGGAGGCCCGGGCGCTGGTCATGGATGACGGCGCCCGTCTGCCGCTGGCGCGCTGGGCGCCGGACCGCGGCGAGCCATGGGCCGTCATCGTCGCCCTGCACGGCATGAACGACAGCCGCGCCTCCTTCCGTCTCGCCGGTCCATGGTGGGCCGAACGGGGCATCGAGACCTGGGCCGTCGACCAGCGCGGCTTCGGCGCGGCCCCCGGCCGCGGCGTCTGGGCCGGAGAGGCGCGGATGACGCAGGACATGCGCACCGCCGTCGACCTCGCCCGGGCGCGTCATCCGCGGGCGGTGATCGCCGTCGCCGGGGAAAGCATGGGCGGGGCCGTCGCGATCGCCGCCTTCGGCTCGGCCCGTCCCCCGGCGGCGGATCGCGTCATCCTTCTGGCCCCGGCGGTCTGGGGCTGGTCGGCGCAGGGGCCGGTCAATTCCGCCGGCCTGCGGATCGCGGCGCGCGCCATGGGCGACCGCGCCGTGGGTGCGCCCGAATGGGCCGTCAGGGACTTGCCGGCGTCGGACAACCGGCTGGAACTGATCCGCAACGGCCGCGACCCCAACAGCATCCTGCCGACGCGGTTCGACGCCCTGTACGGTCTGGTCGACCTGATGGAGAGCGCCTCGGTCCGGCTGGGCGACATCCGCGCCCCGACCCTGCTGCTCTACGGGGGCCATGACAATGTCATCCGGAAGGAGCCCATGCGCCGGGCGCTGGAGCGGGCGGGGAGCCGGGCGAACCTGCGCACCGGCTTCTACCCCGACGGCTGGCACATCCTGAACCGCGACCTGCAGGCCGAGACCGTGTACCGCGACGTCGAGGCCTGGCTGAGGGATTCGGCCGCTCCCCTGCCGTCGGGGGCGGGGCCGGTTCTGCCTGCATTGGGAGCTACGGCCCGCCCACGCTGACGTGAAACCGCCATGCTTGCGGTGTTAAGCCCCCGGGCGTAAGCACCCGCCCAACAAAAAAACACCCCGGGAGACGCTCAAGTGAGCATGACGCTGTTTGATTCCCCGTCCTTCGCGAACCACGAAGGCGTCCACGCTGTCTTTGATGAAAAGACCGGTCTGCGCGCCATTATCGCTGTTCACTCAACCGCACGCGGTCCGGCCGTCGGCGGCACCCGGATGTGGAACTACGCCTCCAGCGCCGAAGCGCTCGAGGATGTCCTGCGCCTGTCGCGCGGCATGAGCTACAAGAACGCCGTCGCGGATCTGGAGATGGGCGGCGGCAAGTCGGTGATCATCGGCGACTCGAAGACCCAGAAATCCCCCGAGCTGTTCCGCGCCTTCGGCCGCGCCGTCGATACGCTGGGCGGCATCTATTACGCGGCGGAGGACGTCGGCGTGTCGGTCGCCGACATCGCCGAAGCCCGCAAGGTCACCCCCTATGTGCTGGGCCTGAACGACGGTCCGGAAGCCTCGGGCGATCCGAGCCCCGTCACCGCCGAGGGCGTGTTCCGCTCGACCTTGCTGGCTGCCCGACGCGTGTGGAACCAGGACGACCTGACCGGCCTGACCGTCTCGGTCCAGGGCATCGGCCACGTCGGCGGCTATCTGGCCGACAAACTGTACGCCGCCGGCGCCAAACTGATCATGACCGACGTGAACACGGCCCTGCTCGCCGAGGTCGCCGCCCGCACCAACGCCGAGGTGGTCGCCCCCGACGCCATCTATGACGTCAAGGCCGACATCTATGCGCCCTGCGCCCTCGGCGCGACGCTGAACCCGCAGACCCTCGACCGCCTGACGGTCAAGGCCGTGGTCGGCGCGGCCAACAACCAGCTGGCCACCCCCGACATCGGCCAGACGCTGTTCGAGCGCGGCGTGCTGTACGCCCCCGACTATGTCGTCAACGGCGGCGGCATCATCAATGTGGCCTCGGAACTGCGCGCCCGTCAGGCCGGCGGCGCCTATGATCCGGCCTGGGTCGAGACCAAGCTGTCGCGCCTGATGGAAACCTTCGAGGAGGTCCTGGACCGCTCGGCCTCCGAAAAGCGTCCGACCCACCAGATCGCCGACGCCATCGCCGAGGCCCGCATCAACGCCGCCCGCGATCAGAAGGCCGAGCAGCGCAAGGCGGCGTAAACACCCTCTACCGAGCATCCCGGCATTCGCCGGGATGCACGGTGACAAGTCAGCCTCCCCAAGCCCACAACGTCCGGTTTTGACGTACCGGCCGCCTATCCTGCCTCATGGACCAACGGGGCTATCCGGACCATCCGGACTATCCGGACACAAAAAACGGCGCAGGCGGCATTTCCTGCATCGGCGCCGGATTCGCACCCCGGGGGCATAGGGCTCACTATCGCCTGAACCGCCCTTTGATTCGGGCCGAGGCGCCATGACCGCAACCCACAGGACCGCACCGCTGGCCCGAGCCTTCGATCCGATGCTCATCCTGATGGTGGTGGGCTCGATCGTCGCTGTCGGCGCGCTGGCCTGGCCCGCCTTCCGCTCGGATCCGATGAGCGCGCCCGGGCTGGTGCTGCTCTTCACCGTCGGGGCCGTAGCCCTGATCGGCCTGTTCTCCCTCATGCGCGGCGAGTCCCGCCAGCCGATGAGCGACGCCGCCGTCGACCTGCTGGACGCCATGGCCGAGCCCGCCGCCCTGGTCTGGGCCACCGGCCAGGTTCTGGCCTTCAACGGCGCCTGGGCCGAGGCCAATGGCGCCACCACAGCCCTGCCCAAGGGCAGGTCCGCCTCGGCCCTCTACATGGCCTTCGCCCAGGCCCGGGCGGGCGAACAGGGCCGCGCCATCGTGGTCATCGGCGAGCGCGAGCAGGAGGTGCTGATCGGCGCCGCGGGGGACGGCCGTTTCCTCGTCCGCGCCGCGCCTGAGGCCGTCCTGCCCGTGGGAGCCGCGGCGACCGGCCGCCCCGCCACCATTTCGAACGCGGTCGAGAGCCGCGCCATGGCCGCCGGCGCGCCCTTCGGCTCGGCCGTCATCGCCGCCGAGGACCTGTTCGCCGGCAAGGTCGAGGAGGCCAACGCCGCCCTGTCGGTGCTGACCGGCCCCGCCGCCGCCCGCGACGCCGCCTTCGGCCATCTGTTCGATCCCGGTCTTGTGACCGAAGCCCGCGCCAGGCTGGAAGACGGCTCTTCGGGCCCCATCGAACTGATCGCCCGCGCCTTCCCCGACAAGATGCTCCACCTGTATGTCGCGCCCGAGGGCGACAAGCGGCGCATCTGGCTGTTCGACGTCTCGGCCCAGAAGTCGATGGAGCTGCAGCTCTCGCAGGCCCAGAAGATGCAGGCCGTGGGCCAGCTGGCCGGCGGCGTGGCCCACGACTTCAACAACCTGCTCACCGCGATCCAGCTGCAGCTCAGCGGCCTGCTGGAGCGGCACCCCGTCGGCGATCCGTCGTACGAGGGCCTCAACGAAATCCGCCAGACCGCCATCCGCGCCGCCGATCTGGTCCGCAAACTGCTGGCCTTCTCGCGCAAGTCGACCGTGCGCCGCGAGCGGCTCGATCTCGGCGAGCTGGTCGGCGAATTCGCCGTCCTGCTGCGCCGCCTGCTGCGCGAGGACGTGCGGCTGGAGACCGACTACGGCCGTGACCTGCCGGTGGTCCTCGCCGACAAGAGCCAGCTCGAGACGGCGGTGATGAACCTGGCCGTCAACGCCCGCGACGCCATGCGCGGTGTTGTTGAACCGGGCGCCGGCGTGGTCACAATCCGCACGGCCCGCCTGTCCGCCGACGAGGCCCGGGCGCTCGGCTGGGCCAATCCCGCCACCGACGCCGTCGCCCTGATCGAGGTGGCCGATACCGGCCCGGGCGTTCCTCCGGAGCTGCTCGACAAGATCTTCGAACCCTTCTTCACCACCAAGGCGGTGAACGAGGGCACGGGCATGGGTCTGGCCACCGTCTACGGCATCGTCGAGCAGGCTGGCGGCCACATCAATGTGTCGAACGCCGCCGGCGGCGGCGCCGTCTTCCGCATCTTCCTGCCCGAGGCCGCCGAGGCGGATCTGGCCGAGACCCCGGTGATCGAGAAGGCGGCCAAGGCCCCACGCGACCTGTCGGGCGCCGGCCGCATCCTGTTCGTCGAGGACGAGGCCGCCGTGCGCGGCATCGCCGCCCGCCTGCTGCGCCAGCGGGGCTATGAGGTCATCGAGGCCGAGGACGGCGAACAGGCGCTGGAACTGGCCGAGCAACACGCCGGGACCATCGACATGATGATCTCGGACGTCATCATGCCCGGCCTCGACGGGCCCGCCCTGCTGAAGAAGGCGCGACCCTTCCTGGGCGACGCCCCGGTGCTGTTCATTTCGGGCTATGCCGAAAGCGACTTCTCGGACCTGCTCCAGGACGAGGTCGGGGTCTCCTTCCTGCCCAAGCCGCTGGACATCAAGACGCTGGCGGAGCGGGTGAAGCAGGAACTCCATGCGGGCTGAGACCGTCGAAAGCTGAACCATCGGTAACTTGCCAGCGCGGCCCCGAGGTCTTCCATTGGCGGCCCCATCGTCTGGAGTCTCGCCATGCTGGACCGTCGTCGCCTGCTGCTGTCTTCCGCCGCCGGTCTCGGCATGGCCGTCGCCGGCCCTGCTCTCGCGGCGTCGCCCCAGGCCTCCGGCGGCGCCCGGGTCACGGCCCTGCTCGATCGGATGATGCAGGAGTTTCTGGCGGAGTCGCCGGAGTTCATGACCTCGCTCGGCCTCGACACCGGCCCCAACGCCGGGGTTCGCAGTCGTCTCGACGACCGCTCCCTGGCCTTCGTCGACCGCTCGTTCGCGGCCTTCCGCGGCTATGACGCCGAGTTGAGGACCATCGACCGGACCGAGCTGACGGGGATGGATGCGGTCAATTACGACACCACCCGCTTCATTCTCGATGGCGCCGCAGTGGCCGACGGATTCAACTACGGCGTCCAATCGCCCGTCGGCGGCGCCAGCCCCTATCTCGTCAGCCAGTTGACCGGCAGCTACACCGGCATCCCGCAGTTCCTGGACACCCAACATCAGGTGCGCACGGCGGAGGACGCGGAGACCTATCTCGCCCGGCTCTCGGCCTTCGCCGCGGTGCTGGATGTGGAGACCGATCGGGTGCGAGCCGATTTCGCAGCCGGAGCGACGCCCCCGGACTTCGTCCTGCGACGCACGGGCGAGCAGTTCGCCGCCACCCTCGGAATCGATCCGGCCCGATCAGGCTTGACACAGTCTCTGGTGCGGCGGACTGCCGAGGCCGGGGTCGCCGGCGACTGGGCCGCGCGCGCCGAGGCGATCGTGCGCCAAGCCGTCTATCCCGCCCTGCAGCGTCAGGCCGAGGTCATCTCCGCCGCCCTGCCGGGCGCTACCTCGGACGCCGGCTGCTGGCGCCTGCCGGACGGCGAAGCCTACTATCGCTACGGCGTGCTCAGCTACACCACCACAGACATGAGCGGCGACGAGATCCATGAGATCGGGCTGGCCCAGGTCGCCGAACTCAGCGCCCGCGCCGATGCGATTCTCAGGGCGCAGGGTCTGACTCAGGGCTCGGTCGGCGAGCGCATCGCCGCTGTCGCCCGTCGTCCCGACCAACTGTACCCCAACACCGACGCGGGCAAGGCCCAGCTGCTCGCCGACCTCAACGGCCAGATGGCGCGGATGCAACAGCGACTGCCCGAGGTCTTCGGTCGTCTGCCGAGGGCTTCGGTCGAAATCCGACGGGTTCCGGTCGAGATCGAGGCCGGCGCGCCGGGAGGCAGCTATCAGATGCCGGCCATGGATGGTTCGCGTCCGGGCGCCTACTACATCAACCTGCGCGACACCGCCGAGACGCCGCGCTTCACCCTGCCGACCCTGACCTACCATGAGGCATCGCCCGGCCACCATTTCCAGATCGCCGTCGCGCTCGAGGCCCAGGGCATTCCGATGCTGCGCAAGATGCCGCTGTTCTCCGGCTACACCGAGGGCTGGGCGCTCTACGCCGAACAGCTGGCCGACGAGATGGGCGTCTATGCGGAGGACCCCCTGGGCCAGCTGGGTTATCTCCAGTCGTTCATGTTCCGCGCCACCCGGCTGGTCGCGGATTCGGGCCTGCATCACAAGCGCTGGAGCCGCGAACAGGCGGTCCGCTATATGGTCGAGACTCTCGGGGATGCGGAATCGACCATGACGACCGAGGTCGAACGCTATTGCGTGTGGCCGGGGCAGGCGTGCAGCTACAAGCTCGGCCACACGGTCTGGGATCGCACCCGGACCCGGGCGAAGGCTGCGTTGGGCGGTCGCTTCGACATCCGGGGATTCCACGACACCGCCCTGGCGGCGGGCGCCATACCGCTCGAGGTGCTTGAACGCCTGGTCGCGGACTGGACCGCGAGCGTCCAGGCAGGCTGATCCGCCTGTCATGCGGCCTTACGGGATCGCTCTCTTGCCAATCACTATCCGGCGCCATCCTTTGGCGCCTCGCGCCAAAAGGAGCCTGTCGCCATGATCGATCGCCGCCGCCTTATGTTCACCGCCGCCGCCGGCGCCGGTCTCGCCGCCTGCGGACAGGCGCTGGCCCAGACCCCGGCGGCGGCCGGTTCGGCCTCCGCCGCGCTCACCGCCCTGATGGACAAGATCGTCCAGACCTTTCTCATGGAGTCGCCCGAGACCCTGACGTCGCTTGGCATGGACAAGGG
This sequence comes from Brevundimonas sp. BR2-1, assembly GCF_037626195.1. Taxonomy (NCBI): domain Bacteria; kingdom Pseudomonadati; phylum Pseudomonadota; class Alphaproteobacteria; order Caulobacterales; family Caulobacteraceae; genus Brevundimonas; species Brevundimonas sp. BR2-1. The sequence goes on along the minus strand of NZ_JARKMV010000001.1, from coordinate 969,590 downwards.
TCCGATGGCTGCGATGAAGTCCCGCCTCGACGACCGGTCACAGGCCAAGATCGACGCCGACCGGGCCGTGTTCAGAGGGCAGATGGCTGAGCTGAGGGGCATCGAGAGGAACGCCCTGCCGGCGACCGAAGGCGTCTACCACGACACCCTGACCTTCTTCGGCGACACCCAGATGATGGGCGACCGCTTTCCCTATGGCGGGGGCGGGTTCGGCCCGGCTCCCTATACGATCTCCCAGCTGACGGGCTCCTACCAGAACCTTCCCGACTTCCTCGACACCCAGCACGCGATCGAGACCGCAGAGGACGCCGAGGCCTATCTGGCCCGCGTCGCCGCCTTCCCGACGGCGCTGGATCAGGAAACGGCGCGGATGCAGGCCGATTTCGCCGCTGGCGCCGTGCCGCCGGACTTCATCATCGACAAGACCCTGCTTCAGCTCGCCAACCTCTACGAGACCCCCGCGGAACAGTCGGTCCTGACCACCTCCGTCGTGCGACGGACGGGTGAGAAGAACGTCGCCGGCGACTGGGGGGCTCGCGCCCGGCGGATCGTCGAAAGCGAGGTCTATCCGGCCTTGCGCCGTCAGGCCGAAGCCATGCGCGCGCGCCGCGCCGGGGCCACCCATGACGCCGGCGTCTGGCGGCTGCCCGATGGCGAGGCCTATTACGACTGGGGCATCCGCAGCTACACCACCTCGACCCTGTCGGGCGCGGAAATCCACGATCTCGGCCTGCAGCAGGTGGCGGAGCTGTCGGCCCGCGCCGACGTGCTGCTGAAGGCCCAGGGTCTGACCCAGGGATCGGTCGGCGAACGCATCTCCGCCCTCGGCAAGGATCCGGCCCAGCTCTACCCGAACACGGACGCCGGCAAGGAACAGCTTCTGGCGGACCTCAACGCCCAGATGGCCGACATGGCAAAACGCCTGCCGCAATATTTCGGGCGCATCCCGTCGGCCCCGGTCGAAATCCGCCGCGTGCCGACCTTCATCGAGGCGGGGGCGCCGGGCGGCTACTACAATTCGCCGGCGCTCGACGGCTCGCGGCCCGGCGCCTACTACATCAACCTGCGCGACACGTCCGAATGGCCGCGCATGCAGCTGCCGACCCTGACCTATCACGAGGCCTCTCCGGGCCACCACCACCAGATCGCCCTGCAACAGGAGCAGGCCGACCGGCCGTTGCTGATGAAGGTGCTGGGCTTCTCGGCCTATTCCGAGGGATGGGCCCTCTACTCCGAACAGCTGGCCGATGAGATGGGGGTCTATGCCGACAACCCTGTCGGCCAGATCGGCTATCTGCAGTCCCTGTTGTTCCGCGCCACCCGGCTGGTCGCGGATTCCGGTCTGCATCACAAGCGCTGGAGCCGCGAACAGACCATCCGTTACATGGTCGAGACGCTGGGCGACGCCGAGAGCGCGGTAACCACGGAGGTCGAGCGCTACTGCGTCTGGCCGGGTCAGGCCTCCAGCTACAAGGTCGGGCACAACAAATGGGTCGAGCTGCGCGCCAAGGCCCAGGCCGCACTCGGCGACCGTTTTGACATACGGGCCTTCCACGACGCAGGCATGAACGCCGGCGGCGTGCCGTTGACGGTGCTGGACAAGATCATGACCGACTGGATCGCCGCCCGGCGCGCCTGACCTGAAACGCACAGTCGCCATCCGAGGATTTTCCCATGCTCGACCGCCGTCGTCTGTTGCTCTCTACCGCCGGCTTCGGCCTGATGGCCGCTGTGCCTGCCGCCGCACAGGCTCCGGCCCTGTCCGAAGCGGACGCCCGGCTGGACGCCATACTGACCCGCTGGTTCAACGAGAACGTGGACCTGTCGCCGGAGTACGCCACCAACCTCGGGCTGGATCGCGACGCGCGCGCCGGCCTGACCGGCAAGCTGCGGCAGGTCGGTCTGGCGGACGCCGAGATGGACCGCGCGCGCGCCCGGGCCCGGTGGGCTGAAATCCAGACGGTGTCCGAAGCGGGCCTGTCCGATCAGGCCAAGGTCTCCCTGGCCGTCTATCGCTTCACGGCCGAGGGCGCCGCGCGCGCGGCTGACATCCCCTATGGCGGCGGCATCGGGCCCTATGTCGTGACCCAGCGGTCGGGCGCCTATTTCTCGCTACCGGACTTCATGGCCAATCAGCACCGGGTCGAGACGCAGGCCGACGCCGAGGCCTTCCTCTCGCGCCTGTCGGCCTTCGCGGTCGTGCTCGATCAGGAGAACGAACGGATTACGGCGGACGCGGGTCTGGGCGTCATGCTGCCGTCCTTCCTGATGGACAAGACCCTGACCCAGCTGCGCACCCTGCGCGACACGGCGCCCACCGACATGGCCATGATCCAGGCGCTGGTGCGCAAGACCGGCGAGAAGGGAATCGCCGGAGACTGGGGCCCCCGCGCCGCCGCCATCGTCGAGGCCGAGGTCAAGCCGGCGCTGGGCCGCCAGATCGCCGTGTTCGAGGCCCAGCGCCCGAGCGCCACGGAGGACGCCGGGGCCTGGAAGCTGCCGCAGGGCGACAAGACCTACGCCCTGGCGCTGCGCGCCTACACCACCACCGACTACAGCCCGCAACAGGTCCACGACACCGGCCTGCAGCAGGTCGCCGAAATCCAGGCCGAGATTGACGCCATCCTGAAGGGGATGGGCATGACCGAGGGGTCGGTCGGCCAGCGGATCAAGTCGCTCAGCGAAGATCCGCAACATCTGTGGCCCAACACAGACGAGGCCAAGGTCGAGTTGATCGGCTCGCTGAACCGCCAGATGGCCGAGCTGACGCCGCTGCTTCCCCGGGTGTTCAACACCCTGCCCAAGGCCCCGGTCGAAATCCGCCGCGTACCGCCGGCGATCGAACTGGGCGCGCCGGGCGGCTATTATCAGGCGGCGTCGCTGGATGGTTCGCGGCCGGGCGCCTACTACATCAACCTGTCGAACACGGCGAACTGGCCCAAATGGGGTCTGCCGACCCTGACCTATCACGAGGCCAGCCCCGGCCACCATTTCCAGATCACCGTGGCGCGCGAGGCGGGCAGCCTGCCGATCTACCGCCGCGTCGCCGGCAACTCGGCCTACAATGAGGGCTGGGCGCTGTACGCCGAGCGCGTGGCGGCCGACGATCTGGATGTCTACGCCGGCAATCCGCTGGGCCGTGTGGGCTATCTGCAGTCGTATCTGTTCCGGGCCGTGCGTCTGGTCGTCGACACCGGCCTGCACCACAAGCGCTGGAGCCGCGATCAGGCCATCCGGTACATGATCGAGGAATGCGGCGAGCCGCCGGAATCGGCCGAGAAGGAGATCGACCGCTACTGCGTCTCCATCGGCCAGGCCTGTTCCTACAAGCTGGGCCAGACGGTGATCGCGCGCCTGCGGGCCGAGGCCGAGGCCCGTTCGGGCTTCGATCTGAAAACCTTCCACGACCGGGTTCTGCTGAACGGGTCGGTGCCGCTGGCGGTGCTGGAAGGGCTGATGAGCGCTCAGGCCTGAGCCTCTGCCGCCAGCACCTTCCGGGCGGCGATGATCGTGGGATCGGCGTCGGCCTGGGCGGCCAGCCATTCGCGGAAGCGGGCGATCTTGGGCGACCGCCGGCGTCCCTCGGGCCAGACCAGATAGTAGCCGGTGTGGAATGACACCGTCTGGGCGAAGGGGCGGACCAGCAGGCCGTTGCGCAGTTCGCGCGCGAACAGGATGGGCGAGGCCAGGGCCACGCCCTGATCGCCCAGGGCGGCAGCAACTTCCAGCACCTGATAGTCGGCCGTCAGCCGGGTCATGGCCGGGGCGCCGCCGCTGACGCCCGCGGCGGCGAACCAGGCGGCCCATTCCTTCTCCATCCCGATCCGCGGCGCATGGAGCAGGTCGGCGGGTTCGGTCAACTTGAGCCGTTCGGCCATGGCCGGGCTGCAGACCGGGGTGAAGACGCTGGGCATCAGCAACTGGCTTTCCATGCCCGGCCAGTCGCCGTGCCCCGAGCGCAGACCGACGTCGAAGCCCTCGCGGGACAGGTCGAGCAGGACGGGATTGGTGTCCAGCCGCACCGCCAACCCGGGATTGGCGACCTGGAAGGCGCCCAGCCGCGGCGCCAGCCACTGCGCCGCCAGCGAGGCCAGGGTGGTGATCGACAGGATATGTTCGTCGGCCTCGGTCAGGTCGCTGACGGCGCGGCGCAGCAGGGTCATGGCCTCGGTGGCGGCGCGGGACAGCCGCTCGCCGCCTTCGGTCGGCTGGACCTCGCGGGGCAGGCGGCGGAACAGGCTCTGACCCAGCCGGCCCTCCAGCGCCTTGATCTGCCAACTGACCGCCGCCTGGGTCATGCCCAGTTCCTCGGCGGCGCGGGTGAAACTCTTCAGACGGGCGGCGGCCTCGAACACGCGGATCGAGGCGAGAGGAATGCCGGCGAGGGGATCGGCCATAAGCGAACCTTATGTGATGGAGCTACAATCTGGTTTGTACGGCGCCGGTGTCAAGCCCATCTTGGTCATATCAGCAGAGCAAGGCCAGAGGAGGCCGAGATGGAAGAGATACATCACACCCATAAGGAGCCTGCATGGGGCTGGCTGTCCGTCCTGCACGACTGGCGTCGTAGCCGGACGCGCCAACGCCTGCGCACCCCGGACCGCATCGTTACGCCCTGGAGCCGCTGAGCCGGGTTCGCCCATCCGGTCTGCCGCAGGCGAAATTCCCTTCTCCCCAAGGCGTGATCGTCGGCCCCCCGATGGGTCGAGGCCCGGATCCTGGAGTCTCCTGCTCCCGGGGTCCGGGCTGAGCCGTGTCGGCGCTGGACATTCAATCCCCGGACCTTGTCAGGCGGAGGCCGCCGCGCGAGGGTGAGGCGCTCTTCGGGGAAAAAGCCATGCTCAGTCGCCGCCGCCTGCTGACCTCCGCCGCCGGCGGCCTGGGGCTTCTCGCCCTTCCCGCCGTCGCCCGCGCCGGCGTTCCGGCCTGGCAGGGCGACGCGAGGTCCCGGGCCCGGGCCCTGTATGACGCCATCTTCGAGGGCACGCTGGAGGCCTCGCCGATTGGGGCCACGGGCCTCGGGCTGGACGTGGGCCCGCGCGCCGCGCTGAAATCCCGCCTCGACAGCCGCAGCTATGAGGACCGGCTGAACATCTTCAAGCCGATTGCCGAGGCCCGCCCGGCTCTGGGCGCCATCGACGCTTCGGGCCTGACGGGCCGGGACCGTTCGGATTTCGACACCGTGGTCTGGATGGCGGACCGTTCGGCGGAAATCGCCGCCTTCCCCTTCGGCGGCGTCGACAGCTACGGCTACCCCTGTCCGTATGTGATCACCCAGCTGACCGGCCTGTATCAGGCCGTTCCGGACTTCCTCGACAGCCAGCATTCGGTCGCCTCGGCAGCTGACGCAGAAGCCTATCTGTCGCGGCTGGAGAGTTTCGCCGAGGGCATGAACCATGAGACGGCGCGCTCGGCCTCGGATGCGGCCGACCACGGGATCGTTCCGCCCGACTTCGTGATCAACAAGGCCCTGACCCAGCTTCGCGCCCTGCGCAGCGAGACCGGAGAGGGCGCCGGTCTTGTCCGATCCCTCGTTCGCAAGACGTCCGAGGCCGGGGTCGCCGGCGATTGGGCGCGGCGGGCGGCGGCGCTGGTGGACGGGCCGGTCGCGGCGGCGCTGGACGCCCAGATCGCGCAGATGGAGCGGCATCTTTCGAACGCAGCGCATGACGCGGGGGTCGGCACGCGCCCGAATGGTGACGCCTATTACAACCTGTGTCTCCGGTTCCAGACCTCGACCGGTCTGACCCCGCGCGAGGCGCATCAGGTCGGGCTCGATCAGGTGGCGCAGATCGAGGCGCTGGCCGATCCGCTGCTGCGCCAGCGCGGCTATACCGAGGGCTCGGTCGGCGCGCGCCTGACCGCCTTCGGGCGCCAGCCTGAATATCTTTATCCGAATACGGACGAGGGCCGCTCCGCGCTGCTGGCCGACCTCAACCGGCAGGTCGCCGCCATCGAGGCGCGGCTGCCCGATGTGTTTGAGCGCCTGCCGCGCGCGCGGGTCGAGGTGCGCCGGGTGCCGCCGGCCATCGAACTGGGGGCGCCGCGCGGCTACGCCCAGAGCCCGTCCCTGGATGGGTCGCGGCCAGGCGCCTACTATATCAACCTGGTCGACACGGCGATCTGGCCACGCTGGGCCCTGCCGACCCTGACCTATCACGAGAGTCTGCCGGGGCATCACCTGCAGGGCGCGCTGGCGCTGGAGGCGACCGGCACGCCCCTGCTGCACAAGTCGCTGGGCTTCAACGCCTATGGCGAGGGCTGGGCCCTGTACGCCGAACAGCTGGCCGACGAGCTGGGCATGTATGACGGCTTCACCGAGGGCAGGCTGGGCTACCACCAGTCCTTCCTGTACCGGGCGGCGCGCATCGTCATCGACACCGGCATCCATGCCCTGGACTGGAGCCGCGAACAGGCCATCGCCTATATGGTCGACACCGTGGGCCTGGCGCCTGGCGCGGCCGAGAGCGAGATCGAGCGCTACTGCGTCTGGCCCGGTCAGGCCTGCGGCTACAAGATCGGCCACACCGAGATCGACCGGCTGAGGACCGTCGCCCGCGAGCGGACCGGCGACCGGTTCGACATCAAGAGCTTCCACTCGGCGGTGCTGGACGGCGGGGCCATGCCGCTGGAGGTGCTGGGCCGTGTGGTCGATCAGTGGACGGCGGCGCGGCTGGCCTGACGAAAAACACCGTCCGAAGAGTCCACTGAGTCCACTTCATCTCGGCGGTGATGGCTGGCGTCGCCACGAGTTTCGGTTGTCAAAGACCGGACCTGACGGGTCTGGACCATGTAAGCATGCGCATGCGTCAATTCTGGACGTAGGCTAGTCCCGCACCGTCCAGCCGTCGGCTTCGCGCAAGGCGTTGTGGATGGCGGTGGCCGCGATGGCGGCCTCGGCCCCGGCGACGGCGATCTGGTTCAGCCCCCGCACGACGTCGCCGGCGGCGTACAGGCCGGGCACGCTGGTGGCCTGGTGCGCATCGACGAACAGGCGCCCGTCGTCGCCGACCCGCGCGTCCAGCCCCTCGGCAAGGTCCGCGTTGGGCGAGGTGCCCAGCGCCGAATACACCAGGTCGAAGCTGCGGAAACTTCCGCCCCAGCTGAGGGCGGTGACCCGGTCGCCCTCAAGTTGAACATTGTCGATCGGGGCGCGGATCAGCTCGATTCCCATCCGCTCCATTTCGCCGTGCTCGGTCAGGGCCTCGGCGGGCCCGATGTGGATCAGGGTCACGCGGTCGGAATAGGTGCGCAGGAAGGCGGCCTCGCGCACGCCCTTGTCGTCGTCGCCGATCACCGCGACCGCCTTGTCGATGGCCTCGTAACCGTCGCAGATCGGGCAGATGCGGACCAGCGACCGCTCGATGGCGCGCTCGACACCCGGAAGATCAGGGTGATGATCAATCACGCCGGTGGCCAGAAGGACGGCGCGGACGAACACTCCGCGGCCGTTCAGCCGGGCGATGAAGCCGTCGCCGTCACGCGTCAGGGTTTCGACCCGGCCGCCCTCGATGACCGCGCCGAATTCCTCGGCCTGCTCCGTCATCCGCCGCAGGATCGCATCGCCGGTCACGCCGCTGGGAAAGCCGGGCATGTTGTGGCTGAGCGGTATCCAGCAGGCCCGGGGCGCGCCGCCGTCGGCGACCAGCACGCGCCGCCGGAACCGCGCCAGATAGGTGGCGGCGGTCAGGCCGGCGGGGCCGGCCCCGACGATCAGGATTTCGGGGCCGTCGTCGCTCATCGCGTTCGCCAGGTCGTGGGCCAGAAATCAGCCGGAACGCCCCAGCACTCGCCCATGGACGATTCGGCGCTGAGGACGAAGGCGCTGCCGGTCCAGGTCCAGGTCGAGGCCGTACCGCAGTCGCCGATGCCGCGGCCCTTGGAGAAGGCGGAGATGGTGCGGGTTTCGGGATCGTAGCCGCCGTTGATCGTTCCCGGACCGCTCTCGCCCGTCGCGGACGCCAGGCTGACCGCACGAGGGTTCCGTCCGCCCGGCCCGGTCAGATACCAGTCGTGGCCGATGTTGTAGGCGCCGGCGAAGCACGGCACCGCCCAGAGCTCGGTCGAGGCGTCGAGCCGCGCCGACATGATCTGATCGCCCATCGCGGTCTCGCCGATCTCGGCCCTGCACGCCTTGACCGCCGCCACGGCCTCCAGCGCTGCGGGGAGAGTCTGGCCTGTGTCGCCGAAGCCGGTCTGGGCGATCGGCGGCGCCGGGATAACCTGCGGGGCCGGCGCCGCGCCGGGCACGGACGATGCGGGCCGCGTTCCCTTGCGGACGAGGGCGGTCGTCGTGTCGAGACGTCCCTGACGCTCGTCGATCCAGAGCATGGCCGCCGCGGCCCCCGACAGCGATATCGGGACCGTCTCGCCGGCGCCCGCCAGGGTCAGGGTCTGTCCGGCGGCGAGGGCGGAGGCAAGGGCGGCGGCGTCTGCCGGGCGGACTTCCGCCGCGCCCAAAGGATCGTGATCCCCCGCGATGGCCGCCGCAACGTGGCGCCGGCCGTCCAGGGTCAGGGTGACCGACCCGGTCAGGCCGTCGCCACCGGAAGGCCAGAAGCCGACCGTGACGGTTCGCGCGCCGTCGGGACCCGGAGCCGAGCCGACACGCACCCAGCCCGTACCCTCGCTTGCGGGGCCGAAGGCGACGCAGTCGTTGGTGTTGTCGCAGGTGGCGCGCCAGTCGCGGAACGCGCGGTTTTCACTCCGCGCCGCCGCCGCCGGAGCCGCGTTCTGCACGGCTGCGGCCTGGCCGGGAGGCGGGGCGGCAGCCGCCGCGGTCTGGTCTTCCTGACCGCACGCCGTCAGCGCCATGGCCGCGAGGCAGGCTCCTCCAAGATACCGCATTGTCCGTCCCCCAGATCCAGCCGGGCCCTTCGCCCTTGGCGGACGTTAACCGAAATCCCGCGGAAGGCCCCCTCTTATCGATCCACGATCCGAACGGTTCCCGCGCGCCCTTTGCGCCCGCCCGCGCGCCCCGCTATACCGCGCGCTCACTCCCCATCCCCAGTCAGAGGCGAACACCCGCATGGCCAAGATCAAGGTCGCCAACCCCATCGTGGACATCGACGGCGACGAGATGACCCGGATCATCTGGCAGATGATCAAGGACAAGCTGGTCTTCCCCTTCCTGGACCTCGAGCTCGACTACTACGACCTGGGCATGGAGAACCGCGACGCCACCGACGATCAGGTGACGATCGATGCGGCCAGGGCGATCCAGAAGCACGGCGTGGGCGTGAAATGCGCCACCATCACCCCCGACGAGGCGCGGGTGAAGGAGTTCGGCCTCAAGAAGATGTGGAAGTCGCCGAACGGCACCATCCGCAACATCCTGGGCGGCGTGGTCTTCCGCGAGCCGATCATCTGCTCGAACGTGCCGCGTCTGGTCCCTGGCTGGACCCAGCCGATCGTCGTCGGCCGCCACGCCTTCGGCGACCAGTACAAGGCCACCGACTTCCTGATCCCCGGTCCCGGCAAGCTGACCATCAAATTCGTGGGCAATGACGGGCAGGAGATCGAGCATGAGGTGTTCGACTTCCCCTCGGCCGGCATCGCCATGGGCATGTACAATCTCGATGACTCGATCACCGAGTTCGCCCGCGCCAGCTTCGCCTTCGGCCTGCAGCGCAATTTCCCGGTCTATCTGTCGACCAAGAACACGATCCTGAAAGCCTATGACGGCCGCTTCAAGGACATCTTCCAGAAGGTGTTCGACGAGGAATTCGCCGCCGACTTCAAGGCCAAGGGCCTGACCTATGAGCACCGCCTGATCGACGACATGGTGGCCGCGGCCATCAAATGGTCGGGCGGCTTCGTCTGGGCCTGCAAGAACTACGATGGCGACGTGCAGTCCGACGTGGTGGCGCAGGGCTTCGGCTCGCTGGGTCTGATGACTTCGGTGCTGATGACCCCGGACGGCAAGGTCCTGGAATCGGAAGCGGCCCACGGCACCGTCACCCGCCACTATCGCCAACACCAGAAGGGCGAAGCGACCTCGACCAATTCGATCGCCTCGATCTACGCCTGGACGCGTGGCTTCTCGCACCGCGCCAAGCTGGACGGCAATGCCGAGCTGGCGACCTTCGCCGACACGCTGGAACGCGTCGTCGTCGAGACCGTCGAGGCCGGCTACATGACCAAGGACCTGGCGCTGCTGGTCGGCGATCAGCAGGGCTGGCTGACCACCGAGGGTTTCCTCGACAAGGTGGCCGAGAACCTGACGAAGGCGATGAAGGCCTCCTAGAAGGGCGCTATCGCTCGCGACGCGGTCGCTCGCTTGCTTGAGCGCGGATCGTGTCAGACCAACCAGGGCTCGCCGGACTCGCGTCCGGCGAGCCTTTCGTTTGAGCGAAACCGGCGTTCGTGCATTGTTGGCCCGTCCGGGGAGGCATTCCATGAAGTTTGTCGGCAGGTTCATCGTCGCTTTCATCGCTGTCATGGCGGTCAGCTTCTTCGCGGCGCCCGGCGTCGCCTTCTTCGCGGTGAGATCGGCGGCGGACGCCAATGACACAGCCGGTCTGGCCCGGCTGATCGACTACGGCGCGGTGCGCCAGTCGCTGCGGCCTCAGCTGGACGGCAACCCCGCCGCCGTCGCCCCGGCCCCGTCCTTCATGGAAGACCCCATCGGCGCGGTGCGCCGCCAGATCGAGCAGGCGGCCGCGCCCCAGGCGCCCGACGTGGAGGCCTATCTGACCCCCGCCGCCCTCGCGGCCCTGACGCGCGGCGAGGGGCGCTACGCCTCGCAGCGCACCGGCGGACCCCTGCCTTCGCCGGACGTCACGACCACCGGCGGGCCCATGCCGCGTCCGGTCTACTGGGGCATGAACCGCGCGCGTATGAGCGTCACAGACGACGGCGGCTCGGAGACCATCTTCACCTTCGAGCGCAAGGGGCCGTTCGAGTGGAAGCTGGTTCACATCGGCCTGCCCGAGGGCGTGGCTCCCTTGCCGCCCGTGGTCCGCGACACCGACCGCAAGGGCGGTTGACGACAGGCTGGCGCTGCCGGCCGATTCCCGGTTACCGTAACGGCGGGACGGCGTTTCGACGCCAGAGGGAAGTATGGCCAGAAAGCTTATCGTCGGCGTCGCCGTGGCGGCCGCGGCCGGGTTCGCGCTCGCATGGGCGGCGTCGCCCGTGCTGGCGGCCAGGGCACTGATCCATGCGGCCAAGGCCGGAGACTCGCGCAAGATCGAACAGCTGGTCGACTTCCCCTCGCTGCGCGGCAGCCTGAAGGAGGAGCTGAACGCCGAGCTGATCGCGCGGATGCGGCGCGATCCCCGCGTCGTCGAAAGCGGACTGGGGGGACTGGGCCTGATGCTGGCGCCGATGCTGCTGTCAGGCGCGGTGGACACCCTGGTCACGCCAGAGGTGGTGGCGCACATGGTCACGACCGCCGAGGCGCCCGACCCTACGAAACCGGGCGACCCGGACCCCGCCGACGAGCGCGACGGGAACGATATCCACCAGTCGTGGGGCTATCGCAGCCTGAACGAATTCGCCGTCACCCTGACGGACCGCGACCGGCCCGACGACCATCTGGCGCTGATCATGGAGCGGCGCGGCCTGTTCGAGTGGAAGCTGGCGGCGGTGGACCTGCAGAGCGGGCAAGAGGTCCAACCGGGCTGACCCGGGGCGCCTCGTCGCCAGGCACCCGGCCGCTATGCAGACCGCCGCTCGGGCTCGGGCCAGTTCAACCACTCGCCGACGGAAGCCTGATGAAGGTCAGCAAACCGCGAGGCGGCCTCGGGCCCGAATATAACCGGATTGTGGACGTGAGCGTCCTCCAGCAGGCCCATGACCAGATCGAGGACCTCCAGCCTGGCCAGTTCTTCTCCGCTGGCCAGTCGCGTGAAGTGCGAAAGCAGGACCTCCCGGCGCGCGCCCGCCCCGGCTGGAACACGGGTGGTCGGGCGGGGCGGCCTCGCCCCGGCCGCTCCGGTTTCGACGGCTGCATCGCCGGCGTTCGAAACGTCGAGGACGTCCGGTTCCGGTTTCTGGACCGGCGGCGGGACGATCGGCGTGACCGGCTCCAGTACAGTGGCGCTCCGCGGCGTCGGCGGCGGGGGCGTTTTCGAGATGTCGGCGGGTTGGGTCGCCCAATTTCCGCATTTGCGGCATCGCTCTGTCTGATGCCGCTCGGACCAGTAGAATTCGTGTCTACACCACAACCTTTTGAGCGTGGGTCGCATGGTCCTTCCCCGACCGTATTCTTAACGAAGCACTAATCGAGGCGTGTTTGTCAACCGTTGTTACGGCGAATACCTGCGCCTTGCTGTATGTCAGGAGTTTTCCAGCGCCGCCCGCACCGCGGCCAGACCAGCCTCCGCCTTCGATCCGTCTGGAGCGCCGCCTTGGGCGAAGTCGGCCTTGCCGCCCGCGCCCTGTCCGCCCATCGCGATGACCGCCGCGCGCGCCAGATCGGCGGCGTTGACCTTGTCCGTCATGTCCGACGTCACCGCGACGGTGACGGCCGCCTTCCCGTCGGTGAGGCCGATCAGGGCGACGACGCCCGTGCCGACCTGTTTGCGGAAGTCCTCGGCGACGCCGCGCAGGCCCTTGCCGTCGACCCCGTCCAGCACCCGGGCGATCAGTTTGACGCCGTTGATCTCTTCCGGCGCGGCGTTGGCGGATGCGCCGCCGCCACCAAGGGCGAGTTGCTTCTTCAGATCGGCGACCTGTTTCTCCAGCGCGCGGCGGTCGGCGGTGAGAGCCTCGACGCGGGCGGGAACGTCGGCCACCTGGACCTTGAAGGACTGGGCGAGGGCTTTCGCCACCCCGGCCTGGGCCAGAAGATACTGGCGCGCGGCCTCGCCGGTCAGGGCCTCGATGCGGCGCACGCCGGCGGCGATGCCCGTCTCGGAGGTGATCTTGAACAGGGCGATATCGCCGGTGCGGGCGACGTGCGTGCCGCCGCAGAGTTCGACCGAATAGGGCTTGTCGGCCTGGACAAGGTCGCGGCCGAGGGTCAGGACGCGGACCTCGTCGCCGTATTTCTCGCCGAACAGGGCGACGGCGCCGGCGGCGATGGCCTCCTGCGGGGCCATCATCTTCGTCTCGGCGGGCAGGTTCTGGCGGATGACGGCGTTCACCTCATCCTCCATCCGGGCCAGTTCGTCCTCGGTGACGGGGGCGTTGTGGCTGAAGTCGAAGCGCAGGCGTTCGGCGTCGACCATCTGGCCCTTCTGCGCCACGTGACCGCCCAGCACATTGGCGAGGGCCTTGTGCAGCAGGTGGGCGGCCGAGTGATTGGCGCGGGTGGTCAGGCGGGCGGCGGCGCTGGAGCGCAGCTGGGCGCGGGCGCCGATGGCGAGCGTGCCCGAGGTGACCTCGATGCGGTGGGCGAACAGGTCGCCGGCGTGCTTCTGGACGTCCAGCACCGTGGCCGAGCCCTGCTGGCCGGTGGCGTCGGTCCATTCGATCTCGCCGCGGTCGCCGGCCTGACCGCCGCCTTCGCCGTAGAAGGGCGTCTGATCGAACAGGACCTCGGCGGTTTCGCCGGGCGCGAGCTCGTCGACAGAGGCGCCGCCGCGCACGATGGCCAGGACCTCGCCTGACCCCTCGACGGCGTCATAGCCGGTGAAGACGGTGGGACCCAGGCGGTCTCGCAGGGCCAGCCATTCGCCGGTCGAGGCGGTCTGGCCCGAGCCGGTCCAGTGCTCGCGGCTGCGGGCCTTCTGCTCGTTCATGGCGGCGTCGAAGGCGTCGGTGTCGACGGTGAAGCCGCGGCGGCGCGCCTCGTCCTGGGTCAGGTCCAGCGGGAAGCCGTAGGTGTCGTAGAGGGTGAAGGCCGTCTGGCCCGACAGGACGCCGCCCTCGCCAAGGTCGCGCGAGGCGTCCTCAAGCAGGCCCATGCCGCGGCCCAGGGTGGTGCGGAAGCGGATCTCTTCCTGCTTCAGCGTGTCTTCGACGAAGGCCTGGGCGCGCTTCAGTTCGGGGAAGGCCTCGCCCATCTCGGAGACCAGAGTCGGCACCAGACGGTGCATCAGCGGGTCCGAGGCGCCCAGAAGATGGGCGTGGCGCATGGCGCGGCGCATGATCCGGCGCAGGACGTAGCCGCGGCCCTCGTTCGAGGGCGTGACGCCGTCGGCGATCAGGAAGGACGACGAACGCAGGTGGTCGGCGATGACGCGGTGGCTGGCGGCCATGTCGCCGGTCGGATCGGTGGAGGTGGCGTCGGCCGAGGCCGCGATCAGGGTCTGGAAAAGGTCGGTGTCGAACACCGAATTCTTGCCCTGCAGCACCGAGGCGATGCGCTCGAGGCCCATGCCGGTGTCGACGCTGGGCTTGGGAAGGGAGCGGACGATCTCGTCATTCTCCTTCTCGAACTGCATGAAGACGTTGTTCCAGATTTCCACGAACCGGTCGCCGTCTTCATCCGGCGAGCCGGGAGGACCGCCGGGGACGTGGTCGCCATAGTCCCAGAAGATTTCGGTGCAGGGACCGCACGGACCGTTGTCGCCCATGGCCCAGAAATTGTCCGAGCCGGCGATGCGGACGATCTTGTGGTCCGGGAAGCCCGTGACCTTCTTCCAGATGTCGAAGGCCTCATCGTCGTCGATGTAGACGGTGACCAGCAGCCGGTCCGGATCGAGCCCGAAATCCTTGGTGACCAGGGTCCAGGCGCGGTCGATCGCGTGTTCCTTGAAATAGTCGCCGAAGGAGAAATTCCCCAGCATCTCGAAGAAGGTCAGGTGCCGCGCGGTGTAGCCGACGTTGTCCAGATCATTGTGCTTGCCGCCCGCGCGGACGCATTTCTGGGAGCTGGTGGCGCGCGGGTAGGGCGGCTTGGCCGCGCCGGTGAAATAGTCTTTGAACGGCACCATGCCTGCGTTGACGAACAGCAGGGTCGGATCGTTCTGCGGCACCAGCGGAGCCGAGTGGACCTTCTCGTGGCCGTCGGCCGCGAAATAGTCGAGGAAGGTCGAGCGGATCTGTTTGAGGCTGGCCATGGTTGGTCGCAAACGCGTCTGAAAGAGGTCAGGGGAGGCAGCGTCCATATAGGTGTTTCGCCCCGAGCGCATCACCCATCGGCGTTCTGCGCCGCCTGCGACGCTTCCATGCCGAGGGCCAGCTTGCGCAGGAGGTCGGCCAGGGCCTTGCGTTCCGCGTCGCTCAGCATGGCCAGCATGCCGGCCTCGACGCCCATATCCTCGCGCAGCGCGGCCTCGGCGGCGGCGCGGCCCTTGTCGGTCAGCCGGACCAGCAGGCTGCGTCCGTCCCCGGGCGAGGGCGGCCGGGTGATCATGCCGGCGCGCACCAGCCGGTTCAGTCGGTCGGTCAGGCCGCCCGACGAGATCATCAGCGAGCGGTACAGCTCGGTCGGTCTCAGCGCATACGGCGGACCGGAGCGGCGCAGGGTGGAGAGGACGTCGAACTCTCCGGCGTCCAGACCATGGCGGGCGAAGACCGCCTCGATGGCCGGGCGGCTCTGCAGCACGATGCGCCGGGCCCGGCCCAGCACCTCCATGCCGCGGGTGTCGAGGTCCGGAAGTTCCCGCGCCCACTGGGCCTGAAGGCGGTCGATATGGTCGGGTGCGTCGGGCATGGGAAAATATCTTGACGTCGAGACAAAAGGTCTTATCTTGGCGTCAAGATAACTGGCCATCGCATTCACACCAAGGAGAAACGGGTATGACCGCCGCCCCCCACGCCAATGGCTTCACGGTCACCGGCATCGACCACATCGTCCTGCGAGTCACGGACCTGGACCGGTCGCTGGACTTCTACACCCGCATCCTGGGCTGTCCGGTCGAGCGCCGCCGCGACGACCTGGGCCTGATCCAGCTGCGCGCGGGATCGTCGTTGATCGACCTCGTGCCGGTGGACGGGGTCATCGGCCAGCGCGGCGGCGCGGCTCCGGGCCCCGACGCCCACAACATGGACCACGTGTGCATCCGCATCGCGGCCTTCGATCCCGAGGCGGCCCGCGAGCACCTGCGCCGCCACGGGGTCGAGGTCGAATCCGAGGGCGTCCGCTATGGCGCGAGCGGCAACGGCATGTCCTTTTCGATCACCGATCCCGACGGCAACGGCGTCGAACTGCGGGCCTGACGGGTTCAGATCACGGTCTTGCGCAGCATCCGCGCGGCCGTGAACGACAGGGCCAGGCCGAAGAAGGCGTGGGCCATGACGCCCAGGGCGGTCATATGGTCGGGCGGCGTGGTCCGCTCGGCCGCCATCGACAGCGGCACGACGATCGAGTTCATGACCCCATAGACGACGATCCCGTACAGCAGGCCCGACAGCACCGGCTTGCGCAGCGCCACCGGCGCCTGGGTCGCCGCGGCGACGAAGATGCCGCCGAAGATGATGGCGATTGCGAAATGGGCGATCAGGCCGACGGCGGCGGAGCCCATGCCGCCCTCGAACGAGGCCGCGCCCAGCAGGCCGCTGCCGACCGCCTGAAGGATCCGCACGGGCGAGGCCGGACGATAGATGACGAAGGCCGTCAGGATGTCGGCTGCGCCCCCTGCCAGGCCGGCCAGAATCGCCGCGCGCGCAAGGGCGCCAGGTTTGGTGATCATGATGTGCTGTCCTCCTGGAGCGAACGGTTAGCGGTCCCGGGACAGGGGGCAAGAGGTCCGCGCGATGCGACGTAACTGTGACGGGGATATGCGTGTTGTGCCCGAGGCGGTTATGAGTCCGTCATCCCGGAGCAAGGCCCGCAAGAAAAAAGGCCGCCCGATCCGGGTGGGGATCGAGCGGCCGCTCCGTCCGGCCCGGCCCGGCGGGGTCGGATGGCGGGTCGGCGGACCCGGCCGGAGAAGTCTGTTTGAGTGACCGAAAGTCCGGTTCGAAAGCTGCGGACAATTCGGACACATCGGACCCGGGTGTGAGGCGCGGAGTCAGCTTCGAAACGTGCGGACTCCGCGAACTCGCCGGACCCTAGCCCTCGAGATCCTGGCCCTCGTCGGGTTCGGGCGTGCCCAGCAGTTCCTCGGCGATCTTGTTGGTCGAGGCGCGCACGGCCTTTTCGATCGAGTCGGCGACGTCGGGATTGGCCTTGAGGAAGGCGCGCACATTCTCGCGGCCCTGACCGATGCGCTGGCTGTCGTAGGAGAACCAGCTGCCCGACTTCTCGACGATGCCGGCCTTGACCCCCAGGTCGATGATCTCGCCGAGCTTGGAGATGCCTTCGCCGTACATGATGTCGAAGATGACCTCGCGGAACGGCGGGGCGACCTTGTTCTTGACCACCTTGACCCGGGTCGTGTTGCCGACGACCTCGTCGCGGTCCTTGATCGCGCCGGTGCGGCGGATGTCGAGGCGGACCGAGGCGTAGAATTTCAGCGCGTTTCCGCCCGTCGTGGTTTCCGGCGAGCCGTACATGACGCCGATCTTGTGCCGGATCTGGTTGATGAACAGGACGATGCACTGCGACTTGTTGATCGAGGCGGTCAGCTTGCGCAGGGCCTGGCTCATCAGGCGGGCCTGAAGACCGGGCAGGCTGTCGCCCATCTCGCCCTCGATCTCGGCGCGCGGCGTCAGGGCGGCGACGGAGTCGACCACCACGATGTCCACGGCGCCCGAGCGCACCAGGGTGTCGACGATTTCCAGCGCCTGTTCGCCCGTGTCGGGCTGGGACACCAGCAGGTCGTCGAGGTTGACGCCCAGCTTCTGGGCGTAGCCCGGGTCGAGCGCGTGTTCGGCGTCGACGAAGGCGGCGGTGCCGCCCGATTTCTGGATTTCGGCCACGGTGTGCAGGGCCAGGGTCGTCTTGCCCGAGCTTTCAGGTCCGAAGACCTCGATGACGCGGCCCCGCGGAAGACCGCCGATGCCCAGCGCCATGTCGAGCCCCAGCGAACCGGTCGAGACCGAAGGAATGGCCTCGGTCACGCCGTTCTTGCCCAGCTTCATGACCGAGCCCTTGCCGAAGGCGCGGTCGATCTGGGCGATCGCCGCCTCCAGAGCCCGCTGCTTGTCGCCGTCGTCCCGGGTCACCAATTTCAAATTCGCCTGTGCCGCCACCTTGCCGCTCTCCCTTGCCATGATTCCCATCTGGTTCCGGGAGAGACCCGCCTGGACCCGCTCCCTGTTGAGACGCAGTTAGTACACGGTTTGTTCCGGTTGCCAATATGTTCTTTTCAGGATGTCGGAGGGGCACGACCAATTTTGACGTGTGGGGTTGGGTCGAGGGCGCGTCGCAAATGAAGGACAGGTGGCTGCAAGCAGCCATCCAGGGCGCCGCTACGGGTGGGAAGCGGACTTCCATTTCGCCCTGGAAGTTCGACCCGAGGGGGAACGACTTCGCCGCATCCGAGGCCAAGCCGATTGTCGAAATTATCCGTTAGGAATCACTTACGGTAAGTGATACATGACCATTCATGGACGGATGGAACGCACTTGCCGACCCTACACGGCGAACGATTCTTGAACGGGTCGCGGTGCGTCCGCGCAATGTGCGGGAGTTGGCCGATGGCCTCCCTGTCAGTCGGCCGGCGGTGTCCCAGCACCTCAAACTGCTGAAGGAGGCGGGCCTCGTCGTTGATCAGGCTGTCGGCACACGACGGCTCTACCGCGCCAACCCCGAAGGTATCGCCGCGTTGCGCGCGCAACTCGACCGCTTCTGGGGTCAGACCCTCATCAATCTCAAACAGCAGGCCGAGGCAGAGGACCAATAGCCATGAGTTCAGACACCGCCGACACTTCCGTCCGCACGGAGATCACCCTCGACGTTCCGGTCGAGCGCGCCTTCAGGGTGTTCACCGAGCGGTTCGATCACATCAAGCCCCGCGAACACAACATGCTGGCCGTCGACATAGCGCTGTCGGTTTTCGAGCCGAAGGTCGGCGGTCGCGTCTACGACCGGGGCGTCGACGGCAGCGAGTGTCAGTGGGGCCGCGTGCTGGCCTACGACCCGCCGACCCGTCTCGTCTTCTCGTGGGACATCAGCCCGCGCTGGCAGATCGAGACGGATCAGGCGCGTTCAAGCGAAGTGGAGGTCCGTTTCATCGCCGAGGGCGAGCGACGGACAAGGGTGGAACTGGAACACCGTCATCTCGACCGGCATGGCGAAGGCTGGCAGGGCCTCGCTGCCGGCGTCAAGGCGGACCAAGGCTGGCCGCTATACCTTCAACGGTTCGCCGAAGCGTCACGCTGAAGTCTGAAAGGGGAGGGACCGGAAGCCATTCGGTCCCTCCCGTCTCACTCCACCCGACAGAAGCAATACATGAACTGCTGAGCGGCACCCCAAGGGGTTTCGTGCAGTTCGGCGACACTGTCCAGGAGACGGAATTTCGGCCCGAACTCGCCGTGCAGGCGTTCGGCGTCGTAGCGGACGACATCCAGTCCGCTGCACTTTTCCGGACCCTCCGGCCCGAAGGTCGCGACAATCACATGGCCGCCGGGCCTGACCGCGCGGGCGACCTGCCGAACATATGCGGCACGGTCGTCCGCGCTCGTCAGGAAATGGAATACGGCCCGGTCGTGCCAGACATCGTAGCGAGCCGCTTCCAATTCGACGGCCGTGATATCGCCAGTGATCCAATGCACGGCCGCGGCGGACGGACCCAGCCGGCCCTTCGCCACGTCAATCGCCGCCGGGGAAATGTCGAGCACCGTGACGTCGCTGTAGCCACGCACGACGAGATCGTCGACCAGAGTCGCTTCCCCGCCGCCCACGTCAATGACGGCGCTGGCGGCGTCCGGCGCAGCGTCTGCAATGAGCCGCAGCGACACCTCCAGGTGGGGCCGATACCAACTTACGTCGTCCACGGCCTTGGTCTGATAGACGTTTTCCCAATGCGCCTGGGTGCTCATCGCCGCCACTCCCGAACCAGGTTCTAAGCTAGGGATTTGTCTGTCCGAACGCCACGGGGGTGAACGTCCGCAAGGGCCGCAGGCGGTCACGAGTCTTTCCACCGGCACTGGACATTCGGCGTCGCGGCTGTGCGGGAGGCCTCAGTCGGGCCGGCGCCAGGCCACGATGCGGGTCGTGGAGACCTGGACAGCCTCGCCGTGTTGGTTGCGGGTCTCGCTGCGGGTGCGGATCATGCCGCGGTCGGGGCGGGTCCGGGACGGCAGGATTTCCAGCACCTCGACATGAACGGTGAGCGTGTCCCCCGGACGGGTCGGGCGCGGCCAGGTCGTCTCGCCGCCGGCGCCGATGAGGCCGCCGGCGAGCGGAAACGCCTCGACCAGCAGTTTCATGGTCAGGGCCGCCGTATGCCAGCCGCTGGCGGCCAGACCGCCGAACAGACTGTCCCTGGCCGCCGCTTCGTCGAGGTGGAAGGGCTGGGGGTCGAACTGGCGGGCGAAGGTCTTGATGTCCTCGGCCGTGAGGGTGATGGAGCTGGAGACGAAGGTCTGACCGACGTGCAGGTCTTCCAGCCAGAGGGGCGCGGTCATGCGGCGGCGATCGTGTCGGGAGCGGGTTGGGGCTCGGCGAACCGGGCCGCACCCGACAGGGCGGCGCCGAGCAGCAGGATCGCCATGGCGGCCATCAGCAAGGGTCGCGCCATCGCCTGCTGAGGGCTGAGCGGCCGGACGACCACCAGCACCAGCAGGCCCAGCAGGACGAGCACGCCGGGCAGGTCCATGCCGATGCCGAGGAAGACCGTGTGGGCCAGCCCGGCGATCCAGCCGGCGCCCAGCACGGCGGCGACCGCGACCGGCGCGAGGGATTTCGCGCGGGTCAGCCCCGGATCGAGGAAGGCGGCGACGACGGCGGTCAGGGCGGCCAGCAGGCCGGTCCAGACGAACAGGAAGGCGGCCTCGGGCGCGAAGCCTTGCGCGGCCGAGGCGACGATGAGGATCAGGCCGATCAGCCCGCTCCATCCGCCCCAGACCGACCGGGCGGACAAGACCGGGAACAGCGACAGGCCGATGGCTGCGACGGCCGCGCCGATGACGATGACGTTCACGCCGCCGAGCCCGAGGGCCAGAAGGGCGGCGGCCGCGATCCCGCCCGCGACGACGCGGCGGTCGGGCCGGGTGCGTCCGCCCATCAGGGCCAGGGCGAGGGCCAGGACTGTGAGCACCGTTCCGGCCTCCATCCACGGGAGGCGGGCCAGCAGGGTGTAGTAGGCCTCGGCGCTGTCGGCGCGGCCCGAAAGCGGGCCGGCCAGCAGCCGCACCGTCTGGGTCAGGACCAGACCGGTCGACAGGAACCACAGGCCATCGACCATGCCGCGCCCGACGTCGGCGAAGGTCAGGCCGGCGTGCGACCGCGCCCGCCACATCGCCGCGCCCAGCCCGAGGAAGGCCAGTCCCAGCAGCAGCCAGCCGGTCGCCGGCGCATGGCCGACAATCACCCGTCCGAAGAGATCGGCGTAGACGAGGTTCTGCGTCGCGGCGGGCAGGGCGCGGGCGCGCAGCAGGGCGTCAGCGGTTTCCAGCGCCTGCGAGCCGATGTGTTGCACGCTGCCCTGATCCAGGGCGTCCGGGGTCGAGGCGCGGGCGTGGTACTGGTCGGGCAGGCCGATGAAGGCCAGATTGATCCCCTGGACGCCGCGTTTCTTGGGGATGGTGAAGTCGGTGCCGTTGGGCATCAACTCATAGACGAAGACCGCCAGCGAGTTGGACGAGACGCCGCCGGGCGCCCGGACGCCCGCGCGGGCGAACAGGCCGATGGTCTGCGCATTGCCGCGCCCGGTCTCGAACATCATGGCGCGGCCGCCGCCGCCGCGCGCCTCCAGATTGACCACCGCGCCGATACGGTCGCGCAGGGGATGGCCGCCCCAGAAGACGCGGGCTCCGTCCAGGTTCAGCTCCTCGCCGTCGGTCAGCAGGACGACCAGGGTGCGGTCGGCGGGTCCTCGAGCGCGGAGGGCGCGCACGGTCTCGAGAATGGCGGCGACGCCCGCGGTGTCGTCGGCCGCCCCGGCGGAGACCGGCACGGTGTCGTAATGGGCCATCAGGGCGACGGCGGGCAGGCGCGGGTCTCGCCCGGGCAGAACTCCGATCAGATTGACGAGTTCGAGCCCGGCCGCGGAGCCGCCGTTGCGCTCGATCCGCTGGACGGCCTCGGGCGAGAAGGGACCGGTCTGGGTGGAGGTCTGCAGGCCGAGGGCGGCCATACGCTGCAGCAGCACGGTCCGGACCCGGAAATGGTCGGCAGAGCCGACCGGATGCGGGCGTTGGGCGATCTCCCGGACGTCGACCATGGCGCGGGCGGCGGAGAAGTCCGTCGCCGGCGCGCTGGCCGGCGCGGGGCGGGGACTTTGCAGGGTCAGCACCGCGATCAGCAGAGCCAGCGCCAGTGATCCGCCAAGCCAGAGCAACCGCATGGTCCATCCTCCCCGATGAAAGGTTACGCTAGCGGGCTATGATAGGTTCGTCATCCTCCGGCGAAGGAGGCGATGACCGGCGCCAGCCTGGACCGAACATTGCATTTCAGAGTTTCGGGAAGCCGGAGTAGCGTCGCCCCCAACATGCCCTGGGAGGGGCGCACCATGTCTCGCATTGTCGCCCTTGGTCTGACCGCCCTCACTCTGGCCGCCTGCAATCCAGCGGACCAGGCACCGCCGACCACGCCGCCGGCGGCGACAGGCGCCGCCCCACCCTCGGCTCCGGTATCGTGGGAGGCGACGCAGGAGCGCTATCGGCAGGTCGAGGCCGCGCCTTCCGACCCCGTGGAAGCGCTGGAATGGCGCGCAGTCCAGTGCGACCACTATTCGAGCGAGTTCGGCGGAGACGGTTCAGAGCGCGACCAGTGGCTGAACACGCAGATGGACAGACTGGAGTGCGAAGACGGATTGGCGGCCGAAGCGCGGGCCATGCGGGACGCCCGCTCCGGCGAGCCTGTCGTCGTGGCGCGGCTGACTACCGTTCTTGCGGCGTTGGGAGAGTAGGCCGCCCTCTCAGGCCCCGACGATCTACGCCGCGCGGCGCAGGGCGGCGGCGGACTTGACGAACAGGCCCTTGCGGCCGGCCACCGCGCGGAAGGCGATGCTGTCGCCGTCGGGCTGTTCATCGGGACCGAGGAACAGGCAGCCGTCGTCGACGAGCCGGCGTTCCAGGTTGTCGAACATATCGCGGCGGCGGGCCGGATCGGCGTCGCCCAGCACATGGCGGCAGAAGATGACGTCGAAGCGGTGATCGTCGGTCGGGGCGTCGGCCAGGTTGGCGCGGGCGAAGTGGACGGTGGCGCGCAGCTCGGCCTTGGCGATCCAGGCGTCCTCGACCTGATCGAACCAGCGCAGCATGGTTTCGGCCTTGAGCCCGCGCTGGATTTCGAAGCCGGTGTAGGCGCCGGACCGGGCCTTTTCGAGCGCGCGTTGCGACAGGTCGGTGGCGATGATCTCGACGGCGACGTGGGCTTCCTGGGCCGCGATAGCGAGCGACCAGGCCTCCTGGCCGGTGGAGCAGCCTGCGGACCAGATTTTAACGGGCTGGTCGCCGCGGGCCTTGCCCAGCGCGGGCAGCAGTTCCTGGGCGAGGGTGTCGAAACTGGTGCGGTCGCGGCGGAACCAGGTCTCGGGATTCAGCAGGGCCTCGATCACCGCCCAGCCGAGGGAGGCGACGGGTTTGGCCCATAGAGAGGCCAGCATGGCGTCGACGCTGTCGAACCCTTCGCGCCGGGCGACCGGGCCCAGACGGTGTTCGGCCAGCTTCATCCGGTCGCGCGTCAGCCTGAACCCCGCGCGCGAGGCCATCAGGTTCTGCAGGCGATCGAAGTCCTCCGGCGTCATCGGATCAGACGGCCCCCACTTCGGCGAATTTGGAGGTCAGGATCTCGCCGTCGAACGGCTTCATCACATAGTCGTCGGCGCCGGCGGACAGGGCTTCGGCGATGCGTTCGGCGCGGGTCTCGATGGTGCAGAACAGGACCTTGGGCGCCATGCCGCCGGGCAGGGCGCGCAGGCGGCGCAGGAAGGTCATGCCGTCCATGACGGGCATCGACCAGTCCAGCAGAATGACCTCGGGAATCACCCCGCCGCAAAAGGCGAGGGCCTCGGAGCCGTCGGCGGCCTCGTCGACCTCGAATCCGAGTCCTTCCACGATGCGGCGCGCGACCTTGCGGATGATCCGGCTGTCGTCGACGATCAGACAGGTTCTGGGGGTCAAGTTCGGGTTCCGGTACTGCGCCGCACAACGCTCGCGTGTGCCGCCTGTCTATAGTCGCCCCGAGCCGGTTAATGAGTCCTTGGGAAACCGGCTTAAGCCTCAGTTAGGCATGCGGGCGGTGAGGATAACCCGGCCTTCCTCGGCCTGGACGTCCAGCGAGCCGCCGGCGTCGTGCGCCGTCAGCCACAGCCAGTAGGGTTGGATCCACTGGCCCGGCAGGCCCTCGCTGAGGGGCTGTCCGGCCAGACCCGAGACGGCCTCGGCCTTGAGGCGGGCGCGATTGCCCTCGGCCTGGCCCTCGATGATCAGGTCGCCGCCCTCGCGCCGGGTGGAGACCACCGCGGTTCCGCCTGACGGCAGGGCGGCCATGGCCAGATAGGCCAGGTTCACCAGCGCGCGCGACTGGGCCTTGGAATAGCTGGCGTCCTCGGCCTTCCAGTCCAGGGTCGCGCGGCCGCCCTCGGTCAGGCCCGCCACCAGCTCGCCCAATTCGGAGCCCGAGAAGCGCTCGGCCGAGGTGGCGGCGCCGAAGGCTACGCGCGCGAACGAGACCAGGGCGACCATCTTCTTCGCGCTGGCCTCGATCAGGCCCATGGCGTCATCCCGCATGTCCTGGGCCGAGGGGTCCTTGAGCAGGTCGAGGCCGGAACTGATCGCGCCGGCCGGGCTGATGAAGTCATGGCACAGCTTTCCGGCGATCAGGGCGGCGAGCGCCTGGCCGTCCGGCAGGGCGGTAGTGGTGTCGGTCATAGGGCCCCGGGGGCAACAGTCGATATCAGGTGCGAACGCTGACCTGATTTGCCGGTTCGCGAAACCGTCCGGATGCTCTAATCCCCGCGCCATGATCAAGCGACTGACCGCCGACCTCAAGTCCGGCGCCCTGACCGAGGCCCTGGCCGACATCGCCGAGGACGCCGCCCGCGTCATCCTGCCGTACTGGCGCAACGGCGTGACGGCCGCGGCCAAGGCCGACGACAGCCCCGTCACCCAGGCCGACACGGAGGCCGAGGCCCTGATCCTGACCCGGCTGGAGGCCTTGTATCCCGGGGTCCAGACCGTCGCCGAGGAGGCTGTCGCCGCCCGGGGCGCGCCGGCCGAAGCCGCAGAATGGTTCTGGCTGATCGATCCGCTGGACGGCACGCGCGGCTTCGTCGAGGGACGTGAGAGCTTCACCGTCAACATCGCCCTGATCCACAAGGGCGCGCCCGTGGCCGGCGTGGTGACGGCCCCGGCCACGGCCACCACCTGGCGTAGCGGTCCGGCAAAGGGCGGCGCCTTCCGCCGCCGTTTCGGCGAGGGCTGGCAGGCAATCAAGGTTCGCAACCGGCCCGCGTCTCCCATGGCCGTGATGAGCCACAGCATGACGGACGCGGAGGCCGAGCGCCTCGCCTCGCGGCACGGCTGCGTGCAGTGGCAGGGGACGGATTCGTCGCTCAAATTCTGCCTGATCGCCGAGGGACGGTTCGACGCCTATCCACGCACGGGCCCGACGTCCGAATGGGACACGGCGGCCGGACAGGCGGTGCTGGAAGCGGCCGGCGGACGGGTGATGGGCGAGGACGGCCAGCCCCTGCGCTACGGCAAGCCCTGTTTCGCCAACGGCGGGTTCGTGGCGCTGGGGGGCTAGGCGCGCCTAGAGACTGACCTTCTCGGGCATGGCCAGCATGGCCCGTTCGAGCAGGGCGGGCGCGCCCCATTCGCGGGCGGTCTCCATCGCCTCGGCCAGCATCAGGCCGATCGCGCGGGGCTCGACCCCCATCAGCCGCCCCTTTGCCATGGCCAGCCGCGCCATGCCGATCTGGTCGGCGGCCCAGTCCAGGGGGCGCGCGGCGCGGGCCGTCAGGCGCTGACGAACGGTGGTCTCGAGCCCGATCAGGCCCGCGAGGTCGCCCACGTTCTCGGCCAGATCGATTTCGGTCGCCAGTCGGCGCTCGCGGGACAGGGCGCCCAGGACCAGACCCGGTTCGCGGGTCAGGGCTTCGGCCTGGGCCAGCAGGGCCATCGGCGTTTCACCCGGCGTTTGAACCAGTTGCACAGCGACCCAGTCCAGCGGGCTGTGATCCGGAGTGAACTGGTCTGCGGCGGCGGCGAAAAGGGCCCGTCCCTGCTCTGCGGCGGCGTCGTTCCCGGCCAGCCTGGCCAAGGCTATCAGGCCCGCGCCGGCCAGGGCCAGGGCCCGGGCGCGGGTCAGGGGGCGGTAGTCGGGCGAAGCGGCCTCGACCAGCACGCGCAAGTCGCGGCCGGCCTGATCCAGCAGCCGACCGTCGCGCCGGGCGACCCCGGCTTCAAGCGACAGGGCGGCGCGGTCCAGCATCAGCTCGTCCCCCATGGCCTGAGGCAGGCCCCGGGCCCCATGGACGGCGGCGTCCAGCAGGGCTGCTGCGTCCAGCATGGCGGACGGCTCGCCGGACAGCCGCGCCCGCCGCGCCGTCAGCCGGGCGTGCAGCGCCGCCGCGGCCGACTGGATGGCGGGGCGTTCGGCGGACACGGACTGGACGTCGGCCACGGCGGCCGCAAGCGTCTCGGGGCCGCCGAACAGGTCGAAATGCAACAGGTGGATTTCGCCGGCCTCGATGGAGGCGGCGGCGGTCTGATCAGGTGTGGTCGTATGCCTGGCCGCGTCGCAGGCGGCGGCGGTCGCGCGGTCCAGGCTGGAGCGCCGGCCGGTGCGCCGGGCGTGCTCGCGCCACAGGGCCGAGGCGCGCATCCAGCCGGCGAAGGGACGGGTGCAGGAGACGCGACCCGCGTCGATCGCCTCGCGCCGGGCCTCGACCTCGACGAGATCGGCGCCGATCAACTCCAGCCAGCCGAGGTCGTCGCTTTCGCGTGCCTTGTCGAACAGCTTTCTCAGATCCCTGCCGAATTCGAACATAGGTCAGGCGCTCCGGTCGTCCCGCTTCGGGACCGAAAAGGCGTCCCGGAGCTGCAGGATGCAAACGCAGAGCCGCGCAGGGAGTTCGACAGGGTGGTTAACGTCAATCCGCGGCGGCCACCCCTTGCCGTTCCGCGATCTCCGTGAGCAGGCGGCGGCCCCACTCCACGCTGGCCCCTCCGTGCGGATTGTTGACGATGGGCGTCAGCAGGGTGACCGCATCGCCGTAATGGCCGCTTTCCATCATGGCGATCGCCGCGTCGCCCCGGATCGACATGACCTGGGGCGCATAGTTCACCGCCATGATCCAGGTCTGCAGGTCGTTGGCGGTGGGATAGTCCGACGCGTTGCGCCGGATCCGCGCCAGGGCGGCGTAGACACGATAGTCGGTCGGGTCGGATTCGAAGGCGCGCCGAAGATAGCCTTGAGCGAGGCGGCGCTGACGCATGCCTTCGGCTGCGTCCGTCGCGACATCGCCGCGTTCCTCGACGATATCGGCCAGAAGCAGCAGGCCCTCGACATTGTCGGCCTGAAGCTCGATCGCCCGGTTCAGGGCGGTCTCCGCGGCGGCGGCGTCGCCCCAAAGCCTCTCCGCCCGGCCCAGTGCGACGAGGGCGAGGGGATCATCGGGGAACCGGGCCGCAGCCGTTTGCAGGGCTTGAAGAAGCGCCGGGCCGTCGACGTCCTCCGGATTCGGCGCACGCGCGTTGACGCTGCGAAGAAGGACCGCGTCGGCCGCCGGCGAAAGGGTTGTCACCGTCATCGCCGGTGCGAGGGGCGGAATGTTGATCTTCGCGTAGTTCATGGGCCGGTTGAGGTAGGCGCGCAGCTGGGTGCTCAGCTGTTCGGGCGTCATTCCGAAGGTCGCCTGCCATGCCTCGACGGGGTCCTGACCGCCGTTGACGGCGGCGACATAGGCGGCCACGCCACGCGCGCGTTCCGGATCGGCGAGCAGCCAGTGGGTGAGCGCCCATGACTGCGCGTAGTACATCTCGATCGCCGTCTGCCCGTCGATGTCGAACGAGCCTTTCGCTCTCAACAGGGTTTCCATGGGGAGCCAGCGGTTCCGCTGGAGGGAGTACTGGCGGCCCGGATGGGGCAGGCCGAAAGACGCGCTTCCCCCCGCCGACACCGTGGCCGTGGCGAAATACTCAGCGAACCCCTCGCTCAGCCATCCGGGGTGTTCGCCGCTGCTGTTCTTGGCCATGAAGTGGTGGCTGTACTCATGCAGCAGGATGTCGTCGTCGCGGCCCCGGATGAGGATGGCGAAGATGTCGTTGTCGCTGCTCGAATAATAGCCGTCGAACCCCTCGGGCAGGGTGGGCAGGGCCAGGCGCAGCGCCCGGTCGTCCGAGACCAGATAGACGGGCAGCTTGCGGATGTTGTCATCCTGGGCGCCGCCGAAACGCGACCTGAGCAGGGCGTCGAAACGCTCCAGCTTGGCGGTGTAGTCGCGCAGAGTCCGTTCCGTGCCGTCGCTGTAGACAATGAAATGCGGACTTTCGGCGCGACGCCATTCGGCGACAGCCGCAACCGGCGACAGGGCGCTCACCGCGAGCGCGACAAGAAGATAGCGAACAACTGACGGCAAAACGGAACTCCCCCCGGAATGTTCGTCATCCTAAGCCCGGTTTGCGCCATGTGGTCCAGCCGCGGGTTGCCCGCAAACGCAACTTCCGGACCGCGCGCCTTGCCCCCGCGTGGGGCGGATCAGGTCGCCGGCGCGGACGCCGTACTGGCGCGGGCCCCGGCGATCCGGTCGAGAATGCGCCGGAGCCGTTCCGGGACCTCCCCGCCGTGCGGGTCGTTGGCGACCGGCAGAATGACCTGTTCCGCCTCGTCGACGAGGCCGTGCCGCAGCATCGCCTCGGCGGTCACGGCGCGGTTGCTGGCGACTTCGGGCGCGATGGCGACGGCGCGTCGCCACAGTTCGACGTCGTTTTCGGTCGGATAGTCCGGGGCGAAACGCCGGCTGTAGGCGATGTTCTGATAGATGCGGTTGTCGCCGGGGTCCGCCGCATAGGCGCGGGCGAGAAAGCCCCGAGCCTGACGGTACAGGCGCTCGCGTTCTTCCGGATCGGTCAGCCTGTCGCCGGCCGTGATCCGCGCGTCGGCCATCAGCAGCAACAGCTCCGTATTGGCCGGGTCGGCGTCCAGCAGGGGCTGGACGGCCCGTTCCGCCGCGGCGGGATCGCCCCAGCGCAGCTCGACATGCGCCAGCATCGACTGCGCCAGGACGTCGCCCGGATGATCCGCGGCCGCCTTGCGCGCGCGGGCCAGCATGTCAGGCCCCTGGTCGGCGGGGCCGCCGTTTCTCGCATTGACGTCCAGCAGCAGGACCTCGTCCGCGCTGTCCGGCAGCGTCGTGACGGCGAGGGCCGGCTCGGCGGAACCCACGTCCAGTTCGGCGTAGCGCGGACCGGCGGTGAGATAGGCCCTCAGTGTCTGGCCCAGCTGTTCCGCGTCCATCCCGAAATGCGTCTGCAGGGCCGTATCGCGCGATGCGCCGCCGGCGGTGTCGCGCAGATAGCCTTCCATTCGCCGGCGCCGCTCGGGCTCGGTCAGTATCCAGTGCATGAGCAGCCATGATTGGGCGTAGAAGGCCGAGGTCTCGCGCCGGTCCTCGAAGCTGAAACGCCCCGCGAGCACCTGATCCATGGGCAGCCAGCGGAGGTTGTTCAGGACCTGGACGTTGGAGAGGGGGCTCTTGCCCAGGGTGGCGCGACCGGATGGCGTGACGGTCGCGGTGCTGAAGAATTCGGCGAACCCTTCCCGGAACCACGCCGGATAGGCACCCGGGAAGTTGCGGTACATGAAGTGGTGTCCGTACTCATGCCGCAGGGTCTCATCGCCGCTGGCCCTGACCGCCACGGCCCGGACATCCCGGAAGTTGGCGGAATAGAAACCCGAGATCCGCTCCGGCAGTTCCGGTTCCGCCGCTTCCAGTTCACGCCGGTTGCGGACGACGTAGACCGGCAGCTTCCGCCCGCCTTCGACGTCGGGCAGGGCGAAGGTGGTGCGCATCAACTGGTCGAGACGCTCCAGCTCGATGGCGTCATCGCGCAGGTCACGCTCGAAACCGTTGCTGTGGACGATGAAATGCTTCGTCTCGGCCTTACGCCATTCGGCGTGGGCCAGTCCGGGGATGGCGACCGCCGCTGCGGCCACGAGAGCGACCCGCAGGCCGGACACACGACTGAAGACGCTCATCGATTCCCTCATGCAACCGGATGCAGATAACCGGTCTCCATGACAGGTTGTCCAGAGGCGTCAGCCGCGTTCCTTGGTCCTGGTGAAGGCCACGACGGGGAACCGCTCCATGACGTAGCCGGTCTCCCAGCTCGACTTGGCCAGGAAGACGGGGTCGTCATCGATGTCTCGGGCCATCTGGCCGCGGTATTTGCCCATGAAGTCCTCGAGATCGGCCTTCGTCCCGCCGATCCAGCGCGCCTCGGCCCAGGGCGAGGGCTCGAAGATGACCTCCAGCCCGTATTCCTCGCCCAGACGGTCGGCCATGACCTCGAACTGCAGCTGGCCGACGGCGCCGACGATGAAGTCCGAGCCCATCTCGGGGCGGAACAGCTGGGTGACGC
This sequence comes from Brevundimonas sp. BR2-1, assembly GCF_037626195.1. Lineage (NCBI taxonomy): Bacteria > Pseudomonadati > Pseudomonadota > Alphaproteobacteria > Caulobacterales > Caulobacteraceae > Brevundimonas > Brevundimonas sp. BR2-1. Next base: position 939,116 of record NZ_JARKMV010000001.1, on the reverse strand, counting down.
CCTCCTCGGCCAGACCGTCCAGCGCCTTCTTCAGGTGTTTGGCCTTGAGCGGATCCTTGACCCGCACGCGCTGGAGGATTTCCGGAGCGAAGTTCGGCAGGCCGGCGAAGCGGATCAGGCCGCTCTCCGACAGGCTGTCGCCTACGCGCAGGACGCCGTGGTTGGGAATGCCGATGACGTCGCCGGCGTAGGCGTCGTCGGCCAGTTCGCGGTCCGAGGCGAAGAACATGATGGGAGCGTTCACCGAGAGCTGTTTGCCGGTGTTCTGGACCTTCAACTTCATGCCGCGCTGGAACTTGCCCGAGGCCATGCGGAACATGGCGATGCGGTCGCGGTGGTTGGGGTCCATATTGGCCTGGACCTTGAAGACGAAGCCGGTGACCTCGGCCGAGCCCGGCTGGACGATCTCTTCGACAGGGTCGGCGGCGTTGCGGGTTCCTGCAGGCGGGCCCTTGCGGGCCTTCATCACCTTGGGCGGCGGGGCCCATTCGCCGATCGCGGCCAGCAGTTCGTCGATGCCGAAATGGCGCAGGGCCGAGCCCCACAGCACGGGGGTCATGTGGCCCTCGAGGAAGGACTGGCGGTCGAAGGCCGGGTAACCGCCTTCGACCAGTTCCCGGGCCTCCAGCAGCGCCTCGTGCTCGCCTTCCTCGAAATACTGCGCGGCGTCGGCCAGGGGCAGGGCGGCGGGGTGAGGCACGTCCTCGGCCGAGCCGGCGGGCTTGCGGGCGTAGGGCTGGAACCGCCCCGTGCCCATCTCGACCATGCCGCGCAGGCGGTTGCCGCTCTGGGCCGGCCACCAGATGGGTGCGGGATCGAGCTGCAGGCGGCTGGCGATCTCGTCCAGCAGGGCCATCGGATCCTGGGCCTCGCGGTCCAGCTTGTTGATGAAGGTGATGATCGGAATGTCGCGCAGACGGCAGACCTCAAACAGCTTCAGCGTCTGCGGCTCGATGCCCTTGGCGGCGTCCAGCACCATGATGGCGCAGTCGGCGGCGGTCAGGGTCCGGTAGGTGTCTTCGGAAAAGTCCTCGTGCCCGGGCGTGTCGAGCAGGTTGAACATCTTCCCGTCGTGCTCGAACGTCATGACCGAGGCGCTGACCGAGATGCCGCGCTCCTTCTCGATCTTCATCCAGTCGGACTGGGTGCGCCGGTTCTCCCCGCGCGCGCGTACGGCCCCGGCCGCGCGGATGGCGCCGCCGGCCAGCAGGATATGCTCGGTCAGCGTGGTCTTGCCGGCGTCGGGGTGCGCGATGATGGCGAAGGTCCTGCGGCGCAGGGCTTCGTCTTGCAGGGTCAGTTTCGACATGTTCGATCCGTTGGGCCGCGCGAGTTAGCGCGGACCGGTCCGAAAGTCACCCGCCAGCGAATAGCCCCTCGCCAAACAGGGCTTTTGGAGTCATCGTCCGGTCCGGCGAGACGTCCCGGTCACGCAACCGGACGCCGCCCTTGGAAACGCAAGGAACGGTCATGGCTCCGAACCCCGCAGACCTGCCCCCGCCTCACACGGGCCCGCATCCCGCCGTCAGCCTCATCGCCGGCTTCGGCGTCATCGTGCTGGGCGCGACCGTGGTCCACGTGCTGTTCAACGCCGTGTTCTAAGGGTTCGCCCCGGATCAAACACGTGGACGGGGCTGTCCCGATGACCTTCCACAAGTACTAGAGCGCGGGCTCTGGCTCCTGGTCGACGTCCGCATTCCCCCCGGTCGCGAGTGCGATGGCGGCGAGCATGGTTCGGGCGCGGACGCGGTCGGCGCCGGGGTGGGGCGCGTTGGCGACCGGATCGAGCATCGTCTTCGCCGCACCCCACTGGGACCGGGCCATATAGACCTCGGCCAGCCTCAGCCGGTTCTCGTCTGCCTGGGGAGCAAGGGCGGTGGCGACCTCCAGGGTCGATATGTCGTTGGCGGTGGGATAGCCCGGCTGCCCGCGCCGCGTGTCGTTCAGACCCAGATAGATGCGGAAGTCCAGCGGCCTGTGTTCCATGGCCTGGCCCAGATAGCTACTGGCGAGGCGGCGCCGGGAATTCGCGTTCTCCGACTCCGGCTCCGCCCTGACCTCGTCCATCAGGAGCGCCGCGGCGATGCGCAGCGCGTCTGCGTCCGTGGATGTGTCCGACAAGAGGGGCTGCAGCGCCGCCAGGCCCGCCGCCGGATCGCCCTTCAACCGATGCGCGCGGGCCGCTACCAGCATCGCCATGCGCTGACCCGGGCGGCGCGCCGCCGCCGCGAGGGCGTCGGTGATCAGTTCAGCGCGGTGTCGGGCCGCGTCGCGGGCCATCTGGGCCCTTCGCCCCTCTGAGCGCGGGTCGTCGGGGTCGTTGTCGGGCGGGACCACCAAGGGCGTGTCATCCAGTCGGATGTCGTACCAGACCAGGGCGCCCTCCTCCGCGGCCAAGGTCGAAATCGCGACCTCGGGCATCGGGATATCGATCTGGAGCGTATAATAGTTGATGCGCCCCAGAAAGTAGCGGCGCATGTCAGCCTGGAGTTCGATCGCGGGTCGCCCGGTCGCCTCCTGCATGGCCGTGACGGGGTCCGCTCCGCGGATCACGGCGTTCAGATACTGGCTCAACATCTGCCGCCGTTCGGGCGTGCTCATCAGATAGTGGGTCAGCGCCCAGGACTGGGCGTAGTAGTCGAACAGGCGGGCCCGCCCGGATTGACTGATCCGCCATTTCAGCACGTCGGCCAAGGGCGCCCATTCGTTGGCCCCCAGCTGCGTGAACAGCATCATCCGCCCGCGATCTTCCCGTCCAACCTCGATCTTGTCGGCTTCCATGACGACCGTGGAATAGTATTCGGCAAAACCCTCCACGAACCACGACGGATAGGCCACGGCCGACATCTGGAACATGAAATGGTGCGCGTATTCGTGGAACAGTGTGCCCAGCGCCTCCGGGTTCGAGATGTTGGTCACAGTGTAGATGCGACCCGCGTCGGCGGAGTAGAAGCCGGCGATGCTCTCTGAGCCGTCGGGAAGGATGCGGCGCATATCCCGAGCGCCGTCCGCCAGATAGATTTCGAGCTTTGGAATCTGGACGTCGCTCTGGATCGGATAATAGGTCCGCAGAAGGGCGTCGAAACGTTCGATCTTGGTAGCGTAGGCGCGCAGGGTGCGTTCGGACACGTCGCCGTGGAGAATGAAGTGCGCAGTCTCCGCGCGTCGCCACTCAGCCCGCGCAGGCGCGGCCGCGAAGACGGTCAAGGTCGCGACGGCCAGAACGGCCGCCTTCAGAATGGTCAGAATACGCATCAGCCCCCCGGCTCCCGGCCCAGGTCGCAACCCTAACGTGGGAGGTCTTTGCTGTTCAAGCGAACAGTCTACGCGCGTCAGGCGGCGAGACGCATCCACACGGCCTTGTCGGCGGCGACCGCGTCCAGCTTGCCCTGGGAGGCTCGGGTCTTGAGCTGGCGCATGACGGGGGCGGGCAGGGCGCAGAACTGAGGCTCGACGAGCGAGGGGTCGCAGCCGGCGGCGGGCGCGGCGAACAGGGCGGCGTTGACCTCGGGCGACCGGTCGTGGATCAGCCAGGCCAGGCGGCGGGCGCGCTGCGGATCGTTCTGGTGCATCAACGGGTCTTCGGCGAACAGTTCGCAACCCAGTTCCAGAACATAGTCCAGATCCAGGTTCTCGAACCGGCGCGCGTCGCCGGGCGTGACCGGCGAGGCCTCATCCAGATCGAACACAACGTCGTTGAGAAGAAAGAGCATCGACAACACCCACCATCGCCGGGCTCGTTTCCCGGCCCGTTACAGGTGACCATAGGGGGGGCGACTTGCGGTTCCGTTCCCGAACGCGGTTAAGTATTTCGCACCGTCGGCGGCGACGTTAACCCTCCGGTTTCCATGCCGGGCCGAAATCAGGCGGCGACCTTCTCGGTGATGAAGTGCCGGCCCTCGCGGTCCTCGATCTCGACCACCCAGATGTCAGGGTCGTAGCCGGCCTGGCGCTGGATCCAGGCGTCCAGTTCGCTTTCGAACTCGCTCTCGACCGGCTGGATCCACAGACGGTCGCCGTCGGGGCCGAACGCCTCACTATAGAGTCTGGCGCGGCGCGAGGAGGTGTCGAACGCCTTGACGATAACCGTGCCCGCGCGGGCGTCGCCCCTGCGCGCGACGGTGGCGAAGGCCCCCGCCAGCTCGGCGCGGCGGATCAGGGCGGACACCCAAAGGTCGCTGGATAGAAGCATTTTGATAACCGTGCCCGGAAACCGTACCGGAACGCATGGCGCGTAATGTGCGCCTCATGACGATAGGCCGAACCGCACTGAAGACCAAAGCCGCGTTGCTCGCCGCCGCCGTTCTGTGCGCGCCGGACGCGGCCTTGGCCGGTCCGGCCGACACCTATTACGAGCGCGCCTTCATGGTCGCCGCGGACCAGCGCTGCGGCCTGTTCGACGCGCGCATCGATGCGGCTCTCGGGGCTGCGACGGCCCAGGCCCGGGGCGCCGCCCTGCGTTCCGGCGCCGCCGAGGCCGAACTGAGCGCCACCGCCGCCCGCGCCCGTTCGCGCGCCCACGCCGTTTCCTGTCAGGATCCGCAACTGGCGACCGTGAAGGGCCGCATCGACGACGCCTTCTCGGGCTGGCTGCGGACGCCGCGTATGACCTTCCCGGGCGAGCGCGCCAACTGGACCGCCAACCGCATGCGCACCACCGGCGCGGTCTGGCGGTTGCAGCAGACCTCGATCGTGGGCGCCTCTCCCGTCGCCTTCGGCTATGCAGGTCAGGGCGATGCGTCGAACCTGGTCGCGGTGGTCAGTTTCGTCGGGCGCTCGCGTCCCACCGGGGCGCGGATCGTGCTGCGCGATCCGAACAAGATTCCGCGCGCCTGGCTGGCCGGCGACGGTCTGGCTCCCGCGTCCTCGCGCGCCAGTCTGTGGGCCGCGGGCGTTGCGCCCGCCGAACGTGAGCTGCTGGCCGAAGGCCGCCGGGCCGGCGAGGTCTGGCGCTTTCCGGCCTCGACCGCGGCTGCGCTGGAGCGGCTGGACCCGCGCGAGACCTTCGCCGTCGAATTCCATTTCCGCGACGGCAGCGTGGCCACCGCCAGGTTCGAGGCCGGAGACTTCGCCGCCGGCCGCGCCTTCCTTGCGATGGGAATGCTCTAGGGCCTCAGGCCCCGTTCTTCATCGGCATGGGAATGATCTCGGCTCCCCCTTCCGGGGCCGGGGCGCGGGCGACCAGAGCGACCGGCAGCCGGACCGTCACAGCCGTGCCCTCGCCGAGCGTGCTGTCGATGCTCATCCGGCCGCCATGCAGTTCGGCGAAGGCGCGGACCAGCGACAGGCCCAGACCCGTGCCCTGACGGCGCTGCTCGATCTCGCCGGCCTGTTCGAACGGTCGGCCGAGACGGCGCACGTCCTCGGGTGCGATGCCAACGCCCGTGTCCGCGACGACGACCTCCAGATAGGGGCCGATGGCCTCGACGGTGACGGTGATGGTCCCGCCGGGCGGGGTGAATTTCACCGCATTGGACAGCAGGTTGAGGGTGATCTGTTTCAGCGCGCGCCGGTCCGCCGAGACCTCGACCGGATCGCCCGGCAGGACACTGGACAGGCTCACGCCCTTGTCGTCGGCGTTGACCCGGACCAGGGCCATGGCTGCGGACACCGTCTCGCGGGCGTCGAACCGCTCCAGCGTCAGGGCGTAGCGCTCGGCCTCGATCTTGGCGACGTCCAGCAGGTCGTTGATCAGGTCCAGCAGATGGCCGCCGGCCTGGTGGATGTTCTCGGCGTATTCGCCGTAGCGGTCGGGCAGGGGGCCGAAGATCCGCTGGCGCATGATGTCCGAGAAACCGAGCACGGCGTTCAGCGGGGTGCGCAGTTCGTGGCTCATATTGGCGAGGAAGCGGGTCTTGCCGGCCTCGCGGGCCTCAGCCTCGTTGCGGGCGACCTCAAGGCCCAGTTCGCGGGCGTACTGGGCCGTGCCGTCGAAAATCTGTGCAACCAGCCGCGCGCCCGACGCATCGTCGAGGCGGCGGACGATCATCTGGGCCCGGCGGTCCAGCGCCGTGCGGGGCGCGAACATCGCCGAGCCGTCCTGACCGCCCATGGCCCGCTCCATGGCGCCCAGAACACGGGGGCGGTCGGGGGCGTGGACCGCGGCGACGAGGCCGCTCTCGAACAGGGGATCGACTGGCAGATAGGCGGGCGGGGCGCCATAGGCGGCCACCACCCGGCCGGAAGGCTCGAGGATCAGCATCAGACCGGGCTGGGCGGCCAGCAGGGTTTCGATCCGGGCGGTTTCCGCTTCAGCGGTTTCCAGTCGCCGTTCGCGCTGACGCCACGACAGGCGCACGGCCAGGGCCGCGGCGCCCGCGGTCAGCAGGGCCGAGATCGCCGCCAGCGCTGGCAGGTGCGGACCCGGTACGCCCAGCCATGCCGACAGCAGGCCGGCCACGGCGGCGAGGCCGACGGCCAGCGCCCCGGCCTGGACCGGCCGGGTTCCGCCCAGGGCGATGCCCGCCGCCAGCGGCAGGAAGACGAAGCCGGTCAGAGGCCCGGTGAGGCCGCCCGACAGCGCGGCGGACAGGAAGGCGGCCAGACCCCAGACGCCCAGCAACATCATCCGCTCGCCCGCGCCGTCCCGGCGCAGCAGGCCCAGACCCGTCAGGCCCGGGACCACCATGGACAGGACGCCGTAGAAGACCGGTCCGTCGACGCCGCCGATCCATCGTCCGCCCAGCGCGAGCAGGGCGGCGGCCACGGCCCAGCCGGCGTGCCAAGCGGCCAGCGCGGGGCGGTCGCCCCGGTCAGGGTCGATGGCGGGCCGGAGGTCTGGGCGGGCGGACTGGATCAAGGGCGCGACAGGAGGAGGCCGGGATTCCGGCGGCCGTCCAGCCTAGCGTCGCGGGTGAGTCGTCCAAAGCACGCACGCGTTCCAGGCGACTGCCGCCGCCCGGCCAGAGCGCTTTTCCGGGGACAGGTCGCAAGGTTGTCGTTAACGTCGGCCGGGCCTATTTGCCGCGCATGACGCCGCATCCCTCAATCGACGAGACCCTGGCCGAACTGGTGGAGGAGTTCGACCTCCTGGGCGACTGGGAGGGCCGGATCGAATACGTCATCGAGCTCGGCAAGGATCTGGCGGCCCTCCCGGACGAGGATCGGATCGACACGAACAGGGTCCCGGGCTGCGCCGCCCAGGTCTGGCTGGCGGTGAGGCGGCATGACGACCGGCTGACCTTCCTCGCCGACAGCGACAGCGCCCTGTCGAAGGGCAATATCGCCCTGCTGCTGAAACTGTATTCGGATCGTCGGCCGGACGAAATCCTGGCCTTCGACGCCCGCGCGGCCCTTGACCGGCTGGGGCTGCCATCCGCCCTGACGCGTCAGCGCGCCAACGGCCTGAACGCCATGGTGGGACGGATCCGCGAGGCCGCGGCGGCCTCGGCTCAGAAGTAGGAGCCGGTTATCGTCATGGTCGGGAGCTGATCCGCGGGCTCTGCGACCTCGACGGAAAGGCTCTGCTCGTCGGGCCGGGGCGTCCGGCGCTCCCAGCGTCGGGGATTGTCCGGCGAGAAAGACCAGCGATCCGGATCGCCGAAGGCGCGGCGGCCCAGATCGGCCAACTCTCGCGCGCTGGCGTGCCGTGAAGACATGGTGCAGCTGGCGGCGTAGACCGAACTATCGCCCCGTTCGATGGTCCCCTCCTCGATGCGGATGCGCCAGTTTCCGTCCGAGGAGATCAGATTGACCTCCGACGCCCAGTCGTCCAGCGGCGCATTGTCTCCGATCGGCCGGCGGTATCCGAGATCCCGCGCGGCGCGGATCGATTTCTCGAAGCTCCGGGCCCGGGTGGCGTAGGGCAGGCAGACCTCTGTGAGCGTGCGCGCCACCAGAAGCTCCTGCGCGACGGCGGGAGTGCCGATCAGGCACAGGCTCGCCGCTGCGGCGCAAACAACAAACTTCAACTCTATCCCCGGTTCGCCGACCGTCTGAACACGGTCTGCCGCATGTGTGAGACGCCGCGTCGCCCCCGCGGCTGAAGGGTCCCTCTTAGGGCGGAAGCCTTTGGGGCAATAGTTACGAGGTTGTAACGTCAGGGCGCGCGCGCTCCGTCGGTCAACCGATACGATAGTGATCGGCCAGTGCGGCGAGGCCGGTCTTCAGCAAGGCCTTGCCGCGGCGACGGCCAAGGCCGAGGCCCCGTTCGGCCGCCTGCAGGGCGGAGGCGCGGATGCATATAGCCTCGACCATGCCGCGCGCCGATCCGCAGGCTGCGAGCGCCGCCTCCACGCGGGCCCCGGCCGCCATCGCCGATGCGCCGGGACCCGCCCGGCCCGAAGCACCGCCCCCGGCGCCCGACCGCGGCAAGGCGTCCCATCGCATGGTGACCGACGGTCCGCGCGCCGCCGCCTCGGCGTCGTGGTTCAGGCGGTCGGCCGCCGCGATCTCGCGGGGGGCCAGCCAGGGGCGGCCGCCCGCATCCTTGCGGCGCGCCAGCCAGACAATGGCGGACTGACCCAGGTTGGCGCGGCGCGAGACGACCTGGCCGTTGTCCTCCATCACCGCGCGGACGCCCTCGATCACGCCGGGACGGCCTGGCTCCGGCGAGGCAAGAGCCGGAGTCCGGGCGCCGCCGCGCGCCACCCAGCCCCCGCCCGCCCGGATTTTCAGCCCGGGGTTTCCGGCCAGGTCCCGAAATTCGGCTTCGCCGACGGTCAGAAGAACCCGCGCGCGCCGATCCCGGCCCACCCTCAGGGCATAGCCGCCGGGCGCGGCCTCGATCCAGCCGCCGGGTCGGGCCAGAAGGCGGCGGGCCCGGGCCGTCTCGCCCTTCATGCCGGCACCTCGCACAGGGGGGCGTCCAGCACCTCGCGCACGCAACGCTCCAGCCTGTCCAGCATGGCGTCGAGAGTGGGGCGGTCACGCTCGTCTTCGGCCCAACGACAGGCCGCCGCGGCCGTGGCGCGGTTCAGCCCGAAGGCGTGGGCGACCCGCTCCAGCGGCCAGCCGAAAGTGACATAGGACAGATACATGGCCAGCCGGCGGGCGCGGCACTCTGCCCCGCCGAGCCGGGCTTGCGCACGAATCCGCTCGGCCGCCACACCCGTGGCTGCCGCCACCAGCTGGATCGCCAGGCCGGCGCGAATGCGGTCCTCGTCGGTGACCGGCACCCGATACGTCTCGTTCATTCGAATATCCTCCCATCATCCTGTCGGACGCCAGCCGTTCATCGGCGACGCTCGGCGATAGGAATATAATCCTGACATACGTCGATTTCGGACGTAGGCCCGCAGCCGGAGCGGGACGCGGGCGAGAAAATTCGTCCGCTTGACTCAGGACTCTCGACGGCGATTCGCAAATCAGCCTACGATTCGCCTCAGTGGGGTGTTGTTAACCTTTCTTAAGTTTTTACTCGGTTAACTCCCGAACAAGGTTACCCGGCATCGGGTGTCGGGACTTACTGTCAAGCTTTGCCTGGAGGGGCATCAATGCGCGTTCTGCTTATCGAAGACGATCACGCGACCGCGCAGAGCATCGAGTTGATGCTGAAGTCGGAAGGCTTCAACGTCTACACGACCGACCTCGGCGAAGAGGGCATCGATCTCGGCAAGATCTACGATTACGACCTGATCCTGCTCGACCTCAACCTGCCCGACATGAACGGTCTTGAGGTTCTGCGTCAGCTGCGCGTCGGCAAGGTCAACACGCCTGTGATGATCCTGTCCGGAACCTCGGAGATCGAGACCAAGGTCAAGACCTTCGGCGGCGGCGCCGACGACTATATGACCAAGCCCTTCCACAAGGACGAGCTGATCGCGCGCACCCACGCCGTGGTTCGCCGCTCGAAGGGACACGCCCAGGCCATCATCCACACCGGCGAGATCGCGGTGAACCTGGACGGCAAGACGGTCGAGGTGCACGGCCACCGCGTCCATCTGACAGGCAAGGAATACCAGATGCTGGAGCTGCTCTCGCTCCGCAAGGGCACCACCCTGACCAAGGAAATGTTCCTGAACCACCTGTACGGCGGCATGGACGAGCCCGAGCTGAAGATCATCGACGTCTTCATCTGCAAGCTGCGCAAGAAGCTGGCGACGGCGGCGGGCGGCAAACACTACATCGAGACCGTCTGGGGCCGCGGCTATGTGCTGCGCGACCCGTCGGAAACCGCCGCCCCGGCCCCGGTCAGCGCCGCGGCCTGATCGACCGAAGAACCCGACAAGATAAAGCCCGCCGGATCCCTCCGGCGGGCTTTTTCGTGTGTCCCTGGCCGGCAAGCTGACATCGGGCGGTCTACGACGGATGGAAGCGGACGCAGGTTCAGCCGAGCAACCCGACGGAGACAGCACCGCCGATCAGGAGCATCAGCGCGGCGACGCCATATCGGATCACCACAATCGTGAGCTTGTCGAGATAGCGCGTCGCGACGAACGCTCCGACAAAGGCGGAGAGCGTGCCCGCCAGCACCAGGAGGCCGTCACGCCCGGCCCAATCCAGCCCCGCCATGGAGAATGAGGCTGCGTAGGTTGTGAGGCGCGACAGATCGACCAGAACGGCGATCATCACTCCAGTGGCGATGAAGCTCTGTGGCGGCAATCCAGACCGCAGGAGGAAGATGGAACGGAACGCTCCCTGCTGCCCTGTCAACCCGCCGAAAAACCCCGCTATCAAGCCACCCACTGGCGCAAGCCGGGGCGGCGCCTTGAGCTTCTGGAACCACTGTTGGAGCTCCAGCGAGGCGAAAGCGATCATCAGTAAACCAATGGTCAGGCCCGCGCCGGTTGGTCCGAACTTCCGGGCGAAAGCCTCCCACTCGAACAGGCGAGGCGTATTTCCAAGCAGTGACAGGACCCATGCCCCGAGCACCGCTGCGGGGATCGCCGGCATGCCGAACGCCAGAACAGTTCGCCAATCCACCTTGGTCCAAAGAAGGGCGCCTTTGAAGAGATTGTTCAGGAGATGGACGACGGCTGTGGCCGCGACTGCGATTGGAGCATCAAGGAAAAGCGCAAATGCCGGGAGCAGGAGTGTGCCAAGCCCGAAGCCCGAATAAAGGGTGAGCGCAGAGGCCAGCGCCGCCACAATCGCAATAAGGGCAATGTCCATTGTGATCTCATACGCGATTGAGCGATGAGTGTCCGCCCGGGTTGAGAGCCGACGTCGCCCAAGGGCCCGAGGCGGACCTCGCTCACCTTCGAAAACGCGAAACGCCCGCCGGATCGCTCCGACGGGCGTCGTTCACTTCTGCGTCTATCCCGGGCCTCAGCCTTTGGCCGCGTAGCCCTTGCCGCCGTTGGACGGGCGGCGGTTGCGGGGACGGCGCTTGATCTCGCCGGCCGGCTTGGTCTCGCCCGCCACCGTGGTGTGGCGCGGGTCGTTGTTGGAGTGACGCGGACGCTCGCGCGCCAGCGGATCGAAGGCGCGTTCGGGGGTCGGACGGGCGTCGCGGCCCGGTCCGCCCTTGCGGACGCGGTGCGGCTGGCCGCCGCCCTCCAGCTTGATGCCGTCCCGGCGCGGGTTGCGGGGGCCGCGCTGCTGCTGGCGGTCGCCGCGCCCGTCGTCGGGCATCGAGGCCTTGGACTTGACGCCCGAGGCCATGATCGACTGGTCCAGAAGGGCCAGCGACTTGTCGTTGCGGCGGTCGGTCGACGGGATCTTCTGGCGGGTGACCTTTTCGATGTCGCGCAGCAGCTTCATCTCGTCGCCGGCCACGAAGCTGATGGCCGTGCCGTCGGCCCCGGCGCGGGCCGTACGGCCGATGCGGTGCACATAGGCTTCCGGCACATAAGGCAGTTCGAAGTTGAGGACGTGCGAGACGCCGTCCACGTCGATGCCGCGGGCGGCGATGTCGGTGGCGACCAGAACGCGCAGCTTGCCGGCCTTGAAGGCGGCCAGGGTGCGTTCACGCTGGGGCTGGCTCTTGTTGCCGTGGATGGCGCCGGCTTCGACGCCGCCGGCCTCAAGATAGGCCGCGACCTTGTCGGCGCCGTGCTTGGTCTTGGTGAAGACCAGGCAGCGGGTGTAGCCCGGATCGGCGAACATCTCGGTCAGCAGGGCGCGCTTGCGGCCCTGTTCGATGTGGATGATCGACTGGCTGATGCGCTGGACCGTGGTGGCCTGCGGCGTCACAGAGACCTTGACCGGATCCTTCAGCAGCTCGCCGGCCAGCTTGCCGATCTCGGTCGGCATGGTGGCCGAGAAGAACAGGTTCTGGCGCTTGGCCGGGATGCGCGACACGATCTGGCGGATCGGCTTGACGAAGCCGAGGTCCAGCATCTGGTCGGCCTCGTCGAGGACGAAGATCTCGGTGCGGCTCAGGTCCAGCGTCTTCTGCTGCATGTGGTCCAGCAGACGGCCGGGGGTGGCGACCAGGACGTCGAGGCCCTGTTGCAGGGCGCGTTCCTGCGGCCCGTACTTCACGCCGCCGAAGATGACGGCGACGCGGAAGCCCAGGTGTTTGCCGTAGCTCTTGAAGCTTTCGGCGATCTGGCTGGCCAGTTCGCGGGTCGGCGACAGGATCAGGACGCGCGTCGTGCGGGGCACGGGCGGAATGCGGTTGGCGGCCAGGCGGTGCAGGATGGGCAGGGCGAAGGCCGCCGTCTTGCCGGTGCCGGTCTGGGCGATGCCCAGCAGGTCCTTGCCGGCCATGACGTCAGGGATGGCCTGCGCCTGGATCGGGGTCGGGGTGGTGTAGCCTTCGGACGCCAGCGCCTGCAGGAGGGCCGGGTTCAGGCCGAAGGTATCGAATGTCTTGCTCATGTGAGCGGCTTCTTTCGCGTATGCGGCGACGCGCATCAGCCATGGCTCATCGCCGAAAGGCCGCGCACCGCCAGTCCCGACGGGGTCTCGAAAAGGAGACCTTCGGGGTGGATCGGGCGCCGCCCCGCGTGTCCGGGCAGCGAATGAATCTTGAGGAACCGGCGACTGCTACAGTCAGGTCTTCGTCACTTGAGAAGACCCACACGCGCTGGAGGCGCCGGTAATCGCAATTGTGCGACGCAGCACAAATGGGCTTCCAATGCGGCCAAGTCAAGGCGCGGAGGTCAACCGCCGCCCAGCAGGCTGACCGCCATATTGACGGTCAGGGCGACGATGACGGTGTTGAAGAGGAAGGCCGTGACGCTGTGAACGGTCGCGGTGCGGCGCAGACGTCTGTCTGAAATCTGGATGTCCGCGGTCTGCTGGGCGACGCCGATGATCGTCGAGAAATGCACGAAGTCCCAGTAGTCGGGGTCCTCGCCGCCGGGGAAGATCAGGCCGCCGCGGTCGTGCGACCTGCCCTTGCCGCGTGCGCCGTCGGAGACGGCCGGCGCGTAGAATTCGTGGGCGTAGTGGAAGGCGAAGATCGCGTGCACGAAGGTCCAGGACAGGGCCACGGTGAGCAGTGCGAGGACGGCCGCGCCGCCCTGCTCGTCGTCGCCGGCCACGCGGACGGCCTCGCCCACGACCACGACGATGCTGGCCAGGGCTGCGAACAGAGCGAGAGGCAGCACGGCGACGCCGGCGTCATCCAGCGCGGCCGCACGCTTGCGGATGTCGTCGACCGACCGGGCCCGCCTCAGCTTGAATACGCATTCGACCAGGAACAGGCCGACGCCCACGTCCCAGCCCAACGCGAGCCGTGATAGCCAGCCGCCGCCGATCGGCCATGCGAGGCTTGATGCGGCGACGGCGATGGCCAGCAGAAGCGGCCAGTGCAGGCGGAGCCAGGCGGTGTTCATGGCGTCAACATGCGCCTGTGACCGCCACAGGCAAGAGAGACGGCGCCTGTCCGCCCGCGGCCCTGTGATCAGGATCCGCCGTTGAGCATGGCGAAGACAGCCGCATAGTCGTTGGCTTCGGCGAACCGCAGCGGCTTGACCCGTTCGACGAGGATTTCGCCGCGCGGCGTGTCCCGCCGCTCGATCAGACCGATGACCTCGGCCGTATAGTCGGCCAGCGGCATGGAGTTCGGATTGTCCGCATGGCCCGGCATGAGGTCGGTCGCCACGGCCGGCGGGGCCAGTTCCAGCACCTCCACCGAAGTCCCCGCCAGCTGGTGGCGCAGCGACTCGCTCCACGAATGAATGGCCGCCTTGGTGGCGCTGTAGGTCGGCGTCGCGGCCAGCGGGATGAAGGCCAGGCCGGACGACACCGTCATCACCGTAGCGGCGGTCCGCGTCCGCAGATGCGGCAGCAGGGCGGCGGTCAGGCGGATCGGGCCCAACAGATTGATGGAGATGGTTTCCTCGACCGTGTCGAGGTCGAAGGGTTCGGCCAGCAGGTTTTCCACCTTCATGACGCCGGCGTTGTTGATGACGACGTTGAGGGCGGGGTGGTCCTTCACGACCTCGGCGGCGAACGCGCGGATGGCGACGGGGTCGGCGACGTCGAGGGTCGCGAACGCCATCCCCGGATTCGCCGCCGCGGTTTCTGCGAGGACGGATTCGCGACGGCCGGTGATGATGACCTGATTGCCGCGCGCATGCAGCGCCTCGGCCAGGGCGCGGCCGATGCCCGAGCCGCCGCCGGTAATGAGGATGGTGTTGCCGGTGATGTTCATGGTGCTCTCCTTATCGCGTGCGCTGACGCCGGAAGCAGGTAGAGAAGACACTTCCCATTGGAAAGTAGGCACCGTAAAGGGCGGTACTTACCGAACGGAGAGTTTTGGATATGACGGCGCCGACAACGGGAAAAATCGCACATCCCGAGACAGGCCTGCCGGCCGACCCCCGGGTCGAGGCGCTGGTGAACGAGGTCATCGGCCGCATCGCGGACAAATGGACCATGCTGATCCTCGAGGTCCTGACCGAGCACGGCGAACAGCGCTTCGGCCGCATCGGCGATCTGGTCGGCGGCATCAGCCAGAAGATGCTGACCCAGACCCTGCGCCAGATGGAGCGCGACGGGCTGGTGATCCGCACGGTGCATCCGGTCATTCCGCCCAAGGTCGAATACCGGCTGACGGACCTTGGCCTGACGCTGGCCGAGGCCTTCTGCGGCGTGTGGACCTGGGCCGAGAAGAACCTGGAGCGGATCGAGAAGGCGCGCCACGCCTTCGACACCCGCGACTGAAGCGGCCGTTCTGTTGCGGCGCAAAAGACGCTCGACTTCCGTCGGGTCATCACGGAATGTTTCAGCCTCGTTCCGAGGGAGTGCTCCATGCCGATGACGCCGCGCGCCGGACTTCAGGTCGCCGACGAGCTGGCCGCCTTCATCGAGGCCGAGGCGCTGCCGGGGACCGGGATCGAGCCTGACGCCTTCTGGACGGGCGTCGCCGCGCTCCTTGCGCGGTTCGCGCCGGAGAACCGGCGGCTGCTGGCGGTGCGCGAGGACCTTCAGGCGCGCATCGACGCCTGGCATCTGGAGCGCCGGGGACGGCCGTACGACGTGGCCGCCGCCACGGCCTTCCTGCGCGAGATCGGCTATCTGACCGACGAGCCCGCCCGGTTCGCCATCGGTACGCGCAATGTGGATGCCGAGGTGGCGACGTTGGCGGGACCACAACTGGTCGTGCCCAGCCTGAACGCCCGTTTCGTGCTCAACGCCGCCAACGCTCGTTGGGGCAGTCTGTATGACGCCTTGTACGGCACAGACGTGCTGGGGGATGCGCCGCCGGCCGGGCCCTATGACGCCGCGCGCGGGGTGCGGGTGGTGGCGCGGGCCAAGGCCTTCCTCGACGAGGCGGTTCCGCTGGCCGAGGGCCGCTGGGCGGATCTGACGGACCCGCGCCGGGGCATCGCGATCCGCAACCCGGATCAGTACGTCGGCCGCAGCGACCGCTCCCGTCTGTTCCGGCACAACGGACTGCATATCGAGGTGGTGTTCGATCCGGATCATCCGATAGGGGCGACCGATCCGGCCGGAATTTCCGACGTCGTGCTGGAGGCGGCGCTCAGCACCATCGTCGATCTGGAGGACTCGGTCGCCGCCGTCGACGCCGCCGACAAGACGGCCGCCTACCGCAACTGGCTGGGCCTGATGAAGGGCGACCTCAGCGAGACCTTCGACAAGGGCGGGCGGTCGATGACCCGGGCGCTGGCGCCGGATCGGGAGTTCATCGCGCCGGATGGATCGACCGTGACCCTGCCGGGCCGGTCGCTGCTGTTCGTGCGCAACGTCGGCCATCTGATGACCACTCCGGCCGTGCGGCTGCCCGATGGAACGGACGCGCCCGAGGGGGTGCTGGACGCCATCGTCACCTCGCTGATCGCCATGCACGACCTGAAAGGGCAGGGACGGTTCCGCAACAGCCGGGCCGGATCGATCTACATCGTCAAGCCCAAGATGCACGGGCCCGAGGAGTGCGCCTTCACCGACGCCCTGTTTGACGCGGTCGAGGACCTGCTGGATCTGGCGCGACACACGGTCAAGGTCGGGGTGATGGACGAGGAGCGCCGCACCTCTGCCAACCTCGCCGCCTGCATTAATGCGGTGAAGGACCGGATCGTCTTCATCAACACGGGCTTCCTGGACCGCACCGGGGACGAGATCCACACCGCCATGCAGGCCGGGCCGGTGGTGCGGAAGGGGGAGATCAAATCATCGGCCTGGATCGCCGCCTATGAGGCGCGCAACGTCGCCATTGGTCTGAAGTGCGGCCTGTCGGGCCGGGCGCAGATCGGAAAGGGCATGTGGGCCGCGCCGGACCGCATGGCCGAGATGCTGGAGCAGAAGGCCGCCCATCCGAAGACCGGCGCCAACACGGCCTGGGTGCCCAGCCCGACGGCGGCGACCTTGCACGCCCTGCATTACCACCAGACCGACGTCTTCGCCCTGAGACCCGCGATCGCCGCCTGGCCGGTCGCGGGTCTCGAGGACCTGCTGACCCCGCCGCTGGCCGTGGGGCGGAACTGGTCGGAGGCGGAGATCGCCGAAGAGCTGGACAACAACGCCCAGGGACTGCTGGGCTATGTCGTGCGCTGGATCGATCAGGGGGTTGGCTGTTCCAAGGTGCCGGACATCCACGACGTCGGCCTGATGGAGGACCGGGCGACCCTGCGCATCTCATCACAGCATATGACCAACTGGCTGCTTCACGGCGTCTGCACGGCGGAGCAGGTCGATGTGGCGCTGCTGCGGATGGCGGCGAAGGTCGATGCGCAGAATGCGGGCGACCCGCTGTACCGCCCGATGGCGCCGGACCCCGAGGGCAGTCTGGCGTTCCGCGCGGCGCGCGCCCTGGTGTTCGACGGCGTCGCCCAGCCGAACGGCTATACCGAACCGCTGCTGCACCGGTTCCGAAGGATGGCCAAGGCGACTGGATAACCGCGCAGGACGGTCAACATTTCCGAATCGTAACTTGCGGAGGCGATCGCCGCCTGACAAGGTTCCTTTACTTCACGGAGGGGCTTCCATGCTGACGATCGAGAACCTGACCCACGTCTACGGCAACGGCACGCGCGCGCTGGACGACGTCAGCCTGACGATCCCCAAGGGGATGTTCGGCCTGCTTGGCCCGAACGGGGCGGGCAAGTCGACGCTGATGCGATCGATCGCCACCCTGCAGACGCCGACCTCTGGCTCGATCCGGTTCGGCGACATCGACGTGATCCGGAATCCCGAACAGCTGCGCCGTGTGCTGGGCTATCTGCCCCAGGATTTCGGCGTCTATCCGCGCGTTTCGGCCTACGACATGCTGGATCACATGGCGGTGCTGAAGGGCGTCTCCAACGGCAGGGACCGCAAACAGACGGTCGAGGCCCTGCTGAACCAGGTCAATCTGTGGCCCGTTCGCGGCAAGGCCCTGGCCGGCTTCTCGGGCGGGATGCGCCAGCGCTTCGGCATCGCCCAGGCCCTGATCGGCAACCCCGAACTGATCATCGTCGACGAACCGACCGCCGGCCTCGACCCGGAAGAGCGCAACCGTTTCCTGAACCTGCTGGCCGAGGTCGGCGAGAACGTCGTCGTCATCCTGTCGACCCACATCGTTGAGGACGTGACAGACCTGTGCCCCCGCATGGCGGTGCTGGCCGGCGGCAAGATCCAGCTGGAAGGCGCGCCGGTCGACCTGATGCACACCCTCGAAGGCAGGGTCTGGACCAAGACCATCGACAAGGCCGAACTGCCCGAGTTCACCAAGCGCCACAACGTCATCTCGACCCGCCTCTTCGCGGGCCGCACCGTCGTCCACGTCCTGTCGGACGCCAATCCGGGCGCCGGGTTCGAGCGGGCGCCGGGCGGTCTTGAGGACGTCTATCTGGCGACCGTCAACGCCTCGCGCCGCGCGGCCTGAGGGACGGATCATGTTCGGCAAGATCGCGAGTTTCGAATTCCGCTACCAGCTGCGCCAGCCGGCGTTCTGGGTCATCGCCATCGTCTTCGGCCTGCTGGCGTTCGGCGCCGTGGCCAGCGAGAACGTTTCGCTGGGCTCGGGCGGCAACGTCCTCAAGAACGCGCCCTATGCGCTGGCCAGCGCCCACATCATCTTCAATGTCTTCTTCATGCTGGCGACCACGGCCATCGTGGCCAATGTCGTGGCGCGGGATGCACAGACCGGCTTCGGTCCGATGATCCTGTCGACGCGGATCACCAAGGGCGCCTACCTCTACGGCCGCTTCTTCGGCGCATTCGCGGCGGTGGCTCTCTGCTACCTCAGCATCGCCCTCGGTACGCTGCTCGGCACGCTGATGCCGTGGGTCGATCCCGAGACGGTGGGCCCGTTCCGCTTCGCTGACTACGCCTATGCCTATGGCGTATTCGGGCTCACAGGCCTGTTCCTGACCTCGGCCCTGTTCTTCATGCTGGCGACCGTCACGCGGTCGATGATGGCCACCTATATCGGCGTGGTCGCGGTGCTGATCGCCTACCTGGCCTCGACCGGCGCCCTTGGCACAAAGCCCGAATTCGAGACCGCCATGGCCTGGGCCGAGCCGTTCGGGTCGGGGGCCTACGCCCTGGTCACCAAATACTGGACCGCGACCGAGCGGAACACGCTGAACGCGCCGCTGGAAGGCGTGCTGCTGTGGAACCGTGTCATCTGGACCGGCGTCGGCGCCGTCCTGCTGGCCGCCGCCTATGTGCTGTACCGGCCGTCGCCGCGCGGCGCGAAGCTGAAGAAGCAGGAGCGCATGAAGGCGCTGGTCGAGAAGGACGTGGTTGTCACGCCCGTCGGCGCCCTGCCGCGCCCGACCTATGGTCTGGCCAGCGGCCTGACCCAGCTGTGGTCGCGCACGGTGTTCGAGACCGTGCTGATCTTCAAGAGCCCGGCCTATGTGGTGCTGATCCTGCTGGGCTTCGCCTTCGCCATGGCGACGCTGTTCTTCACCGGCGAAATCTACGGCGCGCCGATCCTGCTGGTGACCCGGGTGGTCATCGAGGGACTGACCGGCGCCTTCGGCCTGATCTCGATCGTCATCTCCATCTACTATGCGGGCGAGCTGGTCTGGCGCGACCGGGACCGCAAGGTGCACGAGATTGTTGACGCATCGGCCACCCCCGACTGGACCTTCCTTGTGCCCAAGACGCTGGCGCTGGCATTGGTGCTGGTGTCGACCGCCCTCGCCGGCGTTCTGGCGGGCGTGGTGACCCAGACCATCAAGGGCTACACGGACTACGAGCTGGAGAAGTATCTGCTCTGGTACGTCCTCCCGCAGGCGGTGAGCTTCGGCCTGCTGGCGGTGCTGGCCATCTTCATCCAGGCGCTGTCGCCCAACAAATTCGTCGGCTGGGCCATCATGGTGGTCTATCTGATCTCGACCATCGTCCTGACCAACCTGGGCTTTGACCACATCCTGTACCGCTATGGCGCGGGCATCGGAGTGCCGTTGTCGGACATGAACGGCCAGGGCGATTTCGCCATCTTCTCCGGCTGGCTGGACGCCTACTGGACGGCCTTCGCCATCATCCTGCTGGTGCTGGCCTACGGTCTGTGGCGGCGCGGGACGGAGACCCGGCTATGGCCGCGGCTGAAGCGGCTGCCGCACCGGCTGATGGGCCCCGCGGGGCTGATCGGCGGCGCGGCCCTGGTCGCCTTCATCGGCCTGGGCGTCTTCATCTACACCAATACCAACGTCTGGAACGACTACCGCAATCGCAGCGCCGTCGAGAAGGAACAGGCAGCCTATGAGAAGGCCCTGCTGCGCTATGAGGCCACGCCCCAACCCTCGGTCGCCGACGTCAAGCTGGTCATGGACCTGCGGCCGCATCAGCCGAAGCTGACCACGCGCGGTTCCTATGTGCTGGTCAACAACACCAATGCGCCGCTGACGGAGGTTCACCTGCGCTGGGGCGACGATCTGGACATGGTTGGCCTGACCGTCGAGGGCGCCTCGGTGGCCCGCGAGTGGAAGGAGTTCGAATACCGGATCTACCGCTTCGCCACGCCGATGCAGCCGGGCGACCGACGCAACGTGACCTTCGAAACAGTGCTGGAACAGCGCGGCTTCAAGGCCAGCGGCAACACCACCCGGCTGGTCGACAATGGCACGTTCGTCAACAATTTCGAGTTCGCGCCGAGGATCGGCATGGACCGCGACGGGTTGCTCACCGACCGCACCAAACGCCGCAAGGCGGGGCTGCCGGCCGAACTCCGTCCGGCCAAGCTGGAGGACACCTCCGCCCAGGCTCGCAACTATATCGGCGCCGACTGGGTGACGGCCGACATCACGGTGTCGACCGACGCCGACCAGACACTGGTCGCCCCTGGCCGGATGGTGTCGGATGTCGTGCGCGACGGACGCCGAACGAGCCGGTTCGTCACCGAGTCTCCGGTGCTGAATTTCTTCTCGATCCAGTCGGGGCGCTATGAACAGACCCGGCGCATGCATAACGGTGTCGAGCTGGTGGTCTTCCATGACCCCGGCCACGATCGCAATGTGTCACGGATGCTGGACGCGCTCGCCGCCTCGCTGGACTATTTCCAGGCGAACTTCAGCCCCTATCAGTTCAAACAGGCGCGGATCGTGGAGTTCCCGTACGGGACCTATGCCCAATCCTATCCCAACACCTTCGCCTGGGCCGAAGGGCTGGGTTTCATCGCCGACCTGAGCGATCCGGAGAAGATCGACTACGTCACCTATGTCGGGGCGCATGAGTTCGCGCACCAATGGTGGGCGCACCAGATCGTCGGTTCGAACCAGCAGGGCATGACCTCCCTGTCCGAAACCCTGGCCCAGTATTCGGCCCTGATGGTCATGGAGAAGAAGTACGGCAAGGATCAGATCCGCCGATTCCTGAAGCAGGAACTGGACCGCTATCTTCGATCGCGCGGGACCGAGCGGCTGGAGGAACTGCCCCTGATGAGGGTCGAGAACCAGCAGTATATCCACTACCAGAAGGGCGGGCTGGTCATGTACCTGCTGCGCGACCAGATCGGCGAGGATGCGGTCAACCGCGCCCTGCGCCGGGTGCTGGCGCAATACGCCTTCAAGGGCGCGCCTTATCCGCGCTCCCTGGATCTGGTGGCGGCCATCCGGGCCGAGGCGCCGGCGGACAAACAGGCCCTGATCACCGACCTGTTCGAGAAGATCACTCTTTACGATGTCAAGACCACCGGGATGACCTCGACCCGCCGCGCAGACGGCCGGTTCGACGTCACGGTCACGGTCGATGCCCGCAAACTCTATGTCGACGGCAAGGGGGTGGAGACCCCGGCGCCGCTGAACGAGACTTTCGACATCGGCCTGTTTACCGCCGAGCCGGGGAAAGGCGCCTTCAACGCGCGCAACGTCGTGCTGCTGGAACGGCGGCCCATCCGGTCGGGGGTGCAGACCTTGCGGTTCATCACCACGCGGGCCCCGAGCTTCGGAGGCGTCGACCCCTACAACAAGTGGATCGATCGCAACTCGGACGACAACGTACGGCCGGTGGACTAGCGGGCTGGCGCCCGGGGGCTCCGGGACAGCCGTACCGTGACGGGCGGCGGCTGCCCCGGTTCCGGGGAGGGTCAGTAGATCCGGATCGAGCTGGTCCGACCGGGGGCCACCTGGATGCGTCCCCGCGCGTCGCCGACGCCGAGCGTGCCCCCGGACACGTCCCAGCACCCTGCGGATACGGTGAAGCTGTAGGCGCCGCCGGACGGGATCGCCATGCCGCTGGGGAGCCGGTTCAGGCCATAGGTGGAGGCCGAGCAGGTCGAGATCAGGACGGCGTGCAGCTGACCGTTGGTGGCGTTGATCACGCGGATGGCGCCCTGCGGCTCGCCCGGCCGGATCAGCGGGCCTCCGGTGACCAGATCAGAGGTGCAGCCTGAAAGGGCGACAGCGATCCCGAGCGTCAAGGCGCGGCGAAGAGAGGTGTTCATCGGTCTTTTTCCAATCCGGAGGTGGTGTTCTACGGCTCCTGACGAACACGCCCGGCCGGCGCAGGTCAGGGGCGGGTCACGGGCGCAGTCGGGCCGGTCGGGGGCGCGGCGACCTCCGCCGGGGCCGCGGGCGGGGCGTCGGCGGCGGGGTCGGTCGGAGGCGTGGCCTCGACCGGGGCGGCCTGAGCGGACATGACCGGCTCCGGCGCGACGGGCGCGGGTGGCAGGCCGCACTGGCGGCCCTGGTAGATGCCGCTGAGCAGGCTGCGACGTTGCTCGGCGATCCGGATCCGTTCGGCTTCGGCCCGCGCGCGGGCCTCGGCATTGCGGCGGGCTGCGGCGCCGGCGGCGTTGGCGAACAGACCCAGGCCGGGGACCGCGCCGAGCGCGCCGGAGTAGAGGGCCGCGTTGACGGCAACGCTGGTGGCGCCGTTGGCCATGGCGCCCTGGTTTTCGGCGTTCCGGGCGTTCTGGGCAGAAATGCCGGCGATCTCTTCCATGCGGGTGATCTCGGCCGTCAGCTGATCACAGGTCAGGCTTCCATCCGTTGGATAGGATACCTGCAGCTGCGGTTCGCCGCGACGCTGGGCCTGCGCCGGGGCCGCGACGGTCACGGCCAGCGCAAGAAAGGCCGACATGGCTGCACGATGGACGATGGGCATGGTCTGGCTCTCCTCTGCAGCGCCCGAAAGCGCTGGTTTTCTGAAGAGAGCTTCACCCTGTCCAACGGTTCGCGGCGTCATCCAAATGGATGAAACCGGAAAGATTAATCGCAAGGCCTTCGGTCAGCCGGCTCCGACGGTCAGGCGGGCCAGCAAGGCCGCGACCTCGGCCTGACGCGTGCAGCCGGTCTTCTCGAATACGCGGCGCAGCTGAGAGCGGACGGTGGTGATGGCGACGCCGCCCTGGCCGGCTATCTCCTCCATGCTCTTGCCGCCGGCGATGCCTTGGGCTACCCGCGCTTCAGACGGGGTCAGGTCGAACAGCGTCCGCATCAGTTCCGCTGACGGCGCCCGGTCGGCGGCGAGCGGTGTCAGCAAGACCAGGGCGTAGCTGCGTCCCAGCACGTCATGCGCCGAGCGCCGGACCGGCATGATATGCAACAGGGTCGTCGCCTGACCGGCCTCATCGCGAAGGGCGAAGGTGCGGGAAGCGGCCAGGGGCAGGGTTTCGATCTGGGCGAGGGCCGAGGTCAGGGTCTCGTTCGCCCTGGCGTCAGCAAGGATCAGACGGTTGTTGACGCCGAACCTGATCTTCTCCGGCAGGGCCTCGATCAGGGGATTGGCCTCGACCACCCGCCCCGTCTCGTCGACCAGCAGGGCGGGCAGGCCGAGCGCGGTCAGGGCGTCGGTCGCCCCCTTGGCTCTCTGCAGCCCGAGACGCGCGGTGACCAGGGCGGCGCGGACCAGATGGGGCCGCAGCTCGTTCAGCCGGTCGACATGCTCCCGCTCGATCGGCCCGCGCTCGAACGTGCGTTCGATGCTGACCACGATCTCGTCGCCGGTCGGCATGCGCAGCCCGGTCCAGGTCGACCAGCCCAGCCCGTGGGGCCGAAACAGGTCGCGGTACATGGGGTCTTTCTCGAGCTGGTCCTTGCTCCAGAAATCCTGCTCGACAAAGAAGGACGCGCGGGCGTTGTTCATCGAACAGACCCGCCGGCTGCAGCGGTCGAACCAGCCGTCGGTGAAATATTCCTGGAAGATGTCCTGGACGCTTTCGGACGCTGTCCAGCAGAGCTGCTTGCGGGCCGAGAACAACAGGCCGCCGCGCGCATCGGTCAGCTCGGCCAGGTCATCGAGAACCGAAGGCCACAGTTCGGGCACCACGGCGCATTCGTAGATGCGGTCGATCAACTCGGTCATGCCCGCCCCGGGATCACGGTCTCATAAGTCCCACGGATAACCTTGTTGCACGAAAAGCGGCTTTTATCCAGCGGGTTACCGGGTCCCGAACAGCCGGTCGCCGGCGTCGCCGAGACCCGGCACGATATAGCCGTGGTCGTTGAGCCGCTCGTCCACGGCGGCGGTCCAGACGGGCACGTCGGGGTGCCAGCCGCGCAGGCGCTCGATCCCCTCGGGCGAGGCGACGAGGCAGACGAAGCGGAGGTTGGTCACGCCGCGCTCCTTGAGCCGTTCGATGGCGGCGACGGCGGTGTTGCCCGTGGCCAGCATGGGATCGATGACCACGCACAGGCGGTCGGCGACGTCTTCCGGCGCGCGGAAATAGTATTCGACGGCGTCGAGCGTCACGGGCTCCCGGTACAGACCGATGTGGCCGACGCGGGCCGAGGGGACCAGCTCCAGCATGCCGTCGACCAGACCGAGGCCGGCGCGCAGGATGGGGACAAAGACCATCTTCTTGCCGGCGATCCGATGGCCGGTGGTCGGGCCGACGGGGGTTTCGACCGGATAGTCCTCGAGCGGCAGGTCGCGGGTGACCTCGTAGCAGAGCAGGGTCGAGATTTCGCGCAACAGCTGGCGGAAGCGCGCTGTGGAGGTGTCCTTCGACCGCATGATGCTGAGCTTGTGGCGGACCAGCGGGTGGTAGACGACGGTGACGCCGTCCATCTTGAAGGGTTTGGTCGGCATCAGAATACGGTCCCGTCGGAGAGGATGGTCAGGGGCGGTCCGCCGCCCGGCCTGCGTTCGGCGGCGGCGCGGCGGCCGGCGGCCCAGGTGCCGCCCTCCAGCACGCTGGCCAGCGGCATGTCGGCGGCGCTCACGCCCAGTTCGGCGCGGACGAGGGGCGCGATCCGGTCCAGCAGGGCCACGGTCATGGCGCGCCAGCCGATCACCAGCGGATCGGACACGGGCCAGGGTTTCTCCGCGTCGGCCGGGTCCTTCAGCGTCAGCACGCCGAGGTCCATGAACAGGCCGCCGTTGCGGTATTCGGCCAGGCCGGTCAGGCCGTCGAGGTCGGTGATCCGGACCCCCGCCGTTTGCAGCGGCTCGACCAGCGAATAGCTGAGCCATTGCGACAGTTTGTGGATCGGCACCAAGCCGTCCGTGGCGTCGCCGCGCTTCATCGCCGGGTGTTTCCAGCAGTCGCCGAGGTCGACGCCGCCCAGCGTCAGGCGGTCGCGCCAGACCGGGCCGAGAGCCTCCAGCAGGACCTCGAGGATGATAGGGGCCGGCAGGCGGTCCTGATCGTCGGCGCGGTCGACCATGGCGTCGAACAGGCCGCCGGGGCGGGGCTCGTCCTCCAGCGCGAACAGGTCCGGCTCGGCAAGGCAGGCCTGACCGAGCCGGCGCAGCAGGGCGGCGCGGCCTTCGAGCCCGACGAGGGGATTGTCGCGGGCGACCTGGAAGCCCCTGGCCAGCGCATCGGCGGTCAGGAAGGTCAGGGCGACGGCGTCGACGCGCCAGGGATCGTCCTCCGTGACCGAGAAGGCTCCGGCCTCGAACATGCGCAGGCTGGCGATGGCCAGACCTTCGGAGCGGGTCAGGGTGCGGCCGGTGACCGCGTCCCTGTACGACCAGTCCGGCCCGGCGCCGGCGTCGAGCAGGACGGAGACGATGGCCAGGTCGAATTCGGCCCGGGCGCGGGAGGCGGGATCCAGCCATTCCCGGTCCTCGGCCGCAGGTCCCCACAGATCGACGCCGTCGACGGCGAAATGCCGCCAGCGGGCGTGGAAGGGCACGGCCAGCGTCGGATACTGGTCGCGGATCACGGCGGCGACATAACGCGCGGTCTCCGGCAACCGGTCGAGGTCGACCGTCCAGTGGTCGAGGCCGCCGGCGACGCCGATGTCGAGCATCTCGTGCGCCCGTTCGCGGACGGCGGCGGCGGTCAGCAGGCTGTGCGCCTGCCGGGTTTCAGAACTGCTCAAGGTCGCGGCCCACCACGCGGGTCAGGTCCTCGGCCGACGGCGGCGCGTCGGGGGTGAAATAGCCGGCGGCCTTCTTGGCCTCCATCTCCACCGAGGCGTCGGGCGGCACGAGGTAGTCGGGTATGGGCACCCGCTCGCCGATCTCGATGCCCGAGGCGGTCAGGGCGTCATGCTTCATGTTGGACATCGAAACGAAGCGGTCGATCTTCGTAATGCCCAGCCAGTGCAGGATGTCGGGCATCAGCTGCTGGAAGCGGGCGTCCTGCACCCCGGCGACGCATTCGGTGCGCTCGAAATAGGTGGCCGCCTGGTCGCCGCCGGGCTGGCGCTTGCGGGCGTTGTAGACGAGGAATTTCGTCACCTCGCCGAGGGCCCGGCCCTCCTTGCGATTATAGGCGATCAGGCCCGCGCCGCCGTCCTGGGCCTCGCGGATGCATTCCTCGATGCCGTGGGTCAGATAGGGGCGGCAGGTGCAGATGTCGGAGCCGAAGACGTCCGAGCCGTTGCACTCGTCGTGCACGCGGCAGGTCAGGCGGCGCTTCGGGTCGGCGATCGCGGCCGGGTCGCCGAAGATGTAGAGGGTGATGCCGCCGATGGGGGGCAGGAAGACCTTGATGTCCGGTCGGGTGACGAGGTCGGCGTACATGCCGCCGGTCTGTTCGAACAGGGTGCGGCGCAGGGCGGTCTCGGTGACGCCGAAGCGTTCGGCGATGCCCGGCAGGTACCAGACCGGATCGATGGCGGCCTTGGTCACGGCGACGTCGCCGCTGTCGTGCACGATCTGGCCGTCGGCCTTGAGCCGGCCCGCGGCGATGGCCTCGCCGATCTCGCCCAGCTGCAGCCGGGCGCGGGTGACGGCGATGGTGGGGCGGATGTCGACGCCGTCGCGGATCTCGTCGGCGAAGTCCTCGGCCACACGGGCGCCCCAGGGATCCAGCGAGACGATCTTGCCCGGATCGCTCCACTGCGGGAACGGGCCCATGGGGGTGGTGGGCGAGGTGTTGGTCAGGTCGGGCCGGTTGTTGGCGCTCATCGCGCCCGAGGACACGGCGAGGGCGCGATAGACCGAATAGGCGCCGCCATGGGCACCGATGGCGTTGCGGTCGCTGCCCGAGTTGACGGTACCGATGACCGGTCCGCGCTCCTGCGCGGTGGCCGCGCCCCAGTTCAGGGGAAAGCGGCTGACGGTTCCCGCGCCGGGATGGGAGTTGAGCCGGATGTGGCTCGGTCGATTGGACATGTTTCCTCACTCGAAACCGGCTTGTTGTTTTTCTTGCGCCGGACTCTGCAGGACACACCCGTTGGGACTCCCTGTCCAGTGCCTGAACGAGTCTGGCCAAGCTGCGTTCTCCTCCCGTTATTCAAGGAGTTCACCATGGCCGCCCGACCCACCTGGCAAGGACATCTGAAGCTGTCGCTGGTGACCTGTCCGGTCGCCCTCTACACGGCGACCTCGAGCGCGAGCCATGTCAGCTTCCACCTGATCAACCCCGACACCAACAACCGCATCCGCATGGTGCCGACCGATCCGGACACCGGGCCGGTCGAACGGTCGGATCTGGTCAAGGGCTATGAGGTGTCCAAGGACGAATACGTCCTGTTCGACGACTCCGACTTCGACAAGGTCAAGCTGGAGTCGACCCGCACCATCGACATCAACCAGTTCGTCGACGAGGACGACATCGACCGCCTGTATTGGGACGACCCCTTCTATGTGGTGCCCGAAAAGGGTGTGGGGGCCGAGGCCTTCGCCGTCATCCGCGACGCCATGAAGGCCGCAGGCAAGATCGCCATCGGCTGTCTGGTGCTGCGCAACCGCGAGCGGCAGATCGCGCTGGAGGTGCGGGGCAAGGGGCTGGTGGCATGGTCGCTGCGGCCGCATGACGAGGTGCGCGACGCCGGCGATTTCTTCGATGACATCCCGGCGGTCAAGGCCGACAAGGATATGGTCGAGATCGCAACGCGGATCATCGGCCAGAAAGAGTCCGATTTCGACCCGTCGAAATTCACCGACCGCTACGACGACGCCCTGAAAGAGATGATCAAGGCCAAGCAGAAGGGCGGCAAGGGTCTGGTCGAGGCGCCGGAGCCCGACGACACCAATGTGGTGGACCTGATGGCGGCGCTGCGGGCCAGCCTGAAGGGGTCCGCCGGCGGCAAGGCCGCCCCGGCGAAGAAGGCCGCTGCGAAGAAGGCGCCCGCGAAAAAGCCGGCCGCGAAGCGGAAGGCGGCCTAGGCGCTCAATCCACGATGCGGCCGATCCTGACGAGAACGCCGCTCGGGTCGCTGACCGCGAACTCCCAGGTTCCCCATGGCTTCAGATGCGGCGTGCCCGGCTCGATGATCAGATCGCGCACACGGTCGGCGACGGCGTCGACATCCTCGACATAGAGGTACAGGCCCAGCGGGTTGTCCTCGACCCGGGCGGGCCAGCCGGGCGTCTCGTTCAGGTGGAGATGCCAGCCGCGTCCGTCGGCCAGGATCAGGTAATGGCCGTGGTCGCTGATCACCTCGAAGCCGAGGCGTTTGTAGAAGGCCTCGCTGGCCTTCAGGTCGCGGCTCGGCACGATGGCCGCCGCCCGGTGTGTGTCCGTCATCCTGCGTTTCCCCGGGGTTCGTCGCGCATCATCCGCGAGGCGACGAGGATTGACCATGCCCCGAACAGGACGGCGGCGGCCGTCGCTGGGTAGAGGCCGAAGGCGCCTTGGCCAACGACCATCCATGCCGCCGCCGCGAGTGCGACCGCAATCCCGACGGCGCCGGCGATGCGGGTCAGGGCGTCCAGCCGCAGCATGCGGACGGCCCACAGGGCCATGGCGACGGCGGTCAGGACCATGCCGAAATTGGCCAGGGCGCGGTTGAGCGCACCGAAGGCCGCGATCTGGAGCCGGACGTCCGCCGGATCGGCCTGGGCCGCGAGAAGACCATGGGCGGCGAAACCGTTGACGAGGGCGGCG
Source organism: Brevundimonas sp. BR2-1 (assembly GCF_037626195.1). Lineage (NCBI taxonomy): Bacteria > Pseudomonadati > Pseudomonadota > Alphaproteobacteria > Caulobacterales > Caulobacteraceae > Brevundimonas > Brevundimonas sp. BR2-1. Next base: position 910,162 of record NZ_JARKMV010000001.1, on the reverse strand, counting down.
GCGATGAAGGCTGTCATCCCCGCGTCGAAGGCCATGGCGCCGGCGCGGACGGAAGCGTGATCCCGGCCCAGCCGCCGCGCCCAGTCCGAAAAGCCGAAGCGCAGCATCAGCAGGCAGGCGATCATGCCGCCGTGGACCCCGCTGTTGGTCCAGTCGCCCATCAACAGGCCGTCGTCGGGTCCGTCCAGCGAGGTTGGATGATGCAGCATGAGGACCAGGCTGCCCAGGGTCGCCGCGATGATCAGGCCGCCGGCCAGACGGGTGTGGTGTTTGTCGTTCATGAGCTCGCCCCTGTGTCCGGACAGGCTTGGGGCGGCCGCAGTCGTGCCGCGAGGGACAAATCCGCACAAAGTCCGCTTCCGGACGAACCCGGCGAATAGTCCGGCAACGCGAACGCCGGAGCGGCTGAACACGGGCGATGCGATGCGCTATCGTCGCCCGATGACCGATGATGCGGCGCGCGATCTGGACCGTCGAACACAACGGACGCGCAAGGCGGTCTTCGACGCCCTGATCCGTCTGATCTTCGCGCAGCGCTACGGCACGATCCGGACGGCGGACCTGATCGAGGCGGCGGGGATCGGCCGGTCGACCTTCTATGAGCATTTCCGCAGCAAGGACGATGTGCTGGTCGCGGTCATCGATCCGATCTTCATGCCGCTGGCGGTCGCGGCCGCCGGGCGGGGTAGCCGGGCCGCGCTGAGGGCGACGCTGGAACACATCTGGGAGCAGAGGGCGTTCGCGCGGGCGCTGTTCGAGCCGCCGTTGCTGGGAAAACTGCAAAGGAAGCTGGCGGGTATGATCGAGGCGCGGCTGCCTGAGTCTGAGGACGGCCCGCCGGCGGCGCTTATCGCCATGGGCGCCGCGGCGGGGCAGCTGGCCATGCTGCGGATGTGGCTGGCCGGTGAGGCCTCGTGTCCGGCGGATGTGCTGGCGCGGGCGTTTCTGGCCGCCGCGAAGCCGATCGGGATTGAACAGTGATCACCGACCCTTGACTTCCTCACACAGTATGCGGCATACACTGTGTGTCACACACTATGTGAGATGCAGGGAAGCGGCATGAGCCTCGATCCGGACCTGTTCGAATCCATGCGGCTGGAGCTGCGGCGCGGGTCGCTGGTGCTGGCGGTGCTCGCCTGTCTGAGGACGGAGCGGTACGGCTACACCCTGCGTCAGGCCCTGGCCGCCGACGGGCTCGAGATGGAGGAATCGACCCTCTATCCGCTGCTGCGCCGTCTGGAGAGCCAGGGGCTCCTCGATAGTGAATGGCGGGAGGAGGAAAAGCGCAGGAAGCGCTTCTACGTCCTGTCGCCGGGCGGCGTTTCGATGCTGGCCGCCCTGACCGACGAGTGGCGGGGGATCAACGCCTCGCTCGACAAGATTCTTTGAGATCGGGCTGAAGGGGAAAGCCATGGACATGATCGACCGCTATCTGAACGCCGTCGCCGCGCAGCTGCCGCAGGACGAACGGGCCGACATCGTCGCCGAGCTGCGCGACCTGATCCTGAGCCGGTTCGAGGCGAAGGAAGAGGAACTGGGCCGGCCTCTGACCGAGGACGAGCAGGAGGCGATCCTGCGTGAGATCGGCCATCCCCTGGTCGTGGCCGCGCGCTACCGCAAGGGGCCGGACTCGCTGGTCGGGCCCCAGCTGTTTCCCTATTGGTTGTTCGGGGTGAAGGCGGGGCTGCTGGTGCTGCTGGCGGTGCAGGCGATTGGCCTGTTCATCCATCTGATCAGCGGAACGGACGATGCGGGGCAGGCGATCAGCCACGCCTTCCACGGCTTCTTCAGCTCGGGCCTGACCCTGATCGGCGTGGCCACCGTGGCCGCCGCCATCTTCGAACAATACGACATCCGGCCCAAATGGATGACGCAGTGGCGGGTCAGGGATCTGGGCGCGTTCGGCCTGTCCGATCCGGCGACATGGGGGGCGAAGGTCGGGCCGATGGAGCCGCTGAAGGCTCCGCCGGCCCCTTGGGCGCGGCCGCGCGCGACGAAGGCCTGGCCGGGCGGCGAGTATCTGTTCTCATTCATCGCCGTGGGCATGTTCTCCCTGTGGTGGGTCGGTGTCCTGCACTTCCCCGGCCTGATGCATGTCCAGCTGCTTGGCGAGGACGCGACGGTGACGCCGGCGCCGATCTGGTCGACCCTGTTCGTGCCGATCCTGGTCTATGCCCTGATCCAGATGTCGGTCGATTTGAACAGCCTGTTCCGCCCCTATGCCGTCCGGCTGCGGGCGCTGGCGCGGATCCCGATCGCCATCGCCGGCCTGTGGCTGACGTATGTGATCTTCCAGGCTGGCCACTGGTTCACCCTGACGCATGACGGCGAGACCGCCCGTATCGCCGGCGACTGGATCATGCTGGACCTCGACTCGCTGCGGACTCTGGGCCGGCTGGGCGACGGGGCCCGGGATCTGGTCGGCGTGGCCAGCACCCTGTCGGTGGTGATGGTCTGGGTGCTGGCCTTCTCGGCGATCAGCCTGGCGTGCAGCGTCGTCTTCAACCTGTGGCGGCTGGCGCGGGGGTGACCCCCGTCAAGGGAGGGATTGCCGCGGCGCGGTCGCGACGGGCGGGCGGGTGACAAAGAAGGTATAGGTCGGAAGTTCGACGGTGACGGCGGGCGCGCCCTGGACCGTCATCCTCAAGGCGCCGTCGAGGCGGCACTCGACCGGATCAACCGTCGACGCCGGCGCGAGGTCGATCGGAATTGGCAGATTGAGGGCGACAGCCGCATCCGGTCCTGTCCGGCTCCAGCCAAGGCCTCCGACCGGAATCGTCGCTGAACGCGGCGCACTCTCTCCGCACGTCCAGGTCAAGGCGGATTGGCCGGACTCGACGCCGGACGTCTTGCGGTTCTCCAGCCTTTCCCGAACCGGCCATGACAGCTGAAGCACGGGACTGGCGACCCCGATCGAAAGGGTTTCGGGCAGCTGGTACGACCCCGCGCCGGCGGATGTCGGCAGCAGGCTGATCGCGGCGCGGTTGTCGGCCAACGTCCATTGCGGCGTGGGGAGGACCAGCGTTGGCGTGTTCGCGGCGCCGGTGATCGGAACCTGAACGGTGAATCCCACGCGAACGCGACCTTCGGCCTGGGCTGTCGCAGGCGGGATCGCGGTGACGGTGAAGACGCAGCTGTTGTTGTCGCCGGGCTGAAGCCTGAGGTTCGATATGGCCGCATGGCCGCTTGGGGCCTCTTCCGGCTTCAGGTTCCAGCGGCTCTGGACGCAATAGTTGGAGGGCACGCCGCCGAGGACATAGGTGAGGTCAAGCGGAGAACCGTCCTCGATGGCCTGCTTGTTCGTCGGGGCGGCGGTGAACCGCGCCAGCGCCGGCGCGTCGCTGATCACCACGGAGGGCTTTGGCAGATTGGTCGGAAACCGCTGGACGACAGCGACCGAGAAGTCTGCCGCCCGGGTGTCGACGCCCCATTGCCCCTGACCCGTTCCGGCGGCCCGGACGGACAGGAACGGGACCGAGCCGGCGACGTTCGTCGATCCTTCCAGCATCGCCATCTGGCTGAGTCCGACGTAGCGATAGACGGCCAGACCGTCGATATGGCTCGCGATCTCCAGCTCCCCCGCCTCGCCCGGCTCTACCAGCGTCGGTTGGGTGAGGTACCACCACCAGATCGACAGCCAGGCGCTGAACCGGTCGATTCCTGGCGGGGCGTCGGTCAGGGTCCCATAGGCGCCGACGGCGGCGGCGACCGGCGAGATCATTTCGCCGCTATAGAGCAGGGCGGTCTGCGAAGTGCGGGAGGTCGCCGCTGCCGACAGGGCGGCGCGAACCCCGGCAAGGTTCAGGTTGAAGCTCGTGTCCGCGTTCGCCGACAGGAGCGTCGTGCAGTTGTTCTGACGGGTCAGGGTGTCGACGTCTCCATCGACAATGACCCCGGAGGCGTGGGAATAGGGCATGCCAAGCGGATTGCCGACGCCGACAATTCCGCCGTTCTGCCGGCGATAGACCCGCGCGAAGTACCGGTTGAGGGAATCGCGGTCGTAGACGAAGGCGTTTTCGCCTAGGCGAGCCCCGAGGAGCTCGCGAACGTCGCGCGGAATGACCGTGCCACTGTTGCGTTTCCGAAAGTCCGGATTGCAGCTCTGACCGACCGCCTGGAAATGGTTCTCGAGCCACGGCCGGATCGGCTGGGACGTTTGCGCCCGGACCGGACCGCTCATGACAATCGCCGCGACTGTCGCCAGAAGCGACGCTCTCAGTGCAGGTTTCAACATCTTCGTCTCCCGGTTCGACGTTACAGTTTCATCAACCGGCGGTATTTACAACCCAGCATTGCTGCACGCCATGTCCGAAAACCGCGAGACATTCGATCCCGCCGGGCGCATCCTGCGGCCATGGAAAACGCAAGCGAACTCGACCAGGAGGCCTGTTACCGCGCGGTGCTGACCCGCGACGCGCGGTTCGACGGACGCTTCTTCGGCTGTGTGAAGACCACCGGCATCTACTGCCGCCCGGTCTGCCCGGCCCGGACGCCGAAGCGGGAGAACATGTTCTTCGTCGTCACGGCGGCGGCGGCCGAGGAGGCGGGCTTCCGCGCCTGCCTGCGCTGCCGGCCCGAGACGGCCCCGGACATGGGCGCCTGGCGGGGGACGTCCAATACGGTCAGCCGGGCCCTGGCCCTGATCGAGGCGGGTGCGCTTGACGAGGGCGATGTCGACGGACTGGCTGCGCGCCTCGGGGTCGGCGAGCGCCACCTGCGACGGCTGTTCCGCCAGCATCTGGGCGCGGCGCCGGTCAGCGTGGCCCAGACCCGCCGGGTGCTGTTGGCCAAGGCGCTGATCCACCAGACCGACCTCAGCATGGCGCAGGTGGCGCTGGCCTCGGGGTTCGGCAGCGTGCGGCGCTTCAACGAGACCTTTCAGGCCCTGTACGAGCGTCCGCCCTCGGCCCTGCGCCGGCGCGGCGAGCGGGTGCACGAGGGCGGGGTGAAGCTGAGCCTGCCGTATCGGCCGCCCTACGACTGGGAGGCGATGTTCGCCGCCCTGGCCGCGCGCGGCGATACGGTCGAGGGGCGGCGCTGGTCGCGTATCCTGACGGCGGAGGACGGCGCCGAAGGCTCCGTTTCGGTCGAACCGGCCGAGGCGGGCAAGGTCTCGATCTGCATCGAGGCGACCGATCTGAAGGTCCTGCCGGGGGTGCTGGCCCGGGTGCGGCGGGTGTTCGACCTGTCGGCCGATCCGGACGCCATCGCCCGCGACCTGTCCGCCGATCCGGTGCTGAAACCGCTGGTCGCGGCCCGGCCGGGCCTGCGTCTGCCGGGCCTGTGGATCGACAACGATCTGGAAACGCCGAGCGATCGGATGCCCGACAGCTGGAATGACGAAACCCTGTCCGCCCGCGCCGAAGCCTGGCGTCCGTGGCGGGCCTATGGCGCTCTGTATCTCGCACTGGCGGGCATCAGCGGCGCCGAACTGATGGAGAGCGACGATGCGAAACGCGCAGCCTGAAACCCTGACCCTGGACCGGGTCGCCACGCCGACCGGCGAGGTGCTGTTGATCACCGATGCGCAGGGCGCCGTGCGGGCGCTGGACTTCGCCGGATACGAGGCGCGGATGATGCGCCTGTTGCGCCGCCACTGGGGCGAGGCCGCCTTGGTCGACGGCCGGGCGCCGGAGGCGGTGCGGGCGGCGGTCGAGGCCTATTTCGGCGGCGACCTGACGGCGCTGGACGGCTTGCAGGTCAAGACCAGCGGCACGGCCTTCCAGCGCGCTGTCTGGACCGCTCTGCGCGCCATTCCGGCGGGCCAGACGCGGACCTACGGCCAGCTGGCCGCGGCGATCGGCTCGCCGAAGGCGGTGCGGGCCGCCGGTCTGGCCAACGGGCAGAACCCGGTCGCCGTGATCGTTCCCTGCCACCGGGTGATCGGCGCCAACGGAACCCTGACGGGCTATGCGGGCGGCATCGAGCGCAAGCGCTGGCTGCTGGCGCATGAGGGCGTCGCCGCCTGAGGTCTTGACGAAACCCGCGCCGCCGTTCCACTGGCGCGGGGACGTCTGGGGGAGCAGGGCCATGAGGCGGATTTTGACGGCGGCGCTGTGCGTCGGGCTGGGGGCCGGTCAGGCTGCGGCCACGCCGCAGGACGACGACTGGGAGTTCCAGGAAGATCCGGCGCAGAATCTCATGGTCGCCGCAGTCCGCTATGAGGCCGGGGCGGCCATCATTGTGCAATGCCGCGCCGGCGCCCTTAACGCCGTTCTGGTCGGTCTGACCCCGTCGGCCACCGGGCTGGAACTGCAGGCGGAGCGGGCCGACGGGCGGCGGGACATCCAGGCGTGGGGGCCGGCGGGCGCGCCCGGCGCGTTCCGGAGCGAGACGGCCGCCCGCGATGTGCGGTTCATGCGCGGGGGCGGGAGCTATTCGCTTCGCACTCCCGAGGGCGCGGCGGTGCGGCTGCGCGCCGACTTCGACCTGCCGGCCCACTCTGCCAATCTGGATCGCGTGCTGACGGGCTGTGGCTGGGCGCTGACCGATGATCGGGACCCGATCGCCCGCGTCGGGAGCGAGGTGTCGCTCAACGACCCGAACGCCGCATCAAGCCGGAGACGCCGGGGCCCCAGCCGGCCGCGCGCCGAGGGTAGCGGCCGTTCGGAGACGCCTCCGGGTCCGACAGCGCCGGCGCCCGCCGAGAACCAGGTCAGCTGCATCATCCGCGCCCTGCGCCTGACCGAATGCCGGCCGGATCATCCGCCGGCTCCGGGCGCCCGCTCGCGCGCCGAAGGTCTCGAGTGGCTGCGGGATCGCCAGATCTACGCGCCTGATGGCGTCGAGACCGAGGGCAGGGTCATGTTCATTGGTGAAAGCCCCCTCATCATGGTCGTGCGCGAGCGATTGATGTGACCGGGCCGGCTGCCTAGAATTTGTAGTTCAGGCCAACCTGGAGAACCGGGAACAGGCCGTAGCCTTCGGTTTCCTCGGTGATCTGTTCGGACTCGTCCCGCAGCCGGGCCTGGAAGGCGGGATCGTTGGACAGGCTGCCGCCGGTGGAGGTCAGGACGACCTCGGGTTCCTCGCTCCAGGCGACGCCGGCGACGGCGCGGAAGCCCCAGCGGCCAGAGCGGTAGAAGGTGTCATCCCAGCCGATGCCGACGAAGGGGGCGACGTCGCGCAGCTTGACCGTCCCGTTCAGGGTTCCGACCTGGGAAGGCGTCCAGGTCTGGCCGCCGATGTCGACCGGACCCGTCGGCGTGCCCGCCAGAGCGATGTCGCGGTCGCCCACATAGGCGCCGCCCGAGATCAGCAGGCCGTTGGCCAGCGGATGCATGTCTATGAAGCCGCCGACGGTGTCGAAAGCCAGGTCGGCGTCATAGTCGATCCCGTCATAGCTCTCGTCGGTCGCATAGGTCAGCCGGTCGACCGCGCCGCGCAGGGTGAAGATCGGACCGAGCTTGACCTGAACCTCGACGCCCAGACCGGTGGTGCCAGCCGTGCCGCCGACGGCGATTCCGGGTTCGGACGATTGCGCCATCGCCGGCCCGGCGGACAGGAGCAGGACGGCCGCCGCGGCGTGGATCAGGCGCATGGAGTTCTCCGGTGAGTTCATCCCTTGCAACGCGTTCTGGTTAAGATCGCGTTTCCCATAAAGGGCGAGTTGCGCATCCGGCTTGCCTTTTCCGGCCAGCCGCCTACATTCATCCCGACTTATGCTAACTTTGAGCATAAGTAGAGGAAATCGAGTTATGGCGGACGGCATGTTTGGCTTGTCGAAGGACCTGGAGCGGGAGACCGGGCCGGTCTGGGCCAAGGTGAAGGATCATGTCACTCCGATGGAGTGGCCCGCGCAGGCGGCGCTGATCAGCGAGATCAACGCGCTGAAGAAGCAGCGCGACGCGGTCATCCTCGCCCACAACTACATGACGCCGGAAATCTTCCACGGCGTTGGAGACTATGTCGGCGACAGTCTGGGCCTGGCCAAGGAGGCGGCCCGTTCGCCCGCGAAGATGATCGTCCAGGCCGGCGTGCATTTCATGGCCGAGACCTCCAAGATCCTGAGCCCCGACAAGACCGTGCTGATTCCCGACCTGAAGGCCGGCTGCTCGCTGGCCGAGTCGATCACGGGCGCCGACGTGCGGCTGATCAAGCAGCGCTATCCGGGACTGCCGGTGGTGACCTATGTGAACACCACGGCCGATGTGAAGGCCGAGACCGACATCTGCTGCACCAGCGCCAACGCCGTGCAGGTGGTGGAATGGGCGGCCAGGGAATGGGGCGTCGACCGCGTCATCCTGATCCCCGACGAATTCCTGGCGCGCAATGTCGCGGCCCAGACCAATGTCGGCATCATCGCCTGGAAGGGCCGCTGCATCGTGCACGAGCGGTTCACGGCCGCGGACATCGCCGAGATGCGCGAAGCCTATCCGGGCGCCGAAATTCTGGCCCACCCGGAATGCCCCGAGGATGTGCTGTCGGCGGCCGACTTCGCCGGATCGACGGCGGCGATGACCGACTACATCACCAGCCGCAAGCCAAAGCAGGTCGTGCTGATCACCGAATGCTCGATGGCCGCCAACATCCAGGGCGACGTGCCCGAGGTCAGCTTCATCGGGCCCTGCAACATGTGCCCCTATATGAAGCGGATCACGCTGGAGAACATCCGCGACTGCCTGCGGGACATGAAGTTCGAGGTGACCGTGCCGGAAGAGATGGCCGAGCGCGCCCGTCTCGCGGTGCAGCGGATGATCGACCTGCCCCCGCCCGCGGTTCCGGCCCGCTACGACCTGTTCAAGGCGAAACACCATGTGGCGGTGGAGCTGATCTGATGCACTACGTCCCGCCCGTTCGGATGGTCGCCAACGTCGACGCGAAGAGCCTGCGGCTTCTCGCCCTCCTGGCCTTGTGGCTGAGGTCGGAGAAGGGCACGTCCGCGCGATGACAGATTCAGATCAGACGCGCCGCCCCGGTCCCTGGGAAAACCTGCCGCCGGCCGCGCCGGCCGAGCGGGAGATCGCCCGGCCGCAGGCGGGCGAACCACCACTGGACAAGGGTCAGAATCCCGTCTGGGCGGTGGTCTCCACCCTGCTTCTGGGCGGCTTCATCTGGTGGGCCTCGGGCAGCTGGGTCGTCGCCGTGGCGGCGATCTGGGGCCTGCTGGTGCATGAGTACGGACATGTGCTGGCGATGAACGCCCTCGGCATGGGTCCGGCCCGCATCTATATCATCCCCTTCCTCGGCGGGGTGGCGAAGAGCCAGCGCCTGCCGGCCAGCGAGTGGCACGGTGTGCTGGTGTCGCTGGCGGGACCGGCGTTCGGCCTGCTGGCCGCCATTCCGTTCTTCGGCCTCTATATCGCGACCGGGCAGGGGATGTGGCTGCAGGGCGTCTTCATCATCGCCCTGATCAATCTGGTGAATCTGGCGCCCGCGCCGCCGCTGGACGGCTCCAAGGCGCTGGGGCCCGTGCTGGCCCGCATCCACCCGATGGTCGAGAAGGCCGCCATGGTCGCCGTCGGCGTGGTGGTGATCGTCTGGGGCTTCACCAACGGCAGCTACATCTTCGCCGCCTTCCTTGCCCTGGCCCTGTTCGGCCATCTGAAGCGCGGGATCTGGCGGCCGGAGGGGCGTCAGCTCAACTGGCCGGAGGCGGCGCGCAGCGTGGGCCTGTTCGCCATCGTGGCCGCGGCCTGCGCGGGCGTGGCCCTGGCCGGCCTGATGCCGGTGGCGGGATCGTTCGGACAGGCGATGGCGCTGGCCGGCAGCTATTTCGAGTTCGGCCGTTGAGCCGCATTCGTCATGACGGGCCACTGATCGTCGGCGGCGGACTGGCGGGCCTGTCGGCCGCGCTGGAGGCCGCGCCGCGCAAGGTGCTGCTCGTCACGCCCGCGCCTCTGCTGGAGGCCTGTTCCTCGGCCTGGGCCCAGGGCGGAGTCGCCGCGGCCCTGTCGGCGGAGGACGCCCCATCTCTGCACGCGGCCGATACGGCGGCGGCGGGCGCGGGTCTGGTCGAGACCGAGGCTACGCGAGCCCTGACCGGCGACGGCCGCGAGACCGTGGAATGGCTGGCCGCCCTGGGCGCCCCGTTCGACCGGAACGCCGACGGCGGCTTCGCCGTCAGTCTGGAAGCCGCTCATTCGCAGGCCCGGGTCGCCCGGGTCGGCGGGGACGGGGCGGGACGGGCGATACTGTCTGCGCTGGTCACCGCGGTGCGCGCCGCATCGCATATCGAGGTCTGGGAGGACGCGCGCCTGCGCGGCCTGATGCAGGACGCCACGGGCCGGGTGTGCGGGGCCCTGATCGAACGCGGGGAAGGACGGACCGTCGAGGTCACGGCGCCGGCCGTGGTGCTGGCCACCGGCGGCGCGGGCGGGCTGTACGCCCGGACGACCACCCCGGCGGCCCTGCTGGGCGAGGGCATGGCCCTGGCCTGGGCGGCGGGGGCGGAGATCCTCGATCCCGAATTTGTGCAGTTCCACCCGACCGCCATCGACGTCGGGCTGGACCCCATGCCGCTGGCGACCGAGGCCCTGCGCGGCGAGGGCGCGCGGCTGATCGACCGCGAGGGCCGGTTCCTGCTGGGTCCGGCGGCGGACGCCGATCTGCAGCCGCGCGACGTGGTGGCCCGCGCCGTCCACGCCGCCGTCGCCGACGGACGCGGCGCCTTCCTGGACGCCCGCACCGCCGTCGGACATGAGTTCCCCGAAGCCTTCCCCGCCGTCTTCGCCGCCTGTATGCGCGCCGGGCTGGACCCGCGCGAGACCCCGATCCCGGTGGCGGCGGCGGCCCATTATCACATGGGCGGAATCGCCGCCGGGCCCGACGGCCGCACGACGCTGCCGGGCCTGTTCGCCGTCGGCGAATGCGCGGCGACGGGGGTGCATGGGGCCAACCGGCTGGCCTCCAACTCCCTGCTGGAAGCGGCGGCGTTCGGACGGCGCACCGGGCGGGCGGCGGCGGCCGAACGCGGCGCGAGCGGCGCGCCGGTCCAGGCCGTGACCGCTCCGGGTCTGGGCGACGCTGAGCTGCTACGGCTGCGCACGACCATGAGCGCCGACGTCGGCGTCGTGCGCGACGCGGCCGGCCTGACGCGCGCCCTGACCCTGATCGATGAGTTGGAAGCGACGGCGGGGCCTGCCCTGCCTCTGGTCGCGGCGCGGCTGATCGCCGAGGCGGCGTTGGCGCGGCGCGAAAGCCGGGGCGGGCATTTCCGCCGCGACTATCCGACAGCGTCGCCGCAGGCGCGGCATACGCGCGTCACGCTCGCGCCCGACTCCGCCCCCGAATCTGGCGTGGAGTCCGGCGTCCTCGCCGCCGTGGGATAGACTGATGATCCGACACCTGCCCGACCTGCTGATCGAGCCGGTCGTCCTTATGGCCCTGACCGAGGACCTCGGTCGCGCCGGCGATGTGACGGCCCAGGCCTGCATCCCCGAGGGCGCGCGCATGAGTGCGTCGTTCGTGGCGCGCAAGCCCGGCGTGCTGGCCGGGATCGACTGCGTGCGCCTGAGCGTGCTGGCCATGGATCCCGAGGCGTCGATCGAGCTGAAGCTGCGCGACGGGGCCGTCTTCGAGGGGGGCGCCGTGCTGGCCGAGGTCGAGGCCGACGCGCGGGCCTTCCTGGCCGCCGAACGGACGGCGCTGAACCTGCTGGGCCGGCTGTGCGGCGTGGCGACCCTGACGCGCGCCTATGTCGAGGCGGCATCCGGGACCCAGGCGCGCATCGCCGATACGCGCAAGACCACGCCGGGCCTGAGAGCGCTGGAGAAGCATGCGGTCCAGTGCGGCGGCGGGGTCAACCACCGCTTCGGCCTGGATGACGCCATCCTGATCAAGGACAACCATGTCGCGGTCTGCGGCGGCGTCGGCGAGGCGATCCGCCGGGCGCGGGCGGCGGTCGGCCATCTGATGAAGGTCGAGGTCGAGGTCGACGGACTGGATCAGCTGGACGAGGCTCTGGCCGAACGGCCGGACGTGATCATGCTGGACAATTTCACCCTGCCGATGCTGCGCGAGGCCGTGGAGCGGGCCAAGGTCTCGCCGTTCGGGCGGCCGGTGCTGGAGGCCTCGGGCGGGGTCAATCTGGATACGGTCGCGGACATCGCGGCGACGGGCGTGGACGCGATCTCGGTGGGCGCGCTGACCCATTCGGCGCCGTCGCTGGACATCGGTCTGGACGTCGTCTGACCTGACCGGCGAACGCCGCTACGGAACAGGGCCGCCCACGGAGGGTTTATTCGGGACAAGAAGGAGACTTCGATGACCCACGCCCCGCGAATACCCAAGGAACAGCGCAGCTACGCCGACAAGGGCGGCAAGTCGGTCGCGGACGCGGCGGACAGCGACCGCCGCGACCTCGAAACCGAGATCCAGACGGGCCAGCCCGGCGATGCGGACGTCAATCTCGACACCCAGGGCCGGTTCGGCAATCTGAAGCAGAATCTGACCAACCAGTGGAAGGTTCAGGACCGCTGATCATGTCCAACAACCAGCACAACCCCACCCCCGAAGACACGAAGCGCTGGGGCGGACCCGGCGCCAGCCACGAGAATGCGAAGAAGGAACCGCCGGCGTTCGAGGATCCGCGCGAGGGCGGACCTACGAACCCGCGCAACAGCAAGGTTTCAGGCGGCGGCGGCGAACGGGATCTGAAACACAGTCACGACGATGCGCATCGCTCGTCGAAGGGCCACCGCGACGCCTGACGGATCAGGCGGCGGTGGGCGTGGTTTCGGCGGGAGCCGGCGACGCGGCCGGGGCTTCCGGCGCGGCCGGAGCGGGAACCACGACAACCGGCGCGGCCTCGACCGGGGCTTCGCGGCCCTCCTGCGAGACAAGCAGATTGTAGGCGACTGCGCCGGCCTCGCGGACCGTGGCGGTCGGATCCATGCTGGCCTGGATCAGGCGAGGACCTTCGGCCGGGCCTGACGGACGGGCGGTGTAGGTGAAGGCGCCCCGCGAGCCGGACCGGCCGCCGAAGCGGTAGAACAGGTGGTCGCCGACCTGACCGACCCGCACCATGGCGTTGCGCCAGCCCGGCGCGACCGCGGTGGTGTGGAAGAAGGTGGCGTTGCCGACCGGGGCGAAGACGCCGCCGGACAGGGCGCTTGAAGCGACCTCGCGGGCCCGGTTCCAGGCGGCGCGGTTGACGCGTCCACGCATCGAGCCGTCGCAGGTGAAGCTGAATTGGCAGCCCGTCCGGCGGCCCGCGCCCTGGAAGACGACGCCGCAGACACTCTTGGGGAAGGCGGGGTGGCGGACGCGGTTCAGGACGACCTGGGTCACGGCGCGCATGCCGTCGCGGCCTTCGCCCCGGGCTTCGTAATAGGCGGCCTGGGTCAGGCACTCCAGATCGCGCGAGGCGTCCAGGGCGCCGCCGAGGCGGAAGGGCTGGGCCGCGACCGGGCCGGTCAGGCTGACCTGGCGCAGGGCGGAAGTGTTCGGCTGGGCGCGCAGCTGTTCGAGGCGCGCGGTCATCAGTTCGGCCTGACGGTCGCGCTGGGCGCCCCCGGCGACGGTGTAGGGGTCGTGACGGCGGGCGATGGCCAGCGCGCTTTCATCAAGGCCGCCGGCCGCGGCCGCGAGGGCTTCTTCCGTGAATCCGGCCGCCGTGGCGCCTTCGATCCGTTCCGCCTGATTGCGGACAGTGGTGGCCTTCGCCGCCGTCCCGCCCAGATAGGCGCAGCCCACGGCCAGCCCCATCACCACGCCGAAAGCCGCAGCCGCCGTGCCAGGCCGGATACGGGCCAGGCGATCGACAGGGGTTTTCGCGCACGTGTGCGGGGCGTTCGGCAAGGGCTCAGTCCTGTTCGGCAGGGCGCAGTGCCGCCCCCGGGTAGTCTCGCAACCGGGCGACACCCTCCATTTCTGGATACATGTGTCGCTTTCCGCCTGCGGTGTATCGACGGTCGGCGAACGGGCCGACTGTCGAGGACGCGCCTTAAGCCAGCCGTTTGTGGCGCCAATGTGGTTGATTCGCAAGATTCGAGTGCGGCGCAACATCGCGCGGGTGTGGATATGTAACGTTAAATGGTCCGACGTCCGATCGCCGGCTTTCGATCATAATCTATCGCTGCTGATCTGTATTTCCAATCACGACCAAAACACGACGTCGGCGTGATTCTGCATAGCGATGATTATTGCGGGCCTGATCTATTGTCTTGGTTAGGGTTTCATTGACTGTTTTAACTTTGAACGCAAAACCGGAACCGGCGGCGCGGCAGGGGCGTTCCAGCTGCGCTATTGGGAGAATTCCGACATGAAACGCATGGCAGTCACCCTCGTCCTGGCCACGTTGGCCGCCGCCGCCGCGGGTTGCGGGCACACCATTGAGCAGAAGGCCGCCACCGGCGCCGTGGCCGGAGCCCTGGTCGCCGGTCCGGTCGGCGCGGCGGTGGGCGGCGCAGCGGGCGCCGCGGTCGGTCACGCCGAGAAACCCAACTGACACATTTCTTCGTCGAATGAGCGGCGCGGACCTGATCCGGCCTCGCAACCTTGATTTCGCCGCCTATATAGGGTTAGCCGACGCGCCCGGGCTGAGTGACGCTCGCCCGCGCCGTTTGCGTACTCCGATAACCGAACAAGGACATCGACGACCTCCGCATGAGAGATCTGAAACAAACCGGCTTCACCGATCGCCTGACCGCCCAGCAGGAGGCCAAGAAGGCCCTGCTCGCCCGCTTCAAGCCCAAGCCCGCCGCGCCCGACCCCGAATTCGAAAAGCTGGCGCTGAAGCGCGCCGCCGAGAAGGAGGCCCTGCGTCAGCAGCACGAGCTGGCCAAGGCCGAAGCTCGCCGCGAAAAGGCCGAGAAGGAAGCCGCGCGCATGGCGGCCGAGGCCGAGGCCCAGGAAGCTGTGGAGGCTGAAAAGCGCGCCGCCCGCAAGGAGCGCAAGGCGCTCACCAAGGAAGAACAGAAGGCCGCCCGCGACGCACGCTACGCCGCCCGCAAGGCCCGCAGCCGCTAATCCGCTCAGACGGCGGCCGCATCCTCGGGCGTCAGATCGCCCAGGATGCGCGCCAGCTGTTCGCCCGAATAGGGTTTGCGCAGGAACGGCCAGGGCGCGTCCGCCAGGGCCGCGTCCACGTCGTCCCCCGCATAGCCGGACGTCAACACCACCCGCATATCCGGATAGTCGCGCTCGCAGCGCCGCGCCAACTCGATCCCCGTCATGCCGCCGGGCATGACCACGTCGCTCAGCATGATGTCGAACCGCTCACGCTTGAGCAGCTCGAGCGCCTGGGGCGCGGTTTCGACGGCCCGCACCTCCAGCCCCAGCCCCTCCAGCAGCTCCAACGCCACCACGGTGACGCTGGCGTCGTCCTCGACCAGAAGCAGGCGGCGGCCCGCCTTCATGGCCTGGGCCGCACCGGGCCCGGCCTCGACCGCGGTCGCCCCGTCTTCGGCCAGCGGGGGCAGATAGAGTTTGATGGTGGTCCCGCGCCCGACCGTCGAGGCGATATGGGCGGCCCCGCCGCTCTGGCGCGCGAAACCATAGACCTGGCTCAGGCCAAGGCCGGTGCCCTTGCCCACCGCCTTGGTGGTGAAGAAGGGCTCGAACACCCGGGCGATCACTTCGGGCGGCATGCCGGAGCCGTTGTCCGACACCGTGACGCAGACATAGTCGCCGGCCGCCAGGTCCGTGACCTCTCCGGCCTCGACCGAGCATGACTGGGTCTGGACCGTGATCCGTCCCTTGTCGCCAACGGCGTCCCGGGCGTTGACGACCAGGTTCAGCAGGGCGGCCTCGAACTGCGAAGGGTCGACGCTGACCCGGGCGCCGCCGCGGCGCAGTTTCAGCCTGAACTCGACGGCCTCGCCGACGGCCCGGCGCAGCAGGGGCTCGCTCTCGCGGATCTGGGCGTTCAGATCGACGGCCTCGGGCCGCAGGGCCTGCCGGCGCGAGAAGGCCAGAAGCTGGTGCGTCAGCCCTTCGCCGCGCCGCGCGGCGGCGAGGGCGGCCTCGCCCAGCTTCTGGCGTTTGGCCGCGTCGTTCGGCGAGCGCAGCATGATGTCCAGGGCGCCGATGACCACGGTCAGCAGATTGTTGAAGTCGTGCGCCACCCCCCCTGTCAGCCGGCCGACCGCCTCCATGCGCTGGGCGTGCATCAGGTCGGCCTCGGCCTTGGCCTTCTCCGCCAGCGCCTCGCCGACGCGTTCCTCCAGCAGCTCGTTGATGCGTTTCAGATCTTCCTCGGCGCGCTTGGCCTCGGTGATGTCGACATTGGCGCCGACATAGCCCTGGAATTTTCCGGCCGCGTCGAAGCGGGGCAGGGCCTCGCAGCGCAGCCAGCGTTCACCCATGACCGGGTGCCGCGTGCGAATGACGCCCTCGAACCGGTCGTGCCGCTCCACCGCCTCGCTGAAGGCGGTCATGAAGGCCTGGATGTCGTCGGGGTGCACCAGCCTGCGCCAACCGTCGACCACGTCCAGTTCGGACTCGATGCCGAAGAAGGTGCGGTAGCGGCGGTTGATGAAGCTGGGCCTGCCCTCGGCGTCCAGCATCCAGATCAGGGCAGGCGCGCTGTCGGCGACGGTGCGGAACCGGGTCTCTGACTCCATCAGCCGGTCGCTGGCTTCCCGAATGTCCGTCACGTCGAACGCCACGCCCACGAAGCCGACCACCGCGCCGCCCGCGCCCAGCCGGGGCCGCGAGAACGACTTCAGCCAGCGGTACTGGCCGTCATGGCGCAGATATCGGGCTTCCATGGAGAAAGGCTGCCCGGTGGCCTCGCCGGCCAGCGATTCCTCGATGATCCGCTCATGGTCGTCGGGATGGACCACCGCGCGCCAGTCGGCGAGGCGCGCCTCTTCATAGGTTCCGCCGTTGAAGGCGACATAGGCCTGGTTGACGAAGGCGCGGGTGCGGTCCTGCTGCGTCACCCAGATCAGCACCGGGGCGGTGTCGGCGATGGCGCGGAAACGGGCCTCGCTCTCGCGCACCGCGCCCTCGGCGCGCGCCCGCTCGATTTCGGTCCACGTCCGGACCGCAACTTCCTGCAGCAGATACGATTCCGCTTCGCTCCATTCGCGCACCGCGGCGTCATGGGCGTACATGAAGGCCCGCAAACGACCGCCCCGAATGACCGGTGCGCGTACAAGAGCTCGCGTCTGCAGTCGCTGGAAGACGTCCAGGGCGTCCCTGGTCCGGGAATCCTTCTGGACGTCAGGTATGCGGATCATCC
This sequence comes from Brevundimonas sp. BR2-1, assembly GCF_037626195.1. Classification (NCBI taxonomy): domain Bacteria; kingdom Pseudomonadati; phylum Pseudomonadota; class Alphaproteobacteria; order Caulobacterales; family Caulobacteraceae; genus Brevundimonas; species Brevundimonas sp. BR2-1. The sequence continues at coordinate 893,034 of NZ_JARKMV010000001.1, read as the reverse complement.
GTCCTTCGGCCAGATCCGAGATCAGGTCCGCGCCCAGATCCTCCCGACGGAATTCCCCTTCCGCGCTGACGACCCCGGTGGTCCAGTCCCGGGTCATGAACACGACGCCGCGTTCCTGGTCCACTTCGCCATAGCCGACGCGGTTGACGTCCAACTCGGCGCCCACGGCCCGCTCCGCCTCGAGCATGATCTCTTCCGGCGAAGCAAGGTCGCGGAGGCGGTCAGCCAGCTCCAGCAGGAAGCTTTGGCGGCGTTCCAGCGCGGCCAGGGTGTCCAGCGCCTCGCGCGTTTCGCTGACGTCGAAGGCCATGCCCACGTAGCCGAGGAAGGTCTGGTCGGCCCCGAAACGCGGATTGACGGAGATGCGCATCCAGCGCCAGCCGCCGTCGGCGTGCAGGAACCGCGCCTCGAAACCGTACGGCAGATGCTGCGGCCGCGCGGCGGCCATGGCCGCTTCGACCTCGGCCTGGTCGTCCGGATGGATGGTCTGTTTCCAGACGTGGCCCAGCAGCTCCTCGGCGGGCCGGCCGTAGTAGTTGACGAGGGCCGCGTTGACGAATTCGACCTCGGCGTTGGCGTTGGTCATCCAGACCGGCGAGGGCGCGGTGTCGGCCATCAGGCGGAAACGGGCGTCGCTCTCGCCGACACGGGCGTCGGCGGCGGACAGATCGGCCACCGACCGGTCGAGGCGGGACAGGATCTTGCGCAGCGAGGCGGCGACCGCGGCGACGAACAGGCCGACGACGACGAAATTGGTGGTGGCGACCACCCCGAGCGGCGTCGAGACGCCCACGCCCGTGGCGGATGGACCGGCAATGACCCACCCTCCCAACAGCGAGGCGATGACCGTGGTGAAGCCCGCCAACCGGCCCGCAGCCAGCCCGGCCAGGACGACGCCGGGCAGAAGGATTATGAAGCCGCTGATCTGACCGTAGAAACCGGACAGGGCCCAGCGGATAGCCAGCGAAGCCGCCGCGAAGGCGAGACCGATGAGGATATTGGCCCACCACGGCTGCGGAGGTATCCGCGCCAGGCTGCTGAGCCCTGCGTCACCAACCGACAGACGCTTGCGAAATCCGTCCCCGCCCACTCAACAACCCCCGCTCGCGCCGCGCGCGATCCGGTGCAACGTATTGGGAAGCATCACGTTCCTTCAAGCGCTGCGGTTTTGTCGCACCATCGCCGGGGCGGTCGGTATTGGCGAACGCCCCCGCTATGCCCACCTTCATGCCGAACGTTCACCTCCGGAGACGACCACCCATGCCCGCCACCATCGACACCGGCCTGACCAAGACCGAGCGCGCCGACGTCGCCCGGGAACTGACCAAGGTGCTGGCTGACAGTTTCGCTGTCTATCTGAAGACCCACGGCTATCACTGGAACGTGCGGGGCCCCGAGTTCTTCAGCTTCCACAACCTGCTGGAGCAGCAGTACCGGGACATATGGGCCGCCCTGGACGAGATCGCCGAACGCATCCGCGCCCTGGGCGTGCTGGCGCCGCAGAGTTTCTCGGGGTTCGGCAATCTGACCTCGATCAAGGATGGCGATCCCGAGAAGGAGGCGACCGCCATGCTCAAGGAGCTGATGCAGGATCACGAGACCCTGATCGCCACCGCGCGCGCGGCCTTTGAAACGGCCTCCAGGGCCGGCGACGAAGCCTCCGCCGATCTGATGACGCAGCGGCTGGCTGCGCACGAGAAATTCGCCTGGATGCTGCGGTCCACGCTCGGAGGTCGTTGAGACTTGACCTAACGGCGCTTTTCCGCCTGAAAAGCGCCCCGCTTGCCGGGCATGGAGTTGGATTGTGGCGGCTGAGCCGCCCCTGGAGCTGGATTTGGCCGGAATCGACTGGAGTTCGACGCTGAAGAGGACGCGACGGCTCGCCGCCGGCGTCCCCGTGGTGCTGGCCGCCTTCGGCGTGGCCATGGCCGCCAGCTCGACCCCACGGCCCGAGATCGACCGCCGCGCGGAGGCGGTGCGGACCCTCACCAAAGGCGACCTTGGCGCGAGAGGGCTCGCCGCCATCACCAGCCGGATGGATCCGTCGCAATTGGCTCTGGCCCTGCGGCATGATCCGGGTGAACGGCAACCGGCCCTGTATGGACTGACGCCGGGCTGGGAAAGTCTGACGCTGGCTGGCCGCCCGACGCTGGAGTTCGGCGCGACCGGCCTGGACGCCATGAAGCTGAACGCCGCAACGCCCAACGCCTCGCAATATCTGCGCGTGGCGGCGCCCTTCGTGTTCAAGCCCGCCACGGCCGAGGATCGCCGGCGTGCGCTGCGCTGCCTGACCCAAGGCGTCTATTACGAGGCGGCGCTGGAGCCGACGGCCGGGCAGGAGGCGGTGGCCCAGGTCATTCTGAACCGCGTGCGCGATCCCAACTACGCCAACACCATCTGCGGCGTGGTGTTCGAGGGGGCCGAGCGCACGACCGGCTGCCAGTTCAGCTTCACCTGCGACGGCGCCCTGGGCCAGGCGCCGGTCGGCTGGGCCTGGGAGCGGGCGAAGCGGGTCGCGGAACGGGCCCTGGCCGGCCATGTGTCGGCCGCGGTCGGGACGGCGACCCATTATCACGCCGACTATGTGCATCCGTGGTGGTCGCCGACGCTGAACAAACTGACCCAGATCGGGGCGCACATCTTCTATCGCTGGAAGGGCGTCTATGGAGAGCCGGCCGCCTTCAGCCAGCGCTATTCGGGCCGGGAACCCCTGATCGACGAGGCCCGCTTCTCGCGGCCGCGCATCCAGATCGCCACGGCCGCCGAGGCCGAAAAGGCGCTGGCCGAGGTCGCCGCCAACGGCGAGGGTGCGATGCGGACCGTCGAGATCAACGGCCAGACCCGCGTGGTCGGCGTCGCCTCGCTGGGCGGTCGCCGCCAGCCTTCGCCGGCCGAGATCGCCGCCATCAACCAGCGCCTCTCCGACTTCGAGGCTCCGGCTCCCGCGGCGGCCGCTCCGGTCGTGGTGGTGGCCCCCGGGGTGACTCCCATGGAGGTCGAGGAAGTGGGCCGTCCAGGTTCCTGAGTTCCCGGAATCGGAAGCTTTGCAACGGGTTCTGCCTTCGGGCATTACCTGATGTCTACGCGCCCGAGCGCGAAGCATGGACCCCGGATGACCAAGACCGCCTGGAACGAGACAGATCGCCTCGCGGCCCTGCAGTCCTACGATATTCTGGATTCCGAGCGCGAGCCTGCGTTCGACGACATCACGGCGCTGGTGGCGCGGCTGTGCGACGCGCCGATCGCCGTGGTCAACCTGATTGACGCCGACCGGCAGTGGTTCAAGTCCGAGGTTGGTCTGGGCGTACGGGAAACCCCGCTGGAAACCTCATTCTGCCGCCACGCCCTGCTGGAGCAGGACCGGCTGATCGTGCCCGACGCCACGAAGGACCCCCGGTTCGAGAACAATCCGCTCGTCACCGGGAATGCGGGTCTGAAATTCTACGCCGGCGTCCTGCTCAAGGATCAGAACGGCCTGCCGCTGGGCACCCTGTGTGTGCTGGACACCCGCACGCGGCCCGAAGGATTGAGCGCGACACAGGCCGAGGCGCTGGAGGTTCTGGCGCGGCAGGTGATGAACCTGCTCAACCTGCGCAAGGCGATCGCGGCGGGGCGACGCGCCGATGACGATCTGATCGCCGCCGCGGCCGCCCTGGCCGAGAGCGAAGCGAAATTCCGGGCCATCGCCGACTCCATGCCGCAGATGGTCTGGTCGACCCTGCCGGACGGCTTCCACGACTACTATAACGCCCGCTGGTACGAGTTTACCGGCATGCCGGCCGGTTCGACCGACGGCGAGGGCTGGAACGGGATGTTCCACCCGGACGACCAGGCGCGCGCCTGGGAGCGCTGGCAACATTCGCTCCAGACCGGAGAGCCCTACGAGATCGAGTACCGGCTGCGTCGGGCTGACGGCGTCTACCGCTGGACGCTGGGACGGGCCCGGCCGATCCGGAACGAGCGGGGCGAGATCACCCGCTGGTTCGGCACCTGCACGGATATCGAGGACCTGAAACGGGTCGTCGATTCCAAGGATTTGCTGAGTCAGGAGCTCAGCCATCGGATCAAGAACATCTTCGCCGTCGTCTCGGCCCTGATAGCCCTGTCGGCGCGCCAGTTCCCCGAGGCGAAGGACTTCGCCGCCGCCGTGCGGACGCGGATCAACGCCTTGGCCCGCGCGCACGAGTTCGTGCGGCCGCACACCGACACCTCGCGCCCGACCGTCGGCACGATGACTCTGCACGCCTTCCTCAACGACCTGTTCAAACCCTATGCGACCCTGGACGGCAGGATGCGGGTCACGGTGAGCGGGGACGACGCGGTGTTCGATGATCAGGCGGCGACCTCGGTGGCCCTGCTGTTCCATGAACTGGCCACCAACGCCTCCAAATACGGCGCCCTGTCGGTCGAGGGCGGCGCCATCACCCTGGCCACTCGCAACGAGGGCGACCGGTTCATCCTGGTCTGGGAGGAACGCGGCGGCCCGCCGGTGAAGGGCGAGCCGGAGAGGTCAGGGTTCGGGTCCTCGCTGGCCACCCTGTCGGTGGAGACCCAGCTTGGCGGGCGGTTGGAACGGGTCTGGGCGCCCGACGGTCTGAGGGTCACCGCCGACCTGCCGGCCACCGCCCTTTCCAGGCGCCGCGCTGCACAAATTGTCGCATAACGGCGTTTGTCTGCAACTCGCAATAAGAGTCAACGTTGGTTTAGCAACTTGTCCGCATGCTGCGGACGCAATCGAAAGGGACAGAACCGTCTGAAATCTGATGAGTGCGCGTATTCTGATCATTGAAGACGAAGCCCTGGTGGCTATGGAGCTCCGCTTCGTCCTGGAAGATCTCGGCCATGAGGTGGTCGGGACGGCCGCTGACGCGCGCACGGCGCGGGAAGTCGTTCAGGAGACCGAGGTGGACCTGGCCCTGGTCGACATCCATCTGTCCGACGGCCCGACGGGCATCGATCTGGGCCGCGAACTGGGTCAGGAGCTGGGCGTCACCGTCCTGTTCATGACCGCCAACCCCGGCATGGTGCGCAACGGCGTGGCGGGCACGATCGGCGTGCTGTCAAAGCCGACCGACGAGCGCGCCGTGCAGACGGCTGTCGACTACGCCCTGCGCCGCCGGGCCGGGCGTCCGATCGAATACGCTCCGCCGGAACTGCAGCTGTTCGGCTGACGCCGGCTACCAGACGCCGATCTTTTCCGCTTCCTTGTGCGAAATCGGGTGATGGGCTTTCGCGTGATCTTCCTCGGCGAGGAAGCGGACCGCCTCCAGCGCCGCCATACAGCCCATGCCCGCCGCCGTGACGGCCTGGCGGTAGATGTCGTCGGTCACGTCGCCGGCGGCCCAGACGCCCTCGATGGCGGTCGCCGCCGTGCCCGGCTTCACCACCAGATAGCCGCCCTGTTTGGTCTCCAGCTGGCCCGCGAACAGCTCTGACGACGGCGCATGGCCGATGGCGATGAAGACGCCGTCCGCCGTGATCTCGCGCGTCTCGCCCGTCTTGACGTTCTTCAGACGGGCGCCGGTGACGTTGACGCCGCCGAAGCTGTTGGTCTCGCCCAGGATTTCGTCGATGGCGTTGTCCCAGACCACCTCGACCTTGGGGTTCGAGAACAGCCGGTCCTGCAGGATGCGTTCGGCGCGGAACTCGTCGCGGCGGTGCACGACGGTGACCTTCGACGCGAAATTGGTCAGGAACAGCGCCTCTTCCACGGCCGTATTGCCCCCGCCGACGACGATGACCTCCTTGCCGCGATAGAAGAAGCCGTCGCAGGTGGCGCAGGCCGAGACGCCGAAGCCCTGGTATTTCGCCTCGCTCTCGATCCCCAGCCATTTGGCCTGGGCGCCGGTGGAGATGATCACCGTCTCGGCCAGCATCTCGGTCCCGCTATCCAGCGTCAGGCGGAACGGCCGCTGCGACAGGTCCGCCTTGACCACGATGTCCTCGATGACCTCGGTCCCGACATGCTCGGCCTGGGCGCGCATCTGCTCCATCAGCCACGGGCCCTGGATCACGTCCTTGAAGCCCGGATAATTCTCGACGTCGGTGGTGATGGTCAGCTGGCCGCCGGGCTGCAGGCCGGCGATGACGACGGGGCTCAGCAACGCGCGCGCGGCGTAGATGGCGGCGGTCCAGCCGGCGGGGCCGGAGCCGATGATGGCGACGCGGACGGTTCTCGGAGTGCTCATGCCCCTATTTAGGCGCTGATTCCGCTTCTTGCGATGGTAGGTTCCGACTGTTCACAGGTCTGACGGAGGGGACGACATGGAAGGCCGCAGTTTCATCGGTATCGGATTGGCCCTGGGCGTGGCGGTCGGATGCGCCGTCGGCATCGCCATGGACAATCTGGCCATCGGCATCGGTCTGGGCGTGGCGATCGGCGCGGGGCTGGGCGTGACCCTCGACTCCAGCCAGCGCAAGAAGGCTGGCCGCGGGGAGGGCGGCGACAGCGCCACCTACACCTCGGACGGCGACGGAAACGGCAGGGGCGGACACGGCGACGGCTCTGACGGCGGGTCCGATGGCGGCGGCGGCGGTGGAGACGGCGGCGGGGGCGGCGGCGGCGACTAACCCCGCCTCATCCGCTCCAGAACCGTCCGCGCCGCGCGCGCGGTTTCGTCCAGCGGCTCATAGCTCCAGCGCTCCAGCGTCCCGTCGAACGGCCGTGCGGCGCCGCGCTCGCGCAGGTCGGCGTGCAGGCGGGCGAACTTGTCCGCCGCCTTCAGCGGGATCATCGGCAGTATATGAACCGGCTTGCCCGTCGACGCCGCCTCCGCCGCCATATTGGCGCTGTCCTCGGTGACCAGCACATGATCGGCCTGGTCGAGGAAGGCGAAATAGGGGTTCGGACCCGCGCCGTCCCAGATCAGGCCCGGCAGGTGCGCCAGCCGCGCGGTCATCGCCGCCTTCGCCGCCTCGGGCGTGCGCCGCGAGAAGGTCAGCATCAGGGAGCCGCCCGCGGCCTCGACGGCCCCGGCGATCCGCCCGGCCAGATCGGCGGCGTGGGCTTCCGGCAGGTCGAAGGCCTTGGAGCGGCCGCCGATCAGGGCAGCGACGCGGGGGCGGGGCAGGGGCTCCAGCCGGTCCGCGAAGGCGGCCGACCCCTCGGCCAGCCTTTCCGGCGTGACCCGGTGCGGCGAGCCGGTGATCGACAGCACGTTCGGAGCCTCGATCCGGTCATGGGCGGGGGCGACGATCAGGTCATAGGCGGCGTTGCGCCAGCGGGGATCCTGAGTCTGGACCACGAACGTCCGCCCCCCGGACGCGGCCCGGACGCGGGCGGACATCGGCAGGGTGGCGCGGCCGGTGGCGATCCACAGATCGGGCCAGGTCTCGCCGGCGGCGGGTTCGGTGGAATCGGACGACAGGTCCAGCATCCACGACGCCTTCAGCGCCGATGGCAGTTTGTCGAAGAGCGGGCGCCAGCGGATGCGGCGGACGCTGATATCGGCGGGGGTCAGGCGCTGGACGGCCTCGGCCAGGCCCAACGCCTGGTTCTCCATGCCGATGCGGCCGTCGGACACCACCCAGATGGAGAGCGGCGTGCTCACGTCGCCGGGGGCGGTGCGATCCAGCACATGGCCTCGACCTTGTTGCCGTCGGGATCGCGCAGGAAGGCGGCGTAATAGCCGGGGGCGTATTCGGGGCGCGGGCCGGGTGCGCCGTCGTCCACGCCGCCCGCGCCGAGGCCGGCCGCATGGAAGGCGTCGACCGCCGCGGCGTCGGCGGCGTTGAAACAGATGTGGGTTCCGTTGCCGGCCGCGGCCACGCCGCGGTCATGGGGCCGCGACGCCCAGAATTCCGGGAAGGCGCGGCCATAGCCGACGCCCATCTCGTGTTCCATGATCCGCCGCGCGCCCAGAACAGCCATGACGGCGTCGTAGAAGGCGGCGGCGCGGGCGATATCCGTGACGCCGACCGAAACGTGCGACACCAGCGGCGGGCGCGTTTCGGGGGCGTCGGTCATCGGCCTATTTCCACTCGACCTTGAGGATTTCGTAGGCCTTGACGCCGCCGGGGGTGTTCACCTCGACCACGTCGCCGATCTCTTTCGAGATCATGGCGCGCGCGATCGGCGAGGCGATCGAGATCTTGCCCGCCTTCACATCGGCTTCGTGCTCGCCGACGATCTGGTAGCGGGCCTCTTCCTCGGTGTCCTCATCGACCACGGTGACCGTGGCCCCGAACTTCACCTGGCTGCCGTTCAGCTTGGAGACGTCAATGACCTGGGCGCGGCTGATCTTGTCCTCGATGTCGGCGATCTGGCCTTCGATCCAGCCTTGACGCTCCTTGGCGGCGTGATACTCGGCGTTTTCAGACAGATCGCCATGCTCGCGCGCCTCCGAAATGGCCGAGATAACGCTCGGCCTTTCGACGGACTTCAATTGCTTCAGCTGATCGTCGAGGACACGGTAGCCCTCGGCCGTCATCGGCACTTTTTCCATATGTCGTGAATTTCTGAGCTATCGCCCGACTAGAGATTGGTTACGCCAAGGGTCGCTGGGCGCTCGCGACCGGCCCAAGAGGGTAGGGCGCCCGGCCTCAAGGTTCAAGGGGCAAGCGGTATCCTGAAGATTGTCGTTATGTGACGGCCTTGCGCCGGCGCTCGCGGATCTGCTGGATGCTGCCCCACAATTTGACCCTTCCGACCAGACTCCAGGCCAGCCAGGCGACGGCGGCCAGACCCAGGGCCATGAACAGGCTCGACAGCAGGACGACGCCTGCGGCCATGAACGCCAGGATGAAGGCGACGGCGGCGACAAGGGCGGCGATGACTTGAATGGTTCTCGGGCGCATGGGGCCATTAACGTTCCATTCAGGGCGGAGTTGCGCCCGCGTCCGGATTCGGGACGGGTCGCAGGCCGCCTGTGGCGCCGAAGCCATCGTCAGGCGTAGCTGTATGGTCCGCCGCGTTCGAGCGCCCGCTGATACGCCGGACGGGCGTGGATGGTCTTCAGGAAGGCCTTCAGGCGAGGCTTGTCAGCGCCGTAGCCGACCCGCGATCCGGCCGCCTCGACCGGGAAGCTCATCATGATGTCGGCGGCGGAAAATTCGTCGCCGGCGAACCAGGCCGAGCGGGCCAGTTCGGCCTCCCACAGGGCGGTGTGGGCCGCGATCTGCGGATCGATCATATTGGCGTTCATGGCCTTGCTGATGCTCTTGGCCACGCCCCGTGCGAGGAAGGGAACCCGGTCCGGGATCACGCCGAAGATCAGCTTCAGCAACAGGGGCGTCATGGCCGACCCCTCGGCATAGTGCAGCCAGTAGGTGAAGCGCCGTCCGGCTTCGGTCCCGCGCTCCGGACGAAGGCCGGACGCCGGGTGCGCCTCGAGCAGATATTCGATGATGGCTCCGGTCTCGGCCAGGCGGACGTCGCCATCGTCCACCACCGGCGACTTGCCCAGCGGGTGGATGGCCATGAGTTCGGGCGGGGCCAGACGGGTCTTCGCATCCCGCTGGTACCGTTTCACCTCGTAGGGAAGGCCCAGTTCCTCCAGCAGCCACAGCACGCGCTGGGAGCGGGAATCGTTCAGGTGATGGACGGTGATCATGGCGACGGCTCCGCTTGGCCGGGCCACTTAGCGAGGTTGACCCCGCGTCCGTCCAGCGGTTTCAGACGCGGCGTCCGCTCCAGCGCTGGCGCGGGTGCGCGCGAGTCCGGCCGCGGCCCGGATGTTTCGCCGCCTGCTTTTGCTCCCACAGCTGGAAGGCAAGGGTCGCCAGCGCCAGTTTCCCGGCGTGACGGCCGGCCATGCGCCGTCCGCCCTTGCTGAGCAGCAATCCGCCGATCAGGGTCGCGAGTTTGGGAATGGGCATGGCGCTCTCCGGTTCACGGGTGAAACGGACGGCGCCGGGAACGGTTCAGGGGCCGCCTCAGCCTTTCGGCATCAGGGCCTGGGCCGCGACCACGGTCGCCTCCACTCCGGTCGTGACGGCAGGCCGCGGATCGATGCGGAACAGGGGCGAATGGTGGCCGGGCGCGGTCGCGACCTGATCGGCAGGGGTGCCGCCGACGCTGAAATAGACGCCCTTCACCCCGCTCTCCGGAGTGACGAAGTATGCGAAATCCTCGGCGCCCATGCCTGTGCGGGCGACGTCCACCACCCGCTCGGCGCCCATGGCCGCGCCGATGGCCGCGCGGAGACGGCTGGCGGTGGCCGCGTCGTTGATGGTCGCCGGCGTCGTCTCGGTCGTCGACCGGACCACGGTGGGCAGCCTGTCCTCGGGCACCCCGAGCGCCAGGGCCGTGCCGCGCGCGACGCGGTCGATGCCGTCCAGAAGGGCGGTGCGCGTCTCGGGATTATCGGCGCGAACCGTCAGCTGCATGTCCACGCGGTCCGAGATGATGTTGTGCTTGATGCCGCCGTGGATGGCCCCGACGGTCACGACCGCGCCTTCCAGTGGGTTGATGCTGCGGCTGGGCAGGGTCTGCAGGTTCATCACGATGGCCGACGCCACCACGATCGGGTCGATCCCCATGTGCGGATAGGCCCCGTGGGTCCCGACGCCATGCACCGCGATGTCGACACTGTCGGAGCTCGACGAGGTGATGCCCGGCGGCACATCGATCAGGCCGTTGGCCAGATCCGCCGAGACGTGGAAGGCCAGGGCGTAGTCGGGCTTGGGGAATCGGGAATACAGACCGTCCCGCACCATGGCCCGGGCGCCGAAGATGCGCTCCTCGGCCGGCTGGGCGATCAGCACCAGCGTGCCCGACCAGTCCGCGCGCTGCGCCATCATCTGGCGGGCCGTGCCGATCAGGGCGGTGATGTGAACATCGTGGCCGCAGGCGTGCATGACGGGCTTTTCGACGCCGTCGCTGTCGACCTGTTTGACCGTGGAGGCGTTGGGCAGACCGGATTGTTCGCTCAGCGGCAGGCCGTCCATGTCGGCGCGGATCATGACCGTCGGCCCGGCGCCGTTGCGCAGCACCGCGACCACGCCCGTGCCGCCGACGCCGGTCGTGACCTCATAGCCGAGGGCGGTCAGCTGGGCGGCCATGATGCCCGAGGTGCGAACCTCCATGCCCGACAGTTCGGGGTTGCGGTGGAAGTCGTCGAACAGGGCGCCGAGGTTGGCGTCATAGTCGCGCGCCACGGCCAGCCGCAGCTCGGCGTCGGTCGACCCCTGTTGCGCATGGGCCGGGCCGAAGGCCAGCAGGGCCAGTGCGGCCGTGGTTGCAAGAAGTCGCATCATTCCCCCCGTCATGTCCGGGCCGAGCCTGGTCCCTCGCTCCCGGGTTGGCAACGTCAAACCGGAGGGTCAGCGGGCCGGTACGCGAACCGTCCGGCTCAGGGGTGAAACGCCGCTGGGCGAGAAGGCCTCGACAGCGAACCAGTAGTCGACGCCGACATTCAGGGCCCGAACCTCAAGCTGATCTCCCATGTCGCGCAGGTCGTCGAAATAGACCTGGTAGGTCTGGAACAGCCTGTCCGGCGCCACGCCCCAGCGGATGTTGTAGCCCAGCGCCCCGGAGACCGGCGTGACCGAGACCATCGCGTTGCGCTGGTCGCCGCCGCGCCGGACCCGCAGATCGGGCCGCTCCGGCGCCAGGCCGTCCACCGTGCCGAAGACCCGCAGATCCGAGATGGCCAGGTTGGCGGCGGCGACCTCGCCGTGCTCGTAACGGACATAGCGGGCGTCCACCGGCCGTTCGCCCTCGACATAGGCGTTGGGCCGGTCGCGGGTGGAGTCTGACAGGTCGGCGAACACCGCCCAGTCCCGGCCGTCGCGGGAGGTCAGGATGCGGAAGCGGGTGCGGATGTCCGGACGTTCGGCATAGACGCCGGATTCATGATCCGCATAGTTGACCTGCACCGCATGGACCGCCTTCAGCCCGCCGAGGTCCAGCGTCAGGGTCTGGCCCGCCTCGTTGCGCCCCGCGACCCAGAAGGTGCGCGGATTCTCGTCCGTGGCGCGGTTGGCGGCGAACTCGCCGCGGGTGGACGAGGCGACGGCCTCGGCCCTGTAGGACAGGGGGAACCAGCCCGTGAACAGGCTCTCCGGATCATCCACCTTCGCCGTCGGCATCCGCTGCGGATAGTCGCCGAACCGGCTGGAGAAATGCATCTGGCCGTCGGGCGTGAAGCCGCCCGGGAACATCGCGATGCGCCGCTCGAAGGTCCAGTTGTGTCCGATCCACGGCGTGCCCGTGTTCCACCAATTGCCGTGCCGGTCCTGGAAGGTCGAGCCGTGGCCGGCGCCCTCGACGAAGCCGCCGGGCTTGTAGCTGACCGGATTGTACGGCGCATATTCGAACGGCCCCAAGGGACTGGAGCCGACATATGTCCCATTGGCGTAGGCATTGTACTCAGTGCCCGGCGCTCCGTACTGCAGATAGTAGCGGCCGCCGTGCTTCGTCATCCACGCCCCTTCCATATAGGGGTTGATGGCCGTGCCGTCGGGCAGGCCGCCCGAGTGATCCTGACCGAAACGCTCCCAGCCGTGCCGGTCGGGATGCAGGACATGCAGCCGCGTCGGCTCGCCGATGAAGCGGACGGGCGGCGTCGGATCGATCTGCGAGCCGTACAGCGGATAGACGTTGGACGACCCCCAGTAGAGGTACCATTTGCCGTCGTCGTCGATGAACAGGCCGGGATCCCACGGCCCGGGCGGAAGCTTGTCCGCCGGTACGCCGCCTTCGCCCAGACTGCCTTCCTCATTGCGGCTGACCGCGCCCGGCACGGGCGGCAGGATGCGGGTGTGCCAGTCCCAGCGGCCGGTCTCGGGGTGTTCGCTGACCAGCAGGGGGCGGGGCTCGAAGGCCGACTGCATCAGATACAGCCGCTCGCCGTCCGAGACGGCGGCGGGCGCGACATTGCTCTCGAACGGCCATTTGTCGGGCTGGACGTAGGTCCAGTCCACCAGGTCCGTGGAGGTCCAGTAGCCGTCCGCCAGGGTCTGGAACAGGAAGTAGCGGTCGCGATGCAGGACGATCACCGGATCGGCGCCGGTCCGATAGCTGATCCCCCGGTGGGTCTGCTCGAAATTGTATTTGTAGTCGACATCGACCGGATTGGCCCAGGTCCGCGGGCGGACCTCCTGCGCGGCGGCGGGTAGGGCGAACATCAGGGCGATCACTGAGGCGACGGGGGCGATCAGGCTGCGCATGCCGTCACGCTAGCACGGAGCGCGGGACGGTTGAGTTCACGAGCCGTTTCGCTCACACCCGGAGCATGAGCACGACCGAGCCCCGCCTGACCTCGCTGGCCCATGGAGGCGGCTGCGGCTGCAAGCTGGCCCCGGCGGTGCTGCAGGACATACTGAAGGACATCCCGCAGGCGGCGGCCTTCGCCAATCTGATCGTCGGGACCGAGACCAGTGACGATGCGGCGGTCTGGCGGCTGAACGATCAGCAGGCGCTGGTGGCCACCACGGACTTCTTCATGCCGGTGGTCGACGATCCGTTCGACTTCGGCCGCATCGCCGCGACCAACGCCCTGTCGGACGTCTACGCCATGGGCGGCGCGCCGATCTTCGCCCTCGCCCTGGTCGGCATGCCGGTGAATGTGCTGTCGACGGAAACCATCGGCCGCATCCTCCAGGGCGGGGCCTCGGTCTGCGCGGCGGCGGGCATTCCGGTGGCGGGCGGCCATTCCATCGACAGCGTCGAGCCGATCTACGGTCTGGTCGCGCTGGGGCTGGTGCATCCCGATCAGGTGCTGACCAATCGCGGCGCACGGGCGGGCGATGTCCTCATCCTGACCAAGGCCCTGGGAGTCGGCGTGCTCAGCGCCGCCTTCAAACAGGGCCGGCTCGATGAGGCCGGCTACGCCGCCCTGATCGCCTCGACCACGAAGCTGAACACCGTGGGTGCGAAGCTTCCCGGCATGGCCGGCGTCCACGCGGTGACTGACGTGACCGGCTTCGGCCTGCTGGGCCATGCGCTGGAGATGGCGCGTGGATCGGGCCTGACCGTCGAGCTGATCGGACATCCGCCCCTGCTGGAAGCGGTCGAACCCCTGGCCGCCAGCGGCGTGCGCACCGGCGCCTCGGGCCGCAACCGGGAAAGCTATGGCGCCTTCATCGACCTGCCCGCCGGTCTGCCGGACTGGCGCCGCGACCTGCTGACCGATCCCCAGACCTCGGGCGGCCTGCTCGTCTCCGTCGCCGCCGGTCAGGCCGAGGCCCTGCTGGAACTGGCCCGTGCCGAGGGCTTCGGGCAGGCCGCCGTGGTGGGCCGCGTCGTCGACGGCCCGGCGAGGGTGCGGGTCGGCGCATGATCCGCCGCACCGTCGAGCTGTGTCCCCGGTCGCGCGACGCCTTCGACGCCATCATCGACGTCCGCAGCCCCGCCGAGTTCGCGCTCGACCACATCCCCGGGGCGATCAATCTGCCGGTGCTGGACGACGAACAGCGGGCGGCGGTCGGAACCGAATACGTCCAGGGCTCCAAATTCCTCGCCCGCCGCACGGGCGCGGCCATGGTGGCCCGCAACATCGCCGCCCATCTCGAAGGGCCGCTTGCCGACCGCGCCGGAAGCTTCCAGCCGCTGGTCTACTGCTGGCGCGGCGGTCAGCGCTCGGGAGCCATGGCCACGGTGATGGATCAGGTCGGCTGGCCGGTCACGGTGCTGGACGGCGGCTATCAGACCTGGCGGCGGCAGGTGACGGCGGCGCTGTACGACCAGCCCGTCGCGCACCGGCTGGTGCTGCTGGACGGACCGACGGGCTCGGGCAAGACGGCTTTGCTGGCGACGCTGGCGGGGCAGGGGACGCAGACGCTGGATCTGGAGGCGCTGGCGGCCCACCGGGGTTCGCTGTTCGGCGCGATGCCGGGGGGGCAGCCGTCGCAGAAGGCTTTCGAGACCCGGCTTCACGACGCGCTCTCGCGGCTCGTTCCGTCCCGCCCGATCATCGTCGAGGCCGAGAGCAGCAAGATCGGCGCGCGCGTCATTCCGCCGATGCTGTGGGCCGCCATGTCGACCGCGTCCGTGATCCGCATCGAGTCGCCGGTCAGCGTGCGGGCGGCGCGGACGGTGCGGGACTACGCCGGTTTCGCGGCCGATCCGGCTGCGCTCGATACCGCCCTGACCAGGCTGCCGCGGCACCACGGCAAGGAGACGGTCGCCGGCTGGCGCGCCCTGGCGGCGAACGGAGAGATCGAGACCCTGGCCGAGGCCCTGATCGTGGCCCACTACGACCCGGCCTATCGCCGCGCGGGGGGCGACAGGCCCGCGGCCGCCATCATCGAGGTCGGTTCGCTCGACGCCGCGGCCCTCGCCGCCGCCGCCGACGCCGTCGCGCTTCAGCTGGAGCGGCTCAGCGCGGCATGATCATGTCGAGGCCCACCACGGCCGAGACTGCGACCGAAGCGACCACCCAGCTCAGCGCCAGCGTCTTCCATGAGACGTTCAGCCGCTGAACACCCACCGCCAGCAGGGCGAACAGGCCGGCCGTCACGATCACGGGCAGAATCCACGGACCCCAGCCCAGCCATTCGCTGATCCGCGCCTCGTCGTTCGGATTGAACAGGCTGATGACGGTGGCCATGAGCCGCATGAAGGCGGCCTGGAACAGGAAAATCCAGCCGACCGCGCTGCCCCGCGCCTGCACCAGCGCCAGGGCGATCAGCGCCTGAGCGACGGTCACCGCCGGCCCCGCGGCCGAGATGATCGCGTGGTCGGCGGCGCTGACCGCGCCCCGCGCCCCGGCGCTGTTCAGCCCGAAATACGCCTCATGCCCCAGCAGGATCGCCGCCAGCCAATGTCCGCCTTCGTGCAGGGCGAAGGTGATGAACCCGGCGATGAAGACCAGTCCGTAGAATCCGGCGCCCGTGCGCATCCGTTGCATTCGTCCCTCCCGACACCCAACGGCTCAGCTTGCGGGGCCGCGGCGGCGCGGTCGAGTTAAGGATCGTTCACCCGGCGCGCACGCGACGGATGGCCAAACCGCGCGGCGGCGCCTAGCTTCGCTGCATGACCCGTTCACGCACCGCCGCCCTCTTCTCCTCGCTCAGCCTGTGGGTGCTGGTCGCCCTGATCGGGGGCTTGGCCGCCGGCGCGGCGGCGCAGGCGTACGGCATACCCGGCGGGACCGGCACGGTCGCCCTCGTCGAGGGGCTCGGCCAGCTGTGGCTCAACGCCCTGCGGATGACGATCATCCCGCTGGTCTTCAGCCTGCTGGTGACCGGCATCGCCTCCATCGCGGACGCGGCGGCGACGGGCCGGCTGGCGCTGAAGGCCATCGTGGTCTTCGCCCTGCTGCTGGTCGGAGCCACGGTCTACGGCGTTCTCGCCTCGCTGGGCCTGCACGCCGTCTGGCCGATCGACCCGGAAGGCGGGCGGCTGCTGCTGTCCGGCGCGGTCGGCGACGAGGCCGTGCGCCAGAACCTCGGCGGCGGCGGCTTCTCCGCCTTCCTGACCAGCCTCGCCCCGGCCAATCCGATCCGCGCGGCCGCCGACGACGCCATCCTCGGCATCGTGGTCTTCGCCATCGTCTTCGGCTTCGCGACCACCCGTCTGTCCACGCGCCTGCGCCAGCCGCTGACCCTCTTCTTCGAGGCGGTGTCGGAAACCATGATCGTCATCGTTCACTGGGTGCTGCGCGCCGCCCCGATCGGCGTCTTCGCCCTGTCCCTGGGCGTGGGGCTGAGAGCCGGCCTCGGCGCGGCGGGCGTGCTGGGCCACTACATCGCCATCGTTTCCCTGGCCCTGATCGGCCTGATCCTGCTGACCTATGTCGTGGCCGTCGTTTTCGGGCGGGTGACGCTGGGCCGCTTCGCCCGCGCCGCCGCCCCGGCCCAGGTCGTGGCCTTCTCGACCCAGTCGTCGCTGGCCTGCCTGCCGGTCATGGTCGAGCGGGCGATCGACCGTCTGGGCGTCTCGACGGCGACCGCGGGTCTGGTCCTGCCGCTGGCGGTGGCCATCTTCCGCATCACCTCGACGGTCGCCAACCTGGCCGTCTGCATCTATGTCGCCCACCTGTACGGCATCCCCCTGACGCCCGGCGTCCTGATCGCCGGCAGCGTCGCCGCCCTGGCCATCAGCGTCGGCACCGTGGGCCTCCCGGGCCAGGTCTCCTTCTTCGCCTCCATCGCCCCCATCGCCCTGGCCATGGGCCTGCCGCTCGAGGTCCTGCCGCTGCTGCTGGCGGTCGAGGTGGTGCCCGACATCTTCCGCACCATCGGCAACGTCACCGCCGACCTGGCGGCGGCGCGGATCGTGGAGGGGCGGGACGCAACGGCGGACCCGGAGGCGGCGTCGGGGATCTGAGGGCCTACTTCGCCGCCCATTTCAGCCTGTCCAGCGCCTCGGCCGCGCGCAGCAGGGCGGTCGCCTCCGCCGCCTTCCCCTGACTGACCAGCCAGGCCGCGCGCCCGACCGCCTTGCCGAGCGCCACATACGGATCGATCCGCGGCGTCTCCGGCATCGCCTCCAGCTCGGCCAGCGCCATCAGCGCCGGCGGCGGATCGTCGGCCCCGCCCCGCAGCGGCCTGAGATCCAGCCGCTCCGCGATCCGGTTTCGGGTCCATCCCTCGGCCATGGCGCGGCGGCGCAGATTGGCCAGGCCCACGTCGAAGCGGCGGGCGACAGACGGGGCGGATTCTCCGGCGACATAGGCCTTGCGCACCTGCGCCCACGTCTCCGGCCCCCGATATTTGCGCAGACGATAGTGTTCCATGCGGAGAGGGTGGCATGCGGGTGCGTCAGAAACGGACGTGTTCCATCACCTCTTTCGACCGTCATCCTCGGGCTTGACCCGAGGATCAGAGGCGAGAGGCGAACTATACGCTCGAGAGGGCCCGGCGACCGTGCCCGTGCTTTCGCCACCGAGCACCGGACGGTCTGATCCTCGGGTCAAGCCCGAGGATGACGGTGAAGGGGGGGGAGGCGGTGCGGCTAATCTTCTTCCCGCTTCGCCTCCGCCTCCAGCCGAGCCAGAAACGCGGCGACCCCGCCGTCATCCCTGTCCGGCAGGCGCGGGTCGGCTTCCTCGCCCATGAGCCACGGATACAGATCCCGCCACTCCGGATTCCTCTCCTCGATCAGCTGCATCTTCCACGCCCGGTTCCACCGCTTCAGCGCCTTCTCCCGGCGGATGGCCGACGTCACCAGCTCGAACGGCTGATACCAGACAAGGATGTTGCACCCATGGCGCCGGGCGAACCCGCCGCCCTCTCCCGCGCGGTGCTCCCCGCTGCGGCGATAGAGGTTGCTGGTCATGCCGATGTAGAGGACGCCGAACGGCCGGCTCGCCTCGATATAGGTGGCGATGAACGGGCGCTTCTCGTCCATGCCCGGAGTGGCGGGGAACAGCCGGGCGGCGTCAAGGCTGCTCAACTTCCGGTGCGAGAGCGGTGGTTCCACCACCCACCGTCACCCTCGGGCTTGACCCGAGGGTCAGACTATCCGGTGCTCCGTCGACGGTTCACGGGCGCGGTCTCCGGGCCGCCCCGAACGCACAGCACGCCACCCGCCTCTGATCCTCGGGTCAAGCCCGAGGATGACGGTGGGGGAGGGAGCAGGGGCCGCAGCCGCGGTCTTTGCACAAACCCGCATAACCAACCTCACCGGACTGCGCCCGCTTTTGCAGTCACCGCATGGTCGAAATCGTCGCGAACTGGTCAGTCATGCGCATAGTCCTGGATCGGCCGCACATCCAGCTCGCCGGCCTTGATCGCCCCGATCGCCTGGGCGGCCGCCAAAGCCCCCGCGGTCGTCGTGTAATAGGGGATTTTCATCATCAGGGCCGTGCGGCGCAGGCTGAAGCTGTCCAGCAGGGCCTGCTTGCCCTCGGTGGTGTTGAAGACCAGCTGGACCTCGCCGTTCTTCATCGCGTCGACGATGTTCGGCCGGCCCTCCAGCACCTTCTTCACATGACCCACAGGCAGACCCTGTTCGGTCAGATAGGTGTGCGTCCCGCCCGTGGCGACGATGCTGAAGCCCTCGGCCAGCAGGGTCTTCACCGCCTCGACGATGAAGGGCTTGTCGCCATCCTTAACGCTGACGAAGGCGCAGCCCGCGGCGGGCAGGATGGTGCCGCCGCCGATCTGGCTCTTGGCGAAGGCGCGGGCGAAGGCGGGAGCCATGTCGGCCTCGCCGTCACGCTTCCAGTCCAGACCCATGACCTCGCCGGTCGAGCGCATCTCGGGTCCCAGGATGGTGTCGACCCCGGCGAAGCGGGCGAACGGGAACACCGCCTCCTTGACCGCGATATGGTCGTACGGCCTGTCCTTCAGGCCGAAGGATTTCAGCGGCACGCCGGCCATGACCTTGGCGGCGATCGCCGCGATCGGCTGGCCGATGGTCTTGGCCACGAAGGGCGCCGTACGGCTGGCGCGCGGATTGACCTCCAGCACGAAGATGCGCGGCGCGGCGCTGTGCGGCTCCTCGATGGCGAACTGGACGTTCATCAGGCCGCGCACCTTCAGGGCCCGGGCCATGGCCTCGGTCTGGCGCTTCAGCTCGGCGACGATTTCGGCCGACAGCGAGAACGGCGGCATGGAACAGGCGCTGTCGCCCGAGTGGACGCCGGCCTCCTCGATATGCTCCAGCACGCCGGCCACGAAGACCGTCTCGTCGTCGCACAGGGCGTCGACGTCGACCTCGGTGGCGCGGTTCAGATAGTGGTCGATCAGCACCGGATCGTCGCCCGACACCCGCATGGCCTCGCCGACATAGCGGTCCAGCTGCTCGCGGTCGTGGACGATCATCATGCCGCGTCCGCCGAGCACATAGGAAGGACGCAGCACGACGGGATAGCCGACCTCGTCCGCCTTCTGCGCGGCTTCCTCTGCGCTGCGGGCCAGACCGTTGGGCGGCTGCATCAGGCCGATGTCGTGAAGCATGACCTGGAACCGCTCGCGGTCCTCGGCCAGGTCGATGGAGTCGACGCTGGTGCCGAGAATAGGCACCCCGTCCGCCTGCAGGGCATGGGCCAGCTTCAGCGGCGTCTGGCCGCCGAACTGAACGACCACGCCGATCAGATCGCCCTTCGAACGCTCGACCTCGATCAGCTCCAGCACGTCCTCGGCCGTCAGCGGCTCGAAATACAGCCGGTCCGAGGTGTCATAGTCGGTCGAGACCGTCTCGGGGTTGCAGTTGACCATGATCGACTCGACGCCGATGTCGTCGAAGGCGAAGGCCGCATGACAGCAGCAGTAATCGAACTCGATGCCCTGCCCGATCCGGTTCGGCCCGCCGCCCAGAATTATCGCTTTTTTTCTGTCGGTTGGGCTGGATTCGCACTGCGGAATCTGGCCCAGGGCGCCGGTCTCATAGGTCGAATACATATAGGCGGTGGCGCTGGCGAACTCGGCGGCGCAGGTGTCGATCCGCTTGAAGACGGGGCGCACGTTCAGGCCGCGGCGGGCCGCGCGCACGGCGGCTTCGGTCGTGCCGGTCAGCTGGGCCAGACGGGCGTCCGAGAAGCCCTTGGATTTCAGCTTGCGGAAGTCGGTCGGTTCGGTCGGCAGGCCGGTGACGCGGATGTGGCCTTCGGTGCGGACGATGTCGGCGATCTGTCTCAGGAACCAGGGCTCGTATGAGCAGGCGGCGTTGACCTCCTCGACCGACAGGCCGTGGCGGAAGGCCTGGGCGATGACCAGAATCCGGTCCGGCGTCGGCTGGCCCAGCGCCCGCACCACGGCGGCGCGGGCCGAGGCCTCGTCCTCGACGTCGACGACGCCGTCGATCTCGATCTCGTTGAAGCCTGTCAGGCCGGTTTCCAGCCCGCGCAGGGCCTTCTGCATCGATTCCTGGAAGGTCCGGCCGATGGCCATGACCTCGCCCACCGACTTCATCGAGGTCGACAGGGTCGCCTCGGCGCCGGGATATTTCTCGAAGGCGAAGCGCGGGATCTTGGTGACGACATAGTCGATGCTCGGCTCGAACGAGGCGGGCGTGACCTGGGTGATGTCGTTGGTCAGTTCGTCGAGCGTGTAACCGACGGCCAGACGCGCCGCGACCTTGGCGATCGGGAAGCCCGTGGCCTTGGACGCCAACGCCGAAGACCGCGACACGCGCGGGTTCATCTCGATCACGACCATGCGGCCGTCGGCGGGATTGATCGCCCACTGGACGTTGGATCCGCCGGTCTCGACGCCGATCTCGCGCAGCACGTTGATCGAGCCCGTGCGCATCCGCTGGTATTCTTTATCGGTCAGCGTCAGGGCCGGGGCGACGGTGATGGAGTCGCCGGTGTGGACGCCCATCGGGTCGATGTTCTCGATGGAGCAGATGATGATGCAGTTGTCCGCCTTGTCACGGACGACCTCCATCTCATACTCCTTCCAGCCCAGGACGCTTTCCTCGACCAGCACCTCGGTCGTCGGCGACAGGTCCAGCCCCCGCTCCACGATCTCGCGGTATTCCTCGACATTGTAGGCGATGCCGCCGCCGGTCCCGGCCAGGGTGAAGCTGGGGCGGACGATGGCGGGCAGGCCGACGAAGGCCAGGGCGTCCTCGGCCTCGTCGATGCTGTGGATGGCCTTCGAGCGGGGGCTTTCCAGACCCAGCTTGTCCATGGCGTCGCGGAATTTCTGGCGGTCCTCGGCCTTGTCGATGACGTCGGCCCGGGCCCCGATCATCTCCACGCCCCACTTCTTCAGCGCGCCCGAGGCGTCCAGCGCCAGCGCCGTGTTCAGCGCCGTCTGGCCGCCCATGGTCGGCAGCAGGGCGTCGGGCCGCTCTTTCGCGATGATGCGCTCGACGAACTCCGGCGTGATCGGCTCGATATAGGTGGCGTCGGCCACCTCCGGGTCGGTCATGATGGTGGCCGGGTTGGAGTTGACCAGGATGACCCGGTACCCCTCGGCCTTCAGCGCCTTGCACGCCTGGACGCCCGAGTAATCGAACTCACAGGCCTGCCCGATAACGATCGGGCCCGCCCCGATGATCAGGATCGACTGGATGTCCGTGCGTTTGGGCATCTCAGCCTCCGTTCAGTTCGTCACGACCGCGCACTCCCAGCCGTCGTAGTCCAGCTGGAAGGCCGCGGCCCAGGATTGCATCATGGCCGAGACCGGGGCGAAGGACGCCTCGTCCACGGCCATCGTCGTCTCGAGGATGGTGGCGTCGTCCTGACCCCGGGTCAGGAAACCGGCGCGCCGCGCGACCTCGTTCAGGTCGTCGTGGTCCCCTTCGCCATAGAAGTAAAACAGCGTGTGCCGCGGCGTGATTCCGCTGTCGCCATGCGCCGCCAGAGACGCGCGCACCATGGCGTCGCGCTCTTCGTGGGGGATGGCGGAGTCAGACACGGGGTTGGCTCCTTGCGCGCGCGGCCTCAGGCGGCGGCGGGGCGCCGGCGCGGGTGGGTCGGGTTGTCGGTCAAGCGGCCCGTCTAAAGACGGGTGGGGGCGGTGGCAAGGCCGCCGGGGCCCTGCGCGCATGAAAAAGGGGGCGGCCCTCTCGAGCCGCCCCCTTCATCGTGGTCCGGACCGTTTTTAGAACGGGCGGTAGTTCAGGCCGACGAAGAAGCGACGGCCGTAGGGGTCGAAGTTCGAGTACAGCGTCTGACCCAGCCACGGCGCCTGTTCCGCATCGAAGGCGTTCACGACGCCCGCACGCATCGACAGGGTGTCGTTGACATTGTAGCGGACCGTGAAGTCGTGGCGGGTGAAGTTGCCGGTGTCGTAGTACTCGGGCAGGCGGTTCTCATAGTTCACGACCTGGTCGCGGTCCTTGGCGATGTTCTGGGCGCTCTGCCAGTCCGCCGTCCAGTTGACGCTCCAGGTGTCGTTCGGCGTGTAGGTCAGCGACGAGGTGAAGCGGACGTTCGGGTAGAACAGGTCGCCGCGGTCGCTGGTGTAGGCGTCCGGGTTGGCGGGATCGAGGAAGTTTTCCTGTTCGATCAGCCACGACCCGGCCATCTTGTAGTCCAGACGGCCCCAGTTGCGGCCCGTGACCTCTTCGAGGTCGAGCCGGTAAAGGGCCGTGAAGTCCAGACCGCGGGTGGTCAGGGCGGCGTAGTTGCCGGCGCCTTCGATGAAGCCGCCGATCGGGTCGCCGGCCGGAGCGCCAAGACCGAACGGGATGCCCGGGTTGTTACGGAAGATCACCGCGCAGGCCGAGCTGTTCAGCGACGGACCGTTGACGCAGTTGTTCGCTGCGGTCTGGGCCGAGATGAAGGCGATCACATCGGTGATCTCGATCTCATAGTAGTCCAGGACCAGGCTGAGGTTCGGGATGAACCGGGGCTGCAGCACCGTCGAGAAGGTGAAGGATTCCGACTGTTCCGGCGTCAGGAACGGGTTGCCGCCGGTCACGCCGGAAACGCCGCCGCCGTAGACGGGGTTGAAGTCGTCGGTGTTGGTGGCGGTGGCGCCGTTGAAGTCGAACGACAGGCCGTCGGCCGCGGCCAGCGCCGTGCAGTTGGCGACCCGGTTGGCCCGGATGTCCGCCGGTTGCAGGATGATGTTCGCGGTGGCGCAGGGATCAACGAAACCGTTCGCGAACGTCTCGCCCAGCGGCGAGAAATTCTCGCCCAGGTCCGGCGCGCGGAACGAGGTGTTGAAGCTGGTCTTGAACGTGATGTCCTGGATCGGACGATAGATGAGGTTCACGCCATAGACGTCGCCGTGTCCGACCGTCGTGTAATCGAAATACCGGTAGGAACCGCTCAGTTCGGCATACTCGCCCAGCCAGCTGTCGCGGAACAGCGGCAGCGACATTTCGGCGAAGCCTTCGTCGCTCTCGTACTCTGCGCCCGGGAAGTCCGGACCGCCGTTGAGGAACAGGACGCGGCCGGCGGCGCCGGCGTCGCGACCGATGGCCTCGGTGTATTCACGACGGTGCTCGTAGCCGAGAGCCAGGCCGATCGGGCCTGCGCCCCAGAAGTCCCACAGCTGACCGGCGACGCTGCCGATGAAGTCTTCCTGCTCGTTGCGCTCCGTGTAGGTGATTTCGGCGTTGATATAGTCGCGCGCTTCCTGGCTCTGGTTGCCCTGGCCGAAGATGTTCAGCGGGGCGCATTCGGCGACCGCTTTAGCGCCCACCGCTCCGTCACGCAGATCGGCGTTTCCGAACCAGTAGTCATCGACCACGCCGCCGGGGGTGGCGGCGATCAGCTGCGAACGGCAGACGATCGCGTCAGGCGTGCCCAGAAGACCGGCGGTGTCGCGCACGGCGTCGGACGCCAACTGGACACGCACCACGTCGGTGCCGGTTTCCGTTTCCGTGACGTCGACCTGGCCGTAGGTGTAGGACAGGCTCCAGTCGATGTTCTTGATGAACCCGATCTGTTCGAAATCGCCCTCAAGGCCGACGACGTAGCGCTGCAGCTCGCGGTTGCTGATCTGGCTGCGGTCTTCGCCGAACAGGGTGTGGCGGGCGTAAGGCGCGGCCACGACGCCGGTCGCCACGCTGGGCGAGCCGGCGGTCGGCGGCGCGTAGACGGTGACGGTGTTGGTCTGGATCGCGGTCCGCAGGTTCGAGGGCAGGAAGGCGTTGTCCGCAAGGCTCACGCCGAAGACGTTGAAGCCGTAGGCAGGCTGCACTTCGGCAGGGCTGACGACGCCGTCACGGATGATGAAGTCGTAGAAGTCAGGCTGCGAGGCGAAGACGGTGTCTTCCGTCACATACTTGGCTTCTGCGAAGGCCCGGAGGTTGTCCGTCAGGCTGAAGTTGGCGCCGACCTGGTAGCGTTGCGATTCCGACTCCGGCACGCGGGTGATGGTGCTGAAGGTGGCGGGGTTGTCGCCGTCGCCGCCGATGTTGTTCGGACGGTTCGCGCCGGTGTTGCCGATGCGGGTGCCAAAGTTGGCCAGACGGGCGGTGGGGCCCTCGAACACGAAGGTCTTGGCGGGGTCAACCGAGTAACAGGCCGTGGCGGTCAGGCCGCTGATTGTCAGGCTGCAGTTCTGGTAGGGGACGTCCGGGTCGTTGAGGGCGCTGGCCTGTTGGTTATTCGCCAGCGTCGTCTGGCCCCAACGCGGACGCTGCAGCGTGACGTAGTTCCGGTAAAGCTGGTTGTCGAAGACGCCGTCGAGGCGGGACGCCGCGGGATCGGCGTCGACGCCGATCAGACCCGACGAGTTCCGCAGCCAGTCGATGTCCAGTGAATTGACGGCGTCGAGCTGCTCGTATTCGCCGAAGGCGTACAGGTTCAGACGGCCATCGAGGAGGTTGTGGCCCAGCAGGGCCGAGACGCGCTTCGAGGCTTCACCGTCCTGGTTGATCATGCCGTAGCTGGCGTCGATCTCGAGGCCTTCGAAATCCTTGCGTAGCACGAAGTTCAGCACGCCGGAGACGGCGTCGGCGCCATAGACCGACGAGGCGCCGCCCGTGATGATCTCGATGTTCTGGATCAGCAGGCGCGGAATGGTGTCGACGTCCACCGCCAGCGATCCGCCGGCCGAGCCGACATGGCGACGGCCGTCGACCAGGGTCAGGGTGCGGCCCGAACCCAGCGAGCGCAGGTTGGCGAACGACAGGCCGCCGATGCCCAGAACGCCGGTGGCGTCGGACGGGACCTGCGAGTTGGACAGGGCAGGGATGGTGGCGAGGTAGTCGACGACCGTCGACTGGCCGGTCGTCAGCAGGTCTTCACGCGAGACCTGAATCAGCGGCGTCGGGGCGTTGGTGGGGTCGCGACGGATGCGTGAACCGGTGACGACGACTTCATCGAGCTGCGTCGAGTCATCGTCCTGGGTCTGGGTAACGGCGACGCCCGGCAGGGTGCTGGGGGTCTGGGGGGTGGTCTGCGCCCACACCGGAGCGGCTGACATCGCGACCGCGCCGGCGAGCACTGTGGAGGCCAGAAGCCGGTTACGTATAACAGTCATATATGAAATCTCGGGTGAGTTTGAAGAAGTGGAGGCGCAGGCTTCCCTAACGCGGCGTCGGCCACAAACTCACCACACATATGTCCGGTCAAGCTGGACAGTAACGGAAATGCTTATATTCCGTCGTTATTGATAAAAATGTTTCGTTCCTGAAAGCATATGGATTTAAACCGCAACTGCGATCCTGAAACACGTCGTTCTATGAAAAACGTCAGCAACGTGACCTTATCCAAGCCGGCAATTCACTGATCGCGCCAAGCGCGCCAAACCGGTGGTGGCCGTCGGGAGCATCGGCGACTTCATGCGCCCAGGTGACGACATACGGAATATGAACACCCCAGGCGCCCGCGGCCAGTGCGGGCAGGACGTCCGACCTCATTGAATTGCCCGCCATCACGGCTTCATCGGCGCCGGTGCCGTGACGGGCGAAGACGCGATCGTACGTCTGCCGGTCCTTCTCGGATACGATCTCAACGGCGGCGAACAGGTCGCCCAGTCCCGACGCGGCAAGTTTGCGCTCCTGGTCCAGCAGGTCGCCCTTGGTGATCAGCACCAGGCGATACGATTCCGCCAACTCGGCCAAGGCTTCGTCCACGCCGGGCAGGGTCTCGACCGGATGAGCGAGCATTTCCCGCCCGGCGGCGAGGATTTCGCGCACCACCGAAGCGGGCGCCTCGCCGCCGGTCAGCTCCATGGCGGTCTCGATCATCGACAGGGTGAAACCCTTTACGCCATAGCCGTACAGACGAAGGTTCCGCTTCTCCGTTTCGGCCATCCGCGCCTCCAGCGTGGCGCGATCGGCGTGGTCGGCCAGCAGGGCGACGAAACGGTCCTGCGTCAGCCGGAAGATGGTCTCGTTGTGCCAGAGAGTGTCGTCGGCATCGAGGCCGACCGTGGTGATGCTCATCCCGCTCCCTAACATCGGAACCGGGATCCGGGGAGGGGCGAGGATCCCGAACAGGAGCCGTCATGGTCAACAGTCCTTGACCAAGTTTATCAGGGTTACGTTCTTGTCTGGGAGTTATCGTGGCGGCTTGGAAGACCTGAACGGCCAGCCGAAGGAGGCGGTCATGACTCTGGTTCCAGCGTATCCAACGGCCCCCGATCACGGGAAGAACCCCGGGGAAGACAACGCGTATTCGCCGCTGGGCGAGCGCCGCGCCTACGCCGCACCCTATGAAAGCGTGACCTTCGGTCTGGTTACCCGGGCAGGCCGCGAATTGACCGTGACCCTGGCCGCCCAGCCCGTCTTCGACCTCGATCGATCGACGCCGGTCAGCCGGCGTATTCGCCGAATTGTCCGGCACCGCGGCGGTGAGTCCGCCCTTGCCGCCCTGGGCCGCAGGACACTGGAGCCGGTCGACCTGAAACGCATCGACCTTCAAACCCTGAACCACGGCCTCGACCTGTTGCATCTTGGGCCCGGCGACATCGGCGTGCTGCCGGCCTTCTGGCGCACCGTGGCGTCGAGCCGGGGACGGTTCGCCCTGCTCTGCACAGAACTTCAGCAAAGCTCCGCTCCGGGGAACCTCATGGTCGAGGTGATGGGCGGGCTGGAACAGGCCCCGCCCGAGGCTATCGACGAGTCCATCTCGCATTTCGAAACCGAATCCATGGGGGTGAGCCTGCACATCGCGCCCGACGCGGGGCTTGTCCGCCGACTGACGGGCGTGCGCGCCCGCTGCCTGGCCATCGACTTCGCCGGGGTCGCCCACGACGGGCCGCTTGAGTGGCGCGCCGCCCAGGACCTGATCACCGCCGCGCGCCAGACCTGCGACCAGGTGATGCTGTTGAATCTGCGTCCCGACCGGGGCCTGGCCGCCCGGGCCGCCGGAGCCACCCACGCCGTGTTCGCCGGCATGGAGACGATCACCGTCTAGACAGGCGGTTGACGCCGTCGTCGAGGCGAGGCCTTGATCCGGCATGCAGGCCACGCTTCCCTCCCGACTCTACGGCTGCCCCGACGCCTGGGCGCGCGAGCGGTCGGCCGTGTTTGGACGCTCGTGGCTGTTTCTGGGTCATGAGGCCGAGGCCCCCGTCCCCGGGGACTGGATCGCATCCGATGTGGCCGGCCATCGTCTGATGGCCTTGCGCGGCAAGGACGGGATGCTGCGGGCCTTCCACAATGTCTGCCGTCACCGTGCAGGGCCGCTGGTGACCGGCGCCAGCGGCCATTGCGAGGGCGAGTTGGTCTGCGGCTATCACGGCTGGCGCTACGCCCTGGACGGCCGATTGAGGTCCGCCGTCGGCTTCGGCGCGGCGGACGGGTTTGACCCCCGCGAGTTCGGCCTGCTGGCGTTGCGGCTGGAGACATGGCGCGGTCTGGTCTTCGCGACCCTCGACGAAGACGCAGCGCCGCTGGCGGATCTCGTCGCGCCGCTGGAGGACCTGCTGGCCGGGCGGGGACTGGAGATCGCCGCGCCGGCGCTGCGCCGCAGTCACGACCTGGCCTGCGACTGGAAGACCTACGCCGAGAACTATCTGGAGGGCTATCACATCGGATCGGTGCATCCGGTGCTGGCCGACGAGCTCGGTTCGGCAGAATATCGCGTACGGGTCGAGGGCGATCTGGTGGTGCAGGAGGCCGTCGGGGTGAACGACGGTCCGCAGGCGGGGGTCTGGGGCTGGCTGTGGCCGAACCTGGGGATCAATGTCTATCGCGACGGCGCCATGATCGAGCGGATGACCCCGGTCGGGCCGGGACGGACCCGGCTGGACTATCTGTTTCTCAATGACGGCGGCGAGGCGGCCCTGGGTGACGCGCTGGAGGCTTCCGACCGGCTGACGGCCGAGGATGCGGCCATCTGCGAGGCGGTGCAGGCCAACCTGTCGGCGGGGGCGTATGACCGCGGCGTCCTGAGCCCGAGGCAAGAGGCCGCGGTGGCATGGTTCCAGTCGCGGATCGCGGAGGTTCACCCATGACGGACACGACGGGCGACGACCGGCAAAAACTGGGCTGGGGTCTCGCCGCACTGGTCGTCGCGGGGAACATGATCGGCTCCGGCGTCTATCTGCTGCCGGCCACACTGGCTCCCGTCGGCTCGTCGAGCATCGTAGGATGGGTGGTGGCCGGGGCCGGGGCGGTAACGCTGGCGCTGGTGTTCGCCGCCTTGGGACGTCTGCAGCCGGACGCCGACGGCCTGTCGGGGTTCGCAGAGCGGGGGCTGGGGCGCTTCTTCGGCTTTCAGACGGCGCTGGCCTTCTGGACGGCCTGCCTGGTCGGCAATGTCGCCATCGCGGTCGCGGCCACCGGCTATCTGGGCTTCTTCTTCCCGGTGCTGAAGGAGCCGGTGGCGGCGACGTTCTGCAATCTGGGTCTGATCTGGCTGACGACCGGCGCCTATATCCTGGGCGCGCGGACGGCGTCGCGGTTTGCGGCGGCGGCGCTGGCGATCGGCCTGGTTCCCATCGTCATCGCGGTCGCCGCCGGCGTGATGGCGTTCAGTGGCGAAACCTTCACCGCGTCATGGAGCCCGTCCGGAAACAGTCTGGCCGAAAGTGTTCCCGCGTCGCTGGCCGTGATCTTCTGGGCTTTCCTCGGGGTCGAGAGCGCGGCGGTCCTGTCGGCCCGGGTGCAGAACCCGGCCCGCGACGTCGGACGCGCATCGATCGCCGGAGTGTTGCTGGCCTCCGCCGTCTATGTCGCGGCCAGCGTGGCGGTGTTCGGTGTCATCCCCGCCAACGTCCTGGTCCAGTCCTCCAGCCCCTACGCCGATCTGACGGCGCGGGTGTTCGGGGCCTCCATAGGCGCGGCGGTCGCCGCGGCGGCGGTGATCAAGGCGGTCGGCACGCTAAGCGGCTGGGTCATGCTGGGCGGAGAAACGGCGCGGGCCGCCGCGCGCCACGGATATCTGCCCTCGGGCTTCGGCCACGGCGACCATACGCCCATCGCCAATCCCCTGCTGGGCGGGGCGATCATGAGCGTGGTGGCGGTCATTTCGGGCCAGCCGACGCTGGGCGGCCAGTTCGGCATGCTGATCGGAGTGACCTCGGTGCTCAGCCTTGTGGTCTACGGCCTGTGCTCGGCGTCGCTGTTCAGGCTGGCGCGGTGGACGCGGGCGCGGGGCGTGGCGGCGCTGGGTCTGCTGTTCACCTCGGCGGCGGTAGTCGCCGCGGCCCCCGGCTACATCCTGCCGACCGCCGTTTTCTTCATCGTCACGACGGGCGTATGGTTCGCTTTCATGCGCAAGCCGGCGGCGCCCGTTGACCCGGAGACGGCGTCTCTTTAGCAACGCCGCCGCCCAGTCTTGTTTGGGTGTGGGTCGCCGGGATTCGGTGCTAGGGAGCCTGCCATGACCACCCAGCTTCTTCCCGGCGTCACCGGCGTGCTCGCGCTCGCGGACGGAACCATCCTGCAGGGCATCGGCTGCGGCGCGACGGGCTCGGCCCTCGGCGAGGTCGTCTTCAACACCGCCATGACGGGCTATCAGGAAATCCTGACCGACCCGTCGTACATGAGCCAGATCCTGGCCTTCACCTTCCCCCACGTCGGCAATACGGGGACCAACGTCGAGGATCTGGAGCAGATCGGGGGCGGGTCCGATACCTCGGCGCGCGGCGCCATCTTCCGCGACGCGCCGACCGATCCGGCCAACTGGCGCGCCGACAGTTCGTTCGACTCCTGGATGGAGCGGCGCGGCGTCGTCGGCCTGGCGGGCGTGGACACCCGCGCCCTGACGGCTTTGATCCGCGACGGCGGCGCTCCCCATGCGGTGATCGCCCATGACCCGGACGGCAATTTCGATCTCGACGCCCTGGTGGCGCAGGCGAAGGCGTGGACCGGTCTGGTCGGTCTGGACCTCGCAAAGCCCGCCTCGACGCTGCAGGCGTTTGAATGGGACGAGGGGCTGTGGGACTGGCCGGAAGGCTACCCCCGAGTGGACGCCGCCGACAGGTCGGTGGTGGTCGTCGACTATGGCGTGAAGCGCAACATCCTGCGGGCCCTGGCCTCGACCGGCGCGAAGATCACCGTGGTGCCCGCGACCACGAAGGCCGAGGACATTCTGGCCCGCAATCCCGACGGCGTCGTTCTGTCCAACGGTCCGGGCGATCCGGCCGCGACCGGCGTCTACGCCGTGCCGGAGATCAAAAAGCTGGTCGACAGCGGCACGCCCCTGTTCGGCATCTGCCTCGGTCACCAGATGCTGGCCCTCGCCCTGGGCGCCCGGACCATCAAGATGGATCAGGGCCACCACGGCGCGAACCATCCGGTGAAGGACCTGACCACCGGCAAGGTCGAGATCGTCTCCATGAACCACGGCTTCACCGTCGATCGCGACAGCCTGCCCGATGCGGTCACCGAGACCCACGTCAGTCTGTTCGACGGCACCAACTGCGGCATCGCCCTGAAGGACCGTCCGGTGTTCAGCGTCCAGCATCACCCCGAGGCCTCGCCCGGGCCGACCGACAGCCTTTACCTGTTCCAGCGCTTTGCGGATGCGATGCGCTAGGGCAGGGGCGCGAAGCTCTTTTCCTCACGCAGGGCGCTGGCCTTGCGCACCGCGACCGGCGCGGCATGCAGCCAGTAGTCGGCGTCTTCCAGCCGGTTCGAGCGCAGACGTTCTACGCCACGCATGCGCCGCAGGGCTGCGTTTTCCAGCAGGCGAGCGTGGAGGGCGCGGGGGGACAGGTCGTTGATGGCGGGCGAGCCGGGAACGGCGACGGCGTCAGGACCGCTGGGCTCGACCGCGGGACGGACGATACTCAGAAACATGGATGGTCTCTCTCACTCTCGGGCGGGGCTGCGGTCTTCGCCGCGTCCTGTCCAGACCCGTCCATCTTCCCGGACGGTCATATGGTTAATCCACAGGTCTGTGGATTGTTCCGATATGGTCAGAAAAATACGCGCATAATCAGGCAGTTATGGCCGCGCTTTGGCCTTTCTGGTTAACGAAAGGTAAAGGGGCCCAAAGCGGTGAGTCGCGCGCTATAAGGCGAGGGTGCGCTTCGACGACCGCTTCCTTGAAGAACTGAAGGCCCGCCTTCGGCCGTCCGACATCATCGGACGGACGGTGAAACTCAAGCGTCAGGGACGCGAATACGTCGGCCTGTCGCCCTTCACCAAGGAGAAGTCGCCGTCCTTCTTCGTCAATGACGACAAGGGCTTCTTCCACGACTTCTCGTCCGGCAAGCATGGCGATGTCATCTCCTTCCTGCAGGAGACCGAGCGGCTGTCCTTCGTCGAGGCGGTTCAGCGGCTGGCGGGGGAGGCGGGCATGGCCCTGCCGGCCGAGGATCCGCAAGCGGCCGAGCGCGAGGCGAAGAAACAGGGTCTGACCGACTGGATGGACCTGGCCCAAAAATGGTTCGCGGCCAATCTGCGCCGTTCGCCCGGCAAGGCGGCGCGTGAGTATCTTGAGAAACGCGGGCTGCCCGAGGATCAGTGGGAGCGGTTCGGCCTCGGCTATGCCCCCAACGATCGCGAAGGACTGAAGAACGCCCTGATCCAACGGGGCGCCCGGCCCGGGGATCTGGTCGAGGCAGGCATGCTGATTGCGCCCGAGGGCGGCGGGGCGCCGTACGACCGGTTCCGCGACCGGCTGATGTTCCCGATTCTCGACGCTCGCGGCCGCATCGTCAGTTTCGGGGGCCGGGCGATGAACCCGGACGACCGGGCCAAATATCTGAACGGGCCCGAGAGCCCGCTCTTCCACAAGGGCGCGACCCTTTACGGCCTGCCCGAGGCGCGGCGCATTCTCGGCGCGGAATCGAAGAGCGATCAGGCCATCGTGGTGGTCGAGGGCTATATGGATGTGATCGCCTGCCACCGTGCGGGCATCCCGGCCGTCGCGCCCATGGGCACCGCCCTGACGGAAGAGCAGATGGAGCGGCTTTGGCGGGTCTCGCATGAGCCGATCCTCTGTTTCGACGGCGATGCCGCGGGACGACGGGCGGCCTATCGAGCCATCGACCGCGCCTTGCCGCAGCTGAAATCGGGCCGTTCGTTTCGTTTCGCCCTGCTGGAAGGCGGGCAGGACCCGGATGACATCCTGCGCGACAAGGGCGCCCCGGCCCTGCGTCAGGCCATGGCCGCGACCCGGTCATTCGCCGAGGTGCTGTTCCAGAAGGAGGTCGAGGTCGAGCCGCTGGACTCGCCCGAGCGCAAGGCGGGTCTGAAGGGCCGGCTGCGTCAGGCCGCGTCGGCCATTCAGGACAAGGATCTGGCGGAACAGTACCGCCGCGAACTGTTCGACCGGTTCGACGCCCTGTTCCCGGCTCGCCGCGCTCCGGCCAACCAGTCCGCGACGGGATCCGGCGGGCGCTGGCGTCCCGGCCCGCCGCCCAAGCTGGGCCAGACGGCGGAGGGGGCGCAGGCGATGCAGTCACTGTCCCGCTCGATCGAGCCCGTTGCCGCCGCCCTGGCTCACGGCGCGGTCGATGATCCCGAGCGGATGGACGATCATCTGGAGGCCATCGCCGCCCACGGCTTCGGCGATCCGGCCCTGGACGGGCTGGCGCAGGAGATGGTTCGGTTGCGGTTCTCGGGTCAGGACCTTGACTCCGCCGCCCTCCGACGCCATCTGGCGCAATCGGGTCACGGCGTTTTAATGCACGAGGTCGAGAAGGCGGCGGCAAAGTCCGGCGCGCCCTTCCTGGCCACAGACAAGCCCCTCGGCGAGGCGCGGATCCGATGGTCGCAGGCGTTCGACGCGCTCACCCGCGTGGCGGCGCTGGAGGATGCCCTGACTTCGGCGCGTGGCGTGCCGGGGCAGGACGAAGCGTTTCGCCGGCTGAAAGCCGAGCGGGATGCGCTGCGTCGTGCGATCAAAACCGGAGAGATTTGGGAAGACAGCGCGGGTTCGTAACCAACGACCCCGCCACACGTTGTATTGGCGGACGGCCTGATCAGCCGCTCCACCCGGAGAACAGACTGTATGAGCGCTCAAACCGAGACGCAGGAAACCGAAGCCCAGAGCGACGGTCCGCTGCTCGACCTCACCGACGCCGGGGTGAAGAAATTCATCAAGCAGGCCAAGGCGCGGGGCTATGTCACGATGGAGGACCTGAACAAGGTCCTGCCGTCCGAAGAGGTGACGCCCGACGCGATTGAGGACACGCTGGCCATGCTGTCGGAGATGGGCGTCAACGTTGTGGAGGCCGAGGAAGACGCGGCCGAGACCACGGAAAAAGAGGGCGGCGAGGTCGTCGAGCGCGCCGAGACCAACGTCGCCGAGACTCCGGCCAAGGCTGCCTATGACCGCACCGACGACCCGGTGCGCATGTATCTGCGCGAGATGGGCTCGGTCGAGCTGCTGAGCCGCGAGGGCGAGATCGCCATCGCCAAGCGCATCGAGGCCGGCCGCGACGCCATGATCTCGGGTCTGTGCGAGAGCGCCCTGACCTTCGAGGCCATCATGGTCTGGCGCGATGAACTGGCCAATAACCGCATCCTGCTGCGCGAAGTCATCGACCTGGACGCTACCTATGGCGTGCTGAACCCCTCGTCCCTGCCCCACAACCAGCCGCCCGCCGGCACGGTGGTCGAGCCCGCCGAACCGGAAGAGGGCGCGGAGCCCAAGCCGGAGACGGACGACGAGGAGGACGAGGACTTCGATGATGGCGGCGGGATGTCGATCTCGGCGCTGGAGGCGGAGCTGCGCGACGGCGTCATGGAGGTGCTGGACGCGGTGGCCGCGGACTTCGGCGCGTTCCGCAAGCTGCAGGACAGGCTGGTGGAAAGCCGACTGAAGGGCGAACAACTCTCGCCCAAGGACCAGAAGGCCTATGACACGCTGACGTCGACCATCTCGGGCCGGCTGAAGACGATGAAGCTGAACAACCACCGCATCGAGGCGCTGGTCGAGCAGCTGTACGCCATCAACAAGCGTCTGATGGGTCTGGAAGGCCGGCTGCTGCGCCTTGCCGACAGCTACGGCATCTCGCGTCCTGAATTCCTGAAGTCGTATTTCGGCTCGGAGCTGGATCCCGCCTGGGCCGACCGGGTCAAGGAGATGGGCGTGCGCTGGACCAAGTTCAGCGACAACGAACAGGCCCAGATCGCCCAGATCCGCGGCGACGTCGCGGCCGTGGCGACCGAGGCCGGCCTGCCGATCGACGACTACCGCCGCATTGTCCAGACGGTGCAGAAGGGCGAGCGCGAGGCGCGTCAGGCCAAGAAGGAAATGGTCGAGGCCAACCTGCGCCTCGTGATCTCCATCGCCAAGAAGTACACCAACCGCGGCCTGCAGTTCCTGGACCTCATTCAGGAAGGCAACATCGGCCTGATGAAGGCGGTCGACAAGTTCGAGTACCGCCGCGGCTACAAGTTCTCGACCTATGCGACCTGGTGGATTCGTCAGGCCATCACCCGCTCGATCGCCGACCAGGCGCGGACGATCCGCATCCCGGTGCACATGATCGAGACGATCAACAAGATCGTCCGCACCAGCCGCCAGATGCTGCACGAGATCGGCCGCGAACCGACCCCGGAAGAGCTGGCCGAAAAGCTGGCCATGCCACTGGAGAAGGTGCGCAAGGTCCTGAAGATCGCCAAGGAGCCGATCTCGCTCGAAACCCCGATCGGGGACGAGGAGGACTCCCATCTGGGCGACTTCATCGAGGACAAGAACGCCGTCCTGCCGATCGACGCCGCCATCCAGTCGAACCTGCGCGAGACCACGACCCGAGTGCTGGCGTCGCTGACGCCGCGCGAGGAACGCGTCCTGCGCATGCGCTTCGGCATCGGCATGAACACCGACCACACGCTGGAAGAGGTCGGCCAGCAGTTCTCGGTCACCCGCGAACGCATCCGTCAGATCGAGGCCAAGGCGCTACGCAAGCTGAAGCACCCGAGCCGGTCGCGAAAGCTGCGGTCCTTCCTGGACAGCTGATAAGGCAAGGGGCGGCTCGAAAGGGCCGCCCTTTTCTTTGGGGCTGCTCGTGATCTCGTGATTATCCGGCGGGTCAAATCAGCCTAGCGTTCGGCGGATGCGCCCCGCCTTTCGGACAATCCTTGTCAGCCTCCTGCTGGCGTCCTGCAGCCCCATGCTGCCAGAGCGGTCCGCCCCCGTCGGCTATCCGGCTGCGCCGTCGCGCACCGAGGCGCCCTTGGTCGGCGCGCTGATCGACCAGCCGGTCGGCGGCGGCACGCGGCTGGCGGTGATCCGGGAGAGCGCCGATCTGCAGCAATGCATGGCCCAGCTGACGGCCGCGCGCGTGACCTTCCGTCCCGTGCCGGACCGGTCGACCACGGAGACCTGCGGCCTTGCCGCAGGGGGCGTGCTGGGGCCGGACATGGGCACGACGGCGCGCATGGCGCCGGGCGATGTGGAGGTGACCTGCCGGACGGCCCTGGCCCTGAGCGTGTGGCGGCGGCAGTCGCTGGAGCCGGCGGCGCGCGAGATCCTGGGCTCGGACGTGGTCCAGATCGATCACATGGGCGCCTATGCCTGCCGCAACGTGAACAACGGCGGGGTCAGCGGCCGCGTGAGCGCCCATTCGCAGGCCGCGGCGCTGGATTTCGCCGGGGTTCGGCTGCGCGACGGACGGCGGATCACCGTGTCGGCGGGCTGGGCGGGGGACGAGGCCGAGGCGCGGTTCCTGCGCCGCATCCGCGACGACGCCTGCCGCATCTTCGGCACCACCCTGAGCCCCGACTACAACGCCGTCCATGCCGACCACCTGCATCTGGAAGCGACCGACACGCGGTTCTGCCGCTAGGCCGGCGGCGGCGGAAGTCACCTAGGCGGCCGGCTGGCTGCCCGCGTCCGCCTGCCACACCCGCACCCAGTCCACCTCCATCGTCTGCGGGAAGGCCGCGTCGTCTATCCCCTCCGCGCCGCCCCAGTCGCCGCCGACGGCGATGTTGAGGATCAGCTGGAAGGGCTGGTCGAAGGGCCAGGCGGCCTGGCCCGTGTGTTCGTTGTCGAAGCGGTAGTAGTCGACGTCGTCGAGGGCGAAGACCACCGCCTCGGGGGTCCAGCGGACCTGATAGCGGTGGAAGACGTCGCAGGCGTCGGGGACGGGGATCTCGGCGCCGCGCTGGGTTTTGGCGACGTGGTTGTAGGCGCCGGTGTGGACAGTGCCGTGGACGATCCCGGGGCGGTGGCCGACGTGTTCCATGATGTCGATCTCGCCGTCCTGGGGCCAGTCGTTGAGATCGACCGGCAGCATCCAGATGGCGGGCCATGAGCCGCGGCCGCACGGGAGTTTCGCGCGGACCTCGAACCAGCCGTACGTCCAGCCGGGCCCGCGGCTGACCATACGGGCCGAGGTGTAGTCCTGGCCGCCGTGGTCGGGGAAGCGGGCCGGGGCGAGGCGCTCGCGGCGGGCCTGAAGGATCAGGCGGCCATTCTCGACACGGGCGTTCTCCGGGCGGGCGTCGGAATAGTACTGGGCTTCGTTATTGTACCAGCCGCTGCGGTTGGCGTGGGTGTCGAAGGTCCAGCGGGCGGGGTCGGGCAGGCCTTCGGCCTCGAACTCGTCGGCCCAGACGAGGCGGTAGCCGTCGGGGGCGGCCGGGACAGGGGCCATCTGGGCGAAGGCTGCGGCCGGCGCGCTCACGGCGATGGCGAGGGCGAGGGCGAGGGGGGCGAAACGCATGGAACATCCTCCGCACGCCGGGCAGGCGCGGACGGCACGATAGCGGAAGCGCGCAGGGGCGCGAAGGCTTCGGGCCGCCTGCGCCAACCCCCGTTCGGCGAATGGACTCGCGGGCCGGGGCGGGTCATCCTCGCGTTAACCATTCGGGAGGCCGCCATGATCCGTCTCGCGCATCTGAAACGCCGCATGGGACAGTATGCGGCCCTGTGGGTCGGAGGGTTCCTGCTCAGCGGAGCGGCGATCCTGTGCGGGCTGTGGTTCGCGGACCTGATGACGGCCGTGGACATGGTGCTGCCGGTGCTGATGGCGGCCGTGGGGCTGGGGCTGGGGGCGGGGGTCGTCGCGAGCCTGCTGTCAGGAGAGACGCCGGGGACCAAGCTCGTCGTGCTGTTGCTGGCCTTGCTGCTGGCCCTGCCGCTGTTGTGGGCGCCGGTGTCCGCGGCGGTGGCGATCGCCTTCTTCGCCGACCGGTCGATCGAATATTCGCAGGCCTATGCGGCCTTCCAGATCGGGGTGTCGCGGGTGCTGTTCCCGATCAGCGAGACGATCGGCGACGGGGATCTGTTCGGCTGGATGTGGACGGCCTTCCAGTGGGTGTCGAGCCTCGTGGGGTTCGTCTCGGCCCTGGCCAATGTGTGGCCGCTGATCCGCCGGCTGCTGGGGCCGGAGCGGGCGGCGGAAGTCTGATCAGGCCAGGATGTCGAGCAGGCTGCCGTACATGTCGTCGGCGGTTTTCAGCACCGAGCCATTGGCCTTGAAGGCGACCTCGGCGGTCAGGCGTTCCACGGTCTCGCCGGCCAAGTTTTCGAGCGGGGCGCGGGCCGTGCGCACGGCGCTGGCCTCGAAGCGGGCGGAGGCATCCGCGATGCCGGCGGCGGCGACGGCGAAGGCCTGCATGGGACGGCTCCGGAGAAGACGGGCGACTATCGCGGCCGCGGCGTTACGCGATCGCTGACAGGGATGGTGAACGCGCCGGCTTGACCGTGGCGCGGCGGGGGGAGAGGCTGCGCCCATGACCAGCCAGCCCGCGCCCGGCGAACGCTATCAGTCGTTCTCGGCCTTCTATCCCTACTATATCCACGAGCACTCCAACCGGACGTGCCGGCGCATTCATGTGGTCGGGACGGCGCTGGTGATCGTGGCCTTCGTGCTGGGGCTGACGGTCAGCGCCTGGTGGTTCCTGGCCATGCCGCTGGTGGGGTACGGCTTCGCCTGGGCGGGGCATTTCTTCTTCGAGAAGAACAGGCCGGCGACGTTCAAATATCCGCTGTGGAGCCTGATGGGCGACTGGCGGATGTTCTTCGAGACGGTCAGCGGGAAGCGGCGTTTCTAGCGGTTCGCCGGATCCTGGAAGGTGAACAGGCTGACGGCCAGGACGGCGACGGCGTCACGGTCCGGCGAGCCCTGCGGCGGCAGGTAGAAGGTCGGGCGCATGCCGTTCAGGTCCAGGCCGCCGACCTCGACCCCGTCGCGGCTGATGACATAGCCCATGACCCGGCCGCCGCCGAAGGGCAGGCCGCCGATGCGTTTCGTCTCGGCCTTCAGGGTCATGTCGCCCCAGGTCAGTTCGCCGGCGCGCTGCGGCTGCTGCAGCCGGCCCAGCAGGCTGCCGCGGGAAAGGGCCAGGCTGAGCCGGGCGTTGGCCGGGGCCGAACCGCCGTAGACGCAGTCGTAGCTGAGAGTGTCGCGGTCGAAGGTGATCCAGAGGATGCGGGTGTGGCTCTGGCCGCCGCCGCAGTCGCCGGTGACCTCGGCCATGGTGGGGGAGGCGACGCTGAACTCGGAGCGAGCCATGTCGCGCGATTGCCACGGAAGGCGGGTGCTGGAACTGCGCGAGGTGGCGGAGCCGGTGTATTCGCCGACGGCGAAGCCGGGGCGGAACAGGCTGGGGCCGCGGCGTCCCTCAAGGCCGATACGCTCGGTGCGCTCGGTCATGGGCGCGGGGCGGGACTGGGCGGCGGTCTGCCCGACTGCCAGCGTCAGACTGAAAAGCGCGAGCGCCGTAGCTGCGAACATCCTCACGATCAGCTCCCCCGGATGAGGGTCCGATCCTATGGTTAATCTCGCAGAACGGCAATCTGCGGAACGCAGGGCGCCGATGGAGGGATCGGTTTAGTTCGACCCGGCGCTGGTCGAGGCCGAGGCCATCAGCGTGGCCTGGCTGGGCTGGCGGTCCCACGACGGGGGGCAGCCGTCAAAGCGGCCGGCGTTGACGATGGTCAGGCGGCGCTGGTTCAGCGGCATGACCGGACGCATCGAGCCGCGGCCGTGGCCGGTGTAGAGGTCGATCTTCTGGCCCTTGATCGCGCCGCCGGTGTCCGAGGCGTACCAGTAGCCGTCGTGGATCGTGCCGTCGGCCATCCGCATGCCAACCGTCTCGCGGATGAACAGGCGGGTGCGCCGCGGGATATAGCGGGGATCGGTGGCGACGGTGCGCATGGCGATCGGGCGGCAACCCAGGCTGTCGTTGCCCGTCGCTCCGCCGCCGCCTGCGTGATAGAGGTTTGCGCGGGCGCTCCAGTCGGCGTCCCCGGCCATCAGGGCCTGCTGTTCAGCACTCAGAACACGTTCGCCGCTGTCGGAACCTTCATCCGTCGAGGCGGTTGATACGGCGACCGGGTCAGCTGCGACCACAGACTCGTAGGATACCGGCTCTCCGCCTTGGGCGGGGAAGGCCATCGCCCAGAAAAGGGCGAGCGCAGCGGCTGTGCCGAGCATCAGACAGACTCACGGAAGCGTCGGCCCCGAACGCGTCCGACGGCGGGCTTTTCGTTTCCAAATGTGGCGAAAACCAGACATTCATGCTGCGCTGCGACATCGCGTCCGGTTCTTCAGTGGATAAGTGGGCCTTGTGATGGTTAAGCCGAATCTCGTTTGGCGAAATTGGACAAACCGGTAAGCTGTATTCGAAAGCAACAAAAACTATGCTGGGGTCGGATGCTTACTGTCTATGGCGATAATCGTTCAGGCAACTGTTTGAAGGTCAAGTGGTTGCTGGACCGGCTGGGCCGTGATTATCGGTGGATCGAAACCGACGTCATGTCCGGTGTGACGCGCAGCCCGGAGTTCCTGGCCCTGAATCCCGCCGGACAGACGCCGACCGTGGTGCTGGACGACGGTCGGGTGTTGGCCCAGTCCAACGCCCTTCTTCTGTATTTCGGGGAGGGCACGCCGTTTATCCCCGGCGATCGCTACGACCGCGCCCGGATGCTGGAATGGCTGTTCTGGGAACAGTACAGCCACGAACCTTGTATCGCGGTTGTCCGTTTCCAGCGCGCCCTGGCCGGCAAGCGGGCCGACGAGATCGAGCCCCGGCTGATCGAGCGCGGGCATGCGGCGCTGGCGCGGATGGAGGCGGCGCTGGCCGGATCCGACTGGCTGGCGGGAGACGGCCCGACCCTGGCCGACCTGGCCCTGGTCGCCTACACCCGCGTCGCGCCCGAGGGAGGTTTCGACCTCGCCGCCTATCCCGCCGTGCGGCGCTGGATCGGGCGTGTGGAGACGGCGTTCGCGATAAGCTAGACGGGAGCCGAGCCGACCGGAGCCTTCATGCGCGACCATTCCTGCCAGCCGCTGACCGGCTATGACCCGATTGACGACCGCGAGGGGCTGGCCCGCGCCGCGGCCTTTCGCGCGCTGATGGCGGGCCGGCGGACGGTGCGCGAATTCTCGGACCGGCCAGTCCCGCGGGCCATCGTCGAACAGGCCCTTCTGACTGCGGGCTCCGCTCCGTCGGGCGCCAACCACCAGCCGTGGTTCTTCAGCGTCATCGAAAGCGCCGACGCCCGGGCGCGTATCCGCGCCGCCGCCGAGGCCGAAGAGCGGGAATTCTATGCGACCAAGGCGCCGCAGGAGTGGCTGGACGCCCTGGCGCCGCTCGGGACCGATCCGGAGAAGGGCTTTCTGGAGGTCGCGCCGGTCCTGATCGCCATCTTCGGTCAGAAGCGAGGCGGACCAAACCCGGGCGACGATCGCAAGAATTACTACGTCCCTGAAAGCGTGGGCATCGCCACCGGCCTGCTGATCGCGGCCTTGCATTCGGCGGGGCTGGCGACCCTGACCCACACGCCGGCGCCGATGAGCTTTCTGGTTGATATCTGCGGGCGCCCGGCGGGAGAGAAGCCCTTCCTGCTGCTGGTCGCCGGACATCCGGCGGCCGGGGCGACAGTCCCGACGGCGGCGCTGAACAAGAAGCCTCTGGACGCCATAGCCGCGTGGATTTAACCCCGACCCGTCCCTTCCATCGGATTGCCATGATGAAGCGTATCGCCGCCGCCCTCGCCGCCCTGACGTTGGGGGCCGCCGTCGCCGCCGCGCCGGCCGTCGTTTCCGCCTGGGGCAATACGGGCCACCGGCTGATCGGGGTCGCCGCGGTGCGGGGTCTGCCTGACGAGATGCCCGCCTTCCTGCGCACGCCCGGCGCCTCGGCCGAGGTCGGCGAACTGTCGCGTGAGCCGGACCGCACCAAGGGCGCCGGCCAGCCGCACGACCGCGAACGCGACACCGC
This sequence comes from Brevundimonas sp. BR2-1, assembly GCF_037626195.1. NCBI lineage: Bacteria > Pseudomonadati > Pseudomonadota > Alphaproteobacteria > Caulobacterales > Caulobacteraceae > Brevundimonas > Brevundimonas sp. BR2-1. The sequence continues at coordinate 851,264 of NZ_JARKMV010000001.1, read as the reverse complement.
CCATTTCGTGGACATGGACGACGCCGGCCGGATCATCAACGCGGGCGGGCCTTCCATCGACGCCCTGCCGCGCCTGAAATCGGAGTATGACGCCGCCCTGATCGCCGCGGGTCTGGACGTCGACGACGCCGGCTATCTGCCCTACGCCATCATGGACGGTTATCAGCAGCTGGCGCGCGACTTCGCCACCTGGCGGGTGCTGAACGCCGCCGAGCGGCGCGAGACCGATCCCGGCAAGCGGGCGTGGTACCGCGAGGACCGGCAGCGCCGCGAGGCCCTGATCCTGCGCGACATGGGCTATCTGGGCCATTATGTCGGCGACGGCTCGCAGCCGCATCACACGACGGTCCACTACAACGGCTGGTCGAGGGATGTCCCGAACCCGGATGGCTTCACGACCTCGCGCCAGACCCACGGCGCCTTCGAGGGGGCCTTCACCGCCCGGGCCGCCCGGCTTGACGCCGTCGAGGCGGCCATGGCCGCGCCGGCGCTGGACGGGTTCGACCTGCGGGCGCGGGTCCCGGCCTATCTGAAGATGACGCTGGCCGAGGTGCGGCCCTTCTATGTGCTGGAGAAGGCTGGCGGCTTCGGCGAAGGCGATGCGCGCGGCGCGGCCTTCGTGATGGCGCGGCTGGCGGCGGGGGCGTCAGAGTTGCGCGACCTGTATGTGCTGGCCTGGCGGGACTCGGCCGACGATTCGATCGGCTGGCCCGCGGTCAAGGTGGCCGAGGTCGAGGCCGGGACCGCCGATCCGTGGCTGGCGATGTACGGGGAAGACTGATTGGCCGATCCCGCCGAAGCCCTGATGGCCATTGCTTCGCGCCTGCGCGCGGCGGGGCGGGCCGGGGAGGCGGCGACGGCCTATCGCCAGCTGCTGGCGCTGCGGCCCGATCTGCCGGACAGCTGGTTCAACCTGGCCCTGATGGAGCGTCAGTCGGGGCGGTTCGAGGCCTCCCTGGCGGCCTATGCCGAAGCCTTGCGGCGTGGGGTGTCAGGGCCGGAAGAGGCATGGCTGAACCGCGGCGTCATCCATGCGGACGATCTGGGACGGCACGATCTGGCGCTGAAGGATCTGGAAGCGGCCCTGGCGGTCCGGCCCGACTATCTGCCCGCCCTGCTGAATCTGGGGAACCTGCACGAGGACCTGGGACAGCGGGACGCGGCGCGCGAGGCCTATGCGCGCGCCCTGACCGTCGCTCCCGACCATCCGGTGGCGCTGGCGCGGTCGGCGGGACTGGCGCGCCCGGACGGACCGGACGATCCGGTGATCCGGAGCCTGCGCTCGGCGCTCGCCCGGCCGGACCTGCATCCGGACGACCGGGCCGAGCTGGGGTTCGCCCTGGGCAGGGTTCTGGATCAGGTCGAGGCGTACGATGCTGCCTTCGCCGCCTATGCCGAGGCCAACGCCGCCAGCCGGGCCGGGGACCCCACGGTCGTTTACGACCGGCCGGCGCATGAGCGGTTCGTCGACCGGCTGATCGCGGCCTTCCCGGAGCCCATGGCCCCGGCTCCGTCGACGGGCAAGGCGCCGGTCTTCATCTGCGGCATGTTCCGTTCGGGCTCGACTTTGGCGGAGCAGATTCTGGCGGGCCACGGCCGGGTTACGGCGGGGGGAGAGCTGGGGCTGGTCCCGGCGCTGGCGCGGACGCTGGAGCCGTATCCCGAAGGCGCAAGCCCGGAGGCGATCGCCCGTCTGCGGGGGCTGTATCTGAATGGCCTGAACGCCGCCCGGCCCGGCGCCGATTTGATCACCGACAAGCGACCAGACAATTTTCTGCACATCGGCCTGATCAAGGCGATGTTCCCCGATGCGCGCATCGTTCACACGGTGCGCGACCCGCTGGATACGATCCTGTCCAACTGGTTCCTGCATCTGGACCGGTCGATGGCGCATGCGCTGGATCTGGACGATCTGGTCCACTGGTACGGCCAATACCGGCGCCTGATGGCGCACTGGAAGCGGCTGTATCCCGATATTCTCGACCTCAACTACGACGCCATGGTCGTCGAGCCGCGCCCCGCGATCGAGGGGCTGCTGGCCTACCTCGGGCTGGAGTGGGAGGAGGGGGTGCTGGACTTCCATCGCAACGAGACCGGCGTGCGCACGGCCAGCGTCTGGCAGGTGCGCGAGCCGCTGTATCGCCGGGCGTCGGGGCGGTGGCGCAACTATGCGCGGCATCTGGAGGGGGTTCGGGCGGCGCTGGGCCTTCCGTCGGACGGGGCCGAGGGGTAGGGGACGGCCATGTCCGAACCCACGCCCCCCGTCGTCATCCTCGACAAGCCCCAGATGGCCGAGAATATCGGCGCCGTGGCGCGGGTGATGGCCAATTTCGGCCTGTCGGAACTGCGGCTCGTCGCGCCGCGCGACGGCTGGCCGCAGGAGCGGGCCTGGGCCACGGCCTCGGGCGCCGACTGGGTGCTGGAGGGGGTGAAGGTCTTCGGCAGCGTCGCCGATGCCGTCGCCGATCTGAACACCGTCCATGCCGCCACGGCCCGGCCGCGCGAGACGCGGATGGCCGTGCGCACGCCCCGCGAGACGGCGCGCATCCTGTTCGACGACCGCGCTTCGGGGCTGAACGTCGGCCTGCTGTTCGGCGGCGAGCGGGCGGGGCTGGAGACATCCGACATCGCCCTGACCCAGGGCATCGTCACCATACCGATCGATCCGCGGCACCATTCGCTGAACCTGGCCCAGGCGGTGGCGATCAACGCCTATGAGTGGCGCACGACGGTGCTGGACGCCCCGCCGGCGCGGTTCCGCGAGGGCGATCCGCCCGCGTCGGGCGCGCTGATGCTTGGGATGTACGAGCATCTGGAACGGGAGCTGGACGAGGGCGGCTTCTTCCATCCGCCGGAGAAGCGGCCATCGATGGTTCAGAACCTCCGTGTGATGCTGGGACGATCGGCCTTCAGCGAACAGGAGGTGGCCACGTTCCGGGGGGTGATCACAGCGCTGTCGAAGGGGCGGGGCCGGGTGCTGGCCAAGCTGGCGGCGAAGAAGGCCGGGGGCGAGGGCTAGCCGGCCATCAGATTGTGAACGAACGCCGGGACCATCTGTGTGGCCGGGCCATAGACGCCCTCGTCGAACAGGCGGCGGCCCGACGTGGGCGCGAGGTTGATCTCGACGGTGCGGGCCCCGGCGAGGCGGGCCTGCTGGACGAAGCCGGCGGCGGGGTAGACCTCGCCCGAGGTGCCGATAGCGACGAACAGGTCGCAGGCGGCAATTGCCGCATTGATCCGCTCCATGTGCAGCGGCATCTCCCCGAACCAGACGATGTGGGGGCGCAACCGGCCGGAGGGATGATGCGGCGACGGCTCCTGCGGCGCCAGATCGCCGGGCCAGTCGCAGACCCGGCCCGTGCGGGTGCAGTGGGCCTTGAGCAGTTCGCCGTGCATGTGGACCAGTTCGAAACCGGCGGCTGGCGGCGTCTCCGCATGGGCGCGGTCATGCAGGTCGTCGACGTTCTGGGTGACCAGCAGGAAGTCGCCCTCCCAGCGCGCCGCCAGATCGGCCAAGGCATGGTGGGCGGCGTTGGGCCGGACCTCGGCCAGCTGCCGGCGGCGGCGATTGTAGAAATCCTGCACCAGAGCCGGGTCGCGGGCGAAGGCTTCGGGGGTCGCGACGTCCTCGATGCGGTGACCCATCCACAGGCCGTCGTCGGCGCGGAAGGTCGGCACGCCGGACTCGGCGGAAATGCCGGCGCCGGTCAGGATGACGAGGTTGCGGGCTGTCACTCAGGCCGCCAGGATCAGGCGCATGAAGAGGGTGCCTTCGACGGGCGTGTCGTAATAGGGCGGGATCACCTCGAACCCGGCCTGACGGTACAGGCCCTGCGCCGCGGCCATGGTCGGCAGGGTGTCGAGGCGCATCTCGGAATAGCCGATCCGGCGTGCCTCGTCGGTAACGGCGTTCATCAGGGCGCGGCCGAGGCCCAGCCCACGACCGGTCTGGGTGACGAAGAGGCGCTTCATCTCGCAGACGCCGGGTGCGTTCAGCGGCCGCAGACCGACGCAGCCAATCGCCTCGGCGCCGTCATTGCGGGCCAGCAGGAGGGCGCCTTCCGGAGCGGCGTATTTCCCTGGCAAGCCGGCCAGTTCGCCGGCGAAGTCCTGATAGCCGAGGTCGACCTCCAGGGAGGCGGCATAGGCGCCGAACAGGCGAGCGATCTCCGCAAGGTCGTCAGGACAGGCGACGGGTCTGATTTCGAACGCGGGCGGCATGCGTCCGATATGGCGTCCAGCGAAGGTCGCGACAATCCGGGACTTGAACCGGAGCCTTCACGGTGCGACCCCTCCGCCTGAAAAACTGGAGCCCCTACCATGAAGACCCGCGCCGCCGTCGCCTTCGAGGCCAAACGTCCGCTGGAGATCGTGGAGGTCGATCTGGAAGGGCCGCGCTTCGGCGAGGTGCTGATCGAGATCAAGGCGACGGGCATCTGCCACACCGACGCCTATACGCTGGACGGGCTCGACAGCGAGGGCATCTTCCCCTCCATCCTGGGCCATGAGGGCGCGGGCGTGGTGGTCGAGGTGGGGCCGGGCGTGACCTCGGTCGCGGTCGGGGACCATGTGATCCCGCTGTACACGCCGGAATGCCGGCAATGTAAAAGCTGTCTCAGCCGCAAGACGAACCTGTGCACGGCCATCCGCGCGACCCAGGGCAAGGGCGTCATGCCCGACGGGACGTCGCGCTTCTCCTACAAGGGACAGGCGATCGCCCACTATATGGGCTGCTCCACCTTCTCGAATTACACGGTGCTGCCCGAGATCGCGGTGGCGAAAATCCGCAAGGACGCGCCGTTCGCATCCGCCTGCTACGTCGGCTGCGGCGTGACCACGGGCGTGGGAGCGGTCGTCAATACGGCCAGGGTGGAGCCGGGCGCCAACTGCGTCGTCTTCGGCCTGGGCGGCATCGGGCTGAACGTCATCCAGGGGCTGAAGATGGTGGGGGCCGACATGATCGTCGGCGTGGACATCAATGACACGAAGGAGGAGTGGGGCCGCCGGTTCGGCATGACCCATTTCGTCAATCCGAAGAATGTGCCCGACGTGGTGGCGCATCTGGTCGAGATGACCGGGGGCGGGGCGGACTACACTTTCGACTGCACGGGCAACACCACCGTGATGCGACAGGCGCTGGAGGCCTGCCATCGCGGCTGGGGCGAGAGCATCGTCATCGGCGTGGCCGAGGCGGGCAAGGAGATTTCGACCCGGCCGTTCCAGCTGGTCACGGGCCGGGTGTGGCGCGGCTCGGCCTTCGGCGGGGCGAGGGGGCGGACGGATACTCCGAAGATCGTCGACTGGTACATGGACGGCAAGATCGAGATCGATCCGATGATCACCCATACGCTGCCGCTGGAACGGATCAACGAGGCCTTTGACCTGATGCACGCGGGGGAAAGCATCCGCAGCGTGGTGGTGTTCTAGGAGAGGGCAATGGGCAAATGGTACGCGCGGCCGGTCCTGTTCGTGGCCGATGTGCAGCGGACGGTCGACTTCTATGTCGGCAAACTCGGGTTCAGCGAAAAATGGCGCTTCGCCGATGAGGTGGCCCAGGTGGACCGGGACGAGTGCGAAATCATCGTCAGCAGTCAGCGGCCGCCGAAAACCGGCATGGGGATGCTCTTCATCGAACTGACCGCCGAGGACTTCAAGGTGCTGCCGGAGACTCTGACCAGCCGGGGCGTGGTGTTCACGCGCGGGCACTGGGGTTACCCCGTGGTGATCGTCGACGACCCGGACGGCAACCAGCTGTACTTCCCCGATCCTGAAAGCCCGGCAGGCTGAGGGCTTGCCACACCTCGTCAGTTCGTTAAAGAAACGGACTTGGGATATTCACGGGCAGGGAGGCCGCATGTTCACCCACATCACCCTCGGCGCGAACGACGTCGAGGCGTCGCGCCGGTTCTATGACGCAGCCTTGGGCGCACTGGGACTGGAGCCCGCCAGCGGCCCGGACCCGAAGGGACGCTACTGGTGGCGCACCGATCGCGGCGCGTTCGCCGTCGGCAAGCCGATAGACGGCGAGCCCGCCTGCCACGCTAACGGCGGCACCATCGGCTTCGCCGCAAAGACGACGGAGATGGTCCATGCTTTCCACGACGCGGGCGTGGCGGCGGGCGGCCGTTCGATCGAGGATCCGCCCGGCGAGCGGAACGGCGCGTTCGGCAAGCTGTACCTGGCCTATCTGCGCGATCCGGACGGCAACAAGGTCTGCGCCCTGCACCGGATGGCGTAGGCCCCCGCGCCGCGCGATGATATGCGGGCGGCATGGAAATCCTGAAGACCCATGCCGTCCACGGCGGAACGCTGCGCTACCTGAAGCACGACAGCGCGGCCACCGGCACGCCCATGACGCTGTCGGTGTTCGTTCCGCCGGGCGAGGGGCCGTTCCCGGTGCTGATCTGGCTGTCGGGCCTGACCTGCACCGAGGACAATTTCACCACCAAGGCCGGAGCCTACGCGGCCGCGGCCGAGCATGGCGTGATCATCGTCGCCCCCGACACCTCGCCGCGCGGGGAAGGCGTGGCGGACGACCCGGCTTACGATCTGGGGCAGGGGGCGGGCTTCTATGTCGATGCGACCCGGGCGCCCTGGGCCCCTCATTTCCGGATGGAGACCTATGTCGTCGAGGAACTGATCGGTCTGATCGAGACGAATTTCCCGACCACGGGCGCGCGGTCGTTGTCAGGCCATTCGATGGGCGGGCACGGGGCGCTTACCCTGGCGCTGCGTCATCCGCACCTTTTCCGCTCGGTGTCGGCCTTCGCGCCGATCTCGTCGCCGACGCGTTGCCCGTGGGGCGAGAAGGCGTTCACGGCCTATCTGGGTCCGGAGCGCGGGGCGTGGAACGCCCACGATGCGGCCCGGCTGATCGAGGGCGGGGTGGGAGGGGGTTGCTACGACGACATCCTGATCGACCAGGGCGACGCCGATCCGTTTCTGACCGAACAGCTGAAGCCCGACCTGCTGGTTCAGGCCGGGCAGGCGGCGGGACAGAAGATCACCCTGCGGATGCAGCCGGGATACGATCACTCGTACTTCTTTATGGCCAGTTTCATCGGCGACCATCTGGCCTTCCACGCGGCGCGGCTGAAGGGGTAGGATGGGGCTTCGAACCGGAGGGGTTCCGATGAAGCGTTTCGCCCTGGCCCTCGGCCTGATCGCCACGACCCTCGCCGCACCCGCCGCGGCGCAGCAGCAGATGACCGATCCGGACTTTCGTCCGGCGGTGGGTCGGCCGGCCTTCGCCGCCGACGGCCCGATGGTCGTGATCGACGGGGCGCACAACAATTTCCACACCGTCGATGGCCGGTACGCGCCGTTTGCGGAGCTGCTGCGGGCCGACGGCTATCAGGTGCGTGGAGGCGCCGCGCCGTTCGACGCGGGCGGGCTGGACGGCGTCGCGGTGATGGTGATCGCCAACGCCGGTCCGTCCGACGGCGGCTCGCCCTTCACCGCCAGCGAGATCGAAGCCGTCGAGGCCTGGGTGCGGGGCGGCGGGCGGCTACTGCTGATCGCCGACCACGCGCCATTCGGCGTGGCCGCGGCGGATCTGGCGGCGCGGTTCGGCGTCGGCATGGGCAAGGGCTGGACCTTCGAGCCGGCCGACAATCCCAATGGCGTCACCAGTCAGCTGACCTATGCCGGCGAGCGGCTGGGCGATCACGCCATCACGCGGGGGCGCGACGCCGACGAAGCCGTCGCTTCGGTCATGGCCTTCACCGGCCAGTCGTTGATTCCGCCCGAGGGCGCAGCGGTGTTGATGCGCCTCGGGCCGCAGGCGTGGGAGGCGGCGACGCCCCAGGACGCGGCCGCGGTAGTGGAGGCCGTCCGGACCGGAGCGTCAGACAATCCGGCGGTGCATTCGGCGGCGGAACGGGCGCAGGGGATGGCGTTCACCTACGGCGAGGGCCGGGTGGTGGTTCTCGGCGAGGCGGGGATGCTGTCGGCCCAGGTGGTTCGCTGGCCCGACGGGCGGCCCGACACGCGGTTCGGCATGAACGTGGCGCCCGGCAATGCGCAGTTCGGGCTCAACATAATGCACTGGCTCACGGGCCTGCTGCCCTGAGAGTGTGCTAGCAGGGCGCATGACCGAGAACGCCGCCCCCGACTACGCCCCGATGTTCGCCGCCCTGTGCGTCGAGGTCGGCTTCTGCCTGCATCCCAAGGGCGAGGCGAAGGTCCAGGCCGCGCTGGCGAACGGGCTGGATGCGGCGGTGCGGGCCGTGTTCGACGCAGAGGGCGTGGATTTCGCCTCCTCGACCGGCGACCTGCGCCGGGCCGTGCGGGACTGTCTGAAGGCGCACCTGCCGCAGGGCTGAGGCGTCATTCGCCCTTGGGGCCGCGTCGTCCGTGGTGGTCGCGGCGGTCATCCCGGTCATTCTCGCGGCGTCCGTCCCGATCCCGGTCGCGCCGGCCCCGGTCGCGGTCCTCATCGCGGTAATTCGTGACCGGATAGTATGTCGGCGCATTGACGGCGTAGGCGGGGACGCAGCTCTGCTGCAGGATGCCGAAGCGGTCCGTGTACCAGGTGCAGACCGGCTCGTTCGCTATTTCGTAGGCGGCCTGGTCCAGGGCCTGGGCCACCGCGTCCCAGAAGGCCGGATCGCTGGTGCAGCCGCCCAGGCCGGCGGTCGCCAACGCCGCGATGATCGCGCTCCGTATCCGCATGCTTCCCCCGCGGCCAAAGCTTTGCCGCGACGATCTTCATGCAGCCATTGGCTGGACGCAAGCGTTTGGAGAACGACGAAATACGCCAGCCGCGCTTGGGACCTCGCCCCAGGCGCCTACATGCAGACCCGTTCAGTCGCCCAAAGGAGCCTCCCCATGGCCTTCACGCTTCCGCCCCTCCCCTACGCCTATGACGCCCTGGAGCCGGCCATCGACAAGGAGACGATGACCTTCCACCACGACAAGCATCATCAGGCCTATGTCGACAAGCTGAACGAGGCAGTGAACGCCGACGCCGGCCTGCAGGGCAAGACGCTGGAAGAGCTGTTCGCCTCGATCTCGAAGGCCCCCAAGGCGGTGCGCAACAACGGTGGCGGACACTGGAACCACAGCCTGTTCTGGGAGCTGATGGCCCCTGTCGGCCAGACCGGCGAACCGTCGGCCGAGCTGGCCGCCGCCATCGACCGAGATCTGGGCGGGCTCGAGAAATTCAAGGAAGCCTTCAACGCCGCCGGCGCCGGTCAGTTCGGCTCGGGCTGGGCCTGGCTGATCGTCCAGGACGGCAAGCTGAAGGTGACCTCGACCCCGAACCAGGACAATCCACTGATGGACGTCGCCGAGGAAAGGGGCGCCGTGGTGCTGGCGGCTGACGTCTGGGAGCACGCCTATTATCTGAAATACCAGAACCGCCGGCCCGACTATCTCAAGGCCTTCTGGACGGTGGTGAACTGGAACAAGGCCAACGAACTGTTCGCCGTCGCGAATTGATCGTCGGAATTTGTTCTGCTCGCGCTGGCGCGGCGGCCATCGCATCCTAATCTCAAGCGCTGCCGTACCCCCACCGGAGAGCCGATAGATGAATGTCCACGCCAGCCTCGCCGCCGCCGCCCTGATACTGGCCTCGATCACCGCCTGTTCGCCCGAAGCGAACAAGACGGTTGAGCCGGCCTCCGCGCCAGCGACCGCGCCGAGCCCCGACTTCCATGCCTTCCGGATCGGGACGCTGGAGGCGACGGCGCTCAGGGACGGGATGATCGCCCTGCCGAACGCGGCCGACGAAAGCCCATGGGCGGACACGGCGGCGGCGCGGACGGTGCTGACCGCCGCGGGCCAGCCGGCGGATGTAATCCACCTGTCGGTCCAGCCCCTGCTGGTGCGGGACGGCGGCCGCGTCGTGCTTATCGACACGGGCGCGGGCGGGCGGATGGGCACGCAGAACAGGCTGGTCGGCTCGCTGCGGGCGGCCGGGGTCGATCCGACCCTGGTCACGGACATCCTGATTTCGCACGCCCACGGCGACCACGTCGGGGGGCTGGTCGGGGCGGACGGGTCGTTGACCTTCCCCAACGCCGTCGTGCGCATCAGCGAGCCGGAGTGGGAATATATGAAGGCGGGCGCGGCGCGGGCCGGCGAGGTCGCCCTGCTGGCCGCGGTGACGCCCAAGGTTCAGCCGTTCGCGCCGGGCGCTCAGGTCACGCCCTCGATCAAGGCCGTGCCTTTGGCCGGGCATACGCCGGGGCATTCAGGTTATGAGATCGTCTCGGGGACAGGGCGGCTGCTCTATATCGGCGACGCCATGCACAGCTCGGTCATCTCGGTGCAGCGGCCCGAGTGGATCAACGGCTGGGATACGGACAGCGCCGCCGGCGTGGCCACGCGTCAGGGACTGCTGGAGCGCGGGACGGCCGACTCGCTGCGCATCTATGGCGTCCACTTCCCGTTCCCGGGCCTGGGCCGGTTCGAGCGCAGGGACGACGGTTTCGTGTGGGCTCCGGAACGCTGAGACCAATCCGGGGGTGAGGGCATGAAGGCAATTTCAACCGCTCTGGGCGGGTTGGCGGCGCTGATCCTGATGGCCGGTCCGGTCATCGGACAGACGCAGGCGTTGCGGCAGGGGTTCGATATCCGGGTCGGCGCGGCGCCGGCTCCGGTCCGCATCGGCGGCCAGTCGCGCCTGGTCTATGAGCTTCAGCTGAGCAATTTCGCCTCTACCGCTCTGGAGGTGTCGCGGATCGAGGCGTTGGACGCCGCGACCGGAGGAGTGATCGCCGAACTGCGGGGGGAGGCCCTGGACTCTGCTCTGGGTGGCTCGCGGACCGTGCCGGCCAATGGCTTTGCTATGGCCTATCTGGAGGCGCCCGTCGCCGGGGTTGCGCCCGACCGCCTCCGCCATCGTTTGACCTTCGCGGGTCCTGACGGCCGCCCGACAACTGTCGAAGGCGGCGAGACCGGAATCGAGACCTGGCCGCTGCCGGTGCTGGGGCCGCCGTTGCGGGGCGGGCCATGGGTCGCCGTTTATCAACCGGACATGGAGCGAGGTCACCGCCGGGTCGCCTATGCCGTCGACGGCAAGGTGCGCGTGCCAGGCCGGTTCGCCGTGGACTGGATCAAGGTCGATGAGGCCGGCGCGACGGGCCGCGCGGGCGAAACCCGGCTGGACAGCAATCTTTCGTTCGGCGCCGAGGTTCTGGCGGTCGCCGACGGCGTGGTCGCGGCGACGCGGGACGGGGTTCCGGACCCGGCCGACCTGAACGGAGTCGATCGGGTCGCTCTGGAGGATGCGACCGGGAACTATGTCGCCATCGATATCGGTGACGGGCGCTACGCCTTTTATGAGCACCTGAGCCCCGGCTTGCGCGTTCGACCCGGCGACCGGGTGCGGCGCGGTCAGGTGATCGGGGCGCTGGGGTTCACAGGCCAGGCGTCGGGACCTCATCTGCATTTCCACGTCAGCGACGCGCCGGAGCCCTTGCCTGCCGAGGGCCGGCCCTATGTGCTGGAGGGATTCCGGGTGGTCGGACGCTATCCCTCCATCCACGCCTTCGGCCGGGGCGAGCGATGGGGCCCGGCAGCCGAAGCCGATGGCGAGGCTCCGTCCTTTCCCGCCCACAACGTTGTGGTCTGGTTCGAGGACTCGCCGACGGTTGACCGTTGAGGCCTGATCCGTCATAAGCGCGCCCTTCACGCCGTCGGGCCCGCCCGCTTGCGCGAACCACTACGGACGATGCGTGGACCGCCGTTGAGATCGTCTCTCCAGTTGGGGAGGGACCGGGCCGCATCATGAGAAGAGTGACACATGTCCAAGCGCCATAGCGCCAAGTACAAGCTCGACCGGGTCATGGGTGAAAACCTGTGGGGTCGCGCCAAGTCCCCCGTCAACAAACGCTCGTACGGCCCCGGCCAGCACGGCCAGCGCCGCAAGTCGAAAGTCTCTGACTTCGGCCTGCAGCTGAAGGCCAAGCAGAAGCTGAAGGGCTACTACGGCAACATCACCGAGAAGCAGTTCGCCGCGACGTACGAGGAAGCCTCGCGCCGCAAGGGCAACAGCTCGGAAAACCTGATCGGCCTGCTGGAGTCCCGCCTGGACGCCCTGGTCTATCGCGCCAAATTCGTTCCGACCGTCTGGTCGGCCCGTCAGTTCGTCAGCCACGGCCACGTGACCGTCAACGGCAAGAAGGTCGACATTCCGTCGTACCGTCTGAAGGTCGGCGACGTGGTCGAGGTCAAGGAAAAGTCCCGCAACATGGCGCTGGTGCTCGAAGCCCAGCAGTCGTCGGAACGCGACATCCCGGACTATATCGAGATCGGCGACCGTGGCTTCTCGGTCCGCTTCGTCCGCGTGCCGGAACTGGCCGACGTGCCGTTCCCGGTGAAGATGGAGCCGAACCTGGTCGTGGAATACTACTCGTCCTGATTGCGGCTATCGCGCTGTATCTGGAAAGGCCCCGGAAGAATCCGGGGCCTTTTCTGTTTCCGGCTGGACTTTCCTTCGTCGGCGAACGCGCGCATTTTGTCGGTCGTTCAGCGTTGGCGAGGAGGCCGGGGATGAGATTGATCGCGACAGCGGCCGCCTTGCTTGCGCTCGTTCCCCTGCTGTCGGCCTGCGTGGTCGTGCGCCAGTTCACGAACCAGCCGCGGATGCCGGAGAGCGCCTCGCTGCCGGGTCATGTCGAGCCGGTCCATGCGGCGGTCATCGCCCAGAACCAGGCCGCCTTCTGGGTCAGTTCGAACGGCTGCACGGCCAAGGCGGACATCCAGCCGGTGGTGCGTCAGTCCAGCGATGGACCCATCATCACCTTGCGGCGGATCAAAGAAGACCGCTGCCGCCAGGTGCAGCCGGAAGGCGTAGAGATGCGCTGGTCGTTCGAGGAACTGGGTCTGGCGGACGGCTCGCGGTTGTCGGTCGAGAACCCCTACCAGCTGCCGCCGGGCTAACGCCGCTCGAAGGCCGGAAGCATGTCCGCCGGGATGCGATGCGGCCGCATGGTCGACGCGTCCACCAGCACCCATTCCGAGACGCCCTGCGCGCACAGCCGGCCGCCGCCGTCCTCAATCCGCACATAGCGGTTGAAGCGGGGCCCCTGCGGATCGCCGACCCAGGTGCGGGCCACGACGCCGGCGGCCTCGGGAGGCAGGGCGCGGAAATAGTCGATCTCGTGCCGCACGGCGACCCATGACCAGCGGGACCGCGTCCCACTGTCGAAGCGGGCGTTCCAGTGGGCCGTGCCGGCATCCTGCAACCAGCCGACATAGACCACATTGTTCACATGGCCGTTGTCGTCGATGTGTTCGGGCAGCACCGTCAGCGGGACGACGAATATCTCGCGATCCTCGCGCGGTTCGAGGACCGCGCGCGCCATCAGGCGTCCGCGTCTTCGCCGAGAGTCACGCCCTTGTCGGCCATCAGGGTCTGGAGCTCTCCGGCATTGAACATCTCCCGAACGATGTCCGAACCGCCCACGAACTCGCCCTTCACATACAGCTGGGGGATGGTCGGCCAGTCGCTGAAGGTCTTGATGCCGTCACGCAGAGCCTCGTCCTGCAGCACGTCGACGCCGACGAAACTCGCCCCGATGTGGTCGAGAATCTGCACCGCCAGCGAGGAGAAGCCGCAGCGCGGCGCGTCGGGCGTGCCCTTCATGAACAGGACGACGTCGTGCTGTTTCACGGTCTCGCCGATGAAGGCGTGGACGGGATCGGCGCCGGCGGCGGAAGTCACGGCTTGGTCGGTCACGGGATACTGGCCTCTCGGTGAAGGCCGTCACGTATGGACCGGGCGCGCAGGGGTCAAGGGGCGTGCGGCGTCAGGCCGCCTTGGCGCCGGCCACCCGCGCCATCTCGATCTGGGCGGCGAGACCCGGCGGCATGTCGCGATCCGGGACCTGGGAGAGGGTGTTCAGCCGCTCGATGTCGCTGGCCTCGATCATGACGCTGGAAACCGAGGGGTCAGTCAGGGCGTAGGCGAGGCAGATGGCCTCGGCGGTCCAGTTGTTGGTGCGGTGCAGGAAGGCGAAGGTGCCGGCGTGGGCCAGCGGGCCTTCCTTGACCTTGGGCCCGCCGCCGAAACCGAAGAAGCTCTTCTTCTTCTCGACGTGGGCGGTGGCCGCCTTCTTCGCCGTGTTCAGGCTGTCGGGGAAATAGCCGTAGGCGAAGATGGCCATGTCCTGCTCGCGCGCGGCGCGCAGGCGCGACCGGATCTGCCAGCTGGCGTTGACGTGGAACGGCGTGGCCAGCACGTCGAAGGCCCCGGTCGAGACATAGGTGTCCATCACATCGCCCTCGCCCGAGACCCCCAGCAGACGGACGCGCTCGGTCGCGCGCAGGGCCTTCAGCGCGTTCAGGGTGGACTGGGGCAGTTCATTGTCGACGGGCTCGTCAAGCAAGGCCATGTCGAACCAGCCAAGGCCCGAAGCGTGCAGCGCCTTGTCGATGGCGGAGGTGATGCCCTCGGCCGAGAAGTCGCGGTCGGACCCGCGGCGGCCGTCGCCGGCGCCGAGGGTCAGGGAAACCTGCACCAGCTTGCGGTCGACGTGTTTGAGCGCCTGTCCGAGGACTTCGGCCAGGACGGGGTCGGCGGTTTCCAGGCGGTAGCTGTTGATGCCGGCCTCCAGGGCCGAATAGACGAGTTCGCGGCCGGCCTCGGGGCCGCCGGCGATGTCGCGGGCGCCGAGGCTGAGGGTCAGGGCCGAAACGGCCTGTCCGGCGACGCCGAAGGGACGATAGCGCATGGTCTCAGTCTCCCGCCGGCGCGGCTGTTTCGAGCGCCAGCGCGTGAAGTTCGCCGCCCATCTTTCCCTTCAGCGCGGCATAGACCAGCTGGTGCTGGCGCACGCGGGGCAGACCGGCGAAGGCCGTGGAGACGATGCGCGCGCGATAGTGGTCGCCGTCGCCCGCCAGATCGTCGATGACGATCTGGGCGTCGGGAAAGGCTTCGGTCAGATGGCCGCGAAGCGTTTCGACAGGCATGGGCATGGAAGGCGCGGTCTCCGGATTGCGCCGGGATGATGCGCTGTAAACCTTAATGGCTGGCTACGCGGCGGCGCGTTCCAGAAGAACGATCGGCGCGCCCTTGTAGGTGGTCTCGACATAGGGGACATAGCCGGCCCGTTTCGCCAGGGCGTGCGACGGCGCGTTGTCAGGCGAGATCATGCAGACGGTGCGCGGCGCGTTCAGGGCGTCGTCGCACCAGGCAAGGGCGGCGGACAGGGCCTCGAAGGCCATGCCCTTGCCCTGAAAGCGCGGGGCGACGCCCCAGCCCAGTTCGGGCGCGTCGAAGGCGGGGGTCATGATGCGGCGGTAGTCCAGCACGCCTACGCTGCCGACATAGGCGCCCGTGGCGGTCTCGCGGATCGCCCAGTTGCCGTATCCGAGCGCCTCCCAGTGGCCGATGTCGCGCAGCAGGCGGAACCAGACATCCTCGGAATTGAGAGGCGCCGGGAAGATCGCGGTGGCGAACGCGGGATCGGACCACAGGGCGACGAGGTCGTCCAGATCGCCAGGGGCGACGGGGGCAAGGGTCAGGCGGTCGGTGACAAGCGTGGTCATGCGAACAGGGCTCCCGCGCGTTCGATCCGGGTGCGGCCGGCGGCGTCCGTGACGGCGAAGGTGAAGCCGGGCTGGAGGGCGAAGGCGCCGGCGCGGCCGGACTTGTCCAGCGCCAGCAGGGCCACTTGCGAGGCGGCGACCTTTGCGCCCCGCAGGCGGGCCAGACGTTCAATCACGGCGCGGCAGGCGGCCGCAGGATCGAGGCCGTGGCGCATGGCCTCGACCACCGAATGGCCACCGGCGACGCGGACGACGTCCTCGCCGACGCCGGTGGCAGTGGCCCCGCCGACCTCGTCATCGACATACAGGCCGGCGCCGATGATGGGGCTGTCGCCGACCCGGCCGCGCATCTTGAACGCCATGCCGGAGGTGGTGCAGGCCCCGGCCATGCGCTGGTCGGCGCCGATCGCCAACAGGCCGATGGTGTCGTGGTTTCCGGGGCCGCCGGGCATGGAGCGCCAGTCCGTGTTTTCGCTGTTGGGTCGCGGGGCGTAGTTGGCGGTCTTCAGCCATTCGCGCCAGGCCGCCTCCGCGCGGGGCGTCAGCAGGTCCTGCGTCTCGAACCCCTGATCGACGGCGAAAGACCGCGCGCCGGGGCCGACCAGCATGGTGTGCGGCGTGCGCTCCATCACTCGCCGCGCCACAGAGACGGCGTGGACGACATCCTCCAGCGCGCAAACGGCGCCGATATCGCCGGCCCAGGTCATGACGCAGGCGTCCAGCGTCACCCGGCCATCGCGGTCCGGCAGGCCACCCAGACCGACGGAGGAATTGCTTTCATCGGCCTCGGCCACACGGCCGCCAGCCTCCACCATGTCCAGCGCCGAGCCGCCGGCCTGGCGCGCCGCCCAGCCCGCGGCGTTGGCGGCGGCCCCGAAATCCCAGGTGGAGACCATGATGTCGGGCGCCCGTTCCTGCGCGACCGTCGGTCCCGCCATGGCGACAAGCGGCGCGGCGCCCAGCACGGCCCTTCGGGACGGCGCGTTCACAGCAGCCCCAGCTGCTTGAAGCTGGCCACGCCGGCGCGGCCGACGACCAGGTGGTCGTGGACGTCGATGCCCAGCGCCCGCGCCGCCTCGATGACCTGACGCGTCATGTCGATGTCGGGCCGCGAGGGGGTCGGATCGCCTGAGGGGTGGTTGTGGACGATGATCATGGACTTGGCCGACAGCTCCAGCGCCCGCCGAACGACCTCGCGCGGATAAACGGGGGCATGATCGACAGTACCGCGGTTCTGGATTTCGTCGAGGATCAGCTGGTTGCGATTGTCGAGGTAGAGGACGCGGAACTGTTCGCGCGGTTCATGCTGCAGGCTCATGCGGACATAGGCGACAAGGGCCGTCCAGGATGAGATGACGGGACGGGCGGCGGCCTCTTCGCGGGTCACCCGACGCGCGATCTCGTGCAGGGCGGCGAGGTCCAGCGCGGTTTCCGCCCCGACGCCCTTCGCACGGCCCTTCACGTCTTCGGCGCGAACGGTCATGAGGTCCTCGATCGAGGCCGCCAGCACCGCCGCGAGCGAGCCGAAGCGGGCCAGCAGGGCCTTGGCGACGGGCTTTATGTCGCCCTGCGGCTGGCTGCGAAACAGGAAGAGCTCCAGCAGCTCGTAGTCGGGGAGATGTTGGAGGCCCGCCCCGCGCGCGCGTTCACGCAGCCGTTCGCGATGTCCGGCGTGGTGCGGCGTCTTCGGCTTGTCGGACGGTTGGTCGAGCATGCGCCTCCCCTTCGGGAGGTTGCAGCCTATCCTAGAATTTTGGCCGGAACAGCCCGGCGGGGCTGGCGCTGAAAATCTCCAGCCCGTCTTCGGTCACGCCGATGGTGTGTTCGCACTGGGAGGACAGGGATTTGTCGCGGGTCACGGCGGTCCAGCCGTCGGACAGGACCTTCACGTGCGGCTTGCCCAGGTTCACCATCGGCTCGACGGTGAAGAACATGCCGGCCCTGAGCGTGGCGCCCTCGCCGCGGCGGCCGTAGTGCAGGACATTGGGGCTGTCGTGGAACAGCCGGCCGATGCCATGGCCGCAGAAGTCGCGGACCACCGACATGCGGTTGGCCTCGACCACCTGCTGGATGGCGTAGCCGATGTCGCCGAAGGTGTTCCCCGGCTTGACCTGAGCGAGGCCCGCCTCGAGCGAGTCATAGGTGACGTCGATCAGCTTCCTCGCCCGGGCGTTGATGTTTCCGACCGGATACATGCGGCTGGAATCGCCGTGCCAGCCGTCGACGATGACGGTGTGGTCGATGTTGACGATGTCGCCGTCCTTCAGAACCTTGTCGCCGGGAATGCCGTGGCAGACGACGTGGTTGATCGAGGTGCAGATGGTCTTTTCATAGCCCTTGTAGCCGAGGCAGGCGGGCAGGGCGCCGTGGTCCAGGGTGAATTCGCGGACACGGTCGTCGAGTTCGCCGGTGGTCACGCCGGGGACCACGAAGGGGGTGATCATGTCCAGGGCCTGAGCCACCAGACGGCCGGCCTTGCGCATGCCCTCGAAGGCCTCGGCGTCATGGACGCGGATCTCGTGGGTGCGGACGAAGGCGTCGTCGTCCAGTTCGGGTGTCTCGTACATTCGATCGGCTTTCGGGGCGGGCGCGGGTCTCAGTTGGGAAACTATAGCACAAACCTCAAGGCCGGGTTGAGGCGCGGCGCTGCGTTCAGGCGCGCCGTGCGCTAGACAGGTCGGATGACCCAAGCTCCGCCTACCGCCGCCGTCCTGATCATCGGCGACGAAGTCCTTTCCGGTCGCACCCAGGACACCAATCTGAACACGATCGCGCGGTTCCTGGCGGCCCTGGGCATCGATCTGCTGGAGGCGCGTACGATCGGTGACCGCAAGGCGCAGATCGTCGACAGCCTGAACGCACTGCGGGCCGCCCACGACTATGTTTTCACCACCGGCGGGATAGGGCCGACCCACGACGACATCACCGCGGACGCCGTGGCGACGGCATTCGGCCTGGCCTTGCCCGAGCATCCGGATGCCGTCGCCATCCTGGAGCGGCGCTATGGGGATGATTTCAACGCCGCGCGACGGCGGATGGCGCGGATTCCCGAGGGCGGCGCGCTGATCGCCAATCCGGTGACCGATGCGCCGGGCTTTCAGATCGGCAACGTCTTCGTCATGGCCGGGGTGCCGAAGATCATGTCGGCCATGCTGGAGGATGTGGCGCCCCGGCTGCGGACAGGCGCCGTGGTTCATGCGCGGACGTTGAGGATCACGGGCGTGGGCGAGGGAGCGATCGCGGATATTCTCACGGCGGCGGCGAAGGCGGAGCGCGAGATCAGCTTTGGCAGCTATCCCTTCGGACATGGTTCGGTCGGCGAGATGGGGACCAACCTTGTGGTGCGGGGACGCGACGCGGTCAGGGTGGATGCCGCGGTCGAGGCGTTGGCGGCGGCTCTGAAAGCCGCGGACGTGGCGGTCGAGGCGGCCTAACGCCCGCGGAACGCGGCGGCCACAGCAGCATAGGCCGGGTTCGCCCGGCCTTTGGAGTCCAGCAACAACGGGCTGTCGTCGGTCCAGCCCTTGCCGTCGGGGCGGAGGAGCCAGCTGTCGGTGTCGCGCAGACCCCAGGTGGTGAAGGCGTAGCGCTGGTGGTCGGGCAGGGCCATGAAGGCCTCGGCCAGTTCGCCGACGCGGGCGACCTGCTGGGTGCGTTTCGCA
The DNA here is from genome assembly GCF_037626195.1 of Brevundimonas sp. BR2-1. Lineage (NCBI taxonomy): Bacteria > Pseudomonadati > Pseudomonadota > Alphaproteobacteria > Caulobacterales > Caulobacteraceae > Brevundimonas > Brevundimonas sp. BR2-1. The sequence goes on along the minus strand of NZ_JARKMV010000001.1, from coordinate 832,104 downwards.
GCCAGCGAGCGGGTGTCGAGGCGGTTGTCCGAGCGCATGGAGAAATCCAGCTCCGAGACATGGATGGGCAGGCCGAGGGAGCCGGCGTCCTTGAAGAAGGCGCTGATCTGGCCGGCGGGGATTTCGATGTCGAGGTGGGACTGGGTCCCGATGCCGCCGACGGGGGCGCCGAGGGTCAGCAGCCGTTCGACCAGACGCAGGAAGGTCGCGCCCTTCCGGGGGATGTTTTCCAGATTGTATTCGTTGAGGAACAGCACCGCACCCGGATCGGCGGCGCGGGCCTGTTCGAAGGCGCGGACGATGTAGCCTTCCTGACCGAGGGCCCGGCTGAAATGGCAGTCGCGCAGACCATCGCCGTCCTCGGCCACCGGCTCGTTGACGACATCCCAGCCGGCCATCCTGCCGCGATAGCGGCCGGCGACGGTCGAGACGTAGCGGTCGAATTCGGCTGCGAAGCGGGCGCGGGGAAGGGCGTCGGTGAAGGCGTCCTGACCTTGGGAATACCAGACCAGGGTGTGGCCGTGGACGCGCATCCCCTGTTCGCGGCCCCAGTCGACGATGCGATCCGAGGCGGAGAAGTCACAGGTGAAATCCGGCTGCAGAATGCGTTCGGGCTTCAGTTCCCATTCGGGGGTCAGCTGGCCGACGTGTTTGCGCATCTGGGCGACCCAGACGGGGTCGGACAGCTGGCCGGTCATGCCCGTGGCGCCGATGGGGAAATCCGCGAGGTCCTTCAGCGGCGGGGCGTCGGGGCCGGGCGCGGGCTGGGCCGAGGCGAAGCGGTTGCAGGCCGCGAGGGCGAGGGGCGTGGCGAGGAGGGAGCGGCGGTCGATCATGTCCCTGCCTCCGGGGCGCGGATCAGCCCGCGCGGCGGCGCAGGCCCAATTCGTCGAAGGCGGCGGTTTCGCGCTTGCCGGCGGCGATGATGCTGTTCAGCCGGGTGGTCTCGGCGACGTGTTCGAACTTCTTCAGTTCCTCGAAGGCGCCGGTCAGGGCGTCGCGGGCGCCTTCCTCTTCGGCGTTGATGACGACCACGTCGGCCTCGGCCGCGCCCTTGCGCAGTTTCCAGCCGCTCAGATAGGCCTGAAGCATCATGGCGGCGTCGGCGTCCGAGCGGGCGCGTTCCTGTTCGATCTCGGCCTCGGCCTCCAGAACGGCAATGCGCATTTCGGCCGACGCACGGCGCGCCGTGATCTCGGCCAGGCGCTTCTGCAGCGTCTCGACCTCGTAGTTCGAGATCCGGATCAGCGATTGGGCCCAGGCGGTCATCTGCGTACTCCGGTCACTGGATCATTCCCTGGTTCAGGATTGCTTCCAGCTGGGTAAAGGAATCGGAAAGAGACGTATGATCGTCCTTGTCCTGGCCGAGAAAATTCTCGAGCGCGGGGTTCAGGGCGATGGCGCGGTCGACGATAGGATCGGCCCCGGTGCGATAGGCGCCGATGCGGATCAGTTCTTCCATGTTGGCGTAGGCGCTCAGGCACTGGCGGGCGCGCTTGTTCAGCTCGCGCTCGGGCGGGGTCTGGCAGGCGGGCAGGGTGCGGCTGACGGATTTCAGCACGTCAATGGCGGGGAAGCGGCCACGCTCGGCGATCTTGCGGTCCATGACGATGTGGCCGTCGAGGATGCCTCGCACGGCGTCGGCGATGGGCTCGTCATGGTCGCCGCCGTCGACCAGGACGGTGAACAGGGCGGTGATCGGTCCGGCGGTGGTGCCGTCGGGGCGGACGGGGCCGGGGCCGGCCCGCTCCAGCAGCTTGGGCAGTTCGGTGAAGACGGTGGGGGTGTAGCCCTTGGTGGTCGGCGGCTCGCCGGCGGCCAGGCCGATCTCGCGCTGGGCCATGGCGAAGCGGGTGACCGAGTCCATCAGGCACAGAACCTCAAGGTCCTGGTCGCGCATGTATTCGCTGATCGCCATGGTCATATAGGCGGCCTGGCGACGCTTCAGGGCCGGTTCGTCGGAAGTGGCGACGACGACGATGGCGCGGCGCAGGCCCTCCTCGCCGAGGGTCTCCTCGATGAACTCGCGGACCTCGCGGCCCCGTTCGCCGATCAGGCCGACGACGACGACGTCGCAGGTGGCCTGACGCGCCAGCATGGACAGCAGCACCGACTTGCCGACGCCCGAGCCGGCGAAGATGCCAAGGCGCTGGCCCCTGCAGGTGGTGGTGAAGACGTCCATGGAGCGGACGCCGAGGTCCAGGCGCTCTCCGACCCGGCCGCGCGAATGGGCGGGAGGCGGAGGCGCGCGCAGCGGATAGGCGGCGGGGCCGGTCGGCAGCGGACCCTTGCCGTCGATAGGCTGGCCGAAGGCGTCGATGATCCGGCCCAGCCAGGCCGTGGTGGGCCGCACGCTGGCGGCGGCGGAGACGATGCGGATGTCGGCGCCGGGCGCCACCCCCTCGACCGGGCCGAACGGCATCAGCAAGGCCTTGGCGTCGCGGAAGCCGACGACCTCGGCGGGCAGGGGATGCAGGTGGCGCCGCTCGATCTCGGCGCGGGCGCCGACCGCCAGCCGGGACAGGCCGCCCCGCGATTCAATCAGCAGCCCGTTCACACCCGCGACCTTGCCGGTCACGACAAGCGGATCGACGGCTTCGACGGCGGTGGCGAGATTACGCAAGGCTGGGTCCCGGGATCAGTCCCTCACGGATGCGCTGACGTGGTTAACGGGGGATGAAGGCCCGTCGGTCGAGGCGCTGTTTCCGAGGGTGCGGCGGAGGTTTCGGCGCGGCCCCTCTTTGCTTGGCGGCGGGAAAGGCTATCTCTTGTTCCGCCCATTCCGGAGATCCGCCATGTCCGACGCCCCTTACGATCCCTCCCGCCATCTGAAGGCCGGGCGCGGCAAGGTCTATGGCTCGATCCTGGACACCATCGGGGACACGCCGATCGTGGGCTTGCCGCGGCTGTCGGCGGAGTATTCGCCGAAGGCCACGGTGCTGGCCAAGCTGGAGTTCTTCAACCCGATCGCCTCGGTCAAGGACCGGATCGGCGTGGCCATGATCGACGCTCTGGAACAGGCCGGGAAGATCGGGCCGGATACGGTTTTGATCGAGCCCACCAGCGGCAATACGGGCATCGCCCTGGCCTTCGTCGCCGCGGCCAAGGGGTATCGGCTGATCCTGGTGATGCCCGAGAGCATGTCGATCGAGCGGCGCAAGATGCTGGCCCTGCTTGGCGCGGAACTGGTGCTGACGCCGGCCGAGAAGGGAATGAAAGGAGCCATCGCCATGGCCCAGGACCTGCTGGAACGGACGGCCGGCTCGATCAGCCCCTCCCAGTTCGAAAATCCGGCCAATCCCGCCATCCATCGCGTCACAACGGCGGAGGAAATCTGGAACGACACAGCCGGCGCTGTCGACATTGTCGTGGCCGGTGTCGGCACGGGCGGCACGATCACGGGCGTGGGCCAGGTGCTGAAAGCGCGCAAGCCGTCGCTGCGCATGATCGCAGTGGAGCCGACGGCGTCGCCCGTGCTGTCGGGCGGCGAGCCGGGACCGCACAAGATCCAGGGCATCGGCGCCGGCTTCATTCCCGCGAACGTCGACCGCTCGGTCATCGACGGGGTCGAGCAGGTGTCAAACGAGGACAGTTTCGACATGGCCCGCAAGGTGGCGCGCACCGAAGGGATTCCGGTGGGTATTTCGTCGGGGGCCGCCCTGACGGCGGCCTTCCGGCTGGCCTCGCGGGACGAGAACGCCGGCAAGACCATCGTCGCCATCGTTCCCAGCTTTGCGGAACGCTATCTGTCGACGGCGCTGTTCGAAGGGCTGTAACCGTCACAGCCGGTTAACCGGCGCGGCCGTAACGTCGGCGCCGACATGTCCGATCTCGCGCCCACCCTCGAGGAGCCCGTCCCGGAAGGCGGCTTCCGCGCGCGCCACGCGCTGCTGAAGCGCCTGGCCGATGTGGTGTCCTTGCCCGCCAGCCGGATCAACGCCTTCGAACGTGCGGTGACCGGCGATCTGCTGGTGGAAATGCTGCGTCTGGCCAGCCCGGAAGACCGGCGGCGCGTCGCCCAGCGGTTGGCGCCCCTGGCTGAGCTGCCCAACGCCCTGGCGCGGATGCTGCTACGGGACGAACCCGCGATCGCCGGCCTGCTGATTGAACAGTGCGCATCGCTGTCGGATGCCGATCTGGTCGCCTGCGCGCGCGACACCGGCCCCGAACACCGGTTCCTGATGGCCAGCCGCCGCTCGCTGTCAGAAGTCGTCACCGAGACATTGCTGAGTTTCGGCGAAACCCATGTGATCGAAGCGGTCTTGCGCAACAACACCGCGCGCCTTTGCCAGACCGCCATAGAGGGCGTGGTCAGTCTGAGCCGGCAGGAGCCGCAATTGTGCGGCCATGTGCTGAAGCGGCCGGAACTGCGGCCGTCGGGCGCCTATGTGATGTTCTGGTGGTGCGGTCCCGAGGATCGCCGGACCATTCTGCAGCGCTTCGCCGTCTCGCGGGAAGTGATGCAGGAGGTGGCCGAGGACGTCTTCGCCATGGCCGCCGACGAAAACTGGCAGGATCCGGTGTCGCGCAAGGCGCTGCAGTTCATCGAGCGTCGGCAACGCAACCGGGCGGCGATTGCAAAAAGCCCCTACGGCGGGCTGGAGCAGGCCGTAGCCGCCGCAGCCGCGGGCGGCCTGAACCGCGAGGTGGCGACCGAGATCGCCTATCTGTCAGGCGTCAAACCGATCACAGGGGCCAAGATCCTGGGCGATCCCGGCGGGGAGCCGCTGGCGATCCTGTGCAAGGCCACAGGCCTGGGCAAGAATGATCTCCAAGGCTTGTGGCGGTCCATGCGCCGGCCGGAAACGGCCGAGGACGGGTCGGTTCATCCGGCCTGGGAGCGGGTGCAGGTCACCTATGACATGCTGGCGGTCGATCGGGCCCAGACCGTGCTTCGTTACTGGAACTGGTCGCTGTCTTCCGCCTTGACCCCCGCTCTACTGAGGGCGATCCGGGACGGCGAAGAAGAGGGGATCGACGATTACTCCGCCCCGGAACGCGCCGCCATGCTGGCTTTGGCGGAAAATTTCGGACGCTGACTACCGCAGTGCAACCAACACGGAACCGGGTTTCTACCCGAACTGGCGCCTGCAATAGTAAACTGTCTCGAATCAGTGAGACGTCGTTCCGGTGAGCGCCGATACAGTTGCTTTCAATACGGAACAAATCTATTGACCTCATCGCTGACTGATTCAGTCCGGAATTGAATTCAACAAGACGGGGCCTGCACGTGGAAGACAACGCTCAACTGCTCGAGATGACCGCGGACATCGTGTCCGCCTACGTTGGTAACAACACTGTTCAGGCGACTGAAGTACCGGGCCTGATTTCCAGCATTCACGCAGCCCTGACGCAGGTTTCCAACGGCGCCGTCGAACCCGAGCCCGAGATCAAGGATCCGGCGGTTCCGGTGCGCAAGTCGATCACGCCCGACTTCCTGATCTGCCTGGAGGATGGCCGCAAGTTCAAGTCGCTGAAGCGCCACCTGCGGACCAAATACAATATGAGCCCCGAAGAATACCGGGCCAAATGGGGTCTTGCGAAAGACTATCCGATGGTCGCGCCGAACTACGCCAAGGCCCGTTCGGACCTCGCCAAGTCGATGGGCCTGGGCCAGGGCGGCCGCAAGCCGGCTCGCGCCGCCGCCGGCCGCGCCAAGAAGTAATCCGCCTGATCGATGGTATGAGACGCCCGCTTCCGGCAACGGAGGCGGGCGTTTCTGCGTCCCGGTGTCAGGCCGCCTGGGCGCCGCGGCGCATGCGCCAGAAGCGCAGCGTGCGCAGGGCCGCGTCGCGACTGAGGTCGGCGTACATGCGGGCGTAGGAGTGCGCCTTGGCCATGGCGTCGCCGTCGTCGTTCAGCAACACCACCGCATAGGTCAGGAACAGGGCCCGATCCAGGTCCGCGGATTTGCAGACCACGGCCAGGGCGTCCAGTTCGCGGCGCTCGATGATCTGGCGGGCGGTATGGAAGTCGATGTCCGACAACTGGGCCAGGGCGATCAGGAAAGACGTGGTCCCGCCCGAGCGCAGGAAGCGGGCCAGCATCTGCGGCGACAGCTGGCCGGCGGCCTTCAGCTCTTCGACATAGGCCAGGCATTCGGCGTAGTCGGCGGGCAGGGCGCCGTCGTCAGTGGCGATGCGGGTGCGGCCGGCGGCGATGGCGCTTTCCAGCAGGGCCGGATCCAGACGCCCGTTCTGTTCCAGTATCTGGGTGCGGAGCCGGGCCTCGACCACGAAATACATCTCATTCAGGAGGTCGGGCGGCAGGCTGGCGCGCTCGACCGCCGCCTCGTGCAGGGCGGGATTGGCCTTTGCCCGTTCGATTGCGGTTTCGGATGCCTGACGGGACAGTCTGGCGCCGTCGTTGCGCAGCAATGTCCCAAGGGTCACGTCGTCGCCGCGTTCGACAATGACGTCCGAAATCGCCTCGGACACCGACGGCCGGGCAGAGACGGCGCGCAAGTGGTCCTGGCCATGTTTTCGCACGACGCTGAGCAGGTCTTCGTCGGTCAACACGGGCGAAGAGGCCAGCACGGCGCCGGCGACGGCGGCCTCGTCATTGGCCAGCCGTCGGATCAGGTTGTGGGGCGCGTCGGGCGCCGCTGCGAAACGGGCCGAAAGCTCGGCGCGGACGGCGATTTCCATGTCCGCCGTCAGCCGGGTCAGGACGGCGCCGTACAGGGTGTCTTCGGTCGCGGTGCGGACCGAGCCGCCGAAGAAATGATCGGTCAATTCACGCAGCAGGGCGCGCCGTTTCTCGCTGGAACCCTCTTCAGCGAGGGCGATCAGATCCGGTAGGCGCGAGGGCGCGGAAGTCGGGGCCGCAACCTGGCTCACTGATGGTCCCCGTCGGAAGCGGCGGGGGCTGGGCGGGTCCGTCCCTGACTGTCGCGTATCAGCGTCGGTCCCTGTTCGGGCTCGGCCAGATCCTGCGAGGCGGGGGTCTGGGTCATGGTGATGGCCAGGGCGTCGACGTAGGTCGGCTCGGGCATCGCCAGCGTATCGGGTTGACGGCCGTTCTGGCGGTGGACGGAATAGTAGCGGGCGCCTTGTTGGGGCGGGCGCTCTCCGGTGTTGGTCACGTCCGCGACAGGACGAGGCCGGGGCGCGGGAGCCCCGCCCTGCTCGGCGGCCGGCGCTTCGGCGACAGATTCAGGCGCACGCGCGGTCTGTTGCAAACGGAAGATCGGAGCGTCGCGGCGGGGAGCCATAGGGTCCGCCGGCTGATCAGGGGCCGTGTTGGACGGCGCGGGTTCCGGCGGCGCGGCATAGACGACGTCGGCGGGCGCGCGCTGGCCGCGCCTTCCCTGATCAGGAAGATACTCCGGCGTCGCGGCCGGGCGAGGAGCCGAAGCGACGGCGGGCGGGGGTGCAGCTTCCGCCCGGGCAGGAGCGGGCATGGCCGGGGCGGGCGCCGGGTATGGCGCGGGAGGACGCAGCCAGGCGTTGGCGGGCGTCAGGGTCCGACGAGGCGCGGTCGCGGCAGGGCCGGCCGGGACGGACCCGGTCGCGCCGAAACCGCCATGGGGGATGACGAGATTGGATCGGCGCAGGTCCGGGCGAGCCGCGGCGGGTGCGTTCGCCGGCGGTGCGGCGGTGTTTCTTCCGGGCCAGGAAATCTGGCGCAGGTCCTGCCGGACGGTCGGTTGGGGCGTCTGGGCCATGGCGGCGCCGGCCAGCGTCGTGGCGGCGAAGAATGCGATCGGGAGGCTGTGGGCGCGGCGCAAGGGTCGGCTCCGGACGCAGGGACTGGAGCCGCAGGCTAGGGGTCAGGGCCTTAAGGCGGGGCTAACGGAACCGTCGCGCGGTGCGTTCCAGCGCACTCACCAGGGCATTGAGCGTCAACCCCATGGCCATCAGGAGCGCCAGCGCCGCGAGCATGTCGGCGGTGCGCAGGCGATTGCCGGCCTCGAGCATTCGCCAGGCCAGTCCCTGGGTCGCGCCCGAGCCGGAGACGAACTCGGCCACTACGGCCCCGATCACGGCCAGCCCCGAGGCGACGCGCAACCCCTCGAGCATGAAGGGCAGGGCCGCCGGAAGGCGCAGGCGGAAGAGGCGCTGGAGAGGGGTCGCACCGTAGAGGTCGAACAGCCGTTCGAGGTCCGGATCGGCGGCCTTGAGCCCGGCGAGCACGCCCGAGAACAGGGGGAAAAAGGCGACGGTGGCGGCCAGAACGACGACGGCCCGGTCGGCATGGTCCAGGCCAGTCCAGATGAGCACCAACGGCGCGATGGCGACCACTGGCGTAACCTGAAGCGCGACCGCCAGCGGCCGCACGGCCTGTTCGGCGGGCCGGCTGAGGGATACGGCCAACGCGAGGCCGCCGCCGAGGACGGCGGCGACGATCAGGGCCTGCGTCGCCATCCAGAAGGTGGCCGCGGCGGAAGCGGCGAGGGCCGGCGCACGGTCGACGAGGGCAACGGCCACGGCGCTGGGCGGCGGCAGAAACCAGACGGGGACGTCCAGCGCCCTGCAAGCGATCTCCCATGCCGCCAGCAGAAGGGCGGTCAGCAGGAGCGGCGGAAGGAGACGTGTCACGCGGCCTCCCGGGACGGCGCGTTCATGGCGTCGGCGAGGGTCCGGGCGAGGTCTTCCACGGCCGCGCGATAGCCCGTGTCCAGGCGCCATTGGGCGGGGCGCGGCAGGGAGCCGGGCGAGGCCCGTTCCGTCGCGACACGTCCCGTCGCCGCCTCAAGCACAAGGGCACGTCCGGCCAGATAGACGGCCTCCTCGACATCGTGGGTTACGAAGACGATGGCGGGCCGGGGCGAGCGGGCGGCCCACAGCCGATGCAGATCCTCGATGAGGCCGCGACGTGTGATGCTGTCGAGGGCGGCGAAGGGCTCGTCGAGCAGTAACAGATCGGGTTCGGTGACCAGCGCCCGGGCCAGAGAGACCCGCATGGCCATGCCGCCTGAAAGCTGGCGGGGACGGGCGGTCAGGCGGTCACCCAGGCCAACGGCCCGCAGCGCCTCGTCGGCGCGGCGACGGGCGTCGGAGGAGGCGAGGCCAGCCAGTTCCAGCGGCAGGGCGACGTTGGTCCGGGCGTCGGCCCAGGGCAACAGGGTCGACGCCTGAAAGACGAAGCCGATCCGGCCGGCGCCGACGGCTGTTGCGGTCCGCCCGTCGGCAGGCTGTTCCAGCCCGGCCAGCAACCGCAGGATGGTGGACTTGCCCGCGCCCGAGGCGCCGACAAGGGCGACGATCTCCCCCGGCGAAATGGACAGGTCGATGGGACCCAGCGGCGGACGGCCGGAGTGGCGAACGACGGCGCCCGAAAGCGCGGCCGTCGGCCTAGCCACGGCCGGGCAGGTACTGGGTGGTGAAGGCCTTGCGCCAGTCGAGGCCGGCCGGATAGACGCCGGCTCCCGAAGTGACGTCGAAGAAGGCCTGCCAGCGTTCGGCGGTCATGGCGCCGAGGCCGTACAGGGCCGCGTCGCCGCCATCGACAATGCCGTTGGCCTTCAGCTTGGCCCGGGCCTGATCCAGGATGTCCTGGGTCATCTCGGGATTGTCTTTGCGTATCAGGGCGTCGGCGGCCTTGCCATCGCCCTGGATATAGTCGCGCCAGCCCTCGGCCGAGCCTGCGATGAAGCTACGCAGGGCGGCGGCGTTGTCGCGCGCGAATGCGTCGGGCGCCAGGACCATGGTGGCGTAGGAAGGATAGCCCTCGTCAGCCAGCAGGAAGACCTTGGGGGTGAAGCCCGCGGTCCGCTCGATCGTATAGGGCTCGGAGGTCAGATAGCCCTGCTGCACCGCCCGCTCGTCAGCCAGGAAAGGCGCGAGGTTGAAGGTGTATTTGCGCACCTGATCGTCAGTGAAGCCGTATTTGGCCTTCAGCCAGACCCAAAAGGCTGTGACGGAGGCATCGGCCAGGAGGAAGGGGCGGCCCCGAAGATCGGCGATGGATCTCAGCGCCGGATCCGGATGGGCGATCAGAACCTGGGGGTCCTTCTGGAAGAAGGCGGCGACGGCCTTCACCGGCGCGCCCTCGGCGACAAGGTTCAAGGGGATGAAGCTGTTGGAGCCCATGCCCAGTTCGACGGCGCCCGAGGCGAGCAGTTGGGGTACGTTCACGCCCGGGCCGCCCTGGATGATCTGGACGTTCAGGCCGCGGCGGGCGTAGGCCCCGGAGGCGAGAGCCTGATAGAAGCCGCCGTGCTCGGCCTGGGCGCGCCAGTCGGTGGCGAAGCGCAGACGGACGCGGCCTTCCTCGTCGACGGGGGCCTCGGACCGCTGGCAGGCCGAGACCGCAGCCACGGCCGCCAGCGCGCCGGCGCCCGCGATCATGGCGCGGCGGTCTGGCCGGAAACGGCGATTCCCACGCAAGGTCATGACCTTGGTTTACGGCTCAGTCGGGAGAAGGGGAAGGGGCGTTCATCCGGCGCGCGCCGGGACTGGAACCCTGGCTCCCGCCGGAATTGAGCGAGGGGACGACGGTCCCCGGCGAACCGGCTTCCCTCGTCCCCTCGCCAAGTCCGGGTTGGACTTGGCCATTGAGGTTCAAGACCCTGGCCTTGCATCCGCGGGGCGAACCCCGACGATGGTCGGCTGTATCCTGTCGCGCTCCTGGTCTCAGGCGTTCCACGAGGTCGAACCTCGCGCCGTCCATCGATCCCGATCCGGTTCCCTCCGGGGTTTTCTCCGGCCGAAGCCTTTGAAAAGTCCTTTGGGCCTTGATCCTGTCTCCCGTCCGTTAAGGTCGAAACCCCCCGGTGCGTTCGATCAGAGAGCCGGGCCGGTCCGCTTTGAGCCCCGGGTCTCCCCGGTTTTCCGCGCCGCCGTGTCCCTCGGCCTGATCAAGCTCGCTCCGATCCGCGGAACTGGCAAGCGGTCCGGAATGACCTTCTGTGGACGGTCTTGGGGATAAAGTTTGCAGTGCGGGGACGGCATTGTGTGGAGTGAGCAATTTTGTGAGCTTTGTGAAGCTCTTGTGACTTCTGCACAGGTCCGGTGTCTCGAGCGAAGTTTTTGCCCAGGAGCCGTTCTCGTCGGTTCAGGTTGCTCCGGCGGTCTCGAGAATGGCCAGACGTCGCTCTAGCCAAGCCTGGATCTCGGCCAGCGACCGGACGGCGAGAGGGCCGCCGAAGTGAATGAAGCCGTGCGGAGCCAGGGGCACCTCCAGGAGCTCGGCGTCGCCGGACCAGGCCTCTGCCATCAGCCGGCTGTCGTCGCGCAGGGGATCGAGGTCGCCGGTGACGAACAGGGCGGCGGGCAATCCGCGCAGGTCCGCGTAGAGGGGCGATATGTCCGGGCGGCGGCGTCCTGCTTCGTCGCGGCCGGGGGTAAGGCGGCCAAGATCGGAGGCGAGGGTGGGCCCGTTAAGGACGAGCGTTTCGGGGCCAGCGGCCCGCGCCGAGGGCGTGCCGGACAGGTCGTAGACGCCATAGGTCAGAACACAGCCCCGGAAGGCGCCGAACCGGCCCTCGTCGCGCAGGGCCAGCGCCGTCAGGGCGGCGAGGTGGGCGCCGGCGGACTGCCCGGAGAGGAACAGGCGGTCGGTTCCGAACCGGGCGCGGGCGTTTGCGGCCAGCCAACGTCCCGCGGCCATGCAGTCAGAAAGGGCGTGTTGCATGAGGACGCCGCGAGGCTCGCTGAGAAGGCGATAGTCGACGGAGACGATCGCCAGTCCCGCCTCCGCGGCGAGGTCGGCGTTCAGATGATCGTTGAGTCCGGCGCTGCCGACGACCCAGCCGCCGCCGTGCATGTCCAACACGACGCCGCGCGGCGAACCCGGAGGATTGAGGATGCGGACAGAAACGCCACCGTCCTCTGACGGGATGCGCAAGGTCTCCACCCGCACGCCGCGCCGCTTCAACTGAGCGGCAGTCACCCGGGCGGCGGTGGCGCCGAACCGGCTGCTGAGCCACTGGGTCGCCGCCAGTCTCCAGCCGTCGGCCCTGAGGCGCGGGACCAATGCCAGGGCCGCATTGCCTCGCGCGGCGGCGCGGGCTTCGGCGGGGGTCAGTTCGAGACGGCGGATCCGGGCGGTCATGGGCGGACGCTAACCCGGCTCCAGCCTGCGCGCGATGCGGCGTTGTGGCCGGTCAGGCGGACAGGGCTTCCCGCTTGGCTTCCAACTCCAGCCACTCCTCTTCCGCGGCGGTCAGAAGCGACCGGGCGCGGTCGGCGTCGGCGGTGGCGCGGTCGAAGGCCTTGCGGTCGCGGGCGTAAAGGTCGGGGTCGGCCAAGGTCGCCTCGTGACGGGCGATGTCGTCAGGCAGGGAAGCCAGCAGGCCCTCCAGCTCCTTCAGACGGTGGGCGTCCTTGAATGTAAGCTTGCCAGGCTTCTTCGGCGCGGCGGCGACCGAGACGGGAGCCGGGGCGGCGGCGCGTTGGGCTGCCTCCTTGTCTTGCGGGCGCGGGTTTGCGCCGGGCTGGAGGAAGCCGGGGTTCTGGCGGATGAAGTCGGTCCAGCCGCCGGGGGTTTCGACGATGTCGCCGCGGCCGTTCATGGCGATGGTCGAGGTGGCCAGACGGTCGACGAAGTCGCGGTCGTGGCTGACCAGGATCAGGGTTCCGTCATAGGATTCGAGCAGTTCTTCCAGCTTGTCGAGCGTGTCCATGTCGAGGTCGTTGGTCGGTTCGTCGAGGACCAGCATGTTGGCGGGCTTGGCCAGCGCGCGGGCCAGCAGCAGGCGGTTGCGCTCGCCGCCCGACAGGGTCGAGATCGGCTGGCGCAGCTGGCCCTCCTGGAACAGGAAATCCTTGGCGTAGGCGGCCACGTGTTTCGAGACGCCGCGGACCAGAACGCTGTCGCCGCCGCCGGGGGTCAGGGCGTCCCACAGGGTCATGTCGGATTTGAGCCCCTCACGGGACTGGTCGAGATAGACAGGCTCAAGATTGGCGCCGAGCCGGACCGCGCCCGCATCGGGCTTGAGTTCGCCTAGCAGGATTTTGACCAGAGTGGTCTTGCCGGCGCCGTTGGGGCCGACGATGGCGAGGCGGTCGCCCCGGATGACGCGGGTGGTGAACGGCTTGATGACGGGGCGGTCGCCGAAGGATTTCGAGACGCCCTTCAGATCGGCGACCAGCTTTCCCGACGCCACGCCTGAATCCACGCCGAGGTTCAGTTCGCGGGGGATGTCCTTAACCCGCATCGCCCGGTCCTGGCGCATGGCCTCCAGCGCCCGGGCGCGGCCCTCGTTGCGGGTGCGCTGGGCGGTGATGGAGCGGTAGAAGGTGTAGGTCTCGGCCTCGATGCGCTTGTTGAGGCGGCGCAGGGATTCCGCTTCCTCTTCCATGACCTTGTCGGCCCATTCGTCGAAGGCCGCGAAGCCCTTGTTGAGGGTGCGGACGCGGCGGCCTTCCAGCCAGTGGCAGGACTGGGTGACGCGGTTCAGGAAGGCGCGGTCGTGGCTGACGACGAGGACCGAGAACCGGGCCTGAAGCAGTTCCTCCTCGAGCAGTTCGATGGCCAGGATGTCGAGGTGATTGGTGGGCTCGTCGAGGAGCAGCAGGTCGGGTTCTTCGGCGAAGGCCTTGGCGAGCGCGGCGCGGCGGGTTTCGCCGCCGGACAGGCTTATGGCAGGCTTGGCGGGATCGAGGCCGAAGGTGGTCAGCCAGGCCTCGGCGGTCCAGCGCTCAGCGCCTTCCGAGGCGGCGTAGTCGAGCAGGGTCTCGCCGGCGATGACGGGTTCCTGGGGGACGTAGGCGAACCGCGTGCCGGCCTGGACTGAACGGTCGCCCGCGTCAGGCTCGATCAGGCCCATGACCATCTTCATCAGGGTCGATTTACCGGCGCCGTTACGGCCCACGAGGGCGGCGCGGGTGCGCGGCTCGACGGCGATGTCGACGCCATCGAACAGCGGGAGCTGGCCGTCCTGGAGACGGACGTTCTTGAGGGCGACGAGAGGAGGACGGGGAGCCATGCAAAACCTGGACACGCGGCGCGGCGGGGAGGCCGTGCGGTCGAACGCGGCCATATAGGGCGTCAGGGCCTTTGTGGCCACCGGCGCCGGCGTCTTGGGGAGACAGAAAGGCTGCAAGGGGCTAACAGGCGCCAATGGAACGGCCCTTCTGGCAAACCAAGCGTCTGGAGCAGATGACCCGCGAGGAGTGGGAGAGTCTGTGCGACGGCTGCGGCCTGTGCTGCCTGGTCCGATTCGAGGACGAGGACACCGGCGAGGTGGTTCCGACGCGGGTTCACTGCAAATTGTTCGATCCCGAACGCTGCACCTGCACTGACTACGCCAACCGCCGTGAGCATGTGCCGGACTGCATCAAGCTGACGCCCTGGAATATCGAGGCGCTGAGGTGGATGCCCTTGTCGTGCGGATATCGCCGCATCAACGAGGGGCGGGGGCTGGCGGACTGGCACCCGCTGGTCTCGGGCGACCCCGAGAGCGTGCATGCGGCCGGGGTGTCCGTGAAGGGGCAGACCGTGTCGGAGCTGGCGCTGAAGAAGGCCGAGGACGCGCTGGATTTCGAGGCGCCCGAGTGGATGCTCGAGCGGGGTTCGGACGCTAACTGAAAGTTCGTTGTTCACCCCGCAAGTTGCTTGCATGGGAGCGAAGAGTTCGAAAAAGCCGCGAAAAGCGGCGTCGAGCCGGCTGGATCTGGAAAGTCCGTTCGATCGGCTGACAGCGCTGGCGTGCGCCATGTTCGACATGCCTCACGCCATGATCGGCGTCTGTGACGGCGACCGGACCGTGTTCCGCGCAAACGTCGGTCTGGGGCAGAGCCAGATGCCCCGCAGTCAGTCAGCGACCAATCTGGTGGCCAGCCTGGGGCCGGGCGCGGTTCTGGTGATCGAGGACAGCCTGAAGGACGAACGGGTCCGCAACCATCCAATGGTGACAGGGAAACCGCACCTGCGGTTTTTCGCCGGTGTCGGTGTCGTCAACGCCGCCGGCGAGAGCGTAGGGGCCATTGGCGTGATGGACGTACGCCCGCGCCCGCGGCCGAGCGAGGCGGAAATCGAGAACCTGAAACTGCTGGCCCGGATGGCGGGTGAAATCCTCGACCGGGCGGAGGCCGCTCGAAAACAGGAAGAACAGCTGGAACTGCTGCGTCTGACGGAGGAGATGGCGGGTGTCGGGCACTGGCGCATGGATGCCAAGACCTTTCGATCGACCTGGTCCGACAGGGTCTACGCCATTTACGGCGTGACGCCGGAGACGTTCGATCCAGGTCTCGACGACGCCGTCGCCTTCTTTCACCCCGAGGACCGGGCCAGAATCCAGGAAGCCGTCATGCACGGCGTGGAGACCGGCGAGGGCTTCCGGACGCGCGCCCGCCTGATCCGGGCTGACGGCGAGGAGCGGCTGGTCGAGACCCACGCGAAGACCGAGCGGGGCCCCGACGGACGGGTCAAGGCGATGATCGGCGTGTTCCAGGACGTGACCGAGACGGAACAGGCGGTGGTGCGGATTACCGAAAGCGAGCGGCGCTACCGGCTGCTGGCCTCGCGGGTGACGGACATCATCGTCACCTACGGCGTGGATGGCCTCGTCACCTATGTGTCGCCGTCGCTGGAGGCCGCGACCGGTTATCCGCCGGAGGCGTTGATCGGTCGTCCGGCCACCTCATTCATCCATCCTGACGACGTGCCCGCCCTGACTGAAAGCTTCCGGAAGTTCGTCAAGGCTCCGCCTGAGTATGCGCAGCGGGGGGTAACTTATCGCGGCCTGCCGCGCGACGGCGAGGTGCGCTGGTTCGAGGCGAGGACTTCCATCATCCGCGACGATGACGGCCGGGTCGTCGAATTCCAGGATGTTGTGCGCGACGTCACCGACACCAAGCGTCTGGAAGAAGCGCTGATCGAGGCGCGCGACCGGGCTGAGGCCGGAGCACGGGCGAAGTCGGAGTTCCTGGCCAATATGAGCCACGAGCTGCGGACGCCGCTGACCAGCGTGATCGGCTTCTCGGGATTGCTGCAGGGCAGTACAAACCTGCCTCCGGCCGAGCGCACCTGGGCCAACCGGATCGCCACGGCGAGCGATGCGCTGCTGGGCGTGATCAACGACATCCTGGACTATTCCAAGCTGGAGGCGGATGCGGTCGACCTGGATCCGCAGCCGTTCGATCCTCGCGCCATGGCCGAGGGCGCGGCCGCGATCGTGGAGTCGCAATGCCTGGCCCGGGGACTGACCCTCATCGTCGATGTCTCCGCCGACCTGCCCGCCGCGCTGATGGGTGACGAGGGGCGGCTGCGGCAGGTGACGTTGAACTTCCTGTCCAACGCCGTGAAATTCACGTCAGCCGGGACGATCCGGCTGACGGTCGCTGAGGACGCGGGACGGTTGAGGGTTGCGGTGAGCGACAGCGGCATCGGCATCGCTCCGGACAAGATCACCCAGCTATTCGACCGCTTCACCCAGGCCGACACCTCGACCACGCGCGTCTACGGCGGGACGGGGCTGGGTCTGGCCATCTCGCATCGTCTGATCGAGATGATGGGGGGGCAGATCGGCGCGGACAGCAGGCCCGGAGAAGGTTCGACCTTCTGGTTCACGATCCCGCTGCGCTGCGCGGAGGCCGCGGGAATACAGGCCGCTCCGGCGGACATGGCCGTTCCGGCCGGACTGCGGGTGTTGATGGCCGACGACGCCCCGGCGAACCGGGAACTGGTGACCGCGATCATGGGCGGGCTGGGCGTGAACCTGGATGCGGTCTGCGACGGCGCCGAGGCGGTCGAGGCCGCTCGATCGGGCGGCTACGACCTGATCCTGATGGACGTGCATATGCCGGTGATGGACGGGCTGGCCGCAACACGGGCGATCCGGGCCATGGGCGGCATGGTGGGGCGGACCCCGATCGTGGCCCTGACCGCCAACGTTCAACCCGAACATGTCGAACGCTGCATGGCCGCGGGTATGGACGGCCATGTCGGCAAGCCGATCCAGCTGACGGAACTGCTGGATGTGATGAACCGCGTAACACAACGCGGCGCTGGCGAGACAGAGCGGGACGGTGACGAAGCCGCGGCCTGAACGCGGCCGATCCCACTGATCGCTGTGCCGACGCATTCTTGAATCTATAGTCGGGTTCGAGGAAAAAAATACTTTATAAACATAAAGTTATACTTTTCTCTATCCTGTTTTCCCGCCTTGGTGCGCTGGTCGGGTAGTCTTTGGGCATGACGGGAAATCAGGACTGACCCGGAGAGGGTCCGTTCCCGGACCGGGCGTGCGGATGCACCCAGTCAAAGCTTTCGGGAAGGGTGAAAATGCAGAAACTGCGCTGGCCAAAGGGCCGCCGCGGGCGTGAAATCGCGCCCGAAATCAAGGACAGCCGCGCCGGGCCGCTGATCGCCCTGACGAGCGGGGGGCGCGCACGCTGGACGCGACGCGACTATGCCCATCTGGCGGTCGAAGGGTTCGGCAAGAATGCGGTGGCGTACCGCTGCGTGCGGATGATCGCGGAGGCGGCGGCGTCGACGCCCCTGATCGTCTTCGCCGGCGGAGCAAGGGCGCCGGACCATCCGCTGGCCCGACTCCTGGCGCAGCCCAACCCCGAGCAGTCGGGGGGCGAGTGGCTGGAGGGATTGTACGGCGCGCTGCAAACGGCGGGCAACGCCTACGCCGAGGCGGTGGGGGAGGCGGAGCCCGAGGAGCTTTGGACGTTGCGGCCTGATCGGATGAAGGTTGTTCCGGGCCGTGCGGGTTGGGCCGAGGCCTGGGACTATTCGGTCGACGGGCGGACGGTGCGGATCGGCCGGGCGGCGGATGGCTGGATGCCGGTGATGCAGCTGAAGCTGTTTCATCCGACTGACGACCACTACGGATTTTCACCGCTGGAGGCGGCGGCCTCGGCGATCGATGTGCACAACTCATCAGCGGACTGGAACAAGGCGCTGCTGGACAATGCGGCGCGGCCGTCCGGCGCGCTGGTCTACGGTTCGAGGGATGGGGAGCGACTGACGGCCGAACAGTTCGAGGCGCTGCGGGCGCAGGTCAACGAGAGTCATGCGGGGAGGATGAACGCCGGCCGGCCGATGATCCTGGAAGGAGGGCTGGACTGGAAGCCCATGAGCTGGACGCCAGCCGATATGGACTTCATCGCCGGCAAGCATGCCGCGGCGCGCGAGATCGCCCTGGCGTTCGGGGTTCCGCCGCAACTGCTGGGGATTCCCGGGGACGCCACCTACGCCAACTATCGCGAGGCCAATGCCGCCTTCTGGCGGGGGACTGAAGGTTCGGGTTGAGGGGCGGTCGCCGGAGAGCCGGGCGCCGATCGCCGTGCTCGCGGGCGCCAACGCAGCGGCGGTCCAAACGGAAGATGGCTGGGAACTGGTGCAGTTCCGGACGGCGGAACTGATCGGCGAAGATGTCTGGCGGCTCTGCGGATTGTTGCGCGGGCAGCAGGGAACGGAGGAGGCCATGGCGGCCGGCGGGCCGGTCGGGGCCACCGTGGTTCTGTTGGATGCCGAACCGGCGCGGGTGGACTCGCCCGCGACCGAGCGGGGGCTGCCATTGATCTGGCGTGCAGGGCCAAGGGCCGGACCGGCGGGCGGGCCTTTGGTGAGCGAGGTCGCCCATACCGTCAGCGGCGTGCACGGCCGGCCCTGGTCGCCTTCGCATGTGCGGGCGACGGCGCGGGCTGATGGCGGGTTCAATGTGACGTGGATGGCCCGGTCGCGGATCGACGGGGACCGCTGGGACGGCGAGCCGGCGTTCGCCGATCCGCTGCGGTTCCGGATCCGAATTCTGGCGGGGGCGATGGCGCTGAGGACGTTCGAGGTCGAGGGCGTTGGGGCGCTGTATTCCGCGTTGAACACGGCGGCGGATTTTCCCGGCGGGCCGGACCTCGATGCAGCGATCGCGGTGGCGCAATGGGGCGAGGGATATGGGTGGGGCGTGGAGGCGGTGGCGCCGCTGCGTTAACAGCGCAGAGTTTTCGGCGGCGCGCCTTTGCGGAATCCCCACGATGGCCTAACTGATCCTTTCGGCATTCAGTGGGCTGACGCGCTTTGCGCTGTTTGATCCCGACGCAGGAGCGATTTCTAGGTGGCGGGCGATCCCTACAAGGAACTGGGCGTTTCGAGGGGCGCGAGCGCGGACGAGATCAAGAAGGCGTTTCGCAAGCTCGCCAAGGAACTGCATCCCGACAAAAATCCTGGCAACACCGTCGCCGACGAACGGTTCAAGCGGATCACGGCCGCCTTTGATCTGCTGGGCGACAAGGAAAAACGCGCCAAATTCGACCGTGGCGAGATCGATGCCGACGGTCGCGAACAGTTCCGCGGTTTCGGCGGGGGACAGGCACGCAGCGCCGGCGGCAACCCCTTCGGTCAGGGCGGGGCGCGACAGCAGGGCTTCGAGAACATCGATCTGGACGAGCTGTTCGGGGGGATGTTCGGAGGCGGAGCCCGACCTGGAGGCGCACGGAGCGGCGGCTTCGCCAACGCGGGGCTGGGACGCGGGGCGGACGTCAAGGCGACGCTGGAGATCAGCCTGGAGGATTCCATTTCGGGCGCGACCCGGCGGATCCAGTTCTCGGACGGGCGAACGCTGGATGTGACCATCCCCAAGGGGGCGGCCGACGGCCAGACGATCCGGCTGCGGGGCCAGGGCGCGCCCGGCGCCTCGGGCCGCAGCGAGGCAGGCGACGCCTTGATCGCCCTCAAGATTGCGCGACATCCGATATTCACCCGGGACGGTGCGGACCTGACGATGGATCTGCAGGTGACGCTGTCCGATGCGGTCCTTGGCGGCAAGGTGCCGGTGCGGACTCCGGAGGGGACGGTCTCGATGACCATTCCCAAGGGGTCGAACTCCGGCAAGGTCTTGCGGCTGAAAGGGCGGGGCGCTTTCGCTGACGGCAAGCGGGGCGACCTGCTGGCGAAGCTGATGGTCATGCTGCCCGAAGAAGAGAATGCGGCCCTGACAAAGGTCGCCCAGACCATTCGGGACGCCGGTCCCTACAAACCATGGCGCGATTGATGGCCAACCGGCCGAATGTGAAACCGGCGCGGCCATGGTTCTCGTCGGGGCCGACGGCGAAGCGGCCGGGATGGTCGTCCCAAGCGATCCCGCATGAGCTGCTGGGCCGCGGCATCCGGGCGCCCGAGGTCGTGGAGCGGTTCGCACACGGCCTGAGGCTGACGCGCGAGTTGCTGCAGGTTCCGGCCGATTGGATGCTGGTCTATGTGCCCGGATCCGACACGGCGGCGGTCGAGGCCGCCATGTGGTCGATGCTGGGAGAACGGCCGGTTCAGGTGCTGGCGTTCGAAAATTTCGGCAAGGTTTGGGCGACCGACGCGGTCGATCACCTGAGGCTGGAACCCGAGGTGCTGACCGCGCCATGGGGCGGATGGCCCGACACCTCAAAGGTGGATCCGACAAAGGACCTGGTGTTCCCGTGGAACGGCACCACCTCGGGCGTCTGCGCGCCGAACGGAGACTTCATCGCTGGCGATCGGGAGGGCGTAGTGATCTGCGACGCGACCTCGGCGGCGTTCGCCATGCCCCTGCCTTGGGACAAGCTGGATGTCGTGACGTTCAGCTTCCAGAAGGCGCTGGGCGGTGAGGCTGGCCTGGGCGTAGCGGCGTTGTCGCCGCGGGCGGTCGAACGGCTGGACCGCTATGCACCGCCGCGCAGCGTGCCCAAGGTGCTGCGGTTGCGGGACGCGGACGGGTTCGACCGGACGCTGGCCACCGGATCGATGCTGAACACCTTCTCGGTCTGGACGATCGAGGACTGGATCGACGCGGTCGAATGGGGCCTGGCCCAAGGCGGCCAGGATGCCCTGATCGCGCGGACGAATGCCAATGCGGCGGCGTTGGACGCCTGGGTGCGGCGCACGGACTGGGTCGAGTATCTGGCCGAGGATCCGGCCACGCGGTCGACGACGTCGGTCTGTCTGAAGATCGTGGATGCGCGGGTGACTGCGATGGACGACGACGCCCGTCGCGCGCTGGTCACTCGCATGAAGGCGCTGGTCGAGGACGAAGGCGCGGCCTTCGATATCGAGAGCCACCGCAATGCGCCGGCCGGGCTGCGAATCTGGTGCGGATGCACGGTCGATGTCGCGGACATCGAGGCGCTGACGCCCTGGCTCGACTGGGCGTTCGAGACCGCGTTGTCGGAATAATCGTCCGACGACGGGACACCCGCCGATTCCCCCGCTATAGGCTGCGCCCGCATTCCGAAATCCCGGACAGCGGAGAACAGTCTTGGCGAACGTCGCGGTGGTCGGCGCCCAGTGGGGCGACGAGGGCAAGGGCAAGATCGTCGACTGGCTGTCGAACCGGGCCGACATGGTCGTCAGGTTCCAGGGGGGGCACAACGCCGGTCATACGCTGGTCGTCGACGGCAAGGTCTACAAGCTGGCGCTGCTGCCGTCAGGCGTGGTGCAGGGCAAGCCCTCGATCATCGGTAACGGCGTGGTCGTCGATCCCTGGCATCTTGTCGGCGAGATTGAGAAGATCGAGGCGCAGGGCGTCCGCATAAGCCCCGATGTGCTGATCGTCGCAGACAACGCCTGCCTTATCCTGCCCATCCACCCGGCGCTGGATGTGGCGCGCGAGGCGGCGGCCAGTGCGCCGGGCGCCCGGATCGGCACGACCGGGCGAGGCATTGGTCCCGCCTATGAAGACAAGGTCGGACGCCGGGCGATCCGGGTCTGCGATCTGGCCAGCGTCGAGGACCTGAAGGTCAAGATCGACCGCTTGCGGGCTCACCACGATCCTCTGCGGGCCGGATTGGGCCTCGCACCGATCGATCCGGAGACGCTGCTCGGTCAGCTGCTGGAGATCGCGCCCCGGATCCTTCCCTATGTGCAACCGGCCTGGCGGGTGCTCGACAACGCGCGGCGGGACGGCAAGCGGGTGCTGTTCGAGGGCGCGCAGGGCGCCTTCCTGGACGTCGACCACGGCACTTATCCCTATGTGACCAGCTCCAACACCGTGGCCGGACAGGCGGCGGCGGGATCTGGCATCGGGCCGCGCGGGGTGGGCTATGTCCTGGGTATCGTGAAGGCCTACACGACCCGTGTGGGTGAAGGCCCGTTCGCCTGCGAACTGAACGATGAGGTTGGCCGGCATCTGGCGACTGTCGGCCGCGAGGTCGGGGTCAACACCGGCCGGGCCCGTCGATGCGGCTGGTTCGACGCGGTGCTGGTGCGCCAGTCGGTGGCGATCAACGGCATCGACGGCATCGCCCTGACCAAGCTGGACGTGCTGGACGGGCTCGAGACGCTTAAGATCTGCACCGGTTATCGCATTGACGGCGCGGTGCTCGACTATCTGCCGTCCAGCCTGAGGGCCCAAGCCGCGGCGGAACCCGTGTTCGAGGAGTTGGAAGGTTGGAGCGAAAGCACTGCCGGGGCCCGCAGCTTCCGCGACCTGAACGCGAATGCGATCAAATACGTCCGGCGCATCGAGGAACTGATCGGCGCGCCCGTCGCCCTGTTGTCGACGAGCCCGGAACGCGACGACACCATCATGATGCAGGACCCCTTCCGGGGCTGAGGGCGTTCAACCGGCCTTAACCGCCTCCCGTTAAGGATAATGATCCCGGTCTGGAGGAGTGCGTCTTGTTTGCTGTCGATCGTCGCGTTCTGGCGAAGCTGGCCCCGATGCTGCGGCGGGTTCTGATCGTCGATCCGAACCCCCATTCCGCCCGCATGCTGACCGATATCATCAAGGGACTGGGCGCAGGCGAGATCGTGGTGGAGCCGAACACCGCCCGCGCGCTGCGCACGGCAGCCGAGCTGGAACCCGGCATCATCTTCACGGAACGGACCGGCGAAAAGCTGGATGGCGAGGCGCTGGCGCGTAACGTGAGACGGTCGCATCTGGGATGCCGTCGCGTCCCGATCATCATGGTGACCGCCGAGGCGACGGCCAGCACTATTCTGGGCGCTCGCGACGCGGGCGTGCATGAATTTCTGCGCAAACCCTTCACCAGCGGCGATCTGTTGAAGCGCGTCGAGAATGTCGCCCTCAAGCCCCGGGATTGGGTCGAGGCGGTCGGCTATGTCGGACCGGACCGGCGGCGGTTCAATTCCGGCGAGTTCTCCGGCCCCGGCAAGCGCAAGGCCGACAAGCCCGCCAGCGGCGCGGCCGCTGATGCCGCGGCCAGGGATCAGGCCATGCGGATTCTGGCATCGGCCCTGGACCAGTTCGACAGCGATCCAGCCCAAGCCGTGCGCGCCATCCGGGAGCAGGCGTCCCAGTTGAAGGCGCTGGCGATGAAGGCGTCGGATTCCCGGCTTGTGGTCGCCGTTGGCGCGCTGGAGGTCAGCCTGGCCTCGGGCCCGGCGACGAAAGAGACGCTGGCCGCTCCGATCGGGACGCTGCTGGCCATGGTTCCGGTCGAGGTCAAGCGGGCAGGCTAGAGCCGCACGGCCTGATCAGACCGGCGGAGGGTTGAGCCGGGCGAAGCCTTCCTGACGCCGATAGGGAAAATGCGGATAAGGGGCTGTCGCGGCGCTGACCGCGTTCAAGCGGGCGATCTGCTCCTGCGCCAAGGTCCAGCCGACGGCGCCCAGATTGTCGCGAAGCTGGGCCTCGTTTCTGGCGCCCATGATGACGCTGGTCACCGACGGCCGGGCCAGCAACCAGTTGATCGCGATCTGCGGGATCGAACGCCCCGTCTCTTCAGCGATCTGGTCGAGAACATCCACCACGTCGAACAGCAAGGCCTCGTCGACCGGCGGCCCGAAGTCAGCGGTCTGGTGAAGCCGGCTATGTGAGGGCAAGGGACGGCCGCGCCGGACCTTGCCCGTCAACCGGCCCCAGCCCAGCGGGCTCCAGACCAGGGCGCCGACGCCCTGATCAAGGGCCAGGGGCATCAGGTCGTGCTCGTAGTCCCGGCCGACAAGCGAATAATAAACCTGATGGGCGACGTAGCGCGGATAGCCATGGCGGTCCGCCACGGCCAGCGACTTCATCAGCTGCCATCCGGCGAAATTCGAAACGCCCGCGTATCGGACCTTGCCGCTGCGAACCAGGTCGTCCAGCGCCGACAGGACCTCCTCCGCCGGGGTGAAGGCGTCGAACGCGTGCAGTTGCAGCAGGTCGATATAGTCCGTGCCCAGCCGCCGTAAGGCGTCCTCGACCGCCTTGATCAGGCGCAGGCGGGAGGTGCCGGCGTCGTTGGGGCCGTCGCCCATCGGCAGGCCGGTCTTCGTCGACAGCAGGACCCTGTCGCGCCGCCCTTTCACCGCCTCGCCCAGAACCTGCTCGGATGCTCCATTGGAATAGACGTCCGCGGTGTCGAACAGGGCGACGCCGGCTTCCAGACAGATGTCGATCAGACGGCGGGCCTCGGCGGCGTCGCTGTCCCCCCAGGCGCTGAACAGCGGACCCTGTCCCCCGAACGTCCCGGCTCCGAAGCTGAGGACCGGCACGCGCAGGCCCGAAGCGCCAAGCAATCTGTTTTCCATCGTTCACTCCAGCCGCGGAATCGCGGCCGGCCTGAGATGGCGTTTCCGGTTTCCAGGGGGCAAGTAGTTACCTGATGGTGACCATGAAAGATTCCCCAAGCACCCATTCACCCGCCGAGGAGGGTTTCGGGCCGCGCTATCCCGCGCGCCGACTTCTGGAGCTGATGGGAGACAAGTGGACGCCGGTGGTTCTGTTCTGCCTGTCCGGTTCGGTCATGCGGTTCGGCGAGATTCAGCGGGCGATCCCCGACATCTCCAAGAAGATGCTGATCCAGGTCCTGCGCGCCCTGGAAGCGGGCGGACTGGTCGAACGGACCGTCTACGCCGTCGTCCCGCCGAAGACCGAGTACCGGCTCACGCCCGACGGGCAGACCCTGCACGGCCCCGTCGCATCTCTCTGTGAATGGGCCCAGCGCAACGAGGCGTTTCTGGACAAAGTCCACGAGCGTCGGCGGACTGCGCAAGACAGTCCCGCCGTCCTCGATGAGGACGGCGGGGTCTGAGGATCAGGCGTCGACCAGATTCCGTTCTTCGGCAGCGGCGCGCATGGCCTTCTGCAGCTTTTCGAACGCGCGGACCTCGATCTGGCGGACGCGCTCGCGCGACACGCCGTACTGGCCCGCCAGTTCCTCCAGCGTGACCGGGTCGTCCTTCAGACGGCGCTCGGTCAGGATGTGTTTCTCCCGCTCGGTCAGCTCCTGCATCGCCTCTTCAAGCAGGCTCATGCGGATGGACTTTTCCTCGCTCTCGGCCAGGGCTGTTTCCTGCGAAACCGCCGTGTCGTCGGCCAGCCAGTCCTGCCACTCGCTTTCGCCGTCCGAGCGGATCGGGGCGTTCAGCGAGGAGTCCCCGCCGAGGCGGCGGTTCATGTTGGTGACCTCTTCCTCGGACACGCCCAGCTTGGTGGCGATGGCCGCGAGATGTTCCGGACGCAGGTCGCCTTCCTCGAAGGCCGAGATCTGGCTCTTGGCCTTGCGCAGGTTGAAGAACAGCTTCTTCTGCGCGGCCGTGGTGCCCATTTTGACGAGCGACCAGCTGCGCAGGATGTATTCCTGGATCGAGGCGCGGATCCACCACATGGCGTAGGTCGCCAGACGGAAGCCCTTGTCGGGATCGAATTTCTTGACAGCCTGCATCAGGCCGACGTTGCCCTCGGAAATCACTTCGCCGATCGGCAGGCCGTAGCCGCGATACCCCATGGCGATCTTGGCCACGAGACGAAGGTGAGAGGTCACAAGCCGGTGCGCGGCTTCAGGGTCCTGGTGCTCGGTCCAGCGCTTGGCGAGCATGAACTCCTCGTCCTTGGCCAGCATCGGGAACTTGCGGATTTCAGTCAGGTATCGCGACAGTCCCTGTTCAGGCGACATAACCGCAAGTGATCTAGCAACAGCCATTTGGTCCCTCCGACCGGGGTAAACGAGCGGGTCCTTCGGAAGCGGCCACATGATGTGCGCCGGCGCCTCACCCCTCAACCGATGACATAGGGTCGGGTTTCCGCCTTTGTCAGTGGCGGATGGTCACAGGAAAGCGCGACCGTTGCCCCGGCGCCACGGCACCGAACGAGGGAGTATATAGCGGGTAGTCAGTCCTTAATCAAGACTGACTAGAGGGCGGCGAGGATTTCTTCCAGCTTCCGCATATCCTCGGGCGGCTGCGTCTCGAACCTGAGGGCCCCGCCGGTGATCGGATGGACGAAGCCCAGGATGGCGGCATGCAGCGCCTGACGGGTCAGTCCGGCCGCGGCGATCGCCTCGCGCACCGGGTTGGCGGGGCTGCACGTGCCATAGACGGGATCGCCGAGCAGGGGCGCGCCCTTTGAAGCCATCTGCACCCGAATCTGGTGAGTGCGGCCGGTGTGCAGGGTGCAGGCGACGCGGGCGGCCAATGGGGGAGTGGCGGCTCTGGACCCCTTCTGCGGAGACGCGCCGAACACCTGCTCGACCACATAGTCCGTGATCGCCTCGCGGCCCCCGCTGCTCAGCACCGCCATCTTCTTCCGGTCGCCGGTCGAGCGGCCGAGGTTGGAGACGATGCGTCCGCGCTCGGGACGGAGCGTGCCGCGGGTCAGGGCGATATAGGTGCGTTCGATGTCATGGGCGGCGAACAGGGCTGAAAGCCCGGCGTGGGCCGCATCGGACTTGGCGGCGACCATCACCCCGGATGTATGCTTGTCCAGCCGGTGGACAATCCCCGGACGCGCAACCCCGCCGATGCCGGACAGGGACGTCGCGCAGTGGTGCAGCAGGGCGTTGACCAGGGTGCCGGTTTCGCTGCCCGGGGCCGGATGGACCGCCATCCCCGCAGCCTTGTCGATGACGATCAGGTGAGCGTCCTCGAAGAGCACCGTCAGGGGGATCGCCTCCGGCTGCGGAATTGCGGACACTACGGCGGGCAGGGCGACGGCGTACAGGCCGGGCAGGGCCTTGCCCGAGGCCACCGAGACCGGTTCGCCGTCCCGGGTGACCACGCCCTCGGCGAGCAGGGCCTGCAGCCGCGCGCGCGACAGGGTCGGGAAGATGTCCGTCAGGGCCTTGTCGAGCCGCACGCCGCCCTTATCGAGACGCGCCTCAAGGATGGCGGCGCCATCCTCGTCAACGATGAGATCTTCGGACAGTAGCGGTTCGTCGGACAAGGCGCGGCTCCGCCGCTCGATCGGGCGGTGGCTGATCTAGCACGGCGGACGAATGGACACGCAAGCTATACGGCTTGGCGAAAGGGTCGCGCTGCGTCATGGTTAAGCTTGGCTTAATGGAGGGGCAAAGCCATGCGATCCTGGATTCTTGCAGCCGCGGCGGGCGGCGCGGTCATTTTGCTGGGCAGCTGCGCGACGATGAGCGCCGAACAGTGCCAGGCCGGCGACTGGTCCGGTCAGGGCTATGCCGACGGCGTGGCGGGCCTGACCATGAGCCGGCTGAACGACCACGCCGAGGCCTGCGCCAAACATGGCGTCACGCCCGACGCCGCCGCCTACGGCGCGGGGCGGGAACAGGGCCTTCTCCAGTACTGCACGCCGGACCGCGGATTCCGGGAAGGGCGGGCAGGATCCACATACGCAGGAGTGTGTCCATCGTATCTGGAAGCGGATTTTGTTCCGGCCTACCGCGATGGTCAGATCGTCCACCAGGTGGATCAGGCGCTGGTCAGCGCCCGCAGCCTCGTCGACTCCCACGGGAACCGGCTGGAAGAGCTCGACGAGAAGATCGTCGCCAAACAGGCCGAGGCGCGCGCAGAGGGGCTGACTGACCAGCAGCGCGAGGCTGTTCGCAACCGGATTCAGGAGCTGCGCCGCGAGCGCGCGGACACCGAGCGGGAATGGCGACGGGCCCAGGATGCGGTCGACGATGCCGAACGCGACGTCCGGGACGTGCGCTGGCGGTTCCGCAGTCAATACGGCGACTGGTAAGACCGGCCGCCGCCTCGGCGGTCAGGCGGCTTTCGAAGCCGTCGCGCCGAAGTGGGGATTCAGTTCGCCCCTGGCGTAGCGCTGGGCCATCTGGGCGGTCGACAGCGGCCTGATCTTCGAGGCCTGACCCTCGCAGCCGAACTGGACGAAACGCTCCTGACAGAGTTTGCGCATCGCCTCCTTGGCAGGCTTCAGATAGGCGCGCGGGTCGAACTCCCCCGGCTTTTCGGCCAGGATTTTCCGGATCGCGCCGGTCATGGCCATGCGGTTGTCGGTGTCGATGTTGATCTTGCGCACGCCGTGTTTAATGCCGCGCTGGATTTCCTCGACCGGCACGCCCCAGGTCTGGGGCATCTGGCCGCCATACTGATTGATGATGTCCTGCAGGTCCTGCGGCACGCTCGATGAGCCGTGCATGACCAGATGGGTGTCGGGCAGGCGGCGGTGGATTTCCTCGATCACATTCATGGCCAGCACTTCGCCGTCCGGTTTGCGGCTGAATTTATAGGCGCCGTGGCTGGTTCCCATGGCGATGGCCAAGGCGTCGACCTGTGTCTCGCGCACGAAGTCCACTGCCTGGTCCGGATCGGTCAGCAGGGCGGAGTGGTCCAGCTTGCCCTCGAAGCCGTGGCCGTCCTCGGCCTCGCCCATGCCGGTCTCCAGCGAGCCCAGCACGCCCAGCTCCCCCTCGACCGAGACGCCGCACGAATGGGCCATCTGGACCACGCGGCGGGTGACGTCGACGTTGTACTCGTAGGACGCCGGGGTCTTGGCGTCTTCTTCCAGCGAGCCGTCCATCATCACCGAGGTGAAGCCGTACTGGATGGCGGTGGCGCAGGTCGCCGGGCCATTGCCGTGGTCCTGGTGCATGCAGACCGGAATGTGCGGATACAGCTCGGCCAGGGCGTCGATCAGCTTGGCGAGGACAATATCGTTGGCGTAGCTGCGCGCGCCGCGGCTGGCCTGGATGATGACCGGCGCGTTGACGGCTTCCGCCGCCTCCATGATCGCCAGGCCCTGCTCCATATTGTTGATGTTGTAGGCGGGCAGGCCGTAGCCTTCCTCGGCCGCGTGATCGAGAAGCTGTCGCAGCGTAATGCGCGCCATGGGGTGTCTCCTGAGCCCGTAAGTTTTGCCGTGGTCTACCGCCGCGAGGCGGCCAAGTCACGCATTGTTACAATCAGAGTCACGCGAGGCGAGCGGGCGTTGCGTCGCGGTCACCGGGTTCGGAGCGCCTCGACGCCGGGCAGGGGTTTGCCCTCCATCCACTCCAGGAAGGCGCCGCCCGCGGTGGAGACGAAGGTCATGTCGTCAGCCACGCCCGCGTGATGCAAGGCGGCGACCGTGTCGCCGCCGCCGCCGACCGCGACCAGCACGCCAGCCTTGGCCAGGGCGGCCGCATGGTGGGCCACCGCGACGGTGGCGGTGTCGAACGGCGGGACCTCGAACACCCCCAGCGGACCGTTCCAGATCAGCGTCTTCGACGCGGTCAGGGCGTCGACCAGGCGGGCGACGCTGGCTGGACCGGCGTCGAGAATCTTGTCGTCGTCGGACAGCGGCTGGCCGGCGACGACGGCGCGGGACGTCGCGCCGGGCCTGACCTCTGTCGCTACGACGAAGTCCACGGGCAGCAGAATCTCGCAGCCCTTGGCCATGGCCTCCGCCATGATCTCGCGGGCTGTGTCGGCCATGTCGCGCTCGGCCAGCGAGCCGCCGATATCGATCCCTTGGGCGAACAGGAAGGTGTTGGCCATGCCGCCGCCGATGGCGAGCCGATCCAGCTTGCCGACCAGGTTCTTCAGCAGGTCCAGCTTGGTCGAAACCTTGGCTCCACCCACGATGCCGATCACCGGCTTCTGCGGCTTGCCCAGGGCGGCGTCGAGCGCGTCGAGCTCGCGCCGCATCGATTCGCCGGCGTAGGCGGGCAGCAGGCGGGCCAGCCCCTCGGTCGAGGCGTGAGCGCGGTGGGCGGCGGAAAAGGCGTCGTTGACATAGAGGTCGCCGAGTTCGGCCAGCTGTTTCGCGAAGGCCGGGTCGTTCTTCTCCTCGCCTGCGTGGAACCGGACGTTCTCCAGCAGGACCACGCCGCCGGCCTCCAGATCGGCAAGAACGGCCCTGGCTTCCTCCCCCACGCAATCCTCGGCGAAGCGGACCGGCGCCCCGAGCAGCTGGGCCAGATCATCGACCACCGGCTTCAGGCTCATCGACGGCACGCGCTGGCCCTTGGGCCGGTCGAAATGGGCCAGCAGCGCGACCTTCGCTCCGGCGTCGCGCAGCCTGTTGATCGTCGGCAGGGCGACGCGCAGCCGGGTGTCGTCGGTAACCCGACCGCCCTCCATCGGCACGTTGAAGTCCACGCGAACCAACGCGGTCTTGCCGGCGAGGGAGTCTGCGTCGTCGAGGGTGCGGAAGGTCATGACCTCAGGCCTGGATCAGCTTGCTCATCACCAGCGCCGTGTCGGACATCCGCGTCGCGAAGCCCCACTCGTTGTCATACCAGGTCAGGACGCGGGCCAGCTTGCCGTCGACGACCTGGGTCTGGGGCAGGGCGGCGGTGGACGAGGCGGCGATGTGGTTCAGGTCGGTCGACACCAGTGGATCGGTGGTCGTGGCCAGAACGCCTTTCATCGGGCCGTCGGCGGCGGCCTGGATGGCGGCGTTGATCTCTTCCACGGTGACTTCGCGGCCGGCGACGACCTTCAGGTCGACGACCGAGACGTTCGGGGTCGGGACGCGGATCGACGATCCGTCCAGCTTGCCCTTCAGTTCCGGCAGCACCAGACCCAAGGCCTTCGCGGCGCCGGTCGAGGTCGGGATCATCGAGAGGGCGGCGGCGCGGCCCCGGTACAGATCCTTGTGCATCGTATCCAGCGTGGGCTGGTCGCCCGTGTAGCTGTGGATCGTGGTCATATAGCCGCGCTCGATGCCGAACAGGTCATGCAGCACCTTGGCGACGGGGGCCAGGGCGTTGGTCGTGCACGAGCCGTTGGAGACGACGATGTCGTCGGCGGTCAGGGTCTCATGGTTGACCTTGTAGACGATGGTCTTGTCGGCGCCGTCGCACGGAGCCGAAACCAGCACGCGTTTCGCGCCGGCGGTCAGGTGAGCCGAGGCCTTTTCCTTCGTCGTGAACAGGCCCGTGCATTCGAAGGCGATGTCGACGTTCAGTTCCTTGTGCGGAAGCTTCGACGGATCGCGCTCGGCCGTGACCTTGATCTTGCCCAGGCCGACGTCGATCCAGTCCTCGCCGCACTCGACCGTGCCAGGGAAGCGGCCGTGAACCGAATCGTATTTCAGCAGGTGGGCGTTGGTGGCCACGGGGCCCAGATCGTTGATCGCCACCACCTCGATGTCTCGACGGCCATGCTCGACGATCGAGCGCAGGACGAGGCGGCCGATGCGGCCGAAACCATTGATGGCGACGCGGACGGTCATGGGGCGGTCTCCGAAGAAGGGCTGATTGTCGGCGCTTCAATGGGACCGGCGGGCGCGAGGATCAACCCCGCGCCCGTAACAAGGCGTGATCAACTGTAACGCTGGCTCAGTCCGAGCGGCGCGCGCGCGGTCCCGGACCGCCGAGACCGACCTGATCCATCGTCACGACCCGCCCCGCCTGGTCCCGCGAGAAACGCACGCGCCGGCCCGGATCTCCAACCACGGTGAACAGATCGCCATCCAGCCGCGCCAGAAGCACCGGAGGACGGCGGCCGCGGACGACATTCAGCCGGTCTCCGGCCACCGACACGACCTGTTCGCCATAGGCGCCGGCATAGGGGGCCAGATCGCCTGCCGCCGTGGTCGAGTTCATCGCCTGCAGGGCCCAGGCGGCGTCGGTGCGGCCGCTGTCGCCGGCCAGGATCGCTTCCAGCGCCAGCGTATGGGCGCGCGCGAGTGCCTGATCCCACGGCACGGCGACATCCGGCAGGACCCCCGTCCCCTCCCAGTTTCCGCCTGTGTTCGGATTTTTCGGCGACCCCTGCGAGATGAACACCGCGAAGCCGCCGCCCACCGGGACCATGCCGCCCGGATTGGCCGCACCGCCCGAGGCCTCGCCGACGATGGTCGCGCGCCGGGCGCCCTGCAGGGTGTAGGGGAAGGCCTCGCCCGCCGAACCGGTTCTGCCGCTGATCAGGACATAGACCGGAACTTCCAGCCGGGGCGTCGGATAGAAGACGGTCGGGGCCTCGCTTTCTGTACCCTCGCGGCTGTGGAAGATGTTGTAGATCGGGGCATTCGCCGGAGTGAAGGCGCTGGTCAGATAGCCGACCATCGAAGGCGCGCCGCCGCCATTGTCGCGCAGGTCGAAAATCACCGCATCGGCGTCGGCGACGAAGCTGAGGGCCGCATCGGCTGCGCGCCGGGCCGGATCGGCCGGGTTCTCGAAGTCGATGTTCGAGAACTGGCGCAGATCGATGTAGCCGACGTTGCCGGGCAGGATCTCTACCTTGCGGAAGCCGTAGTGGCCCCGCGCCTCCATCGGATTGGCCGGACGCGCCCTGCGCACCGGTTCCCCCGCGGCTACGGACGGGGGTGGCGAACCGGGAGCCCGCACGACCCGTTGGGGCCCCGCGCCTGGTCCGGCCGGCGCGTTGGGGTCGAAGGCGACGTTGAAGTGGGCGTCCAGCGGTCGCAGCCGCCGGCTCAATGTCGCCGCGAGATCGCGCGGATCGGTCAGGGCGTCGAAGGCGCCGGCCGCGCTTTCGGCCTCCAGCCCGTCGGCGATGCGATCACCGGCGGCGGGATCGAAATACAGGTCGCGAATGCGCCCGGCGACGGCGTTGGCCGTCTCGCGCGGCGTCTGCGTCGGCGTTTGAGCGAAGGCCGGGAAGGCCGCCATGAGGGCGGTGGCGAAAAGCAGGGCTCGCATCAGGGCGTCTCCGTCGATCGGTGGACAAGGGGCAGGGTCAGGCGGGCGGCCAGGCCGCCGCCGGGCCGGTTGGTCAGGGTCACGTCGCCGCCGAACGCCCGCGCCGCCTGCCGGGCGACCGTCAGACCCAGGCCGGCTCCGCCCGTCTCGCGGCTGCGTGAGCGTTCGGCGCGGTGGAAGGGTTCGAATACCGTCTCCAGCTCGCTCTCGGCCAGGCCGGGGCCGTCGTCCTCGACGACGATCACGGCGCGGCCGTCCTCCGCCGACGCCTTGACCCGCGCCGCGTCGCCGAACTTGACGGCGTTGGCGATCAGATTGGCCAGGGCGCGGCGCAGGGCGGCGGGATCGGCCTCGACCGGAAGCGCGTCGCCGTTGGCGAAGGTCACCGCCGCGCCGGTTTCGGAGAAGCCGGCCGCGCAGTCCTCGGCCAGACCGGACAGATCGAACCATTCCCGCCGCTCCGGGGTCGTCTCGCCGCGCACATAGGCCATGGCCTGGGCGATCAGGGCGTCCATCTCCTCGATGTCGGCGGCCATGCGGTCGCGCACCGCTTCCGGCGCCTGTTCGGCCCTGAAGCGCAGCCGGGTCAGGGGCGTGCGCAGATCATGGGCGATGGCGGCCACCGTCTGGGTGCGCCGGCGCATGTGGTCGCGCAGCGACGCCTGCATGTCGTTGAAGGCCTGGATCGCGGTGCGCACCTCGCTGGGCCCGGACGGTTTCAGCGGATCGGCGTCGGGGTCGGCGCCCAGCCGTTCGGCGGCGTCGGCGAAGACCCGGATCGGGCGGGTCAGCCGGCGCGCCATGAACCAGACCAGCGGCGCCAGCAGCAGCATGGATATGGCGAGGGCCAGCAACACCCGCTGCTGCCATGGCGACAACAGCCCGCGCGGCGGCTCGACTGTGGCCCAGCGTCCATCCGGCTGAAGCACCGAGGCGGCGAAGGGGGCGAAGGTCAGCCTGTCGGCCAGAACCGTGAACTGGCGCGTCTCGCGGTCGATTATGAAGGCTCCACCCGGCCCGTGCGGCGCGACATGGCGCAGGTTCAGCCGGGCCCGGATCTCGCCGCCCTGCTGCAAGAGGGCGATGGCCCCGGGCGCCGGGGGAGGCGGCGGCGCGGGGGCCGCGGCCGGCGGCGGGGGAGCGGGCGGGACCGGCGGCCTGGGGGTCCGGCGCTGGCTTTCCACGAAGACGAAGTTGAGTTGATCCCTCGCCGCGGCGTCCGGCGGCCCGGCCCGCCGCTTCCTTGGCCGGTCGTGATCGACCCGGACTCGTACGGTCTCCGGCTCGACGCCCAGCCGCTGGGCCAGAGCCGCAGTGATGGCCATGGCCATGGGATCAGTCCGGTCGTCCGGACCCAGGGCGGTGGGGCGGTCGGTCAGGCGTCGACGCAGCGTCCGCCCGTCCGATGTCCGGGCCGGTTCGCCTTTCAGCGCATTGGCTGCCGCCTCGATGCTGAATCCGGCGGGCCGCGGCTCGGGCGCCAGCACCACGACGCCGAAGGCCACGGCTTGGGACATGACGACGGCCAGCGCCGCAAGCGCGGCCACCTGGACCAGAACCGGAAAGGACGACGGACGCCTCACGCAGCGCCCCGCGCGCCGGCCTGACGTTCCACGCGGACGTCGAACATGTAGCCCTCGCCGCGCAGCGTCTGAATCATCTCCAGGCCCGAGCCGTCGTCGAGCTTTTTCCGCAGCCGGCTGATCTGCACGTCCATGGCCCGGTCAAACACGTCGGCGTCCGCGCCTCGCGCCCGTTCCAGCAATTGGTCGCGGGTCAGCACCCGGCCGGGCCGCTCGGCGAAGGCACGCAGCAGGGCGAACTCTCCCGCCGAAAGGGAGACCGCCCGTCCGTCCGGCCGCGTCAGCTCGCGGCGCAACAGGTCCAGCCGCCAGCCGGCGAAGGTCAGGGCCGGGCCCTCGGCGGCGCTTTCGTCGCGCGGACGGCGCAGTACGGCCCGGACCCGGGCCAGCAGTTCGCGCGGATTGCACGGTTTGGCCAGATAGTCGTCGGCCCCCAGTTCCAGCCCGACGATCCGGTCGGTGTCCTCGCCCATGGCCGACAGCATCACGATCGGCGGCCCGCCCTTGCTCGACAGCCGCCGGCAGACCGACAGCCCGTCCTCGCCCGGCATCATCAGGTCCAGCACGATCAGGTCGGGCGCCTGGCGCGCGATGGCCCGGTCCATCTCGGCGGCCGAGGCGGCGCCCGTCGCGTCATAACCGTGCTGGCCCAGATAGTCGCACAGCACCTCGCGGATGCCGGGATCGTCGTCGACGACGAGAATACGGGGGGCGGGGTCGGTTTGCATGCCCGCCATTGTGGCGAAGCGGACGCTCGCCGTCATTTCAGCGTTGAAACATTTCCAGGGCCGCCTGAAACACAGACGAAAGGGCGGCATGGTGGAACAGCGTCGCTCCATAACGGGAAACAACCCCCATGCTGACCCTGATCGCCCTGTCCGCCCTCCTGATGCAGGATCCCCCCGCGCCTCCCGCCCCGCCGGCGCCCCCGGCTCCGCCAGAGGTCCATGCCCGTTTCCTGGTGGTGGGGGACGGCCCCGGCGGTCTGGACAAGGACGGTGACGGCCAGATCACGCGCGAGGAGTTCGCTGCGCCGATGAATGACCATTTCGCCCGCATGGACAAGGACGGCGACGGGCGCTTGTCGACCGAGGAACTGTCCGCGGGTCACGGCCCCGGCGCGCACGTCTTCATGCGCGGTCCGGGCGGCGAGGGCGGGCCCGGCGTCCGCCACTTCGAACTGAGCCGTTCCGGCGCTCCGGGCGAGCATGCCGAGCATGACGTCCGCACCATGGTCTTCGCGGGCCGTGGCGAAGGCGGCGCCCACGGCGAGCACGAGATCGTCATTCGCGGCCCCGGCGACGAAGGAGGCCCCCGCATCATCCACCTGCCGCGCGGCGCCGGGGGCGAGCGCAACGTCATGGTTCGCCGGCTCGGCGGCCCGGACGGCGAACACAAGATGGACGCCGACAACGACGGCCGCATCAGCGAGGCCGAGTTCACTGGTCCCCTGCGCGAAGCTTTCACCCGCATGGACGCCGACCGTTCCGGCTTCCTCGAGGAAGGCGAACGCGGTCAGGGTCACGACGTCCAGGTCTTCAGCCACCGGATCGAAACCCGACAGGACCGTGAAGACTGATCCGTTCAGCAACTTCGTGATTTGAAAGTCATCGAAGGCGCTCTTTAAGTGGCGTCATGAAGTTCCGTCGCCTGTTTGAACGACTGGCCGTGTCAGCCGCGATGAGCCTTGCGCTTGTCGCGGCTCCGTCGTTTGCGGGCGATCCCGCCGCATCGGCGGCCCCTCCGGCGACGGAGGCGGCCCCGGCCGCGCCCGGCCGCGAACGTGTTCGGATGAACCAGCGGGTTTTCGACCATGTCTGGAACGAGGTTCGCCGCGAATACTACGACCCGGATCTGCACGGCGTGGACTGGAACGCCGCGCGTCAGACGTGGCGGCCTGTGGCGCTGGCCGCTCCGGACGACCGCACCTTGTACCGTTCGCTGCGCGAGATGCTGAACCTGCTGGACGACGACCACGCCGGCGCCGCGCCGCCCGCGGTGGCGCGCCGACAGGACCAGCTGCGCGAGCCCCGCGCCGCCGTCGGCCTGTCCCTGCGCGCCGACCGGGACGATCAGGACAGCTATGTGGTGGAACAGGTCCGCGAGGGTTCGCCCGCGGCCGAGGCGGGGGTAGGCGTGGGCTGGCGGCTGATCGCCGACGGCGCATCGGGCTGGACGCCGGATCAGGACGTGGTCGAGGGCCGGCCCCTTGTCCTGTCGATGATCGACGCCGAGGGCGCCGCGCGGACGACCATCCTGAACCCCCGCGTGATGGAGCCCCGGCCGGCCTTCGTTGCGGACCGCAGCCGGCCCGATGTCCTTGTCCTGCGGGTCGAGGGCTTCGAACAGGGTCTGGGCCGCTGGATGGGGGAGCAACTGGCCGGCCTGACTCCGGACATCGACGTCGTCCTGGATCTTCGCGGCAATCCCGGCGGCCGGCTGATGGAGGCGGACGCGGTGCTGAGTTGCTTCCTGCCGGTGAACCGGGCCTGGGCGACCCGCACCTCGCGAAGCGGCCGGCGGATCGAGCTGAAGACCGGCGGCGGATGCGGGCCGTTGACCGCGCCCGTCGCCAACGATGTAGCCGTTCTGGTCGACGACCAGAGCCGCAGCGCCGCCGAACTGACGCCCGCCGCCCTTCAGGAGGCGCGTCGCGCTGTCGTGGTCGGGGCGCCGACGGCGGGGGCCGTACTTATTTCGCAGGAAACGCGGCTGCCGGACGGCGGCCGGCTGACGCTCAGCCGCGCCGACTTCGTCACCTCGGGCGGCGTGCGGCTTGAGAAGCATGGCGTGACGCCCGATCTGGCGGTTGCGACCGCCGGGGATGGCGGCGCCAGCCGGGACGCCGCGCTTGAGACGGCGGTCGCCGCCCTGGCGGCGCCGCGCGCGGAACAGGCGTGGGCCATGGTCGCCGCGCCGCTCTAGACCGCGACTGGCCTGACCCTCGACGCCGCCAGCCGCGCCCGTTCGCGGGCTTCGTCCGTAGTCGCCCCCCGCGCCGTCGCCACCCCCATGCGCCGGCGCTCATAGCTCTCGGGCTTGCCGAACAGGCGCAGGTCGGCGGTCGGAACGGCCAAGGCCTCGGCCACGCCCTCGAAGGCGATGCCCACGGCATCCACACCGCCATAGATCACCGCGCTGGCGCCGATATCGCGCTGGCTGACATCGACCGGCAGGCCCAGGATGGCGCGAGCATGCAGGGCGAACTCGCTCATGGTCTGGGTCGCCATCGTCACCAGGCCGGTGTCGTGCGGGCGGGGCGACACCTCTGAAAACCAGACCTGGTCGCCCTTCACGAACAGCTCGACCCCGAACACGCCGAGGCCGCCCAGCGAGTCCGTGACCTTGCCGGCGATATCCTGCGCGGCCATCAGGGCGGCGGACGTCATCGCCTGCGGCTGCCAGCTCTCGACATAGTCGCCCTTGACCTGACGGTGGCCGATGGGCGCGCAGAAGTCCGTCCGCACCGCCCCGTCCCGCATCGACCGCACGGTCAGCAGGGTGATCTCGAAATCGAAGTCGATGCGGCCCTCGACGATGACCGTCGCCGTCTCGACCCGCCCGCCAGACTGGGCATAGGCCCAGGCGCCGGCCACCTGATCGGCGGATTCCACGAAGGACTGCCCCTTGCCCGACGATGACATCACCGGCTTGACGAACACCGGCAGGCCGATCCGCTCCGCGGCCTCCGCCAGTTCTTTGGCCGACGAGGCGAAGGCATAGGGCGAGGTCGGCAGGCCCAGGTCTTCCCCCGCCAGTCGCCGGATGCCTTCGCGATTCATGGTCAGCTGTGTGGCGCGGGCCGTCGGGATGACCACGGCATGGCCCGCCGCCTCTATCTCGGCGAGGACGTCAGTGGCGATGGCCTCGATCTCGGGCACGATGATGTGGGGCGCCTCCGCCGCGATGACCCCGGCGAGGATATGCGGGTCCGTCATCGGTATGACGTGGCTGCGGTGCGCCACCTGCATGGCGGGAGCGTTGGGATAGCGGTCGACGGCGATGACCTCGACCCCCAGCCGCTGCAGCTCGATCGCGACCTCCTTGCCGAGCTCTCCGGCGCCCAGAAGCATCACGCGGACGGCGCTGTCCGACAGTGGTGTTCCAAGGCGCATGGTTCAGTCTCCGGTCGTCAGTTCGCGGGCGGGGGAACGGCGTACAGCCGCCGGAACGCGTCCAGCGCGGCCCCGTGATAGATGGTGGCGTGGCTCTCGTTCGGACGCGGTTCGAACGTCCACGTCACGCCGGGCAGGGCGTGCTCGCGCAGATTGCCGGTCAGGGTGTCCATCAGCGCCTGCGCCTCGGCGCCCTCATTGCCCATCGTCAGGATCAAGGTGCGCGGATCGTTCGAATGATCGCGCAGATGAGCGCCCGACTGACGCGCCAGCCGCCCGCCGTCCCACCACAGGCTGGGGCTGACGGCGACGTATGCGTCGAACATCTGGGGTTCCTTGAGAAAGGTCTCGACCACGAACAGCCCGGCCAAGGACTCGCCCATCAGCGCCGTTTCGCCATTGGTGCGAAAGCGGCCTTCGATGAACGGCTGGACCTCTTCCGCGACAAACCGCCGGAACCGGTCGGAGTGTCCTTGCGTCGGATAGCGGGCGATCAGTTCGGCGTTGTCCGTGGCCAGCGCCAGCTCATTGCGCCGGTCGACCGACGCAATCCCGATCACGATCACGTCCCGCGTCGTGCCGTTGACCGTCCCCAGCTGCGCCAGGCCGGAGATGTGGTGGAAATCCTGCCAGGTCGTCCCGCCGTCCAGCAGATACAGCACCGGATACCGCGTCTCGCCCTCCGCATAGCCGGGCGGCAGCCAGACATTGATCTCACGCGCCGCGCCCATCACCGCCGAGGGCAGGGCGTACGACTGGCCGATGACGATCGGCGTGGGCTCCGACTGGGCCGCGGCGGGCTTTCCGGTCAGAATCGCGCCGGCGATCATCAGGACCGTCATCACTGTTCGCAACATCATCTGGTCCCCCAGACCGGTTCGATCAGGTCCCAGGCGTTGCCGTAGAGATCCTGGAATACGACCACCTTCCCATAGGATTCGCGCCGTGGCGTCTCTCGAAATTCCACGCCGGCGGCCATCCAGGCGGCGTGGTCGCGGACCAGGTCGTCCGTCTCCAGAAACAGCCAGACGCGGTCGCCCGCCTGTTTGCCGATGGCCGCGCGCTGCGCCTCCGTCGTCGCGCGGGCCAGCAACAGGGACGTCTGCCCGCCCTTCGGCGTCACCCGCACCCAGCGCTTGCCTCCGCCCATGTCCGTGTCCTCGCTGAGCTCGAAACCCAGCTTGCCGACGAAGAAGGCGATGGCCTCGTCGTAGTCCCGGACCAGCAGGGAGACGGCCCCGAGATGGACCATCAGCCCTGGAGCCGCGCCTTGACCGCCGCAACCACGGCCTCCGTGGTGACCCCGAACTTCTCGTACAGGACCTCGGCCGGTGCGCTCGCCCCGAAGCCGGTCATGCCGACGAAGCCCCCGTCCTCGCCGATGAACCGCTCCCAGCCCTGCTGGATCGCGGCCTCGACGGCGACGCGGACCGTGCCGCGGCCGATGACGCTGTCCTGATATGTCTTCGGCTGCTCGAAGAAGAGCTCGAAACAGGGAACCGAGACGACCCGCGTCGGCGTGCCTTCGGCCTCCAGCGCGTC
This sequence comes from Brevundimonas sp. BR2-1, assembly GCF_037626195.1. Taxonomy (NCBI): domain Bacteria; kingdom Pseudomonadati; phylum Pseudomonadota; class Alphaproteobacteria; order Caulobacterales; family Caulobacteraceae; genus Brevundimonas; species Brevundimonas sp. BR2-1. The sequence goes on along the minus strand of NZ_JARKMV010000001.1, from coordinate 792,258 downwards.
GGCGGCGGCCAGCGCCAGCGGGACCTCGGTGCCCGTGGCGAACAGGGTCGCCTTCGCCGCGCCGCTGGCGGCGCGCAGCTCATAGGCGCCCCGGGCCGACAGGTTCTCGGACGCCGCGACTGTGCGAACGGCGGCCGTCTTCTGCCGCGACAGGGCCATGGCCGACGGGGCGCTCTTGCTCTCCAGCGCCAGCTTCCAGCACTCCATGGCCTCGACCGTGTCGGCGGGGCGGAAGACCAACAGGTTCGGAATGGCGCGCAGGGCGGCCAGGTGCTCGACCGGCTGGTGCGTCGGGCCATCCTCGCCCAGGCCGATGCTGTCATGCGTCAGCACATGGATCGCCCGCACCCCCATCAGGGCGCCGAGGCGGATCGCCGGGCGGCTGTAGTCCGAGAAGACCATGAAGGTGCCGCCGTACGGGATCACCCCCCCGTGCAGCGCCATGCCGTTCATGGCCGCGGCCATGCCGAACTCGCGGATGCCCCAGTTGACGTACCGGCCCTCATAGGTCGGCGCGTCGAAGATCGGCGTGCCTTTTACGAAGGTGTTGTTCGAGCCGGTCAGGTCGGCCGACCCGCCTATCAGTTCGGGGATGGCGGCGAACAGTTCGTCCAGCGCAGCGCCCGACGACTGGCGCGTCGCCTGGGCCGGCTTCGTCTCGACCAGTTCGGCGATCTTCGCCTGCAGCTTGTCGAAGGCGCCTGTGGGCAGGTCGCCCTTCATGGCGCGGGTAAAGTCGGCGGCCTGGGTCGAGGCGTTCAGCCGGGCCTCCCACGCCTTGCGCGCCTTGGCGCCCCGGCGTCCGACCTTCTTCCACGCCTTGTCGACCGCTTCCGGCAGCTCGAAGGGCTCATGCGTCCAGGACAGGCCCAGGCGGGTTGCGGCGATCTCGGCCGCGCCCAAAGCCGCGCCGTGGGTCTTGTGGCTGCCTTCCATGGTGGCGGCGCCGCGGCCGATCTTCGTCTTGCAGGCGATCAGGGTCGGCCTGTCCTGACGCGTCGCCCACTGCAGGGCCGACTTGATCGCTTTCATGTCGTGGCCGTCGATGGCCTTCACGGCCCAGCCCGCGGCCTTGAATCGCGCCTTCTGGTCGGTGGCGTCCGACAGCGAGACCGCGCCGTCGATGGTGATCGAATTGTCGTCCCACAGCACCGTCAGCTTGTTCAGCCGGTAGCGGCCGGCCAGGGCGATCGCCTCCTGCGACACGCCTTCCATCAGACAGCCGTCGCCGGCGATGACCCAGGTCCGGTGGTCGACCAGATCGTCGCCGAACCGCGCCGCCAGATGGCGCTCGGCCATGGCGAAGCCGACGCTGTTGGCCAGGCCTTGGCCCAGCGGCCCGGTGGTGGTCTCGACGCCCGGCATATGGCCGAACTCCGGGTGGCCGGCGGTCTTCGAGCCCCACTGGCGGAAGTTGGACAGCTCCTCCTTCGTCGCGGCCTTGTAGCCGGTCAGGTGGAGCAGGGAGTAGATCAGCATCGACCCGTGTCCGGCCGACAGGATGAAGCGGTCGCGGTCGGCCCAGTCCGGGCGGCTGGCGTCGAACTTCAGAAATTTCGAAAACAGGACCGTCGCCACATCGGCCATGCCCATCGGCATGCCGGGGTGGCCGCTCTTCGCCTTTTCCACCCCGTCCATTGACAGCACCCGGATGGCGTCGGCCATCTGTCTCGGGGTGGCCTTTTCGGATGCGGTTTTAGCGTCGGTCACGGGGAGGACCTTTCGTCGGGAGGCGGAAAAAAGAAAGCGCGCCGCTTTACCCCGGCGTGCGCGCGGGTTCTATACGGATTCTGGAGGATGTGACCCGAATGGATGCTGCTTCGGCCGCCAAGGACCGTGTCGATCGCGCGCTCGCCCTGCTTGAGCGCCGCCTGCTGGACCTCAAGGGACGCGCTGCCGGATCCAGCCGCGTGCCGGACGACGATCTGTTCGCGCCCGGACCCTCGAGCGAGACCGACCGCCTTCGCATCCACGAGCTTGAAGCCGCCGGCCGCGACGCCGCCGAGGCCCTGTCCCGCGCCGCCGACGCCATCCGCGACAGCCTGGCCGAACAGGAGGTCCGCTGATGGCGACGGTGACCGTGGAGATCAACGGCCGCCCCTACGCCGTCGGTTGCGCCGACGGCCAGGAGGAGCGCGTCCGCACGCTCGCCAGCCAGTTCGACGGCCATGTGCGTCAGGTGGCGGGAGAGGTCGGCCATGTCGGCGACATCCGCCTGTTCCTGATGGCGGGCCTGATGCTGGCCGATGAACTGCACGAAGCGCGCGCCAACGGCGGGGCCTCCCCGGCTCCGTCCGCCGCCGCCAGCACCGACGGCGTCGCCGAGGCGCTGAACGCCGTCGCCGCCCGTCTCGAGAAGATCGCCCAGGGACTCTAAGGCCGACACGCCTGCGCCCGAAGCCTGTCGGATTTGTCATTTGGCGAGATATATTAGCGCTTATATATCTTTCCCATGACCTATTCCCTTCGCACTCACGGCGTTTTGCTGCGCCGGCTCGTCGACCACCTGGACGGGGCGGTGGAACAGACCTACCTCGATGCGGGCCTCGACTACCGGCCTCGCTTCACCCCGATCCTGCGAGCCCTTCTCAACCACGGCCCGTCGACCCTCCGCGCCCTGTCCTGCCACACGGGCGTCACCCATTCCGCCGTCAGCCAGACCATCACCCAGATGGCGGCGCGCCAGTGGGTCTCGCTCGAGCCGGGAACGGACGCCCGGGAACGCATCGTGACCCTCACCCCCTTCGCGCTGGAGCAGCTGCCCCGGCTGGAAAGGTGCTGGGCCGCCACTGAGGCTGCCTCGCGCTCGCTGGACGAGGATCTCGGCCAGTCCCTCGCCGACGTCCTGATCCGGGCGCTGGAAGCGCTTGAACGCCGCCCCCTCGCCGACCGCCTTGCGGCGGCTCTCTCTCCCAACTCCGGAGTCGTTTGATGAATCGTCTTGTCTTTTCCGCCTGCCTTCTGGCCTGTCTCGCCGGAACGCCGGCTCTCGCCCAGCGCGCCGCGCCGACGGCGGTCGCCCGCGCGGAAGCAGCGGCGACCCTGGACGCCGGACAGCGGGCCGCCGCCATAGCCGCCATCATCCAGACGGTGGAGAGCCGATACGTCTTTCCGGACCGCGTTCCGGCCATCCGGGACAGGCTCAATGAGGGGCTGTCCGGCGGACGCTACGAGACCGCTGACCCGGGCGTCTTCGCCGAGCGCGTGACCGCCGACCTTCGGGAATCGAGCGGCGACGGGCACATGTACCTGAACCATGCGCCCGATCAGTATGCGGCCGCGGCCGGTTCGGACGTGGACGCCGAGGACAACCCGGCGCTCCAGGCGATCTGGGCCGCCGCCGCCCGGCGCAGCAACAACGGCCTGACCGAGATGCGCATCCTGCCCGGCAACGTCCGCTACCTGCGGATCGGCCAGTTCCATTGGGTCGCCGACCGCACGGGGCAGGCCTATGACGACGCCATGCGCTTCATGCGTGACGGGGACGTCCTGATCATCGACCTGCGCGGCAACGGAGGCGGGGATCATGCCGCGGTGCGCTATCTGCTCAGCCACTTCATGGAGCCTGACCAGCTCGACATCACATTCCTGGAAGCGGGCAAGGATCCGATCCAGTCGCGCACGCTCGACAACCTTCCGGCCGGTCGGCTGCGCGGAAAGCCCCTCTATGTGCTGATCAGCCGCCAGGTCGGTTCTGCGGCCGAGGCGTTCGCCTATGACGTCCAGCAGTTCAGGCTCGGAACGCTGGTCGGTGCGACCACTGGAGGCGCGGCGAACAACAACACCTTCTTTCCCGTCGCGCCCGGCTTCATGCTCAGCGTTTCGTACGGACGCCCCGTCCACCCCGTGTCGGGCACGAACTGGGAAGCAGCCGGCGTAGCGCCGGACGTGGCGGTCGATCCCGCCGCCTCCCTCGACACCGCCGCGTCGCTGGCGCTGGACGGCCTGCTGGCCCGGACCGACGCCGACCCTGCGGACCGGGCCGGCTGGGAGTGGGCCCGCGTGGGCATCGAGTCCCGGCGGAACCCCGTCAGCCTGCCCGCGGCCCGCATGCGGTCCCTGGCCGGCGTCTACGGGGGACGCGCTATCCTGTTCGAGGAGGGGCGTCTGTTCTGGCGGCGGAACAACGGCCAGAAGGCCGCCCTGTCGCCCATGAACGCCGACGGCCTGTTCGCGGTCGAGGGCTACGATGACAGGCTGAGGCTCCGTCTGACCGGCGACGCCCTGGAAATGCACTGGATCGACGAGCCCGCGCCGTCACGTTTCGCCCGGGACTGAGGCGGTGGGCCATTGTTCCGCCGCCGGAGAGAGACTATCTTCTCCGGCGGCGGGTCTTGCTGCGGCCCTCGTCGAAGGCAACATTTCCTTGCGACCTTAATTCACTCGAAGGGAGCTGTCCCTGATCAGGCTCGTGGGCCTGGGCACACGGCGCCCACCTGGCTACCCAGGTCGAGAGGATTTAAACGTCCTTCACGGTTCTTGCGGCGCCGCCAACCTTTCTCTTTTTGCGCTATCGCTCGCTCCGCGGAGCCTCATTGCTTGAACGCGGCTTCGTCGCCGTCCGGTTTGACCGGACGGTCTCTGCTTGAGCGCGGTGGGGCCGCGCGCTACCGCTGAGAAGCGTGTTCGACGCGGCCGGACGGCTTTTCATGACCGACAAGCATCAGCTTCGCGCCGCAATGCGAGCCATGCGCAAGCGTCTGGCCGGACTGGACGCGGGCGCCGCGGGCCGCGCGGCCGAACAGGCCGATGCCCTGCCGCCCGGACGGATTGTCGCCGTCTATCGCGCCATTGGCTCGGAACTGGACGTCGACGCCCTGTCGCTGGCGCTCGGCCGGGCCGGGCGCGAGCTGTGTCTGCCGGTGGTGATCGAGCGGAACGCCCCCATGATTTTCCGACGCTGGTCGCCCGGCGAGCCGCTGGAGCTCGACGAGGCCGGCGTCCCCGCCCCGTTCCCGCTGGCCGAGATCGTCGAGCCTGACCTGATCCTGACGCCGCTTCTGGCCTTCGACGCCCAAGGGGGAAGACTGGGGCAGGGGGGCGGTTACTACGACCGGACCTTCGCCGCCTTGCCGAAGGCGCTCAGGATCGGCTTCGCCTACGCCGGCCAGGAGGTCGAGCGTCTGCCCGTCGAGGCGCACGACATCCGCCTGCATGGCGTTCTGACCGAGACCGGCTATAGAGCCTTCGCATGAGACTGGCTTTTTTCGGTGATGTCGTCGGCAAGTCCGGACGGGACGGCCTGAGCGACCACCTGCCCGGCCTGAAGCGCGACCTGAACCTCGACTTCGTGGTGGTCAACGCCGAGAACGCCGCCGGCGGCTTCGGCATCACCGAGAACACCGCGCGCGAGCTGTTCATGGCCGGCGCCGACTGCCTGACCCTCGGCAATCACAGCTGGGATCAGCGCGAGGCCCTGACCTATATCGTGCGCGAGCCGCGTCTGATCCGGCCCCTCAACTATCCGCGCCTGATGGACGCCCCCGGCGCCGGGGCCAACCTGTTCGAGACCCACAGCGGCAAGACCGTTCTGGTCATGAACGTGCTGGGCCGCATCCACATGGACCCGATGGACTGCCCGTTCAGCGCGGTCGAGAAGGAGTTGGCCGCCTGTCCGATGGGCGCCGTGGCCGACGCCATCATCGTCGACATGCATTGCGAGGCGACGTCCGAGAAGATGGCCATGGGCCATTTCTGCGACGGCCGGGCCTCGCTGGTGGTCGGCACCCACACCCATGTCCCGACCGCAGACTGCCAGATTCTGCCCGGAGGCACGGCCTATCAGACCGACGCCGGCGGCTGCTGCGACTATGACTCGGTCATCGGCAACGAGAAGGAAGAGCCTCTGCGGCGCTTCACCACCCGCCTGTCGGGCGGACGCTATGTCCCGGCCCACGGCCCGGCCACGGTATGCGGCGTCTATGTCGAGACCGACGACCGGACCGGGCTGGCCACGCGGGTCGAACCGATCCGGGTCGGCGGGCGGCTCAGCCAGGCGATACCCGTTCAGGCTTGACCGGTTAGTCTACGTATGTAAACTGAATAGATTACATACGTAGACAGGAAGCTTCCTCATGCCTCTTTCCAGAGCTACCGCAGTGGCCGTCATGGTGCTCGCCGCATTGCCGACGGCGGCGTTCGCCCAATCCCGTCTCACCCTGTCCAGCGTCTTCGCCGACGCAGACGAAACCATGAAGGCCCTGATGACCGCCCTCATCGTGGCCGCGCTCGCCGCGATCGTCGTGACAGCGCTCAAGCTGGCTTCGGGCAGGCGGCTAAATGGCGGATCCGCCTTCGTGTCCGCGCTTCGCCTCGGCGGGCCCCTGATCGGGCTGATGGGTGCGGCCTTCGTCCTGCTGATGGGCTTCATCGGCATCGCCAACGCCGGGGGACCGGTGCCGGTGACCGTGCTGGCGCCGGGCTTCGCCGAGGCGGCCCTGCTGTTCCTGCTGGGCCTGCTCGCGGGCGTCGTCGGCGTGATCTGCCACTGGATCATCGAGGCCCGCATTGACCGCACGGTGCTGCAATCCTGACCCCGGCCCGCATATCGGTCACCGAGGCCGAGAGCGCGATCCTCGCCGCACTCTGGCGGTGCGGCCCTCTGTCCTTCGCGTCCCTGATCGAGGAGGTGAAGGCGTCCAATCCCTGGGCCGACGCCACCATCAAGACCCTGCTCCATCGCCTGATGCAGAAGGGGGCGGTGCGCTCGCAGAAGGACGACGGCCGCCAACGCTATCACGCCGCCATCGATCGTCAGGCCTATGTGGAAGGCGAGGTGCAGGACCTGCTGGACCGGCTGTTCGACGGCAGGCCGGACCGCCTCGTGGCCCTCCTGGCCGACCGGCTGGATCTGTAGCCCGCAGGGCCAGCCCGTCGCGCGATTTCGCCTTCGAAAAAATCACCGCCGGTGCATCCGAACGGCCCGATTCCGGCCTCTCGTCTTCAAATCGGGAGCCCGTCCATGCTGAAACTTCTCGCGGCCATGATGGCCCTCGTCCTGCCGACCGCCGCCATAGCCCAGACGCCCGAACCGGCGCCGATCGAGGTCATGGTGCTGGGGACCTATCACATGGGCAACCCCGGCAACGACCTCCACAACGCCCGGATCGACCCGGTCACCACGCCGGGGAAGCAGGTCCAGCTTGAGGCGGTGGCCGAGGGGCTGTCCCGCTTTCGCCCCACGGCGGTGGCCGTCGAACGGATCGCTCGCGACCAGTCCACCCTGCTGGATCACCGCTACCCGGACTTCACCCCGGCCGATCTGCTGACCAATGCCGATGAGCGCGTCCAGATCGGCTATAGGCTGGCCCACCGGCTCGGTCTCGAGCGCGTTTACGGCATCGACGAGCAGGACCGCGAGGGCCAGCCGTCCTATTTCCCCTTCGAGGCTGTGCAGGCCTGGGCCGAGGCCAATGGCGACGGCGGTCGCCTCGGCGCCATGCACGGCGAGATCGCCTCCATGCTCGCCGACCTCGAGCAGCGGCAGGCCACGGAAACGGTCGGCCAGCTGCTGACACGGATCAACAGGCCCGAACGCGTGCAGTGGGATCAGGGCTTCTACGCCCGCCTGATGGCCTTCGGCGCCGCCGACGACCAGCCGGGAGCGGTCCTGAACGCGCGCTGGTACGCCCGAAACGCCCAGATATTCGCCCGCCTGCTGCAGGTCGCCCGACCGGGGGACCGCATCGTGGTGATTTACGGGTCGGGCCACAACTACTGGCTCCGCCAGATGGTCGAGACCACGCCCGGCTTCCGCCTCGTGCAGCCCGGCGACTACCTGCCGGAAGGCTGACGGAAGCGCCTCGCGAACGGCTTGGCCTCACGGGCGGTAGCTGCTGTCTCTCAATTCACCGGTTCCTGTATCCAGGGTCGCCGGGACGCCGTCGTCGAATTCCTTGTCGGTCAGGGCGCCTCAGGCCGGGACGACCCGCGCATCGCCGCTGGCCACGGCCAGCTTCGCCCGGGTTGTCAGCACGCCGTTCCTGTCCGACACCTTGTCCAGCACCTTGAACTCGGTCTGCCACCGTTCCGGGGTCACGTCGCAGACGACATAGCCGCGCTGGGCGTTGTTGAACTTCAGGAACGGATTGTCGGCCAGGTAGCGCCGCCCGTCGGCCCGTTGGTCCTGGCCGTCGCCGGACGAGCTGATCGAGGTGGTGACGAACTCCGAGGCGATGGGCGCGCCCTCCGGGTTCCGGCTGTCGCGGTACAGTTCCCCGGCGTAGTTCTGGTGCTCGTCCCCGGTCAGCACGACGGTATTGCCGATGCGGCGCTCGCGCAGCCGGTCCAGCAGCCGCTGGCGGGGGATCGAATAGCCGGCCCAGGTGTCCAGGTTGTAGCCGGGCTCGGGTCCTTCCTTGCGGTCCAGATCCATCACCATGATCTGCTGCGCCAGCACCTTCCAGTGCGCCCGCGACTGGTCGAGGTTACGGTACAGCCAGGCCTCCTGGGCCTCGCCGAGAATCTGCGCGTCGCGGGCCGAGACGCCCGCGCAGCTGGTCGCCCAGGCGTCGCCGCACGGCTGGTCCGAGCGCCAGGACCGGGTGTCGAGGAAGTTCAGGTCCAGCAGATCGCCCCATGACGACCGCCGGTACAGCTGCATTTCCGATCCGCGCGGGAAGGCCGCGCGGCGCAGCGGCATATGCTCATAGAAGGCCTGCGCCGCCGCCTGACGCCTCAACAGGAACACCTCCGGCGGCACGCCGTCGTCGATATCCCCGACCCAGTTGTTGGCGACCTCGTGGTCGTCCCAGGTCACATACCAGGCGGTCGAGGCGTGGCTGGCCTGCAGATCGGTGTCCATCTTGTACTGGGCGTAGCGGCGCCGGTAATCGTCCAGGCTGTAGATCTCGCCGCCGAAATGCTGGCGCGGGTTCTCCATCGTCCCGCCCGAGCCGGTATAGGTCCGGCTTCCGCGTCCTTCGTAGATGTAGTCGCCGTAGCAATAGATGAAGTCCAGGTCATCGGCCGCCGCCTTGCGGTGCGCGGTGTAGAAGCCCTGCTCATACGCCTGACAACCCAGCACGCCGAAGCGGGCCTGCGCGACCGCGGACCCGGCCGCCGGCGCGGTCTTCGCCCGACCCGTGGCGGTCCGTTCGGTCCCGGCGATGAAGCGGTAGAAATAGTCCCGGCCGGGCTGCAGGCCCGTGACCTCAACGTGGACGGCGTGACCCATTTCGGGCCGCGCGACCGCCTCGCCCTGTTGCACGACGGTGGAGAAGCCGCGGTCGGTCGCCACCTCCCATTTCACGGCTACTGGCTGGGACGGCATGCCGTGACCGATCTCCAGCGGGCGCGGGGCCAGACGGGTCCAGATCACGAAGCCGTCGGGGGCCGGATCGCCGGCGGCGATTCCCAACTGGAACGGATATTCGGCGAACACCGGATCGGCCAGGGCCTGACGGCTGGATCCCGCCAGCACGCCGCCGGCGCCTAGGCTCAACAGCAGTCCGCGACGGGACAGGGAATCGAACGAGCGCATGGCGGCCTCCGGTCAGCGAAGGCTCCGACCTAGCCCGGAAATGTGACGCTCGTCACTGGCCCGGCGTGATCGCCGGCCGCCAGGCGCGCATTTCTGCGATCTCACGCGTCCGAGCGTTCTTTACCGCCTGCGCCATGCGTCGGATGTCGGCGTCCTGCGACTGCGCCAGGGCTACGTCGGCCATGGCCACGGCGCCGCGGTGATGCTCGATCATCCCGGCGATATAGGCCTGATCCGCCGTCCCGCCCGAGGCGGCAGCGCCCTGGCCGGCCGGCGCATGCCCGCCCGCCGGACTGGTGACGCCTTCCTTGACCGCAGCGGACTGGTTCACCGCCGCGGTCTCACGCAGGGCCTGTTGAACCGGATCGCCGCCGCCGTCACAGGCCACGAGAGCGAGCGAGGCCGCCCCGACGGTGAGGACAGCGCGCATCAACCCTCGATCCAGTTCGGCATCCACGCCTCGTGCATCTCCCGCAGGTGGTCCAGCGGCACGCGGAAAAGGTCGCCCTCCGGTCCGCCCGAGGCGAAGTCCCGGCCCCTGGCCCGGCCGACAACCGACGCATGCAGCCCGGCCTTCTGCGCCGCCGCGATGATCCCCGTCGCATCGGTCGTCGCGACCAGATAGCGGGCCTGGTCCTCGCCGAAGAGCAGGATGTGAGCGTGGGACGCCGAGGTGGCGTCCAGCTCCACGCCGCAGTCGCTGGCCAGGGCAATGTCTGCCGCCGCCCCGATCAGGCCCCCGTCCGACAGGTCGTGGACGCAGGTCAGATCGCCCCCCTCGATCAGGCCGCGGACGAAGTCGCCTGTGACCCGCTCCAGCGCCAGATCGACCGGCGGCGGGGCGCCGTCCTCGCGGCCCAGCACCTCGCGCAGATACAGGGACGAGCCGAGCTCGCCGACCGTCTCGCCGATCAGCACCAGCACGTCGCCCTCGACCATGCCGCCGAAGCCGACGACGACGTCATAGTTGGTCAGCAGGCCCACGGCCCCGACCGTCGGTGTCGGCGGAATGGCCGCGCCATTGGTTTCGTTGTAGAGCGATACGTTCCCGCTCACGACCGGGAAGTCCAGCACCCGGCAGGCCTCGGCCATGCCGTCGATGGCGCGGACGATCTGGCCCATGATCTCGGGCCGCTGCGGATTACCAAAATTGAGGTTGTCGGTGATGGCGATGGGCCGGCTGCCCACGGCGGTCAGGTTGCGCCAGGCCTCGGCCACGCACTGTTTGCCGCCCTCATAGGGATCGGCCTGCACATAGCGGGGCGTGCAGTCCGAGGTCATGGCCAGACCCTTGTCCGTTCCGTGGACCCGAACGACGCCCGCGTCGGCAGCGGTGGCCGAGTCATGCAGGGTGTCGGCCATGACGTGGCGGTCGTACTGCTCCCAGATCCAGCGCTTGGACGCCATGTCGGGGCAGCAGACCACCTTCAGCACCGCATCGACCCAGTCGTCCGGCGCCGGTACGTCGGCCGGGGCCAGGCGGGGTTGCAGGGCCGGCTGAACCCACGGGCGGTCATACAGGGGGGCGTCGTCGAACAACGGGGCCAGCGGCACGTCACAGACGATCTCACCGTGGTGCTTCAGCACCAGATGGCCGGTGTCCGTGGTCTTGCCGATGACGGCGGCGTCAAGACCCCATTTCCTGAAAATCCGGTGGCCGTCTTCCTCGCGGCCGGGCTTCAGGACCGCCAGCATCCGCTCCTGGCTTTCCGACAGCATCATCTCATAGGCGGTCATGCCCTCTTCGCGCTGGGGCACGGCGTCCATGTTCAGCTCGATGCCGACGCCGCCCTTGCCGGCCATTTCCACGGAGGAACTGGTCAGGCCCGCCGCGCCCATGTCCTGGATCGCCGCTACGGCGCCCGAGGCCATCAGCTCCAGCGTGGCCTCGATCAGCAGCTTCTCGGCGAAGGGATCGCCGACCTGGACGGTGGGCCGTTTCTCGTCCGAATCCTCGTCGAACTCGGCCGAGGCCATGGTCGCGCCGTGAATGCCGTCGCGCCCGGTCTTCGATCCGAAATAGACCACCGACATGCCGCCGCCCGGCGCCGCCGAGTAGAAGATGCTGTCCGCCTTGGCCACGCCCACGCACATGGCGTTGACAAGAATGTTGCCGTTGTAGCCGGCGTGGAAATTGGTCTCGCCCGCCACCGTCGGAACGCCGACGCAGTTGCCGTATCCGCCGATGCCCGAGACCACGCCCTTGACCAGCCGCTTCGTCTTCTCGTGCGAGGGGTCGCCGAAGCGCAGGGCGTTCAGCAGGGCCACAGGCCGTGCGCCCATGGTGAACACGTCGCGCATGATGCCGCCCACGCCCGTTGCCGCGCCCTGATAGGGTTCGATGTAGGATGGGTGGTTGTGGCTCTCCATCTTGAAGATGCAGGCGTCGCCGTCGTCGATGTCGATGACCCCGGCGTTCTCGCCCGGTCCGCAGATGACGCGCGGCCCCTTGGTCGGGAATTTGCCGAGATGGATTTTCGACGACTTGTACGAACAGTGCTCGGACCACATCACCGAAAAGACGCCCAGTTCGACGTTGTTCGGCTCTCGCCCCAGCCGGTCGAGGACGACCTGATACTCGTTCGGGGCCAGGCCGTATTCGGCGGCCAGTTCGGCCATGGTCTTCTGCGGAGCGCTCATGGGCGCGCCTTCTAGCTGTTCATGGGGCGAGTGTCAGCCGCCCAGAGCGGAACATCGCGCCGGGACGTCCATTGTTTCCGTGAAGCTCAAGGAGCCCCGCGATGCCTGACCAACCGATCGACCCCGCCGCAACGCCTGAAGACCCTGACGCCCCGGAGATCGCGGCCGACGACGCCGGCGCCTCGGCTGCCGCCGAGCGGGCCTCGAAAGAGGCCGCCAACGATGACGATCAAGCGGACCCCGCCGCGGCGGACTAGCCGCGCACGATGCGGACTCGAAAAAACACAGTCCGAAGAGTCCGAAGAGTCCACTCCGTCCGCTTTCATTCGATTGTCAAAGAAAGCCGGACCACAAGATCACGCTCATGCGTCAAATCTGGACGCAGAGCGCCACAGCCGGGCTAGGCCTCGGTCGATTCGCGGCGTTCGACGCCGCGGCGCAGGCGCAGGCTCAATACGATCGCGCCGACAAGGACCGCGACGGCCGCGGCCAGCGCGAAAAGGGCGAGGCTGGCGTTGCGCGGCTGCTCGGCGACGAAGGCGCCCAACAGACCCCAGGCGACGGGCAGGGCATAGGCCACGGTCCGTATCCGTTGCGTCACAGAGAGGGCGACAACGGCGACCGCGGCGATCGCGATCATCGCCCAGACCGTCGGAGACAGGGCCGCGGGTAGATCGCCGTTGCCGGTCGCCACCGTGATCAGGTTCAGCGGCGCGGCCACCGTCAGCCATCCGGCCAGCATCGCCAAAGGCCAGACCACCATCCAGCGGTCGCGTTCCCGCAAGGGCAGGGCGCGAATGGCCCCCGCATTCGACAGCAGGGGAAACAGCAGAGCCGCCAGCGAGCCGAAGATCAGCACGACCGTCGCGATCTCCGCGTCCAGCGCCGCCGCAATGATCCACAAGCCGATGCCTGCCATCGCGGCCGCCGAGGGCCATCCGAAGCGATGGATCATCCGGCTCTCCCCCGTCTGCGGCAGGACCTGCCGCACGGCGTAGACCAGCAGGCCCAGATAGATGACGCCCCAGATGGCGAAGGCGTAGCCCGCGACCTTCAGCGTCGCATCGCTGTCGGCGGCGAACTCGGCGGCGGTCTGTCCCCAACCGAGCGCCATCTGGCCCTGCCCGGCGACAATGGCGAAGATGGCCGCGGCCAGCACGATCACCCGCCGGGTCATCTGGGCAGGGGTGGCGCGAACAATGGACGACATCCGATTCTCCCTGGGCGTGGACACATGTACGTGCGGTTCAGGCCAAAGGTTCAATGCCGGAACCGGGACCTCTCGACGCGGGTTGAATCGGCCGCAGGAATGGAGACAGACCATGGCCGACAAGGAACGTCCGACCCCCGCCGAATCCCCGGTGTTCGAAACGGATGCCGTTCAGGCTGATCGCGCCCGCGAACAGGGCCTCGGGCTCGGAGAGCGCGAACTGGCCGCCCAACGCGATCCCGGCGGCGTCCGCACGCCCGACGAAGCCGATCCCGATGCGCTGGACCAGTCCGTCGGAGCCGGAGGTTCCGACGGCGAAGACACGTCGCGCGCGGACAATCCCGGCGTTTAACGTTTCGTCTTGACGGACGCTGCTCGGCGACCTCCGATCAGCGAATGGTAGACGACACCGCTCAGCGAACGTTGGAGGCCCGGCTGGCCGAGGCTGACCGGGCGCTGGCCGCCAATCCGCGTGACCTTCGCGCCCTGATCGCCAAGGGCGACGCCCTGGTCGGGCTGGGCGATGCGCGGGCAGGGGCCAGCTTCTACGGCTCGGCCTTGCGGGGCGCCGCCGGGGTCCCGGACCTGCCCGCGGATCTGGTCGCGGCGTTGCGGCGAGCTCAAGGGGCCATTCAGGACCAGAGCGCCCGTTTCCAGTCGTATCTGACCGACAGCCTGGGCCGGTCGGGATTCGATATCGCCACCTCCAGCGACCGGTTCGCCCTGTCGCTGGACCTGATGGCCGGGCGCAAGCGGCTGTATCAGCAGGAGCCCCGATTCTACCTGCTGCCCGGTCTGCCGCAAATCCAGTTCCAGCCGCGCGAGACCCTGCCCTGGATGACGGCGGTCGAGGACGCGACGGCGGACATCCGGACCGAGCTTGAGGCGCTTCTGGCCGAGCCGGACCTGTTCCGCCCCTATGTCGAGCCGCGCGCCGACCGGCCCAATGCGGATGCCCAGGGCATGACTTCGAACGCCGACTGGAGCGCCCTGTTTCTGTGGAAGGACGGCGAGGAACAACCGGACATGGCCCGCCGGTGTCCGCGCACGATCGAGGCGCTGGCCCGGGTTCCGCTGTGCCGCGTCCCGGGCCGGACGCCGTCGATCCTGTTCTCGCGACTTAAGGCCGGCGCGCGTATCCCGCCGCACCACGGCCTGATCAACACCCGCCTGATCTGCCATCTGCCGCTGATCGCCCCGCCGGGCTCGCGCTTCCGCGTCGGCAACGACGTCCGCGAATGGAAGGAGGGCCAGGGCTGGGCCTTCGACGACACCATCGAGCACGAGGCCGCCAACGACAGCGGTCAGGACCGCACCATCCTGATCTTCGACGTCTGGAAGCCAGAGGTGACGGAGGAAGAGCGCACCCTGGTGTCCGCCATGTTCCAGGCGATCGACGGCTATGGCGCGGGCGGCAAGGCCTGGGGCGTCTAGAGCGAAATCAGTCGGGCTGGACCTGCCCGACCCAGATTCGGTCCATGGTCAGGCGGCGGCGTAGATCGACCGGAACAGGGTCGCGCCGTCGGCCGAGCCCAGTTCTTCCTCGAAGGCACGATCCGGGTGGGGCATCATACCCAACACGTTGCCGCGCGCGTTCTGGACGCCGGCGATGTCGTTCACCGAGCCGTTGGGATTGTCGACATAGCGGAACACGACCTGCCCCTCGCCCTCGATGCGGGCGAGGTCTTCAGGGGCGGCGAAGAAGTTACCGTCGCCATTGCCCTGGGTCATGATCACTTCGCGCTGGCCCTGATAGCCGGCGGTGAAACGGGTCTGGCCGTTGGTCACGGTCAGGCTGACGGGCTTGCAGACGTATTTCAGCCCGGCGTTTCGCAGCAGGGCGCCCGGCAGCATTCCGGCCTCGCACAGGATCTGGAAGCCGTTGCAGATGCCCAGCACCGCCACGCCGTCGTCGGCGGCCTTCTTCACCGCCCGCATGACCGGTGACTGCGCGGCCATGGCCCCGCAGCGCAGATAGTCGCCGTACGAGAAACCGCCGGGCAGCACGATCAGGTCCAGGCCGGAGGGCAGCTCCGTCTCCTGATGCCAGACCATCTGGACGGTCTCGCCCGTGGAGCGTTCGACGGCGACCTTGCAGTCGCGGTCGCAGTTGGAACCGGGGAAGACGATGACGGCTGCGCTCATGGCGGCGCCCTTTAGCAGCGTTCGGCCGCCTTGTCAGGGTCTGGCGCCGTCCGGCGTCTCGCGTCGCACGGTGGCGAGGAATTCGGACATCGCCGCCACGCGGGGCCCGGCCATCCGGCGGGCCGCGGCGGTTTTCAGGCGAGGCGGGATGTCGACCGCGAATCGCTCGATCCGCCCCAGCGCCTGATCGTAGTCGGGCCGGTCGCCTGTCGCCGCCAGCAACCGGGCGGCCCCGAGCGCGCCGAGGAAGTCCAGCGCATCGGCGTCGTGAAGGACCAGCGCCTCGGGACCTTCCGGCTCCTTGTCGTACATATGGCCCAGGATGGCGGCGCGGACGGCAGGAAATTTCTCCATCGGAAAGCCCGCCTCGCTCAGGAACGGCTCGGCCAGCTGCACCGAGCGCACCGCGTGATCCACGCCGGCGACGGCGAACGGTTCGATCCCGCCCCAGTCATGCAGGAAGGCCGCGGCGAACATCACGTCAGGGTCGACCGGCAGCCCCTCGGCCTGCGCCACCGCCATGCCGAACAGATAGTCGCGCTCCGAATGCCGCCAGCCCCAGCTCGGGTGCCGCAAATGGTCGTTCGCCTGCGCATAGACGGCGCGTCGCCACGCGCTGTCGATCGGAATGCCCGCCGGCGTGGCCGTTACGGTCGCGATCGCCGGAGCTTCCTGGGCCCCAGCTGCTCCCGCTGCAGCCAGAAGCAGCGTGGCCGCCGCGATCGCCTTGACCATAATTCCCATGCCGCCCCTCCCGATCGACCTGCTCAGCCCCTGTTCTCGTACACGCCCGTGATCGACGCCCTGGCCAGCGTGTGGAAATGCAGGTTGAAGCCGTATTTGGCGCCCGAATCCTCGGGCGTGACCGGCAGGCTGTCCACGTCGACGGCGAAGACCGTGAAGATGTAGCGGTGCGGCCCGTGCCCGGGCGGCGGCGCGGCCCCGCCGAAGCCGGGCTCGCCGAAGTCCGTGCGCCCCTCGACCGCGCCCGCGGGCACGGGGCCGCCCTCGGCCAGTTCGGTAACGTCGGCGGGGATGTTGGCCACGGTCCAGTGCCAGAAGCCCGAGCCGGTCGGCGCATCGGGGTCGTAGCAGGTGACGGCGAAGCTCTTCGTACCCTGGGGCGCGCCTGACCAGCTCAGCTGCGGTGAGCGATTGCCCTTGGCATGGACCTGGGCGTCCGGCAGGGCGCCGCCGTCGGTGAAGCCGCTGGAGGTGACGGTGAAGGCCATGGATCGCTCCTCGCTATGTCCGGAGCCAGCCTAACGCACAATCGCGGTCCGGGTCGCTAGTGCGCCGCATCCTTCGCCGCCTGGGTGAACGCGCGATCATCGGTCAGCCCCCCGGCCAGCGCCGTCGCGAAAATCAGCACGCAAACCACCACGAAGGCCGCGACCGAGAACTGGATCAGCCGCTTCACGCGACCTCGATGCGGTAGCTTTCGATCACGGTGTTGGCCAGCAGCTGCTCGCACATCTTCTTCGCCTCGGCGGCCGGATCGGCCACGCCGTCCAGATCGAACTCGATCAGCTTGCCGACGCGGGCGTTGGCGACGCCGGCCCAGCCCAGTCCGTGCAGAGCCTGCTCGACCGCCTTGCCCTGGACGTCCAGGACGCCGGGCTTGAGAAACACATGCACCTTCACCTTGGCCATCCTAGTGCAGTCCACCCTGAATCACGGTCGGCATATCCTTCATGATGCCGAGGCGGCGGGCCACCTCGGTGTAGCTTTCGATGACATTGCCCAGATCGCGGCGGAAGCGGTCCTTGTCCAGCTTCTCGCCCGTGTTGGTGTCCCACAGGCGGCAGGAATCGGGGCTGATCTCGTCGGCGAGGATGACCCGGCTGAAGTCGTTCTCCCATACCCGGCCGAACTCGATCTTGAAGTCCACCAAGGTGATGCCGACGGCGCCGAACATGCCCGACAGATAGTCGTTCACGCGGACGGTCATGGCCAGGATGTCGTCCAGCTCCTGGGTCGTGGCCCAGTTGAAGGCGGTGATATGCTCCTCGGTGACCATCGGGTCGTTGAGCTCGTCCTTCTTGAGATAGAATTCGATGATCGACCGGGGCAGGGGCGTGCCCTCGTCGATGCCGAGGCGCTGGCTCATCGAGCCCGCAACCACGTTGCGGCACACGACTTCCAGCGGAATGATCTCGACCTCGCGGATCAAC
The DNA here is from genome assembly GCF_037626195.1 of Brevundimonas sp. BR2-1. Taxonomy (NCBI): domain Bacteria; kingdom Pseudomonadati; phylum Pseudomonadota; class Alphaproteobacteria; order Caulobacterales; family Caulobacteraceae; genus Brevundimonas; species Brevundimonas sp. BR2-1. Next base: position 774,608 of record NZ_JARKMV010000001.1, on the reverse strand, counting down.
TGCTCGCGCAGGTTCAGACGCTTGATGAAGTGGTTGGTCACGCCGATGCCGTTCAGGCGCGACATGACGAATTCGCTGATGCGGTTGTTGATGACGCCCTTACCTTCCAGCTGGGCCTTCTTCTCGCCGTTGAAGGCGGTGGCGTCGTCCTTGAAATACTGGATCAGGGTGCCGGGCTCGGGCCCCTCGTAGAGGATCTTGGCCTTGCCCTCGTAGAGCTTCTTGCGCTTGACGTTCATCATCTTGGGTCCGGGCGGGGCCTGCCGGAAACGCAGATCGCGCGGCCAGACCGTGTCTGGGCGGCTTGATCCGGAATCGGGCGGGCGGGAAAAAGTCGCGCGAACCCTTAGCGGATGCGGCGCCGCGACACAAACCAGCGTCGTTTTGGCGCGCACTGGGGACGCCTCGTCGCAACCCCGTCAGTTCCGGTTGCGTTCGGGTAGGCGGTGGATATAGACCACCTCGACCGCGGCCCCGCTTGGGTCGCCTGACGGAGCCTCGCAACGCGCATGACCACCTTCGACGATCGGGAAAAGGGCTTCGAGTCCAAATTCGCCCTCGATCAGGAACAGGAGTTCAAGGCGGTCGCCCGGCGGAACAAGCTCCTGGGCCTGTGGGCCGCCGAGAAAATGGGCCTGAACGCCGCGGGCGCCGAGGAATACGGCCGCGCCATCGTCAAGGCCGATTTCGAACAGCCGGGCGAGGAAGACGTCTTCCGCAAGATCGCCCAGGACCTTGAGGGCGCCGGCCTGACCGTCTCGGAAGGCGAAATCCGCCGCAAGATGGACGAACTGCAGTCCATCGCCCGCGACCAGATCCGCAACGGCGAGTAACGCGTCGGTTCAAGGCGGACGAAAAAGGCCGCTCCAGCGATGGAGCGGCCTTTCCCGTTTCAGCGATGACGCCGTGATTAGGGCATCAGGACCGTGTCGATGACATGGACCATGCCGTTCGACTGGGCGACGTCGGCTTGGGTGATGGTCGACTTGCCGCCCTTGGCGTCGGTGATGACCCAGGTGTTGTTCGGACCGGCCGAGACCCTGAGTTCCTCGCCCTGGACGGTGGTCAGGGTGGCCGTGCCGCCGCCGGCCTGGGCCTGCGACGCGATGTCGGCGGCCGTCAGACGGCCCGGGACCACATGATAGGTCAGGATTTTCGTCAGATCGGCCTTGCCGGCCGGGGCCATCAGGGCCGAACGGGTTTCGGCGGGCACCTTTTCGAAGGCCGCATTGTCGGGCGCGAAGACCGTGAACGGGCCGGGGCCCGACAGGGTCTCGCCCAGGCCGGCGGCGGTCACGGCGCTGACCAGGGTGGTCAGGTTCGAGGCCTTGGCGGCGTTGGCGACGATAGTCTCATTGGGGCTCATCGGCGCGCCGCCGACCATCGGGTCGGTCGAGGCGGGGGTCATGGCGTCGGTCGCGGCGGCGTCGGCCGGGGCGGCTTCCTCGGGCTTGTTGCAGGCGGCCAGGGTCAGCAGGGCGGCGGCGGATACGGTGGCGAGGGTTGCGAACCGGGTCGGGATCATTGGGGGACGTCTCCTGATACGCGCCGCCCTGACGGCGGCGTCGCATGCAGGTACTGACCAGCGCCGGAAAGGATGCACCGGGCATCACGATTTCCGGCGCGACACGTGACCGCAGACGTCAGGTTCCGCTGACGAAGGGCTTCAGTACGCTCCAGGCCTCGGTCTTGGATTGGAAGGACCGGGTGTGGGCGGGACTGGACGACGGCAGGTCGATCAGCTGCACGTCGGCGGGCGGGTTCAGCGTCCGACGCCCGATCCGGGCCGCCGTCCCGCCATTGAAGGCGACGGCCTTCAGGTGCGGCAGATCGCCCACCAGCCGGTTGAGGTCGGCCGTCTCGGCGTCGCGGATGGCGGCATCCAGACTGCCGGGCCGGGTTGCGCTGGCGATGACGTCCCACAGGCCGACCCCGGCCGCCTTCAGCGCTTCCAGCCGGTCAGGATAGGGCAGGGCGGCCAGATCGCGCCCGGTTACGCCGCCCACCAGCCGCCAGAAGGCGTTCTGCGGATGGGCGTAATATTGGGCCGCCTTCAGCGAGGCGTCTCCTGGCAAGCTGCCGAGAATCAGCAGCCGCGTGTTCGCGTCCGTGACCGGGTCGAAGGCGCGCTTTGCGCTCACGCCGCCCCGAACACCCGGGCGAATACGGTGTCCACATGTTTGGTGTGATAGCCGAGGTCGAACAGCGCCTCGAGTTGTTCCGTGGGCAGGGTCACCCGCTCGTCGGCCTTCAGGAAGTCCAGGAACCGGCCCTCGCCGCGCCAGACCTTCATGGCGTTCTCCTGCACGGCCGCATAGGCGTCCTCGCGGCTCACACCCGCCTGCGTCAGGGCCAGCATCACCCGCTGCGAGTGAACCAGCCCGCCCAGCAGGTCGAGGTTCTTTTGCATGTTCTCGGGATAGACGTTCAGCCGCTCGACCACGCCCGCCAGCCGGTGCAGGGCGAAGTCCAGATGGATGGTCGCGTCCGGCCCGATGCCCCGCTCGACCGACGAATGGCTGATGTCCCGCTCGTGCCACAGGGCGACGTTCTCCATCGCCGGCACCACCGCCGAGCGCACCAGACGGGCCAGGCCGGTCAGGTTCTCGGTCAGGATCGGGTTGCGCTTGTGCGGCATGGCCGACGAGCCCTTCTGGCCCTTGTCGAAGAACTCCTCGGCCTCCAGCACCTCGGTGCGCTGCAGGTGGCGGATCTCGATGGCCAGACGCTCGACCGACGAGGCGACCACGCCCAGGGCCGCGAAGAAGGCGGCGTGGCGGTCACGCGGGATGACCTGGGTCGAGACCGGCTCGACGGCCAGACCCATCTTCTCCGCGACATATTCTTCCACCGCCGGATCGACGTTGGCGAAGGTGCCCACGGCGCCCGAGATGGCGCAGGTGGCGATCTCTTCCTTCGCCGCCAGCAGCCGCCGCTTCGCCCGCTGGAACTCGGCGTAATAGCCGGCCAGCTTCAGGCCGAAGGTCACCGGCTCGGCGTGGATGCCGTGGCTGCGGCCGACGCATGGCGTGAATTTGTGCTCCTTCGCCCGCGTCTCCAGCGCCGCCAGCACCCGGTCGACACCCTCGATCAGCAGGTCCGAGGCGCGCGCCAGCTGGACCGCGAAACAGGTATCCAGCACGTCGGAACTGGTCATGCCCTGGTGCAGGAAGCGCGCCTCCTCGCCGACGATCTCGGACACATGGGTCAGGAAGGCGATGACGTCGTGTTTGGTGGTGCGTTCGATCTCGTCGATGCGGTCGGCGTCGAAGACCACATCGTTGCCCTTGGCCCAGATCGCCTCGGCGGCGCTGGCGGGGATGGTGCCCAGCTCGGCCATCCGCGTGGCGGCGTGCGCCTCGATCTCGAACCAGATCCGGTATTTGGTCTCCTGCGACCAGATGGCGACGGCGGCGGGGCGGGAATAGCGGCTGATCATGGGCGCGTCGTGTCGGTCTCGCGACCGGTTGAGTCAAGCGCCGCTTGTTCCGGACCCCTTTAAACTCGCCCATCGGCGGCTGGCGGCAGGCCCCGACCGGCCGTATTGCAGGGGACCGCATTGCTGGAGGGGCACATGGAACTGATCATCGGACCGCGTCTGTATTCGACCTGGTCGCTGCGGCCCTGGCTGGTGCTGAAGCGCTGCAAGGCGGACTTCACCGTGCGCGAGATGGACATCTACAGTCCCGAGGGACAGGCCGAGCTGGAACGCATATCGCCGTCCCGTCTGGTGCCCCTGCTGCGCGTCGACGGAGAGACCATCTGGGACTCCATGGCCATATCGGTCTGGTGCGCCGAGAATTTCCCGAACGTCCGCCTCTGGCCCGCCGACGCTCACGCGCGCTGGCTGGCCCGGTCGGCGGCGTGTGAGATGCACGGCGGCTTCATGGGCTTGCGCACCGACTGCGGCATGGGTCCCGACCACACCATGGTCGGCCCCGATCGCTCGCCGCCGCCGACGGGCGAGGCCGTGGCCCGCGACATCCGGCGCATCGTCTCCCTGTGGCGCGAGATGCGGACCCGGTTCGGCGAAGGCGGCCCGTATCTGTTCGGCGAATGGTCGGTGCCGGACGCCTTCTTCACCCCGGTGGCGACGCGGTTCCGCCATTTCCAGATCGATCTGGCCGCCCACGGCGACGACGGGACGGCCGCCGCCTACTGCGACACCCTGCTGGCCCAGCCCGATTTCCTCGAATGGTCGGCCGAGGCGCTGGCGAACCATTAACCGCCTCGCGGAACCCGGCTTTAAGACAACGGCGGTATTTTGCACCCTGCAAGAACGCCTGTGCGTTCAGGGATCCGCCATGTCCATGCCCGTTCAGCAGCCCGGTACGCGTCGTCCCAGCCTGATGGTCTACGGGCTGATGATCGTGATCGCCTGCTGCCTGCCCGCGCTGCTTCTGGTCAGCGTGATCTAGTTCGTCCCGGTGGTCGTGGCCGCCGAGGCCAGGTCGATCGCCTGCGTCGGAGCCGGCGGCGGCGCGACATAGTCCAGAGCGATCGGAACCCGCGACGCGCCTGACGCCACCGCATCCAGCGTATTCAGCGGCCGGCCGTTCATGCGCTGGTAGATCCAGTAGGCCGCCACGACCTTTTCGACGTATTCCCGCGCTTGCGGCACGTCGATCGTCTCGATCAGCAGCAGGGGATCGGCGTCCGGACCCAGTTTGCGAACCGCATCCACCATCGGGCCCGGCCCGGCGTTGTACGAGGCGGCGGCCCGCAACAGATCGCCGTTGATCGCCGGCAGGGCCAACACCCTGTTCACATAGGCCTGACCCAGACGGGCGTTGATATTGGGGTCGAACAGCCGCTCGGGATTGCTGACGAAGCCCCGGTCGCCGGTGAGCTCGGCGGCGGTCGTCGGCATGACCTGCATCAGGCCATAGGCGCCGGCGCCCGAGCGAGCCCGGGCGTTGAAGTCGGTTTCCTTGCGCGCGATGGCGTAGACCAGCGAGCGTTCGACGGTGAAGCCGCCCTCGGGCTCGATCACCGGCTGCGGATAGCGGTCGGCGTCGACGCGGCGGACATCGTCGCCCGAACCCGTGACTCGCGGTCCCAGCGCCCGGCCCAGCGCGGCCCACAGTTCGCGGCCGCGGTCGGTGGCGGCGGCGCGAATGCCGGTCTTCAGCTCGTCGCGGGCGTCGGTGCGGCGTCCGACCTCATAGAAGGCCACGGTGCGCAGGGCGCGCGGCTCCGAGCGGACAAAGGCTTCCAGTTCGGCGGCGTCGACCCCGATCGGCTCGTCGGCCTGATACGAGGCTTGCTGCATCCGGGCCGCTCCATAGGGGATCGGACCGAGGTTCTCGATCGTCGGCTCCTCGCCCAGCTGACGCATGGCGATCTGGCCGTAGAAGGTCGCGGGCCAGGCGGCGGCGCGGCGCAGCAGAGGTTGGACGCGATCCTGCTGGCCGGACCGCGCCGCCGAGCGCGCGGCCCAGAAGGCGGCGCCCGAACGGGTCCATCCATCCTCGGTCGGATCGTCCAGCACGCGCTGGAAGGCGGTCTTGGCCTGAGCGAACTCGCCGAGGCGGTACTGGGCCAGACCCACCGTCCACCAGTCGCCCAGCTGATCGCCGAGGGCCACCGCGCCGCTCAGGTCGTCGCGATTGAGAGCGACGCGGGCCGCCTTCATCGGATCGCCCTCGGTGTTGCCGCCGGCCGCCGCGATGGCGTTCCAGGTCCGGCCGCCGCCCATGCGCGTCGGGCGCCGCGGCTCGGGCGCGCCATCCGGCCGGCGCCGCATGGCCAGGGTCCAGGCGCGCTCGGCGCACTGCAGATCGGCGTATTCCGCCAGCCAGGCCGACAGCTCCTCATAGGTGGCGGTGTAATCAGCGTGGAACAGGCGTTCGAACTCGACCTGACCCAGCAGGACGCGGTCGTTGGCCTGACGCGCGGAATCCCGGGCGGCGTCCAGATCGCCGCGGCGAAGGGCGTCGAAGGCGGTGGTGTAGCTCAGACGGTCCGCAGCGCTCAGGGCGGTGGGCGCGCGGCGGACTTCCTCGGCCCGGCCTGCGGTCGCCATGGCGCACAATGCCACGGCCAACGTCGGCGCGATCATCGCGCGGCGGAAATCAAACGGCACTGAGGCGGCCCCCTTGAAGCGTTGGATCGACCCGTCTCGACTCGGGTCGGCCTGCGCGGTTCATTCGGTCGTCAGGCAGGAAAGGCGCCATCGCCCCCGGCCCATGTCAAGATTTCTCCCCATTTTGGGGCAGTTTTGAGTCTGAAGGATGAACAGACTTCAGCCGTCGGCGTCCAGACGCGCGGCCAACGACAGGATGTCCGCCCACGCCTGACGCTTGGCGATTGGCTGCCTCAGCAGGAAGGCAGGATGCAGCGTCGGCATCACCGGGGCGGACACGGCGCCCTCGGACAGTCGCCACTCCCGCCACTGGCCGCGCATCCGCATGATGCCCTCGTCCGTCGCCAGCACCGACTTGGCCGCCGCCGCGCCCAGCAGCAGCACGGCCTTCGGCTTCAGCAGGGCGAAGGCGCGCTCGACGAACGGCGCGCAGACCGCCTGTTCGGCCGCCGTCGGCGTGCGGTTGCCCGGCGGCCGCCAGAAGACGGTGTTGATGATGAACACCCGGCCCTCGAGCCCGGCTTCCCTGAGCATCCGGTCCAGCAGCTGTCCCGCCTTGCCGACGAAGGGCTGGCCGCGCTGATCCTCTTCCGCGCCCGGACCCTCGCCGATGACCAGTACGGGCGCCTCGGGGGCGCCGCGGCTGAACACCGACTGCGTCGCACCCATCCCCTTCAGCGGGCAGCCCTCGAAGGCCGCGATGGCCAGTCCCAGCTCCTCCAGGGTCCCGGCCCCGGCCGCCAGCCTGCGCGCCTCCGACAACGCATCGCCCGCGGCCGGCGCGGCGACCACCGAGGCCGTGGCCTTGGCCACCGCCTTCACGGCGGGCGGCGGAGCGACATGGGTGCGGTCGACCGGAGCGTCCTCGAAACAGGCGTCCACCCCCGCGTCACGCCAGAAGGCGAGCAGGCTTTCGGTCGCGGCGGCGTCGGAGGGTCGGGTCGTCATCACGGTCCGCACAGGGATAGTCCTTGACCACCCTTGCGTCACCTTCCGATAAGCGGAAAACACGAAGACCACACGGACTGCGAGGAAATCAGGGCATGGCCGAGGACGCGATCGAGGGCGGCGCGACAAACGCCTGGCAGGAAGCCGTGATCGACAAACTGCCGCCCGCCGAGGCCCTGACCGGGGTCGAGCGCGAGGTGATGGAATACGACGTCGTCATCGTCGGCGGCGGCCCCGCCGGCCTGTCCGCCGCCATCCGCCTGAAACAGCGGGCGGAAAGGGACGGCAGGGACATCACTGTCGCCGTGCTGGAAAAGAGCGCCGAGATCGGCGGCCACATCCTGTCCGGCGCCGTCATCGACCCGCGGGCCCTGACCGAACTCTTCCCCGACTGGAAGGAACGCGGCGCCCCGCTCGAGACGCCCGTCACCGAGGACCGCTTCATGGTGCTGGGGCCGATGGGGCAGGTCAGCCTGCCCATGCCCCTGCTTCCGCCGATGATGCACAACGACGGCTGCTACATCGCCTCGCTCGGCAATGTGGCCCGCTGGCTGGGCGAGCAGGCCGAGGCCTTGGGGGTCGAGGTCTATCCCGGGATGGCCGCCAGCCATGTGGTCTGGGACGAACCGTCGGGAACGGTGAAGGGCGTCGTCGCCGGAGTCTTCGGCATCGACCGTCACGGCAAGCCGACCGATGACTTCCAGCCCGGCATCGAACTGCACGGCAAATACGTCTTCATCGCCGAGGGCGTGCGTGGCTCGCTGGCCAAGACCATCATGGCCCGCCACAATCTGTGCGACACGGCCGAACCGCAGAAGTTCGGCATCGGCCTGAAGGAGCTGTGGCAGGTTCCGGCCGACAGGCACCGCCCCGGCCTGGCCCAGCACACCACCGGCTGGCCGCTGGACGAATTCACCGGCGGCGGCAGCTTCCTCTATCATTTCGGCGACCGCTACGTGGCCATCGGCTATGTCGTTCACCTGAACTACAAGAACCCCTTCCTGTCGCCCTTCGACGAGTTCCAGCGGTTCAAGCACCACCCCTCGATCGCCGAACATCTGGAGGGCGGAACCCGCATCTCCTACGGCGCCCGCGCCATCACCGAGGGCGGCTTCCAGTCGGTGCCGAAGCTGTCATTCCCGGGCGGTGTCCTGATCGGCTGCTCGGCCGGCTTCGTGAACGTTCCGCGCATCAAGGGCAGCCACAACGCCATGAAGACCGGCATGCTGGCCGCCGACGCCGCCTATGACGCCGTCATGGCCGGGCGTTCGGGCGACCGGCTGGTCGAATACCAGGCCGCCTATGAAAGCAGCTGGGTCTACAGGGAGCTGAAACAGGTCCGGAACGCCAAGCCGTATCTGTCGAAGCTGGGCACGACCCTGGGTGGGGCGGCGGGCCTCATCGACATGTGGTTCTCGTCGATCTTCGGCGTGAACCTTCCGTGGACCCTGAAGCACGGCAAGACCGACGCCGGCGCGACCGAAAAGGCCTCGAAGCACAAGCCGATCGCCTATCCGCGGCCGGACGGGAGGCTGTCGTTCGACAAGCTGTCGTCGGTCTTCATCTCCAACACCAACCACGCCGAGGAACAGCCGGCACACCTGAAGCTGCTGGACCCCTCGATCCCCATACAGGTCAACCTGCCGCTCTACGGCGAGCCCGCGCGGCTCTACTGTCCGGCGGGCGTCTACGAGGTGCTGTACGACGAGCAGGGGAACAACCCGCGCTTCCAGATCAACGCCCAGAACTGCGTCCACTGCAAAACCTGCGACATCAAGGATCCATCCCAGAACATCGTCTGGACCACGCCCGAGGGCGGCGGCGGCCCCAACTATCCGAATATGTAGGACGGAGAAGGCGAGGGGGCCTTGTCGTCGCCGCATAATCCGGTGAGGGTTCGGTCATGCGCTTTTCACGCCCCGCCTCCCTTCTGACCGGTTGCGCCATCCTGGCCCTGTCGACGTCCGCGTTCGCGCAGGACGCGCCGATCCTCATTGACCCCCCATTGAACCCGCCGGCGAACCAGGCGCCCGCCGTCGTTCCCGCGCCGGGCCTCGATCAGGTCGAGCCGAGTGGAGCGTTGCCGCCTCTCATCCGCCCGGTCGAGGAGATCGCGGTCGTCGAACCTGAACCGGCCGCGCCTCCCATCCCCGCAATCTGGGCCCCCGTGCCGGTCGACGCCTCTGGCCAGTCCGCCTACGGTCTCTATCTGGCCGGCCGTCTGGCCAGCATTCGCGGCGACCGCGCCGCCGGTTCGGAGTTTCTGGGCGAGGCTCACGCCCTCGCGCCCGAACAGCCTGCACTTGGCGAGGAAGCCTTCCGCTCCGGTCTGTTCTCCGGCGATCTCGGCGATGTGGCGCGTCTGACCCCCACCGTCGCGGATACGCCTGACCTGGCCGAGGCCGGCCGGATGATCGAACTGGTGCAGGCCCTGCGCTCCGGAGAAGGGCGCCGGAGCATGGCCCTGTTGAACCAACGCCCGTTCGCCGAGCCCTTCAGCGCGGCGGCCCGGTACCTGACGCCCGCCGTCGCCGCCGCGGGGGGGGACTGGGACACGGCGCTCAAGGCGGTGGACACGCCGCCGACGGACCCCGCGGGCCTGATCCTGCATCAGCAGCGCGCCGGCCTGCTGGAAAGCCGCCGCCGCTTCGCCGAAGCCGACGCCGAATACAAGATCCTGATGGCCGCCCCCGGCGGCGCCATGCTGTACGCGCTGGACTATGCCGAATTTCTCGAGCGGCAGGGGCGCCGGGATGAGGCGCTGGCGATCTATGACGCCGCCCTCACCGGCGGAAATCCGAACTCCGAGGCGGTTCTGGGCCGGGCCCGGATCGTGGGACGAGGTCGTCCGCCGGCTGAGCCGACCGCGCTGCAGCGGGCCGCCGACGCCCTGGAATTCGCCGCCTTGCAGACCACCGCCGCCCAGTCGTGGGAACTGTCGGCGATCTATCTGCGCATGGCCGACAGCCTGCACCCCGACGACCTGATCAGCCTTCAGTTGGGACAGGCTCTGGCCTCCGGCCGTCAGCCCCTGCTGGCCCGCGAGGCCTTCGCCCGGGTCAGCCAGACCGATCCCATCACCTATGCCCGGGCCCAGGTCGGCCTGGCCGGAGCGCTGGACTCCCAGGGCGACGCCGAGGGCGCGCTGGAGGCGCTTCGCCGCGCCGACGCCGCCGCGGCCGACCAGGCCGCTTTCGCCTACGCCCTGGCGGGACATCTACAGGGAATGGGGCGGCACGAGGAGGCGCTGGCCGTCCTCAACCGGCCTACGATCAACGTCGCGGGTCAGCCCGCGCATTTCCGTTTCCTTCGCGGCGCGGTGCTGGAGAACCTGAACCGGATCGACGAGGCGGAGGCCGAGTTGTGGGCCGCCCTGCAGGCCCAGCCCAACGACCCGACCATTCTCAACTATCTCGGCTACATGTGGGTCGACAGCGGCCGGCGGGTGGCCGAAGGCGCCGGGATGCTGGCCCGCGCCCACGCAGCCGACCCCCAGAACGGCAACATCCAGGACTCGCTCGGCTGGGCCCAGTTCCGGCAGGGCCAGTACGAAATCGCCGTCCAGACCTTGGAAGAGGCCGTCGGCAAACAGCCCGGCAATGCCGAGATCGTCGACCACCTCGGCGACGCCTACTGGCAGGTCGGGCGCCGCCGCGAGGCCGAATGGCAGTGGAACCGGGTGCTGACGCTTGAGCCCGACGCGCCGCGCCGCGCCGAGGTCGAACAGAAGCTGGCGCGCGGCCTGCCCGAGCCGCCGCCGCTTCCCGACGGCGGCCAGCCCTGAGGTATGGCGCCGGTCCGCCTTCTCGCACCCGCCAAGGTCAATCTGTTCCTTCACGTCGGACCCGTGGCGGCTGACGGCTATCATCCGCTCGCCAGCCTGGTCGCCTTCGCCGACGTCGGCGACGCTGTCACGGTCCAGCCTGCCGGGGGCTTGTCGCTGACCGTGACCGGGCCGTTCGCCGGGGAGCTGAACGACGGCGGGGACAATCTGATCCTGCAGGCCCTGAGGGCCCTGGGTCAGGCGACCGGCGTCGGCGACCCGCCGGTGGCCGTGACGCTGGACAAACAGCTGCCGATCGCCGCCGGACTGGGCGGCGGCTCGTCCGATGCGGGGGCCGCCCTCAAGGCTGTGCGCGATATGCTGGATCTGCCGCTGGACGACGACGCCTTGGCCGGCGTCGCCGTCGGGGCGGACGGGCCCATGTGCCTTCACGCCCGCGCCGCCTGGGCCGAGGATCGGGGCGACCGGCTGACCTTCGAGCCGCGCCTGCCGCCCCTGCCTGCCTTGTTGATCAATCCGGGCGTCCCGTCGCCCACGGGGGCGGTCTATCGCGCGTATGACGAGGGGTCGGCGGGATCGGCCGACCGTCCCGAACCGCCGGGCGACTGGGCGGTGTCGACCGTTATCGACTGGCTGTCGGAACAGCGGAACGACCTCGAGGCTCCGGCGGTCGCGCTCCAGCCCGCCATCGGTGAAGCCCTGACGGCGGCGGCGCGGCTTCCGGGCGTCCGCCTTGTCCGGATGTCGGGTTCGGGCGCCACGGTCTTCGCCCTGTTCGACACGGCGGATCAGGCCGCCGCCGCCGCCCGGCGCCTGATCCAGACCCATCCCGACTGGTGGGCGAGGCCGTCACTTCTGCGCTAGGTCCGTTCGGCCGTGAGAGGGCGCGACGATCAGGTCCGGTCATTCCCGCATGGAACTGAGCCCCCGCCCGCGTCTTTCACAGTGCAGGTTTCGGGCGCCTCTGGCCGCGCCTTCCTCCCTTTGCGGCCACCGCCCAAGGAAAGGGATATCGCCATGCTTCGCCTTCATCTTCTGACCGCAACCGCCGCGGCCGCCCTACTTGCGGCGCCCGCGGCCCTCGCCCAGACCGCCCCGACGCCGCCGCCTCCATCGCCCGTGCCTGTCGCTCCGGCCACGCCCGCGACGCCGCCGGCCTCAGCGTCGAGCATGCCTGCGCCAGCCGCCACGCCCGCTGAGCCCGCCGACGAAGCGACGCCGGCCGCGCAGGCGCCGACCGCCCAGGTTCCCGCCGCTCCTCCCGCAGCCCAGGCCGCCCAGCCCGCGACCCCCGCCGCCGTCGGCAATGTCATCGACGTCCTGACCGCACAGGGCAATTTCACCATCCTGCTGGCGGCTCTGAACCAGGCCCAGCTGACCGATACCCTCAAGTCGCGCCCGGCGGTCACCATCTTCGCCCCGACAGACGAGGCCTTCGCGGCCCTGCCGGAGGCTGAGCGCACACGGTTGATGGACCCCGCCAACGCCCAGGAGCTGCGCAATCTGTTGCTCTATCATGTGATCGTCGCCGACGTTTCCTCGTCCCAGATCACCGGCGCCAGGGGCGGCGTCCAGACCGCCAACCGCACGCGTGTCCTGCTGGACGGCACGGGCGAGGGCCTCCGCATCGACGGCGCCCTCGTCACCCGGGCCGACATCGACGCCTCCAACGGCGCGATCTTCGCCATCGACAAGGTCCTGAACCCCGCTCAGTCCATGGCTCCCCCGGAAACTCCGGCGGCGGCCCCTGCCGCCAGCCCGGCTCCGGCAGGGACGCCCGCTACCGCCCCCGTTCCGCCCGGGGCCACAGCGACGACCCGTCCCGCCACGCCGGGCACAAATGCGCCCAACGGCCAGCCTGCCGCGACCACGACGACCATCGCCGCCCCGCCCGTCCCCAATCCGACCGACGGGCAGGTGGACGCCCAGCCTGACCCGTCCCGCACGACGCCGCCGGTCGACACCCCGGATCCGGCCGACGATGACGACGACACCCCGGCGCCCCCTCCGCCCACGCCGGGCGACTGATCCGGCGAAGCCTGCGACGACGGCGGCGGACCCCCCCTCCGCCGCCGTTTCGCTGTCCGGTCCCGGCCTTAACCGCCGGACAACCGGTGTTTGCTAGCCTGCGGTCATGGAAACGCTCTCCCGATCCCAGATCGCCGCCTTTGAAGCCGTGCTGAACCGGGTCCCGGCGGACGACCGCGCCCGCATCCACGCCCTCAAGGCCGCCGCCGCCACGGCCGCCGAGGCCTCTGCCCCGCACTGGGACTTCGATCAGCCCGGCCGTCGCGCCGAGGAAGCCCTGGCCGGAGCCTTCGGGCCCGCCCTGACCGACGATCACCGCCGGGCCCTTATCGCCGTCTGGGCGCTGGAAATGCCGGCCCGGGTCCCTGCCGCCGACCTGCCGTCCGCAGTGCTCGAACTGTATCCGGAATGGATCCAGCGTCTCGCCGACTTCCTGACCGCCGCGGCTGACCCCTATGACCGCGACTACTGGGCCAAGGACGTGCGCATCTCGCTGGTGCTCAGCGTGCCCGGCGCCCGCACCCAGATGATCGACCTCAGCTCGCCCATGGGCCCCGGACAGGTCCTGCGTCACGCCCGCGAGGGTTGGGGCTGGTCGGTGATCCCCGCCTACGCCGCCGCCCAGGCCTGGAAGCCGTGGCTGGAGGTCCATACCGAAAGCCGCGAACTGTCCGACTTCAACGAGGCCGGCTGGGACCGCGCCTGGGCGACTGCCGCCGAGATCTGCAAACGTCGCCCCGAGATGGCCGGCATGCTGGGCTCCAGCTGGTTCTACGACCCGCCGCTGGAGCAGATCAGCCCGCGACTCGCCTATCTGCGCGTCAACCCGCTGAAGAACGGCGCCTTCCTGCTGCATCAGGGCCCGGGCGAGATTCACACCCAGCGCGCCGCGACCTCCTCGCCGACCCGCGCCGCCCTGATCGAAAAGGGCGAGTACACCGCCCGCTCGTGGATCGTCGCCTGGCCCCGCGCCGCCCTGATCCGCTGGGCGGACGCCCGCAAGGCGCAGCAGGGGATGGCGGAGGCGGCCTAGGCCGTCACGGCCCGCCACGCCGCCCCGACCGGCAGCACCTCCAGCCCCGCCGCCTTCGCCGCCCTCAGCACCCGGTCCAGATCGTCCGGGGTACAGCCATAGTCCGTCGGCCGGTCCGACACGTCATGGCCATAGGCGTTCAGCCAGCCTTTCGACGCCGCCGTTTCGGCCATCAGCGCGTCGAAGTCGTAGCCGGGCAATCGCCGGCTCTCCAGCCCGATGCTCTTGATCAGGGCCCGGTCCTCGCGCCCCGCATTGACCCCGTCGCGCACCCCGCGCGCCATGGCGAACCGCTCGCGCACGACCCGTTTCGCCCCCACCGTCGCATCCCCGAACGGCCAGGCGAAGGTCGTCATCCGGTATCCGTCCAGCCGCTCGCCGACCCAGGCGGCGTTGGCGTCCAGGCTCAGGCCGAGGGCCCGGGCGTCCATACGTAGCACGCTGGTATGGCCGAAGGTGTGGCAGCCGACCTCATGCCCCGCTGCGTGCAACGCCTGCAGGTGGCGCACCTCGAACTGGTCGCGGTCCATGTTCCGCCTGCCGGCCAGCCCGCCGCAGACATAGTAGGTCGCCTTGACCCCGTGCTGGGCCAGCACCGGCCCCGCCTCGGTCCAGGCGCTGGCGGGAATGTCGTCGAAGCTCAGCGAGAACACACCCCGCGGCGACGCGATCGTCACCGGGTCTATGTCGAGATAGCGCGCGGCCCGCCGGCGCATCTGGTCGATCTGTTTCATGGCTACGTTATGGGGCCACGCCGCTTAAGGAAGCGTAGGCGGGGCTCCGCCTTGCCCGGCAAAGGCCGCCCGTCTAGGGTCCGCCGCCTTCTTCCCCGGACGAAAAAGCCCGCCTGTGACCACCGAACCGCTCGCCTTCCAGGACCTGATCCTCACCCTTCACAAATACTGGGGCGATCAGGGCTGCGCGATCCTCCAGCCCTATGACATCGAGGTCGGCGCCGGCACCCTGCACCCCGCGACCGTGCTGCGCGCCCTCGGCCCGCGCCCGTGGAAGGCCGCCTACGTCCAGCCCAGCCGCCGCCCCGGCGACGGCCGCTACGGCGAAAATCCCAATAGATTACAACATTATTACCAGTATCAAGTGATCCTGAAACCGAACCCCGAGAACCTGCAGCAGCTCTATCTCGGCTCGCTGGCGGCGATCGGGATCGATCCGAAACTGCACGACATCCGCTTCGTCGAGGACGACTGGGAGAACCCCACCGTCGGCGCCTGGGGGCTGGGCTGGGAGGTGTGGTGCGACGGGATGGAGGTGACGCAGTTCACCTATTTCCAGGGCGTCGGCGGCATCGAGGTCGACGTCGTCTCGGGCGAGCTGACCTACGGCTTGGAGCGTCTGGCCATGTACGTCCAGGGCGTCGACAACGTCTACGACCTGAAGTTCACCAAAGAAGGCCTGACCTATGGCGAGGTCTTCCTCGAGAACGAGCGCCAGCAGTCGGAAGCCAATTTCCACGGCTATGACGTCGACGGCCTGAAGCGCCGGTTCGAGGACATGGTGGCCGAGGTCACGACCCTGCTGGCCATGAAGGGCCCGCAGGATCAGGCGCTGGTCCTGCCGGCCTATGATCAGGTGCTGAAGGCCAGCCACCTGTTCAACCTGATGGACGCCCGCGGCGCCATCGCGGTGGCCGAACGCCAGAGCTACATCGGCCGCATCCGCGACCTCTGTAAGGCCTGCGCCACCGAATGGGTCGAGCAGGAAAGGGGGCGCGTCTGATGGCCCAGCTCCTTCTCGAACTCTTCTCCGAAGAAATCCCCGCCCGCATGCAGCAGGGCGCCGCGCGCGACCTCGAACGCATGGCGGCCGAGCGGCTGAAGGCGGCCGGGCTGACGTATGAGGCCCTGACCACATTCGCGGGCCCGCGCCGGCTGACGCTGGTGGTCGAGGGCCTGCCGACCGCGACGCCGGACCGGGAAGAGGAGCTGAAAGGCCCCCGCACCTCGGCGCCTGAACAGGCGCTGGACGGCTTCCTGCGCAAGACCGGCCTGACGAAGGACCAGCTCAGCGAACGCGACGGCGTCTGGTTCGCGGTCGTCCGCGAAAAGGGCCGGCCGACGGCCGATCTGATCGCGGACATGGTCGACGGCGTCGTCCGCGGCTTCCCCTGGCCCAAGTCGATGCGCTGGGGCTCGGGCGCCCTGCGCTGGATCCGGCCGCTGAAGCGGATCGTCGCCCTGTTCGACGGCCATGTGGTGCCGTTCGAGATCGACGGCATCCCCTCCGGCGACCTGACCGAGGGGCACCGCTTCCTCGGCTGCGGCCGGCCGTTCGCGGTCAGGGATTTCGCCGACTACCGGGCGAAGCTGGAGAGCGATTTCGTGCTGCTCGACGTCGTGGACCGCAAACTGCGCATCCTCGAGGGCGCGCAGGCGGCCTGCGCGGCCCGGGGACTGGCGCTGGTCGACGACGACGGCCTGCTGGACGAGGTGGCGGGGCTGGCCGAATGGCCGACGCCGATCCTGGGCGACATGGACCCACAGTTCCTGACCCTGCCGCCGGAGGTGATCCGGCTGTCGATGAAGGTCCACCAGAAATATTTCGCGGTGCGCGATCCGGCCATCGGAGAGCTGGCGCCTCACTTCGTGGTGGTCGCAAACATCGCAGCCGTCGACGGAGGTGTGGCCTTGGCGGCCGGGAACGCCCGGGTCCTATCCGCTCGGCTCGATGACGCCCGCTTCTTTTGGGACGAAGACCGAAAGGTCGGATTCGCGCCGTGGCTTACGAAGTTGGCAGGTGTCACCTACCACGCGAAGTTGGGTACCATGGCTGAGCGCGTCGACCGCCTTTCGGTCTTGGCTGGGGTGATCGCTCCGTACGTAGGTTCCGATGAGAATGTCGCCAAGGAGGCCGGTCGGCTGGCCAAAGCTGATCTCGCCTCAGGTATGGTTGGCGAGTTCCCCGAGTTGCAGGGCGTTATGGGTGGGTACTACGCGCAGCACGCCCAGCTTGGCTTGCCCACGATTGACGCCATTCGGAACCACTATCAGCCTCAGGGCCCGAAGGATCATGTACCGACGGCGCCAACAGCGGCGGCTGTGGCCTTGGCGGACAAGATCGATGCGTTGGTTGGTTTCTTTGCAATCGACGAACGTCCCACAGGATCGAAAGACCCGTTTGCCCTCCGTCGCGCCGCCCTCGGCGTCATTCGGATCGTTCTCGAAGGGCCTCACCGTCTTCCGCTGACGGAAGTTCTGGAGGCCGCAAGGACCATCCTGATCACCAGTCGGGCGATGAGTTTGGATACGCCGCCGACCACAAAAGAGATCCTCGCCTTCTTCGCCGACCGCCTGAAGGTCCTCCTCCGCGATCAGGGCAAGCGTCACGATCTCGTCGACGCCGTCTTCGCGCTGGGCGACGACGACCTCGTCCGCATCGTGCGGCGGGTCGAGGCGCTCGACGCCTTCCTCGCGACCGAGGACGGGGCCAATCTGCTGGCCGGGTACAAGCGGGCGTCCAACATCCTCAAGGCCGAGGAGAAGAAGGGACCCGTGCCGACCGGCATGGTCGAGACCGGCCTGCCGAACCAGCCCGAGGCCGAGACGACCCTGGCCTTCGCCGTCGCCGTCGCCGCGACCGCCGTGGACGCGGCGCTGGAGACCGAGGACTTCGCCGCCGCCATGCGCGCCCTCAGCCTGCTCCGCGCCCCGGTCGACGCCTTCTTCGACAAGGTGATGGTCAACTCCGATGTGACCGAGGAACGGGAGAACCGTCTGAAACTGCTGGGACAGGTTCGCGCCGTCATGGGCCGGGTCGCGGACTTCGGACAGATCGCTGGGTAGAGAGCCTCTTCCTTCTCCCCTTGCGGGAG
Organism: Brevundimonas sp. BR2-1; assembly: GCF_037626195.1. Taxonomy (NCBI): domain Bacteria; kingdom Pseudomonadati; phylum Pseudomonadota; class Alphaproteobacteria; order Caulobacterales; family Caulobacteraceae; genus Brevundimonas; species Brevundimonas sp. BR2-1. The sequence goes on along the minus strand of NZ_JARKMV010000001.1, from coordinate 756,901 downwards.
AAGGGCGGGAGTCTCGACTGGTCCGAAAAATGCGAAAACCGCTACTTTCGCCCCTTTGAGGACACGCTGACCGGCGCGTTCGAGGGTGTCGCCGCGCCTGAGCGGTCGCGGCTGAGGCTGGATTGTCAAAGACTCCGCGGCGTTCGGGCGCCGCCAACCGTATTTTACGACGGCTGGAAGGGGCGCCAGGAAGAAAATTTGGCCGAGGGGCGGGAAGGGCGAATTCCGGGGGCGAGAAGGGCGGGCCGTCGGGGGCGGGAGTCTTGATCCTGTTGCAAAGTAATCCTTCTCCCCTCGGGGGAGAAGGTGGCCGGCGGAGCCGGTCGGATGAGGGGGCTGTCAGCGACCGCTCCCAACCACCCGTTCCGCGTCGGACTTACCCCTCATCCGGCCCTGAGGGGCCACCTTCTCCCCCAAGGGGAGAAGGGCGGTAGCGGGGTTGGTCCATGAATGCCGCATCCAGCCCGTAGCCGGCGAACCGCGCCAGCCGCTCACGCAGCCGTCCATGCGCCGCCGGCGCCTCGCCGATCCGGTCACCCTGCGGCAGGAAGACGTTCTCGGCGCGGAAGGTCCAGCCGGCGACCTTCAGCCCCGCAGCATGGGCGTCGGAGATTAGGGCGGTTGGCGCGCCGGGCGAGGGCTCGATCAGGGCCGTGTCGGCGCCGATCCAGTCGGCGTAGGCGGCGATCCGGCCGAGGCCCTCGGCCGTCGTCATGGTGGCGTAGCTCAGCGCTGAACGATCGAACGGCCCACCGAACGCGGCGACCAACTGCAATAGCGGCGTGGCGACCCGCCCCCGCAGCTGTTCCAGCGCCCCGACCTCGAAGCACTGGACCAGCATCGGCGCATCCCGGCCCGTCAGCCCCCGACGTTCCAGAACCGCCACGAAGGCGGCCTCCATCGGCAGGCCGAGACCGGCGAAATACGTTGGATGCTTCAGTTCCGGCGCCACACCCACGCCGGCCTTGGCGGCGATGTCCAGCACCTCCTCGAAGATCAGGATCGGCTCCTGATCGAAGGCGCAGTTGGCGGGCCGCAATTCCGGCAGGCGTTCCCGGGCCCGCAGGGTCTTCAGCTCGGCGAGGGTGAAGTCCTCGGCGAACCAGCCCGTCACGGGCCAGCCGTCGACCGTCTTCGTTGCGCGCCGGGCGGCGAACTCCGGCCGGGCCGCGACATCCGTCGTCCCGCCGATCTCGTTCTCGTGGCGGACGACCAGCACGCCGTCCAGGCTCATCACCAGATCGGGCTCGATGAAGTCGGCGCCCTGTTCGATGGCCAGTTCATAGGCCGCGCGGGTGTGTTCCGGCCGTTCGCCCGAGGCCCCGCGATGCGCGATGATCAGGGGCCGGGCCAGCCGTCAGGCTCCCAGAATCCAGCCTTCTTCCTGCTCGACCCTGGCGATCAGGGCCTCGTCCGCGGTCCTGGGCGGAGCGAAGGCGGCGGACAGGGCGCCGGTCTCGTCCAGCTTGGCGAAATGCTCGGCCGTGACCCGGACCTGGGCCTGATCCTTGAACTCGCCGGGGTTGGGTCTGGCGTCGAACATCGACGGATAGACCTCGACCACCAGCGCCGACAGCGGCTCGACGTCGGCCGTGTCCAGCGCGCGCCAGCCCGTGCCGAACGGCCAGACGGCGCCCGAGGGCCCGAGGCTTTCCAGCAGGCGGCGCACGGCGGGGATGCCGACCAGCGTCTGCCCTCCGACGGCGCCCGCCCCATGCATCTGCCAGACCGACTTGGGCTGCAGCCTGCCCTTGCGGACGGCGTCCTGCGTGGCCCGGTATTCCGGGATGTCGGCGCCGGCGCCCGCCGGGGGCTTGGTCGTGGTCAGCCAGCGCTGCGCCTGATTGGCCGGCGCGCCCCACAGCGGCCAGGGCTCATCGGTCATCAGCCGGTTCATCTTGGCGGCGACCTGATAGCGGTTGTTGGTGTTGTCGGCCTTGTCGACGACGTTGGAGGCGATGAATTTCCACATCGCCGACCAGGCGGGCGTCCCCGTCAGCTTCAGCCGCGCGGCCGTGCCGGCGGGATAGCCGAAATTGAAGTCGAACCCGACCAGCACCCGGTCGCCACGCTTGCGGTGTTCGGCCAGCAGCGAGGCCAGCAGCGTCTCGCCCTCGGCCCGCGTCGCGACATTGTGGGTCTCGGTATAGAGGCGGAAGCGCACGTCGCGCTTGGCCACGCCGATCCAGACCGAGCCGTCGCCCAGCTTCCTGCCCTCGGCGGCCGTCCAGTCGGCGATGATGTAGGCGTCGAACAGCCGGGCCACGGGGGTATCCTTGGGTACGCGAAACAGAAGGGGCGCTTCTAGCCCTCCTCCTGACCGGCGACTACCCCTTCAGCAGGGCTTCGAGGTGCGACAGCCAGCGCCGCCCGAGGCGCAGGGCCTCGCCCGGAGAGCCCGTCTGCACGGGCAGGGTCGCGTCCCACAGGGCCAGTTCGAACTCGGGATGGCGGGCGTCTGCGAACAACAGCCGCAGGGTCACCTGCTCGGCCTCGGGCGCCAGCACGTCCAGCGCCTTGCGCGTCTCGCCGCGGCGCACCCGGGCCACGACATGGCCGTCGACGATGATCTCGCCGCCCTCGATCTCCTCGAAGGCGTAGACCAGACCCGAGCCGCCCCGGTTCCACAGCACCGCCACCTGCGCCCCGTCGAAATCGAGGCCTGCGGCGCGGCCTTCGGCGGGTGACAGGGCCTCGGCCTCGGGTACGGCGCCCAGCGACTTCAGCAGGGCCCGCTTCATGCGGCGCACGGGCTCCATCCACCAGGCCAGCACCAGGGCGCCGGTGGTCAGGGCCGCCGCCGCCAGCGCCACCAGCAGGATGACCCGGAGCGCGTCCGCCACGGCTAGTCCTCCAGTTCGACGACGACGGGGACGTGGTCGGAGGGCTTCTCCATGTCGCGGGCGTCGCGGTGGGTCTCGATGCCCACAAAGCGGTCCGCGGCCTGCGGCGACAGCAGATGGAAGTCGATGCGGATGCCGTGATCGCGCTGCCAGGCCCCGGCCTGATAGTCCCAGAAGGTGTATGTGCCCGGCGGCTGCTTGCCCAGTTCCCCCGCCTCGGACAGGCCGAGGTGGTTCAGGGCGCGGAAGGCGGCGCGGCTCTCGGGCTGGAACAGGGCGTCATTGACCCATGCCGACGGATTCTTCGCGTCGTCGGGCGTCGGGATGACGTTGTAGTCGCCGCACAGGGTGAAGGCCTCCTCCTGCAACAGCAGGGCCTTGGCATGGGCCTGAAGGCGATCCATCCACGCCAGCTTGTAGGCGAATTTCTCAGTCCCGATCGGATTGCCGTTGGGCAGATAGATGCAACCGATCCGGACCGGGCGGGGGGCCTCGATCACGGCCTCGATATAGCGGGCCTGTTCGAACTCGGCCTCGAAGCCCGAGGCGTCGAGGCCGGGCAGGCCGCGCCGCACGTCGCCGAGGGGATATTTCGAGAGCAGGGCGACCCCGTTGTAGGTCTTCTGCCCATTGGTCTCGACGTTGTAGCCGAGGGATTCAAAGGCCTCGCGCGGGAATTTCTCGTCCAGGCATTTGATCTCCTGGAAGCCGACGACGTCCGGCTGGGCCGCCTCCAGCCAGGCCAGCACCGTCGGCAGGCGGGCGTTGACGGAGTTCACGTTCCAGGTGGCGATGCGCATGACGCCATGAGTACGGCGTGTCGGGCCGGTCTGTGAAGCGGGATCGTGCAAACGAAAACGCCCCGGGGAAGACCCCCGGGGCGTCGGCTTCGTCGATTATGGGCCGCAGCCTATTCGGTCGGGGCCGGAGCGGCTTCCGGCTCGAGGGCCGGGGCCGGCGTCAGGGTGCAGCCGCCGCCAATCCGCTGGGCGGTGGCGCAGGGATAGATCTGCTGGGTGACCCCTTCGGGGCTGACGCGGGCGATATAGCCCTCGCCCTCGGCGGCGCATTTGGCCTCATAGAAGCGGCCGTTGGGGTTCTGGCCCATCAGACGGACCTGGGACACGTCGCAGGCCGAAGCCTCGGTGCCGGCCAGTTTGGGCTCGAAGCCGTCAGCCTGTTCCTGGGCGGTGGTGAACCGGCAGGTTCCGCCCACCGAGACGACCTGGAGGCAGTCCTGCAGCTTCCAGCCGGTCCCGGCCTTTTCCAGCCAGTAGCCATCGGCGCCCGCGCAACCGACTTCGTAGACGATGTTGTTCGCACTGCTCTTGCCGATGGCGACGGCCTCGTCGATCGTGCAGGCCACGCCCGCCTCGCGGGCCCAGCCGCCAATCACGGCAAGGCCGTTCTGGTTGGCGGGCAGGACGCACTGCTGGCCCACGTCGGCCGCCGGATCGCGCAGCCGGGCGGTGTGGGCCGTGCCGGCCAGCTCGAGGCAATCGAAGCTCTGGGGCGGGGTCGAGGCGATCAGGATATAGCCAGGGCCGGTGGCGCAGGCCGCTTCATAGATCTTGACCTGTTCGGCGGTCACGCCGGGATTGACGGCCTCGGTGACCTGACAGGCCAGCCCCGCGGCGGTGGCCTGGGTCTGGGCCTCGGCGAGGATTTGTTCCGGCGTGGCGGCGGCCGGCGCGGGCTGCCGCTCGCGCTGCTGACGGTTCATCCGCTCCTGACGGCGTTCCTCGGCCGTGCCGCGGTTCATGCGCGAACCACTGGTGTCGCGCGTCACGGTCGTGGGGTTGGGATCGGTGGCGCTGCCCGGAGCCGAGGGTGAAGCGGGCTCAAACGGGACCGACTGGGCTTGGGCCGGCGCAGTGACGGCGAGGACGATGGCGCAGGCTCCGCCCGCCAGGGCGAGCATGTTTCGCTTCAACACGGAGAACTCCAGGATGGACAATCGTTGGCCCACCCTTGGCCGTCCCTTGTGGCAGGGTCAAGGCGTCGCGACCCTCCCGACGACACAGGCGTTCACCGGCGCGCGGGAGGGCTCGGGCCGAAGCCGGAAGACTAGCTCCGGGACCTGGCGAAGCGGCAGGTTTCCCCGGCCGCCTCAATCTGGGCGCAGCCCTGCAGAAGCCAGTTGCCATCCGCCTTTTCCAGCCAGTAGCCGTCGGCGTCAGCGCAACCGATCTCGTAGATGGGGTTGCTCGCGGTGCTCCTGCCCACAACAACGGCCCGGTCGACCTGACAGGTCACTCCGGCCTCGCGGGCCCAGGCGCCGATCACCGGCAGGCTGTTCTGGTTGGCGGGCAGTTCACACTGCTGGCCGACGTCGGCGGCGGGGTTGTCGAGGCGCGCGGCGGCGGCCGCCCCCGCGAGTTCAAAGCAGCCAATGGATTGAGGCGGCGCCGATGCAATCAGCAGATATCCCTGCCCCTCGGTGCAGGCGGCCTCGTAGATCGGCGACTCCTGCGCGTCCACACCCGGATGCGCGGCCGCCACGACGCTACAGTTCAGACCAGCCGAGGCGGCGACGGACTGTGCGGCGGCGATGACTTCCGCCGGGCTGGGGTTGTCGGGAGCGATCATTTCCCCGCGCTCGACCCGACGCCGCCTTTCCTCCATGCGGCGTTCCTCTTCCCTTTGGCGGTTCAGACGCGAGCCGCTGGTGTTGTCCCGCGTGATGGGGGTGTTGGAAGGGGGGTCGAACAAATACCCCGGGTTGTTGGCCCCGGACCAACCTTGCGCCATGTCGCCGCCGCCGCCCGACGGGGCGCCCTTCTGCGCGGCGGCCGGCTCGGCGGCGAGAAGAAAGGCGCAGGCGCCGATCAGCAAGGCGAGCATCTTTTGACTGAACACGTGAAGCCTCCCTCCAGTGGTTTTCCTGAAAGGCACATTTTGCCCTTGTCGGAGCCCGGTCAAGTCTCAGCGTTCGGCGGGCTGGACGAGCGCGCAGGCTTCAGCCTATCTACCGGTTGAGTTTCAATTGGAGACGGACTTGGCCGACGGCGTGAATCCGGCGAGCAGCGACATGGAGACGCGCGACGCGCGCGGCTTGACCTATCCGTGTCCGCTCACGCCCGGGTTCGGCGAAGCCGTCGAGGTCGCCCCGGGGGTGCTGTGGATGCGGCTGTCGATGCCGATCGCCCTGAACCACATCAATGTCTACGCCGTCGAGGACGGCGAAGGCTGGGCCCTGGTCGACACCGGGCTGAACATTCCGGACTCGCGGGATCGCTGGGACGCCCTGCTGGCGGGCCCGCTGGGCGGGAAGCCGGTGACGCGGGTGATTTGCACCCATATGCACCCCGACCACATCGGCCTGGCCGGGTGGCTGTGCGAGCGGTTCGGCGTCGGCCTGACCATGACCCGCCTGGAGTATGTGACCGGGCGGATGCTGCTGGCCGATACGGGCCAGCCGGCGCCGGAAGCGGGGGCCGTCCACTATCGCGCCGCCGGCTGGGACGAGGCCCAGGTCGAGACGTACCGCCGGGAATACGGCCAGTTCGGGCGTGCGGTCTCGCCCCTGCCGTCGGGCTATACGCGGATGCGCGAGGGCGACCGCATCAGCATCGGCGGCCAGGACTGGCGGGTGGTGGTCGGCGAGGGGCACAGCCCGGAGCACGCCTGCCTGTGGCGCGAGGCCGACGGCGTGGTGCTGGGCGGCGATCAGATCCTGCCGAAGATATCCTCGAACGTGTCGGTCTGGCCGACCGAGCCGGAGGCGGATCCGCTGGGCGACTGGCTGGCCTCGCTGGAGCGGATGAAGACGGTCTTCCCGGACGACGTGCTGGTGCTGCCGTCGCACGGCGAGCCCTTCAGGGGCGTGCACACGCGGCTGGACGCCCTGATCCGTGGTCATATGACCGCGCTGAAGCGGCTGGAGAAGACGTTGCGGGAGCCGAAGCGGGCGGTCGATGTCTTCGGCGCCCTGTTCGCCCGGCCCGTCGGGGACGGGGTGCGGGGCATGGCGACCGGCGAGGCGCTGGCGCATCTGAACTATCTGCTGCAAGGCGGCCGGGTCAGCCGGACGCGGGACGCCGACGGCGTCGACTGGTGGACCATGATCGATGAGGGAGAGACGGCGTGACCGACCATATTCGCACTGAGCTGGCCGATGGCGTCCTGACAGTCACCCTGGCGCGGCCCGAGAAGAAGAACGCCATCACCCAGGCCATGTATGCGGCCCTGTCCGACGCCACCGAGCGCGCGCGGGCGGATGACGCGGTCCGCGTGCTGCTGTTCCGCAGCGACGGCGACAGCTTCTCGGCCGGCAACGACATCGCCGACTTCATCGCCATCGGATCGCAGACAGGCGAGCCGCTGGACATGTCGGTGTTCCGCTTCCTGAAAGCCCTGGCCGAGCTGGACAAGCCGGCGGTGGCGGCGGTGCGCGGCCGGGCCGTGGGCATCGGCCTGACCCTGCTACTGCATTGCGACATGGTGGTGGTCGCCGAGGACGCCCTGCTGTCGGCGCCCTTCATCAATCTGGCGCTGGCGCCCGAGGCCGCCTCGTCGCTGCTATTGCCGGCGGTGCTGGGCCATCAGCGGGCGTTCGAGATCTTCGCCCTGGGCGAGCCGATCGACGGGCGGACGGCCCTGGCCTGGGGCCTGGCCAATCGTGCCGTCCCGGCCGAGCAGGTCGAGGCCGTTGCGGCGGAACTGGCCGGCAAGCTGGCGACGCGCGCGCCCAATTCGATCCGCAAGACCAAGGCGCTGATGCGGGATTCAGAACGCCTGTGGGCCCTGATGCAGCGCGAGGGCGAGGCCTTCGGCAGCCAGATGAAGAGCCCCGAGGCGATGGAGGCCTTCATGGCCTTCAGCCAGAAGCGCGCGCCCGATTTCTCGAAAGCCGGTTGATTCACAGGTTGATTCGGGGGGGCGAGGGCCCTAGTTGCGCCGCCTGATGTTCGACGCCCCGCCCAAACCCGCGCCTGTGCGCATCGAAGCCGAGACGCCCGCCGATGCGGCGGCGGTCGAGGCGCTGGTTCTGGCCGCCTTCGGTCCGGGCCGGTTCGCCAAGACGGCGGAGCGGTTGCGGGAGCAGGCGGGCGTGGCCGCCGCCTTCGTGGCGCGCGACGAACACAAGGTGATCGGCTCGGTGCGCCTGTGGCGGATCATGGCCGGTGAGACGCCGGCCCTGTTCCTGGGCCCCATCGCCGTGGCCTCGGACAGCCGCAAGGCGGGACTGGGCGCCGATCTGGTGCAGGCGTGTGTGGATCACGCCGCCCACGCTGGGACCGACATCCTTCTGGTCGGCGACATGGGCTATTTCGAGCGGTTCGGCTTCGCCGTCGCGCCCGAGGTGCAACTGCCCGGGCCGGTGGACCGGGCGCGGGTGCTGTGGCGCGGCGCCGATTTGCCCGCCGGTCCTGTGCAGGCAATGCGCTGAGCGCTGAAAACACAGTCCGGATGGTCCGGATGGTCCGGATAGTCCGGATGGGTCGTCCGGCGCTCCGGTGTCGATATGCAATTGTCAAAGACCGGACTCGAATGGGTTCCGGCGATGAAACCATGCCGATGCGTCAAATCCGGACGTAGGCTCCGCAGGCTGAAGGGGGTTTGCCGTCGGCGTCCCGACGCCTAAGTCTGGACCCATGGCTTCCACCGCCGACAACAAGACCGGACTGGCCGGGGTCGCCGAGGCGGCGAAACAGGCACCGGGTAAAGGGCTGCCCCCGGTCCATCTGTGGCATCCGGCGCATTGCGGCGAGATCGACATCGTCATCCGCCGCGACGGGGTCTGGATGCATGAAGGCTCGCCCATCGGCCGGGCCGAACTGGTGCGGCTGTTCTCGACGGTGCTGCGCAAGGACGACGATGGCTATGTGCTGGTCACGCCGGGCGAGAAGCTGTCGATCATGGTCGAGGACCTGCCGTTCCGGGCGGTGACGGTGGAACGGCGCGGTGGGGGGCTGGTCTTCACCACCGACGTCGGCGACGAGGCCGAGGCGGGGTCCGAACATCCCATTGTCGTGGAAACCGATCCGGCGACGGGCGAGCCCTCGCCGTCGGTGCGGGTGCGCGCCGATCTGTGGGCGCGGATCGCGCGGCCGGTCTTTTATGAACTGGTCGAGATGGCGGAGGTCGAGGACGGGCGGCTGACGGTGCGTTCCAACGGCGCGGCCTTCGCCCTGGGGCCCGTCGGGGCGGGGGTGGAATGAGCCTGTCCACCCTGCGTGCGCGACTGATCGAGCGGCTGGACCCGGCCTCGGGCTGGCTGCCGGACAGCGCACCCATGCGCTCGGATTTCGACCTTAATCCCGGGACGGCGCGGCCGGAACGGACGCTGCGTCCGGCCGCGGTGCTCATCCCGGTCATCGCCGGACCGGAGGGTGCGACGGTCCTGCTGACCCGCCGGGCCGACAGCCTGGCCAGCCACACCGGCCAGATCGCCTTCCCCGGCGGGCGGCTCGACCCGGGCGAAACAGCCGTCGAGGCCGCGTTGCGCGAGGCGATGGAGGAGGTCGCTCTGGACCCGGCCAGGGTCGAGGTTCTGGGCGTCGGCGACGCCTATGAAACGGGCACGGGATTCCTGATCACTCCGGTGGTCGGCTGGCTGACCGAACACCCCGTCACAACGCCCGCGCCGGAGGAAGTGGCCGAGGTGTTCGAGGTTCCGTGGGACTTTCTGATGGACATCGCCAACCACCGCCGCGAGGCCTGGGACCGCGAGGGGCAACCGCGCCGCTGGTACTGGGCCATGCCCTATGGCGAGCGCTACATCTGGGGCGTGACGGCGGGCGTCATCCGGTCCCTGCACACGCGGCTGTACGGTCTGGAAGAGGCGCCCGACGCGGCGGCGGCGGAGGACGCGGCGTGACCGTGCGGCTGACGGACCAGCCCTGGCTGACGGCCTCGTCCACCCGGGCGGTGATGGCGGCGCTGGAGGCGGCGGGCGGACCGGACTGCGCGCGGTTCGTCGGCGGATGCGTACGCAACGCCCTGATCGGCGTCCCGGTCGACGACATCGACATCGCCACGACCCTGAAGCCTGAGGAGACGGACAGGGCGATCCGCGCCGCCGGGCTGAAGGCCGTGCCGACCGGCATGGCCCACGGCACTCTGACAGCCATCACCGAGCGGACGCCGTTCGAGATCACCACCCTGCGGCGCGACGTCTCCACCGACGGGCGCAACGCCACCGTGGCCTTCACCGACGACTGGGCCGAGGACGCCGCACGGCGGGACTTCCGCCTGAACGCCCTCTACGCCGACGGCGAGGGCCAGGTGTTCGATCCGACCGGCCATGGTGTGGCGGACGCCGAGGCGGGCCGCATCGTCTTCGTCGGGGATCCCGAAACGCGGATCACCGAGGACTATCTGCGCATCCTGCGCTTCTTCCGCTTCTTCGCCTGGTACGGACGAGGCGAGCCGGACGCGGCGGCGCTGAAGGCCTGCCGCAAGCTGGCGCCGGGGATGAGCCGGCTGTCGGCAGAGCGGGTATCGAAGGAGTTTATGAAGCTGCTGGCCGCGCCCGATCCGCGTCCGGCCATGGCGGCCATGGACGAGGCCGGGGTGCTGAGACAGCTTCTGCCCGAGGCGTCCCGGGCCCTGTTCGACGCCGCCGTCAGCGCATCCGACGATCCGGTGGTGCGGCTGATGGCGCTGTTCCCGGCGGAGGAGCCAGTGGTGCGCGCGGTTTCCGCCCGTCTCCGCTTCGCCAACGCTACGCGGGACCGGCTGGTCGGATCGGCGCTCGCGTCCCCCGTCACCGACCTGTCGATGAGCGATGCGGCGGTCCGGGCCGCCGTCTACCGCCACGGGTCCCGCGCGGTCGCTGACGCGGCGTATCGGCGCTGGGCCGAGGCGCCCGGGCGCGAGGACGACGCCCGGCGGCTGATCGGCCTGGCGCAGGCGTGGACCCCGCCGCGCTTGCCCGTCGGGGGACGCCAGGTCGCGAAACTCGGCGTCGAGCCGGGGCCGGAGACGGGCCGTCTGCTCAAGGCGTTCGAGGAAGGCTGGATCGCCGACGACTTCCCGGCCGAGGGTCACGCCGAGCGTCTGGCCGCCCTGATCAATCCCCCGCGAGGGTGAGCTCGGTCACCACCGGCCGGTGGTCCGAGCCCGTGGCCCGGCCGAGCCGGCGGCTGACGAAGGCGAGGTCGGGCGAGCGGTACACCTGATCGATGGTCACGCCGAACACGGGCGGGACGGTGCTGGGCCAGGTGCCGGGAAGGCCCGGGGCGGGAAACAGGCCGATGTCGCGCCGGATCTGGCGGCCGATGCGGGCGCTGGAGACGCTGTTGAAATCGCCTGCGACGACAACGGGCCCGGTCAGGTCCGAGACGACGGCGTCCAGCGCCATGGTCTGGCTGATCTGCCCCCATTGCTCCTGAAACGGCCAGGGACGGGTCAGGTGGACGCCCAGCACATTCAGCGGGCCGATTGGCGTACGGATCGTGGCGCCGACCGCGTGCAGACCGTCGGGCCGGTCGCGGATCGCCGTCAGCGGCCAGCGCGAGGCGATGATGGATCGAGCCGCGCCGCTGGGGCGGTCGATGCGCGGCGTGGCGACCCGGTGCGGCCAGGCCGCCAGCATCCGATCCAGCCGGGCGGCGGGAGCATCGCCCAGTTCCACCAGCACGACGATGTCGGCGTCGGCGGCCGCGATCGAGGCCTCGATCGCCTCTACATCGGTGTTCAGGGCCCAGAGGTTGGCGGAATACAGCCGCACGAGGGGCGATCCCGGCCGGGGCGTCGCTGAGCCGGGAAACCATTGTGGAGCCACTGCGAGGGCGAGGGCGATGGTGGCGGCCAGTCCGCACAACGCCGCCGCCTTCAGACGCGCGACGATCAGCACAGCCGTCAGGCCTGCGGTGAGGAGCAGCACTGGAGCGGTGAATTGGAACAGGACGTCGACCCACCGGTGTCCGACGCCCGACAGCGCCAGCAGACCCAGCGTCAGCGGACCGAGGAGAACCAGCTGGAACAGGGTCTCGAGCCGCCGTCCCCGCGCCAACAGGCTGCTGAAGCGCGGTGCTTGCCATTTAAGGTGAACGGGGTTCGTCATGGCGCGTTACGGTCTCGCTTAACTGGAGAGGGCAGGCATGGCCAGACGATCCGTCGCGGATATCGAGAAGATCTGGTCCAATGTCGAGGGCGTGAAGAAATTGTCGGACCGGGCCGTCGGTGTCGGCCCGTTCGGCATCGGTCTGGACGGTCTGCTGACCTGGATCCCGGTTGTGGGCACGGTCTACAGCGTCGGCGCCGCCGGGTGGCTGCTGATCCAGGCGGGCAGGGCGAAGGCGACGCCTTCCACCCTGATGCGGATGGTCGGCTATCTGGGCCTGGACAGCGCGACCACGGCGGTCGGGGAGGTGATCCCCTTCGCTCCGGACGTGGTCGACTTCTTCTTCCCCGGACACCTGATGGCGGCCAAGGTGCTGCAGAAAGACATCGAAAGCACTCACTGGGTCGAGGCCAGCGAACGCGAGGCGCGGGCCTCGGGCGAACACGACCGGCATGTCGCCGACATGCGGCGAAATCCCAAACTGCGTCGGATTGTCTACCTCCATGACTGACAGCTTGACCGGGGCCCGCGAACCACAGCAGTTCGGGACCCTGGCTTTCCGGGCGCCCGTATGAGTTCGATCCTTACCCGCGATGAACTGGCCGTGGCGCTCGGTCGGGCCGGGGAGGGCGACCGCGCGGCCTTCCGACGGGTCTATGAAGCCACGTCCGCGAAGCTATTGGGCGTCACCCTGCGTATCTTGGCTGACCGACAATTGGCCGAGGACGTTTTGCAGGACACCTATCTGACCGTGTGGAGAAAGGCCGGGAGCTTCGATGCGTCCCGCGCAAGCCCGATCACATGGCTGGTGACCATCGCCCGCAACCGGGCGATCGACCGGCTGAGGTCGGGCGCCTCCGCGCGGCGCTCCACGCCTATCGACGACGCGTTCGAGGTGGCCGACGACGGCCCGTCCCCGGCTCAGGCGCTGGAGACCGGCGACGACGTGCGCCGCCTGAACGACTGCCTCGGGCAATTGGACGACCGCACGGGCGGAGCCATCCGCACGGCCTTTCTCGAAGGCGTGACCTATGACGCTCTCGCCTCGCGTGAGAATGTGCCGCTGGGGACGATGAAGAGCTGGATACGGCGCGGGCTGATGCGGCTGAGGACCTGTCTGGAATCATGACCGATCCGACCGACATCGAAGGCATGGACGAGGACCAGGCCCTGGCCGGGGAACTGGCCTTGCGCGTGCTCTCGCCGGCCGAGGAGGCCGCCGCGCGGGCCCGCGAGGCCGTCGACCCCGCCTTCGCGGGCGACGTCGAGCGCTGGAACGAGCGGCTGGCCGGGCTGGCGGACGATATCCCGCCGGTCGCGCCGTCGCCCCGGGTCTGGCCCCGTGTGGAGGCGGGCCTGCCGCCCGTCGCCGCCCCCGTCGCTGCTAATGACAACCGGCTGGCCTTCTGGCGGACCTGGGCCGTCGGCTCGACGGGCCTGCTGGCGGCCAGCCTGGTCGCCGTCGTGGTGCTGCTGGCCCAGCCGTCGCCGGTCCCGCCCGCCTCCGCGCCGGCGGCGCCCGTGGCCGTGACCCGGGTCGCGACCCTGACGCTGGAGAACGGCCACGCCGCCATGACCATCGCCTACGACCCGGCCAGCGGCGAACTGTATCTGGCCCCGACGACCGAGATGGCCGGCGACACCCGCGTGCCGCACCTGTGGCTGGTCATGCCCGAAGGCGGGGTACAGCTGGTCGGCGCCATCGACGGCTCGGCCACCTCGCGGCACAACCTCGGCCGGGTGCTTTCGGGCAAGGCCGGTCAGGCGCGGGCGGTGGCCGTATCCATGGAGACTCCAGGCCACACGCCGGCGCCCGACAGACCCGACGGCCCCGTCGTGGCCTCCGGCGAGCTTCAGCGCCTCTGACTGCATCCGGGCCCCGGAGCGGTCCGTAGCTGCCGTGGATGAGTCCGTTGCGGACGCGCGCGAGCGCGCCGCCTGGTCCTGACAGCCAACGGGCCCGTCAGGCGGGGAAGCCGTCCTGCCCTTCCGCCCGGCTTCCCCGCTACCCTTTCCCGCCGAAACAGACGACTTTGGGAAGCCAGCTCGCTGATTTCGCGGACGTTTTTCGTTCGAGTAGCGTCATTTGCGAGCCGCAGGAAGCGGCGCCTCCACACTGATCTCCGACATCCCGTGCGGAGAGAGAGTGATGAGCGACGACCACAGCGCCCGACTGGAGCTGCCCTATCTGGCGGCCGGGCAGATGCAGAAACATGTGACCCTGAACGAGGCCCTGACCCGGCTGGACGCCCTCGTCCAGACGGCGGTGGTCAGCCGCACGGTGACGGCCCAGCCCGGCGCACCGACTGACGGCGCCCTGTGGATCCTGCCCGCCGGCGCGACGGGCGCGGACTGGGGGGCGCGGCCGGCGGGGACGCTGGTGCGGGCCGAAGGCGGCGGCTGGAGCGCGGTGGCGGCGCCGGACGGGCTGGTGGTTCTGGTCGCGGACGCGGCCGAGGTGGTGGTGCGCCACTGGGACGGCTGGGCGCCGCTGGGGCGGCGGCTCGGTGAGATCCAGGACCTCGGCCGACTGGGGATCGGCGCTACGGCGGACAGCTGGAATCCCTTCCTCGCCAAGCTGAACAACGCCCTCTGGACGGCGCGGGAAGCGGCTTACGGCGGCACCGGCGACCTGAGGCTGACGATGAACAAGGAGGCGGCGGGGGACGTCCTGTCGCTGGTGTTCCAGAGCGGATACGGCGGCCGGGCGGAGCTGGGCCTGGTCGGCGACGACGACCTGAGACTGAAGGTCAGCGCCGACGGTTCGACCTGGAGCGATGTTTTCGCAGTCGAGCGGGCGACGGGTCGGGCGGTGTTCGCCCAAGGCGCCGCGCGGCGGTCGCTGACCGTGTTCGGTGCGTCCGGAACATATGCGCCGCCCGCCTGGGCCAGAACCATCGAGGCGGTGGCCGTGGGGGGCGGAGGCGGCGGCGGAAGCGGCGCTTCCGGCGCCTCGGGCGCGCGGCCCGGCGGCGGCGGCGGCGGGGCGGGCGGCGTCAGCCGGGCGGAGTGGGCGGCCGAGGTGCTGGGCGCCGGCCTGACCATCACGGTCGGAGCGGGCGGGTCGGGTGGAAGCGGCGGCGCGGGCGCGACAGGGGCCGACAGCGTGATCGCGCTGGGCGGCGACCCGCTGTTGACCGGCGCCGGAGGCTCCGGCGGGCAGGGCGGCGGTGCGGGCGGCGCGGGGGGCGACGGCGGATCCGGAGCACCCGCGTCGAACGCCGGCGGGGCCTCCGGCGTCACGGCGGCCGGCGCACCGGGCAAGAGCCGGGACAGGCCCGATGGGCCGGGCGGCGGCGGGGCAGGGGGCGGTCTGGACGGCGCGGGCGTCGTCCGCGCGGGCGGAGCTGGCGGCGATGGCGGGACATTGGCGGTTCTGGCCGGGGGCGGCGCGGGCGGGGCCGGCGCCGGTTCGGCGGGCGGGACCGCGCCGCAGCCCGCCCTTCACTGGGCCGGCGGCGGAGGCGGGGGCGGCGGCGCTGTCGACTCAGGAACCGGACATGCGGGCGGAGCGGGCGGCGGGGCCGGCGCGGGCGGCGGCGGGGGCGGAGCCGGCGTGGCGGCTGGAGGCGTCGGCGGCGCGGGCGCGCCCGGCATGGTCTGGATTACGGCCCTCGGATGACCCGCCGCCTGACAACCCATGATGACCGGAGCGGTCCCGCAGTGCTCGACGCGGAGGCATGGGACGCGCCCGCCCGGCTGACTGACGACGACCTGTTCACCCACGGCGGCGACGGCTGGCGTCGCGCCGCCTGCGACCTTGAGGACCCTGAGGATTTCCGATGATCGACCCTGAAAACGACAAGGCGACGTCGCCATTGGCCGAGAGCCGCTGGCTGTGGCGCCGGCTGTATGTCTTCGCCGTCAGCGGCGGGGCCTGGCTGCTGCTGGACCGGCTGATCGCGGCCACCCCGCCCGAGGCCGCGCCGCGGCTGGCGCAGGGGCTGATGGCGCTGCTGGCGCTGACCATGGTGCTTTATCTGGTCGCTCCGACCGCCCAGCAGCTGATCGCCAGCCTGGCCATCCTGCGGGAGCGCCGGCCATGAGCTTTCGCCTGTCCGAACGATCGCTCAGGCGGCTCGAGGGGGTGCATCCGCGACTGGTGGCCCTGGTCAAGGAGGCCGCGGGCCTGACGCCTGTGGATTTCATGGTCACCGAAGGCCTGCGCACGCCCGAGCGCCAGGCCGCTCTGGTCCGGGCGGGGGCCAGCCGGACCCGCAAGTCGCGCCATCTGACCGGGCATGCGGTCGATGTGGCCGCGCTGGTCGATGGACAGGTGCGCTGGGACTGGCCGCTGTATCCTCGCATCGCGGCGGCCTTCAAGGCAGCCGCCGCCCGGCAGGGCACGGCGATCGTCTGGGGCGGCGACTGGACCTCCCTGCGCGACGGGCCGCATTTCGAACTGGACCGCAAGGTGTTCCCGTGAGGCCGCTCGACTTGTTTCGCAGCCTGACCCCGCTGGGCTGGGGTCTGGCCGCCGCCCTCGTGCTCGCGGTCCTGCTGGCGATGGGTCATGGGCTGGGGCTGCGCTGGGATCCGTTCGGACTGGCCGGGCGCAGGCTCGCGGCCGCCCAGGCCCGGGCCGCGACCGCCGAAGCCGACGCCGGCGCGCGACGGCTCGAAGCCGAGGGGGCCGCCGATCAGGCCCGCCGCCTCGATCTCCATCATCAACAGGCCGTCTCGGTCGCCGTGGCGACCGACCGCGCCCAAACGGACGCAAGGAGCGCCCATGACGCCTCGACCCCGCTGGACCCCGCTCGCGCCGCTCGTCTGCGCGAGCATGATCGCCGGCTGTGCGAACTCGCTTCCGCCGTCTGCGGCGCCGCCCCGGATGATCCTGCCCGAGGCGGCGACGACGCCTTGCCGGCTGGACCGGCTGCCTGAGGGGGCGACCCAGGCCGATCTGGAGGCGTCCTACGCCGCCCGGGGCGCGGCCCTGGTGAGGTGCGACGCCGCCCGCGCCATGGCGGTCGAGACCCTGGAGGCCGAACGCGCCCTGCAAGACCGATGGCGGGCTCGGCGGCTCCCGTGACCGGTTCGGCGGCACAAGCTGCCGACCCGGTGGGCATACATTGCCGGGCGCCCGGCACATCCTGCCGGGCGCCGGACGTGCTTAACGAGAACTAACGCAACAAAATCAACGGCCGGTGCTCTGGCATGTCGGTTCGGCGACTGGTCCCGTCCTTGCTGCGATAGCTGCGAGCAAAATGCTCCCGGCAGCCAAAATGGCGTCGGACACCTTGAAACAAGGAATATCGTCATGGCGCTGAACAGCGTTAATACGAACGTGGGCGCAATGGTCGCCCTGCAGGCCCTGCAAGTTACGAACAACGAACTTGCCACGGTCCAGAACCGCATCAACACCGGCAAGAACGTCTCGTCCGCCAAGGACAATGGCGCCATCTTCGCCATCGCCACCGGCCAGCGCGCTGAAATCGGCGCCCTGAACGCCGTCAAGGACAGCCTGAACCGCGGCCAATCGGCCGTGGACGTCAGCCTGGCCGCCGGCGAATCGGTCTCCGATCTGCTGAGCCAGCTGAAGGAAAAGGCCCTGTCCGCCACGGACAAGAGCCTGACCACCTCGGCGCGTTCGGCCCTGAACGAAGACTTCAAGGCCATTCGTGACCAGATCACGACCGTGGTCAACAACGCCAAGTTCAACGGTATCAACCTGCTGGACAACTCGACCACGACCAATGGCTTCAAGGCCCTGTCCAACACGGCGGGTTCGACCCTCCAGGTGAAGGGTGAAAACCTCTCGCTGGGCGGCGCGAACGTGACCGTTACGGCCACGACCACCATCGGCACCTCCACGCTGGCCACGACCGCCCTTGGTCTGGTCAACGCCTCGATCGACAAGGTTTCGGCCTCCCTGGCTCGCCTGGGCACCGGCTCCAAGTCGTTCTCGACCCACCTGAACTTCGTCGGCAAGCTCCAGGACGCTCTGGAAGCCGGCGTGGGCAACCTGGTCGACGCCGACCTGGCCAAGGAAAGCGCCCGACTGCAGGCTCTGCAAACCAAGCAACAGCTGGGTGTGCAGGCGCTGTCGATCGCCAACTCCTCGACCTCCATCCTGCTCGGACTGTTCCGCTAAGGATCGACCGGAAGGGCGGGATTCCGCGTGGATCCCGCCCGACCGATCCCCAGTCCCTTCAATAGGAAGCCGCGGCCCAGCCGTCGGACGGAGCCATGCAAACCAATGCCAAAATAGCCGCAGTATCCGCGTCCGCCATCCTGCCCGCCGCCGCCGCCGGTTCCACCGCAGGCGGCGACTTTCATGATTCCAGGGCGTCCCAGGACGCCGAGCGCGCCGCGCGCTATCGCCTGGTGATCGAGGAAGGGCCGTCAGGGTCGTTCATCTACAAGACGATGGACCGGGTCACCGGCGAGGTTGTCAAACAGCTGCCCCGCGAACAGGTCGTCGACCTGATGCAGACCGGGGAATACAGCTCCGGCTCGGTCATCAACACCACCGCCTGACCGCGCCGCACAATCGATCCACCCGCCGCGCAGGAGCGATCCGCGCGGGTTTTGGCGTGGTTATCGCGCGTTAACCATGTATGCACGCTTGCCGCCTTAAGCCTTGGATGAAACCTCACAGGGCTGAGTCGGATGACGAATAGCGTCCACACCAACAACTCCGCGGCCATCGCGCTGCAGAACCTCACGCGGACCAATGACCGCCTCGGCGACGTCCAGGGCCGGATTTCCACGGGCCTCAAGGTTCAGGGAGCCAAGGACAACGCCGCCATCTGGGCCATCGCCCAGGGCCAGCGCGCGGACGTCGGCGCCTTGAGCGCGGTCAAGCAGAGCCTGGATCGGGCGACCTCGGTGGCGGATGTCGCCCTGTCGGCCGGCGAATCGGTCTCGGACCTGCTGAACCAGCTCAAGGAAAAGGTCGTCGCGGCCAAGGACGGGTCGCTGAAGACCCAGTCCCGCCAACTGCTGGACAACGACTTCAAGGCCCTGCTGCGGGCGCTGGCCTCACAGGTCAGCAACGCCTCGTTCGACGGCGGCAACCTGCTGAACGGGTCGCTGACCAACGGCATCAAATTCCTCGCCAACGCCGACGCCACCAGCTTCGTCACCCTGACGGCCAAGGATCTGTCGCTGGGCGGCGCCATCATCGAACTGGCCCTGTCGGACAGTCTGCTGACCCTGACCGGCGCGACCCAGGCCCTGACCCGGCTGGACGATTCGATCACCCAGCTGAACGCCGCACTCGGCTCGATCGGCGCCCAGGCCAAGCAGATCGAGGCGCACAACAGCTTCGTCACCAAGCTGATGGACACGCTGGAATCGGGGATCGGCAATCTGGTCGACGCCGATCTGGCCAAGGAGAGCGCGCGACTTCAGGCCTTGCAGGTTCAGCAGCAGCTGGGCGCGCAGTCCCTGTCGATCGCCAACCAGGCGCCGCAGATCATCCTGTCGCTGTTCCGCGGCGGTTAAGCCGCGCGCCCCGGTCCGATCCGGATTGCGGCCGGCCGCCGGCGCAGGGCGGTCCGCGGTCCGAAGCCGTACAGGGAAAGCAACGATTTCAGGGCATTGACGAAGGCGGTCATCACGGCGTCCTCCTCATCCGGCGCCCGATGAACGGACGCCGACAATCATTGTTCCCCGAGTCGGCCCCGGAGTCCCGAGCCTCGCCGTTCCGCGCCGCCGTTAAGCCCCCGCGTTAAGCCCTCGTTACGCTCAAAGCCTCACAGTGCGGGCCGGGAGCCGCGTGTGATCAACAACAGCTATCTTCTGGGACTGTTCGGCGGTTCCGCCATCGACACCACGTCGACGGCGACGGCCGCGGCCTTGCAGCAGGCCGCGAAGAAGCAGCCTACGCCGCCCTGGTCCTCGAGCGCTGTGGTTCCCAAGCAGGATGCGCTGGTCCGCGCCGCCCTGGCCGGCCGCAAACTGATCAACGAGGACGCGGCCCAGCTGGACATGAAGTCGGCGCCCGCCGACTATCGCAAACTGTTCGCCCTCTATCAGGGCCTGGACACGCTGAACGCCCTGACCAACCGCGCCGCGACCAAGGGCGTCGCTCCGTTGGAGCTGACCCAGCTGAACAGGCGCTTCACCGCCGGCCTGGCCGAGATCGGGTCGTGGCTTTCCTCGTCGGAGTTCGACGCCGTCCGTATGGTGCAGGGCGCGACGAAGTCCGTCAGCAAGACGACCGCCGCCACGCCCCGCGACAGCGCCGTCTCCATCACCGGCCCCATCCATGAGGGGGCGGTCAGCACCCCCGTCGCCGCCTTCGCGGGCGATGTCCGCTTCAACATCACCATCAAGGTGCCGGTCGGCGTGACCGATTCCCTGACCACGGCCGTCCCGATCGATCTGGCGGGCATGGGGGCCAGCCCCCGGACGCTGGACAACGTCCTGGAGTTCATCAACGCCCAGCTGCAGACCGCCGGCTTCGCGACGCGGATCGGCCGTGATCAGATCAAGGCCGAGCCGAAGACGGTCCAGGTCAACGGCAAGCCGGTGACGCTTCCCGCGGGTCCCGACCAATGGCGCCTCGCGATTCGTGGAAGTTCGACCGAGACAGTCGGCTTCACCGCCGCCGACACCTCGGACGCCGTCTATGTCGTTCAGTCCGCAGGTACTGCAGGCGGGAACCAGCTGCTGAAATTCCAGAGCGACGGCGGCGCGGCGGCCGCGCCCACGGCGGGCGGCGTCGGCGAGACCCAGTGGGTCGACGGCCGTTTGTCCCAGAACGCCTTGCCGGACGGGGTCCAGAACGTCCGGGCCAGCGCCGTCGGTCCCGACGGCTCGCTGTGGATGGTCGCCGACGTTACGGCCGGCCCCGACACCCAGCCGATCAAGGGCGTCCAGGACGTGGCCCTGATGCGATACGACACGGCCGGACGTCTGGTTTCCACCCGGACCCTGGGCGCAGCCTCGACCGCAAGCGGCTACGCCATCGCCATCGACGCCAACGGCAATGTGGCGGTCGCGGGCTCGGTTACCGGATCCCTGAATACCTCGAAGACAGACGCCGGCAAGGAGGGCGAGGTGGCCGGCGTTGCGGACAGTTTCGTCACCGTCTTCAACAAGGACGGCGAGGAGCAATGGAGTCAGCGCCGCGGGGCGCGTGCGGCCGATGAGGCGACCTCGGTCAGCTTCGGCGCCGACGGCACGGTCTATATCGCCGGCCGGGCGAAGTCGGCCGTCACCGGTGCGTCACCCGTCGGCGGCTGGGACGGCTATGTGCAGGCGTTCAAGGCCGGCGAGCCCTATCCGACCGCGGGCATAGTGGTGAAAACGACCGCGGCGGCCCAGTTCGGAACAGCCGGCGACGACACAGTCGACGCCATGACCATCGACGGCTCCAATCTCTACACCGCCGGGGTCGAGGACGGCCGGGCCGTCGTGCGCCGGTTCACGCTCGACGCCGCCGGCGTACCGACCCTGGCCTCGACGCGCGATCTGGGGATCATCAGCGGCGACATCGCCGGCGTGGCCGTCTCGGGCGGCCAGGTGATCCTGACCGGGACCAGCCGCGACAGCGGCCTGTCGGCGGGCACGACCACGACCGCCCACTCCGGCGGCAAGGACGTCTTCATCGCCACGCTGTCCGGCGACCTGACCGCCGGAGCCGGCGACCGGCTGACCTGGCATGGCGGCGCGGGCGACGACACGGCCGCCGACGTCAAGGTCCATGACGGCAAGGTCTGGATCACGGGCATCGAGAACCGCGATCCCGCGGCCAAGACGACCGATCCGACCAGGGCTTATCTGGCCCGCATCGATCCGCTGAGCGGTGCGGTCGAATATGAGCGGAGCTGGTCCGGCGACAACGATCAGGCCAAACCCCTGACGCTTGCCGTGGCCGCCAACGGCGCCAGCGTGCTGGACCGGCTGGGCCTGCCCAAGGGCGAGATCGACCAGAGCGATTCCAAACGGCTGATCGACGCGACCTCGGTCCGCGTCGGCGACCGCTTCTACATCAGTCCGCCGGACGGCGGCCGCGCCGTTTCCGTGACCATAGAGGCCAAGGACACCCTGGCGACCCTGGCCCGCAAGATCGAGATCGCCTCGGCCGGCAAGCTGAAGGCCTCGGTGGTGTCGGAGGGCGGTTCCGTGACGGGCAAGACCGGCGAAACGACGACCACTACCGGCGGTTTCCAGCGTCTGTCGATCACGGCCCGCGACGGCAAGTCCGGCGGCGTCATCACCGCCGGAGAGACGGGCCGCGATGCGCTCGCTGGACTGGGCCTGTCGCCCGGCTATATCGGATCCTCCGTCGGCGACGACGTCATCAAGACCTTCGGCCTGGCGCTTCCTTCCAACCTGACCCTTGCGGACGCCGCCTCGATCAAGACGGCCGGCGAGAAGCTGCAAGCGGCCATGAAGGCGGTGCGGGACGCCTATCGCGCGCTGGATCCCGCCACGACCGCCCCGGCCGCCAATGGGCCCGTGCCGGCCTATCTGACCAACCAGCTGGCCAACTATCAGGCCGCGCTCGCCCGCCTCGGCGGCTGACCGGTCCGCCGACGAAGGCCGTTGACGGCGCGGGCTTCGACGGAGTTATTGGGGGCTCCATCCGCGCGAGCCTTTCATGCCCCAGGACAATCGTCTTCTCATCGCGATCGGCGCCGGCCTGGCGATCGTCGCGGCCGTCGTGCTGGCCCTCGTTTTCAGCAGCGGGCGAGGGGACAACGGTCCGCCGCCGGCCGCACAGGGCGGTCTGACGGTCGATGTCGCCGACGCGCCCGCGCTGAACACGACCCGCGAGCTGCGCTGTTTCGTCAACGGCCAGTTCATCGGCATGGCGACCCTGTCCGACTGCGCCCGCCGGAACGGTCTGGCTACCGACGCCCTCGACGTGGGGATCGACGAGACCGGGGCCCTGGCCGCCGCGCCAACGGCGTCCCTGGCGCCGCCGCCGAGCCTGCCGCCCATCGAACTGACCGACGTCGAGCAGCCCGTGGCCGCCGACGAGCCGACCCAGCCCCAGCCGACCCCCCAGGCCGCCTCCGGCAGCGCCTGCCTGCGCTACACGGGATCGGACTGGCGTTCGCTGTCCTCGAACATGAGCCTGAACGCCTGCGTCCAGGCGCTGTACGCCGGCACATGCGTCCGCCCGGGCGAGGCCCTGTACGGCCGCTGGGGCGAGACGACGCTGCGCCTCGTGCCGCGCCGGGTCGAACAGTCGCCCGACAACAACCGCTTCCGCACCCTGGTCGAGCAGGACCGGAGCTGCCAGTTCCCGGGTCTGCGCTGATGAAGTATCTGACGATCGCCACCTTGGGGGCCGGCGCCCTCGCCCTCGCGGCCTGCGAGAAAACCACTGAGGCCCCGTTTGATCAGGGCGTCTGCTACGCCGTCGAGCTGAAGGCGGAGGGCGAGGCGCCGCAGTTCAACAAGGTCGCGGACAACCAGCCGCAGATCGAATTCTGCGCCGCCCGCCTTGAGGAGATGCGCCTGCGTTTCCTGCGCATGGGCGGCAACCGCCGCGAGATCGTGGGCTCGTACCAGGGGCAGTTCATCTTTATCGACCGCGCCGGGGTGTGGATCGGGCAGACGCTGGAAGGGTCGCGCTTCATCCTGCTGGCCCGGACCGGCGACGGGCGGCTGGCCATCCCCAGCGCCATCCAGCGCGCCATCGACGGCACCCCGGTTTCGGTCTCGGCCAATCCGGAACCGGCGCCGCCCGCGCCATAGAGCTGGACGACGCGGAACAAACGTGGAACAAAACGCGCCTGTGGATGATGGCCACAAACCTGACCTCCGGCTCACGGAAGCGCGCTAGTCAGGCCTGACAGACAATCCCGGTCCGAACGGCGCGAAGCGCGGCGGACCCGAACGAAGAAGAAGGAGCTCGGCGATGGCGGGCAGCGTCAACAAGGTCATTCTGGTCGGCAATCTGGGCAAGGACCCGGAGATCCGCACCCTGAACTCGGGCGAGCGGGTCGCGAACCTGTCGCTGGCCACCTCGGAACAGTGGCGCGACAAGGCCACCGGCGAGCGCAAGGAAAAGACCGAGTGGCACCGCGTCGTCATCTTCAACGAGAACATCGTCAAGGTGGCGGAGAACTATCTGAAGAAGGGCTCGACCGTTTATGTCGAGGGCAGCCTGCAGACTCGCAAATACGAGCAGAACGGCGTCGAGAAATACACGACCGAAATCGTGCTGCAGAAATTCCGCGGCGAGCTGACCATGCTGGGCGGTCGTGACGGCGGCGCCGGCGGCGGGGCCTCGCGCGGCGGCGACGACGACTACTCCTCGGGCTTCTCGACCGGCGGCGCCAACAAGCCGAGCGGTCCGAAGGAAAGCTACGACCTGAACGACGACATTCCGTTCTAGGGCCTGACCTGGCGGGTGACGGAGCATGCGAAATGCTCCGTTACCCGCTTTGAGGCCCCGGCGGCGCCGACCTGTGCCATAGCCGGGGAGTGACAACTCCCGACAAGCCCCACAGCCCGCTCTCCCTGATCGAGATTCTCGCCATCCTCGCGGTGGTCGTGATCTGGGGCGTCAATAACGCCGCGGCCAAACAGGCGACCCTGACCCTTCCGCCGCTGCTGGTCGCCGCGCTGAGGTTCGCGATCGCGGCGGCCTGCCTGATCCCGTTCGTGCGGCCGCCGTTCCCGAACTGGAAGAGCCTGGCGATCATCGTCCTGCTGGGCGGACCGATCCACTACGGCCTGATCTATCTCGCCTTCTGGCTGGCGCATGACGTCAGCCCGGTCTCCGTCGCGGCCCAGCTGTGGGTGCCGTTCACGGCCCTGTTCGCCTTCCTTCTGCTGGGCGAGCGGCTGCCGAAATTCGCCCTGCTCGGCATGGGCGTCGCCTTCCTCGGCGTGGCCTGGATGACGCTGGACGCGCATGCGGTGGCGGACTGGAAGGCCATTCTGGTCGTCATCGCCGGCAGCGCGGCCTGGGCAATGACGACGGTCATCGCGCGCCGCACCACCTCTATCCCGCCGCTCAAGATGCAGGGGCTTCTGGCGCTGGTCGCCCTGCCGGCTCTCGCCCTCGCCTCCGCCATGTTCGAGCGGGGGCAGTGGCAGGCGATCCAGCAGGCGGACATGCTGGTCTGGGGCTGCGTCATCTGGGCGGGCCTGGTCTCGTCCGTGATCGCTACGACCCTGGTGTTCTGGCTGGTCCAGAAGCGCGAGGCGGGGCGGGTGACGCCCTATCTGCTGGCCACGCCGGTCGTCTCGATCCTGATCGGCTGGGGCTTCATGGGCGATGTGCTGACGGCCCAGATCCTGACCGGCGCGGCTCTGACCATGGGCGGCGTCGCCATCGTGGCCCTGGCCGAGCGCGGGCTCAGGGCCGGGGCGGCGAAGGCCTGACAAGCAAAAGGCCCGGATGGTTTCACATCCGGGCCCCGTTTCGTCGGGTCGGGTCCTAGAGGCCCGGAAGCTTGAAGCCCGTGTCGCGGCGCTGCTGGATCACGATGCCGTTGCGGCCGCCGGTCAGTTCCTGCAGACGCGCATATTCGGTGGCGGCGTCGACGGTGACGGCGCCGTCCGAGGTCTGGGTCGTGGTCGCCGCCTGGCTGGCGGGGTCCTCGCGGCGCCAGAACAGCAGGCGGTTGGCCCAGCCCTCTTCCTTGTGCGCCAGATCGCCGAACTCGTCGTCGACGACATAGCGGGCCAGGGGGTCGGCGCGATCGCCGCCGGCCTGGGCGACCAGCTGCTGTTCGCCCAGCGAACGGGTGATGGCCTGACGCTGACCCAGCAGGATCTGGCGGGCGGCGGACTCGGGGGCCAGTTCCTGCGGGCGCGGCTGGCCCGGCGCGGGGGGACGCAGGCCGTATTCCGGCGGCACGGTCAGCGGGGCGGTCGACACGGTCAGGAACTCGTCGGGCGTGATCTTGGTCAGGCCGATCCCCTGACGGACGCTCGAGCAGGCGCCGAGCGCGAGCATGGAGGTGGCGAGGGTCAGAACGGCGACGGTACGAAGGCGCATGTATTTGATCTCGGTGCGAAGCGCCGGAGCGGGCGCGCGCGTAGGCCTTGAATGATGCGGCTGATTACGACTTTTCGGCGGCGAGGCCAACCTTGGCCGCCCGTTCGGACAGCAGGCTGTCCAGAATCAGCAGGATGACGCCGACGGTGATGGCGCTGTCGGCGATGTTGAACACCCAGGGAAAGACCCCGGTGCCCGAAAAATCGATGAAGTCGACGACGAAGCCGAAGCGGATGCGGTCGATGACATTGCCCAGCGCGCCGCCCATGACCAGGCCGATGGCGGTGATCAGCAGCCGCCGGTCGGCCCGCAGCGCCCACCAGCCCAGGATGCCGGAGACGATGATCGAGAACAGGCTCAGCATCCAGCGGGCCGAGCCGTCGCCGAACAGGCCGAAGCTGACGCCGCGGTTCTCCACCCAAGTGAAGTTCAGGATGGGCGGCAGGACCGGGTGCTGACGTATCTCGCGCAGATCGAGGCCGGACAGGATCCAGGCCTTGGTCAACTGGTCGAGGACGACGACAATGAGGGCGAAGGCGAAGGCCGTGACGGCGAGGCGTGGGATTTTCATACGGGCCGCTGAAATGTGGAGGCCGTTCGGTTAGCAGTCCGCGGCCCATGCGCGAAGGGGCAATCGTGTCACCGGTTCGCGCCGGCGCGTCAGCGGTTGCTTCACAGTGGGCCAGACCCCAGATGTGAAGCCTCCAATCCAAGGAAAGACCCCTCGCATCTCAGGAGCGCCGATGCCGCATGCCGACAGCCTGATCCTCACCCTCGTCGGCGGCTTCGTGCTGGCGTTCGTGTTCGGCATGTTGGCCAATCGGCTGAAGCTGTCGCCGTTGGTCGGTTATCTGGTCGCCGGCATCATCGTGGGGCCCCACACTGCCGGCTATGTCGCCGACGTTGAACTGGCGCCGCAGCTGGCCGAGATCGGCGTCATCCTGCTGATGTTCGGGGTCGGGCTGCATTTCTCCCTCGCCGACCTGATGAAGGTGCGCAGGATCGCCATCCCCGGCGCCCTGGTTCAGATCGCGGCCGCGACCGGACTGGGCTGGGGTCTCGGCCGGCTGATGGGGATGAGCGATCTGGAGGCGACCCTGACCGGTTTCGCCCTGTCCGTGGCCTCGACCGTCGTGCTGCTGCGGGCGCTGGAGGAGCGCAAACAGGTCAAGGGGCCGGTGGGCCGCCTGGCCATGGGCTGGCTGATCGTCGAGGATCTGGTGATCGTCATCGCCCTGGTGATCCTGCCCCTGCTGGTCATCCAGCCCGGCCAGACCCTGAACCCGGCGGAACTGGCGCAGTCGATCGGCTGGACCCTGTTCAAGGTCGCGGGTTTCACCGGCGTGATGCTGGTCGTCGGCTCCCGGGTGCTGCCCTGGGTGCTGGTCCGCATCGCCCATACCCGGTCCCGGGAGTTGTTCACCCTCGGCGTTCTGGCCATCGCTCTCGGCATCGCCTGGGTCGCCTGGGCCCTGTTTCACTCTTTCGCCCTCGGCGCCTTCCTGGCCGGTCTGGTGCTGAACAGCTCGCCGCTGGGCCACAATGCGGCCGAGCGGTCCCTGCCGTTGCGCGACGCCTTCGCCGTGCTGTTCTTCGTCTCGGTCGGCATGCTGTTCGACCCGACCATTCTGGTCCGCGAGCCACTGGCGGTTCTGGGCGTGCTGGGCATTGTCATCGTCGGCAAGTCGATCGCGGCCCTGGCCATTACCGCCGCCTTCCGGCTGGACAAGGCGACCAGCCTGACTGTCGCGGCGGCGCTGGCCCAGATCGGGGAGTTCTCCTTCATCCTCGCCGCCCTCAGCGTGCAGTTGGGCGGCATGCGGCAGGAGACGCACGACCTGATCCTGGCGGCGGCCCTGCTGTCGATCTCGCTGAACCCGTTCGTCTTCGCCCTGATCGACCGGATGGGGGCCCGGCCGAAGCCGCCGGCCAGCGGTTCGGTCGAGGGACTGGCCTTGGCCAAGGAAAAGGCCGCCGCGGTGAACCCCGCGACGGCCTGATCTGTCTGCGGTCAGACTGGCGTCAGAGGACGCCGATCATGCTCGCCACCAGCGGGTGCCGGACGATGTCCTGTTCGGCCAGTTTCACCACGGCGATGTTCGGCACGGGCAGCAGGCGCTCGGCGATGTCCGACAGGCCCGAGATGCCCGGCAGAAGGTCGGACTGCTGCGGGTCGCCCGTCACCACCATGGTCGAATGCCAGCCCAGACGCGTCAGCAGCATCTTCAGCTGGACATAGGTGCAGTTCTGGGCCTCGTCGACGACGATGAAGGCGTTGTTCAGCGTGCGGCCGCGCATATAGCCGATGGGGGCGATCTCGATCAGCCCCTCGGCCATCAGCGCCTTGACCCGCTTCATGCTCAGCCGGTCCGACAGGGCGTCGTAGAGCGGGCGCAGATAGGGGGCCAGCTTGTCCTCCATGTCGCCCGGCAGGAAGCCGATCGACTCCCCGGCCTCGACGGCGGGCCGGCTCAGGACGATGCGGCCGATCTTGCCGGCTTCCAGCGCCTCGACGGCCTTGGCGACGGCCAGATAGGTCTTGCCGGTGCCCGCGGGCCCGAGCGCCAGGATCATGTTGTGATGGTCGATGGCGGCCATCAGCTCGGCCTGACCGTCGGACTTGGGCTTCAGCGTCTTCAGATAGGCCTGGTCCCGGTCGTCGTTGGACGGGTAGGGCGACCAGCCGGCGTGCGTCGGCAGGCGGCGTACCTTGGAATCCTCCATGAACTGGCGGGAATCGAGCACGCCGTGCTCACGCGAAGTCTCGCGGGTCTGGCGTTTGATGGCTGCACGCTTGGTCATGGACGCCTCCAGGGCATGAAAAAAGGCGACGCCGTAAAAGCATCGCCTCGAACGAAGGTAGGGAGGGAAGAAGAGGATGCGACGCATCCGCCCGGGTCGGAGGAGGGCCCCTTCCGGGACCGGGAAACTCCCAGCGGCGCAAGCCGCCGAACCGAACGCACCACGCACGTCCCCCGAGGTCTGACCGGACCGGGCTTGATCCGGCTTCCGATCCGGGGCCGAAATGGCGGCCTCGAATCGCACCAACACAATGATGCTAGCTTGGTTTACGAAGGCTTAAAGCCAAGAAACCGCTCAAGATAAGGTTATGTTTTGATGACGATTTATGCGTTGGCTGACAAGAAACCGCAGCTTCCGCCTGAGGGCGAATACTGGGTGGCTCCGAACGCGATCCTCACAGGAGACGTGATTCTCAAACCGGGCGCCAGCGTCTGGTTCGGCGCCGTCGTGCGGGGCGACAACGATCCCATCACCATCGGCCGGGACACCAATATCCAGGACGGCAGCGTGCTGCATTCCGATCCCGGAGAACCGCTGACCATCGGCGACGGGGTGACGGTCGGCCATATGGTCATGCTCCATAGCTGCGAGATCGGCGACAATAGCCTGATCGGCATCGGGGCGGTGGTGCTGGGCCGGGCCGTCATCGGGAAGAACTGCCTCATCGGGGCGAACACCCTGATCACCGAGGGCAAGGTCATTCCCGACGGCTCGCTGGTCATGGGCCAGCCGGGCAAGGTGGTGCGTCAGCTGGAGCCGGGACAGATCGAGGCGCTGAAGGCCTCGGCGGCGCACTATGTCCAGAACTGGAAGCGGTACGTCCGCGACCTGACCGAGGTCAGGCCAGACGCCGGCCGTGAACCGCCGCAAGGCTGAGCGGTGGGCGGGCCGGTTCGCCGACGCCGACCGAAACCCGAGCGGTCAGCAGGCGCGACTCGTCCTTCGCCAGCGTCAGGGTGGCGGCCGGCGTGTAGAGGCCAAGGATCCGGTCAGGCTCGCCCGAAGGCCCGCGCAGGGGGACAAGGGTGATCTCGATCTGGGCCGCGGCCAGACCGGCCAGACCCACCACCACGACCGGGCGGGCTTCGCGCACGGCCTGGGCCTGGGCGGCGGCCAGCAGGGGCCGCGAGGCAGGCCGCCACAGGGACAGCAGCGGCTGATCCTTCAGATGTTCGCCGTGGAAGGCCTCGATCCAGCCGCCGGCCAGCCGCACCACGGCCTCCTCGCCGGGACGGTCGGCCATGAAGACGCGGGGCAGGCGCAGGCCCAGTGCGGCCGGGTCCACGGCGGCACGGGCGGGAATGCCGGCGCGCGCGTCGGCGCGGCGCGACAGGCCGGTCCAGTGGTCGATCAGAAACTGCGTATCAGGATGAAACATAGCCGTGGCCTCTGCCCCTTCAGCCGCAAGGGATGGGCCGGACCGAAAGCAACGGAAATGAAAGGCTTCCTGGCGTTTGATGCAGGCTGGAGCGGCCCGCGCCTTGCGGGGACCGCACAAGTTTTGACGTGGAGGTCGGCCCATGCGGGTGCGGATCATGAACTGGCTGTTGGCGCTGGGGGGCTTTATGGTCCTGATGGCGTTCGCCGACCCGGCTGCGGCGCAGTGCGGCCCGCCGTGCGAACCGCCGCCTCCGCCGTGCTGCGAGCCGCCTCCGCCGCCCCCTCCGCCGCCTCCGTGCTGCGAGCTTCCGCCCCCTCCGCCGTGCTGCGGCGGCGGTGGAAACCTGAACGTCAATGTGAACGTCAACGCCAATTCCAGCGCCGCGGCCCGGGCGGGTCTGAACGCACGCGCCGGCGGCAGCGTCTTCGTCAGCGGCGGGGGCTCGGCCTATGTGACGGTCGAACAGCCCTATCCCACCACCATCAACGGCCTGAACGTCGAGGGCGCGCGCGTGCGCCGGACCATCCGCGTTCCCTATGAGGCCCGCCGGCGCTGGGAAAAGCGGGTGGTGATCCGGGCCTTCTGCATCGACGACCGCAATGTGCCGCATCCGGCGTCCCAGGTCCGGCCGGACCGCGAGGTGGACGGCAGCTATGAGGGTGAGTTGTATCGCTGCCTGGCGGGCACCTGGCTGCAGATCACCTGGGCCGAATACCAGGGCAATGCCGATTTCGGCAGCGGCGAAACCATGGACTGCCGCAAGGGCGAGGCCCTGTGGCATGGCCGCGGCGGCCAGATCGAGTGCAAGCGCCAGCGCGACGAGCGCGACTGCAACGAACGATCCCTGCTGCGCCGCTATGGCGCGGGCGTGAAGATCGTGACCTGGGTCCGCGAGGAGACCTACACCGAATACCGCGAGGAAGTGATCGAGGAGGCCGGCATGGCTGTGTCGGGGGCGATGATCACCCTGGACGGCGGCGTCGGCGGGCGGGTTTTCTGACGCCAGTATGAACACCGGCGTTCAGCCGCGGGTCAGCCGCGGACGCCTAGAACGGTCATTGTCGACTCCGTCGACATCCTGAGAAGCAAACTGGCCCCGATCCGAAAGGACCGGGGCCATTTTTCGTTTACTGGGCCGGCGCCGTCGGGGCGTTGGTCGAGGTGACCGTGGCGCGCCAGGCGGTGTCCGGACGCAGGTACTGACGCGCCAGGGCCTGAATGTCGGCCGTGGTGACGGCCTCCAGGTCGCTGATGTGGGTCAGGGTCTGCTCGATGTCCTCGGGGTGGGATGCGACCCGGCTCAGCTGGCCAAGCCAGTATTCGTTGCTGGCCTGGCTGCGGCGCAGGGACTCGATGATCGGCAGACGGGCGCGGTTCAACTCGTCTTCCGTGACCGGTTCGTCGCGCACCTTGGCGACGATATCATCCACCGCGGCATAGAAGGCGTCCAGCTTGTCGGCCGCCGTCTCGGCCCGGATGACCAGCGAACCATATCCCGGGTAGGTGTCCGAAGCGCTGGAGCCGACGCCAGGCCCGTAGGCGAGAGCCTGACGCTCGCGGATTTCCTCAAGAACCCGCAGGTTCAGGACAGCGGACAGCATGCTGATGCGGCGGGCCTCGGTGCGGTCGGCGATCGCATCGGTGGTCGGCCAGGCGATATAGGCGAGGGCCTGTTCCGCCGGTCCGTTGTGGTTCAGCCGCACGGGCTCGACCGTGCCGGCCGGGAAGCGGCGCTGGTCGGATCCGGCCGGAGGCGCGGCGTCCGGGCCGCGCGGGGGCAGGGCGCCGAAGGTCGAGGCCACGCTGGCGATCGCGTCATCGACGGTCACGTCGCCGACCATGACGACATCGATCGGTCCGGTGGACAGGCCGCGGGTGATCGAGGCCTTCATGTCGTCGTTCGTCCAGCCGGCGATCTCGGCCGCCGTGGGCAGGGCTTCCCGCTTGTCGCCGCTGGCCAGCAGTTCGGAGGACTGCAGCCCGAAAGCGCCGCCCGGCGTCGCCATCTGCTGCGCGATGATCTGCGGGAAGAAGGCCTTGATCTGCTGGAACGGCGCGGGACGCAGGCCCGGGTCGGTCAGATAGGCGGCAAGCACCTGGGTTTGCAGTGGCAGGTCCTGCGGACGGGTGGCGCCCGACAGAACGTAGCTGTCGCTGTCGGTCGAGAAGCCCGCGGAATAGATGCGGCCGTTCAGCACGCGGCTCAACTCGTCAGCCGTCAGTTTTCCGAGGCCGCCCGCCGCGAAGACCAGCGGAGCGAGGCCCTGCGGGTCGATGCGATCTGTCGGCAGGCCCAGTTCCCCGATGCCGGTGTGGACGCTGACAAGAATCTGCTCGTCGCGGAAATCCGTCGGCTTCACCGTCAGCCGCACGCCGTTGGCGAAGGTGACGACCGTAGCGCCGACGGCGGCCAGTTCGGTGCGGCTCTGGACCGCGCCCGCCGCGCCGAACTCGGCATAGGGCCATTCAAGCCGGACCTGGGCGGCCGGCGGCGCCACAGGAACCAGGCGCGAGGCTTCCAGCGCGGCGGTGACCGCCGCCTCTCCGCCTTCGATCTTGACAGGCGTGACGACCAGGGCCAGCGGCCCCTGGCCCTGGAACACCGACGGCAGGACCTGATTGACCTGGGCGGCGGTCAGGTTCGTGACCGCAGCGTTGAACAGTTCGAGGCTGGTCTCAGGAGTGTTGAATACGAAGCGGCCGTTGACTGCGCCGGTCAGCGCGCTCGCGAGCGCGGGTGTGCGGCGGGTGGCGGCGCCGGCGACGGCGTTTTCAAGAGCCGCGCGGGTTCCGGTGATCTCGCGCTCCAGTTCGGCGTCCGACACTCCGAACTGGATCAGCCGACGCTGTTCCTGCTCGATCGTCTCGAGGGCCCGTTTCCATTCGCCCGGATTGAAATTGGCCGAGACGGACGCCGAGGCGAAGCTGTCCGCCACTTCCTGCTCACCGCCGGTGGCGCTGATGAAGGGCGGATTGTCGGCGCGGGCCAGTTCCCCCAGGCGACGGTTCAGAACGGCGAGTCCGAGGCGGCGGACCAGATTGTCGCGGCGCTCGGCCACGCTGTCGGGATCGCGGTCCGGATTGCGGATATAACCCAGCTCGATAGAGGACTGGATTCCAGGCTCCACGAGGATGCGGGTTTCGGGTCCGCGCGGCGCGACCGCCCCGAGATCGGGTTCGGGGCCGGCCGGGCCCGTCGCCTGCCAGCTTTCGAAGGCGTTCCGGACCTTCGCTTCCATCCGGTCGACATCGAAGTCGCCGACGGCGACGAATGTCGCGCGCTCGGGGCGGTAATAGCCACGGTAGAATTCAACAAACCGCTCGCGCGGGGCGGTCCGGATGATGTCCAGGTCGCCGATCGGCAGGCGATTGGAGATGCGCTGTCCGGGGGCGAAGAGACCCAACTGGGCCTTGATGCTGCGAAGGCCGGGCGAGTTACGCAGCCGCTCTTCGCCGACAATGACGTTGCGCTCGGCCTCGACGGCGTCCGCGGCCATCAGGGCTTCGGACATCTGTTCGCGCATGATCCGCAGCGAATCGTCAACCGTCCCGTCTTCGGCGTTCGGCAGCTCCAGCATGTAAACCGTCTCGTCGAAGCCGGTGTAGGCGTTGGTGTCTGCGCCGAAGGCCAGCCCGCGGCGCTCCAGGATCCGCAGAAGCTCGTTCTCGGGGATGTTCGTGGTCCCGTTGAAGGCCATGTGCTCCATGAAGTGGGCCAGACCCAGCTGGTCCTCGTTCTCCATCAGCGAGCCGGCGTCGATGCGCAGGCGGAAAGAGGCCTGTCCGGGGGGCGTCGCGTTGCGCATGATGGCGTACTGCATGCCATTGGGCAGAACGCCGAAGCGGACATTGGAATCGGCGGGAATGTCGCTGGCCGCCTGGGCCCAGGGATCGGACGGCGCCACCAGCGCCTGCGCCAGGGCGGGCGATGCCGCGATCAGGACGGTGGCGGAAGCCGCGATAAGCAGCAGAAGGCGACGGGGGGAACGCATTCTCGGTTTCTTTCCGAAGGGCGCGATGGCGCCCGGATCGGGCCGCGCTGTACAAGGGGTCAGGGACCGACGCGCTGATTGCCGCCGCTCCTCATGCAACCTTTCGGTGACCGGTCGGGCCGGCTCAAGTTACCGAAGATTAATGTGACGGCCTTGAGACGTAGAAGTTGGCGGAGTTGCCGACCGCTGTCGCGCCGGTGATGACCGCCCGACCCGAACCGTAGACGGCGGTGTTGGCCACGGCGGAGACGTCGCCGTTGTTGGTCTGGACGTTGGTCGCGTCCAGAGTCGCCTGGCATTCCGAGCAGGCATAGCCGGTGACGCTGTTGCCGACGGCCTCCGCCCCGACATAGACGTCATAGCCGTTCGTGCCCGAGAAGGTCGCCGTGACATCCACCCCGCCAGAGTTGAACTGGGTGTTGTCGATCTCGACGAAGACGTCGTTGTTTCCGACCGACAGCTCATTGGCGACGCCGCGCGCCTGGGCTTCCGCCTGACCATAGTCATAGGCGGTCGTCAGGGCCGAGGCGCGCACGAAGGCGCTGTTGTTCTGATCCGACTCGGTCACGACCGAACCGCCCTCATTATAGAGGATGGCCTGGTTGCCGCTGGCCCGGGCGCGGGCGGCAAGATCCCAGGCGTTGCCGGCGTTGGAGCTGGCCTCGGCCTCGACGAAGTCGCCGGTCGAGCGCTGGGTGATCGACAGGTTCTGGCCCGAGGTGGCGTTGCTGTTGACCGCTACGGCGTTGACGATGGCCTCGCTGGTCACGCTGCCGGCGGCAGGGATGTACTGGCTCTGGATCCGGCCGAACGAGCGGACCACGGCCGATGACGACTGGTCGACGGTTCCCTGCAGGAACGAGGCCTGACCGGCGAGGGCGGTGGTGTTGGAAATGGCCGAGGCGTTGACCGCCACGCCGCCGTGCAGCCGGGCGTCCGTGTCGCCCACCTCTGTGGTGGCGCTGACCAGATCGCCGGTGTTGGACTGGTTTGCATCGACCGTCAGATCGGCGTTGTAGGCGCTGACAGCCAGATAGTTGCCGCCGGCCTGGCTGGTCGCATTGACCTCGCCATAGGTGTCGCCGCCCAGAATGACGTCGGTCCGGGCGACCGAGTCGCCGCGCATGTCCTGGTTCGACTGAACCGTGATGGCGCCGTTCTCGACCGCGCCCGAGGCCGAGTTGCCCTGGGCCGAGGTCTCCACGGTCACCTGTTCCTGGGCGTCGACGACGTTCAGCGTCTGGCCGGCGAAGACATCGCCCAGCTGGAGCTGTTCGTTCAGGACGATCGCGCCGTCCTGGGGCGGTGTCTGGGCGGCGGCCTCAGTAGCGGTTGCCGCGCACAGCACCGTCGCGGCTATCGTGCCAGCGAGACGGGTCCGCACGTGTAGCGCCATTGTTCGTGTCCGTGTTGGGGTAGGCGGCGTAATAGCCGCCGGTCGGGCCTACGGTGCCGCCGAGAGGGTCGGGACCGGCGTTCAGGCAGACTTCGGGGCCGGGCGCGCCGTACAGATTGGCCATGAATTCGACGGTGGCCCGCTCGATCAGGGCGCGGACGGCCAGCTGCACCGGCTCCAGCCCGCCTTCGCCCGCCGAAATGTCGAAGACGTTGCCGTTCAGGAAGTCGAACACCCCGGCCGAGATTTCGCGGCCGATGATCTGCTTCTGGTAGGAGACTACGTCGACCACTTCCATGGTCGTGGTCTGGACCAGACGCAGGTCGATGGCGATGTTCATCACATAGGCCTTGCCCGCGAACGCCGTCGACAGCGGCGTCTGGCTGCTGGCCTGGCCCGCGGCCATGTCGAAGCCGCCGGATCGGATGTTGTAGTTCACCTCGGTGATGCCGCCGACGATATAGAAGTCCGAGCCGGGCACTTGGCCGGCCAGGATGCGGCGGTACTGGGTGTCGCCCGGACCGCCCGGACCTTCGTCGCCGATCAGCCGGTTGTTGGCGTAGCGCAGCTCGAGCTCGGAGACCGAGGTGTCATAGCGTTCGACAATATGGGCGCCGGCCTTGGCCAGGGCCGTATTGGCCATCAGCGAGGCGCCGCCGGTGACCTGCCGGCCGCCGTCGGCCGAAACCGTGCCGGTGTAGTCGCTGATCCGGCCGACCGCGATGCGTGGCGAGGGCAGGCTGTAGCGGCGGGCGTAGTCGGCCATGCAGTAGAGCGCGGCGGAGTAGGGGGTTGGATTGGCCGTCACGGGCGCGTCGCCGATCGGCGAGGCATACTGCCCGTTGGGCCCGGCCGAGGCCGAGATACAGCCGCTGAGCAGCGCCGCGGCCGCACAGGCTACGCCCGCGGCTCGCAGCCGGCGGGAAAGGGAGCCAACGCTCATGGAAGCCTCAGGGTGCCGTTCAGGCTGGTTCCGGCGTTGATCGCGCCGTTGTTGACCTGGGTGGAGTTGACGATGACGGTGTTGTGGTTGCCCTGAACGACTACGTTCAGGTTGTTGCCGATGGCGGTCGAGCCGCCGATGGCGCCGTTGCCCCCCGCGCCCGAGAAGCTGGAGGAAACGCCTCCGCTGGCGCTGGAGTAGCTGCTGGCGCCGGCCTGGATGATTCCGTCGATGATCAGCCGGTTGCCGTTGGCGTCCCTCGTCGACCCCGTCTGTGGGCGCGCCGTGGTGTAGCGCGAGGCGCCGTAGCCGGCCTGATAGGTTCCCATGCTCGACGAACCCGCCGACTGGGCCGAGGCCGCGACGGGCGCGGCCAGGGCGGCGGCAAGGGCAAGCGCAGGCACGAGCTTGATGTAGCTGTTCATGGCGACCACCTCTCACGCGGACAGAGTCAACGGACCGGTAAGGATCCTTCGTCCCACTCTGGGTCATGGTTATTAAGAAGCGCTTGCCATGATGGCCCCGGACAACCGATTGGTTTGTCTTTGTGAATCCCCGGAGCTTTTCGTCCTGAACGCGCAACCGTCCGAACGTGTGTTCAACGCCCCGCTGG